>JACKLL010000003.1 GCA_024235935.1 Rhodoferax sp. | reverse complement strand
GCCACCGAGACCGACCGTGACCAGGGCACCGAACTGTGGATCGATGCGCCCGCCCACCACGATCTCCACGCCGGAGGCGACCATCGGCTGCACGAGTACGCCGTTGACCCGTGGCGCTGGGGTCAGGCCTGCCATGCTGGCCATGATCTGCGCATGGGCGGCGCGCACTGCCGGCGCATCGGCCAGGTTCAGTTTGACGCCGCCGACGTCCGACTTGTGCGGAAGGTCGATCGACTCCACCTTGAGGACCACCGGATAGCCGATGCGCTCTGCCGCGGCCACCGCCGCGTCGGCCGAGCCGCACAGCGCCTCCGGGGTGACCGGCACTCCGTACTGGGCCAGGATGGCCTTGGCTTCGCGCTCGGTGACGTTGGTGTCGCGCGCGGCCTGCAGCAGGGCCGCAGCCGCACCGGCTGCCTCCGGCGCACTGATGCGCGGTGCCTGCCGGGGACCCTGGGCCCGGCGCTGCTCGCGCCGCTGCCAGGCGGCCAGCGTGGCGAAGCACCGGTCCATGGAGCGGAACAGCGCCAGGCGGGAATCTTCCTCGGCTTCGCGCGCGCCTGCGCCGTCCAGCCATTGCGTCAGCCAGACATAGCAGGCGGCCTTGCCATGCTTGCGCGCCAGTTCGCTGAAGACCTTGACCCGGGGTGCGGTCAGGTCGTAGGCGTACACCAGCGGAATGACCATGGCGCCGAAGGTCGGGTCCGAGGCAAGTGCATCGCCGCAGGCGTACAGCGACTCGGGATTGGACACCACCTGCGCGGTGACGTCGCAGGGGTTGCGCGGCGATCCGAACTCCGGCACGTGGGCCTCGAGCACCTCGCGCACCGCGTCGATCGGCTGCGGCAGCGGCACCCCGTACAGCTCGGCCTTGTCGGCCGCCATGATGGACGCGCCGCCAGAGGTGCTGATGACGGCCACGCCCGGGGCCAGCAGCGGCGGCGCCTTGGCGAAGAAGGCGGCCGTTTCCACCAGCGCCTCGAGATCGCGAACCACGATGGCACCCGCCTGCTCGAAGCCGGCCTCGTAGCCGGCCTGGGAGCCCGCGAGGGAACCGGTATGGGTCAGCGCGGCTGCAGCACCTTGCGTGCCGGTGGCCATCTTGTAAACCACCAGCGGCTTGTTCATCTCCCATGCTGTCTGGGCCGCGGCGATCAGCCGGCGCGGATCGGCCATGCCTTCGATGACGCAGGCGATGGCCCGGGTGTCCGGGTCGTGGGCGAGGAATTCCACGCAATCGGCGATGTCGACGTCGCAGGAATTGCCGGCCGTGAGCACATGGCTGAAACGGGTGCCGGACTCGACCGCCTGGAACAGGGACAGACCCAGGGCTCCCGACTGGCTGACGATGCCGATGCCGCCGGTCACCTGCTCGGGAAATTTCAGGCCCGAGGTGAAGGTGACGCCGAAGCGCTGCGAAAAATTGATCAGGCCGATGCAGTTGGGCCCCACGATGCGCAGGCCGCTGGCCCGCGCCAGCGCGGTCAGCCGCTGCTGCAAGGCGATGCGTTCGGGCAGGCCGGTCTCGCTGAAGCCCGATGCGTAGATCACCGCGCCGCCGACGCCCAGGTCGGCGCATTGCTGCACCACCGCCTCGACCAGTTCGCGCCGCACCATGATGACCACGCAGTCCGGCACCTCCGGCAGGTCGGTCAGTGAGGGATAGCAGGTGCGGCCGTCTATCTGGTCATAACGTTCATTGACCAGGTAGACCGGTCCGTCGAAGTCGGTCATGTTGGCCAGGGTCTTGGCACCGAACGATGACGGGTTGGGGGATGCACCCACCAGCGCGAAGCTGCGCGGGCGCAGCAGCCGCTGCATCTGCGTGTGGGTATAGACCGCGCGGGGGCCTGGCTCGGCCGGGTTCATGCTGGCCGTGGCGGCGGAAGGAATACGGTCCATGGTGGAGGTAGAGGTCTGGCGTGGGGTCACTGGGAGAAGACAGGTTTGCGTTTGCTCAGGAAGGCGTCGACCGCCTCGTGGTGGTCGGGTGCGGTGTGCGCCAGGGCCTGGAATCCGGCCGACATCTCGAGCAGGGTATCGAGGCGCGTATGCTGGCCTTCACGCAGCAGGCGCTTGGTCATGCGCAGTGCCTGACCGGGGTTTGCCGCAATGCGCTGCGCCAGTGCGCCGGCCTCGACCAGCAAGGCCTCGGGCGGCACCACGCGTGACACCAGGCCGCAGCGCAGGGCTTCGGCGGCGTCGATGGTGTCACCGGTGAAGGCCATTTCACAGGCCTTGGACATGCCGACCGCGCGTGGCAGCAGCCAGGCGCCGCCGTCACCCGGCACCAGGCTGAGCTTGATGAAGCTCTCGGCAAAGCGGGCGTGTTCGGAGGCGATGCGGATATCACACATGCAGGCCAGGTCACAGCCTGCGCCAATGGCCGCGCCGTTGACGGCGGCGATCGTGGGCACCTCCAGGTTGTACAGCGCCAGTGGAATGCGCTGGATGCCGGTGCGGTAGACATGGCGCGTCCCCGAGGGACCGCTGTCGCCGGACGCCATCACCTCGCCCATGCGCTTGATGTCGCCACCGGCAGAGAACGCGGTGCCGGCGCCGGTGAGTATGACGGCGCGCACCGACATGTCGCGCGTGATGCGGGCGCAGGCCTCGACGATCTCGTCGCCGTCTTCCAGCCCGATCAGGGCATTGCGGATGTCCGGGCGGTTGAGCGTGAGTGTGACGATGGGGCCGTCCTGTTCGTAGCGCAGGAATGTGTTCATGGATTGCCTTCCAGGGTGGGTGCCATCACGATGGCGCCGGCCGCTTGCAAGCGGGACAACTGTTCTTCGCCGTAGCCGGCCTCGGCCAGGATCTGCGCGGTGTGCTCGCCCAGGCGCGGCGCGTCGCGGCGGACTTCGGGCCGCGACTCGGACCAGCGTCCCGGAATGGCCATCGACACCACGGCGCCCTCGCTGGCGTGTTGCACCGTCTTGAAATAGCCGACGGCTTCCAGATGTGGATCGTCCATCAAGGATTCCAGGGAATGCAGGCGCACGGCGGGAATGTCGTTTTGCGGCAGCAGCGCCAGCCATTCGGCAGTCGGACGGGTGCGCATCACCTCGGCGACCAGCGCATACAGCGCGCCGATGTGGCGGGTGCGGCTGCCGATGTCGGCAAAGCGGGGGTCAGACTCGAATTCGTCGAGCCGGTCGATCAGTGCGAAGAAGCTGCGCCACTGCTTGTCGTTGTAGATGACCACGCACACATGGCCGTCCGACGTGGCAAACGGCGTGCGCTCGGGCGCCAGCTGGCGCGAATAGCCCATGGCGCCCTCGGCTGGGACGAATGCCTTGCCGCCCATGTGTTCACCCAGCACGAAGGGCACCATGGTCTCGAACATCGGAATCTCGATCGACTGGCCCACACCCGACTTCTCGCGCCGGTACAGCGCCGCCGAGATCGCATTGGCCGCCGACATGCCTACCGCCCGGTCGACGAAGGCCAGCGGCACATAGCGCGGCGTACCGTCACCGATCTGCGCGATCAGGGACGGCAGGCCGATCAGGCCCTGGATCAGGTCGTCATAGGCCGGCATGCCCGCGTAGGGACCGCCTTCGCCGTAGCCCACCAGGGCCACGAAGATGATGCGGGGATTGGCCTTGGACAAGGCCTCGTAGGTCAGGCCGAGCCGGGCCATCGCCTGCGGCCGGACATTGAACATCAGCACGTCGCAATCGACCGCGAGCCGCAGCAGCACCTCGATCGCCTCGGGCTTCTTCAGGTCGAGTGCGATGCTGCGCTTGTTGCGGTTGACATGCAGAAAGCCGCCACCCATGCGCGGATGGCGCATCGGGCCTATGCCGCGCACGACATCGCCGGCGGGGGACTCGACCTTGATGACATCGGCCCCCAGATCGCCCAGCACCTGGCTGGCGAACGGCCCCATCAGGACCGAGGTCATGTCCAGGATACGCACGCCGTCCAGCGGACCGCTCATGCGACTGCTCCCGGTGCACGGCAAACGGCGCCGGTCAAGCGACCGACTGCGGGCTGGCCCGCCACAAACTCTGCTGTCACGCTGTGTCTCCTTGAATTCTTGAAAAAATTCTAGGGTTCAGCGGCCTGCAGGGAAATCGCCCAGCGGCGATATCACGCATGCCTGTGGTTCATGACCTGAGGGTGGGACGCAGGCGGTCAGGGCACATGAAAGGGCGGGTCGACCAGCGTTTCGACGAGGGCGTGCAGTTCCTTGCGGAACCAGATGAGAAAGGGGTCGTCGTGGATCGAGGTGTGCCACCACAGCGCGACGTTGTAGTCCGGCGTCGCAAACGCCAATGGCAGTACCCGCACATTCGGGTCCACCAGCAAGGCCACCAGACGGTTGGGCAACAGCGCCACCATGTCGGTGCCGACGATGGCGCGTGCCGCCGCAAAGTAGCTCGACAGCGTCACGTCGTGCGCGCGTGGCCGATGGCCGGCGTCGCCGAGAAAGCGGTGGATGACGGACGGGAAGAAATCGAAGCCGGACGGCGACACGTAGACCTGCTGCAGCTTGACGAAATCCTCGAAGCGCAGCGGCAGCCTGGGCACATGCGCGTCCTTCCATGCGATGCAGGCCAGTGCGTCGCGGTACAGGATGCTGGAGCGCAGGTTGAACTCCACGCCGGCGGCGCCGATCAGCAGGTCGATCTGTCCGCGCACCGCTTCCGACTGGGCCTGCGCCGCGTGGATGGGGCGAAAGCGCAGGTTGACCAGTGGCGCCTTCTCGCGCAGCAGCCGGATGATGGCCGGGCCGAGCAGGTATTGCAGGAACTCGTTGGTGCCGATCGACAGCGTGCGCTGGGCGCGGGACGGGTCGAACGCGCCGGCCGGATCGTAGACATGGCCCAGGCCGTGCAGCACGCGCTCGAGCTCCGGCAGCAGTTCGCGCGCATAGGTGGTCAGCACCATGTGGTTGCCGGTGCGCACCAGCAGCCGGTCGCCGAACTCGGCGCGCAGTCGCTCGAGCATCTTGCTCATCGCCGACTGGGTCAGTCCCAGTTCCGTCGCCGCCTCGGTGACGCCCGCACGGTCGAGCAGCACGTACAGGCCGGTCAGCATGTTCAGGTCATGCGCACGCAGGCGCCGGATCCGGTCGGGGAGCTTGTCGCTCATGCCAAGGACCCTGCTGCCTGCCCGTGGGCCTTGTGCCAATGACGGCGGTGCCAGATCGGATGTATCGAAGAGCGGTGTGCCATATTCACGGACATAAAAACGGGGTTGGAATCTGCCGAGGTCTTGCAGTAACCACGATGGACAAGGTGGACAAGAACCCCAGGTCTTCGCAGGCGCGTGCCCGAGAGACTGATGCATCGTACTTGCAAGCCGATCCCGATGCGACCTTGACGTGTGTCAACGGTGCCGGCAAGGTGGCGACTCTTGCTGATGCAAGTACCTCGGCGCCTTTCGGCGCGGGGCTTTTCGATGGCTCTCCCGCTCGCGGGCGTTGCAGGGCAGGATCCATCGGAGGACGGACGCCGGCCCATGCCCTGGCGCAATCGCGTTCGGCCGGGCAATGTGTTTCAGGCCAGCGACAGGTCATGACCCTCGTTGTGTAGTTGGGATGGCGAACACCGTTGCGGCATCCAGCACGAAGGTCTGGCCTCGCAGCGCCTTCTCACGCTGCGATGCGGGTGTGCCGCCACCATTTCGAGAAGCTCTGGCAATAGCTTGGCACCGGTTCGAACAGGCAGGCTTGCAGATGGGCCGTGACCGTCGGAGGGCTGGGCGCAGCCGAGACATGTGCTTGCAGGGTGTCCAGTGCTGCCGCGGCATGCGGGTCGGCCTGCCACCCGACTGACAGCGCGCCCTGCAAGGCCCCGGCCACCTGCTGTGCACTGCCCCACCACAGCACGGAGGTGCGCGCCTGCAGGCCTTCGCGCACAAAGCGCCAACGGCGCTCGCTCCAGGGCGTCCGCGCGTGGCATTCGGCAAACCCGACGCCAATGCGCAAGCACTCCTCAGCGGTCTCAGGCGGCGCCGAGCCCAGGGACCAGGGGTGAATCAGCCAGACATGGCGACCTGCCACCAGCGACCGCGCGGGACGTGACCACGCGGCACCGGGCGGCCGGTCCTCCAAGTCGGGCTGCGGCGTTGCGGCCGGCGGATGCCGGGTGTCGATGCCGTGGTTCACGGCAGCCGGACTTCGTGCGCACATGTCCAGCGCTTCATAACTGGTGTCGATGGCCGTGCCGGGGCTATGCCAAAGCGCAGGCGCGTACCGCGCGACATTGTCGGCATTGAAAAGATAGGGCTTGCCGCTGCCCGAGCCCGCCACCCACTGCCAGCTCAGGTGGTTGCTGGCCACATCGCCATCCAGCAGATGGCCCAGCATCCACTGCGCGCCCGCGTGCCAGTGCACCTTGCGCAGGTGCACCAGGTAGCTGGCCACTCACATGCGGGCGTGGTTGTGCAGATAGCCGGTCGCATAGAGTTCGCGCACGGCCTGGTCTATGGCCGGGATGCCGGTGCGGGCTTCCAGCACATCGGCGGGCAGCACCGTCTGGTAGGCGTCATCGGGTAGCAGGCCGGTGTGCAAGGCATGGTGGATGGCATCGCCCTTGTGTTGCCACACATGGCGCCAATAGGCACGCCAGCCCAGCTCGAACACAAATTTGTGCCTGGCGTCCAGCGGCTGGCGCGCATGTACGGCGCTGTACACGTCCCGCAGGCTCAGCAGTCCGTGGGTGATGTACGGCGACAGTCGCGTGACAGCGCCATCCAGCGCATTGCGGGTGCGCGCGTAATCGTCGGGTCGCACCTCTGCCAGCCGGGCCAGTGCGGCCTGCATCGTCGGTTCAAAGTTGCGCATGGCGGTGCGCGGCGGCCTGGGTGGTGATGGCCTCACGCGTCGGTGCGTCGAGCCGGGCCAGGTTCTTGAGCTGCATGGCCATGCGCGGATTGGTCTTCAGCAAGGCCTCGTGGCGCATCAGGAAGTCCCAGTACAGCGTGGTGTAGGGGCAGGCCTTGGGACCGGTCGACTGCGCCGGGTCGTAGCGACAAGCCTTGCAGTGGTTGCTCATGCGCTGGATGTACTTGCCACTGGCCACATAGGGCTTGCTGGCCATCAGGCCGCCATCGCCGAACTGCCCCATTCCCAGGGTGTTGGGCAGCTCCACCCATTCCACCGCGTCCACATACACGCTCAGGTACCAGGCGTGCACGGCCTGGGGCCTGACCCCCAGCAGCAGGGCATACAGCCCGGTCACCATCAGGCGCTGGATGTGGTGCGCATAGCCATGCCGCAAGGTTTGCGAGAGGGCGTCGTTCAGACAGGCCATGTCGGTCTGGCCGGTCCAGTACCAGGCCGGCAATGCAGCCTGCGCCTGCAGCGCATTGCGCTCCAGGTAGGCCGGCATGTGCATCCAGTAGATGCCGCGCACGTACTCCCGCCAACCCAGGATCTGGCGGATGAAGCCCTCGACCGCCGCCAGCGGCGCGTGGCCCGAGTGGCAGGCATCCTCGGCGGCTTGCACCACCTCGCGCGGGTTCAGCAGCTTGAGGTTGAGCGCACAGCTCAGGTGCGAGTGGTAAAGCCAGGCTTCCCCCGCCCACATCGCGTCTTCGTACTGCCCGAACAGCGGCAGGCGTTGTTCGATGAATGCCTGCAAGGCCACCAGGGACTGCGCACGCGTCACGGGCCAGCCGAAGCTGTCCAGGTTGCCGGGATGGCTGGCAAAGCGCGTGTTGACCAGTGCCATGACCTCCTGTGTGATCGCATCGGGCGCAAAGCGGGTGGGCGGTGGAGCATGCTGCGGGCCCGCCTTGCCGAAGGCCTGACGGTTGTCGGCATCGAAATTCCATTGCATGCCCAGCGGGGTTTTCCCCTCCATCAGAATGCCGTGTTTCTGCCGCTGCGCGCGGTACCAGTATTCGAGGCGAAGTTGCTTGCGGCCGCCAGCATGGGCGGCAAATTCGCGCACGGTACTGAAGAAATGCGTGTCGTCGCGCAGATCCAGCGCCAGGCCGTACTGTTTTGCCACCGCACGCAGACTTTGCAGTACCCGCCAGTCGCCGGGTGCGGTCAGCACCAGTGCGGCGGGTTGCAGTCGTGCAATCGCCTTGCCGAGTTCTTCGGGCAAGGTGCCCAGGTTGCCGGGTTCGTCCATCCGGACGTACACCAGCGGGAGAGCGCGCTCGCGGACTTCTTCTGCAAAGTGCCGCATGGCGCTCAGAAATACCGCTATGCGCTGCTTGGCCGACCACACATGGGTGGCCTCTTCGGCCACCTCGGCCATCCAGATCACGTCCTGCGCCGCATCGAAATCCTGCAATGCGGACGACTGCATGTCGAGCTGGTCGCCCAGCACGATGACCAGATGGCGAACCCTGGCAGGAAGTGCCGATTTCAAGTGAGAGAACTCAGCCATGCAAAGCCTTGTTGGCAGCGGCATTCTTCTTTGCGCGGCAAGCGTCCGAGCAGTACCGCACCGATTCCCAGTTCCTGGCCCAGGACTTGCGCCAGGTCATGCTGCGACCGCATGCCGCGCAGAGTTTGCTGGGCAGGTTCTGCTTGTTGCCTTTGAAGTCGGATTTCATGCGCTTGGGTGCAGCCGGTCAGTCGAACAGCTCGCGCTGCGGGTCGTGCGTGGGGGCTGGCCTGGTGATACTCGCGGCCGGCGCATGCGGTGTCGTCGACGGGCGCCGCTGCCGGGAGGGCGGCAGACCACTCTTGCGCGAACCGTGGCGCGCCTGGATGTCGATGGCTTCTGCGCGTGCCGCTGCGGTTTTGCGCAGGCCGAACATGCGGTCTTTGGCGGCCTTTATTGCCTGCAGGTCGTCCACGATGGGGAATGGATAGTCCACACCGATGGTGCAACCCGCCATCTGCTGCACGCTCACATCCATTTTCCACGGCTCTGCCAGGTAGGGCAGCGGCACGCGGCGCAGCTCGGGAACCCAGCGGCGAATGAACAGGCCCTGGGGGTCGTGGTCGCGCGCCTGCTTGGCAGGCGAATACATCCGCAAGGTGTTGATGCCCGTGGTGCCGCTCTGCATCTGCATCTGGCTCCAGTGAATGCCCGGTTCGAAATCCAGAAACTGGCGTGCCAGGAACAGCCCGGTTTGCCGCCAGTGCAACCACAGGTGGTAGCTGGCAAAGCTCACCAGCATGGCGCGCATCCGAAAGTTGAGCCAGCCGGTGGCCCGCAGCGCGCGCATGCAGGCGTCCACCATGGGGTAGCCGGTGCGACCTTCGCACCAGGCGGCGAAGTGTTCGTCGTTGAAGTCGTTTTCGCGCAGACCGTCGCACATGCGGGCAAAGTTGTGAAACTCGATACCAGGTTCATCCTCGAGCTTTTGCATGAAGTGGCAGTGCCAGCGCAAGCGCCCGGCAAAGCCGCGCAGCGCGTGGGCCAGTGCGCGGTTGGGGGTTTCGCGAATGGTGGCTTCCGTGGCCTGGTGCACGGTGCGCAGGGAAAGGGTTCCGAACGCCAGATGCGGACTCAGCCGGCTGCAAGCGTCTTCGGCGCGCAGGGGGCTGGACAGTGCGTGGCGGTAGTCAAGGCCGCGTACCTGCAAGAAGGTCTTGATCGTGTGCCGCGCCGCTGTCTCGCCGGCGGCCTGCAGCGCCGTGCCGTGCGCCGCCAGCCCCAGGCTGGCCAGTGTCGGCAACGCGGGCTGGTCCAGTGGCTGCGCCGGGGTGATGAAGCCGGCGGGCGGCGGATGCAGGGGTGTGCCCATGCGGGCCTGCCAGCGCAGGGCCCAACCCGCGCGACTGCGCAAGCGTCGCACGACGCCGGTCTGGGTGAACTCCTGCCATGCGATCTGGTTCGACCGGCACCAGACGGCCACCTGCCCATCGCGCTGGTACGACCAGGCAGGCCCTGTTTCCTCGTGGCTCAGCAGATGCGTGAAGCGAACCTCCTGATGCAATTGCGCCAGCATGGGCACGGCCGATCCCACGCGCACCAGCAGCGGCATTCCAAGTCCGGCCAGGGCAACACGCAGCTCCGCCAGGCAGTCCAGCACAAAGCCCACGTGGCGGGCATCGCACTCGGGGCTTTGCAACCATTCGGGTTCCAGCACGAAAAGCGCCAACGCATCGCCATGCGATTGCGCGCTGGCCAGTGCGGCATGGTCGTGGATGCGCAGATCGCGCTTGAACCAGACCAGGGCGCGTTGCCGGGGCATCACGATGCTTTCGCCGTGTGCTGTCGGCTTTGGGAGGGGCGCTGGCGAAGGGGCGTCGTTATGCGAAAGACAGCCTGCGGAGCCCGACGCCCCGCCACGCACGTGGACCCCATGCGACGACAAGTGAGCGCCAGGCACCGATGCATCGAGCCCATCTTGGCAGAATCATTCCGGCCCGCCGCAGCCTCCGGCGCCTTGCACGCGTCGACGCTTGTCCGGGCCATGCACCGACTCCGATCGCGCCTTCGCATGGGGTGCAGTCACGCGAGACCCGTTTGCGGCTCTGCCCGCGGGGGCACCGGCACAGGCAGCGCACCCGCGCTGCCCATGCCCGGCTTGCACAGCGTCACCCCGTCCCACTGCTGCCCGCACCAGCATCGCCCCTGGGCATCCAGGATGCAGGTTCCCGTTCCGCAGCAACGCGCATCTTCTTGCATCGACAGCCTCAATAATGGTGATTCAGCATGGACACTGCACCCGAGGAGAACCACGCCCTTGGACCCCCTCGGGCTGCGTCAAATTCTCTCTGAATCCGCATGTCATCGCGGGTTTGAAGGGCTTTGCACACCTGGTGCTCAATGGCTGTATCGGAGCCGCCAAGTGATCGCACACGAGGCCGACTGGTATCCGACGCGCATCGATCCCTACAGCTACCACGTCAAGCAGGACCCGACCCGGCTGGATCGCGAATTGGCGGGGGCGTCATGACTCTCTACAAACGCAAGGACTCGCCGAACTGGTGGGTCAAGTTCGCGCCGATCAAGGGTGAGGTACGCCCAGTCTTCGAAAGCACCGGCACGACCCGCAAACGCGATGCGCAGAAGTACCACGACATGCTGCAGGCCGAACGATGGGAACAGGACAAGCTTGGTGCGCGTCCGCGCTACACCTGGGACGAGGCCGCGGCCAAGTTCCTGGCGGAGACGAGCTACAAGTGCACGCATGAATGGGACAAGTCGATGTTGCGCTGGTTCCACCCTGACTGGTTCCACCCATTTCTAGGGGGGAAAGAATTGGTCGACATCAACCGGGCCGTACTCGACCAGGTGCGGGCGATCCGGGGCAAGGGTTCCAGCACCGCGACCGTCAATCGCTACATGGCACTGGTACGCACCATCTTGCGCAAGGCCTGCAACGAATGGGAATGGCTGGACCGGGTGCCCAAGGTTGGCATGTTCCGCGACCAGGAAGGGCGCATTCGGTCGCTGACGCGGGACGAGTTCACCAGGTTGCTCGACGAACTGCCGGAACACCTGGCGGACATGGCGCGGTTCTCGGTGGCAACAGGCCTGCGCCAGGCCAACGTGACCAGGCTGAAGTGGCAACAGGACAGCCTGGAACGGCGGCACTTGTGGGTTTCAGGCGCCGAACACAAGAACGGCCGGCCGCATTCTGTGCCACTTAACCAGGCTGCGATCGACGTGCTTGAGAAGCGCGAAGGCGATCACCCGACGCATGTCTTCACCTACGAGGGCAAGCCCATCGTGCAGGTCAACACCAAGGCCTGGCGCAATGCGTTGCAACGCGCCGGGATATTCGATTTTCGCTGGCACGATCTTCGCCACACGTTCGCAACTTGGCATCGGGAGGCTGGAACACCGACGCACGAACTGCAACGCCTGGGCGGGTGGAAGACACAATCCATGGTTGAGCGGTATGCTCACGTTGCGCCGGAGGGTCTGCAATTGGCGGCAAGCCGGCTCGATAAATTGATGCAAGGCTGCCGAGTCCCTCTGGCAATTTGTCAAGCGGGGCGGATCACAAATGACCAGAAGATCATTTCGTGACGATGCGTGGACCTAAAAAGTCGACGCCACGTTATTCCACAATTCCCGACTTGCGGTGCATCGCTTCCTCTATTGGTCAGGCGTCATTAACACTCTGCTCAGATTGAACATGCCACAAGTCTCATTCACAGTCGGAATAGGCGTTCGAGGTCCGATTGCACCAGGTACTTACACGGTCGGACGAAAGCAGGTCGAGGTCTCGTATCCACCTGGCATAAACCTCGGATTCGCTGTGCTTGAATTGCCAAAGAGTCTGAGCACACTTTTTGTAGTCTCTTGGGAAGACAAGGGAGGAAAGACGTCATCCCGCCTAAATGGAAAGGGCTTTGAGCGCCACCTTCCGATTTACGATGCGCTTGCTGCAATATCCGACTTGCTGCTAGCGTACAAACTTGTACGCATTGGTCACGCTGATGGGCGTGGCCTGCGCACCATAGGTATCGGAGACACACTCGTCTACTTTTCGGCCATTGACGGAGTGCAGGCTGGCGATCTCAACATCGGGCTCAAGAATTACGAAGGCAACAGCGCTTGGTTGGGGGTTCAATCTAACGTAGATCCACATGGCACGACGGCTATTGCAACACCGCATATCGGCTCAGATTCGCTGCCACTTGCTCGCCGATATGTTCGCTGCTTTGAACTTCTGGAGCACGGTTTCTACTCAGAGGCGTTTATCGTCGCATTCTCGGTGCTCGACGATTTGGTGCAACAGGTGCTCCACGAATCCCTGTGTGAAAAGGGCCTCGTGAGCAAGACTGAAAGGGACGAACTCCTTCGCGGAATCAAGGAAAACCGTCTAAAGCTATACCTTGGGCCGATTCTTAAGCTCGCGTGTGGCCAAGACATTGCCACCATGTGGCCTGCGTCCACCGCGGCCTTGGAATGGTTGAACTCCACCCGCAATCGAATCGCACACTCGGCAGAGGCGGTCGATTTCGCCGCAGCTTCGAAAGCGATTTTCGCTTGCTTGAGAGTTGTAGTAGCGCTGAAGGAGAGCGGCCTAACCACGTCCGAGATACCGGTCGAACTCTTCAGGCACGCAAAGATCACAGCAGCTTGGACGATGGAGGCGCCGACGTGGGTGCCTAAGGGGGACATTGCAGAGTCAATGGACTTTCGTTCATGACAAATGCCAGGCCTGACGTAGCGGTTAGGCCAGCTCGAACTTCAATCGCTTGAGTAAGTAGGAAGTTCCGGATAGGATCGAACTCAGGGTTACGCGTTGGCTACATGAAAAAGCCCCTGACCATGACAGCCAGGGGCCTTTTACGTGTGGTGCCGGAGAGATGAATCGAACACCCGACCTTCTCATTACGAATGAGCTGCTCTACCGACTGAGCTACACCGGCGAAGGCGCGATTATAGCCCGACAAAATCGGCCTTTCGTCGGATCCATGTCCTGAAATCTCCCCCGATCCGGGTCTCCGGCCTGGCGCTTGGACGGCCCAGGATTCAGCGAGACCGCTTCAGCCGCACCGGCGTTGCCAGGTCCGGATGCCGGCCTGCCGCATGGGCGGCGTACCAGCGGGCGATCTGGGGCAGATCGGCATCCGCGTTGCCGCTGGGTTGCAGATAGGTGGTGACGCCGATTTCCTTGCGCTGGAAGTTGAAGTAGGCCAGGCCGATCGGCACCTGGGCGGCGACGGCAATGTGGTAGAAGCCGGAGCGCCAGCCGTCTTCCGATCGGCTGCGTGTGCCTTCAGGGGCGATGGCCAGCCACCAGCGCTCGCCCCGGGCCGCGGCGGTGTGGATGCGCTTGGTCATGTCGTCGATGGCGCCGCTGGCACCGGTGCGCTGCACCGGGATGCCGCCACACCAGCGCATGAAGCGGCCCAGCACCGGTGCCGTGAACAGGCTGTCCTTGCCCAGAAAGGCCACCGGCAGGCCGATGGCCCACCTGGCCATGATGCCGACAATGAAGTCCCAGTTCGAGGTGTGCGGGTAGGCGATGATGACGCCGCAGCCTGCCGGCGTGCCTGCATACCGTACGCGCCAACCAAATACCCGCAGCAGCCAGCGTGCCGGCGCGAAACCCCGGTCGGTGGTCACGGTGACTGGCACCGCCACCATCGGAGCCGATGGGTCAGGGCGCGGGGGTGCCGGCATGCAGGGCGACGATGTGCTCCACTTCGTTCTTGCTGCCCAGGATGACGCTGACGCGCTGGTGCAGCTGGGTCGGTACGACGTCCAGGATGCGTTCGCGGCCGGTGCTGGCCGCGCCACCGGCCTGTTCGACCAGCCAGCCCATGGGGTTGGCTTCGTACATCAGGCGCAGCTTGCCGGGTTTGCCCGGTTCGCGCTTGTCCCAGGGGTACAGGAACACGCCGCCGCGGGTCAGGATGCGGTGCACGTCGGCCACCATGCTGGCGATCCAGCGCATGTTGAAGTCCTTGCCGCGCGGGCCTTCCACGCCGGCCAGGCATTCGTCCACATAGGTCTTGATCGGCGTGTCCCAATGCCGCATGTTGCTCATGTTGATGGCGAATTCCTTGGTGTCCGGCGGAATCTTGACATCCTCTTCGGTCAGCACGAAGGAGCCTTGCTCGCGGTCGAGCGTGAACATGGCCACGCCATCGCCGACGGTCAGCACCAGCGTGGTCTGCGGGCCGTAGACGCAGTAGCCGGCCGCCACCTGCTTGCAGCCCGGCTGCATGAAGTCGGCCTCCGATACGCCGGCACCGTTGTCGGGTTTGCGCAAGACGCTGAAGATCGTGCCGATGCTCACATTGACATCGACATTGCTGGAGCCGTCCAGCGGGTCGAACATCAGCAGGTATTCGCCTTTCGGGTAACGGTGCGGCACCACGTAGATGCCCTCCATCTCCTCGCTGGCCATCGCCGCCAGGTGGCCGCCCCATTCGTTGGCTTCGATCAGCACCTCGTTGGCGATGATGTCGAGCTTCTTCTGCACCTCGCCCTGGATGTTCTCGGTCTCAGTGGCACCGAGCACGCCGCCGAGCTCCCCCTTGTTGACCGCATGGCTGATGCTCTTGCAGGCACGCGCCACCACTTCGAGCAGCAGGCGCAGGTCGGACGGGATGACGGCGTGTACGCGCTGGTGTTCGACCAGGTAGCGGGTCAGGGAGATCTTGGAGGCCATGGTTCTGGAGGGGTTCTCTGTGGGGTTGCAAAAGGGCTCCGTCAGACGGAGCCCGCAGCTTGTCGCAGTGGCGCTGCGCGGTGGCGCCTCGCCGTCGTCAGTCGGCCAGCGCGCGGCTCACCACCTCGCGCACGTCGTTGCTCAGGTCCGGCTTGGCCGCCACGCGGGCGATCGCCTCGCGGGCCGCACTGCGGTAGGGCTCGGCCAGGCGGCTCCAGCGGTCGAGTGCGCGCGCCAGCCGTGCGGCCAGTTGCGGGTTGAAGGCGTCGATCTCCAGCACGCGCAGGCTCCAGAACTGGTAGCCGGCCGCGTCCTTGCGGTGAAAGGCCGCCGGGTTGCCGCTGCAGTAGCTGAACAGCAGGCTGCGTGCGCGGTTCGGGTTCTTCAGGTGGAAGTCGGGGTGCGACATCAGCTGGCGCACCAGCGCCAGCACATGGCCGTCGCGGTCGGACGCGCCGGCCTGCAGCGCAAACCATTTGTCCAGTACCAGTTCGTCCCCCTTGAACATGGCGTGGAAACGGCTCAAAGCCTCGCCGGCCAGCGGGTGGCCGCAGGCGACCAGGGCGCCCAGCGCATGGAGCCGGTCGGTCATGTTGCCGGCCTGCTTGAAGCGCTCGAACGCGCGGGTCGGCCATGTGTCGGTGCTGCTGCCCAGGCAGGCCATGGTCAGGGCCATGCCGGCCAGCGCACGCTGGCCACTGGAGACCGGGTCGGGGCGGTAGGCGCCGGTGTTGGCGTTGTCGTCGAAGGCCTGCTGCCAGTCGTGAAGGAGTGCGGTGGCCAGCTGCAGGCGCATCGCTTCGCGCACGGCATGGACCTGCTGCGGGTCGACCACGTCGAGCTGCTCGGAGATATAGGTCTCGGATGGCAGGCTCAGCGTCAGTTCCTTGAACGCGGCATCCAGCGTCGGATGGCGCAGAATGCCACGCATCGCCTCCAGGAAGGCCGGCGTGAGCACCGCGCTAACCGGTGTGTCGGCCGGCTGGGCCAGCGCCGCCAATGCGCAGCGCAGCGCCAGGCGCTGGCCGGCTTCCCAGCGGTTGAACGGGTCGCTGTCGTGGGCCAGCAGGTGCAGCAACTGCGCGTCGCTGTAGTCGAAGCTCAGCAGCACCGGCGCGCTGAAGCCGCGCAGGATCGAAGGCACGGGTTCGGCCGTCAGGTTGATGAAGGTCAGCGTCTCTTCCTGCTGGCTCAGCACGAAGGTGCGCGGCCCGTTGCCGGGCATCGATTCGTCGGCCAGCTGCAGCGGCATGTCGCGCCCGTCGGGGCCTACCAGGCCGAGGTTGATCGGGATGACGAAGGGCTGCTTGGTCGGCTGGCCGGCGGTCGGCTTGCAGCTCTGCGTCAGCGTCAGCGTATAGCTGCCTGCGGCGCCGTCAAAGGCGCCGCGAACCGTCACCATGGGCGTGCCGGCCTGGCTGTACCAGTTCTTGAACTGCGGCAGCAGCGCGGCCAGGTCGGAGCCCGGGTTGGCATCGGCCTGGGCCTGCGCGAAGTCGTCGCAGGTCACGGCCTGGCCATCGTGGCGCTCGAAATACAGCTTCATGCCTTTGGCGAAACCGTCGCGGCCCACCAGGGTCTGCATCATGCGCACGACCTCGGCGCCTTTTTCGTACACGGTGACGGTGTAGAAGTTGTTGATCTCCACATAGCTGTCGGGCCGCACCGGGTGCGCCATCGGGCCGGCATCCTCGGGAAACTGGGCGGTGCGCAGCACCCGCACGTCCTCGATGCGCTTGACGGCGCGGGCCGATGCGTCGTGGCACAGGTCCTGCGAGAACTCCTGGTCGCGGAACACCGTCAGGCCTTCCTTCAGGCTGAGCTGGAACCAGTCGCGGCAGGTCACGCGGTTGCCGGTCCAGTTGTGGAAATACTCGTGGCCGACCACCGACTCGATGTTGGAGAAGTCGGTGTCGGTGGCCGTGGCCTGCGTCGCCAGCACGTATTTCGTGTTGAAGATGTTCAGGCCCTTGTTCTCCATCGCGCCCATGTTGAAGTCGCTGGTGGCCACCACCATGAAGCGCTCCAGGTCCAGCGGCAGGCCGAAGCGGGCCTCGTCCCAGGCGATGGACGCCATCAGCGAATTCATCGCGTGTTCGGTCTTGCCCAGGTCGCCGGGACGCACATAGATCTCGAGCAGGTGCTCCTTGCCGGCGCGCGAGATGACGCGCTGCTGGCGCGACTCCAGCCGACCCGCGACCAGCGCGAACAGATAGCAGGGCTTGCGGTGCGGGTCGACCCAGCGCGCGAAATGGCGCCCGGCATTGCCTTCGCCTTCCATGTCGCCATGTTCGACCAGGTTGCCGTTGGACAGCAGTACCGGGTAGGCCGCCTTGTTGGCGCGCAGCAGCACGCTGTAGCTGGCCATCACGTCCGGACGGTCCATGAAGTAGGTGATGCGCCGGAAGCCTTCGGCCTCGCACTGCGTGAAGAAGGAGTCGTTGCTGACGTACAGGCCCATCAGCTTGGTGTTCTTGGCCGGCTGGCAGGTGGTGAAGATCTCCAGGTCAAAGGGCCCGGCCTCGGCTGGCGGCAGGTTGTCCAGCACCAGCTGGTTGCCGTCGATCTTGAAGCTGGCGCTGCCGCCGTTGACCAGCACCCGTGCCAGGTTGAGGTCTTCGCCGTCCAGGCGCAGCGGCTGCACCGGCACGTCCGGGTTGCGGCGCAGCCGCATCTTGTTGAGCACCCGGGTCTTGGCCGGGTCGAGGTCGAAGGTCAGGTCGACGGTGTCGATCCAGAACGCGGGGGCACTGTAGTCGGCGCGCTGGATGCTGACCGCCTGTCCTTGGTCGTCACGAGATGCGGGCATGGAGTGTCTCCAGAAATTGGTTATCGATGAGTTCGTCGTAGTGCTTGATCTTCGCGATCACATGGTCGCCATCGAGCTGTTCTGCGCTGTGGCTGGTGCATACCGCCACCGCCTTCATGCCGGCGCGGCGTGCCGCCTCGATGCCGAACGGGGCGTCTTCGAACACGATGCAGGCTGCCGGGTCGGCGCCGATGCGGCGTGCCGCTTCCAGAAAGATCGCCGGCTCGGGCTTGCCCGGCAGCCCCTCGTCGCCACCCACCATGGCGTGCGGCAATGGATCCATCTGCAGGTGGCGCATCGCAAATGCGATGTTGTGCTTGTCGCCCGCCGTTCCCACGCCGATGCGCAGGCCGCTGGCATGGGCACTGGCGCAAAAGCGCCTGAAACCCTGCACCTCGGCAAACACCGGCTCGAACAGCGCGCGGTAGATCTCCTCCTTCTCCTGGATCAGCGCCCAGGCCTCCTGCTGCGCAATCGGCCGGCCGAACAGCGCTTCCATGCATTCGGCGCCGGTGCGCCCGGTGGTCTTGCGCAGCAGTTCGTCGACATCGATGGTGATGCCGTGGCGCGCCACAAAGCTGACCCAGCTCTGGGCGTGGAACGGCATCGAATCGATCATCGTGCCGTCCATGTCGAAGATCAGGCCCTGGATGCGCATGCTCAGACGCCCTGCTTGAGCGAGGCTTCGATGAACACGTCGAGGTCGCCGTCGAGCACCTTCTGCGTGGCCGAGACCTCGACATTGGTGCGCAAGTCCTTGATACGGCTGTTGTCCAGCACGTAGCTGCGGATCTGGTGCCCCCAGCCCACGTCGGTCTTGGTGTCCTCGAGTTTCTGCTGCTCTTCCTGCTGCTTGCGCAGCTCGTGGTCGTACAGCTTGGAGCGCAGCCGCTTCCAGGCCACGTCGCGGTTGCTGTGCTGGCTGCGGCCGTCCTGGCATTGCACGACGATGCCAGTGGGGATGTGCGTCAGGCGCACCGCCGAGTCGGTCTTGTTGATGTGCTGGCCGCCGGCGCCGCTGGCACGGTAGGTGTCGGTGCGCACATCGGACGGGTTGATCTCGATCTCGATCGAGTCGTCGATCTCGGGGTAGACGAACACGCTGGCAAAGCTGGTGTGGCGTCCGCCCGAGGAGTCGAACGGCGACTTGCGCACCAGACGGTGCACACCGGTCTCGGTGCGCAGCAGGCCGAACGCGTATTCGCCCTCGATCTTGATCGTGGCACCCTTGATGCCAGCGGTGTCGCCGGGCGACTCGTCCTCGATCGTGGTCGTAAAACCCTTGCGCTCGGCATAGCGCAGGTACTGGCGCAGCAGCATGCTGGCCCAGTCGCAGGCCTCGGTGCCGCCGGCGCCGGCCTGGATGTCCAGGAAGCAGTTCAGCGGGTCGGCCGGCTTGTTGAACATGCGCAGGAACTCGAGCTTCTCGATTTCCGCGGCCAGCTTGGCGGTGTCGCGCTCGATCTGCAGCAGGCTGTCTTCGTCGCCCTCGTCCTTGCTCATCTCGTAGAGCTCGGCGTTGTCGGCCAGCTCGGACGTGAGCTTGCCCAGCGAAACCACCACATTGTCGAGGGACTTTTTCTCGCGGCCGAGTTCCTGGGCCTTCTTCGGGTCATTCCAGACCGAAGGGTCTTCGAGTGAGGCGTTGACCGTCCTCAGGCGTTCGGATTTGGCATCGTAGTCAAAGATACCCCCGTAACTCTTGGGTCCGGGCGGCCAGGTCGCTCAGTTGGGTGCCGATCTGGTTGATGTGTACTGCGTCCATGGTGGGTGTCCTTGTTGTCGGGTGAGAGATCAACCGGGCATTTTCTCACGATGGCGCAGGGGGGCCGGCGCGCACCGGCGGCGGGCTCAGCCGCCCAGAAAATCCTCGAGCAGGCGGGCCAGTTGCTCCGGCTGGTCATGGTGCAGCATGTGGCCGGCATCGTCCACCACGGCAATGCGGTGGTCGGCCACGTGCTGCAGCCGCGCGTGGTACTGCTCGCGCGTGAAGCTGCCCTTCCACCATTTCCACATTTCGTCATCGGAGGCCTCGACCGCCAGCACCGGCATGGAGATGCGCTTGTAGACCTCCAGCAGCTCGTCGACCCGCAGCAGCTGCGCGTTGACGATCTTGTGCGCCGCCTCGCCCAGGATCTGCCACTGGCCCTGCGCGTCCTGGCTCGACCAGTGCCGGGCCAGCCAGTCGGCCTTGTCGCGGCCGGCCTGGTCACGCGCCAGTCGCGGATTGGTCTTGGCCAGCCGCTGCGCCACGCCGTCGACGCTGTCGTAGCCCCGCAGGCTCAATTCGCCGTCGCGGTGCTGCTTGAGCTGTTTCAGCCATTTCGCATAGCGACCGGGCGCCTGATCGGGCGTCGTCTCCGGGCCGCCAAAACCCTCCAGGTTGACCAGCCGGCGCACCCGTTCGGGGCGGATGCCGGCATACAGCATCGCGACATTGCCGCCCATGCTGTGGCCGACCAGGTCGAAGGGCTGCTCGGGCGAGAAGTGGTCGGCCAGAAAGTCGAGATCGGCGATGTAGTCGGGAAACCAGAAGTTGTCGACTGGCCCGCCGGCGGTGAGGCCATAGCCGCGCCAGTCCGGCGCAAGGACGAGCCGTCCCTGCATGAAGGCCTCGCCCAACGCGTCGACGGCAAACTGGAACGACGCGGCCACGTCCATCCAGCCATGCACCAGCACCAGCGGCGCCTGGCCGGGGCGGGGTTCGCCCCAGCAGCGCACGTGGTAATTGAGGCCGCGCAAGGGGACGAACACACTGCGGGACGGGCGTTTGACTTGGTACATTAAGCCGATCATAAGGAGACATTCCGTGGCACGCAGTCAAGCACATGACAGTTCGGCCGCCGCTTGGGAGCGCGACAACTACCAGGCGATGCATGGCAGCTTCGGCTGGCAGGTGCCGCGCCGCTTCAACATGGCCCAGGTCTGCTGCGCGCGCTGGGCCCAGGCCCCCGACGCCGCGCAGCGGGTGGCAATCCTGGCCGACGGCACCGACCAGGCGCCGCGCGCGTGGACCTACGCCGAGCTGCAGTCGGCCAGCTACCGGCTGTCGAATGCGCTGGCCGTGCTGGGGGTGAAACGCGGCGACCGGGTGGCTATCGTGTTGCCGCAGCGCTTCGAGACCGCGGTGGCCTACATGGCGGTGCTGCAGATGGGCGCCGTGGCCATGCCGCTGTCGATGCTGTTCGGCCCCGAGGCGCTGGAGTTCCGCCTGCAGGACAGTGAGGCGGTGGTGGCCATCTGCGACGCCGCCGCCATCGACGCGCTGGAATCGGTGCGCGCCCGTTGCCCCTTGCTGGAGGCCGTGGTGCGGGTCGGGCCGCATGCCAGCGATGCCAATCCGGAATACGCGGCAGTGCTGGCCCAGCAGCCGGCGACGTTCAAGGCCTGCGACACCGAGGCCGACGAGGCGGCGGTGTTGATCTACACCAGCGGCACGACGGGCCAGCCCAAGGGCGCGCTGATCGCCCACCGCGGCCTGATCGGCAACCTCAGCGGTTTCGTCTGCAGCCAGAACTGGTTTGGTTTCGATCCGGCGCGCGCCGGATCCGACTCCGAGGCGGTGTTCTGGTCGCCGGCGGACTGGGCCTGGACCGGCGGGCTGATGGATGCCTTGCTTCCGACCCTATATTTCGGCCGGCCCATCGTGGCCTGGAACGGCCGCTTCAGTCCGCAGACCGCGTTCGAACTGATGGAGCGGTATGCGGTTACGCACAGCTTCCTGTTTCCCACGGCGCTCAAGGCCATGATGAAGGCCTTCCCCCAGCCGCGCCAGCAATACCGGCTGCAATTGCAGGCCATCATGAGCGCCGGCGAGGCGGTGGGCGATGCGGTGTTCGACTACTGCCGCCAGCAGCTTGGCGTGGTGGTCAACGAGATGTTCGGGCAGACCGAGATCAACTACATCGTCGGCAATTGCACCATGAATATGGCCCCCACGCTTGTCGCTTCGCGTACTGCGCTGCCCCCCGAGGGGGCCGAATCCGCCTTGGGGCGGCCCGGCGGCGGATTGCCGTTGGCACAGAATTGCAATGTAGGCTGGCCCGCAAAAGCAGGCAGCATGGGCAAGGGCTATCCCGGCCACCGGGTGATGGTCATCGACGATGCCGGACAGGAATGCCCGGTGGGGGTGCCCGGCGACGTGGCGGTCAACCGTTTTGACGTCCATGGCCAGCCGGACCCGGTATTTTTCCTGGGGTATTGGAAGAACCCGGCCGCCACCGCGGCGCGGTTCACCGGCGACTGGTGCCGCACCGGCGACCTGGCCACCCGCGACGCCGACGGCTACCTGTGGTACCAGGGCCGGGCCGACGACGTGTTCAAGGCCGCCGGCTACCGCATCGGTCCGGGCGAGATCGAGAACTGTCTGGTCAAGCATCCGGCGGTGCTCAATGCCGCGGTGGTGCCCAAGCCGGATCCGGAGCGCGGCGCCGTCGTCAAGGCCTACGTGGTGCTATCGCCCGACCATGCCGGGCGCCGGACCGGATTGCCGGACGCCGATGCGCGCCAGGCCTTCGATGCCGCGCTGACGGCTGCCCTGCAGGCGCATGTGCGCGGCAAGCTGGCGCCCTATGAATACCCGAAGGAGATCGAATTCGTGGCCGAGCTGCCGATGACCACCACCGGCAAGGTGCAGCGGCGGGTGCTGCGTCTGCAGGAGGAGGCGCGGGCCAAGGCGCAGGGTAGCGTCTAAACTCCGCATTCGTAATACGTTTGGAGAAGTGATGCAAAAAGTCCGGCTCGGTCAAAGCGACCTGCACGTCACGCCCATCTGCCTGGGCACCATGACCTTCGGCGAACAGGTGTCCGAGGCAGATGCCCACGCCATCATGGACCGTGCGTTCGAGCGCGGCATCGATTTCCTGGATACGGCCGAGATGTATTCCGTGCCCACGCGCGCACCGACGTTTGGCGCCACCGAGGCCATCATGGGCCGCTGGCTCAAGGCGCGGCCCGGGCTGCGCGAGAAGCTGGTCATTGCCTCCAAGGTGGCCGGTCCCGCGCGCGGCATGGACTGGGTGCGCGAAGGCCAGGGCATGACGCAGGACGATATCCGCCGTTCCTGCGAAAACAGCCTCAAGCGGCTGCAGACCGACGTGATCGACCTGTACCAGATCCACTGGCCCGAGCGCCATGTGCCCTCGTTCGGCGCGACCTACTACGACCCGTCCAAGGAGCGTTCGGCAACCTCCATCCAGCAGCAGCTGGAGACGCTGTCGGAGCTGGTCAAGGCCGGCAAGATCCGCCATATCGGCCTGTCCAACGAGACGCCGTACGGCGTGCACGAGTTCGTGCGCCTGGCCGAGCAGCACGGGCTTGCCCGGGTGGTGTCGATCCAGAACCCGTACTGCCTGATCAACCGCAGCTATGACAACGGCACCGACGAGACCTGTCACCGGCTGGGCGTCTCGCTGCTGGCGTATTCGCCGCTGGGCTTCGGATTGCTGACCGGCAAATACGATGTAAGCGGTACCGAGGGACCGGACGCTCCCAAGGGTGCGCGTATCTCCACCTACGAATCGACACGCAAGCAGCGCTGGGGGCGCCCCGAGGCCCTGGCCGCCGCGCGCCGCTACAACGCACTGGCGCGCGAACACGGCCTGAGCCCGACCCGGATGGCGCTGGCGTTCT
This sequence comes from Rhodoferax sp., assembly GCA_024235935.1. Classification (GTDB taxonomy): domain Bacteria; phylum Pseudomonadota; class Gammaproteobacteria; order Burkholderiales; family Burkholderiaceae_C; genus CAISIP01. The sequence goes on along the minus strand of JACKLL010000003.1, from coordinate 273,217 downwards.
GCTACACCAACTGGCGCGTGGCCAGCACCATCATCGGGGTGACCCGCATGGCCCAGCTGGACGAATGCCTGGACGCCTGGGACACGACGCTGACGCCCGAACTGCTGGCGCAGATCGACGCGATCCGCTGGGAGCTGCGCGATCCCGCGCAGTAAAAGCAGGCAGCAGGTACCGGGGGGCAGGCGATGGTGCGGCGCGCACACGTGTCCGAGACACCGGCAACGCATCTGCTGCGCGCGCACAAGGTGGAATTCACCGAGCACCCCTACGAATATGTCGAACACGGCGGCGCCAACCACAGCGCCGAAGTGCTGGGCATGGACCCGTATGCCGTGGTCAAGACGCTGGTGATGCAGGACGAGCGCGCACGTCCGCTGCTGGTGCTGATGCACGGTAACCGCAAGGTCAGCACGCGCAACCTGGCGCGCCAGATCGGCGTCAAGTCGGTCGAACCCTGCGCGCCCGAGGTGGCCAACCGGCACAGCGGCTACCTGGTCGGCGGCACCTCGCCATTTGCGACCCGGCGCGAGATGCCGGTCTACATCGAGCAGACGATCCTGGAACTGCCGCGCATCCTGATCAACGGTGGCCGTCGCGGTTACCTGGTGGGCATTGCGCCGAGCGTCTGCGTGCAGCTGCTGGCGGCCCGGCCGGTGAACTGCGCGCTGGCAGAATAGCGGTCATTACCATCAGCGCCACCCATGGCGCGCCGGAGACCTGATCCATGGACGCGTCCAATCCTTTCCTGCCCCTGATCGCCGTGGCCGCTGCCTACCTGCTGGGCTCGCTGTCGTTTGCCGTGATCGTCAGCCGGGCCATGGGCCTGAACGATCCTCGGACCTATGGCAGCAAGAACCCCGGCGCGACCAATGTGCTGCGCTCGGGCAGCAAGACGGCGGCCGTCGTGACGCTGCTGCTCGACGGCGCCAAGGGCTGGCTGCCGGTGATGCTGGTGGCCCGCTACGGGGCGGCCTACGGCATGCACGAGGGCACGATGGCGATGGCGGGGCTGGCCGCGTTTCTCGGTCACCTGTTCCCGGTGTTCTTCCGCTTTCAGGGCGGCAAGGGTGTCGCCACGGCCCTGGGGGTGCTGCTGGGTTACAGCTGGATCCTGGGGCTGGCCGTTGCGGCCAGCTGGCTGATCGTGGCGTTCTTCTTTCGCTATTCCTCGCTTGCCTCGCTGGTGGCCGCCGTGTTCGCGCCGGTGTACTACATCTTCGGCGACGGTGTGGCCTGGTACCTCGACAAGTCCGTGCTGCTGGCGATGGCGGTGATGGCGCTGCTGCTGGTCTGGCGCCACGCGCAGAACATCAACCGCCTGATCAAGGGCACCGAGTCGCGGCTGGGCGCCAAGAAGGCCTGAACAGCAACGCCCCCCACGTTTTCGGGGTCCACTGACTACCAAGGGATCTGTCAGTGCCTTGGCAACGGCCGGGCGGCACTGATGCCTCGAAGTCAGGATTTCTGCGCCGCGTAGGCGCCCAGGCGCAGGATCAGGTGGTGATTCAGCTGGACCCGCACCATGGCTGCAGCCAGTGCGGCGCGGATCTGCGGGCTGCCGTGGGCGGTGCGGTGCAGGCGCGGACGCCCGGACATCTGGCCGTGTTCGTCCAGCACGATGGCCACATGGGGATGGTTCGGCTTGCTCGAGCGGCGCATCACGACGGCCACTTCTTCGTTGTCCAGCCGCACGAAGGTGCCGGGCGGGCACAGGCCGACGGCACGGATCATCGCGTGGCCGATTTCGTCCGAATGCTCGCCGCTGTCCTGGATGATGGAACGCACCGAGTCGGTGGCGCTGCGCCCGGCACGGGATTTGCGCGGACTGATCATTGCGCCATACCGGTCGACCGTGCGCACGATGCGGGCCAGCCGCTGGACCGGCGTCAGCGTGGCCAGGGGCTGGTCATCGGCGATCTCGTCGTGGTGGTGACCGACGATGTCCAGCCACAGCGGGTCGGTGACGCCCAGCTCGACCAGCATCTGGCGCCCCAGCGCCGTGTGTCCGCGGATGCCGGCCTGCTGTTCCGGGCTGGGTTTTTCGAGCTGGCTGGCCAGTTCATCCTGCAATGCCGTCATGCCGATGTTCATCGTCAGCGTGGCTGCCACCATGGCGTTGCGTTCTGCCGGGTCGATCTGCAGCTCGGCGCCGACCAGGTGGGCCAGCACGGCGCATACCAGCGCGTGCGACGCGCTGTAGCCGACCGGTGATTGGGCCGCCAGCTGGAACAGCAGGTACAGGCCGGTGTCGGTGTCGCGCTTGAGCAGCGTCTGCATCCAGCGGTCGTACTGGCCGACGCGCTGGATGAATTCCTGCACGCTGTAGGGGCTGCTCAGAAGGACGCCCAGACCGGCCTCCAGATCTGCCCACAGGCTCAGCAAGTCCTCGTACTCGGTTTCGCTTTCGACGTTCAGTGTCACGTTGCGCAGTGGGGGTTAGGGTCGTAGGGGACGCCGGTCAATAGCGTTTTTCAAGTACTAGCTGGTCGTTGTTGCGCGTCATCTGGAACCGGGTCAGGTAGCTGTTGCCCAGCAGCACGAAGGGCATGGCGATCGGGGTGACGATGGCTTCGATATCGTGCACCTCGACATCGCTGAGACGCACCGACGACAAGCGCACCCGCCAGCCCGGCACGACGCCGTTGGCGGTGGACACCTGGACCGACGAACCCTGCTTGTACGGCAAGCCGATGCGGTCAGCATCGCTGCTGCTCATGCCGATGGTGGTGGCGCCGGTGTCGACCAGGAACTGGACCGGCCGCGAATTCACCAGCCCTTGCGAGAAAAAGTGGCCTTGCGCGTCGGCCGAGAGCACGATGCGCCTGCTGGTGGCGGTGTTGATCGGCTTGCCCACGCTCACCGGCGAGTCGCCCACCCGCAGCGACTGGCGCTGGCCGGCCACCTCGAGCACGGCGGTGTCGCCCTGGGTGGAGATCACCCGCACGCCCTTGAAGCTTTCGCCGGGCGCAACGCTTTTGGGTTCGCCGCCGTCGACGACCAGCAAGGCCTTGTTGCCGAGCATGCCCGACAGGGTGACCGCCTGCGCCCGTGCCATCGGGCTGAACACAGCGCTGGCAACCAGGGCCAATGCCGCGCACAGGATCCGGTTGCAGGCCAGCGCGGACATGGTGGCGCTAGTCGCGGAAGTTGTTGAAGCTCAGCGGCAGGTCAGGGATGTCCTTGCGGATCAGTGCCATCGCGGCCTGCAGGTCGTCGCGCTTGGCGCCGGTGACCCGCACGGAGTCGCCCTGGATCGCGGCCTGGACCTTGAGCTTGCTGTCCTTGATCATGCGCTGGATCTTCTTGGCCACGTCCGACTCGATGCCGTTGCGCACCTTGATCACCTGCTTGACCTTGTCGCCGCCCATTTTCTGCACGTCGCCGCGGTCGAGAAAGCGGATGTCCACGTTGCGCTTGGTCAGCTTGTTGCGCAGCACGTCCTCGATCTGTCCGAGTTGGAATTCGGCGTCGCCGATCAGCGTGATGTCTTTTTCCTTGAGCTCGATCGCCGCGGCCGTTCCCTTGAAATCGAAACGGGTGGTGATTTCCTTGACCGTGTTGTCCACGGCATTGCGCACTTCCACGAGATCGGCCTCGCAAACGGTATCAAAAGAGGGCATGTGATTACCAATGGGGATTCAAACTGCATCGGGGCCCGATGCGACAATCCTGGCATGTTAGTCGAGAAAAACGTCCCGCTCCAGCCCTACAACAGCTTTCACATCGTGGCGAAGGCGTTTTCGCTGGTGCGCATCGGCTGCGTGAATGACCTGCTGGATGTTCTGGCCGACCCGGTGCTGGCGCCGCAACCCAAGTTCATCCTGGGCGGCGGCAGCAACATTGTGCTGACCGGCGACGTCAAGCCGCTGGTGCTCAAGATCGAGGTCAAGGGCCGGCGCCTGCTGCAGGAGACCGACAAGGCCTGGCTGGTCGAGGCCGGCGCCGGCGAAAACTGGCATGAGCTGGTGGCATGGACGTTGGGCCAGGGCTACCCGGGACTGGAGAACCTGGCCATGATCCCCGGTACGGTGGGGGCCTCGCCGGTGCAGAACATCGGCGCCTACGGCATCGAACTGCAAGACCGTTTTCATTCGCTCGATGTGGTCGATCTGGCCACCGGCACTACCCATACGCTGGACGCCGCACAGTGCGGCTTCGGCTACCGTGACTCGGTGTTCAAGCATGCGGCGCCCGAAGGTGATGCGGTGCCGGCCGGAAACGGCCCGGTAGCTGCCGCCGGATTTGGCCTGCGCGACCGGGTCGTGATCACCCACGTCCGGTTCCTGTTGCCCAAGCCATGGAAGCCGGTGCTGGGATATGCCGACCTCGAGCGCAAGATGCAGGAGACCGGCATCACGGCGCCCGATGCACAGCAGGTGTTCGACTGGGTGTGCGCGATCCGCCGCGCGAAACTGCCGGACCCGGAACAGATGGGCAATGCCGGCAGCTTCTTCAAGAACCCGACCGTCACGCGCGAGCAGTGCGACGACATCATCCAGCGCGAGCCGCGCATCGTGCACTACCCGATGGACAACGGGTCCATCAAGCTGGCGGCTGGTTGGCTGATCGATGCCTGTGGCTGGAAGGGCAAGTCGGTGGGCAATGCGGCGGTTTACGAGCGCCAGGCGCTGGTGCTGGTGAACCGGGGCCAGGCCACCGGCGGCGAGGTCATGACCCTTGCCGGCGCAATCCAGACCAGTGTCTATGAGCGCTTCGGCATCATGCTCGAGCCCGAGCCCGTGGTTGTCTGAGGCGGCTGTCGCAGCACGGGCTCTGGTGCCTGCGTCAGCTCCATGGCTGCGGTCAGTGCGTGGCAGGTTTGCAGGGTGTCCTGCAGCCGGGACCAGGCCTCCAGGCGCTGCGCCTTGTCGAATGGGGCGCCAGACGCCTCGATGTCCCGGCAAACACTGGCCAGCAGGGTCAGGCCCAGACTCGCTGCCGAACCCTTGACCGAATGTGCCGTCTCCGCGAGCTCGGTCGACGGTCCGTCGATGAGGGTGTTGCAAAGCTTGGCCATGGCGCGTGACTCATCCAGGAAAAACTGGTCGAGCAGCACGCGGTAGCCGGTGACTTTCATGGCCGCGCAGATTTCACCCACCTGGACCATGTCCAGGTGCTGGGCGAGGTCCGCTGACCGAAAGCGCCGGCGTGGGCGGGCCGGCACCGGCGCCAGCGTCGGTTCGGGCGTGTCGCCTTGTGCCGCGGCCTGAGCTGCCAAGGCTGGCGGTTCGGCGGCGGCAGGCGTGTCCTGCGGGGGTGTCGACAGCGCCGCACCGCGTGAACCAAACATCGTCACCAGCAACTGTTCGAGTTGCGCGGCGGTTACGGGTTTGGTCAGGAAGTTGTCCATGCCGGCGGCCTGTGCCCGCTCACGGGTTTCCAGCAGCGCGTCGGCAGTGAGGGCGACGATGGGCACGGTTGCGGAGGCATCCTTGCCTGCGCGCAACTGCTGTGTGGCCTGCAGTCCGTCGAGTACCGGCATGTGCAGATCCATCAATACCAGGTCGGGTTGCTTGTCGCGCACTTGCTGAACGGCTTGTTCGCCATCGTGTGCAAACCGCACGGCGTGGCCCATGCGGGTCAGCAGAGCCTGCATGTAAAGGCGATTGACGGGGTGGTCTTCTGCCACCAGGATGTCCAGGCCTGCCATGTCCGCGTCGCGCTGTGGCTTTTCCTTCGCTGCAGATGCCCGAATCGGCACGTCGGCAAGCGGTAAATGGATGTCCAGCGTGAATATGCTGCCAACGCCCGGCGTGCTGGTGACGCTGATGTCGCCGTTCATCATGCGGGCCAGATTGCGCGAGATCTCCAGGCCCAGCCCGGTGCCGCCGAAGCGACGCGAGGCGCTGGTGTCTCCCTGCTCGAATCGATGGAACAGCTTCTTGAGCGTGGAAGCGTCCATGCCCACACCCTGGTCGATCACCTGCACACGCAGATGCAGGGTCGTCGGGTTCAGCACGTAGCCGTCGGCAATGCGGAACACCTTCAGTGTGATGCGGCCTTCGTCACTGAACTTGATCGCATTGGACAGCAGGTTGAGCAGGATCTGCCGCAGGCGTGTTCCGTCCGCCAGCACGCCCTGGGGCAGCGTGGCGTCGACGGACATGACGAAATCCAGCCTTTTGAGACTGGCCTGCGGCCGCATCAGATCGCCGATGCCGTAGACCAGCTCGGGCAGGTCCAGCGCTTGCGCATGAATGCTCATCTTGCCGGCGTCGAGTGCCGACAGGTCCAGCAGATCGTTGAGCAGCACCAGCAGGTGGTCCGCCGAAAGGGTGGCGGTACGGACGAATCGGCTCTGCTGGGTGTCCAGCGCCGTGTCCTTGAGCAGCGTGAGCATGCCCAGCATGCCATTGAGCGGTGTACGCAGCTCATGGCTCATGTTGGCCAGGAACTGGCTCTTGCCACGGTTGGCGTCTTCAGCCTGCTGGTTGGCTTCGCGCAGCTTCTGGGTGAGTTGTTCCAGCGCGATCCGCTCACGCTCCTGCCGCCGATGGCGGTTCACCAGCATGGCGGCAGCGATCAGGAGGATGACCATCTGCGCCAGCGTCAACCAGATGGTGCGCTGGTTCTGCACCAGCATGGCAGACTGCTGATCCTCGATCTGTTGTGCGATGGTGGCGTTGGCGGCCTGGCTGAGGGACTGGATGTCCGGCCCGATGGCGTCGAAGTCTTGGGCGAGCAGCGCCAGTTCGTTCAGGTCGAGGGGTTTGCGGGCCAGCGCCAGGTCAGCCCGGCGGATCAGCGTGTCGAAGATGGGCAGGATACGGGCATAGTCCGGCGTGGAGGTCAGCACGCTGCTGCTCGGATTCTCGTCGAGCAGCACGCGCCGGCTGATCAGGATGTCCAGTCGCAGCGCGAGCGCGTCTTCGTCAGGCCCCGCGCTTCCGTGCGCCGCAAGGTCCAGAACATGGCGAAAACGCAGGAACTCACGCTCGAACTGGAAGGTCAGCGAGGTTAGCGAATCCACCCGGGTTTCGTTGGCCAGGCGGATCGCACGCTCCTGGATCACCAGCAATACCAGCAGCACCGCCATCGCGACCGCCATGCTGGCGGTCACGATCGCTATCCACAACAGATAGCGTTGGCTGCGGGGGGGCGTGCGCACGACCGGCTGCCGGAGCGGAATTATTCGACGGTCAGCGTGCGCAGCTGCCAGGCCGAGCGTTCATAGTAGGTGGTGGAGCGTAATTCGCTGCGTGTGTCGTACGGATAGACGATGAACAGTGGCCCTTTGGTGCGCACCGGGATGGCCTTGCCGTTCATGCGGCTGGCCAGCACCATGTCGAACGCCTGGGTGTCGCTGAACGGGATCGAGGTCTTGTAGTCGTTCAGGGCCACCGCCTTGAGGTTCGTGCCGCTGGCCTTGGCAGCGGCGAGCACGTCGCGCAGCAGCGGCCCGCTGAACGTCGTCGGGGTCTTCTCCCACGGCGTCTGGGTGGTCATGGTGTGCTGCGGCAGCTTCTCGAGCATGGCCATGTCGAATTCCGCGCCCTTGGCGGAATTCGGCTCACCGACCTTGCCGGTAATGGTCAGGATGATCTTGCCGGTGGCTGCATCCAGTGCAAGCGCCGGGCCGCTGCCCAAGGCTGCTGCGATGGCCAGCAGCAAGGGCAGGCGGCGAAAAGAGTAAGAAAGGCGGGACATTGGGGCTCCTGGGAAGGAAAAAGAGCCCGAAGTATACTAAAAATGATAAAAATATCAAATACTGTGCAGCTTTATTTGCGTATTGATAAATTTATTACTTCAGCTTTTCCCCCGTGCCGTCGCCGGATCACGGAGCCTTGCCGCCTGTCAGGCTGAGCAGATCGGTGCCATCGTTCAACGTCAGAAGGCCGGTCTTGGCGTATATCGCCAGCTTGCCGCGGGTGTCGACGATGTCCAGGTTGCGCATCGTCAGCTGGCCGATACGGTCCTGCGGCGAGAACACGGATTCGCCTTTTTCCATCGTCAGACGGTCCGGGTGGTAGGTCAGGTTGGGCGACTCGGTGTTGAGCAGCGAGTAGTCGTTGCCGCGGCGCAGCTCGATCGTCACTTCGCCGGTGATCGCACGGGCCACCCAGCGCTGGGCGGTTTCGCGCAGCATGATGGCCTGCGGGTCGAACCAGCGGCCCTGGTAGAGCAGGCGACCGAGCTTGCGGCCATGGTCGCGGTACTGCTCGATCGTGTCCTCATTGTGAATGCCGGTGACCAGGCGCTCGTAGGCGATGAACAGCAGGGCCAGTCCGGGGGCCTCGTAGATGCCGCGGCTCTTGGCCTCGATGATGCGGTTCTCGATCTGGTCGCTCATGCCCAGGCCATGGCGCCCGCCGATGCGGTTGGCTTCCAGGATCAGGTCGACCAGCGAGCTGTAGTGCACGCCGTTGAGGGCGACCGGCTGGCCTTCCTCGAAGCGTACGGTGACCTCTTCACGCTTGACCTCGACGTCGTCACGCCAGAACGCCACGCCCATGATGGGATTGACGATCTTGATGCCGCTGTTCAGCTGCTCCAGGTCCTGGCCTCGTGGGTGGCCCCAGCATGTTCGAGTCGGTGGAGTAGGCCTTTTCGGCCGACATCTTGTAGCCGAAGCCGGCCTGGGTCATGAACGCCGACATTTCGGCACGGCCACCCAGCTCGTCGATGAAGGCCTGGTCCAGCCAGGGCTTGTAGATCTTGAGGCTCGGGTTGGTCAGCAGCCCGTAGCGGTAGAAACGCTCGATGTCATTGCCCTTGAAGGTGCTGCCGTCGCCCCAGATGTTGACATCGTCCTCCTTCATGGCCGACACCAGCATGGTGCCGGTCACGGCGCGCCCCAGCGGCGTGGTGTTGAAGTAGGTGACGCCGGCGGTGGTGACGTGAAATGCGCCGGCCTGCAGTGCGGCAATGCCTTCATGTGCGAGCTGGTCGCGGCAGTCGATCAGGCGGGCCTTCTCGGCCCCGTATTGCATCGCCTTGCGCGGGATCTCGTCGTAGTCCGGCTCGTCCGGCTGGCCCAGGTTGGCGGTGTAGGCGTAAGGAACCGCGCCCTTGTTGCGCATCCAGTGCAGCGCGGCGCTGGTATCGAGACCGCCGGAGAAGGCGATACCGACTTTCTGGTTCAGGGGGAGGGATTGCAGAATCGTGGCCATGAAAGGGTTCCTGAAGTCAAGCGTAGTGGCAGATGTAGTGGTACGGCTCGGTGACGCGGATGTCGAACCGGCTGTTGGCCGGGATATGGAACGACTCGCCAGCCGCCGAGCGCAGCCAGGCGTCGGTCCCGGCGAGCCGGTATTCGCAGGCGCCGCCCACACATTCCATGATTTCGGCCGCTGCGGTGGAAAAGCTCAACGTGGCCGGCAACACGACGCCGATGGACTTCTTCGTGCCGTCGGCGAGGGTGAAGGCATGGCTGACGCATTTGCCGTCGAAATAGACGTTGGCCTTGGTCGTGACGGAGACGCCGTCGAATTTCTCGGTGATCATGGAGAGCTGGGTTTCCTAGTTGCGGGGCAGGACGTGTGTACCGGCCAGGCACGGGGCGCAGAAGACCGCTGCAGGCCAAGCCGGCAAACCGGGCCCGGTTTGCGCGAAGCCGGGATTTTAGGCCACGGGTGCTGGCCGCAGCGGCGAGAACCTTGAACGGGCGTCAGGAAGCGCCCAGGCCCACCTGGCAGGTCAGGCGCGCTCTTGCCAGTCCTCGGCCTTGAATCCGACGCTGACGGCGGCGGTCGGGCCCCATTCGACGACCGGCCGCTTGATGACGCTGGCGTGTTCAAGCATCACGGCCCGTGCACCGGCCGCATCGCCGGCACCGGCCTGGACGGCCGGGTCGAGCTTGCGCCAGGTCGTGCCCTTGCGGTTGAGCAGCGTCTCCCAGCCGGCCTGGGCCAGCCAGTGGTCCAGGCGCTCGGGCGGGACGCCCTGGGTCTTGAAATCATGGAAGGTGTACGCCATGTGACGGTCTTCCAGCCACTGGCGCGCTTTCTTCACGGTATCGCAGTTGCGAATGCCGTACAGGGTGATGGGTTGGGTCGACATGGCAGCATCATGCCGCAAGACGGTACGCGACAATATGCATCGCATGAAAACACTCCAGGACTGGCTCGACCATTGCGAGCGGCTGCACCCCAAGAACATCGACATGGGCCTGGACCGCGTGCGCGCCGTCGCACAGCGCATGGGAATCCAGTTCCACTGCCCGGTGATCACCGTGGCGGGCACCAATGGCAAGGGCTCGACCTGCGCCATGCTCGAGGCGATTCTGGGTGAGAGCGGCTACAAGACCGGCGTCTACACCTCGCCGCATCTGGTGCACTTCGAGGAGCGGCTGCGCCTCAAGGGGGAAGCGGTGGCTATCGACCCCTTGGTGGACGCCTTCGAGCGGGTGGAGCGGGCGCGATGCCAGGTGCCGCCGGACGTGTCGCTGACCTATTTCGAATTCTCCACGCTGGCCATCCTGGACCTGATGGCGCGTGCCGAACTGGACGTCGTGATCCTCGAGGTGGGGCTGGGTGGGCGGCTGGATGCGGTCAATATCATCGACCCCGACTGCGCCATCATCACCAGTGTCGATCTGGACCACATGGAGTTCCTGGGGCCGGACCGCGAGAGCATCGGCCGCGAGAAGGCCGGCATCATGCGCACCGGGCGCCCGGTCATCGTCAGCGATCCGGTGCCGCCGCAAAGTGTGGTCGACCATGCGCTGGAGATCGGCGCCGATCTGTGGCGGCTGGGCGTGGACTTCAATTTTTCCGGCGACAAGCAGCAGTGGGCCTGGGCCGGGCGCGACCGGCGCTATGCCGGGCTGGCGTACCCGGCGCTGCGTGGCGCCAACCAGCTGCTCAATGCCAGCGGCGTGCTGGCGGCGCTGACGGCCTTGCGCGAGCGCATTCCGGTGACGGCGCAGGCGGTGCGCAACGGGCTGGCCATGGTGGCCTTGCCCGGCCGGTTCCAGATCGTTCCGGGCGAGCCGACGCTGGTGCTGGACGTGGCGCACAACCCGCATGCCGCGGCGGCGCTGGCGGTGAATCTGGACGCGATGGGCTTCTTCCCGACCACCCACGCCATATTCGGCGCCATGGCGGACAAGGACCTGCTGCCGATGTTCGAGCGGCTCAATCCGATCATCGACCGCTGGTATTTCACGGATCTGCCGATCGCCCGGGCCGAAACCGGTGTGCGCCTGTGCGCACATTGGCAAGGCGTCAACAAGCGTGGCGATGCCTCGGCGCAGGCCTTCGGCGACCCGGTGCATGCGCTGCAGGCAGCCGTCGCTGCGGCGGACCCGGCTGATAGAATCGTCGTCTTTGGATCGTTCCATACCGTGGGTGGCGTGTTGAAGGACGGCGTTCCGCGCCTTTCCGCCAGACACATGAACCCGTAAACCCCCCTCATGGCTTTGTTCAAGTTCCGCAAAGGCCGCGACGAGCCATCGGCGTCGGTCGCTCCGGCACAGACGGTGGAAGCCGTGCGCCGCCGTGCGATGCATCGGCTGATCGGCGCCGCGGTGCTGGTGCTGGCGGGTGTCATCGGTTTTCCGTTGATCTTCGACAACCAGCCCCGGTCGATTCCGGTCGATCTGCCGATCGATATCGTCGACCCCGGCAAGGCCAAGCCGCTGGTGATGCCGCCGGCTGCCACGAACACGGCCGCAGCCGCCGCGGTTTCCGCGCCAGCCGCAACCGAGACCGAGCCGGCAGTGGCCGCCAAGCCGGCCGATCCACAACCCAAGGCCGCTGTCGCCCCCGCCGTGGCCCCCGCCGCGCCGCTTGCCGCTGCACCGGCGCCGGCACCAGAAAAGCCATCTTCCTCCGCGGCAGAAATTGCTGAAGCCAAGGCGCTGGATGCCAAGAAGGCGCGCGCCTTGCTGGAAGGTCGCCCGGTGGCCGGCAGCAAGACCGCCGTGGCAGCCGCGAGCAGCAGTCCGCCGGCAGCCACGGGCAGCGCCAAGTCGGCCGCCAGCGCCAAGGCTGCGGCAGCGTCGGATGAGCGTTTCGTGGTGCAGGTCGGCGCGTTCGCCGACGCGGCCAAGGCGCGTGAAGTGCGGCTCAAGGTAGAGGCTGCGGGCCTCAAGACCTATACCCAGGTGGTGAAGACATCGGACGGCGAGCGCACCCGGGTACGGGTGGGACCCTTCACCGACAAGGGCGAGGCCACGAAGGCAGCAGACAAGATCCGCAAGCTGAACCTGTCGGTCGCCATCCTGACCTTGTAACGCAGGACAGGCCGATGGTTGCGCTGGACTGGATTTTTCTTGTACTGATGCTCTTGTCGCTGGCCATCGGCGCCTGGCGCGGCCTGGTGTACGAGGTGCTGTCGCTGGCGACCTGGTTTGCGGCTTTCTTGCTGGCCCAGTGGTTCGCACCGGCAGCGGCCAACTACCTGCCGATGGCCGGCTCGAGCGAGACCATCCGGTACGCGGCCGGGTTCGTGGTGGTGTTCATCGGCGCGGTGTTCGCGGGCTCGATCCTGACCTGGCTGGTCAGCCGTCTGTTCCAGGTTGCCGGATTGCGCCCTGCGGACCGGGTCCTGGGCGCAGTATTTGGCGCGATGCGGGGCGTGGTGGTGGTGTTGGCGGCGGCTGTGCTGGTGAGCATGACGCCTTTGCAGGGGGATGCCTGGTGGACCGAGTCGGTCGGTGCAACGTGGGCGACGGCGACGGTCCGGGGACTCAAGCCGGTATTGCCACAGGAATTCGGCAGGTATCTGCCCTAGCGAGCGTCGGTAAACAGCTGCTGGCATGGCCAGCGGGTAATTCTCCAGCAGGAACAAACTATGTGTGGAATTGTTGGTGTTGTCAGCAACACCCCGGTCAATCAATTGCTCTATGACGCCTTGCTGCTGTTGCAGCACCGCGGGCAGGACGCAGCCGGCATCGTGACGCAGCAGGAACGCAAGTTCTTCATCCACAAGGCCAAGGGTCTGGTGCGCGACGTGTTCCGCACCCGCAACATGCGCGCCTTGCCAGGCTCCTGCGGGCTGGGCCAGGTGCGGTATCCCACGGCTGGCAATGCCTACAGCGAAGAAGAGGCGCAGCCCTTCTATGTGAACGCGCCCTTCGGCATCGTGCTGGTACACAACGGCAACCTGACCAATGCGCAGGCGCTCAAGTCCGAGCTGTTCATGACCGACCACCGCCACATCAACACCGAGAGCGACTCCGAAGTCCTGCTCAACGTGCTGGCGCACGAGGTCGAAACCGTCTCGCGAGGCCTGCCGCTGCAACCTGCAGACCTGTTTGCGGCCGTGCGCAACGTGCATCGTCGGGTACGCGGCTCGTATGCGGTGATCACGCTGATTGCTGGTCATGGGGTACTGGCGTTTCGCGACCCGTTCGGCATCCGGCCGCTTTGCCTGGGCCAGGGCGACGACACCACGATGGTGGCCAGCGAGTCCGTAGCGCTGGAGGGCACCGGCCACCAGTTCGTGCGCAACATCGATCCGGGTGAGGCGGTCTTCATCGACTTGAGTGGCAAGGTGCACGCCCAGCAATGTGCCGAGAAGACGCAGCTCTCGCCGTGCATATTCGAGTTTGTCTACCTGGCGCGGCCGGACTCCGTGCTCGACGGCATCTCGGTCTACCAGGCGCGGCTGAATCTGGGTTCGACGCTGGCCAAGCGGGTGGTCTCCACCGTGCCGCCGAACGAGATCGACGTGGTGATCCCGATCCCCGAGTCGAGCCGACCGAGTGCGGCACAGCTGGCGCAGTTGCTGGGCTTGCCGTACCGCGAGGCCTTTGTGAAGAACCGCTACGTGGGCCGCACCTTCATCATGCCGGGACAGGCGGTGCGCAAGAAATCGGTACGCCAGAAGCTCAACGTGATTCCGAGCGAATTCAAGGGCCGCAATGTGCTGCTCGTGGACGACTCCATCGTGCGGGGAACGACCAGCCGCGAGATCGTGCAGATGGCACGTGACGCGGGTGCGCGCAAGGTCTATCTGGCCAGTGCTGCGCCGCCGGTGCGGTATCCCAACGTCTATGGCATCGACATGCCCACCAGCGACGAACTGGTGGCGCACAACCGATCGGTGGAAGAGATCCGCCAGATCATCGGCTGCGATGCCCTGATCTACCAGGACGTCGACGCGATGAAAAGCGCGATCGGCAGCCTCAGCAAGCGCGTCGACGGCTTCGACGCATCGTGTTTCGACGGTGTGTATGTCACCGGTGACATCACCGCGGACGATATTGCGCGCATGAGCGCCAGCCGCGTCGAGACCGGCAGCGAGGATGACGAGGACGACAGCCGCGCCGCACTCTCCAACCAGTCCGATTCGCCATGACCGACGACACCCATCTTCCCGGTGCCTTGCACCGCGACACCCTGGCCGTTCACGCGGCTGTCGACCGAAGCCAGTTCGGCGAGAACTCCGAGGCCCTGTACTTGACCAGCGGCTATGTGCAGCCCGACGCGGAAACGGCGGCGCGCCGCTTTGGCGGCGAAGAGCAGGGCTATACGTACAGCCGCCTGGGCAACCCCACGGTCACCAGCATGGAGCTGCGGCTGGCCGCGCTCGAGGGCACCGAGGCGGCCATTGCCACGGCCAGCGGCATGTCCGCGATCCTGCTGATGTGCATGGGCCTGCTCAAGGCCGGCGATCACGTCGTGTGCTCGCATTCGATGTTCGGCTCGACCATCAAGCTGATCGCCAGCGAGTTCGGTAAGTTCGGCGTGCAGAGCATCTTCGTCTCGCAGACCGACGTGGCGCAGTGGAAGGCGGCTGTCAAGCCCAACACCCGGCTGCTGTTCGCCGAGACGCCCACCAACCCGCTGACCGATGTCTGCGACATCCGTGCGCTGGCCGATATCGCCCACGACGCTGGTGCGATGCTGGCCGTGGACAACTGCTTCTGTACACCGGCGCTGCAGCGCCCGGTGGAGCTGGGCGCCGACCTGATCGTGCATTCCGGCACCAAATACCTCGACGGCCAGGGCCGTGTCATGGCTGGCGCCATTTGCACGACCCGCAAACTGGTGGACGAGGCGCTGATGCCGGTGCTGCGCAGTGCCGGCATGACGCTGTCGCCGTTCAATGCCTGGGTGGTTCTCAAGGGGATGGAGACGCTGGGTATCCGCATGGAAGCGCAGTGCCAGCGTGCGATGGAGCTGGCCACTTGGCTGGAGCAGCAGCCGCAGGTCTCGCGCGTGTATTACCCTGCCCTGCCCAGCCATCCCCAGCATGCGCTGGCGATGGCGCAGCAGTCTGGCAAGGGCGGGGCGGTGTTGTCGTTCGACTTGCGCGCCGATGATCCGCAGCAAGCCCGCGCTCGGGCCTTCAAGCTGCTCGACACCACGAAGGTGATCGGCCTGTGTACCAACCTGGGCGACGTGAAGTCGCTGTTGTCGCACCCCGCCAGTACCTCGCACGGCCGCCTGACAGAGGCCCAGCGCCAGGTCGCCGGGATTGGCCAGGGTCTGGTGCGACTCGCCGTCGGGCTGGAGCACGTCGGTGACCTGAAGGCCGATCTGATGCACGGATTTGCCGCCCTATGAGCAACGCCAGTGCGCTGCGCAGCTTTGAAGAGAAGGCCTGTCCATGACTCCCGAGACCCCGATGACGCGCAAAGTTCGTACCCGTATCGCCCCTTCGCCCACCGGATTCCTGCACCTGGGAACGGCGCGCACCGCCTTGTTCTCGTGGGCCTTTGCCCGCCATTTCGGTGGCGACTTCATCCTGCGCATCGAGGACACCGATGTCGCGCGATCGACCCAGGAAGCGGTGGACCAGATCATTGCCGCGATGCGCTGGCTCGACCTGGGCTATGACGAAGGGCCGTTCTACCAGATGCAGCGGCTGGAGCGCTACCGCGCCGTGATCGATCAGATGCTGGTGGATGGCACGGCCTACCACTGCTACTGCCAGCCCGACGAACTCGAAGCGATGCGCGAAGCGCAGCGTGCGCGCGGCGACAAGCCGCGTTACGACGGTCGCTGGCGGCCCGAACCCGGCAAGGAACTGCCAGTTCCGCCGCCGGGTGTCGCGCCCGTGGTGCGCTTTCGCAATCCGCTTGATGGCGACGTGAGCTGGGACGACCTCGTCAAAGGCCGCATCACGATCAGCAACCGCGAGCTCGATGACCTGATCATCGCGCGTCCGGATGGCACGCCCACCTACAACTTCTGCGTGGTCGTGGATGACTGGGACATGCAGATCAGCCATGTGCTGCGCGGGGACGACCATGTCAACAACACGCCGCGCCAGATCAACATCCTGCGTGCGCTGGGTGCGGAGCTGCCGGTGTACGGCCATGTGCCGATGATCCTCGGACCGGATGGCGACAAGCTGTCCAAGCGCCATGGCGCCGTCAGCGTGATGCAGTACGAGGAGGCCGGCTACCTGCCCGAGGCCATGATCAACTACCTCTCGCGCCTGGGCTGGAGCCACGGTGACGATGAACTGTTCGACCGCGCACAACTGGTGCAATGGTTCGATGGTGCCCACCTGGCCAAGAGCCCGGCACAGTGGGATGCCGCCAAGCTCAACTGGGTCAATGCCCAGTACATCAAGGCCATGGCCGATGACGTGCTCGCACCAATGGTGGCGCCCCAGATGCAACGATTGGGTGTTCAGGTCACCGATGGCCGGCTGGTCGCCATCTGCGGATTGTTCAAGGACCGCTGCGACACGACGGTTGCGCTGGCGCAGTGGGCCTGTGGCTTCTATGCCCCGGTGAAGGCCGATCCGGCCGAGCGGGAACGCCTGGTCACCGAGGCCGTGCGCCCGGCCGTGGCTTTGCTGGCCGACAAGCTGGCGGACTGCGACTGGACCCGTGCCGCGATTGCCTCAGCCATCAAGGAAGTACTTGCCGCAACCGGCCTGAAGATGCCGCAACTGGCGATGGCTGCACGTGTTTTGTTGCTCGGAACCAGCCAGACGCCATCGCTCGATGCGGTCATTGAATTATTTCTTCGCGAAGAAGTGATAGCGAGGCTCAGAACGGCCTGATTTTCTGGCTATAATTCGAGGCTCGGAAATTGACGAAGCAGTCAAACGCTTCGGAAGTCAGGGGGGTATAGCTCAGCTGGGAGAGCGCTTGCATGGCATGCAAGAGGTCAGCGGTTCGATCCCGCTTACCTCCACCACCAATTTCCAAGTGGGCCGGTAAAACGGTTCGCAAGAGACAGAGAGCTTTTAACGGAGTTCCAAGGCTTTGACCCCATCGTCTAGAGGCCTAGGACACTACCCTTTCACGGTAGGTACCGGGGTTCGAATCCCCGTGGGGTCGCCAGACACACCGCAAGGTGCAAAAGGCACAAGTCGTTGACGGCTTGCTCGCAAGAGCAGGTGACTTGCCTCGAGAGAGGAAACGTCAGCTACCAGGAGTGGTAGTTCAGTTGGTTAGAATACCGGCCTGTCACGCCGGGGGTCGCGGGTTCGAGTCCCGTCCACTCCGCCAAGGATACGTTTCGGCAAGTCCGATACAGACCGCAAAAAGCCCCGCAAACCCAGTGTTTACGGGGCTTTTATGTTTTTTGCGGTCCAACAGGAACCATTGCAAACCGACGTCTGATGGGGGTATTCTTGGGGGTATGGGGGTATCCGACTGGGGGTATTTCCAGAAAACACCAAATTCGGGAGTTCCCCATGCCCTTGACCGACACCGCAGTGAAGAAGGCAAAGCCTGGCCCCAAGCCCATCAAGCTGAGCGATGGCAAGGGGCTGTACCTGCTTGTGAACCCAGTCGGCTCGAAGTTGTGGCGCTGCAAGTACCGGGTGCTCGGCAAGGAAAAGACATTGTCATTGGGCGCTTACCCCGATGTATCGCTGGCGCAGGCTCGTGAGGGCGTCGACAAGGCGCGCAAGGTGATGGCCACCGGCGCCGACCCGATGGTCATCAAAAAGGCTGACAAGCTTGCAAGTCTCACGGCCGCTGAAAACTCCTTCGAGTCCGTGGCGCGCGCATGGTGGGCGCAATGGAAGCAGGTCCGCAGCGAACAACATGCAGGCCAGGTGATGCGCCGCTTTGAAGCCAACGTGTTCCCGCACATTGGAACGCGGCCTGTGTCGGAGGTGCAGGCGCCAGAGTTGGTCGCGATGCTGAAGGCCATTGAGGCCCGAGGCGTGAACGATCTGGCAAAACGGGCGCTACAGACTTCGAGCCAGGTGTTCCGCTATGCCGTTGCCCATGGCAAGGCCACGCGCAACCCGGCAATCGACATCAAGCCGAGCGACGTATTGGCGTCGCGTCAGAAGCAAAACCTCGCGCGTATCGATGGGAAAGAACTGCCCGATCTCCTGCGCCACATCGATGCCTACAAAGGCGCTGCGATGACGCGTTTGGCGATGAAATTGATGGCGATGACCTTCGTGCGCACTACGGAGCTGATCGGCGCGCGTTGGGACGAATTCGACCTTGAAGCGGCGCGTTGGGATATTCCAGCCAGTCGCATGAAGATGAAAACGCCTCATATCGTGCCCTTGTCCGTGCAGGCCGTGAACGTGCTCAAAACCTTGCATTTGATTTCCGGGCACAGCGTCATGCTGTTCCCAGGCGAGCGCGATCATGAAAAGTCCATGAGCAACAACACAATCCTGAAGGCCCTGGAGCGCATGGGCTACAAAGGCCGGATGACCGGGCACGGCTTCCGTGGCGTGGCGTCCACGCTGCTTCATGAGATGGGTTTCGAGCATGCACACATCGAGCTGCAGTTGGCGCATCAAGAGCGCAACGAAGTCAGTGCGGCGTACAACCACGCCACTTACCTGAAACAGCGCGCCAAGATGATGCAACACTGGTCGGACTATCTGGACACCTGTACGACGGGTAAAGTCTTGCCATTCAAGAGAGTGGTTGCCTGAATCGCGCGGCTCGCCAGCCGTTTACCCCCCACCACCCTTGCTGTTCTTGCTGTTCTTGCGGTTGAACGGGCCCACTGAGATCACTTTCCGGTCGAAAACAGCAAGAACAGCAAGAACAGCAAGGTCCACGGGCCGGCAGAGTGGCGGACCCCGGGGTTCTGGCTCAATCGATCAGCTTGTCGTAAAGCGCCGGATTCACCACCACAAAGCGCCGCCGCCCGTCCTCCTCCAGACGCGCGCGGCCATGCTCGGCCAACAGCGCAAGTGCTTCCTTCAGGTCCTTGTTGTCGCGGACGCAGCCCGGACCGTACCGGTACACCCGCGTAGTCGGTATTCGGCCGTCGCCAGTGCGCTGGGCTTCGCTGCACAACCAGGCGTCGAATCGGATCGCGGCCGATAACGCGGGCGGAGCGTCCAGGTCGCCCAGCAGGCGATGGGCTTCCTGCAGATGCCACACGACGAGTTGCGTCGCGCATTCGACGCAAGCCCGGCTGATGGTGCCCGCCGGGCCGTGGTCCAGCAGATGCAGCAGGGCGGCCAGCCGCGCGATGTTCTCTGCCGCCTTGGCCGCCACATCCCGGACGGGTGCGTAGCTGCCATCGCTGCCGAGCTCACGCTCGATGGTGTCGTGGGCCTGTACCCATGCCGCGTGTGCCGACGAGGACAGATCCAGCACCGTCGGAACAAGACCCCCATTCGCATCGGTGGTCAACGGCATGTCGAGTAATTCCCGGATCCGTCGATTGAACCGTTCAACGGCTGGCATCTCTGCTGGCGCGGGTCGATACAAACGCTGGCCTTGTGTGCTCGCTGGCCAGGCGATCAGAAATCGGGCAATGAACCCCGTGCCACGGGGCAGTGCACCCGCCCGTGCCATGAATCCGCGCCAGGCCTCCGGTTGAACCATGACACCAAAGGTCAACCGACGGTCCCGCAGTTGGAACGACGACTTGCTGCGTCGGTCGACCGCGATCTCGCCACCGTCCCAGAACACATTGAGCAGCGCCAGGTTGCGCAAAATAGTCTCGTAGCCCATGCCGTGGGAGCCAAACACTGCGCCGGCTTCAGCGGAAAGCACCGCTGCGCTCGGCCAGCCGGTGGCCAGCGCATGCGACAGCGCCTCGGGGGTGGCATCGGCGTAGAGCAGGCGTGGCACTGCCACTGGCACCGGAGCATGCATTGCCAGTTCTTCGAGTGCGGCGTCTTCCTCTGTCGTTTCCTGCATGTCGCGCCGCTTGCGCTTGATCGCCTCCAGCAAGCCTGCGCGTTTGGCCTCGGCACTGGCGAGCGCAGCCTCATGTGCCGCGACGCCGGGCGCGCAAGCTGCCGCCCGGTCGCGCTCCCAGCCGCGCAGCGCGGCGCCGAAAATGCGGTCGCAAGTGGTCTTGCGTTCTCCGGACTCGGCCACCGCCAACAGGTACAGCGACACTGGGCCGACGAGCTGGTGGTCGCGCCGGACATTAGCCAGCCCTTGGGCCGCCAGCGACAAGGCAGAAAGGGCTGAGCAGGCCACCAGCGCGGCGGGCGACTGTACGAATGCCTGCGCCTCCTCAATGGCGTCACGCAGCAGCGGGGGCAGCGCGTCGGTCGGGTATGGCAATCCATCAATCAGCGAAGTCAGTGGCTCGCGGTCTGTCCATTCGGTGGACACGTCGGTTACCGGTGCTGCATCGCTGCTCGACGGTGACGCGGGTGCTGCGGCATCGTTCAGGCTTGTCAGCACTGCGGACAGGCCGCGCAAGCGGTGCAGGTCGTTGAAGTCGGTGGCATCTGCTGGCCGGGCGTCACCGAAGTCCGGCACGGCGAGCCAGCCGTCCACCTGGCGCGCCGCTTCCCGTGCCAGGGTCCGTCCTGGGTTGCCAGGGGTGTTTACGTCATCGTCAGCGCCCACGACGATACGCGCACCTCGGTATCGTGCCCGTATTGCAGACGCCACAGGGCCGAGGTTGCCGGCATGGAAGGCGATGGCTACGGCGTGACCCGAGGCCTCGTGCAGACTGGCGCCAGTGGCGAATCCTTCTGCAATGCAGACCGTGAAAGGCGTGCTCCCCGTTGATTCCGGGAGGGGGCCTACCCAACAACACAACCCGTGGACGCGGCCAGCCTGAAGAAAGCGCTTCACACCTCCGGGACTGATGAACTGCAGGCTGTGCAGCACGCCGGCCAGATCCCGCACGGGCACGACCAGCACGCCTTTGTAAACACGCATGCCATGCGCATCCACAGCCTTGCGAACAAGGTATGGATGGTCGGGTGGTGCAAGCCGTGACGCAGCCCAGATCCGTTCGGCGACCTGCCGCGCCTTCTCGTGGCGCTGGCAGGCTGAGTCGTCACGCGCAGCCTTCGCGGCGATCGACAGGCGCGACAGCCTCTGTCGCTCGGCAGGCGTCGCTACCAGGCCGGAGTCGTGGCGCCAGGTTTCCCAGCCCAGTCCGTCGCGCCAGTTCTCGAATCCGCCGGCGGGCGTGCTATCGAGATGCAGTAGGTAGGCGGCGTCGCCCCGGCCACGCGCACCGGCCGCATTGCAGCGGTGCAGTTGCCCATCGGCCACGATGGGGTCGGGCGGAATGATGTTGCGTGCGATCAGTGCAGCACGAAATTCATCAAGGGTGGCCTGGGCGTCGGCGCCCACTCCATGGCGTGCCAGTGCCTGCTGCGGCGGCCCGCGCCCCGATCGATCCTGCTCCATCACCAACCCTCAGCGGGCGGCGGGCTGTTGGCCTTGGTGGGTGAGCTTCACCCGTGCGGAAATCCAGTCGCTCACGTCCGATTCGAGCCAGCCCACCGCACGCGGGCCCAGTGAAATGGATGCGGGAAACTCGCCGTCCCTGATGTACTGGTACAGCGTACTGCGCGACAGGCCCGTGCGCTGCTGCACCTGCGGGCGGCGAAGGATAGTGGGTTCTTTCGAAATCTTGCTATGCATGTCCGTCAGCTCCTGGAAGTGGTTGAATGCGGGCCAGCCGGAATGAGCGTCTTTGATCTGCCGTGGCCCTGCACAAGGAATACGGATTTGCTTCGGAGAGTGTCGGATCTGGACGCACGACGTTGCCGCTTTCCGGCTTCGCACGCCGATGGCCATTGCATTTGCCACTTGCGCCAGCGATCGCCCCGGCGCTATAGTTCAGCCACGTGTTCACACGTTGGCTGTGTCAGCCCGATTGATGCCCGTCAGTGCATCGCCCAAGCCGGCTACATCTCCAGCGAGCCGGCGGCCTTCAGGCCGGAGATCCCCGTGGCGAACGCCAAAGACGCCGAGCGATCGGCACCGTCAAACATCCGCGCCAACTGACCTCTCTGGTCATGCTCTGCGCCAACCGTTCGCGTCGTCACTACGGGCACCAGCCGGTAGTGACGTCGCGCGAAATGCCCCAGCCGACAAGGGTTGGAGGGCACTGGCGCTGGTGACGGCCCCAAGTGACGGGCTCACCACGCGTCAATACCGCAGACCGTGCAACGCGATCTGCTACCCGCCCGCTCCCCGTGGGCTACGTCCGCCGGAGCGCCATCTGGCGCGCCCAGAGCCTTGGGAAAATGGCTCATCTTGATGGACCGACTTGCAACAGCAAGGCGCCATCGAAGCCAAGCCGCGTGCCGCGGAGGCCATTGGATGACTTCGGCACAAAACGGGAGTGGTGTCCCGTGTCCCTCGCAGTTCCTGCAACGCTCCGGCGTTCGGGACGGACAGAAACACTGATCTGAAATCATCACACCAGCGCAACGAACGGTTACCAGGGACGACATCCAGACAGAAAAAGGACGAAAACCAACTGCAACACAACCGAGACTTCGATGAGGGTACCCCGACGAAGCCAATGCGCTGTTTGCGGGCGCGGGCCGTAGCCGGTTTTAACAGCGCGGTGAACATGTGTCGTGCGAGCGCGAGACGCTCAAGAAGATGGCGGCCGAGACTGCCAGATCCGAATCTTGGTGGTCTTTACTAAAGAAATGTCCGGGGCTAGCAATCGCCCACTTGCGTGCGGGCCGCCCTCAAACGCATGGACTTCTTCGGCAACTTTTCGAGCGCCTCCCAAAGTCGCTTCGCATAGCTAAAGCCAGCTTGTTGAACTGTCTGCGCCGTAAAGTGAAAGCACCACAGGCATGCAAACCCGGCGGCGACAATCAGCACGACGATATGCGAGGTATCCAGATCCACGCTTGTCCAATATGGCGGCCGAAAATGCACTACCCCAGCGTGCGTCAATGCCGTCACCACAGCCGCGGCAGCAACGGCCAAGCCGACCCAGCGCGAGCCATGGGCGTTGCGATTGAAGCCGTAGGCAACGAGCTCCTTGAAGACAAAGGGAAACGCCCTCCGATCATTTGTGAGCGGGCGCAGCGCATCGGCCGCCGCAACGTAGGCCTGATCGGCCTTTGCAGGGTCACCCTCTTCTTCGCCAACAGTTGGCAATGCGATTCCCAAGCGCGACGCCGCCAGCTCGCAGTAGCGGTCCTTCGTCAGCGGCGGTAAGTGGCCGTGGCGACGCCGTAGCAAGAGGGTCGTAGGCTGACCGCCCCACTGCCGAAAGAGCCGGTCCTGTGCGCGTTGACCCCAGGTCCGCACGAAGCTGGACAACAGGTACGGGCCGCCGCAGGTAGCGAGTACAGAACCCAAGGCAACAGCAATAGGGCTCTTGGCGCCATACAGGACCGCGAAGCACAAGATCGCCGGTAAAAGCACCAGCAGCCCTGGCAACAGGCGCGCGGTCAGGTCGTACGGATCCAAGATCTTGTCGAGGCCGAGACGCATCGTCAATTCGCTGCTGCTCATGCCGCGGCTCGCTCCAACGTGTACTCGGTTTCAACCTCGATGCTGCCGATGTAGTTGTCGAATGTGTCTGCCCCTTCGTCCTTCAAATCGCTCCGCTTGTACTCGGGTTTTGAGACGTAAAAGTGAACCTTGTTTTCGACCAGTTCCATCGTGATGTCGCCAGCCCGGTTCTGCGTGATCGTCTTGTAGCCGGTGTAGTAGTGCAGGTGCCGCGATGGCGCCTCGCCGATCACGATGATTTGGGGATCCAGCTTCTCCAGCCACGAGTCCGGGATCTTTCCGGAGGCACGACCATGATGGGAAGCGAAGACGATGGTCGTTTTCTCCAGAACGATGTGGTCGGCGATCTCCTCCATGAAATCGGTTTCGAGATCACCCAACCACATGACCGTGGCGCCGCCTTCCAGGGCGTACCGCACCACAGCAGAAATGTTGTTGGGACTCCCCCCTTCGTTGCACACCTCCAGGGCGTCCTTGAAGTCGGGATTGTTGACGTCCGGCCACAGGATGTTGACGCCCGACGAACCGCGCGTATCGTCAGTCTGATTCATCCACTTGCGGGTGCAGCCTTTGTAGACGTAGAAGGCCTTGGCAGGATCGTCGCGGAGCTTGCAGTAGTGCTTGAACGATTCGGTGTCATCCGACTTGATCGCCTGGTTCTTCACGACGTAGAAGTTGGCAATCGGCATCGCACCGTCCAGCAACTCGATGCCGCCAAGGTGGTCCTGATCGGGGTGCGTCGAGATGAAGCGGGTGATGCCCTTGTGCTGCGATTTCAACTTCAGCTCATCTATGCGTTCGACAGCGGTCTCTGAATTGACATTGCAGTCGATGATAGTGAAATTGTCGCTGTTGTGCACGATGTAGAACATGTCGCCGTTGCCGACGGCGAAGCTTTTGACAATTGACATGGGTATTCCTCTGAGTGTTGGTTGAATTGAAGCTTTGATCCGCCAGTTTTTTCAGATCAGCACATTTGCCAGTATAGTAATTATACGAATACTTTATATGCTAGTCAACAAAATATACTGACCCAATGCCGAGTCGAATCTTCCGCCCCAGAGCCGCTGACCACGACCAGGCCGCTGGCCCGCTATCCGAGGCGGACGCGGCATCAACCGCTGCGTTGCGCTCGGCTAAGCGTCCGGGCGAGACCTCGACTCACGAAGAGGACACCGACGCGGGCCCGGTCAAGTGGAGCCAGGGGCACAGGTTGCAGTTCATCGACTTCCGCCTGCAGTGGGGCGGTAGGATTAACCGCCGTGACGTGACCGTTTTTTTCAAAATCTCGGTCACCCAGGCGTCCACTGATATTGCGCGCTACACAGAGCTGGCCCATGGCACCCTGGAGTACGACACCAGCTCCCGCGCCTACGTCGCAACGCCAGCGTTAACCTCCGAGAAACACATGTGCGCCCCAGTACTTGAAAGATCAAACACATGCACACCGGCATAGCGAAACCGACGACCAGGCTGAGGCATGGGATGGCTGAAACAGCCACTCAACTAAGGGCAATTCAATCAGTCTGTGGCAGTTAGACTGCAAGCCGCGTACACAAGCACGAATTCAGGGAGACGCCGAGATGACCGAGGAAACGTCCACAGAGTCAAGCCAAAACGGCATTGTCACGGACCGCCGTAATGGAGCCACCGATGTCCGGCGTATTGGAGCCAGTTGCAGGTGGGTTAAACGGTCATCGCGAAGGGGTTAGACAAGGGTGGATTTTGCAGCCTTTTGGGTGACCGCGGACTTGGTATTTGCGGGCAACAACTTCGGTGCACGGTACGACATGCCGTCCAACACAAGACAGTAGGCGTTGTGGCGCAGCCGGTCCAGGCTGGCCGATGCCAGGAGCCGGTTGGCTGGAAACGCCTGATCCCATTCGGGGAAGTCCAGGTTGCTGGTCACGATGGTGGAGGTCTGCTCGTAGCGCTCGGCGATCAGGTCATGCAGGTCTTCGTCGGCCGGAGCGCGTAGCGGCTTCAGGCCGAAGTCATCAATGATCAACAGTTGCACCCGGGCCAGCGCTGCGAGCCGGCGTTCGTAGCCACCGGTGGCGCGCGCGGCATTGAGACTTTGCGTCAAGCCGGCGCAGGTGGTGAACATCACATCGACCCCCTGGCGAACGGCGCAGTGCCCCAGGGCCTGGGCCAGATGGCTCTTGCCCGTGCCGCACGGCCCCACGATCAGCACCGGCGCCTTCTCTTGCAGGTAGCGCCCGGTGGCCAGATCGTGGACCAGGGAGCGGTTGAGCTGGGGCAGCCGCTCGAAGTCGAATTGCTCCAGCGTCTTGGTGGTGCGGAACTGCGCTCGGCGTAAGCGCGAGCTGAACTTCTTCTGCTCGCGCCGGGCGACCTCATCGCCGATGAGCAGGGCCAGGAACTCGGTGTAGGCCAGCTTGGCCTCGATGGCCTGGCGGTTGCGTGCTTCGAGCGAGTCCAGAATGCCAGACAGGCGCAGCTGCTTCAGCTGAGGCGATAGCTCAGGAATGGGATTCATACAGTCAAACTCCTTGGGGGTTAATGCAGCAAATCCTGCTGCGGGGATGGGGACTCGGCAAACAGGCTGGCCGCATCACGGGCAAAGCGCGCGCCGGCGTATGCCGCCGGGGTAACGGGCTCGCTCAAAGGCGACCTGTCTGCTCCGGTGGCCAGGATCGTCTTGACGGTGCGGTAGTACGGACTGTCATGGGCCAGCGCTCGGGCACAGGCCGCCTCCAGGCGATCCGGTCCATAGGTTTTGCGCAAACCGATGACACCTTGGGCGGCTCGCAATCGTTCCAGCACCCGGTCTGCCAGCAGCAACTCGATCAACTGTGCACAGGCCTCCCCGACGCGCTGGGCCTGCTCGGCCAGCCAGAGCCGGTCATGGGCGAAGAAGGCCTGGGCCTTGGGTGGCAGGTGCTCGCGCACGGTGCGCCGCTCACCTGGGCGAAGCCCCTTGGCATGGGTGGCAACGTGGCGGTAGTCCTCATACAGTGCCACGGCGCCATCGGTGGCACGCAGCCACAGCACCTTGCCCACCAGCGTGAAGGGAGCCGAGTACAGCCGGTAGTCGAACTTGACATGGCAGTCCCGGTGCACCGTCACCCGGTGCCAGGTGCCCAGATCCGGCGCGATGGCCGGCAGCGCTTGCATCAGTGGCCGCTCAATCTCGAACAAGTCCAGCGGGGCACGCCGGGTGGTTCCATGATTGCGGATACCGGCCTCGTTCATCACCCAGGCGCGGGCCTGCGCATTGAGATCGGCCAGATCGCGGAAGCTGCGCAGCGCCAGGAAGTTTCCCTTGACGTACTTGACCCCGGACTCCACGATCCCCTTCTTCTGCGGGTCATGCGGAGGGCAGGCGTCAATCTTGAAACCGTAGCCTTCGGCGCACTGGGCATAGGCGCGCTGCACCGTGGGGTCGTGGATGCAGGCCTTGGTGATGGCGCACTTGGCGTTGTCGATGATCACGCGAGTGGGCACGGCGGCAAACCACTCGAAGGCCCGCCGGTGGCATCCCAACCAGGTGGCCACCGTCTGGTCCCAGACGAACTCCACATACTGGTGGCGCGAGAAGCACAGGGTCATGACGAACGCCCAGGTGCGTTTGAGCACGCCATCGGGGTGTTCGAGCATCGGGCCGGCGCCAAAGTCCACCTGAACGGCTTCGGCCGGATCAAAGTGCAATCGGCAGGTGATGTCGGCCGGCACCTGCTCCCGGATGTCGGCCAGGATGCGCCGAACCGCGGAGTAGCTGCCATTCCAGCCGTGCTCGCGTTTGAGCGCCGCGCACATGGCCACGCCCGAGACACCCTGCTCGAACCAGGCCTGGATGCGGGAGCGGTGAAGCTCCAGACCCGAGACAGTGCTGCTGGCGCGTTTGGGCGCGCCCAGCGCGCTGGCTATGGCACCGTCTTCTGGCAGGCCCACGGTAGGGTCGAGCCAGTTGCTCTGCATTGCCAGCTCTCGCAGCCGCGCTGCAGAACGCCGGCCCATCACACGGGCGGTGGCGATCTCGCGGTCGGAATCGCCCTGGCGCATGCGCAGCAGGGCTTGTCGGTAGTGATGCATCTCGAATCTCCTGCGTGCCATCCCTGCTCCTTGCGGTCAAAAAGACCACAGGGTAGAGATGGCACAGAGTTCGCGATGCCGTTCAACTTCCTGCTACTGGCTCCAATATGCCGATCACTGGGTGGCTCCAATACGCCGGTCACGCACTGGCTCCATTACGGCGATCATTGCCTGGCGCCTATACGCCGATCATCAACTGGCTCCTATATGCCGGTCGGTGACAGGCATTGAATTTGGAACAGTTTGGCAACTGCTCACCAGCGAGGAACAGCTTGATTTTTGGAAGTATGCAAGTGGGCACGCTCGAGAGCTGAATCACCGCTCCGGCACATTCCGGCAACTCTGCGCGGCATTGAGGGACGCCGAGTCCGGTTCATCCGGCGGTCGCCCAAGAAGAACGATTCCTGGTGCAGCCCGCCCTTTGTCCTCCGATGATCTGCGCTTAGGAGTCGCCCGCCACAAGGGCCGGCTGCTGGGTCAGCTCAATGCGCAGCCCTTCCTGATTGGCGCATTCTGTAACTGGATTCGGAATACTCGCCGCTCGGCACTAAACGCCGTATTGGACTCGGTGAAGTGTCCTCGCGATGAGAGTGGCACTTTGAAAGGCGCTGTGCCAGCGTTCGCCCCCGAAGCTGCTCAGCGCGACATCTGCGCACTGGCCTCGGATCATGGTACTCACACTTTGGCTTTGGTATGCGGCGCGTTGATGTTGAACCGCGATCTATGGAACGGACTGGCGGCAACGTATGAAGCTCTCCCGAATCTGGAGGTGTCAAGTATTAGCAGCAGTGTGCCGTCGATGCAGCCACTGTCGATCAAGGCGCCTGAGTCTGAAGAACCCTCGCCATCCAACGTCCCGAATGTCCAACCGATCACGATCGAAGCTTTGAATACAATTCGAGCCGGGCTTGATCTTCTCGGGCAGCGCTTGGCCGCTGCGACATCCGACATCTCCGCCAATAAGGTCCCTGACCTGCGCGCTGCTATCGAATGCTGGACTTTGGTTCGCCAGCAACACGGCGAAGCCGAGAGGGCGCTGGGGGTGTCGTCGCCTCGCATCGGGGACCTTGAGGCTGCGCTGCGGCGTCAGTCCGAAGCGGCGATCGCAGTGACCGAACTGTCGCGCTGCCGCTCTATATTGCACGTCGCCGATTCAGGTTTTGTCGGACGCGCCATTATTCGATCGAAGTGTGACGAACTAGAGACGCTTGCAATGTCTCACCAGGCATTTGAGCCAGCTTCGTGGCGGGCAGTATCGGCACTACTTCGGCTGGTCGAGACAGGTGACAAACTGGATGACGAGCAAGCGACGCAATTTCAAACACAAGTCGAAGTCCTCTTCGGAAAGGCAGTGGCCATAGCTGCGCTTCGCGGCAAATTAGCGTTTGAAACGTCTAGTCTTATTGCTGTTGATGAAGGTATTGCTGCCGCGACCACTTCAACCTCGCCACCCACTCAGAACGAGAAGGGCGCGCCGGAGGCCACCACGCAGCAATCAACATCCCCTCGCGACCAACAGACATCGGTCTCGCCTGGGACCCAACTTGAGGCGTTCGCGAGCGCGGTTCCAAAGGCGGAGCCTCTGGAGGTGATCAATGAGGGAATCCCGGTGTCGCCCCGCCGCCCGCAGGCGGCTTCAGCACGAACCGAGCCTGAAGAAGCGACCGTGATCGCTGCGAACGAAGCAAGCATCGACGGCGTCGTAGAGTCACCGGATGCCGAAACCGACCGTGTGGAGGGGCCAGAAAACGCCGAACCACCAGCAGCGATCGCTCAAGTCACTGCCACGTCCGACTACGAATCGTTCGCAAGCTTCTGCGATTCACACTGGGTGGACACGTCGGGCTCGGTCGGAGCTGCTCCGTGGATGGAAGACGGCTTTGTCCCAGCGCTGGCCAAGCAAGCGGTCGAAACCTGGGACCTCGGTCAACCTGCCATCGCCTACCTCTTCGCACGAGGTGTTTGCGCTGCCGGCGGTGATGATCCTCTCGGGATCGACGACTTGGCGAGTGCTGACAGGCTCTTGTCCGATCCTTCATCGCGTAGTGCAGGCGTCGATGCCCGAAGGTTGGAGCAGCTGCGGTTGTGCATCTCCGGCCCAGCTGCGCGCGACAAGCCGACCATTGGTCTGACGCTCATGCTTGAGGCAATTCGGCCAACTCTTCCGTGTTCGTTTACACCTTCGGAGGTCGACACGCTCATTGCTCGGGCTTCGTACAACGACCCGGCGCTTAGCGAGGTAGTTCGATTCCTACTTCAAGGTTGGTCCGCCCAACTGAATCCTCTCAGCCTGTTTCGTGCGCGAATCCTGGATGCTCCCGAAGAGTCCGTGGAGGTCCTCGAAGCTACCTTGCATGCAGCGCAAGACGCGTTGCGGATGCAGGTCGCTGCGCTTTGGAGTGCTGCGGGCGGGAAGATCCAGCGGACACATTGCAGATCTGCATGGACAAAGTTCGTTCAATCTGAAGTGGTTTCTCTCAGAGACGACTTGGCGCCGAGCGATCTAACAGCGAGCTCACGGATCAAGTGGACACCTGACCGGGTTAGGGAGCGCGTCATCGCCTTTGGACGCTCATATCAGCGCATCATGGACTCGGCGCAGGTCAAGCATCAAGACCGGTCCGTTGCCGACGGGGCGGCGCAGCAAATTGTGGAAGCAGTTGGTGTGGTCGCTGATGCCTTGCAAAGGCTCGACGCCCAAAGACAGTGGTCTCGCATTCCAAACTACGGAGCTCCACACGAAGCGAGCCAACGACTGCTCTCCGGTTCGTCTTCGAACACCGCTGATCGTTTGAGTGCGTCACTATTTGCGGCGGTACTACACGATGCTCCTCAGGCGAACGCCTTGCGACTAAAGGCGGGGTATCTGGTCAATCACGTCGATGCCATCAGGTACTTGGACCCAAGTGCATTGTCCCGAGCCGGCATTGCATCTGATGGCCTTTCTGTATTGGACTTCGAAAACGCTGTGGCAGTTAGCGCCATGTTGCTGAGTTGGCGTACGGAGCATCTTCCGACGGAGAGTGAAGACGCAGTTCTTTGGCTTGACCTCCGAAACGTTGCGGTCGACCGGGAGCGGCGCGACATTCTCGCTTCGCTGTCTTCTACGGATGTTCTTCAGACCCACGAACGAACGCTCTTGCATCGATATGCACTCGAACTGGGTGACGTGGTGTTTGAGGCGACAAGGGAGCTGGAACGGCTTTGGGGAGCGAGCAATGAACTGATGGCCCCGACGGAGGATAGGCTAAAGGCTGTCGTAGACGAAGCCAAGGCGCTGACGACCGTCGCATCGAACTCAATGACGCGGAGCTTGCTTCTTCTGGCGTGGCTAAAGCAATGCGTCGGCCTCGCGACTTTTCATCGGAATCTCGCCGCAAAGGCGCTGCTGGATGTGGCAGCTGAAAGGCCGCACGACGTCGCTGCTCGAGTGGCCAACTACTTCGAAGCAGGCGATTACCGAGCGGGTGTGGCGCTCTTCCATGGCGGCACTGTTCCAACGACGGGCGGGGATCGATTAGGGAGCCGTCGAACGCGATGGCGGGAGGACGCGCTCAAGAATTGGTCGGAGCCGAGAACCAAACTGGCGAATGACCTCAAGGGGTTCACGAAGGAGCAGATCGACTTGGTCGAACTTTGGACCACCGGAACCATAGAGCCGAGTAGACGGGAAGCAATGCCGAGACTGCTCTACGCAGTGATTAGCGGCGAGGCCGGCCGATCGTCCAGTGAGAACCAGAAACGATTCCCGGTCAAGCTTGCGGAGCTTCGCGAGCACAAGGATCGGAAGACGACAATCAGTTGCGAGACAGTCCGGAACTACTTCCAACGCGCCAAGCTGAATCCTTCGTTCCTTCCCCAATTGGCCGACTTCAGTCAGATCGTCATTACGCCATCACCACATCAGGCCAGTCGAGGTGGGAGCGTTCTGGATGACTGGTGCAAAGCTGCGGGCAACGAAGCAGCGGGCTCGCTAGTCGTCTTTTTGGCCCCTGGGCTCCCGCTGGCGCGCCGGGACGAACTCTGCTCTGGTTTGCGAAAGCGAGGAGTTGCCGCTGCAATTGTTGACGACGTGGATCTTTGTAGGCTATGCGCGGCCACCGCTCGTCAGGATGGACATGACTTCATTCCTTTTCTCGAAGTGCTCCTCGAACAGTTGGACCTTGAGCGGGCCTCACCCTTCTCAAGCCATGACGGTCAACATGTTCGGCTGGAGACATACATCGGTCGAAGGTACGACGCAGAGCGGGTCGCACTTGGGTGGTCCTTTACCAGGGTGTTCTCCGGTCGCAAGCTTGGCAAGAGCGCCTTGCTGAAATATGTCGCCAATACTTTCGATGGTTACGCGCTTCCGTCCGGCAACACGCTGAACGTCTTCTTCATCACAATCGCGGGTGGAGAGTCAGAGCGATGGGTTGTGGACTGCATCATCGATGAAATGGCCAACCGCTTTGGGCTACCAGAGAAACTTGGGTTGAGAGATCAGCCGCCTGCGGAACGCTTCTCGGAGTACATGAAGCGCTTCTTGCAGGAGAAGCCCAGGCACAGCGTCTTGTTGATACTGGATGAAGCTGACGCTTTTGTTGAGGGGCAGCTTGCTCGATATAACCTCGACCGAGAAGGTTCTCTGAGTTTCCGCATGATGAAGGAGTTGCCGGCTCAGGTAGACAGCAATCAACTTCCCCGCATACGAACAATCTTCTCTGGGTACCGGGTCACCAACACCAGAGGCGGCGTTTGGGCGAACGCTGGCGATGTCTTGGTACTGCGACCCCTTGCCGAGGAAGAGGCCGTCCAGTTCTTGGAGGGCATGCTCGCCCGCATCGGCATAGCATTGGGCAATCACGCCCCATTTGTTGCTATGCGTTGCGGTTTCCAGCCTGCCGTCTTGATTCGATTCGGCGAGAGCCTTGTTAGACGGCTGAAACGTTCGAACAGGTCGGCAGACCGCGAAACGTTGACAGTCTCACACGAAGAAGTGCTCGCCACGTTGGGCGAACAGGGGGTCTTGGACGAGATAAAGACCGTTGTCAACAACAACTTCCAAGGCAATCGGATCGGGGCCGTTGTCTTCGGTGCGACGCTTCTGGCGCTCAAGGACCTGGAACCAGGCTTGGCGCTGACGGAAGGTCCCGTACAGGTTCTGGCGAAGCTGCGGGAGATCGACCCGAACGGCGACTGGCTGGAGAGGGTCGATACGTCGCCCCTGTCTGAAATAGAGCGAAACCTTCAAGACTTCATCGATCGCGAATTGCTGACCGTCTTGGACGCCCCCCGCTTTGGCGTACGGGAGTATCGACTTCGATTCCCTCACTTTTTGCCTGTGCTGACGCAGCAATCTGAAGTGGCACTGGAAGTTCGCCAGCAGATACAGGCAATTCGAGGGGGGGCATCTCAGCGACGCGTATCGCAGTGTGTTCTGTCGGAGAGTGCACTGGACACGATTCGCTATTGGTACCACCAAAACAATGGCAGCGAATGCAAATTGATCATCGTTGGTGGCCATTGGACTGATGCGCTTCTTGACTTGAAGTGCGGTTTGCCTGATCGATTGGGCTGCGAGCGCACAGCGCTCTCACTGGCCCCGAGGGCCGATGAGGCGTCCGGCCAAATCGAGGCCGGGATGCAAGTATTCGGAAACGTCTCAGTTGACCTCTGGAAGACCTTTCTGGACGTAGACGCCGCACGACCCCTGGTGCTTGTCGGTGACTTGGACTTGCAGCGAAAGGCCAGGCTATACGCGTTGGACGGCGGCCAAGTACCAGTCGAGGTGGTGACGCTGGGCCAACTGACCGAAAGCACATTGGCTTGGTGGCTGGAGGACGCTCGTGCGCTCCACTTTAAAGCCGGAAACTCGATTGCCAGGATTGCTGAGGCAACGGGTCTCGTTCCATTCTTGGTAGGCGCGTTCAACAGGTTGTTGTTGCAGTCGTCGGGTTCAGAAGTATCGGAGCGGGAGCTTGATTCAGCTTTGGCGCAGTTCGATTCACAAATGCCGGACTATGCGGCACAACTTGGCGACGCTACTTGGAGCGGGAGCCTCTTGCCGCGCGAAATTGAGCTACTCAAGATGGCCGTTCAGATCACCGAGGAGGTGTCAGAAAAGTTCGACCTGGAGAAGGATTTCCATGAGTACTGGTCGATCTTGGATGAACCGTCAACGAACGGAGCGCCTTTCAGCGACCCTGGTGACTGGTCGGCGCTCAAGCTGCTTACGGAGGCGGGCCTACTTCCTGCGCGGGCAGATGTCGACTCACCAACCAAAAGTGCGCAGTCGCTTGGCCGTGTGAGCTTTGAACGATCAGGCGCT
This sequence comes from Rhodoferax sp., assembly GCA_024235935.1. GTDB lineage: Bacteria > Pseudomonadota > Gammaproteobacteria > Burkholderiales > Burkholderiaceae_C > CAISIP01. Next base: position 239,318 of record JACKLL010000003.1, on the reverse strand, counting down.
CTTGTTAGGTTGATCAAAGCACTTGGGCCAAACAGTGCAGCTTGAAATCTCGCTGGCCGGCTATTCGTCGCAATGGACGTTCCGCGGATCAAGGTCCTTTAGTACTTGGACGGAAGCGAAGCCATGGTTGAGGGAGGGAGGGCTTTGCGTCGTTCGAACAGAGAGCGCGGAGATCGGCGACTTGGTGATCCCGTCGATATGTCGTGCGGTACACGGCTCGAACGGTGGGGAGTCGCGTCTTGACATCAGAAGACTGGAGGTTGGTGGTCAAGCCGGAACTCCTACTCAGGCGCTGCTTCGCGAGTTCGAGTTGGATCCAACGATCAGCCCGTTCGAGGCGCGCGAGAAGATCAGGACGTGCCTGCTTGATCGATCGTTCTTGCTTATCTTCATCGAAGCCGCGCCGGTCGATCCGAATGCCTGGGAGGAGATCGTCAACCTCCTTGAGTACTACCGTAAGTCGGCTACCCCGGTGTGTTTGTCTGCAGTGCTGGTAGATGGTCGTGGCATTATTAGGTCGGACCCGATCTGCGACTTCGTGAATGGTCGCCCAACCCATCATGTCCTCTCTGAAGTGTCGTCGACAATGGACGAGGGTTCGATCTGGCCTGCGTACCTGCACCATCGCGCGGCCTGGGAGGCAGGCGGTTGCCTGAGCTACGCAATTTCTCTAGGGAGCGAACTGGAGCGCATTACTTCTTGTGACGATGAAGTCGTAGAGCTGGCGCTGCAGACCCACGCGAACAAGCGACTCGCCAGCCACACTGGTCGGCATTTGCTTTGCGATTTGGTGGGCATAGGGTCGGAAAGCATGCGACCTGAGCAAGCTCACCTCCGTACTCTGCATGCAGAGCTATTGACCGCGAACTTGCTTTGGCGTCCACCATCGATGAACAGCCTACACATTGTTCCGTGGGCGGCGAGGGCATTGCTTGTCCTACCCGACCTTCCTCGGAAACAGGTATGGGCGCTTCGGCATCATCTTGTTTGTGCTCCTCTGGCAGGAGAAGTCCTTTCCCTATGCTTGCAGTTTGAAAGTCAAATTCAGACCAGACTGCATGGCCGCCAAAATCGTGGCAACATTTCAGATCAAACCCGCACAAATCAACAGCGATTCATTTCGGGATCAGATGACTTCGTTTTCTACCCGAGCGCTTTTCCCGCTTCGCCTAGCAGCGAAGACGATGTCTGGGCTTTTGCTTCCTTAGGTGAAAATCTAAAGAGTTGTCCCACTGGCGCAGTGCCAGACTTGTACTGGCATACCCTTCGGCTTCGGAACGCGACCGCCCATGGCCACTACGTTGGATGGCGCCATGTCCGCATGGCGCTTCGGATGCTTCGGTACTTCGATACATCAAACTAGCTTGAGGCCGGCGCGCGAGTGTCGCGTCCTGCGTGCCTAGCGGCCGTTCGGCCCTCGATCTCAATGGTTCGCTACCACCAGTCTTGCGGACCAGAGCAACTGTCAGCATATTAACTATTCGCGTATTTTCCTTTCGCGTAAACAAACTATACTGTCAACATGCCAAACCGAACCTCCCGCCGTCAACCCCCCGGCCTTGCCCGGGTTGCCACCCCCCCGCCCAAGCGGGGGGGTGCATCGACCGCCGCCCCACGAACTGATGCATCTGCAGGCAAGGCCTTACCTCGCGACAAAGACGCCGATTCCAGCCCGGTCAAGTGGAGCCAGGAGCGCAGACTCCAGTTCATCGACTTCCGCCTGCGTTGGAGTGGCCGAATCAACCGCAGTGACGTGACCGACTTCTTCAAAATATCGGTCCCCCAGGCGTCGGCCGACATTGCGCGCTACACGGAACTGGCACGCGGAAACCTGGTGTACGACAAGAGTGCACGCATCTACGTCGCCACGTTAGCGTTCGTCCCTCACTACGAGTCCAGCGGAGCACGGCAATACCTGTCCCAACTACTGGCCTTGGAGCGGCAGATTTTGACAAGCGACCAGGCGTTTCTGGCGTTTCAGCCACCCATGGCTTCAGTGCCCTTGCCCAACCGAACGGTCGAATCGAAGTCCTTGGCCCTTCTGCTCCAGGCCATCGCCGAGCGGGCAAAGCTTCGGATCCGATACCAGTCCATAGCGCGGGAAGAGCCCCAAGAACGCTCCATCAGCCCACACGCTTTTGGCTACGACGGCGTGCGATGGCACGTCAGAGCCTTCTGTCACCTGCGCAAGGGGTTCCGGGACTTCGTCCTGGGTCGGATCCTGTCGCCTGGCGCGCTTGCGCCGACCGAAGTTGACCCATCAGAGGACCATGAGTGGTACACCTACGTCGACCTCATCCTGAAGCCTGACGACTCGCTCTCACCTACCCAGCGTGAAGGGGTCGAGATCGACTATGGCATGAGCGACGGAGTCGTCACTGTTCCATGCCGCCAGGCGATGTTGTTCTACACACTCAGGACGCTCAACTTCGAGCCCACGGGCTTGCCAAGGAAGGGCGAGAAGCAGTTGGTCATCGCGAACCTCTCCGAGATCAAGTCGCTGCTTCCGAAGCCCGGCCAAGCCTAACCGAGATCGCTCGAACGATGAAACTCGAAGACCTCACCGTTGGTGCGTCCGTCAAAGGCATCCTTCCCGATGCGCAAGTCACGGTCATCAGTGCGCAGTGGTTTGGCTCCGAGGCGCTGGAACTCACCTACAAGAGCGCCGCCGGCAGACTGGGCAACGAACTCATCTACCGGCACGACGAGCCACGGCTCGAAGTTGTTGAACATGGGCGTCCCTGGAGCTTCGACAGCGACGGGCGCACCTTTCGACTGGTGTCGGAGGCTCATCGCATCAGGCTGGCCCACCTTTTCGACCCGGTCCTGGCCGTCCACACCTCGCTGGTGGACCCGCTTCCCCACCAGATCACCGCGGTATACGAAGCCATGCTGCCGAGGCAGCCGCTGCGGTTCCTTCTGGCCGATGACCCGGGTGCCGGCAAGACGATCATGGCCGGGCTACTCATCAAGGAGTTGATCGTCCGGGGCGACCTGCAACGATGTCTCATCGTCTGCCCTGGCAGCTTGGCCGAGCAGTGGCAAGACGAACTTTGGCGCCGGTTCCAGTTGCCATTCGAGATCCTCACCAACGACAAACTGGAGGCGGCGCGAACGGGCAACTGGTTCACTGAGACGCCCCTTGTGATCGCGCGCCTGGACAAGTTGGCGCGCAACGAAGACGTGCAGAAAAAGCTACAGGCGCCCGAGGCTAGCTGGGATCTCGTTGTCTGCGATGAAGCTCACAAGCTGTCGGCGACCTTCTTCGGTGGCGAAATTAAGTACACGAAACGATACCGGCTCGCCCAGTTGCTCGGCGGCATGACGCGTCATCTGTTGTTGATGACGGCGACACCGCACAACGGCAAGGACGAAGATTTCCAGCTCTTCCTCGCACTGCTGGACAGCGACCGGTTCGAAGGCCGTTTTCGCGACGGCGTTCACCAGGTAGAGGTGTCGGATCTCATGCGCCGCATGGTGAAAGAGAGCCTGCTCAAGTTCGACGGCACGCCGTTGTTTCCCGAGCGGATCGCCCACACAGTACCGTACGAACTCTCCCCAGCCGAGGCACAGCTCTACCGCGAAGTCACCGACTATGTACGCGAGGAGTTCAATCGGGCCGAAGCGCTCCAGAACGACAAGCGCGCGGGAACCGTGGGCTTCGCGCTGACAATTCTTCAGCGTCGGTTGGCTTCGTCGCCCGAAGCCATCTATCAGTCGCTCCGGCGTCGACGAGAGCGGCTGGAGAAGCGGCTTCGCGACATGGAGGTGCAGCAGCAAGGGCTGGGGCCGTCGGGTAGCGCATTGCTGGTCCAGGCCGGGCCTATGCTGGACGCCGACGATCTCGACGACTTGGACGACGCGCCAGACAGCGAAGTTGAAGCCGTCGAGGAAGAGGTGCTCGACCAGGCCACCGCTGCGAGAACGATGGCCGAGTTAAAGACCGAAATTGGTATGTTGGCCCACCTGGAGTCATTGGCCAATGGCGTGCGGCGCAGCGGCACCGACAAGAAGTGGTACGAGCTTGCTTCGCTGCTGGATGAGATCTTCACGTTGGATGGCGGTCCATTGCGGGCCGAAGAGCCCCCAGCGCAATACGGGTCGGAGAAGGACGTTCGACCTGTCGGAGGTCCTCACCAGAAGTTCGTTCTCTTCACCGAGCACAGGGATACGTTGGCCTATTTACAACGCAAGATCGCCGACCGGCTGGGGAGGCCTGATTCAGTGCAGGTCATCCATGGAGGCATGGGCCGACAAGAGCGCTTGAATGCCCAGGAATCGTTCAAGCACGATCCATTGGTGAAGGTCCTGGTGGCCACGGATGCGGCGGGCGAGGGCATCAACCTTCAACGTGCACACCTGATGGTCAACTATGACCTGCCCTGGAACCCCAACCGCCTGGAACAACGATTTGGGCGCATCCATCGCATAGGCCAGACCGAGGTCTGCCACCTCTGGAATCTCGTCGCAGACAAGACGCGCGAAGGTGAGGTCTATCTCACCTTGCTGGAGAAACTGGAGCAGGCGCGCAGGGCCCTGGGTGGACAGGTATTCGACGTGCTTGGAAAGCTCGTCTTCGAAGGCAAGCCGCTGCGAGAACTGCTTATCGAGGCCATTCGCTACGGCGAGCGTCCTGACGTCAAGGCCCGGCTCACCCAAGCCATCAGGGGTGCGGTCAACCACGATCAGCTCCAAGCCCTGATCGAAGACCGAGCGTTGGCCAACACCACGCTGAACGCGGCGACCGTTGCCAAGGTACGCGATGAGATGGAACGTGCAGACGCACGGCGTCTGCAGCCGCACTACATCGAATCGTTTTTCATGGAAGCCTTCAAGCAACTGGGCGGCACCCTGCGGCAGCGCGAGACAAGGCGATATGAGGTCACGCATGTACCCGCACCGGTTCGCAACCGTGATCGCCTCATCGGCCTCGGCGAACCCGTGCTTCCGCGCTACGAACGGATCGCCTTCGACAAGTCACTGGTGGCGCCGCTTGGCCAAGCCCTGGCGGCCTTTGTCTGCCCCGGCCATCCTTTGCTCGACGCCACGCTCGACTTGACCATCGAGCGCCACCGCGACTTGCTCCGCCGAGGCGCCGTCCTCGTGGATGAGCGCGATGACTCCTTGCAGCCCCGGGTGCTGTTCTACCTGGAGCACGCGGTCCAAGATGCCAGCACGGCCGCCGGTCCGGGATCGGAGCGTCGTACCATCTCGAAGCAGATGCTCTACGTCGAACTCGATGCCGCGGGCAAGACCAGTCATCTGCAATACGCGCCGTATCTTGACTACCGGCCGCTGGCGGAGGGCGAGCTTGACGTGGGCGAACTGCTCCGGGCGCCAGAGTGCGGCTGGATCACCCGCGACCTGGAAGCCAAGGCCATGGGCCACGCGATTGCCCATGTCGTGCCCGCGCACCTGCAGGAAGTTCGCGACAGAAGGCTCAGCTGGATCGGAAAGACCCGTGCAGCGGTCAAGGACCGCTTGACGAAAGAGATTGCCTACTGGGATCACCGCGCGCAGCAACTTCAGCTGCAAGAGAGCACGGGCCAGGCCAACGCCAAGCTAAATTCACAGGAAGCGCGAAGGCGGGCCGATGACCTCCAAGCCCGGCTGCAGAAGCGCTTGGCGCAACTGGACATGGAAGCGCAAATGTCTGCGCTGCCGCCGGTGGTGCTGGGCGGCCTCTTGGTTCTGCCAAAGGGGCTTCTAGAAAAGCTTCGCCCCGCCTCAAAGAAGGATGAAATCTCTCCCACTTCTCAGGGGCCGATCAATACGGCGGCGTCGGCCGCCCGCGCGCGCGCAGCCGTCATGGCAATCGAGTCCAGTCTCGGCTACGCGCCCGTCGACCGTGAGTTCGAGAAGCTCGGTTACGACATCGAGAGCAAGCACATCACGTCGGGTCACTTGAGATTCATCGAGGTCAAGGGCCGCGTCGCCGGCGCGGAGAGCATCACCGTCACGCGCAACGAGATTCTGTATTCGTTGAACAAGCCAGAGGCCTTCATCCTGGCGATCGTTGAATTCCACGACGAGCAGGCGCACACCGTCCACTACGTGTGGCAGCCGTTCCGCGCCGAGCCCGACTTCGGCGCGACCAGCGTCAACTACAGCATGGCCGAGCTGTTGGCGCGAGCCACCATACCGGCCTGATAAGGTGACCCGCCAATGAGCAAGGACGAGACAAGCGCAGTTTTCCTGCGCGAGCAGATGACACCCGCCGCCAGCCGCCTGCGGGACAACCGAGCGTTGATTCGACCGGTGAGCCAGGTTCAGCTGGTGCTGAAGCGTGCGGGTGATGAGGACCTGTTCGCAGCCACGGTGGACCACATTCTGCGTTGGATGAACAACCGCGCCGGACGTACGTTGCCCCGCGAGGCGTGGCAGCGCGTGTCTTTTGAGCTCGCAGACATTGGTGCGCAGCGGACAGCCGCAGTGGCGATCCGCGATCCGCGTTACTGGTCTGCGCGTCTGGACGATGCCGACAAGAGTGTGCCCATGCGCACATGGGTTACGGAGATCGGAGTTGGCCTTGCGCCCGGTGGCGACGTACTGTTCGGTACGAGGTTGATTTGCGCCACTCGCGGCGACGACGTCCCATTCGAGCGATCGGTGCCCGGTTTCGTGCGCGCTGTAACCATAGGCGCCAAAACATTTCTCGACGAACAACCGCTTGCGTTGGAGCCTGTGTTCGTCCACGATGACGCCGGCATCGACGCGTTGATTGACCTGCTGGAAGATCCGTTGCGCCGCAACCCCGTGATCGTGTTCGGGCTGCCGGACGACGGAACAGACCCGCACGAGACCGCGGCGAATGCCTTTCGGGTACACCAGCGCACACTGGGGGCGGCCCACGTTTTCATCGTCAGCGGCAACGCCAGCTTCCATCTCACTCATGAATTGGGGCGCGATCTTTCGGTCTTTCGACAGGCCGTGCGTCTGTACCGCCCCGGCTTCAGCCGCTGGAAGGCCGAACCTTACGCGCATCCATTGACCCTGCCCGAGCGGGTTCGCAACTGGCAAGAATGCGGGGCCGAAGCCTACGAACGCTGGTTGATCTCGCAAACGCTGGCTATTACTGCCACCAGGGCGGACCGCGACGATGCCCTCCCAGGCTTTGAGACGGTGCGTCGGATGGCGTCGCAACTGCAGCGGCAAGCCGCCAAGATCGCCGGCTCTACCAATACCGAGCTTCTGGATCTGGCCGACAAGGAGTTGGTCAAGCTCGAGTCCGAGCTGCAGAAACAGCATGAGACCTATGACGGTCTGCTGCTTGCCAGCCAACAGGAACTGGAGCAGGCCGAAGCGGAGCGCAACGATGCCATCTCGCACATGCATGCGCTTAGAGAGCGCGTCGCGTCGCTCGAGAGGGCGCTGAAAACCGCTGGCACCGTTACGCCCATTCCAGACGACCTGAGTGAGCTGGAATTTTGGGCGCGAGATCACCTTACTGGCTCGGTCACCTTGCTAAGCCGTGCATTCCGCGGCGTCAAGGCTTCGGTGTACGACGACCCGATCTTCACGTTCCACGCACTGTTGCTGCTACGCGATTTCTTCGTGCCCATGAAGCGCTTGTCCAGCTCCGAGGCCAAGGAACGTTTTGAAGCCGAATGCGAGCGCCTAAAGATCGAGAATAGCCCAGTCGGCGAGGCCACTCGAACCCACAGCGAGCAGTACACAGTTCAGCACGTCGGCCGGCCGCGCGTGATGGACTGGCATCTCAAGCGTGGCGACGCGCGAGACCGCGCGCGATGCTTCCGGCTGTACTACTTCTGGGACGACGACACGCAGTGCGTCGTGGTGGGCTGGTTGCCGTCCCATCTGGACAATTCGCTGACATGACGACCGCCCCGTTCCGACATCCTACAACCTAATTCACCAATGAGCCTGTTCGAAGACACCAACCCCAGAGCGCTGAAGGAACTGCTCGCCGACGTGCACTCGCGCACGATGGTCCTGCCCGACTTTCAGCGGGATTTCGTCTGGGAGCCCGGTGCCACACAGGAACTGGTGGTTTCCATTGCAGCCAACTACCCAGCCGGCAGCCTGCTGCGGGTGCGAGACAGCAAGCATGTCTTTGCCGTACGCCAATTTGAAGGCGCTCCAGAACTGGCTGACTTCAAGCACACTTTCCTGGTGCTGGACGGGCAGCAGCGGCTGACCTCGCTGTACCAAGCTTTCTACGGAGTTGGCGAGCATCGATACTTTCTCGACGTTCGCAAGCTGATCGCGGGTGCTGATTTCGAGGAGGCCATCTTTCATGTTCGTGCCAACACCAAGTGGGCCAAGGAACATGAGAAGTTTGACGTCCAGGCGAAGAACCTCATCCTCCCGCTGTCTCAGTTGAAGACGGGCGCAGGCGGGTTTCTCAAGTGGGCATTGAACGTGACTAATCCGATGCCCGCCGAAGAACGCACAGCGATGTTGGATGCCTTAACGGCCATCAGCGAAGGTTGCATCAAGGCCATCGATGACTATCACTTTCCGGTCGTCACGCTGTCAGCCGAAACCGAACCGGACGCCTTGTGCACCATCTTCGAAACCTTGAACCGCACGGGCGTCAAACTCAGTGTGTTCGAGTTGCTGACTGCCCGCTTCTGGCCGCAGAACATTCGCCTTCGTGACCTGTGGGACGCGGCGCTGGCCAGGCATCCGGTCATTGCGGATTTTGAAGTTGACCCTTACTACGTTCTGCAGTCGGTTGCGCTGGCCAGCCGAACGGCACCGTCCTGCAAGCGCAAAGACATTCTGAACCTGGCTGCGACCGATATCACAGCCTGGTGGGACAAGGTCATCGACGGCCTGGCCCTGGGCCTGCAGATCTTGCGGGATGACTGCAAGGTCACCAAGCCCAAGTGGTTGCCTTATCAGACCATGCTGTTGCCACTGGCCGCAGCCTTGGCCAAGACGGCGATGCCAAGCACCCCCGCGACTGGCGTGAAGCGCGAGCGCCTCAAGCGGTGGTTCTGGTGCAGCGTTTTCGGTCAGGCTTACGAGAGTTCGCCCAACAGCCAGGCAGCGCGTGACGTTGGCGAGCTGGGCGTCTGGCTGGAGGGTGGTGCCGAGCCGGAAACGGTTCGTGGACTTCGCTTCGATCCAAAGGCGTTGCGCGACATCACCCCGCGCCAACGTGCAGTTTACCGCGGCACGATCTGCCTTGTGCTGGGATCGGGCACCGGCGCACGAGACTTCCACACGCAAGCCGTCATCACCGGCAAGCTGATCGACCAGGAAGGCATCGACGACCATCACGTGTTCCCGGCCGCCTACCTGCGCGACACCAAGGGCATCCAGTCGACCGTTGCGCGCGACTGTGTGCTCAACCGCACCCTGATCGACCGGACCACGAACCAGATCATCAGCGCGCGGGCACCGTCCGACTACCTGGCGGCCATCCAGGCGACGCCTGGGTTCCCGTTCGCCACGGTCCTTGGCTCGCATTGCTTGCCGGTGGGCGACGATTCGCCACTGATCGCAGACGACTACGACGCCTTCCTCAGCTGGCGTCAACAGCGCCTGTGGCAAGAGATTCAACGCGTCACCGGCCTGAAGGTCGCTGCCGACCTGGAAGATCCTGTGGAGACGACCCAATGAGCCACGACATCGATCACACCACCGGCAAGGCTGCGATGGCCTACATCGGTGAAACACCTTGGCATGGCCTGGGCGAAGAGCTTCCTCCCAATCAGCCGATCGAGATTTGGTTGAAGGCCGCTCGGCTGGAGTGGCACCTGGAGCGCCTGCCCGTCCAGTACTTGGTGGACGGAAAGATTCGCACGATGCCTGACCGTTTCGTGCTGGCCCGCAGCGACACCCGGGATGCGCTGTCGGTGGTGTCTGGCGACTACCAACTCGTTCAGCCCAAGGAAGTGCTGGAGTTCTACCGCGACCTGGTGTCCGACTTCGGCTACTCGCTGGAGACCGCAGGTGCCTTGAACGGGGGTCGCAAGGTCTGGGCCCTGGCCAGCACGGGTGTGACGGACCATGTCGGCGATGGCGATATCGATCCGGTGAAGATGTACGTCCTGCTGGCTACTTCTTGCGACAAGACGCTCGCGACTACGGCGGCCTTCACCAGTGTTCGCGTCGTGTGCCAGAACACGTTGTTCTTCGCACTCGATGACGTGAAGAGCCAAGGCAGAAAGAACATCAAGGTGCCGCACACCCGGCGCTTCGAGATGCAAAGCGTGAAAGTGCAGCTGGGTCTGATCGACGTATCCTGGTCGAAGTTCCTGAAGCAGATTCGCGCTGCTGCCGCGCACAAGCTGGATGACGCCAAGGTGTCAGAGTTCTTTGACCGGGTGCTGGGCCGCAAACTGCCGCAGCCCTTGAGCGCGAAGGCCGAGCGCGACCACATCGCCATGATGTCGCTGTACCGCTCGGCACCCGGCCAGGACACTGAAACTGCCAAGGGCACCCTGTGGGGTGCCGTCAATGCCGTCACCTACTACGCCGACCACGTTCGCGCTGGCGGGGTGGTCGAGCGCCTGGACAGCGCCTGGTTTGGCGCCGGCAACACCCTGAAAGAGCGTGCCTGGGCCGAAGCCGAGTACTTGATTAACTGCCACAGAACAACCGTATGACTGTCAATATCCCCAAGAAGCTCATCGAGGTTTCTCTGCCTCTCGCCGAAATCAATACTGAGTCGCTGCGGCGTAAGCAGAAGGCACCAAAGGGCTGGCCGACGTCATTTCATAAATGGTGGGCCCAGCGTCCTATTGCGGCTGCACGGGCTGTGATCTTCTCCCAGTTGGTTGACGACCCATCTTCTCGAACAGATCTGTTTGCGACCCCACAAGCGCAGGACGCTGAAAGAGAGCGGCTTTTCTCAATCATTCGAGAGCTGGTTCAATGGGATAACACCCATAACAAGAGGGTCCTAGAAGCAGCTAAGGCAGAGATCCATAAGAGTTGGACGAGGACGTGCTCCGACAGCGCCGCGGGTGCGCTGGTCGGTAACTGTCTCGATCCGTCTCGTTTGCCAGATTTCTGTGATCCATTCTCCGGCAGCGGCAGCCTCCCGTTGTCTGCACAGTGGCTCGGGCTCAGTAGCCACGCGATAGACCTCAATCCGGTGGCGGTTCTGATCAACAAAGCTCTCATCGAGATACCTAGACGATTTACCGGTTTCCCTCCAGTCAATCCAGACGCGCGTCGAGCCAAGCAACAAATGGGGCAGAAGTGGAGTCTCGCTCAAGGCCTGGCTGAAGACGTCAGGTACTTTGGGCGATGGATGAAAGACGAAGCGCAGCGTCGTATTGGGCATTTGTATCCAGATGTCGAAGTCTGCGCGAAAGAATTGCGCGACAGACCCGATCTTCGTCAGTACTCGGGCGTGAAGCTAAAAGTCATCGCCTGGATCTGGGCCAGGACGGTCAAGAGTCCAAATCCAGCGTTCTCATCGGTTGATGTTCCGCTTGCCTCAACCTTTATGCTTTCAAGCAAAGCCGGGAAGGTCGCCTATGTCGAGCCAGAAGTGGAGGCAGGGAGCTACACGTTTCGCGTGCGCGCGGGTTCGCCTTCCGACGAAGGGGCGACCAAGCGAGGCACGAAGTCTGGTGGTAGTCACTCCCCATTCCTCTGCTTAATGTCCGGCACGCCAATGCCATTTGAGTATCTTCGCGCTGAAAGTCGCGCAGGTCGCATGGGTTCTCGGCTGATGGCGGTGGTAGCGGAGGGTGACCGAGGGCGCGTTTTTCTTTCGCCGACGAGCGAAATGGAGGATTTGGCCAGAAGCGCTACTCCTGATTGGCGCCCCGAAGTGGATATATCTCATTGGCCCGGGCGAACCAATACTGTTGAATACGGCATGACTCAGTTTGCGGATCTGTTTACGCGGAGACAGCTCGTAGGTTTGAATGCATTCTGTGACTTGGTCGCCGAATCGACGGACATAGTTAAAGCAGAGGCTGTTCGGTCTGGGATGCCCGATGATGAGATTCCTATTGAATTGGGTGGTCGAGGGGCCTTGGCCTATGCGCAGGCAATAAGCACATATTTGGCATGCGTCGTCGATCGAATGGTCTATTACGGATCTAGCCTAACGTCTTGGTTGCCAAAAGATAATGCATTGCGCGACTGCATGCCGCGCCAAGCTTTGGCGATGACTTGGGACTATGCGGAATGCAATCCCTTGAGCAAGTCTAGTGGGGACGTCCTGACATGCAGCGGTTCTGTCGCAAACTACTTGGATGTTGCTACGCCATTCGCGGACGCTTTTGCCACACAGGGCGAAGCTCAGTCGCTCGCTGAAGGGTCAAGTTTGTACATCTTTAGCACGGACCCTCCATACTACGACAACATTAGTTACGCTGACTTGTCGGATTTCTTCTATGTCTGGCTGCGCCGCTCTCTGAGACCAATTTATCCAAAGCTGTTCGAGACCGTTGCGGTTCCAAAGGCTGCAGAACTTGTCGCCTCGCCATATAGGCACGGCAGTCGTGATTTAGCTGAAACATTCTTTATGGAGGGAATGACAATCGCAATGCGTCGTTTGTCTGAAAGGGCGCATCCGGCGTTTCCAATAACCATCTACTATGCCTTCAAGCAATCCGAAACAGACGAAGAGGACGGGACAACTAATACTGGCTGGGATACGTTCTTGGAAGCAGTATTGAAGGCCGGGTTTTCAGTCACTGGTACATGGCCGCTTCGGACAGAAGGGGCCGGTCGTATGATTGCATCGGGGTCGAATGCGCTTGCGTCAAGCATAGTGCTTGTATGCAGACCCCGTTCAAAGGACGCGCGCGTTGTGTCGCGAAGAGAATTTGTAGTTACTATGAAGCAGGAGTTGTTGGACGCCCTCGGACACCTCCAACACGCCAACATCGCACCCGTTGACTTGGCTCAGGCCGCAATCGGCCCTGGGATGGCGGTATTCAGCCGCTTTGCTGGAGTGCTCGATGCTGAGGATAGGGAAATCAGCGTACGCGAAGCACTATCCCTGATAAATCAAGCGCTGGATGAGTCACTGGCAGAGCAAGAGGGCGACTTCGATGCCGACAGCAGGTTCGCCATCACATGGTTTGACCAGATGGGTTTTGCCGAAGGCGAGTTCGGTCAAGCCAACGTCTTGGCGCAGGCCAAGAACACCGGTATGGCCGGGTTGGTCGAGGCCGGCATCATCCGCTCGGCACGTGGCAAAGTGCGGCTGCTGAAGCCGGGCGAACTGCCTGCGCACTGGGACCCGACCCAGGACGCGCGGCTGACTGCTTGGGAAACCGTGCACCAACTGGTTCGCGCGCTGGAGTCAGGCGGCGAGGGCGCTGCCGCTGCTCTAGTGGCCAAGCTTGGCACAAAGGCAGAGGCGGCGCGCGAGTTGGCATACCGCCTCTACAGCCTGTGCGAGCGTCGCAAGCGCGCCGCCGAGGCGCTGAGCTACAACGCGCTGGTGCAGAGCTGGCCGCAGATCATGGAGTTGGCAAAGCAGGGCGCACCTGTGCAGCCGGATCCGACCCAGACCGACCTTATTTAGCGCCGGGCGATGATTTCGGTCGGCGATCTGCTGGATGAGACGTACCGCGTCGTGGGCCGGTTGGGTAGCGGCGGGTTCGGCGAGGTGTTCCTGGCCGACGACGAAGCCATCCCGGGGCGGCAGGTTGCGCTGAAGATGCTGACAGGCCGGCCACCGGGCGAGCATGGCGCGCTGGTGCATGAGATGCGCAGCCTGGCGCAGTTCAACCACCCGGGCGTGGTCGCGTTCCACCACCACTTCATGAGCCAGGGCCAGTTGGTGCTGGCGATGGAGTATTGCCCGGGGCGCAGTCTTGACGACCGCCTGGTTGGCGGCGGCGCTGTGGCCATCGACGAAGTGTTCCGCTGGGGCGTCGTGCTGTGCGACACCCTGGCGTTCGTGCACGGCAAGGGCATCGTCCACCACGACATCAAGCCGGCCAACATCCTGTTCGCGCAGAACGGCAGCCTGAAGGTGGGCGACTTCGGCGTGGCCAACATGAACACCGGCACGCGGCTGTACCTGGCACCCGAGATGCTGCTGGGCGAGCCCGTGTCGCGAACGGACGCGCGGGTGGACGTCTATGCCTTGGGCATCACGCTGGTGGAAGCAGCCACAGGCGAGAACCCATTCGAGCTGCTGAAGCCTGAGGAAGCACTGCGCGCCCGCGTGGCGCATCAGACCGTCCCCTCAAACCTGCCGCGTTGGACGCAGGAGGTGCTGCTGCGGGCGACGCATCCGACGCCTGAGCTGCGGTTCCAGAACATGGCCGAGTTTGGCCAGGCCATCCGATCACGCCATGTGCCCTACGTGCTGGACGGTCAACGCATCAAGGCGCACGGGCTGGCCGAGCGTGCCGAGCAAAAACTGGCGAAGCGGCAGTGGAAGCAGGCGCAGCAACTGGCTGACCAGGCCCTGCACATCAGCCCAGACTGCACGGTGGCGCTGCTGGCGGCCGGTCGCTGCAATTTGATGATCCGCCGCACGAAGCAGGCCCAGCAGTTCTTCAGCCGCGCGCTCGATGTCAGCCCGCGAATGCATGTGCAGAAGGAGCTGGGTTGGCTGCACCTGGAAGAGGGCAACGTGCCAATGGCCATCTCGCTGCTGTGCGATCACCTCGACCGCAACGCCGCCGACTTCGAGGCCTACAACCTGCTGCTGGAGTGCTTCTACCGCACAGGCCGATTCGAGGCGGGCGAGGACCTGGCGCGCAAGATGATGGAGCAGAAAACACCCAGCGACTGCTTCCGCAACAACAGATTCATCTGCAGGCTTCTGAACGATGGCTACACCAGCGCAGCCCTGGCCAAGATTGACGACACCGATGTGGTGAACCCTTTCGTGGCCTACAACCTGGCCGTGGCCCGCGAGAAGCCATCAAGCTGGTCAGCCGACGGGCAACCTGCGTTGCGCGAGAAGCTGCTGTTTCAAGACTACCGCTCGGGACTGCTGAAGGACTCCAGCAAGCAGAACAAGGTCTCGGTACGGCTGCCCGATGGGCGCTTGTATGAGACCGATGCGCAGGTGGTGGCCTTGGGCTCGCTGGCGTCAAACGAACTGGTGCTGAGTGAGCCCAGCGTCAGCCGAAGGCACGCGGTCATTACCAACCGACCCAGTGCAGTCTGGTTGCACGACTTGGGCAGCAGCGTTGGCACGCAGGTGGACGGCAAGAAGTTCGAGGGTCGCGTCTTCCTCGACGGTGTTCACAAGGTCAATGTGGGGCGTGCCACCATCGAGGTAGCGTCCCGCGCCGATTTACTGGTTTGAAGTTCAGGAAATACAACATATGGCCATCACCAATCACGAGCGCGTCGGTAAAGCGCTGGACTTCCTAAAGACGGGGCTCGGACCATACGTCGAGCGCGAGATCAAGAGCGCCGTGAAGACTGGTGCCTTGTCGCCGCAGGCTGTGCGCGCATTCATTGAAGACCCAAACCTGGTGGACAAACCATTCGCGCAGTACGACGTGTCGCCGTTGATGAAGCTGATGTGGGACACGTGGAACGATGTTTTCCGCAAGACGCTCGGGTTTCCGCAGCGCAGCCTCGTGTCCGAAATCCGAGACTGGCGCAACAAGTGGGCGCACCAGCAGCCTTTCTCTAGCGACGACACCGACCGGGCATTGGATTCGATGGAGCGCTTGCTCACCGCTGTCTCGGCCGTGGAGGCGGAGGAAGTCCGGCGCCTCAAGATGGAACTGCGACGGCTGGTAGGCGACGAACAGGCCCGGGGTGAGCGCCGCAAGACGGCGAACCTGCCACTGGAGAGCCAGGCAAACGCCGTGCTGAAGCCCTGGCGTGAAGTGATCACACCGCACAAGGACGTTGCCAGCGGACGCTACCAGCAGGCCGAGTTCGCTGCCGACTTATGGCAGGTTCACCTGAACGAGGGTTCGGACGAGTACCGCAACCCGCGAGAGTTCTTCCGCCGTACCTACCTGACCGAGAGCCTGAAGCGACTTCTGGTAGGCGCGCTGCGGCGCATCGACGGCAGTGGCGGCGACCCGGTTGTGCAGTTGCAGACCAACTTCGGCGGCGGCAAAACACACTCGATGCTGGCTCTTTACCACCTGTTCTCGGGTGCTGCGGCCAGCGAGCTGCTGGGCGTTGAAGAGCTGATGAAGGAGGCAGGGGTCAGCAAGCTGATCAAGGCCAAGCGCGTGGTGTTGGTCGGCAACAAGATCTCGCCCGGCAACCCGTCGCGCAAGCCCGACGGCACCGTGGTGCGCACGCTGTGGGGCGAGCTGGCGTGGCAGTTAGGGGGCAAGGAAGCATATGCCCGGGTGGCTGAAGATGACGAGCGGGCCACCAACCCCGGCGACATGCTTCGCGAGCTGTTCAACACGTACGGGCCGAGCATCATCCTGGTGGATGAGTGGGTGGCCTATGCGCGGCAGCTGCATGACCAGAGCGACCTGCCAGCGGGCGGATTCGAGACGCAGTTCTCCTTCGCTCAGGCGCTGACCGAATCGGCCAAGTTGGCGAAGTCCTGCCTCTTGGTGGTGTCGCTTCCGGCGTCGGATACCGCGACTTCTCCGCATGCGCAAGCCGACGATGAAGAGGTGGGTGGCGAGAGAGGCCGCGCGGCGCTGGCACGGCTGCGCAACGTAGTGGCGCGGCTGGAGTCGTCGTGGACGCCGGCCACGGCGGAAGAGGGCTTTGAAATCGTTCGACGCCGCTTGTTCGAGCCGATGCTGGATCCTGAGCATTTCAAGCAGCGCGACGTGGTGGCCAGGGCCTTCGCCGATCTGTACCAGGCCCAGCACCAGGAGTTCCCGAGCGAGTGTCGCGACTCGGACTACGAGAAGCGCATTCGCGCTGCATATCCGATCCACCCTGAGGTGTTCGACCGGCTCTACAAGGACTGGGCATCATTGGTGAAGTTTCAGCGCACGCGCGGGGTGCTGCGATTGATGGCCGGCGTGATCCACAGCCTGTGGGAGCGAGGAGACAAGAACCCGCTGATCCTGCCGGCGACGATTCCCATCGACGACACGCGCGTCAGGGATGAGCTGACGCGCTACTTGTCGGACACATGGAAGCCGATCATCGAGAGCGACGTGGACGGGCCGAACGCATTGCCCCTACGCATCGACGGCGAGGTACCGAACTTAGGCAAGTTCTCGGCCTGCCGGCGTGTGGCGCGCACTGTGTACATGGGCTCAGCCCCGCTGAGCGGTGCCGCCAACATGGGCCTGGAGGACCGGAGGGTGAAGCTGGGCTGCGTGATGCCTGGTGAGAACGTGGCGGTGTTTGGCGATGCCCTTCGCCGGCTCTCTGCCGCAGCCACGTACCTGTACCAGGACGGCACCCGCTATTGGTACTCGACCCAGCCGACGGTCACCAAGCTGGCCGGCGACCGCACCAACCAACTTCTGAGAGAGCCCGAGAAGGTGGTGCATGAGTTGGAGCAGCGCCTGCGCAAGGACCTGGAGCAGCGTGGTGACTTCGAGCGCACGCACGTGATGCCAGTTAGCGGTGCCGACGTTCCGGACGAGATGGACGCGCGCCTGGTGGTGCTGGGCCCAGATCAGACTTACTCCAAGGCGGGCAGCAGCCCTGCAGAGCTGGCGGCCAAGGCCGTGCTGGAGTCGCGCGGCAATGCGCCGCGTCTAATGCGCAACACCATCGTATTCTTGGCGGCCGATGCGACGCGGCTGCAGGATCTGGACGAAGCCATCCGCAAGTTCCTGGCATGGAAATCGATTGTCAGCGAGAAGCAGGGGCTGAACCTCACACCCAACCAGGTGACCCAGGCAGAAACGCAACTGAAGGCCGCAGATAGCGCCGTAGCAGCACGCATGCCCGAGACCTACCAGTGGCTGCTGGTGCCTGTACAGGCCACGCCGCAGGCGCCGTTGAGCTGGGAAGCCATTCGACTGACCGGCCAGGACGCACTGGCGCCGCGCGCCAGCAAGAAGCTGCGCAGCGACGAGCTTCTGATATCAGCCCTTGGTGCAACGCGTTTGCGGATGGAAATGGACAAGACCCCGCTCTGGCGCGGCAACCACGTGTCCGTCTTCCAGTTGGCCCAGGACTTTGCGAGCTATCTGTACCTGCCGCGCCTTCAGCGACCGATGGTGCTGGCCGAGGCCGCGCGTGTGGGCGTCTCGCTGCTGACTTGGGAACAGGACGGGTTTGCGTACGCAGAAGGCTACGACGAGGACGGAAAGCGCTACCGCGGCCTGCGTGGCAACACCCAGGTGCTGTTGACGCCGGACGACAAAGGGCTGCTGGTCAGGCCAGAAGTGGCGCGTGCACAAATTGATCAGCAGACGCCGCCGCCGGGACCGGGGCCCGGTCATCAACCGGATCCAGGCCCAGGTCCTGGCCTTGGCCCGGGGCCAGGGCCCAATCCGACGCCGACGAAGGCCTTGCCAAAGAGGTATTACGGCACCGTCCAACTAGATGCAGAGCGGGTGGGGCGAGACGCTGGCCAGATTGCTTCCGAGGTCATCGCGCACTTGACGGGCTTGGTAGGCGCGAACGTCAAGGTGACCCTGGAAATCAACGCCGAGATACCGGATGGTGTGCCCGAGCATGTCGTGCGCATCGTGACTGAGAACGGCAGGACTCTCAGATTTGACGCGCAAGGGTTCGAGGCCGAATGATCATCGCGGGTTACATGGCAGCCAAGAATGAACAACCGGTGATCCTTTCGGCCGTCGTACACGTGAAGCGGATCGATGCGTTGGGGGTATTTATGGGGGTATTCTGTTTTTGTCAAATCAGGAAATCTAGGTTTAATGCGGTATGCAGCGGATGATTTGTAAGACGTCCACCCGCCATCAAATGGATGAAGCCGTTGCAAATCAGTGATTCGCAACGGCTTTTTTCTTTCTTGCTTCCCATGATGTGTTCCATGCCCTGATGCGCGGTTGCTGCCCCCGCAGTGGATGGGTCTGGCAGGGACATGGCTGCGGGTTGTCAGGTTCGCCTTTCTGCCAACGCCATCGACTATCGCTCCGAACAGTTCACGCCGTATTGACCAGCGCGAACGCGATCCTGTCCCGATTTCCTGAATGGCACGTGTAAAGGCCGCGATTGGCTGCAAGCCGAATTGCGCGGCTGCGCGGCCATCGCAGGCACTGTTGCGCCAACGCAGCGTGGATACCGGGGCTTTCATCGACTGTGAGACGGGGACGCGATTCCATCCGGGTGCCGATGGCGAACTTTGGCTGGCGGGGTTGATCGTTCGCTGTTGCACACGTGGAGAGGTCCTCGGGTTTTCCCGCGTCCTGATGCACGTTTATGTGCATTAGACTAATAAATGCACAAAAATGAAGATGTGCATAAAAGGCGAATGCATGGCTTTCTTGTCACTTGCTACGGCTGAATGCGCATCGCTGACGTGGGCGTTCGCGGTGTCCAAGGGCTTTTGGTGGACTCGGCATGGTGCTTGCTGATACGCCTTGTCCGTCGTCGGTGTCGCGCACATTGTTGGTGAGCGTTCAGCAAATCGGGTTCTTGTGGTCCGAAGGGCGAATGTCGATGGACAAGAAAATTTCTCTCTAACTGAAAAGGAAATGCAAGTTGACTGATTTATCGAAGTGTTGCGCCGTCGCTGCCGTAGTGGCCGCCTGTCTGGGTGTTTCGGGCGCGCATTCTGCCGAGACAACGTTCTCGAGGCAAAGCATTGCGGCCAAGGCTGCAGACAGTCGGGGCTATCCGGACGTCGTGGCCGTCAGTGGCAAGGGCAAATCACTCTTCCTGTGGGGCGTTGGAGCCGAGGAAGAGACGAGCAAGACCGCCTGGCGGCCCGACGTGCGCCATCGAGGTGACTTTGCCGCACAGTGCACCTATTCACTCGACAAGCTCGGCCGGATGCTGGCTACACGGGGCGCAACTTTCAATGACGTGACGGTGATCCGTGCCTATATCACCGACAGCCGATACACCGGAGCTCTCTATGATTGCCTGGATACGGTCTACGGCAAGTCGTCAGCGAAGCCGGCCGTCACGTCCGCCAACATTTCCCAATTGGCCCATGCCGGCATGCTGGTCGAACTGGAGTTGACGGCCGCATTGCCCGATACCGCTTCCGACAGTGCGTTCACTGTCTACCGCAACACCCAGACCCTGGGTACGTGGAACCCTGGCGCCAACGAGGTGCTGGAAGTCTCCGGGCCTGACCGTACCTTCTACTTTTCAGGGGCCCATGCGGTTGCGTACAAGCCGGGTGAACCGATGGTCGCGATGTATCCCGGCGACTTTGCCAAACAGTGTGATTGGCTTCAGCAGGACTTGTTGCGGGTCCTGAAGGCCGAGGGAGCGGTGGCCAAGGATGTCGTCCGCTCGACCACCTTCCTTGCCGGCGACGCCGGACTGGCGGAACTGCTGGCGTGCCGCGGCAAGCTGCCCAAGGAGGATGCGTTCGTGAATCCGGGGACGCTGGCGAACATCTCGCAACTCAGTGCGCTTGGCGAGACCTACACCTACGACTCGATTGGCATGGCCGCGCTGCCGGCCGGCAGTGATCCGAAGACATTTGTCAAGAAGGTGGTCCCATCGAAGATCGACGCGGCGGTGCCCAGCGCGGTGATCGTGTCCGGACCCCGGCGCACGCTCAACGTCGCGGGCCAGGGCGCCATCGACGCTGCCGGCGCAGTGCTGTTCCCCGGCGACTTCATGGCGCAGTGCCAGCAGACGGTCCAGACGCTGGGCACCTTGCTTGGCGCGCAAGGTGCATCGATCCGTGACATCGCCAAGATGCTGGTCTTTGTCACGGACAGCCGCGACGCACCGGCGTTCCGTACGTGCATGGCCAAGGCCTACCCGAATGTGGCGCAACCGGCACAGACCTTTGTCAACGTGGCGCGTCTCCCCAAGAAGGGCATGATGATCCAGATCGACGCCACGGCGGTGACCGCCCCGTAACGGGCTGACGCCTTTTCAGGGTGCGCGGCCGCAATGCTGCCATCGCCCACCCGCTGAAAACGGGAAGCCCTTGCCCGTCCAGGATTGGCAAGGGCTTTTTCTTGCCCGCCCGCCAACAGGCTTCGCCTGCGTATGGGATGTATGCCGTGTGGCCCGCAGGCAACTGCGCTTGCGCAATCGTCCAGACCTTGTGGGACACTTGCGCGCATTCCTGCACGTGACGCAGGACACTGATACAAACCCTGTGGTTTCGCCCCCCCATGATGCGCAACCTGTTGATCGGCAGCCACCGGGATACCCCATGCCACTGAATTCGGATGCCTGGCGACTTTTGCTCGTCGAGGATGACGCCGCCAACGCCGAACACATCGCGCAAGGTTTTCGTGCGCTGGGCCATTCGGTCCAGGTCTGTGGTGATGGCGCGCAGGCGATCGCGCAAGTGACCGAGCACGATTGGGACACCGTCATTCTCGACCGCATGCTCCCCGACGGCGTGGATGGCCTGTCGGTGCTGGCGACCTTGCGCAACCTGGGCAAGACGACACCGGTGCTGGTGCTCAGCGCCCTGAGCGCGCTGGACGACCGGGTGCGCGGCCTCAAGGCCGGGGGCGACGACTACCTCACCAAGCCGTTCGCATTTGCCGAACTGGCGGCGCGCACCGAAGCCTTGCTGCGACGTGCGCGGCGCGAACCCGAGGCGCGGCGGCTTCAGGTCGGCGACCTGCAGGTGGATCTGGTCGAGCGGCAGGTCGTGCGTGCCAGCCGTACCGTCCTGCTGCAGCCGCGGGAGTTTCGTCTGCTGGTGTTCTTCATGACGCATCCGGGCCAGTTGCTGACACGCTCGATGTTGCTGGAGGCCGTCTGGCACTACAGGTTCGATCCGCAGACCAACGTGGTCGATGTCCAGGTCAGCCGTCTGCGCGGCAAGATCGACACGCCCGGCCTCGCCCCGCTGATCCATACCGTACGTGGCGCCGGCTACATGATGTCCAACGGCACCACGGTCGGTGGGGGGAGGCCATGAGCCGCCGGGCCGCCCCAAGGCGAATCCCGCAGCGCGAAGCGCGGAGGGTTGGCAAGTGAGCCGCATCCAGAGTGGCCAGGGGCGCCCCTGGCGATCGGCGGGTATCCGGCTGGTGCTGGACTACGGGCTGCTGCTGACGATCACGATGGCCGCCACGATTGCCCTCGTCTACCTGCGCACGGTCGACGTGGTCTACAAAGGCGTGGCGCGCGAGGTGCTGGCGGTCGAGCAGAAGCTGCAGGCAGACTTTGAAAATGGCGGGCTGGCGGCGCTGGAGCAGGGTATCGACGATGCGCTGCACGACAGCAAGAACCTCGATACTGAACTGTTCCTGCTCAGCGACTCCGGGGGCCGGCGACTGGCCGGCAATCTCGATGCCCGAATGGCGAAGGAAGAGGATTTCTCCGATGGCATGCGCCGGCGGGTGTCGCGCGGGGGGCAGGGCATCACCGCATACGTGATGGTGCGCCGGTTGGCGGATGGGCATGTGCTGTGGGTGGGCAACGATCTGCGCGACGAGCAGGCGATCGAGGCACTGGTCACCAACGGCATCGCGATCGCAGTGGCGGTGGCGGCCGTCTTGCTGGCAGGCGGACTCCTGCTGTTCAACCGGGAGCTGGAACGCAGGGTCGGCGCCATCCGCATCACCTTGGCGCAGGTGTCGGCCGGCGCCATGTCGCAGCGCGTCGGGCTGGTCGATGGCGATGACGAGTTTGCGCTGCTCGGGCGCGACATCAACAAGATGCTGGACCAGATCGAGACGCTGATGAACGGTGTGCGCCATGTGTCGGACACCATCGCGCACAATCTGCGCACGCCGTTGACGCGCATTTTGCTGCGCCTGCGCGCAGTGGCCGATGCGGGCGATCTCGACCCGACGGTTCAGCAGCGGCTGTCGGCCGCCATTGCCGATATCGAAGGCCTGACGCAGGTCTTCGAGAAGCTGCTGCAGATCTCCGAGGCCGAAGCCGGTGCGCTGCGGCGCCGGTTCGAACCGGTGGCCGTCGACGCCATCGCACGCGATGTGCTGGAGGTGTACGACGGCGTCAGCGGGGCCACGCTGGTCTTGGAGCCTTCCGAGCCGGCCCGTGTGCTGGGCGATCCGGACCTGCTTGCCGGCGTGCTGGTCAACCTGGTGGACAACGCGCTGAAGTATGCCGGCCCTGGCGCCCGGGTGGCGGTCGGTACGCGGCTGCAGGAGGGCATGCTGGCATTGACCGTCACCGACAACGGGCCTGGCATCGCGCCGCAGCAGCGCGCACAACTCGGCACCCGCTTTGTGCGGCTGGACCGCGCCACGCCTGGCCACGGGCTGGGTCTGGCCAGCGTGCGCGCGATCGTCGCGCTGCATGGCGGGCAACTGGCATTCGAGGACGCCGCGCCGGGCCTGCGGGTCTGCATCCGTTTGCCGGCACTCGCCAGCTAGGCGGCACGTCGGCGAGGCGCCATGCTGGCGGCCAGGCGCCGCCAACATGGACAAACTGTAATCCGCAAAACCGTGCCGGTTGACTACGATCCGCAGCGTTCGTCACAACCCACGAGGCAGACATTCCATGAATCGCTTTTCCCCCTGCGCGGAGCCATCTCCATGAGCAACCGCAATCTTGTCCGAGGGCTGTTCCTGATGGGAATAGCCATGTTGTTCGGCCTGTCGTCGTTCAAGTACAACATGGGCCAGCTCAGCCGCTCCGGTCCCGGCCTGTTCCCGTTCATGGTGAGCAGCCTGCTGTTCATCCTCGGCCTGATCACCGTCGTGCGTGCACGTTTTCTCGACCCGGTGCCGCTGGGATACAACATCAAGAACATTGCGCTGGTCCTGACCAGCCTGGTCGGCTTCGCGCTGCTGTCCGAGCATGTGAACATGATCGTCGGCATTGTTTTCATGGTGTTCTGTTCGTCCTACGCCGCAACCTCCCAGTCCCTGGCGCGCAGCGTCAAGATCGCGGTCGGCCTGACGCTGGTGGCGTTCGGCTTCAAGTACCTGCTCGGCCTGAACCTGCCGCTGATCTGATATGGAAGTCCTGCACAACCTTGCGTTCGGCTTCGGCCATGCGCTCACGCTGCAGAACCTGATGTTCTGCGCCATTGGCTGCGTGGTCGGCACTCTGGTCGGCCTCTTGCCCGGGCTGGGCCCGCTGTCGACGATCAGCCTGTTGCTGCCGCTGACATATTCGATCCCGACCGGCGGCTCGCTGATCATGCTGGCCGGCATCTACTACGGGGCGCAGTATGGCGACAGCGTCAGCGCGATCACGATGAAGATTCCGCACGCCAGCAGCATCGTGGCCTGCATCGACGGCTACCAGATGACGCTCAACGGCAAGTGCGGACTGGCCCTGTTCACCGCCGGCATATCGAGCTTCATCGGCGGCACGGTGGCCATCGTGGTGCTGTCGACCATGGCGCCGGCGCTGGGCGAGGTCGGCCTGCTGTTCGGGCCGGCCGACTATTGCGCGCTGATGCTGCTGGGCTTTTGCTGTGTGAGCTTCGTGAGCACCGGCAGCCTGCTCAATGGCCTGGCGATGGCCATGATCGGCGTGTTGCTGGGCATGGTCGGCACCGACGTGAACAGCGGCGTCGCCCGCTTCACGATGGACCTGCCGTTCCTGACCGACGGCATCGGCGTGATCAGCATTGCGCTGGGCTGTTTCGGCATCGCCGAGGTGGTGAAGAACCTGGACAGCAAGAATGTGCAGACGCCCTTCAACGGCAAGATCTCGCTGTGGCCGACCTGGCCCGAGTTCAAGCGCATCATCCCCAGCGCGCTTCGGGGCAGTGTGGTGGGTTCATTCCTGGGCATCCTGCCTGGCGGCGGACCGGCCATCGCGCAGTTTGCCGCCTATGCGGTGGACAAACGCTTCAGCAAGTTCAAGCACGAGATCGGCTCCGGCGCGATCGAAGGCGTGGCGGGTCAGGCCGCGGCGGATGAAGCGGCCGCGCGTACCAGCTTCATTCCGCTGATGGCGATCGGCATTCCGGAGAACGCCATCATGGCGCTGATGCTGGCGGCGTTCATCGTCAAGGGCATCCAGCCCGGCCCTAACATGATCGCCACCCATCCCGACCTGTTCTGGGGACTGGTGGCCAGCATGTGGATCGGCAACTGCTTCCTGGTGGTGCTGAACGTGCCGCTGGTCCGGTACTGGCTGTCGGTGTTCAAGATCCCCTATACCGTGCTGTTCCCGGCGATCATCTTCTTCTGCTGCATCGGCACCTACAGCGTCAACAACAACCTCGACGATGTGCTGACAACGGCGGTGTTCGGCGCAGTCGGCTACGCGTTCCTGCGGCTGGGCATGGAGCCGGCGCCGCTGATCCTGGGCTTCATCCTCGGTCCAATGCTGGAGGAGAACTTCCGCCGCCAGATGCTACTCAGCCGTGGCTCCTTCATGGGATTCGTCACCCGCCCGATCAGTGCCACCCTGCTGGCCGTGATCGGGGCCTTGATGCTATGGCAGATCTGGGCCTTTGTGGGGCAGATGCGACGCAGGCGGGGCGGCAGCGTGCTGCCGGGCGTCCCGGTCACGGCGATCCCCGAGAAGGGCTGAGCACGCAGGGCTGCCGGCAGGCTGGAGGCTCCTGCGCATGAAATGTCGCTCCGGTGACATTGGGAGGCGGGTGTCTGAATTCGGCGACATACCTGCCGGGGTGTGCTCGGGGATGTGATACTTGGTGTTACGCCGTTGAGTCACCGTTGCGTGTGATTCTGCATCTCCTGAACCCCCAGCCGGGCCGCCTTGGCGGCCTCGCGTCATGCCGCTATGGACAGCATGCACGAGAAGAAAAAGATTCGACTGTCTCTTCGCCAGGTATTGACGATTCCGTATGTGGTGCTGGTCCTTGCGCTGGCACTGACCATTGTGGGCCTTTCCTATTCCGCCGGCAGTCGGGCGGTGGATGCGGTTTCGTCCCACTTGCTGATGGAGACGGTAGGCCGGATCGGGCAGGCAGTGGACCGCCACATCATGGGTTCGGGTGCGGTGCTCGAGGCCGCCTTCCCCGACGGCATGCCGGCAGGGCCGTCCATCGAGACCGACGTCGAGGCCTTGCGTACCCGGTTCTGGATTGCGACCTCGCTGCATACGGATCCCAACAACTACGTCTATTACGGCAACCGGCAAGGGCAGGGTATCGGCCTGTTCCGGCTCTCCCGGACGGAGGGCGAACTGCGCATCAAGTTCAAGGCGCAGGATCTGCGCACCTTCTATCGATTCACCGGAATCAGTGGTGCGCTGCAGTTTCATTCCGAAGAGGGCAAGTTGTTCGACCCCCGCGTGCGACCCTGGTACAAGGCCGGCGAAACCCGCACCGATCAGACCTGGACCTCGGTGTACATCGACTTCGGTACCAGCGACCTGGTCGCGACGCGTGCACGGCGGGTGATCGGATTTGACGGCGGGTTCGAAGGCGTGGTGGCCACCGACGTGTCGCTGCGTGCCCTCAACAATTTCGTGACCAATCTGCGGGTGTCCCGCAACGGTCTGGCCTTCATCGTCGAGCCCAATGGCGATCTGATTGCATCGTCCACCGGCCCGAACGTGCGCCTGATGCCCGACGGCAGCAAGGCCCGGGTCAGCGCGGCAGATGGAGGCAGTGCACTGGTCAAGGCCATCTATGCCGAGGTGAAGTCACGCCTGGACAGCCAGGGCCCGATCTTGGGCGCACAGACGCTGAGCTTCAAGGACGCGGATCAGCGCCTGATCCACGTGGGCTTCGACCGCCTGCGTGACGATTCGGGGCTGGAGTGGATCACGGTGGTGGCACTTCCGCGCAGTGATTTCATGACGGGTGTGACGGAGAACCTGATACGCACGGCCTTGCTGGGAGCGTTGGCCGCCGTGATCGCCATCGCGCTGGGGCTGCGCATTCTGAGTTGGGTGTCGGGCGACCTGAAGCGGCTTTCGGAGGCCGCGCTGCGGGTGGGCGAGGGCCAGCTGGCATGGCCGGTGGGTATCAGCCGGGCGGATGAGATCGGGCAGCTGGCCTCCAGCTTCGAGACCATGCAGCATCGGCTGCAGACCGATGCGCTGACCGGTCTGGCCAATCGGGAATCGTTCATGCTGCGTCTTCGCAGCAAGATCGCGCAGGTGGCGGCCCATGCCTCCGGTAGCGGTTTCGCGGTTCTGTTCATCGATCTGAACCATTTCAAACGCGTCAACGACCGGTATGGACACGGCGCTGGCGATGCGGTGCTGGTCGAGGTGGCGCAGCGCCTGCGCGCCACCGTGCGCTCGCAGGACCTGGTGGCGCGTCTGTCAGGCGACGAGTTCGTCATCCTGCTGGACCGGGTGGATGCCAAGGAAGACCTGCAAGGCGTTCGCGAACATATTGCCGAGGTGCTGCAGCAGCCGCTGTCGGCACTGGAAGAAGGCGCCATTGCGCTGATGGAGTTCGGCGGATCGGTGGGCGACGCGTTCTACCCGGACGATGGAACCGACGCCGAATCGCTGCTGAAGAAGGCGGACCGGCGCATGTACAAGGACAAGTTCGAGCACCGCCCCAAGGACAGCGAGTTCCCGCGCCGCCGGGCGTCCGATCCGAAAGACTGAGGAACGCAGGCGCAGGTGGTGCGTTGCGGGGCATGCGTTCACATGCCGGCGGTCAGTGTCTGTCTGCCGCCTGCAACAGCATCGCATCCCGCGTCAGCGTGATGCGGAATTTCGACAGAAAACTCTGGCCGAGCAGGGCCTTGTCGGGGCCTGTGCCGACCAGGCCAACCGCCACCTTGACGCCAGAGACCGACGCGCCACCGATGGATACCGGAACGTTCGGGACGATATGCCCTTCGATGGTGCCGTTGGCCGTGTTGAAGCGGGTGGGTTGGCCGGGGCCGAGTCCGGCGGCATCGGCGAACGCCTGACTGACCGTGACCAGGGAGGCGCCGGTGTCGACCAGAAACACCACCGGCTGGTTTGCCACCAGGCCCGTGACATAGAAGTGCCCGTCGCGCGCCCGCGGGATCGTGATGTCGCCGGCCACCGACACGGTCACCTGGCGCGGCTTCATGACCTGCTGGATGCCGCCATACACCGCGCCCATGAGGACCAGCCAGAACAGCACGATGCCCAGCGGCCCCCAGCGAAGTCCGCGGGGGAGGCTGCTGCCGCCGCCGGTGCCCTCACGCGAGGCTTCGACGCCACGAATGGCCTTCGAAAAACGTGGGCTGCTGCCCGTGGCTTCCCGTTGGCGTTGCGCATCTTTCCACCAGTCGCGGTCTTCTACACCCATGGATCTCCTTGCATTGCCCACGGCAACCAATGTAGTGGATGCAGCATGCGGCAGCACCGTCTGGGGTTTTGCGGTGCGTGGTGCAATCAGTGGATCCAGGAGGGGCAAAAAAGAAAACCCCAAGTAATTCAATTACTTGGGGTTCTTGTCTGGCGGAGAAGGTGGGATTCGAACCCACGGTAGGGTCGCCCCTACGCTTGATTTCGAGTCAAGTACATTCGACCACTCTGCCACTTCTCCTGTCTCGAAGCGGCAGATTGTATCAGCCAGAAGAGGTGTTCTGCCGAACAGGGTGAGCGCACAGTGGCCCAGGCGGAGCGGCCTCTGTCGGTACAGCGCACCGGTGGTTCAGGCGGCCGCGTCTGCCAGTTGCTGCAATGCCGCTGTCACGTCTTGCCGGACTACGCCCTCGCCGAGGGTGTATTGCCCGTCCAGCGTCGCCAGCGCCGCTGCACCCTCCTTCTGCAGCCGTCCGATCGTCGCGCCCGCATCCTTGGGCGAGGCGAAGGTATGGCTTTGCAGCAGCAGGCGGCCACCAGCATCGACCAGTTTGAATGCGAATGTGCCGTCGGCTTCGCGGTATTGCTTGAACACCGGCAGCGCCGCCTTGTCGGCCTTCTTGCTGCCTGCCTGGCTGGTGCTGCCCAGGTTGCGCAGGCCGACGGCATGGCGCAGCTTTGCCATGAACGGGGTCGCAATGCTGCGTGCCTTGGTGGCGCCGCGCAAGACGATCTGCTCGATCGCTGCCGGGTCGCTGATCAGCGCGTCATAACGTTCGCGCATCGGCGTGATCTCGCGGTCCAGCCGCTCGAACACCAGCTCCTTGGCCTCGCCCCAGGCGATGCCATCGGCGTAGGCCTTGCGCAGCGTGGCGGTTTCTTCCTCGCTGGCAAAGGCCTGGTAGATCTGGAACAGCGCCGAGCCTTCCACTTCCTTGGGTTCGCCCGGCAGGCGCGAATCGGTGACGATGCCGGCGATCAGCTTGCGCAGCTGCGGGCGGGGCGAGAACAGGGGAATGTGGTTGTCGTAGCTCTTGCTCATCTTGCGTCCGTCGACGCCGGGCAGGGTGGCCACGGATTCCTCGATCACCACTTCGGGAAGCGTGAAATGCGTCCCGTAGCGGTAGTTGAAGCTGCTGGCCATGTCGCGCGCCATCTCCAGGTGCTGCACCTGGTCGCGCCCGACCGGCACCTTGTGGGCGTTGAACATCAGGATGTCGGCGCCCATCAGTACCGGGTACATGAACAGGCCGGCGGTGACGTCGGCATCGGTGTCGGCGCCCGCGGCTGTGTTCTTGTCCACCGCCGCCTTGTAGGCATGGGCCCGGTTCAGGATGCCCTTGCCGGTGACGCAGGTCAGGAACCAGGTCAGCTCGGGAATCTCGGGAATGTCGGACTGCCGGTAGAAGGTTACGCGCTCGGGGTCCAGGCCGGCGGCCAGCCAGCTGGCGGCAATCTCCAGTGTCGAGCGCTGGATGCGGGCCGGCTCCTCGACCTTGATCAGTGCGTGGTAGTCGGCCAGGAAGTAGAAGCTCTCGACATCGTCGCGCAGGCTGGCGCGCACCGACGGCCGGATCGAGCCGACGTAGTTGCCGAGATGGGGGGTTCCGGTGGTGGTGATCCCGGTCAGGAAACGTGTCTTGCTCATGGTTCGAAAAAGGAGGTCGAAGGGCTTGTCAGCCAAAAATCCACATGAAGGGGGTCAGCAGCAGGTCGAGCAGGCCGAAGGTCAGCGTCATCAGCGGGCGCATCCAGAAGGTGCTGACCACGCCGATCAGCAGCAGGCCCATGACGATGAAGAAGCCCCAGGGCTCGATCCGGGCGACCATTTCCGCCTGGCGCATGGGCAGCAGCCCGACCAGGATGCGGCCACCGTCCAGCGGTGGCAACGGAAACAGGTTCAGCGCAAACATCACCACGTTGACCAGAATGCCACCCTGGCACATGCGCAGGAAAAACGGCTCGGTGACACCCATCCCGTGCAGCAACACCATGGCCAGGCCCCACAGAAAGGCCTGGATCAGATTGGCGCCGGGCCCGGCCAGCGCCACCCAGACCATGTCGCGTTTCGGATTGCGCAGGTTGCCGAAGCGCACCGGCACCGGCTTGGCATAGCCGAACACGAAGGCGCCCGAGGTGGCGAAGAAAAGCATCAGCGGCATCACGATGGTGCCCACCGGGTCGATGTGCTTGATCGGGTTCAGCGTGATGCGACCCAGCGCATACGCGGTGTTGTCGCCGAAATGGCGTGCTGCGTAGCCGTGGGCGGCTTCATGGACGGTGATGGCAAACAGCACCGGCAGCGCGTAGATCAGGACGGTCTGTATCAGATTCGAGGATTCCACAGGGCATTGTCTCAGAGTGGTGGCGGCCGGCGGGCCGTCACAGGCCGAGCGCGGCCGCGTCGCCGCGACCCTGGCGTACCAGCACCAGGTCCCCGTCCGACATGTCGACCACGGTCGTGGCCTGGTTCGCACAGGCACCGCCGTCGATCACGCCATCGATCTGGTGCTCTAGCCGGGATCGGATCTCATGCGCATCGTTCAGCGGATCGGTGTCGCCCGGCGCGATCAGCGTGGTGGCCAGCAGCGGGCCGCCATGCAGTGCCAGCAGTTCCTGCAGCACCTTGTGTTCCGGCACCCGCATGCCGATGGTCTTGCGCTGCGGATGGCTGACCCGGCGCGGGACTTCCTTGCTCGCCAGCAGGATGAAGGTGTAGGGTCCGGGCGTGGCCGACTTGATCAGCCGGTATTGCTGGTTGTCGACCCGCGCGTAGTTGGCCAGCTCGCTCAGGTCACGGCACAGCAGCGTCAGGTGGTGGCGGTCGTCGACGCCGCGGATCCGGCGCAGCCGGTCGGCCGCGGCCTTGTCGTCCAGGTGGCAGACCAGTGCATAGCTGGAGTCGGTGGGTACGGCCAGCACACCGCCGCGCTCCAGCAGCGCCACCGCCTGTTTCAGCAGGCGCGGTTGCGGGTTGTCCGGGTGAACTTCGAAGTACTGTGCCATGTCACGTCTTTCCGAACTCGCAGCGACAAGAGGTCTTGCTCACTGGATGCGGGACTCCAGCAGTTCCCACACCGGCTGCAGCCCGCCGGGCAGCAAGGGCAGGGTGCCCAGATCGGTGTGCGATTCGTCCGGGCTGTGAAAGTCGCTGCCACGGGATGCCGCCAGGCCGAACTCGCGCGCGGTCTCGGCATAGGTGACATATTCGGCGGCGCTGTGGCTGCCGGTGACCACCTCGACCCCCTGGCCGCCATGGTTCTTGAATTCGGTGAACAGCGCGTACTCTTCGGTGGGCGTGAACCGGTACCGCGCCGGGTGGGCGATCACCGCCACGCCACCGCATTCGGTGATCCAGGTGACCGCGTCCTTGAGCGAGGCCCAGCGGTGCTCGACAAATCCCGGCTTGCCTTCGGTCAGGTATTTGCGGAACACCTCGTTGGTGTCCTTGCAGACCCCGGACTCGACCAGGAAGCGGGCGAAATGGGTGCGCGAGATCAGCTCATGGTTGCCGGCAAATTTGAGCGCGCCTTCGTAGGCGTCCTTGATGCCGACCTTGGCCAGTCCGGCCGCCATGTCGTGGGCGCGCTGCCCGCGGCCACCGCGCGTGCGCTGCAGCCCGTCGCGCATGCGCGCGTCATCGGCATCGAAGCCCAGGCCGACGATATGCACGGTGCGATCGATGAAGCTGACCGAGATCTCGGTGCCGGTGAGGTAGTGCATGCCCTGTTCGCGCGCTGCGGCTGCGGCGCGGGCCTGGCCCCCGATCTCGTCATGGTCGGTCAGGGCCCACAGTTCGACGCCGTTGGCCTTTGCCCGTGCGGCCAGAGCCTCTGGCGTCAGCGTGCCGTCGGAGACGACGGAATGGCAATGAAGATCGGCATTGAGAATGGTTTTCACTGGCCCATTTTAGGCCCTGCATCCGCGGTCACCGGTGCAGCGGGCCATTGCCGGTGCGCATGGCCGCCGATACCGGCGCGTCCGCGTGCACCGGCACCGGATGTCAGCCGTCGGCGTTGATCTTGCTGATCAGTTCCTTCAGCACGGCATCGGCCTTGTCGTTGGCGACCTGGCAGGTGCCGGCATTCTCGTGGCCGCCGCCGCCATAGCTGAGCATCAGCTCGCCGATGTTGGTGCGCGAGGTCCGGTTGGTGATCGACTTGCCGGTGGCGAAGACCGTGTTCTGCTTCTGCACGCCCCACATCGCGTGGATGGAGATATTGGTCTGCGGAAACAGCGCATAGATCATGAAGCGGTTGACGGCGAAGATGATCTCTTCGTTGCGCAGGTCGAGCACGGCCAGGTTGCCGTGCACCGTGGTGCAGCGCTGGATCTGCTCCTTGGCCTTTGCGGCATGGTCGAAGTACACCTCGACCCGCTCCACCATGTCGGGCAGGGCCAGTACCTCATCGATGCTGTGCGTGCGCACGTCGTTGATCAGGCTGAGCATCAGCTGGTAGTTGCTGATGCGAAATTCTCGGAACCGGCCCAGTCCGGTGCGCGAGTCCATCAGGTAGTTCAGCAGCACCCATCCGCTGGGGTTGAGGATCTCGTCCTGCGAGAACTCGGCGGCGTCGCTCTTGTCGACCGCAGTCATCATGTCGTCGAACGAATCGGGGAATCGCGTCTGCCCCCCGTAGCATTCGTACACCACCCGGGCCGCCGACGGTGCACCCGGATAGATGATGTAGTTCTTCGGGCGTTCGCCGGCGTTGCGCACGGTTTCGGATGCATGGTGGTCGAACACCAGGTGCGCACCGGGCACATAGGGCAGGTTGGTCGTGATGTCGCGATCGGTGATCTCGATCTTGCCGTCCTGCATGTCCTTGGGGTGCACGAACTTGATGTCGTCGATCATCTCCATCTCGTTGAGAAGAATCGCGCATACGAGACCGTCGAAGTCGCTGCGCGTGACGAGCCGGTATTTCTGGTCAGACATGGCACTCTCCACTGCGTCGGTTGGGA
Source organism: Rhodoferax sp. (assembly GCA_024235935.1). Lineage (GTDB taxonomy): Bacteria > Pseudomonadota > Gammaproteobacteria > Burkholderiales > Burkholderiaceae_C > CAISIP01. The sequence goes on along the minus strand of JACKLL010000003.1, from coordinate 206,276 downwards.
AGGGAAATCATTCTATGCGTCCGGCCGGACCCGCTGCGGGTGGATGCCGGCGCGGTACGGCGGCCACGGCTCATTCGAAGTCCAGCAGCACCTTCATCGCCTGCGAGCGGTCTGCCGCCAGCGCAAAGGCACGGCCGGAGTCGCGGAACGGCAGGGTGGCCGAGATCAGCGGCTTCACGTCGATCAGGCCCTTGTTCAGCAATTCGACGGCGATCGCGAACTCTTCATGGAAGCGGAACGCGCCGCGCAGGTCGAATTCCTTGGCCACGATGACGTTCATCGGCAGCGTCATCTCGCCGCCCAGGCCCACCTGCATGATGACGCCGCGCGGACGCAGCGCGTCGAGGGCGCCGCGCAAGGCACGTTCGTTGCCGCTGGCCTCGAACAGCACGTCGAACGAGCCCTTGTCGGCGCTGAAAGGCAGCAGCCCGTCGGGTTGTTCGGCGACATTGATGACCTGGTCGGCGCCGACCCTGGTGGCACTGCGCAAGGTGAAGGCACTGACATCGGTGGCCACGATGTGGGCAGCGCCGGCCCGGCGTGCGGCCAGAATGAGCAGCGCGCCGATCGGGCCGCAGCCCGTCACCAGCACCCGTTTGCCGAGCAGTGAGCCGGCCCGGCGCACCGCGTGCAAGGCGACCGACAGGGGTTCCGCCATCGCGCCTTCGCTGTCGCTGATGGTGTCGGCCAGTCGGTGCGCCTGGCTGGCATCGCAGACGATTTCCTGGCGAAACGCGCCCTGCACGTGGGGGTTGCGCATCGCGCTGCCGTAATAGCGCATGTCCAGGCAATGGTTTTGCAGCCCCTGCTGGCAATACGTGCATTGGCCGCACGGCCGGCTGGGGCTGACCGCAACCCGGTCACCGACCTGCAGGCCACCGGCCTGCGCCGAGGCTTCCTCGATGACGCCGGCGATCTCATGGCCCAGCACCATCGGCTCCTTGATGCGGATGGTGCCAAAGCCGCCGTGCTGGAAATAGTGCAGGTCGGAGCCGCAGATGCCGCCCTTGCGCACGCGGACCCGGATCTGTCCGGGTTCGACGGCCGGGGTGGCGATGGTTTCGACCCGCAGGTCGCCGGGGGCGTGAATGACGAGTGCTTCCATGGGGTGTCTCCAGTGGGTTCAGGGGGCTTGTCGTTCGGTGTGCGGGGTCACAGCGTGGCGGTCACGCCGCCGTCGACATACAGGATGTGGCCGTTGACGAACTTCGATGCGTCGCTGGCCAGGAACACGGCCGGACCGACCAGGTCTTCCACGTCGCCCCAGCGCCGGGACGGTGTGCGGCCGATCAGCCAGCTGCTGAACTCCGGGTTCTTGACCAGTGCATCGTTGAGTTCGGTCTTGAAGTAGCCCGGGCCCAGGCCGTTGACCTGGATGCCGTGCTGGCCCCAGTCGATGGCCATGCCCTTGGTCAGCATCTTGACCCCGCCCTTGCTGGCGGTGTAGGGCGCGATGTTCGGGCGCCCCAGTTCGCTCTGGACCGAGCAGATGTTGATGATCTTGCCGCGCTTGCGCGCGATCATGTGCCGGGCCACGGCCTGGCCGTTCAGGAACACGCTGTCCAGGTTGGTGCGCATCAACTCATGCCAGTGTTCGACCGTGAAGTCTTCCAGCGGGCCGCGCCGCTGCATGCCGGCGTTGTTGATCAGGATGTCGATGGCGCCGATGTCCTTCTCGATGGCGTCGACCGCCGCGAATACGGCCTTGCTGTCGGTGACGTCGAAGGCCTTCACATGCACGGTTGCGCCTTCGTCGCGCAAGGTTTTTGCAGCGGCCTCGAGCTTGTCCTGGCTGCGGGCATTGAGGACGACGGCGGCGCCGGCCTGGGCCAGGCCGCGCGCCAGTGCGAAGCCGATGCCGGCGCTGGAGCCGGTGATCAGGGCCAGGCGGCCGGTGAGGTCGAAAGTGCCAGTGGCGGAGGTGGGAGTGGTCATGGTGGTGCGGGTCGTCAAGGATTGCAGGGCAGGTTGGGAGTGGGGGTCATTCAGGTTTCCATGCCTTCGATCAGGAACTTCACTTTACGCGATCCGTTCCACTCATCCGCGTCCAGGCGAAATGCGATGCGGGCGCGGGCCGGCAGGCTGTCGGTATGGTTGAACCAGATGCCGTCGATCGGCGTGCCCTGGTGCCTGAGTTTGAGCGCCAGGTGCTTCTCACCGACCAGGCGCTGCGACACCACCTCGACCTCTTCACTGAAGATCGGCGGCGCAAAGCCCTGACCCCAGACTTCCTTGTGCAAGGTGTCGACCAGGTCGACCCGGCGGTATTCCGGCGCCAGTGGCCCGTCGGTCTCGAGCCGGCGCTGCAGCGTGGGCTTGTCCAGCCACTCCAGCGCGACCTCGGTCAGGCCTTGCTCGAACTGGTCCAGGTTCTCCTCGTCGACGGTGCAACCCGCGGCCATCGCGTGGCCACCGAAGCGCAGCAGCACGCCGGGGTAGCGCTTGGCGACCAGGTCGAGGGCGTCGCGCAGATGAAAGCCGGGAATCGATCGGCCCGAGCCCTTGAGCTCATGCTCCTTGCCCGGCGCCTGGCTGGCGGCGAAGACGAAGGTGGGCCGGTGCAGCTTGTCCTTGATGCGCGAGGCCACGATGCCGACCACGCCTTCGTGGAAGTCGGGGTCGAACACGCAGATCGCCGGCGGAGGTTCCTCGCCTTCGTCGAACAGCGACTCGGCGATCTCCATCGCCTGGGCCCGCATGTCGCCCTCGATCTCGCGCCGCTCGCGGTTGATGCCGTCCAGCGTGCGGGCCAGTTCGTCGGCGCGCATGGCGTCGTCGGTCAGCAGGCACTCGATGCCCAGCGTCATGTCGCTCAGGCGGCCTGCGGCATTGATGCGCGGGCCCAGTGCAAAGCCGAAGTCGAAGGTCGTTGCCACCGGGGCCGAGCGACCGGCTGCGCCAAACAGGCTGGACAGCCCGGCGGGCAGCGCTCCGGCACGCACGCGCTTGAGGCCCTGGGCGACCAGGCGGCGGTTGTTGGCATCCAGCCGGACCACGTCGGCGACGGTGCCCAGTGCCACCAGCGGCAGCAAGGCATCGAGCTTGGGTTGGGTCTGGGGCGTGAACAGGCCGCGTTCGCGCAGTTCGGAGCGCAGGGCCAGCAGCACGTAGAACATCACGCCGACCCCGGCGATCGCCTTGCTGGCAAAGTCGCAGCCGGGCTGGTTCGGGTTGACGATCACGTCGGCGTCGGGCAGCGTGGCAGCGGGCAGGTGGTGGTCGGTCACCAGCACCTGCAGGCCGAGGGCACGCGCATGGGCCACCCCCTCGATGCTGGCAATGCCGTTGTCGACCGTGATCAGCACGTCGGCGCCACTGTCCTTGACCCGCTGCGCAATCGGTGCGGTCAGGCCGTAGCCGTCGCGCACCCGGTCGGGCACGATGTAGTCCACATGGCGTGCCCCGAGCAGGCGCAGGCCGCGGATGCCGACTGCGCAGGCGGTCGCGCCGTCACAGTCGTAGTCGGCGACGATGCACAGGCGCTTGTCCTGCGCTATCGCGTCGGCGAGCAATCGGGCAGCGGCCTGGGCGCCCTTGAGTTCCGCCGGCGGCAGCAGCCGGCCCAGACCTTCGTCGAGCTCGTCCATGGCGCTGACGCCGCGTGCGGCGTACAGGCGCGCCAGCAGGGGATGCACGCCCCCTTGCTCCAGGGCCCAGACGGCGCGTGGCGGAATGTCGCGAACGGTGATTTTCATAATAGAGGGGTGAATTGTTGCAGGCTCGCGCCTTGCAGTCGGCGGCGCAGGCGGTCGCCCCAGTGGCGGGGCCGCGCTTCGAACACCAGCGCGTTGCGCTCCGAACACAGGACCAGAGTGGCCGGGCGTCCGGCCCGCAGTTCTTCGCGCAGAGTGCGGCAGGCGTTCTGGTCCAGTTGCTGCCAGGCCCGGGCCCAGCTCGCCCAGTCGCCCTGCAGCGCGCTCTGGCGCAGCTCGGTGGCCAGTGTCGGCGCTTCTCCGACTGGCAACGGCCCGTCGAGGCGGCCACTGCCATGGACCCAGAAGGAGTTGACCGGCTGGTAGCCCTGCGCTGTGCGTACATCGTTGACGGGATGGGTGTAGAGCAGCATCTGCATCTCGTTCTGCAGGCGGCGCAGTGTCGCCGTGGCGGGCATCCAGGGCCGGACATCGGCGCCACGTACCCGGTCCAGCGATGCGCTGGGCAGATCGGCGAGCGCATCGCCGCGGGCCAGCCAGCGCAGCGGGCTGTGAAACGTCAGTGTGATGCCGTCCTGTGCAAAGTAGGGAACCATGGCCTGCATCAGTTCGCGTGACTGCCCCTCCTGCAAGGCCAGCGTGTCCGGGTCCAGCATCAGGATATGGTCCATGCCGATTTGCCAGTGCGCGGGCGTGACCCAGGCACAGCCACCGGTGCTGGCCTGTCCGCCCTCGCGCGCCAGGGACAGCGCCGCCCAGGGAATCTGCCCGTCTGCGGCATCCAGCCCGAGCACACGCGCATGCATCTGCTCGTGCACCGGGGACAGGTCCTGCTCCGAGCCGGTGACCGTCTCCACCAGTGTCAGATCACGCAGCAGCAGCGACAGCCCGGGCAGTTGCAGCGTCGCGCCGACCTGCACGCACTGCGGGTCGTTCACATGGGCATAGGGGATCAGCAGCTTCATGTCGGCCGTAGTTCGGACGGTCTGGCCGTTCCGAAGAGGCCGGCGGCCCGCTCCGGGGGGAGCGAGCGCAAAGAACATGGGGGACGTGTCATTCTTGTATTGTCCCGGAACTCGCAAGGCATCTGCGCGGGATGCCACAATGCCGGCTATCCGTTTTTTTCATCTGGAAGAGTCTCGCGCCATGCGTTGTCGTTGCTGATGCAAGTGCCTTATGAACTGGCCCTGGGCTGGCGTTATACCCGTGCCGGTCGCGGAACCCGGCGCAATGGCTTCATTTCCTTCATCTCCGGCGTCTCGATGCTGGGCATAGCGCTGGGGGTGGCCGCACTGATCATCGTGCTCAGTGTGATGAACGGTTTCCAGAAGGAGGTGCGTGACCGCATGCTCAGCGTGGTCTCGCACATCGAGATCTACGGTGCCGGTGGTGCCGCACTGCCCGACCTGCAGCGCACGATGGCGCAGGCGCGCAGCAATCCACAGGTCATCGGCGCGGCGCCCTTCATCTCTGCCCAGGGGCTGATCGCCCGTGGCGAGGACATGAAGGCTGCGCTGGTGCGGGGCATCGACCCGGCGCTGGAGTCCCAGGTCAGCGAACTGGGCTCGGACATGGGCAAGTCCAATCTGTCGCGGCTGGTGCCCGGCGAGTTCGGCATCGTGCTGGGTTCGGAGCTGGCGCGGGCACTGGGGGTACGCGAAGGCGACCGCGTGACGCTGATCACGCCCAGCGGACAGATCACGCCGGCCGGCGTGGTGCCGCGGCTCAAGCAGATGACAGTGGTCGGCACCTTCGACTCCGGCCATTTCGAATACGACTCGGCGCTGGCCCTGATGCACATGGATGACGCGGCGCGCATCTACCGCCTCGAAGGGCCCACCGGCGTGCGGCTCAAGCTGCGCGATCTGCACCAGGCGCGCGAAGTGGCAGACCAGCTGGCAGGCACGCTGACCGGCGACCTGTTCATCCGCGACTGGACACGCCAGAACCGGACCTGGTTTGCGGCGGTGCAGGTCGAAAAGCGCATGATGTCCATCATCCTGACGCTGATCGTGGCCGTGGCCGCGTTCAACCTGGTCAGCACGCTGGTGATGACGGTGACCGACAAGCGCGCCGACATCGCCATCCTGCGCACGCTGGGTGCCAGTCCGCGCAGCATCATGGCCGTGTTCGTGGTGCAGGGCGCGATGGTCGGCGTGATCGGTACCCTGGCCGGCCTGGTGCTGGGCCTGGGCATCGCATTCAATATCGACGTCATCGTGCCGGCGCTCGAGCACCTGTTCAACGCCAGCTTCCTGCCCAAGGACATCTACCTGATCAGCCGCATGCCGAGCGAGCCGCAGCAGTCCGACATCGTGCCGATCACGGTGATCGCGCTGGTGCTGGCCTTCCTGGCCACGATCTATCCGAGCTGGCGTGCCAGCCGCGTCAACCCCGCCGAGGCGCTGCGTTATGAGTGATGTCGTACTGCAGGCGCAAAGCCTGACCAAGCGTTTCACCGAAGGGCGGCTCGACGTGACGGTGTTGCAGGGCGTCGACCTGCAGGTGCGCTCCGGCGAGACACTGGCCATTGTCGGGGCCTCCGGTTCCGGCAAGAGCACCTTGCTGCATTTGCTGGGAGCGCTGGATGCGCCCACCAGCGGCAGCGTGCACCTGATGGGCCAGGACCTGTCGCACAAGAGCGCCAGTGTCCAGGGCGATCTGCGCAACCGGCATCTCGGTTTCGTCTACCAGTTTCACCACCTGCTGCCCGAGTTCAGCGCGCTGGACAATGTCGCCATGCCGCTGTGGATCCGCCGCATGGCGCCTGCCGACAGCGCGCGGGCGGCGACCGAGACCTTGTGCAGCGTCGGGCTGCAGGAGCGGCTGGAGCATCGGCCCTCGGAACTCTCCGGCGGCGAACGCCAGCGCGTCGCGATTGCCCGCGCACTGGTCACCAAGCCCGCCTGCGTGCTGGCCGACGAGCCCACCGGCAACCTGGACCGCAGCACGGCCGACGGCGTGTTCGAGCTGATGCTGCAACTGGCCCGCGACCAGGGCACGGCGTTTGTGGTCGTCACCCATGACGAGAGCCTGGCGGCACGCTGCGCCCGGCAATTCAGGCTGGACCGGGGGCGTCTGACGGAGAACGGCAGACCGGGCTGACGGGCATTCGCCGCCCAGGCGACAGGGACCCGCCACCGTGCCGACCCACGGCCAGGCGGGTTACAGGATGCGGTTGAACCAGAACAGCGACAGGGCGGCCGAGGTCAGCGCCAGGATGGAGGCCAGCAGCGCCAGCAGTCCGGAGATTTCGGTTTCCTTTTTCTCCACCGTCAGGCGTGAACTGAGCTTTTCGTAGACCTTCTTCAGGCTTTCGGCGGTGCCGGCATAGAAATACTCGGCCTGTGTCTGCTGCGCCACCGACTTGAGCGTGGGCTCGTCCAGCCGCACCCGCATCGACCAGCCTTCGAAGCCGATGGTCTCGCCCTCGACCGTTCCGACGCCGACCGTATAGATGCGCACACCGCGGTCTGCTGCCATCTTGGCCGCCTCCAGCGTATCGACGCCGGTGGTGCGCTGGCCGTCGGTCAGCAGGATGATGGCGGCCGAGTTGTACGAGCCGGGCGGCACCGGCGTGAATTCCTTCTTCGGGTTCTTCGGTTTGACCTGGTCGATCGAGATGCCGCGCGGGCGGCCGTTGCCGTAGGTCATCGCAGCCAGATCGATACCCTCGTCGGGGAATATCTCGGACAGCGACACGACGATGGCGCTGCCGATGGCAGTGGCCCGCTGGAGCTGAAACTTGTCGATGGCCGTGATCAGGTCCTCACGGCTGAGTGTGGGCGGCTGCACCACCGAAGCGGTACCGGCAAATGCCACGACGCCCACCCGTACGTTGCGCGGCAACTCGGCCAGGAATGCCTTTGCGGCTTCCTGGGATGCGACCAGGCGGTTGGGCTTGACGTCGGTGGCGCGCATGCTGCCCGACACGTCCATCGCCAGGATGATGGTCTCCTGGGTCGACGGCAGCGAGATCACGGCAAACGGGCGCGAGGCCGCGAACAGCATGGCGCTGATGGCCAGCAGGAACAGCGCGGGCGGCACGTGGCGGCGCCAGTGCATGCCGGCACCCATGGCCTCCTTGACGATGGACAGGCTCGCGTAGCGCAGCGCCAGCTTCTTCTTGCGCCTGAGCAACCACACGTAGACCAGCACCAGCAGCGGGATGGCCAGCAGCAGCCACAGGAACTGGGGCCACATGAAGGTCACGGGAAGCGTCATGCCGGGGTCTCCTTTCAGGCCCGTTCAGGCGGCAGCCCGGGTGCTGGTAACCACGGCGCTGGCGCCAGAGAGGCGACTGCGGCGTTTGCGCAGGTCGGCGAAACGCATCACTGCCTGTACGAGGTCATCATCGGTCGAAAGTTCCAGCGTGTCCACACCGGCCTGGACAAAGGCCTGGCGCAGCTCCGCCTCGCGCTGCGCGGCAATACGTGCGAAGCGCCGCCGAAAGCCCGCGTCATGGGTGTCGACCAGCAACTGCTCGCCGGTCTCGGCATCGCGGATCGGCACCAGGCCGAGATCGGGCAGGTCGAGCTCCATCGGGTCGAGCAGGCGGATCGCGACCACGTCGTGGCGCTGCGCCAGCTGGCCCAGCGGATGCTCCCAGCCCGGCTCGCTGATGAAATCCGACACCACGAACACCGTGGAGCGCCGCCGGATCGTGGCGGACGCGGAATGCAGCAGCTCGTGCAAGCGCGTGCCGCCCGACTCGGCCGTGACCGGCCGGGTCTGCATGGCATGCAGCAGTTGCAGCACATGCATGCGACCGCCGCGGGCCGGCATGATGGTGTCCACGCCGGAGCCGTACAGCAGCGCGCCCACCCGGTTGCCATGGCGTGTCAGCATGCGCGCCAGAACGGTGACGAACTCCGACGAGACGTTGCGCTTGCGCTGCTCGCCGGAGCCGAAGTCGACCGACGGACTCAGGTCGAGCAGAAACCAGGCGGCCATTTCACGGTCTTCGGTGAACACCCGTACGTGCGGTATCTGCAGCCGTGCCGTCACGTTCCAGTCGATATGGCGCACGTCGTCATGCAGCTGGTATTCGCGCAGATCGGCGAGGTCCAGTCCGGTGCCGCGCAGCAGTGTGCGGTAGTCGCCCTGCAGCATGCCGTCCAGACGGCGGATGACGGTCCACTCCAGCCGGCGCAGCACATGTTCGGCGCCCTGGGATGCCGGCACCGGCAAGGGCAACGGCGCAGGGGCCGGCGCCGGTTTGCGAGACTTGAACAGCCCGAACATGTCGGCGACCTCAGGCGGCCAGCGCCTCGTGTTCCAGGGGTTTGGGCGGTGCCACGATACGCGCCATGATCTTGCCGATGATGGCGTCGGCGGTCAACCCTTCGGAGAGTGCCTCGTAGGACAGCACGACCCGGTGGCGGAATACGTCGGGGACCAGGTCGCTCATGTCTTCGGGTAGCACGTAGGTGCGCCCGCGCAGCATGGCAAGCGCCCGGGACGCCTCGGTCAGGTTGATGGTGGCGCGCGGGCTGGCGCCATAGGTGATGAAGCGGCCCAGGTCCTTGAGGCCGTGCTTCTCCGGCGTACGGGTGGCCGAGACCAGCTTGACCGCGTACTGGATCAGCGACGGGTCGACATAGACCCGGCGGCAGGTCTCCTGCAGTTTTGCCAGTTGCGCGGTGCTGGCCACCGGATTGGCGCTGACCCTGGGGCCGGTGACCCGCTGCACGATGACGAACTCCTCCTCGTCGGTCGGGTAGTCGACCAGCACCTTCATCATGAAGCGGTCGACCTGCGCTTCGGGCAGCGGATACGTGCCCTCGGTCTCGATCGGGTTCTGCGTTGCCATGACCAGGAAGGGCTCCGGCACCTTGTGGGTTTCGCCGGCGATCGTGACCTGTCGCTCCTGCATCACCTCGAGCAGGGCGCTTTGCACCTTGGCCGGCGCGCGCGGTTGATCTCGTCGGCCAGCAGCAGATTGGTGAATACCGGCCCCAGCGAGGTGCCGAAGTCGCCGGTCTTCTGGTTGTAGATGCGCGTGCCCACCAGGTCGGCCGGCACCAGGTCGGGGGTGAACTGGATGCGCTTGAAGTTGCCGCGAATGGTGTCGGCCAGCGTCTTGATGGTCAGCGTCTTGGCCAGTCCGGGCACGCCTTCGACCAGCAGGTGACCCTGGGCCAGCATGGCCACCATGACGCGCTCCAGGAACCGGTCCTGGCCCACCACGACCCGCTTGACCTCGTACAGGATCTGCTCCATCAGCTCTGCAGTCTCTTCACCGGTTGTCGTCTGGGGGTCCATCGCAGCTCCTGTGTCGTGGGTGGTTGTTGGCGGATATGGCGGGTTCGGCCTAGAACGGATGCAGCCCGGCGGCGGAGGCCGCGTTCTCGATCGGCACCGCAAAGCCGATGCCGATGAAGGTGCGCTGGTCGCCGGGGTTCAGAATGGCGGTGACGATGCCCACCACATGGCCTTCCATCGTGACCAGGGGGCCGCCGGAGTTGCCCGGGTTGGCGGCGGCATCGAACTGGATCAGGTTGGTCATTTCCTGCTTGCCTTCGGGCGAGCGGAAGGAGCGCTTGAGCCCGGAGACCACGCCGGACGAGGTCGACGGGCCGATGCCAAACGGGAAACCGACGGCCACCACCTGGTCACCGGGCATCAGGTCGCCGGTCGAACGCATGGTTGCAGCGATCAGGTCGTCGGGAATCTTGAGCGCCTGCAGCACGGCCAGGTCGTCCTCGGCCTGCACGCCCTTGACCGTGGCCTCCGATTCGAGGCCGTCGGCAAACACCACCTTGATCGTGTCGGCGCCGTTGACCACATGCAGATTGGTCAGGATGACACCCTTGTCGACGATGACCACCCCGGTGCCGACCCCGCGCTCGATGTCTTCGCGCCCGTTGGGGCCTTTTTCGTAACTCATGACCCGCACGATGGACGGCGCGATCATCTGGGCGGCACGTGCGGCTGCGGACGGCAGCTGCGTGGTTTCCAGCGTCTTGAGCACGGCGGCGTCGATGTCCTCCTGGGTCAGGACGCGGGCTGCGGGGCGGCTCAGGTTGATGGCCACCAGCACCAAGGCCAGGAACAGCACACCGATGGCAATCCACAGCACGCGGGGGTCTGACGCCCGCGCCCGCCAGCGCTGTTGCAGTGCCGTGCGCCGCGCTGCCGCCTGCGCGGCCTCATCGACCATGGCTTGCGCCGCAGGGGTCTGAGAACGGGAGCGACTGTAAAGTGCTGGCCTGCGCATCGTGTCACCTGGGGCAAGGGTTGAACAATTGAAAATGACGGTATCACGGTTCCCGCGTTTGTGCACGTGGCGACTTTGGGCCGGAGCAAATTCAGGGGTGTTTGCGGCCTGCGCCGGTCCGGTCGGCTGCGGCCAGACAGGGCGGATCAGGCCTGCGGATCGCGCGCGCGGCGCATCAGCACCAGCGCGATGGCCGCCGAGGCCAGCATCAGGAAAAGGCTCACCGCGTTGAGCACCGGGGTGGCGCCTTCGCGCATGCGGCCGTACATCATCACCGTCAGCGGCGGGTCGGAGCCCACCAGCATCAGCGTGGTGTTGAAGTTCTCGAACGACATCAGAAAGGCGATCGCCGCAGCGCCGATCAGCGACGGTCGCAGGTAGGGCAGGGTGACGGTCCACAGCACGGCTGCGCGTGAGGCGCCCAGGTTGTAGGCGGCGTCTTCCAGCGTGCGGTCGAAACGCTTGAGCCGTGCGCTGATGGTCAGCGTCGCGATCGAGACGATGTACGAAAATTGCCCCAGCACGACGAGGGGTAATCCGGGGCGCAGGAACTCCAGCTCCAGGCCCCAGGTGTCGTCGGCAAACTGGGCCAGCCGGCTGGCGAAGGCCAGGATGGAGATGCCCAGGATCACGCCCGGAATCACCAGCGGCGCCAGCATCAGCATCGACATCGCGGCCTTGCCCCTGAAGCTGGCGCGCTCCAGCAGGAAGGCGTTGGCGGTACCCACCAGCACCGACAGCAGCGTCACCCACAAGGCCACGACGACGCTGGTCCACAGGCTGGCCAGCATCGGTCCGTCCGCGAACAGGCCGACCCGGTCGGGCCCGGCGCCGCCGATGAACCAGTCCAGCGTGAAGCCGCGCCAGGGCGGCGCCGGATACGGCGCATCGTTGAAGGCGAACACTGCCACGACCAGCAGCGGCAGGAACAGGAAGGCGAAGAACAGCAGCGCGTACGCGACGGTCGCGCCGCGCAGCCAGGGGGGACGGGGCAGGGACGGGATCATGTGCGCCGCATCACTTCGCCGAACTGTTGGCCGGACAGCTTGAGGCCCAGCCAAACGATGGCACTCGACAGTACCAGCAGCAGGAAGCCGAAGGCCGCACCCTGCTCCCAGTTGAAGCGGGTGATGAACTGGGTGTAGATCTGCTCGGTGAACCACAGCGAGTTCTTGCCGCCCAGCAGCGTCGGCGTGAGGTAGTTGCCCAGCGTCAGCATGAACACCACGATGCAGCCGGCGACGATGCCCGGCGCCGCATGCGGGATGATGATCTGGCGCAGGATCGACCAGCCGTTGCCGCCCAGGTCGTAGGCGGCCTCGATCAGCGCGTCGTCCAGGCTCTCGAGCGCGCCGATCAGCGGCACCACCATGAACAGCATCGAGGTGTAGACCAGGCCGACCAGGATCGTCGCGTCGCGGTACAGCAGTTCGACCGGTACGTCGGTCAGCCCCAGGCTGACCAGCAGCGCCGGCAGCACGCCGGACTCGCGCAGCAGAATCATCCAGCCCAGCGTACGCACGGTCTCCGACACCCAGAACGGGATCAGGCAGGCCACGAACATCAGCGAGCGAGCGCGCCCGCGGGCGATCTTGGCAATGGTCCAGGCGATCGGGAACGCCAGCAACAGCGTCAGCCCGGTGGCGATCATCGACATCAGCGCGGTGCGGACGAAGGTGTGCCAGTACAGCGGCTCGTCGATGAAGGTCTCGTACTGGCGCAGGCTGGGGGCGTATTCACCTGGCGCCACGCGTGCCCGCAGCGACAGGATGGCCAGGTCGACATGGGGTAGCACGATCAGACCCAGCAGCCACAGCAGGGCCGGCGCCATCAGCAGGCCCAGCAGCAGGCGGTTGCGGGTCATGGCTCGGGCATCCGGTTCAGGGCGCCGCGGCTGGCGCAGCCGCGAAACACAGCGCGCGTTCCGGGTCGAAGCCGAAGGCGATGGATTCGCCAACCCGCAGATCCGCGAACTGTCCGGTTTGCGGCAGCGCGATGTGGAACTCTGTGCCGGACTGCTGCTCGTGCACCAGCACGGCGGAGTTGGCGCCATCGAACAGCAGGCTGGCCACGGTGGCGGCAAAGCGCGGCTGCTGCGCCGGCAGCGCATCGAGGGTGCGCGCCAGCGTCGCCACTTCGGGCCGCACGAAGGCGGTGGCTGCGGCGCCGGTCTCGACCGTGCCCATGCGCCGGGCGAACAGGCGCAGGCCCTTGTCCGTCGTCAGCTCGACCAGGTCGCCGCTGACCTGGCTGGCCCGGCCCGGGATCTGGTTGTTGGCGCCAACGAATCCGGCGACGAACGGTGTCCGGGGCTCGTAATACAACGACTGCGGCGTTCCCACCTGCTCGAACCGGCCCTTGTTCATGACCGCGACGTGGTCGGACAGCACCAGGGCTTCGGACTGGTCATGCGTGATGTAGACGAAGGTGGTGCCGAAGTCGGCCTGCAGTTGCTTGAGTTCGATCTTCATGTGCTCGCGCAGCTTGAGGTCGAGCGCGCCGAGCGGCTCGTCCAGCAGCAGCAGGGTGGGCTCCAGCACCAGCGAGCGTGCGATGGCGACCCGCTGCTTCTGGCCGCCCGAGAGCTGGTCGACCCGCTTGTTCTGCGAGCCGGGCAGGCCGACGCGCTCGAGCATGGCGCCGACGCGCTGTGCGACATCCTTCTTCGGCAGGCCGCGGCGTGCCAGGCCGTAGCCGACGTTCTCGGCGACGCTCATCATCGGGAACAGCGCCAGATGCTGAAACACCATGTTGACCGGCCGCCGGTTGGGCGGAACCTGGGCCATGGACTGGCCGCCGATCAGCACGTCGCCCGAATCGGGCGCCAGAAAGCCGGCGATCATGCGCAGCAAGGTCGTCTTGCCGCAGCCCGACGGGCCCAGGATGGAGAAAAAGCTGCCGCGGTCGACGGAGAATGACAGTTCGTCAACCGCGGTCAGTCCGGCATATCGCTTGGCGACACGCCGGACGTCAAGGTCGGCTTGGGGCATCCGGAGGGGACGCCGGGCTCAGTTGGCGGCCTTGATGCGGTCCAGCACGCGGCCTTCGATCTCCTCCAGCCCCGCCGGCACTGCCGGGTACCACTTCACGTTGTCCAGCGCCGCTGGCGGGAAGCTGGCGGCAAACTGGGCCTTGAGCTTTTCGTCGACCAGCTTGTCGGCGCCCTTGGAGGCGGTGAAGTTGCCGGCCGAGGCCGACACCTTGGCCGCGATCTCGGGCCGCATGTTGAAGTTGATCCAGGCGTAGGCGGCGGCATCGTTCTTGCCCTTGGCCGGAATGGCGAAGGTGTCGATCCAGCCCAGCGCGCCGGACTTGGGCGCGATGAACTGGATGTCAGCCTTCTCGCTGTTGAGCTTCCAGCCGCCGGTGTCCCACATCATCGCGCCGACGATCTCGTCGGTGCGCATGCCATTGAGCAGCTGGTCCTTGTTGTCCCAGAAGAATTTCAGGTTGCCTTTGCAGGCGATCATGGTCTTGCCCACGTCGTCCATCAGCGCGCTGTAGGCCTTGGGGTTGTTGTAGAGCGCGAACGGATCCTTGCCGGCGGCGAACGCAAAGGCCAGCAGCGTCGGACGCTTCAGCCGCACTGCCGTCTTGCCCTTGTATTCGGCCTTGCACAGATCCGGGTAGTTGCTCATCTTGGCCAGCTTGGTGTTGACCACCAGGCCGTCGGTACCCCAGATGTGCGGCAGACCGTAAACCTTGCCAGCCAATGTCGTGTTCTTCTTGGTGGCGGCAAGCATCGACGCGATGAACTGGTCCGACTTGATCTTGGACAGGTCGATCGGCTTGTAGATCTTGAATTCCTGCTGCGGCCCGGTGATGCGGTCCTGCGATGGCTGGGCCAGGTCGAAACCGGCACCGCCGGTGGCGCGCAGCTTGGAGATCATCTCCTCGTTGTTGGACAGCGTGATCTCGACCGTGTAGCCGCTTTCCTTCTCGAACTGCGCCTTCACCTCGGCCGGCACGTAGTCGGCCCAGGTCAGCAGTCGCAGCGTTTTTTCCTGTGCATGGGCGGCGCCCGACAGGGCAACGGCCAGCGCGGCCGCAACGAGGGAAATTCTGGTTTTCATGGTGATTCCTAGGGTGGATGAAAATGGCTTGTCGCGGAGACACAAGCGTAGTGGGCGGTGGTGACAGTCCCATGACAATCTAGTGTCAAAGCCTGCGGCCGAATGAGAGGGTTTTCCCTGTATGTACGACTGGATCGATACCCATTGCCACCTGGATGCGCCGGAGTTTGCCGGCGCTGTGCCTCAGGTGCGTGCCCGTGCGCGGGCGCAGGGCGTCGTGCATTGCATGATCCCGGCGGTGGAAGTCGGCAACTTTGCGGCCGTACGTGCCCTGGCGCATGCGGCCGGCGACAGTTATGCGCTGGGCATCCATCCGCTGTTCGTACCGCAGGCCGCCGATGGCGACCTGCAGTTGCTCGACCAGGCGCTGCAGGACGCGCGTGACGACCCCCGCCTGGTGGCGGTTGGCGAGATCGGGCTGGACTTTTTCGTCCCGGCCTTGTGCACGCCGGAGATGCGTGAACGCCAGGAACACTTCTATATGGCGCAGCTGCGCCTGGCACGCAAGCACGGCCTGCCGGTTGTCCTGCATGTGCGCCGCTCGGCCGACCGCTGCTGCGGGGCTTGCGGGCGCTGGCGCCGGCCACCGGTCCGCGCTGGAGCGGCATTGCCCATGCGTTTGCCGGCAGCCGCCAGCAGGCGGACCACTTCGTGGACCTGGGCTTCAAGCTCGGTTTCGGCGGGGCCGTCACCTACGAGCGGGCGCTACAGTTGCGCCGCCTGGCAGTGGAACTGCCGGTGTCGGCGCTGGTTCTGGAGACCGACGCGCCCGACATTCCGCCGCACTGGCTGTATACGACCGCCGAACGCCGCGCCGCCGGAGAGACCCAGCGCGCGAACGAGCCTGGGGAATTGCCGGCGATCGCCCAGGTGGTGGCCGCTTTGCGCGGTATCACGCCGGCTGAACTGGCCGTGGCCAACCGTGCGAATGCCTGCGCGGCGCTGCCGAAACTGCATGCCTTGCTGGTATAACGCGCCATGGCCCTGACTGCTGCTGATTCCCACGCCGACGTGCATTTCTCCGACGAGGGGCCGATCCGGCACCTGCATCTGGACTCGATCTGGATCCAGGGCTCGATGTCGATCGACGCGCCTCAGGTGCTGGTGCACCAGTACATCCAGCGCATGATGGCATGGCTGCTGTTCGTCGAACCTCCAGCGTACCCGGCCGCCAGGCCATGCAGCTCGGCCTGGGCGCCGGTTCGCTGACCAAGTTCTGCTGCGTAGGTGCTGCGCATGCACACGGTGGCGGTCGAGATCAACCCCAAGGTGCTGGTCGCCTGCCGCGGCTGGTTCAAGTTGCCGGCCGACAACAGCCGCATGAAGGTGATCCTGGCCGACGCCGCCCGGGAGATCCAGGACCCCAAGTGGTGGGGCAACATCGACGCCCTGCAGGTCGACCTGTACGACCATGATGCGGCCGCCCCGGTGCTCGATAGCCAGGCCTTTTATGCCGACTGCCGCCGGCTGCTGACAGACGATGGCTGCCTGACCGTCAACCTGTTCGGCCGCGCATCGAGCTACGAGCGCAGTGTCGAGAAGATTGCTGCAGTGTTCGGCCAGGACGCCATCTGGCCGTTCAAGCCGACGCGCGAGGGCAACACGGTGGTGCTGGCCCAGCGCACCCCCAGCCGCCCCAAGCGCGCGCTGCTGAGCCAGCGCGCCCAGGAAATCGAAGCGCTGTGGGGCCTGCCTGCCGCCCAATGGGTGCGCGGGCTCAAACCCCTGGTCCCATGACCGTGAGCTCCCAGGCCCGGTTTCCCCCGGATGTGCCGGCGGCGGGCCCGCTGGAATGGCGCCGCCTGGTCGAATGGCTGCGCGATGACCGCATGATCGCCGACGACGAGGCGACCCGCACCATTGCCCGCTGCTCCCAGGGCGAGAGCGCGCAGCATCCGCTGGTGCGGCTGGCCAGCGTGTCGATGCGCCGGGCTGCCGACGGTCGGCCACTGGATATCGAAATGCTGACCCAGTGGCTGGCCAGGCGGGCTGGCCTGGGCTACCTCCGGATCGATCCGCTCAAGGTCGACGTGGGCAAGGTCGCCGACGCCATGAGCGCCCCGTATGCCGAGCGCCACAAGGTGCTGCCGGTGCAGGTCACGCCAACCGAACTGGTGATTGCCACCGCCGAACCCTTCATCACCGACTGGGTGTCCGAGGTCGAGCGCCAGGCGCGGCGCAGTGTGCGCCGGGTGGTGGCCAGCCCGCTGGAGATCGTGCGCTTCACCGCGGAGTTCTATGCGCTGGCCAAGTCGGTTCGCTCGGCGATGAAAACCGGTGGCGCCAATGTGGGTGCGAGCTTTGAGCAACTGGTCGAACTGGGCAAGACGAACAAGCAGCTCGATGCCAACGACCAGGGTGTGGTGCAGGTGGTCGACTGGTTGTGGCAATACGCGTTCGACCAGCGTGCCAGCGACATCCATCTGGAGCCGCGGCGCGAGCAGGGCGTGATCCGCTTTCGCATCGACGGCGTGCTGCATCCGGTCTACCAGATGCCGATGGGCGTGCTCAATGCGATGACGGCGCGCATCAAGCTGCTCGGGCGCATGGACGTGGTCGAGAAGCGCCGACCGCAGGATGGCCGTATCAAGACCCGCAATCCCCGCGGCGACGAGATCGAGATGCGGATCTCGACCCTGCCGACCGCATTCGGCGAGAAGATGGTGATGCGCATCTTCGATCCGGACAATGCGGTCAAGGATCTCGATGCGCTGGGATTCGCCGAGCACGACGCGCAGCGCTGGGAGGCGCTGGTGCGCCAGCCGCACGGCATCATCCTGGTCACCGGGCCGACCGGCTCGGGCAAGACGACGACGCTGTATTCCACGCTCAAGCGGGTGGCGACCGAAGAGGTGAATGTGAGCACGGTCGAGGACCCGATCGAGATGATCGAGCCCTCGTTCAACCAGACGCAGGTGCAGCCGCAGCTCGACTTCAGCTTCACCGAAGGCCTGCGTGCGCTGATGCGCCAGGACCCGGACATCATCATGGTTGGCGAGATCCGTGACCTGCAGACGGCCGAGATGGCGGTGCAGGCGGCGCTGACCGGGCATCTGGTGTTCTCCACCCTGCACACCAACGATGCGCCGTCGGCCGTGAACCGTCTGCTGGAGCTGGGTATACCGCCCTACCTCATCAATGCCACCTTGCTTGGCGTGCTGGGGCAACGGCTGGTCCGCACCTTGTGCGTCAATTGCCGGGTACGCGACACCGAAGCGAACCGCGCCGATCTGACCGAGTTCGTCAAGCCCTGGCAGATCAATGGCGCCTATCGGCCATACAAGCCGGTGGGTTGCGTCGACTGCCGCATGACCGGGTTCCGGGGCCGTACCGGGCTGTACGAACTGCTGGTGGTCTCGGAAGCCTTCAAGGCGACCGTGACGCGCGAGCCCAGCATCGACGCCTTGCGCCGCCAGGCGGTCCAGGACGGCATGCGTCCGATGCGCCTGGCAGGGGCCTTGCAGGTGGCACAGGGCACGACGGTGATGGCCGAGGTGCTGGTCGCGACGCCACCCTTGTCCTGATCGACCGCCGCCGCAGCCTTGTGCTGCCTGCTTCCAAAGCCCGGTCACTGCTCATCCGGCCGGCCGGCGGACAGCGCCACGAAAGTCATGCCACTGTCATGTAGGTGGTATCCACATTTTCCAGGGCACTGTCCGCCATCACAATCCCGCTCAGTCTAAACACTGAGGGGACTGTGTATGCGAATCAAGAGTCAGAAGGACTTTTTCTCGGGCCTGCTGTTCATTGTGGTCGGTATCGCCTTTGCATGGGGCGCCACCAACTACAAGGTCGGCGACGCTGCCCGCATGGGGCCGGGCTACTTCCCGCTCATGCTGGGTGTGCTGATGGCCATCGTCGGCATTGCCGTGACCTTTTCCGCCATGGTCGTCGAGACCGAGGACGGCGACAAGGTCGGCAAGTTTGCCTGGAAGCCCCTGTTCTTCATCATCCTGTCCAACCTGATGTTCGGCGTATTGCTGGGCGGCCTGCCCAGCATCGGCCTGCCTTACATGGGCATGATCGCCGCCATCATTGCATTGACCTTCATCGCCGCGCTTGCGGGCGAGGAGTTCAAGTTCAAGGAAGTGCTGATCCTGTCCATCATCCTGGCGGTGTCGTGCTACCTGACCTTCATTGTGGCGCTCAAGCTGCAGTTCCCGGCGTGGCCCGCCTTCATTGCCGGATAAGAGGAAAACCATGGAACTGTTCTCCCATCTCTCGATTGGCTTCGGCGTCGCGTTCACGCCGATCAACCTGCTGTATGCGTTCGTCGGCTGCCTGTTGGGCACGCTGATCGGCGTCTTGCCGGGCATCGGCCCATTGGCAACGATTGCCATGCTGCTGCCCGCCACCTATGCGCTGCCGCCTGTGTCGGCGCTGATCATGCTGGCCGGTATCTATTACGGCGCGCAGTACGGCGGCTCCACCACGGCCATTCTGGTCAATCTGCCGGGAGAGGCGTCGTCCGTCGTCACGGTGATCGACGGCTACCAGATGGCGCGCCAGGGCAGGGCGGGTCCCGCACTGGCGGCGGCTGGCCTGGGTTCGTTCTTTGCCGGTTGCGTCGGTACCCTGGTGCTGGCTGCCTTCGCGGTGCCCTTGACCGAGGTCGCGTTCAAGTTCGGACCGGCAGAGTATTTCTCGCTGATGATCCTGGGCCTGATCGGCGCCATCGTGCTGGCATCGGGCTCCATCCTCAAGGCCGTCGGCATGATTCTGCTGGGTCTGCTGATGGGTCTGGTCGGTACCGACGTGAACTCCGGTGTGGCACGCTTCAGCTTCGACATCCCCGAACTCACGGACGGCATCGGCTTCATCGTGATCGGTATGGGTGTGTTCGGTTACGGCGAGATCATCAGCAACCTGGGCAAACACGAGAGCGAGCGCCAGGTGTTTGCAGCCGAGGTCAAGGGCCTGATGCCGACCCGCGAGGACTTCCGCAACATGTTGCCGGCCGTGCTGCGCGGCACGCTGCTGGGCTCCGCACTGGGCATTCTGCCGGGCGGTGGTGCAACGATGGCGGCCTTCGCTTCCTATACGGTCGAGAAGAAGGCCCGCATGAAGCCCGGCGAAATTGCATTCGGCAAGGGCAACATCCGCGGCGTGGCGGGTCCCGAGTCGGCCAACAATGCGGCCTCGCAAACTTCCTTCATCCCCTTGCTGACGCTGGGCATTCCGCCCAACGCGGTGATGGCGCTGATGGTCGGTGCCATGACCATCCACAACATCCAGCCCGGCCCGCAGGTCATGACCAGCAACCCGGAACTGTTCTGGGGCCTGATCGCCTCGATGTGGATCGGCAATGCGATGCTGATCATCCTGAACCTGCCGCTGATCGGCATCTGGATCAAGTTGCTGACCGTGCCCTACCGCTGGTTGTTCCCGGCCATCGTGCTGTTCTGCGCCATCGGCGTGTATTCGACCAACAACAACACCTTCGACATCTGGATGGTGGCGATCTTCGGTGTGATCGGCTACACCTTCATCAAGCTGGGCATCGAGCCGGCGCCCTTGCTGCTCGGTTACGTGCTGGGCCCGATGATGGAAGAGAACCTGCGCCGCGCGCTGCTGCTCTCGCGCGGCGACTGGAGCGTGTTCGTCACCCGGGGCCTGTCGGCCAGTCTGCTCGCCATCGCGGCATTGCTGCTGGTGATCGTGCTGCTGCCCTCCGTCAAGCGCAAGCGCGAAGAGGCCTTCGTCGAGGAATGACGCTGCCTCCGCACGCATGACGTCGAAACGGCACCTTCGGGTGCCGTTTTTCCTGCGACATCGCAACCCGTCGGTGTGTCCCGGATAATGGCCGACGAGGATCCACCATGACACATCCGCCGCCGCTATTGCAGCACCCTCTGAGGGTCTCGTTGCACAACGAGGTCCACGCCCGGCCACCAGAGGCCATGGAGGCGCCGCAGGTTATCTCGCGCGTGGTGATGCTGTGTGACGAACAGCAGCGCCTGGCCAGCAGGACCCATCTGGCCAGACTGCTGCGCGACCACCATCTTCCATTGCCGGATGCCGATGCCACGCATCTGCGGCTGGACGTGGGCGGGTTCCGGATCCGCTGGGAGCTGCACACCGAATTCGTGACCTGGACCTTTGTGCTGGTACAGCCGCCCGACGGGCTGGACGAACGGGCTCCGGCCACCGCCACCGAAGTGGTGCCGCGGGACTGGCTGGCGGCGCTGCCGGGCAGTGCACTGGCGTGCATGCACCTGTGGGTCCAGCCTGCCGAGGAAGAGCTGGCGGAGCGGCTGGTGCGGGCCATGCTGCAGGAGGAGACGCTGGTGGCGTCCACGGTGGCGGAAGGTTGCGGTGCGCTTTACACCGACTTCGCCATCCATGCAGACGGGTTCTCGCGCATGCTGCTGCTGACGGAGCAGATCACGCCACGCCGGCTCGGACGGCTGGTACAGCGGCTGCTGGAGATCGAGACCTACCGCATGGCCGCGCTGCTGGGCCTGCCGGCGGCGCGCGATGTGTCGGCCGTGCTGGCCACGGCCGAGCGCGAATTGGCCGAACTGGCCGAGTCCATCCGCACGGCCACGCGCCAGGACGAGCCGCTGTTGCTGAATGACCTCACGCGCCTGGCCGGGCAGATTGAGAGCCAGCATGCCAAGACCCATTCCCGGCTGTCGGCCAGTGCCGCCTACTTCGAACTGGTGGATCGCCGGATCGAGGATATCGCCGAATCACGCCTGGCCGGCATGCAGACCCTGCGCGAGTTCATGGACCGTCGGCTGACGCCGGCGCGCAGCACCTGCGAATGGGCGGCACGCCGCCAGGATGCCTTGTCGCAGCGGGTGTCGCGCATCAGCAATCTGCTGCGCACGCGGGTGGAGATCGAGCAGCAGCAAAGCAGCCAGGACCTGCTGAATGCCATGAACCAGCGCCAGGCAATGCAGCTCAAGCTGCAGTCGACCGTGGAGGGGCTGTCGGTGGCAGCCATCACCTATTACATCGTCGGGCTCGTCAGCTATGCGGCCAAGGCCGGCCATGCCGTGGGCTGGCCGTTCAGCGCCGAGAGCAGTGCCGCGGTCGCGATACCGGTCGTCGCGTTGGTCGTCTGGCTGCTGATGCGCCGCCTGCACCGCGAACTCGATGCCACCTTGGTCGAGCGCGAATCGGACTGAGGCCGCGCGTCGGGCGCCAGCGGCTGGTCAGGGTTTCTTGGCCTTGGGCGTGTTGGTTCTGGTGGGCAGTTTCGTGGCCGGCGGCGGCTTGCTCGCAGCGGTGCTCGTCGCCTCCGGCGCCTTGGGCGCTTGCGCCATCGCCAGCAGGCCCATGCGCTGCGGGATGCTCATCGCGGTCTTGCCGCTCAATGTGTCGAGGCGGTTGCCCATGGCCAGCTCCAGCTGGTCGATGCGCAGCTGCGCCGGGGGATGGGTGCTCAGCGCCAGCATGAAGACCGGGTTGTCGGCAGCGGCGGTGCGCAGTTGCTGCAGCACCGCCGGTAGTCCGTAGGGGTCAAAGCCCGAGGCTGCCGCCAGCGTAACGCCCAGCCGGTCCGCCTCGTATTCGTCGTCCTGGTCCAGGACCCTTGGCGTACAGGTTGCGACCCAGTCCGATCAGCTGTGCGGACAGGGCGCCGCCCAGATTGTTGTTGAGCTGGGAGCCGATCAGCTGCGTCACGATGCCGGCGCGGGCGTTCTTGCCGATGGCCTCCAGATGGTGCTTGCGCACCACGTGGCTGATCTCGTGGGCCAGGATGCCTGCGAGTTCCGATTCGTCTGCCACCCGGTCGATCAGCCCCTTGGTGATGAAGATATAACCGCCAGGCGCTGCAAACGCGTTGAATCCGTCGTCGTCGAGAACTGCGAAGGTCCAGGGCAGATCAGGCCGACCCGACTGCAGGCTGATCCAGCGGCCGAGCTGGTTCACGTAGCGCTGCAGCTGCATGTCGGGGTGCAGCGGCTTGCTGCCCAGCAGCACGGCAGACAATTGCCGGCCGATCTCGAGCTCCTGGGGCAGATCGATCTGCGCGGTTGACTGCGACAGCATTCCGACCAGATCGGCGGCCAGGGCCGCGTTGCCTGCAGCCCGATGGGCATTGCCACTACCGGACAGGGCATTGCCGAGCAGACCGGCGGGATTCAGTGGCTGCGCGGGGTTGGCGGGCTGTACCGGCAGGACCGGCAGTGCCGGATTGACCGGTACCGGTGCGTTGTTCTGCTTGGGTTGCTGCAGCAGCTGCTGAAACAGATTGAGGGCGCGGGCAGCATCCTGGCTTTGCGACCAGGCGGGCGCCGTCGTGAACATGCCGCATGCCAGCGCGACAGCGCCACCGCGCAGCGACGACCGTATCAGTGAATTCAGCGAAACGAGGATACGGTTCATCGTTGGCTCTCCGTCTGGCCCCCACCGGGGGTCGGGGTGGTGGCTTGCTGCGGTCGGGGTGGTACCGGCAGCGGTTCGACCGCCATGGGCGTGAGTGCGGCTGTCGCGCCGAACTGGCGTGCCTGTGATGCGTCCACGCGCAAGGCCTCGGCCAGGGTCACCGCCATCGGGTTGGGCTGGGTGTTGGTGATGTCTTCCGCCCCCAGGCCGCGAATGCCGATCGTGGAGGTGGCGGTGCGTGTGGGGGCCAGGCTGTTGCCGCCGCCGAACAGGCTGGTCAGGCCGCGCAGCGCGCCGGTGGCAAAATTGCCGCCCTGGGCTACCGGTGTTGTCCCGACGTCGAACATGTGGACCCAGCCGGTCGCGCCTTCGGCGGTGCGCACTTCGATCCAGGGGCCGCGCCGTGCGGCCAGGCGCGTGACCGCTGTCTTGGCCGGTAGCGGCGCCAGCGCAGGTGCCGACTCTGCGGGCGATTCGCGCAGCTGCGTCTCGCGCTTGACGAAGACCGTGTCGGCCGTGACTGCGGTGGCTGGTGTTGTCTGTGCCTGGGCCCCCAGGCAGACTGCGATGGTCAGCCATGCGGCTGCCACCGGTCTTCCGATTCGCGTTTGCATCCTCTCGCTCCCGAATTTCCGTGATATTAACTGCCCCGCCGAGTTCTGGCACCATCGGCGCACCACTTCGGTCCCACACTTGCCCAGGAGAACCTGCCAATGTCTACTATTTCCGTCAAAGCCATCCAGATCGACCAGACGGGAGGACCCGAACAACTCAAGCTGGTGAATGTCGAGGTCGGTGAGCCCGGTCCGGGCGAGATCCGCATCCGCCACAAGGCGGTCGGGCTCAACTTCATCGATGTCTACCAGCGCACCGGGCTCTACCCGTTCCCCATGCCGCTGCGCCTGGGCATGGAGGCCTCGGGTGTGATCGAGGCGGTCGGTGCAGGTGTCACCCACCTCAAGGTCGGCGACCGGGCCGCCTATGCCAGCAATCCGCCGGGCAGCTACAGCGAGGCGCGGGTCATGCCGGCCAAGACCGTCTGCGTGTTGCCCGACGCGATCTCTTTCGAGACCGGCGCGGCGATGATGCTCAAGGGCCTGACCGCCCAGTACCTGCTCAAACGCACGCAGCCCCAGGGCGGGCTGCAACCGGGCGACCATGTTCTGTTCCATGCGGCGGCGGGCGGCGTGGGGCTGATCGCCTGCCAATGGGCGAACGCGATGGGCCTGCAGCTGATCGGCACCGCCGGCTCGGACGCCAAGTGCGCGCTGGCCAAGGCGCATGGCGCGAGCCATGTCATCAACTATTCCACCGAGGATTTCCTGGCCCGTGTCAAGGAGATCACCGGCGGCAAGGGCGTCAAGGTGGTGTACGACTCGGTCGGCAAGGACACCTGGGACAAGTCGCTCGACTGTCTGTCGCCGTTCGGCCTGATGGCGAGCTTTGGCAATGCGTCCGGCCCCGTGCCGCCGTTCGCCCCTGGCATCCTGGGCGGCAAGGGTTCGCTCTATGTGACGCGCCAGACCTTGTTCACGCACATTTCCACGCGCGAGACGACGCAGGCGATGGCGGAAGACCTGTTTGCGGCGGTGGTCAGCGGTGACGTCAAGATCCGCATCGACCAGCGCTACCCGCTGGCGGACGTGCAGCAGGCGCATCGCGATCTGGAGGCCCGCAAGACGACGGGTTGCACGATCCTGACCTTGTAGCCGTCACACGGCCGGCCGGCGGTTGCCCCAGCGAACGCCTTGGTGCCGGAGGCTGGAGGCGGCAGGTTTGCTGGCCGCCAGCCTGGGATCAGCTCTCGGCGTCGAGCACCGACTTCTTGAGCCGGTTCGGCGCCAGGGCGCCGGCGGAGTCCAGGATCGGGTAGGCGATCGAGCAGATGTGGGAATTGATGCGCTTGAGATCGCTGATCAGGTCCAGGTGCAGCGAACTGGTTTCGATGCTTTGCACGGTATTGACGGCCAGCCGTCCGAGATGGGTGGAGGCGTATTGGCGCTCCAGATCGCGAAAGCGGGTTTTTTCTTCCAGCAGCTTCTGGGCGTCGCGCACATTGCCGTGCAGGAAAACGCTCATGCCCAGGCGCAGGTTCTCGACCAGGCGGTGATGCAGGTCGCCGATCTCGGCGACGCCTGCGCCCGAGAACTCCCGCCCCTTGTTGATCTTCTTGTCCTCGATGTCGATCAGCACGCGCTCGACGATGTCGCCGATCTGCTCCATGTTGATCGTGAAGCTGATGATGTCGGTCCAGCGCCGGCCCTCGCTGTCGCTCAGGGCCTCGCGCGAGATCTTGGTGAGGTAGTACTTGATGTCGGAGTACAGCTCGTCGACCGTGTCATCCATCTTGCGCAGCTCGAGCGACAGCTTGCTGTCGTTGTTGCTGATGACGCGCATCATGCCCACCAGCATGGTTTCCACCACGTCGGCCTGATGCATGGCCTCGCGCACGGCGCAGGAGATCGCCAGTGAAGGGGTGGACAGGGCCGTGGCGTCCAGGTGGCGCTGGCGGCCGGCCACGATGGAGCGGTCAGGTTCTGGCAGCAAGGCCTTGGCCCAGCGCGCGATGATCTGTGTCAGCCCGACGAACAGCGCCGCCACGCATGCGTTGAAGCACAGGTGGTACATGACGACCAGCGTGGCCTTGTCGTTGATCCACTCCTGCAGGAAGGGAATCCAGAGGCTGACGAAGGGGGCTGCGATGGCGATGCCGATGATCTTGAACACCAGGTTGCCGAGCGGCACCTGCCGGGTCTGTATGCTGGTGCCCAGGGTGGTGAGCACCCCCAGCAGGCCGCTGCCCAGATTGGCACCCAGCACCAGGCCCAGCGCCACCTCCAGCGGAATCACACCGGTGCTCGCCAGTGTGGCGGTCAGCAGCACCATGGCCAGGCTGGAGTAGCACATCACGGTGAGAAAGGCGCCGGCGAAGATCTCCAGCAGCAGGTCGCTGGTCAGCGATGCCAGCAGTGCCTGAACCGCCGGTGCCTTGGTCAGCACCGTGGCCGACTGCGACACCAGGCTCAGTGCCAGCAGCATCAAACCCAGGCCGATCAGGATGCGGCCGATCCGGCCCAGCGTGGTCGACTGGCGCGCAATGAACAGCACGACCCCGACGAAGATGAACAGTGGGGACAGCCAGGACAGGTCGCGCGAGAAAACGACGGCCATCAGCGAGGTGCCGACATCGGCACCCAGCATGACCGTCAAGGCCGACGGCAAGGCCATCAGTCCCTGGCCGACAAACGAGGCGACGATCAGCGCGGTGGCGGTGCTCGACTGCACCAGCGCAGTGACAGCAAGCCCCGACATCAGCGCGTTGATGCGGTTGCTGACGCTCTTGGCCAGGACGCTGCGCAGGTTGGCTCCAAAGACCCGCAGGATTCCGGTGCGGACCAGCTGCGTGCCCCAGACCAGCAGGGCAATGGCAGCAAGCAGATTGAGTAGGTGGGTCAAGCAGGCAGACCTCAGCGTGCGCGGCGCACTCTGAGGAGTTCATCCAGTATCAAGGCGATAGCTCCGATGGTAATCGCGCTGTCGGCCACATTGAAAGAGGGGAAATACCAACCGGCGTAGTGGAACTGTAGAAAATCCACCACGTAGCCGTGAACCAGCCGGTCGATGACGTTGCCGATGGCGCCCCCCAGGATGCAGGCCATCGCGAACGCGAACAGGCGCTGTCCGGCGTGCGAACGCAGCATCCAGACGATGAACAGCGCGGCGCCGATGCCGATGGCGGTGAAGAACCAGCGTTGCCAGCCGGCGGCGCCAGCCAGGAACGAGAACGCGGCGCCTTCGTTGTGGACCCGCACCAGGTTGAAGAAGCTGGTGACCCGGGTGCTGTCACCCAGCTGGTAGGAGCCCAGAATCAGGATCTTGGTGAACTGGTCCACGATCAGCAGCACCAGGGCCAGACCCAGCCAGGGCAGCATGCCGCCCCCCCGCGTTTGCATGATGGGTCGCGCCATCACGCAAAGCGCCGCGTCTCGCCCGCGCCGAACAGGTTGGTCGTGCAGCGGCCGCAAATGCCGGGATGGGCCGGGTCGTGACCGACGTCGGAGCGGTAGTGCCAGCAGCGTTCGCACTTGGTGTCGGACACCGGCGCCGGCGTTGCCCGCAGTTCCGGGCCGGCCTTGACCGTGGCGTCGGACGTGATGAAGACGAAGCGCAGGTCGTCGCCCAGGCTTTGCAGCGCGGCCAGCAAATCGCCCTGGCTGTCGGCCGGCACCTCGATGTCGACCCGTGCCTGCAGCGACGAGCCGACCTTGCCGGCTTCGCGCAGGGCCTCGATCTCCTTGTTGGCCAGTTCCCGCACGGCGCGGATCCGGGCCCATTTGTCCAGCAGTTGCGGGTCGGCGACGGGCAGTTCCGCAAACCGGGTCGTGAAGATCGATACCTGCTCGGCAGGCGCCACCTTGCCGGCCGCAGACAGCACGGCCCAGGCCTCCTCGGCCGTGAAGCTCAGGAACGGTGCCATCCAGCGCAGCATGGCCTGGGTGATCTGCCACAAGGCCGTCTGGGCGGAGCGGCGTGCCAGCGAATCGGCGCCGGTCGTGTACAGGCGGTCTTTCAGGATGTCGAGGTAGAAGGCGCCCAGGTCTTCGCTGCAGTAGATCTGCAGCTTGGCCACCACCGGGTGAAACTCGTACACCTTGTAGTGGGCCAGGATGTCCTGTTGCAGCGCGGCCAGCCTGGACAGCGCGAAGCGGTCGATCTCCAACATGTCTGCGGCGGCGACCGTATGCTGCGCCGGGTCGAAGTCGCTGGTGTTGGCGAGCAGGAATTTCAGCGTGTTGCGCACGCGCCGGTAGGTATCGACCACGCGCGCCAGGATCTTGTCGTCGCCGGCGATATCGCCCGAGTAGTCGCTGGCGGCCACCCACAGCCGGATGATTTCGGCGCCCAGCTTCTTCGAGGTTTCCTGCGGGTCGACGCCATTGCCCAGGCTCTTGCTCATCTTGCGGCCCTGGCTGTCAACCGTGAAGCCGTGGGTCAGCAAGGCCTTGTATGGGGCCCGGTCGTACATCGCGCATGCGGTCAGCAGCGAGGAGTGGAACCAGCCGCGGTGCTGGTCGTGGCCTTCCAGGTACAGGTCGGCCTCCGGGCCTTCGGGATGGCCATTGCCGGCATGGGAGCCCTTGAGCACAGTCGTATGCGTGGTGCCGGAATCGAACCAGACTTCCAGGATGTCATTGCTCTTGGCGTATAGCCTGGCATCGGCCTCCCCGATGATGGATTCGGGCGTGGCCTTGCTCCAGGCCTCGATGCCGCCTTTTTCGACCATATCCGCCGCCAGGTCGAGGATCTGCATCGTGCGCGGATGCAGCTCGCCCGAGTCGCGGTGGATGAAGAACGGCAGCGGTACCCCCCAGTTGCGCTGGCGGCTGATGCACCAGTCGGGCCGGCCGGCGATCATGTCGCGCAGCCGGGTACGGCCGTTCTCCGGGTAGAAGGCCGTCTGCTCGATCGCGTCCAGCGCCATCTGGCGCAGCGTACGGGGTGCCTTGTCCTTGGTGAACACGCCTTCGCCCTGGTCCATGCGGATGAACCACTGCGCCGCTGCGCGGTAGATCACCGGCGACTTGTGGCGCCAGCAATGCGGATAGCTGTGTTCGATCTGGGTGCTGGCAAACAGGCGGTCCGACTCGCGCAGCACGTCGATGATCCTGGGGCTGGCCTTCCAGATATTGAGCCCGCCGAACAGCGGCAAGTCGGCTGCGTACTGGCCGTTGCCCTGAACCGGGTTGAGGATGTCGTCGAGGGCGACACCGTGTGCCACGCAGCTGTTGAAGTCTTCCACGCCGTAGGCGGGTGCGGAGTGCACGATGCCGGTGCCGTCGTCGGCCGTGGCGTAGTCGGCCAGGTAGATGGGTGCCCGTCGGTCATAGCCCTTGTCCACGTGGGCCAGGGGATGGTGGAACGCGATGCCGGCCAGCGCCTTGCCGGCGCTGGTGGCCAGCACGGTGCCGGTCAGCTGGTAGCGCTCCAGGCAGCTGGCGACCAGGCTGGTGGCCAGCAGCAAAAGGCCGCGCGGTGTGTCCACCAGCGCGTATTCCAGATCCGGGTTGAGGTTCAGCGCCTGGTTGGCGGGAATCGTCCAGGCGGTGGTGGTCCAGATCACGGCGAATGCCGGTTTGGCCAGCCCGTCCAGGCCGAAGGCCTGGGCTAGCCGCTGCGGCTCGGCACACAGGAACCCGACGTCCAGCGTCAGGGATTTCTTGTCGGCGTATTCGATCTCGAATTCGGCCAGCGAAGAGCCGCAGTCAAAGCACCAGTAGACCGGCTTCAGGCCCCGGTACACGAAGCCGCGCTCGACCACGCGCTTGAAGGCGCGGATCTCCTCGGCTTCGTTCTTGAAGTCCATGGTGCGGTAGGGGTGGTCCCATTCGCCCAGCACGCCCAGGCGCTTGAAGTCGCCCATTTGCAGCGCGATCTGCTCCGTGGCGAATGCGCGGCTCTTGGCCTGCATTTCGTCACGCGGCAGGTTGCGGCCGAACTTCTTCTCGATCGCGTTCTCGATCGGCAGACCGTGGCAGTCCCAGCCCGGGATGTAGCGGGCGTCGAAGCCCTCGAGCTGGCGCTCCTTGACGATCATGTCCTTGAGGATCTTGTTGACGGCGTGGCCCATGTGGATCTGGCCATTGGCATAGGGCGGGCCGTCGTGCAGGATGAACAGGGGTGCACCCTGGCGGGCGTCGCGCAGCTTCTTGTAGATGCCGTTTTCGTCCCATTCACGGGCCCAGACCGGTTCGCGCTTGGGCAGGTCGCCACGCATCGGGAACGGGGTTTCGGGAAGGTTCAGGGTGCTGCGGTAGTCGGTCTTGTCGGTCATGGATGTGGCCCCGTCACGTCGGGACGGGAGTCGCTGGAACAGGAAATCGGGATGCCCGGGGGGCGCCGGGCGCCATCAAGAGCCTTTGCTGGCAAGGCGAAAACCCCCGGATCCACGCGCCGCGAAGGCGTGCGGGCGGTGCTTTCGCCTACTGAATTCGGTCGCGTGTGGTTTGCCGGTGGGTTTCGGCATGCATGGACGCGAAATACGCATGTGCGTCATCCCGGTCGGTCGCGATTCCACGCTTCAGCGCGTCCAGGCCGTCGTACTTTCTTTCGTCGTGCAGTTTGTGCAGCAGTTCCACGCGGGCGATTTTACCGTAGCCACCATCACGTCCCAGGCCGTGCGGCCACTCCAGGCAGTGGGTCTCGAGCAGCACGCGCCCGCCATTGACATCGTCCGGGTCGAGTGAGGGACGCACGCCCAGGTTGGCCACGCCGGGCAGAGGCTGCGCGGCCAGGCCATGGACGCGCACCACGAAGATGCCGCTGGCGGCGGGCTTCCAGTGCGCAAAGCGAAGGTTCAGGGTCGGAAATCCGAGGTCCCGGCCCAGCTTGCGGCCATGCACGACATGGCCGGATATGCAGTAGGGCCGCCCCAGCAGCCGCTCGACATCCGCCATGCGCCCCTGGGACAGTGCTTCGCGCACCGCGGAACTGGAGACCCGCAGGCCGTGGACCTCGTAGCTGTTCATGCGGGCGACGTCGAAGCTGAATGTTTCGCCGGCCGCGTCCAGCATGGCGTAGTCGCCAGCGCGCCTGGCGCCAAAGCGGAAATCATCGCCCACCAGCACGTATTTCGCGCGCAGGCCGTCGACCAGCACCGTGCGGATGAAGTCCTGCGGCGACAGGGCTGCCAGCCGGGCATTGAACGGAATGACCACGGCCTGGTCGATGCCACAGTGCGCCAGATCGTGCAGCTTGTCGCGCAGGCTTCCGATCCGGGCCGGCGCCAGTTCGGGTTTGCCGGTGGCGGCGGCGAAATAGTCGCGTGGGTGGGGCTCGAAAGTCAGGGCGCAGCTGGCAACGCCGCGTTGGGCGGCCTCGGCCCGCAGCAGCGCGAGCATGGCCTGGTGGCCGCGGTGTACGCCGTCGAAATTGCCGATCGTGAGGGCACATCCGGGTGCCAGGGCCGCGTGGTGCAGGCCGCGAAAGACTTTCATGCGTTCCAACTTGGTTTGAATTTGATAGCAGGCAGGACAGATATTCCGGCAAGACACGGATGGCGTCACGGAAAGCAGGTATATTGTGATCCACTGTTGCACCATCCGGTTTGGGGTGTGTCGTGGCAGGACAGGGCGTTCGAAGTCAGCATTGCGAAGTGTTGTTTCAGGAGGCACATGTTGAAGGTCTTGAAGCTGTCTGCCCAGGGTTTGCCGCAATCCTGGATTTCACTTGAACAAGCCGTGATTCACTATGCGGCGGGTGAGGTACGCTGGGAGTCCGGGGGGGAGGTCGCGGTTTTTCACGGTGGCCACAATGCGCAGACCGGTGAGCAGTCGATCATTGCGGTCAACAGCATCATCGGCACCAAGGGTGTTCCCAACATCAACCCCTTCAATCTCAAGCCGAGCCTGACCAACAGCAAGCTGTTTGCCCGCGACCGCAACATCTGTGCCTACTGTGGGGTACAGCACACCGAAGACGTGCTGACCCGCGAACACATCGTGCCCTTCGCTCAGAACGGCATCGACAACTGGATGAACGTGGTGACCGCATGCCGCCCGTGCAACCACCGCAAGAGCAGCCGAACACCGGAGCAGGCCCACATGCCGCTGTTGTACGCACCGTATGTGCCCAGCCTGTGGGAAGACTTCATTCTGCGCAACCGGCGCATCCTGGCCGACCAGATGGAGTTTCTGATGACCCATCTGCCCAAGTCGTCACGGCTGATGGCCTGAGCCACGCCCTCAGGCGGCGCGGCGCAGCGCCACCTCTGGGGCCGGCTTCGTCTCAGGCTCCGACAAAGCCGCACTGCGGCGGCCCAGCAGGAATCGCGTGGCCATGGGACCCTTCCCCTTGACATGAACCTGCGCCGACGCGCTGAAGCGAAACGCATGCTGTAGTTCCTGTGCCAGTGCATCGGTGACCTGGATCGTTCCGGCTCGACCCGTCGACTCCATGCGACTGGCGGTGTTGACGGCATCGCCCCAGACATCGTAGAGAAAGCGCTTGAGCCCGATGACGCCGGCCACCGTGGCGCCCGCATGCAGGCCGGCGCGGATGTCGAGCGGATGGCCGCTGCGCTGGCGGTACGCCCGCATGGCATCCAGCATGTCCAGCGCCAGCTGGGCGACCGGGGCGGCGTCGACCTTGCCAACCACCATGTAGGCGTCGCCGATGGTCTTGATCTTTTCCACGTCGTAGCGGTCGACCAGGGTGTCGAACAGGCAGAAGATCTCGTTGAGGATCTCCACGACGGCATGCGGCGGCCGGTTGGCCGAGAAGTCGGTGAAGCCCACGATGTCGACGAACAGCACCGCCATGCGCGGATATTTTTCGGCCTTGACGACGTTGTTGCGCTTGAGCTCGTCGGCGATCGACATTGGCAGGGCGTTGTACAGCACCTTGTCGGCACGCTCGCGCTCCTGCTCAACCCGCTGCTGCTGCCGGTACAGATCGCGGTTCAGGCGCATCAGGTGGTCGTCGAGAAACAAGGCGACCAGCGCCAGCGCCACCAGGTTCATGCCGGCGCCGCTGGTGTAGAAGATGCCACGGCCGTCGAGCAGATGGATGCACACCAGCAGCGCACCCGCGCTGCACAGGCACAGAACCATGCGCAGGCGGCCCGGGAAACTCATGGCGCAGACCATGGTCAGCAGGAAAATGGCATAGACCGACAGATCGCCGCTGAGGCTCCAGGAGATGAAGCCGAACCAGGTGAACAGTGCGCCACCGAACCCCAGGAATGCGATCAGGCAGCGTTGCCGACCGATGTGCGTGTGCAGGCGGGTCGACAGCAACAGGAAGGCCAGAAAGTGCAGGCTTGCCACGGCGTGCCACAGCACCAGGCTGCGGTGCTGGAAATGCTGCCCCCAGATGCGCTGCTGGAACAGCAGCGGGTCGGCCACCAAAAGCATGAACAGGACCACGGGCAGCCCGATGCGGCACAAGGGGCCCAGCATCGCGAATGCGCGTGCGATCGACCATTGTGCGAAACGCAGAGCGTCTGCGTCGGGCGCGTCACCGCCGCTGCCATCTTCTCGTGCACCCATGCTGCCTCCGCGGGGCTGGGGCGGCATCCACTTGCCGCGCAACATCCGGCCTTCAGCCCCGGTGCTATGGTCGCATCAACTCTCCGGTGGCAAAGCCTTCAGCCGGCAGGACATGCTCCATTTGGTGGAGCTGGACGGTGTATCAGGCGAAGACGCCGGCGCTGTCCTGCATCCGACGGGACACCTCCCCCAGATGGAACAGGCTGTCGCCGAATTCCATTTCCATCTGCGTCAGGCATTTGAAATAGTGGCTCACGATGTATTCATCGGTCACGCCAATGCCGCCATGCAGTTGCACCGCCTGCTGACCCATGAAGCGCATCGACTGGCCCAGCTGGACCTTGGCGCGCGCCATGGCTGCGCGCCGCTCCGGGGCAGGGGCGTTGAGTTTGAGCGAGGCGTAGTAACTCATCGAGCGTGCCAGCTCGAGCTGCATCTTCATGTCGGCGACCCTGTGCCGAAGCGCCTGGAAGCTGCTGATGACGACGCCGAACTGCTTGCGCGTGTTCAGGTATTCGGCGGTGATGGTCAGGGTCTTGTCCATGACGCCGACCGCCTGTGCACAGGTCGCGGCAATGCCGATGTCCACCGCATGTTCCAGCACCGCCAGACCGTCCTTGCTGACGAGTTGTGCTACGGCCTGGTTCAGCGTCAGTTCGGCCGCGCGGCCGCCATCAAGCGTGCCATAGGCCCGCACCGTGACGCCGGGCGCCGTGCGTTCGACGAGGAACATGGCCATATTGCCGTCCAGCTGTGCGCTGACCAGGAAGGCGTCAGCCTTGTCGCCGGCAACCACCAGGCTCTTGTTGCCATGCAGAGTGAACGCGCCGTCCTTGCCGCTGGCTTCGGTGCTGCACTTGTCCAGCTGATAGCGCGATGCGCGTTCCAGATACGCAAGGGATACGAGGCGCTCGCCGCTGGCAACGGGGCCGGCCCATTGGGTGGCCAGCGGCTGGGGCGCGTAGTGGCCCAGGACAGCGCCGGCCATCAGGGCCTGCGTCAGGGGCTCGAGAACGATGCCGCGACCCAACTCCTCCATGACGACCATGCCTTCGACCGGACCCATGCCCAGGCCACCGAGCGCGTCCGGGATGTACAGGCCGCACAGTCCCAGTTCGGCCAGTTCCCGCCAGGCGTCGTGTGAAAAGCCGCCGCCCTTGGCGATGCTTCGGCGCCGCTCGAATGTGTAGGCCTTGTCGACCCATTTGCGCACGGCGTCGCGCAACTGTTCCTGGTCGTCACTGAAATCAAAGTCCATGTCGGTCACCTGTTGTCATGTCGATACTGGGCGCATTGCGGCGCCACCGGATGTACGCTTGCTGCGGGCGGGCGCGGCCGCTGTCAGGCCAGCACGCCCTGGGACACGATATTGCGCTGCACCTCGTTGGAGCCGCCATAAATCGTGGTCTTGCGCATGTTGAGATAGGTCGTGGCCAGCGGCGCGCAGTGCAGCGCGCCGACCGCGTCACCCTGCCAGCCGGCTTCCATGGCTTCGTGGATCAGCGGCAGCGCAAAGGGGCCGGCCGCCAGCATCATCAGTTCGCTGTAGCGTTGCTGGATCTCGCTGCCGCGGATCTTGAGCAATCCGGCGATGTCGAGCGACTGCTTGCCCGACTTTTCAGCGGCGAGCACGCGCAGGACCAGCATTTCGAGTGCCACCACATCGACTTCCAGTTTGGCGATCTCGTCGCGAAAGCGCATGTCGTCGTACATACCTTCGGCCTTGGCAATGCGCTTGAGCCGCTCCAGTTCCCGCTTGGCGCGGTTGACGTCGGCAATATTGGTGCGTTCGTGGCTGAGCAGGTGCTTGGCATAGGTCCAGCCCTTGTTTTCCTCGCCGATCAGGTTTTCAGCGGGCACTTCGACATTGTCGAAAAAGACCTCGTTGACCTCCACACTGCCGTCGAGCAGCACGATGGGGCGGACCGTGACGCCGGGAGATTTCATGTCGATCAGCAGAAAGCTGATGCCGGTCTGGGGTTTGCCTTCGGTGCTGGTGCGGACCAGGCAGAAGATCCATTCGCCATACTGACCCAGCGTGGTCCAGGTTTTCTGGCCATTGACGATGTACGTGTCGCCCTTGCGTTCTGCGCGGGTCTTGAGCGAGGCCAGGTCGCTGCCGGAGCCCGGCTCGCTATACCCCTGGCTCCACCAGACGTCGCCACTGGCAATTCCCGGAAGAAACCGCGCCTGCTGCTGCGGATTGCCGAAGGCCATGATCACCGGTGCCACCATGACGGGGCCGAAGGGGACGACGCGTGGCGCGCCGGCCAGGGCACATTCTTCCTCGAACAGGTGCTTCTGGACCGAATTCCAGCCGGGACCGCCGAATTCCTTCGGCCAGCCATGGCCCAGCCATCCCTTCTTGCCGAGGATGCGGGCCCAGCGCTGCATGTCCTCGCGGGTCAGGTGCAAGGCGTTGTGCACCTTGTGTGCGATGTCGGCAGGCAGATTCTGCGCGACCCAGGCACGAATGTCTTCGCGGAACTTCTGTTCCTCGGGGGTGAAAGCCAAATCCATGGGGAATCTCCAAACAGGCAGGCCCCGGTTTTAGCACGACCGTGCACTTTTTTCTGTCTGAACTGCGACAAGCCAGGCAGTAAAGGGGGCAGCGATAATTTTTGACTTATGAAAAACATCGTGATTCTGATCTCGGGTGGTGGGTCGAACATGGCCAGCATCGTCCGTGCGGCCCAGCGCGAGTCGTGGGAGACGCGGCTGCAGGCCCGTGTCGCGGCGGTGATCAGCAACCGGCCGCAAGCCGGTGGCCTTGCGATCGCCCGCGACATGGGGATTGCCACCGAGGTTCTGGACCATCGTGCGTTTCCCGATCGCAGCGCCTTCGATGCTGCATTGGCCGAACGGATCGACCACTACGATCCGCAGGGCAAGCCAGCCCTGGTGGTACTGGCCGGCTTCATGCGGGTGCTGACGCCGGCATTCGTCACGCATTTTGAGGGGCGACTGGTCAATATCCATCCGTCGCTGCTGCCAGCCTTCACCGGGCTTCACACCCATCAGCGGGCCTTGGATGCAGGTTGCCGAGTGGCCGGCGCCACTGTGCACATGGTGACGGCCCAACTCGATGAGGGGCCGATTCTTGCGCAGGCGGTGGTACCGGTGCTCGAAGGCGACACCGCCCAGACGCTCGCGGCCAGGGTCGTCACGCAGGAACATGTGATGTACCCGAGGGCCATCGCGTCGCTGCTGCGGCAATGACCGGAGCGGGCGACGGGTGACTGACCGGGGGTTTCGGTCGGCAGCCGGAGGCCCATGGGACAATCGCCGCCATGCACCCCGCCCCCCTGCTGCAAGCCTGTACCGATCTGTTGGCCCTGGTCCTGAAATTCGACCATCCGGCCGACGCCGTGGTCGGGCGTTTTTTCCGTGAGCATCGCTCGCTGGGGCCGCGTGAGCGGGCAACGCTGACGGAGTCGATCTACAACGTGCTGCGCAAAAAGCAGCTCTACGAGCATTTCGCGCCATCGGGAAGCGGGTCCAAGGCCCGGCGCATGGCGATTCTGGGATTCCACGGAGAACGTGACTTTCTGGATGGCGCGCTCAACGACCAGGAAAAGTCCTGGCTGGACGCCTGCGCGAAGATCCGGACCGAGGATCTGATGGAGCGCCACCAGCACAACCTGCCGGACTGGCTGGCCGATCTGCTCAAGAAGGAAGTCGGGACCGGATTCTGGCCACTGGCCCGCAGCCTGGCGGAACCCGGCTCGCTGGATCTGCGGGTCAATCCGTTCAAGGCGAAACGCGAAGACGTGGTGAAGGAACTGGCGCGCCACGGTGTGCGTGCCCAGCCCACGCCGTATTCGCCGTGGGGGCTGCGGGTGGAAGGCAAGCCCAATCTGACCCGACTCGACGCCTTTGTGCGGGGCGATTTCGAAGTGCAGGACGAGGGCTCACAACTTCTGGCGCTTCTGGTCGATGCGCATCGCGGCGAGATGGTGGTCGACTTCTGTGCCGGGGCCGGTGGCAAGACCCTGGCTTTGGGCGCGTCCATGCGCAGCACCGGCCGTCTGTATGCGTTCGACACCTCGGCGCACCGGCTCGATGCGCTCAAACCCAGGCTTGCCCGCAGCGGGCTGTCCAACGTCCATCCGGTGGCCATCAGCCATGAGCGGGACGATCGCATCAAGCGTCTGGCTGGCAAGATCGACCGGGTGCTGGTCGACGCGCCGTGTTCGGGGCTGGGAACCTTGCGCCGCAATCCGGACCTCAAATGGCGCCAGACGCCCGATAGCATCGCCCAGATGGCGGCGTTGCAGACGTCCATCCTGCAAAGCGCATCCCGGCTGCTCAAGCCGGGCGGCCGGCTGGTATATGCCACCTGCAGTTTGCTGGAGCAGGAGAACGAGCAGATTGCCGGCCAGTTTTCTGCGCAGAACCTCGACTTCACGCCAATGGATGTTGCACAGGTGCTGGAGGCCTTGAAGGTCCCGTACGCCCAGGACTTGTGTCGCAAGCCCGGGAACGGTGCATCTCAGCTGCGGCTTTGGCCGCATGCGCACAAGGTTGATGGATTTTTTGCCGCGATTTGGCAAAAAAAGTGAGCGTGATCGATTGATTTGCTGCTTTTTGACCTGATTTGAGATAAATCATGGTCAAAACAGACCGAACCCCATAAAATGCGGGGGTTGCGGGCCTGAGTGATCGGCCCCTGGTTTACCCTATCTACGAGCGAGACGAAACATATGCTGCTACCTGACTGGTCTGTTCTGAATGCCATTGTCGAATGGCTTTCACATGGACTGTGGGACCTGACCTGGTGGGAGATTGTTCTCTACGCCCTGGTCACCACCCACATCACGATCGCGAGCGTCACGATCTACCTGCACCGCCACCAGGCGCATCGCGCCATGGATCTGCATGCCATTCCCGCGCATTTTTTCCGCTTCTGGTTGTGGATCGGTACCGGACAGGTGACCAGGGAATGGGTATCCATTCACCGCAAACACCACGCCAAGTGCGAAACCAGTGAAGATCCGCACAGCCCGGTGGCCCACGGCATCAAGAAGGTGTTCTGGCAAGGTGCCGAGTTGTACCGCGCGGAGTCCAAGAACCAGGAAACGCTGAGCAAATACAGCCAGGGCTGTCCCGATGACTGGCTCGAGCGCAACGTCTACAGCCGCTTCAGCTGGCAAGGTGTCGGCCTGATGATGGTGCTGAACCTGGCCTTGTTTGGCGCAGCAGGTCTGGCCGTGTGGGCCGTACAGATGGTCTGGATCCCGTTCACCGCGGCTGGTGTCATCAATGGCATTGGTCACTACTGGGGTTACCGCAATTTCGAGGCGGCCGACGCCAGCACCAACATCGTGCCCTGGGGCATCCTGATTGGTGGCGAGGAGTTGCACAACAACCATCACACGTATCCGACGTCGGCGAAGTTCTCGGTCAAGCCCTATGAGTTCGACATCGGCTGGATCTATATCAGCCTGCTGGAGAAGGTCGGTCTGGCCCGCGTCAAGAAGACGCCTCCCAAGCTGCAATTGGGTGATATCCGTCCTGTCGCAGACGAAAAGACCCTCGAGGCCCTGATCGCCCACCGCTACGAAATGATGGCAGGCTATGCCAAGAACCTGCGCAAGGCATGCGCGGCCGAAATCGAACTGATCAAGGCCAGGAAGGGCGATGTCTCGGTGCTGGTCGCGGCCAAGCGCTGGCTGCATCGTGACGAGGACAAGGTGCCTGCCGCAGCAGCACCTACACTGGCCCAGGCGCGTGCTGCGCATCCGGTGCTGGACAAGATGGTGACGATGCGCGAAGAGCTGCGCCAGCTCTGGCTCAGCCGCTCGCATTCGCGCGAGCAATTGGCCAGCGAACTGCAAGCCTGGTGTGCCCGGGCCGAGAGCAGCGGCATTGCGGCACTGCGCGACTTTTCGTACAAGCTGCGTGCTGCGCGGGCCTGATACGAGACAGCTTCTGTCCAAGCACCAAAGCCCGGTTCGACCGGGCTTTTTTGTGGGCGGATCAGATGTCCCGGGGGCAGGCGGGCGTTGCAGGCGAAAAAAAACCCGGCATGGCCGGGTTTTCAGTAAAGGTTCAGGCTGATTACTTCAGCTTGATTTCCTTGTATTCGACATGCTTGCGTGCCTTGGGATCAAATTTCTTGATCAGCATCTTCTCGGGCATGGTTTTCTTGTTCTTGCTGGTGGTGTAGAAGTGGCCGGTTCCAGCAGTGGATTCCAGCTTGATCTTCTCGCGAGTGCCTTTGGTTGCCATAACGTTTTCCTTGAATCAATGGTTTGCAGAGCGATCAGCGCAGGGCGCCGGGACCGCAACTAGGCTGCAATCAATCAGGCCTGACCCCGTGCGCGCATGTCTGCCAGCACGGATTCGATGCCATTCTTGTCGATCAGACGCAGAGCCGCGCTGGAGACCCGCAGGCGAACCCAACGGTTTTCGGTCTCGACCCAGAACCGGCGGTACTGAAGGTTGGGGAGGAACCGGCGCTTGGTCCGGTTGTTGGCGTGGGACACATTGTTCCCGACCATTGGGCCTTTGCCCGTTACATCACATACGCGTGCCATCTGGACACTCCATCGATCGGCGCGGTGACAGCCTGGCGTTTGCCGTATTGTGTCCCGCACCTTGTTAACAGCTTTCGCCGCACCTCGCCACCATTGCGGTGGCGGTAACTAGAGTTCTACCGCATGGTCCCCGACGGGCGGGGAATTTTGGTAAAGCCTCGGATTATAAGCGGATTGTTCTGAATGCCGAAAAACTTCAATCCTGTTCCAGGAATCGCTGTGCGTCCAGCGCAGCCATGCACCCGGTGCCGGCACTGGTAATGGCCTGGCGGTAGACATGGTCCTGCACGTCGCCGGCAGCAAAGACACCGGGGACGCTGGTCATTGTCGCCATGCCCTTGAGGCCGGACTGGGTCACGATGTAGCCGCCAGCCATTTCGAGCTGTCCCTGGAAGATGTCGGTATTCGGGGCGTGGCCGATCGCAATGAAGCAACCGGACAGTGCCAGCTCTTCGGTGCTGCCGTCGGCCGTGCTCTTGAGGCGCACGCCGGTCACCCCGGAGTTGTCCCCCAGCACTTCGTCGAGGGTCTGGTGCGTCTTGAGCACGATCTTGCCTGCGGCGACCTTCTCCATCAGCTTGTCGACCAGAATGGCCTCGGCCTTGAACTTGTCCCGCCGATGCACCAGGTAGACCTTGCTGGCAATGTTGGACAGGTACAGGGCTTCCTCGACCGCGGTATTGCCGCCGCCAACGACGCAGCAGACCTGTTCGCGGTAGAAGAATCCGTCGCAGGTGGCGCAGCCCGAGACCCCTTTGCCCATGAAGGCGGCTTCCGAGGGCAGGCCGAGGTATTTGGCCGATGCGCCGGTAGCGATGATCAGCGCGTCGCAGGTATAGGTGGCGCTGTCGCCCGTCAGCGTGAACGGTCGCTTGGACAGGTCGACCTTGTTGATGTGGTCGAACACGATATCGGTATTGAACCGTTCGGCGTGTTGCAGGAAGCGCTGCATGAGGTCCGGTCCCTGGACGCCATCGAAGTCGGCGGGCCAGTTGTCGACGTCGGTGGTCGTCATCAACTGGCCACCCTGGGCGATTCCCGTGATCAGCATGGGCTTGAGATTGGCGCGAGCGGCATACACTGCGGCGGTGTAACCGGCGGGGCCGGAGCCCAGGATCAGGACTTGGGCGTGCTTGATGGTTGTCATGGTGATTCGCTATGGATGGTGTGCTTCGGGGACGGTGTACGATTTTGCCGGCGATGCCCCCAACACCCGCTGCAGGGAATCGCTCACAATACGATATGGGCGATGGCGCCGATCACAACCGTTTGTGACCAGCGCCACCGATTGTAGGAAACGGCCAATCCCCCCAAAGGAATACCGGATGTCGATGTTGAGCAACCTGGATCTGATACGACGAGTCCCCCTGTTTGCCATGCTGACCCCGGCCCAGGCAGAGTCACTGGCCGGGGCTGTCACGAAGCGGCGCTTCAAACGGGGCGAATTTCTTGTCGAACAAGGCAAGAATTGTGAGTCTTTGTTCATCATCCTGGCAGGCCGGGCACGCGTCGTCGTGACCGACCGCCGCGACCGAGAGGTGATTCTGGCCACCATGCATCCCGGCGACTATGTCGGCGAGATGAGTCTGATCGACCATGAGCCGCATTCGGCGTCGGTCGAGGCCGAAGTGCAGACCGACGCGCTGGTGCTCGGCGGCGCGGAGTTCACGCGCTGCCTGCTGGAGAACACGTCGACGGTCAGCGCCGTGATGCGGGGCCTGGTGCAGCGGTTGCGCAGCGCCGACCGCAAGATCGAGTCACTGGCGCTGATGAACGTGTACGGCCGTGTCGCCAACGTATTGATGGAGCAGGCCCCGGCCGATGAAAACAATGTCCGCGTGATCCGCGACAAGATTTCCCGCCAGGACATCGCCAAGATGGTCGGAGCGTCGCGCGAAATGGTCAGCCGGGTCATGAAGGATTTCGAGGAGCAGGGCTTCGTCGAAACCCGTGAAGACGGCAGTTTGCTGATCAAGGATCGCCGCCTCAAGCCGCGTTAAGCGCGCCGCGGGCGTCTTGGCGCTTGGGGTAAGCTCGCGGAAATTGGCTTTTGCATGACTTACTCTCTTGATACCCTGACATCTTCACGGGCCACCGGGCCCGGCAACCCCAGCTCCGGATTTGGCCGGTTTGCCGTTGAACTGGCCTTGTTTGCCGGCGTACTGCTGCTCGGCTTCTGGCTTCTGGCCCTGCTGACCTACTCGCCGATGGATGCCGCCTGGTCGACATCGGGTGGCAGCAATGCATTGGTCAACCGCGCGGGGCGGCTGGGTGCCTGGCTGGCTGACGCGAGCTACTACCTCTTCGGCTATTCGGTCTGGTGGCTGGTGGCCATCGGCCTGCGCGCGTGGCTTTCGGGGCTGGCCGCCTGGCTGCGCCATGGGGCGCAAGCGTCCTCGCCGGCCGAGAACACGTCCGATGCCCATCCATGGTTGCGGCGCCGTGGCACGTTCTGGCTCGGCCTGGTGCTGCTGATCTGTGCCAGCGGCGTGCTGGAGTGGACGCGCCTGTACAGTTTCGAGTCCCGTCTGCCCGACGCCAGTGGCGGTGTGCTGGGAGCCATCATGGGGCCGGCGGCCTTGCGCTGGCTCGGTTTTACCGGCTCGGGCCTGGTCGCCATCCTGGTGGGCCTGGTCGGAGCGGCGCTGGCATTCCGCTTTTCCTGGGGCACGGTGGCCGAACGCATCGGCGCTTCGATCCACACGCGCATCGAGGCCAGTCGCAAGAAGCGCGAAGTGGTGCAGGACAAGGCGCTGGGTCAGCGTGCCGCACGCGAGCGCGAGGAAGTGGTTACCGGCGAGCGCGTCGAAAGCCGCGAACACCATCCGGCGCCGGTGCAGGTCGAACCCGTCGTGCTCGACATTCCCAAGAGCGAACGCGTGGCCAAGGAGCGGCAAAAGCCGCTCTTCACCGAAATGCTCGACAGCAAGCTGCCGCAGGTCGATCTGCTCGACGCCGCGCAGGTGCGCCAGGAGACCGTGTCACCCGAAATGCTCGACATGACCAGCCGCATGATCGAGAAGAAGCTCAAGGACTTCGGTGTCGAGGTCTGGGTCGTGCTGGCCCTGCCGGGGCCGGTGATCACGCGCTACGAGATCGAGCCTGCGGTGGGCGTCAAGGGTTCGCAGATCGTCGGGCTGGCCAAGGACCTGGCGCGTAGCCTGAGTCTGGTGTCGATCCGGGTGGTCGAGACGATCCCGGGCAAGAACTACATGGCACTGGAACTTCCCAATGCCAAGCGCCAGTCGATCCGCCTGTCGGAGATTCTCGGCTCGCGGGTGTACAACGAGGCCAAGTCCATGCTCACGATGGGCCTGGGCAAGGACATCGTCGGCAACCCGGTGGTGGCCGACCTGGCCAAGATGCCGCACGTGCTGGTTGCCGGTACGACCGGTTCGGGCAAATCAGTCGGTATCAACGCGATGATTCTGAGCCTCTTGTACAAGGCCGATGCGCGCGATGTTCGGCTGCTGATGATCGACCCCAAGATGCTCGAAATGTCGGTCTACGAGGGCATTCCGCACCTGCTGGCACCGGTGGTGACCGACATGCGCCAGGCGGCCCATGGCCTGAACTGGTGCGTGGCCGAGATGGAGCGCCGCTACAAACTGCTGAGCAAGATGGGCGTGCGCAATCTGGCCGGCTACAACACCAAGATGGACGAGGCCAAGGCCCGTGGCGAACACATTCCCAATCCGTTCAGCCTGACGCCCGAGGAGCCGGAGCCGCTCGACCGGCTGCCGCATATCGTGGTGGTCATCGACGAACTCGCCGATCTGATGATGGTGGTGGGCAAGAAGATCGAAGAGCTGATCGCCCGTCTGGCGCAGAAGGCGCGTGCCGCCGGCATTCACCTGATCCTGGCCACGCAGCGGCCCAGCGTGGACGTGATCACCGGCCTGATCAAGGCCAATATCCCGACCCGTATCGCGTTCCAGGTCAGCAGCAAGATCGACAGCCGCACCATCCTCGACCAGATGGGCGCCGAAGCCTTGC
This sequence comes from Rhodoferax sp., assembly GCA_024235935.1. GTDB lineage: Bacteria > Pseudomonadota > Gammaproteobacteria > Burkholderiales > Burkholderiaceae_C > CAISIP01. The sequence goes on along the minus strand of JACKLL010000003.1, from coordinate 162,413 downwards.
TGGGCATGGGCGACATGTTGTACATGCCCAGCGGAACCGGTCTGCCGATCCGTGTGCATGGTGCGTTTGTCAGTGACGAGGAAGTGCACCGCGTGGTGAGCTATCTCAAGACGCAGGGCGAGCCGAATTACATCGAGGGCGTGCTCGAGGGCGGCACCGTCGACGGCGAGTCCGATGGCGTTGGCGAGCCGGGCAATGGCGGTGAAAAGGATCCGATGTACGACCAGGCGGTCGAAGTGGTGCTCAAGAACCGCAAGGCCAGCATCTCGCTGGTGCAGCGCCATCTGAAGATCGGCTACAACCGTGCGGCGCGACTGGTCGAAGACATGGAGAAGGCCGGGCTGGTCAGCGCAATGAGTGGCAGCGGCCAGCGCGAGATCCTGGTTCCGACGAGGGAGGAATGATGCGCAACCGAATTCTGCTGGCAGCCGCGCTGATGCTGGCATGTGCCATGGCCCGGGCCGATGGCCTGGACAGCCTGGAGCGTTTCGTCAAGAGCGTCAAGAGTGGTCGCTCCGAATTCACCCAGGTGGTGTCGGCGCCCGCGCGCGCGGGTGAGACGCCCAAGACCCGCAGTTCCAGCGGCAGCTTCGCCTTCACGCGCCCCGACCGCTTTCGCTTCGACTACCGCAAACCCTTTGCGCAGACCATTGTTGCCGATGGTGTGACGCTGTGGATGTACGACGCGGATCTGAACCAGGTCACGGCACGAAAGCAGGCCGACGTCCTCAGTTCAACGCCGGCCGCGCTGGTCGCCTCGGCGCCGGATCTGGCCTCGCTGCGCAAGGACTATGCGCTCAAGTCGGAGCCGGACAAGGATGGTTTGCAATGGGTGCTCGCAACGCCCAAGTCGAAGGACGGGCAGTTGCAGGCAGTGCGTGTCGGCCTGCGCGCGGGCGACGGTGCGCCTACGCTGGCGGTGCTCGACATCCTGGACAGCTTCGGCCAACGGTCGGTGCTGACGTTTGCCAAGGCCGAGGCGAATCCGGCGCTGGCGGCCGATCTGTTCAACTTCAAGCCACCAGCGGGCGCGGATGTGATCCGCCAGTAGACGAGAACCTGGACATGACCTGTCGTCTGCGACCGGCCGGCAGCGCAATGCCGCATGGCTGAACTATTCGATACCGCGCCGGCGGCGCCATTGGCCGAGGCACTGCGCCCCGACAGTCTGGATGCCGTGATTGGCCAGTCCCACCTGATCGGTGCCGGTCGACCGTTGCGGCTGGCGTTTGAATCCGGCAAACCCCACTCGATGATTCTCTGGGGCCCGCCCGGCGTGGGCAAGACGACGCTGGCGCGACTGACGGCCAGCGCATTCGGTTATGCCTTCATCGCCTTGTCGGCGGTGTTCTCCGGCGTCAAGGAAATCCGCGCGGCCATGGAGCAGGCGGAGCACCATCTGGCACAAGGGCGCCGCACGATTCTGTTCGTCGACGAGATCCATCGTTTCAACAAGAGCCAGCAAGACGGTTTGCTGCCATTCGTCGAATCGGGGCTGGTGACCTTTATTGGTGCGACGACCGAGAACCCTTCGTTCGAGGTCAATTCGGCCTTGTTGTCACGGGCACAGGTCTACGTGTTGCAGGCCCTGACCGACGAGGAACTGGTACAGCTGGTGCGCCGTGCGCAGACCCGGCAGCTGCCGCATCTGCAACTCGATGATGCGGCAGTCAATACCCTGGTCGGCTATGCCGATGGCGACGCGCGGCGCCTGCTGAACCTGCTGGAGCAGACCGACACGGCAGCCCGTGCCAGTGGCCTGGACAAGGTCGATGCCGCCTTTCTCGAGAAGGCGCTGACGCTCAATGCACGCCGCTTCGACAAGGGCGGCGACAACTTCTACGACCAGATCTCCGCCTTGCACAAGTCGGTGCGGGGCTCCAGTCCCGACGCGGCGCTGTACTGGTTTTGTCGCATGCTCGACGGGGGTGCGGATGCACGCTACCTGTCGCGGCGCATCGTGCGCATGGCGTGGGAGGACATCGGCCTGGCCGACCCCCGCGCGCTGCAGATCGCCAACGACGCAGCAGCCACGTTTGAGCGACTCGGCTCGCCCGAAGGTGAACTCGCGCTGGCCCAGGCCGTGATCTACCTGTCGGTGGCGCCCAAGAGCAATGCGGGCTACATGGCCTACAACCAGGCACGCGCCTTCGTCAAGAAGGACAAGTCGCGCGAAGTGCCGGTGCACCTGCGCAACGCACCGACTGCGCTGATGAAGGAGCTGGGTCACGGCAGCGAATACCGGTATGCGCATGACGAGCCCGAGGCCTATGCTGCCGGCGTCAGCTACCTGCCCCAGGGCATGGGGGAGCCCGGTTGGTACCAGCCGGTGCCGCGTGGTGTCGAATCGAAGATCGCCGACAAGCTGGCGCATCTGCGAGAACTGGACCAGGCTGCGCGCAAGACCTGATCGCGGCGCAATAGCAAGGCCGCAACTGGAACATGCAGCGGCGCAGCCGGAACACCGCGGTCCGGCCCTTTGCGCATGGTCGCCCAGCTGTCGTTTTCCTGTCGAAATCCCAAGGGTAAACCCCGTCGCACGCAGCGCGAGACCGTGTGCCTGCGTCAGTAGAATGGCGGCGTCGGGATGCCTTTGGGGTCGGCCGTTCTTGGTCCGATTCTTGCGAAGGTGGACGAAGCGCCACAAGCGCCTCCTTCAACCACGACATAACTTCAATAAGACCGGAGCATCCATTCATGGACATTTTTCTCCAGCAGATGATCAACGGGCTGGTGCTGGGCAGCGTGTACGCGCTGGTGGCACTGGGATATACGATGGTGTACGGCATCATCCAGCTCATCAACTTCGCCCACGGCGAGGTGCTGATGTTCGGCGCATTGATTGCCTGGACAGTCGCCGGATTGCTGCAACCGGCATTCCCCGGCATGCCGGGCTGGGTGGTGCTGATCATTGCAGCCACCGTGGCTTGCACACTTGCGGCTCTGCTGAACTTCACGATCGAGAAGGTGGCGTACCGGCCGCTGCGCAACTCGCCACGGCTGGCGCCGCTGATCACCGCCATCGGCATGTCGCTGCTGCTGCAGACGGTGGCCATGATCATCTGGAAGCCGAATCCCAAGCCTTTTCCCAGCCTGCTGCCGGTCACGCCGTATGAAATTGGTGGTGCCGTGATTTCGCCGACGGACCTGCTGATCCTCTCGCTGACGGTGGTGTTGCTGGTTGCGCTGGTCTGGCTGGTCAACTACACCTCGCTCGGCCGCGCGATGCGTGCGACGGCCGAGAACCCGCGCGTGGCGGGTCTGATGGGCGTCAAGCCCGATGTGGTGATCTCGGCAACCTTCGTCATTGGCGCCGTGCTGGCGGCCATCGCCGGCATCATGCTGGGCATGAAATACGGCACGGTGCAGCATGCCATGGGCTTCCTGCCCGGCCTGAAGGCCTTCACGGCGGCCGTGTTCGGTGGCATCGGCAACCTGGCCGGTGCCGTGGTCGGCGGGGTGCTGCTGGGTGTGATCGAGGCTCTGGGCTCCGGCTACATCGGGGTCCTCACCGGTGGTGTGCTGGGCAGCCACTACTCCGAGATTTTTGCCTTCATCGTGCTGATCGTGATCCTCACGCTGCGACCGTCCGGTTTGATGGGTGAGCGTGTTGCGGATCGGGCATGAGGAGAAAAATGATGAAAAAAAATCACTGGATCCTGTATGTGGTCGCTGCCATTGCGCTGATCGCGTTGCCGATGGGGCTCGGTCAATTCGGCAATGCCTGGGTTCGCATCGTCGATACGGCACTGCTGTATGTGTTGCTGGCCATCGGCCTGAACATCGTCGTTGGTTATGCCGGGCTGCTCGACCTGGGCTATGTGGCGTTCTTTGCTGTCGGGGCGTACCTGTACGCATTGTTGTCGTCGGCGCATCTGTCACAGACCTTTGCCTGGATAGGTGCGATGTATCCGCATGGCCTGCACACCCCCATCCTGGTGATACTTCCGCTGGCTGCGGGGGTGGCTGCGTTGTTCGGCATGTTGCTTGGCGCACCTACGCTGAAGCTGCGGGGTGACTACCTGGCCATCGTGACCCTGGGTTTCGGCGAGATCATCCGCGTGTTCCTGAACAACCTGGATCATCCGGTCAACATCACCAATGGTCCCAAAGGCATCAGCGGCATCGACGCGTTCGAGATCTTCGGGGTCGACTTGGCCCGGCCGGTCCAGATCATGGGCTTCGAGCTGACTTCGGTGGAGATGTACTACTACCTGTTCCTGATCCTGGTCGTGTTCAGCATCATCCTGAGCCATCGGCTGGCGCTGTCGCGCGTCGGCCGGGCCTGGATGGCAATTCGCGAGGACGAGATCGCGGCCAAGGCCATGGGCATCAATACCCGCAATCTGAAGTTGCTGGCATTCGGCATGGGGGCGTCGTTCGGCGGCGTGAGCGGGGCCTTGTTCGCATCGTTTCAGGGCTTCGTGTCGCCCGAGTCTTTCACACTGATGGAGTCGGTGATGATCGTGGCGATGGTCGTTCTCGGCGGTCTGGGTCATCTGCCCGGCGTCGTGCTGGGCGCCTTGCTGCTGGCTGCGCTGCCGGAAGTGCTGCGCTATGTTGCCAGTCCGCTGCAGGCATTCACCGGTGGCCGTCTGGACGCATCCATCCTGCGCCAGCTGCTCATTGCGCTGGCCATGATCATCATCATGTTGTTGCGGCCGCGCGGCTTGTGGCCGACACCGGACCATGGCAAGTCGCTGCAGGCGAACAACTGAGGACCGCGCAATGACAGATACGATTCTCAAGGTCGCAGGCATTTCCAAGCGATTCGGCGGCCTGCAGGCCCTCAGCGATGTCGGCATCACGATCACCCGGGGCCAGGTCTACGGACTGATCGGTCCCAACGGCGCAGGCAAGACCACGTTCTTCAACGTGATCACCGGCCTTTACACGCCCGACAGCGGCACGTTCGAGCTGGCCGGCAAACCTTACCAGCCCACCGCCGTGCATGAAGTGGCCAAGGCCGGCATTGCACGCACGTTCCAGAACATCCGCCTGTTCGCCGAGATGACGGCGCTGGAAAATGTCATGGTCGGGCGCCACATCCGAACCCATTCGGGATTGATCGGTGCGATGTTCCGCACCTCCAAGTTCGTCAAGGAAGAAAAGGAGATCGCCCAGCGCGCGCAGGAGCTGCTCGAGTATGTCGGCATCGGCAAGCTGGCCGACTACAAGGCGCGCACGTTGAGTTATGGCGACCAGCGCCGGCTCGAGATCGCCCGTGCACTGGCGACCGATCCGCAGCTGATTGCGCTGGACGAGCCGGCCGCCGGCATGAATGCCACCGAAAAGGTGCAGCTGCGGGAGCTGATCGACCAGATCCGCAACGACAAGCGCACCATTTTGCTGATCGAACACGACGTGAAACTCGTCATGGGTCTGTGCGACCGGGTGACGGTGCTCGACTACGGCAAGCAGATTGCGGAGGGTCTGCCCGCGGAAGTGCAGAAGAACGAGAAGGTCATCGAGGCCTATCTCGGAACGGGAGGACACTGACATGGCAAACACATTGCTCAAGGTCTCGGGCCTGAAGGTGTCTTACGGCGGCATCCAGGCGGTCAAGGGCATCGATTTCGAGGTCCAGGAGGGTGAACTGGTGACCCTGATCGGCTCCAATGGTGCTGGCAAGACCACCACCATGAAGGCGATCACCGGTACGCTGGGCCTCAATGCGGGCGATATCGAATACATGGGCAAGAGCATCAAGGGGCAGGGCCCCTGGGATCTGGTGCGCCAGGGCCTGGCCATGGTTCCGGAAGGACGCGGCGTGTTCGCGCGCATGACCATCATGGAAAACCTCCAGATGGGTGCCTATGTGCGCAAGGACCAGGACGCCATCGAGGCCGATGCAGAGAAGGTGTTCACGATCTTTCCGCGCCTGCGCGAGCGGCGCGACCAGTTGGCCGGCACCATGTCCGGTGGCGAGCAGCAGATGCTGGCCATGGGGCGGGCGCTGATGAGCCGGCCCAAGGTGCTGCTGATGGACGAGCCCTCGATGGGACTGTCGCCGATCATGGTCGACAAGATCTTCGAAGTGGTGCGCGACGTGTACGCGCAGGGCGTCACCATCCTGCTGGTCGAGCAGAATGCGAGCCGGGCGCTGTCGGTGGCCAACCGGGCCTATGTGATGGATTCGGGGCTGATCACGATGAGTGGCGACGCCAAGCAGATGCTGGCAGACCCGAAAGTCCGCGCGGCCTACCTCGGCGAATAAGGCCATCCGCGCCGGCAGGCGGCGCGCACCGCGCTCAGTCGGAGGCGGGCCGTCTCTGGTGCGATGGCGGCAGGTGGGCGTTGATCAGATGCCCTGCAATCGACAGGCCCAGCGGCGGTATCGGCGGCAAGGGATCGTGCGGTCCGAACCAGCGGGCCTCGGCTATCTCCGAGGCGTCGACGCGGATATCGCCGCCGGCGTATTGCGCCGTGAAGGCAATCATCAGCGAATGCGGGAACGGCCAGGGCTGGCTGCCGAAGTAGCGCAGGTCGCGCACCTGCAGGCCGACTTCTTCCTGTACTTCGCGGTGGATGGCCTCCTCGATCGATTCCCCGGCTTCCAGGAACCCGGCCAGTGCAGTGAAGAAGCCGCTCGGCGAGTTGAGGTGGCGCGCCAGCAGCAGCGATTCGCCATGCTGGATCAAAACCATCATCGCCGGCGAAATGCGGGGATAGGCCATGTGGCTGCACACCGTGCACCGCATGCAGCGCTCGCCGGCGACCAGTTGCGTCGGCGCACCACAGGCGCCGCAGAAACGGTGTGTACGTGCCCATTCGACGATCTGGAATGCCCGCCCGGCAATGGCCAGCAGGTGGTCGTCGATGGCGCCAAACAGCGAGCGCAGCTTGCGAAAGGAATGGCCTGGCCACTCGGCGCTGTCGTGCGGGACCCAGGTGGCGTGGAAATAGCGCTCACCCAGCATGCCGACGGGAATGAAGCGCGTCCCCTCGGGCAGGGCATGGGCCTCCAGATCCAGATGCGGATGCAAATCTGGATCCCGCACGAGCAGCATGTCGCCGCGGAACACCAGGTTGACGGGTGCAGGGTGTTCCTGCGCCATCAGCAGGGGGCGAAACAATTCGGGGGTAAGCAGCATGGTCGGACTCCGTGCCCGATCATGGCATCAATTGGCCGGCGGCCGCCAGGGTGAGCGGCGGGCCGATGTCGCCAGCGCGTCAGTTGGACGCGCGGCGCGGGTCTCAGGCGGCCGTCTTGCGGCTGCGGCGGCTGGCCGCGGGGGTCTTGCGCGCGGTCGGGGTTGCCTTGCGCCGTGGCGCGACGCGCTTGACCGCCGCGACCTTGACGCCCGCCGGATGGCCGGCGACCTTGCTGGCCAGCTGGCTGGAGCGCGATTCCAGCCGATCCGCCAGCACGCTGACGACCGAGACCGCCGGCTTGGCGACATTGGCCAGGTTGTCCAGGGCCTTCAGGCCGGTACGTTCTTCGAAGCGACTGGCATTGGCGGCGACCTGCTGCACGCCCTTGCCGGCCAGCTCGACGAACTTTCCGACCAGGCCGTCGGCGCTGTCCGAGCTGATGGCAATGCCCTTCACGTAAAGGCCGTTGACGGTTTTCTGGGCCGACAAGGCGTTGCGGCGAACCTCGCTGCGCAGTTCGGATGCCGATTGCGCCAGCGCCTTCTCCCACTGGAGATCGACAAAGCGGGCGACACGCTGGTTGCCCATGCGGTAGACATGGATCATGTTGCGGGCGGTCTTGCCGTAGGACGTGATCAGGTCGGTGGTGATGGTGGACAGGTTCTTGGCGCTCATGGATGCTCCTTGCAGATTCGGGATGACAGAGATTGGGACGACGGCCCCGGGGGGGCTGTGATCGCAAACATGGGGTCATTGTCCCGAGCACGCGTAGGCGGCGCACCCTAAATCGGCCGCATTTCCTAGAGCCGCTTGCCTAGCGGCCCGTTGCAGCAAGGCGCTTGGCGCCGGTATTTCGGGGCGCTGGGGCGGGCCGTGCAGGCCTCAGATCAGCGCGGTTTCACCCATCATCACGTCGACGCCCGCAGATGCGAAATTGGCCAGATCCGCCGCGGTCGCCTGGCCTTCGGGCGAGGCCATGGCCGCGCCGATGGCCGCCATGGAGTCGAAGCCGAGCGTGGCAACCAGGTACACGCCGTGCTTGCCAGCCATGCCCATCACGTCGCCCCGTGTCACCTCGTAGCTGCGCAAGCCGGGAATCTTCTTGGCCAGCGGCACGTGGGTGTTGTAGTAGTAGCGATCGAATGCTTGCGCATCCGCGGGTTGCTGGTAGATCGCGTAAAGCTTTGCCATGGTGTCGTGTCTCCGTTCAACAGCCGACAGAGGATCTGGCGACAGGCTGAACGAACCACTATACCGGCGCTCTCCTATTTGGCCCAGGTGTCTTTCAGGCCGACCGACAGGTTGAAGACCGGACGGCTGTCCGAGTGGTCGACCCGGTCCGCGACGAAATAGCCATGGCGCTCGAACTGGAACTTGTCGTCCTGCCGGGCCTTGGCCAGCGAAGGTTCCACGATGGCTTGCACGATCCGCAGGCTGTTCGGGTTCAGGCTGGCCAGGAAGTCGCGCCCACCGGCATCGGGCTGCGGTTCATTGAACAGGCGCTCATACAGGCGCACCTCGGCCTTCCTGCCGTCCGCGACACCGACCCAGGTGATCACGCCCTTGACCTTGACGGTGTCCGAGCCGGGTGTGCCGCTCTTGGTATCGGGAATCAAGCGGGCCTGAACCGTGTCGACCCGGCCATCGGCGTCCCTGGTGCAACCGGTGCACTCGATCACGTGGCCATATTTGAGCCGAACCTTGTTGCCGGGGAACAGACGGAAGAAGCCCTTGGGGGGCGTTTCCTCGAAATCGCCACGCTCGATCCATACTTCGCGGCCCATCGAGAAGCTGCGCTTGCCCAGCTCCGGCCGGTGCGGATGCACCGGCGCGCTGCATGTGTCGAGCTTGCTGTCGCCGGTGGCGGACAGGCCCATGACCTCGTCCCAGTTGGTGAGGACCAGGCGGATCGGGTCCAGCACCGCCATGGCACGTGGCGCCGTCTCTTCCAGTGTTTCGCGCAGGCAACCCTCCAGCGTGCTGTATTCGGTCCAGCCGCCGGACTTGCTGGTGCCGGCGCGCTCGGCCAGCAGGCGCAGGCTCTCGGGCGTGTAGCCGCGCCGGCGCAGGCCGACCAGTGTCGGCATACGCGGGTCGTCCCAGCCATTGACCTTGTGGTCATAGACCAGTGCGGCCAGCTTGCGCTTGCTGGTGATCACGTAGGTGATGTTCAGGCGGGCAAACTCGTACTGGCGCGGCGGCGGGGCGTTCAGCAAGCCGCCTTCGATCAGGCGTGCCAGCAACCAGTCGTACCAGGGGCGCTGGTCCTCGAACTCGAGCGTGCAGATGCTGTGCGTGATCTGCTCGAGTGCGTCCTCGATCGGGTGCGCATACGCGTACATCGGGTAAATGCACCACTTGTCGCCGGTATTGTGGTGTTCCGCGCGCCGGATGCGGTAGATGGTCGGGTCGCGCAGGTTGATGTTGGGGCTGGCCATGTCGACCTTGGCACGCAAAACCATCGATCCGTCCAGGTGCTTGGCATCGCGCATTTCCCGAAAGCGCTCCAGGTTCTCGGCCGGCGAGCGGCTGCGGAACGGGCTGTCGATCCCGGGCCGGGAGAAATCACCCCGGTTGATGCGCATGTCCTCGGCGCTTTGTTCGTCCACATAGGCATGGCCGGCACCGATCAGGTATTCGGCCGCGCGGTACATGAAGTCGAAATAGTCGCTCGCATGGTAGAGATGGCTGGTGCCGTTGGCGTTCCAGTCGAAGCCGAGCCAGCGCACCGTGTCGACGATGCCGTTGACGAACTCCTGGTCTTCCTTCTCGGGATTGGTGTCGTCGAAGCGCAGGTGGCAGACACCGCCGTACTCCTGCGCCAGGCCGAAATTCAGGCAGATGCTCTTGGCATGTCCGATATGCAGATACCCGTTGGGCTCGGGCGGAAATCGGGTGCGGATGCGCGCCGGGTCGGGCTGCCCCGCGGCCTGGTGGGCACCGTCGCCGGGCGTTCCGGCCCATTTGCGGCCTGCGTTGACGCCGCTGGCGAGGTCGGACTCAATGATCTGGCGCAGGAAGTTGCTGGACTTGGCGGGTTCGGTGGCGGCAGGGGCCGAGGTCTTGGCGGAATTCGGGGAGGTCGTGCTCATGTCCCGAATTCTAGGTGGCGCGTGGGCCTTGTGCGTACGCACGGTCCATGGACGATGCCATGGCGGTCTCGCGGACCTCGGAGGCCTGTCCCTTATTGGCCGAAGCGGGGGCCGTCGCGCAGGAACTCCAGCTCCTGCGGGCTGCTGGTGCGTCCGAGTGCGGCATTGCGGTAGGGGAAGCGCCCGAACCGGGCGATGATGTCCCGGTGCTGGATGGCAAAGTCCACGTTGCCCTGCAAGCCCTGTTGACGCTCGGCCGGGGCTGCCGCCAGCAAGGCGCGAAAACTGCGCACACAGGTCTCCTGCAGCGCCAGATCCTCGGCATGCATCAGCGGCATGTAGAAGAACACCGCGCCGGCCAGCGGCAGCTGCAGGTCCCATCCGCGGGCGATGCCGTCCAGCACCAGCGTCTGGGCGCGTGCGTCGCCGGAAAACGCCTGCGGCTGGCCCCGGAACACATTGCGGGTGAACTGGTCCAGCAGGATGACCAGTGCCAGCCGCGTCAGTGGCTGCGCTTCCCAGGACGCACAGCCGCCGTCCAGCGCCTGGCGGACCCAGCCGCCGAATGCGCGGTCGATTGTCTGGTCCAGTTCGGCGCCCCCGCCAAACCAGATGGCAGACATGTTGCGACTGGGCCAGCCCAGGGTGATGGCGTCTTCCAGCCAGTACGCCAGCACGCGTGCTGCATCGGCGTTCATGGGGGCAGGGGTGGGGGGTGAGGTATCGGACGGCATGGTGTCGGGCGAAGCTGATGGGTGGCGCTACATGGCCTTGAACAAGTGGGCATACAGACGGCTGACCGAGATCCGCTCGGCTCGATCGCGCATCTGCAGCCACAGTTTGCCCGATTCGTCCCGGTGCACCGCTTCAATCGCGGCAACCCGCACAACGGCAGCGCGATGCACCTGCCAGAAGTGGCGGGCGTCGAGTTGCGGCAGCAATTCGCGCAGCGGTGTGCGGATCAGGTATTCGCGCCCCGGTGTCAGCACGCGGACATACTTGTCGGCGGCCTCGAGCAACACGATCTCGTCGACCGGCACCATGTGCACGGTATTGCCGACGCTGGCAGGAATCACGGACAGCGCTGGCGTGCCAGCGGGATTGCCGGTGGCCAGCAACTGGCGCAGTTGCGCCATGGTCCGGTCCATTTCCTGTTGCGGGTCGTGCACGCCAGCCGGCCCGGCGACAGGGTGCCGCCCTTCCAGACGGGCCTGCAGCCGGGCAACGGTCTGGTGCAGCCGCGGTGGCTGCACCGGCTTGAGCAGGTAGTCGACCGCCTGCGCTTCGAAGGCCTGCACCGCGTACTGGTCGTAGGCCGTCACGAACACCAGGCAGGGGAATGGCGCCGCGCCAGGCTCCGAGGCGTCCCAGCGCTCGACCAGTTCGGCAGCGGCATCCAGCCCGTCCAGGCCTGGCATGCGGATATCGAAGAACAGCACATCAGGCCGCAGGGCCAGGGCCTGCGCCACTGCGGAGACACCGTCGCCCACCACCGCCTGGATCTCCAGCTCCGGCCAGGCCGCTTGCAGCTCGGCTTGCAGCGCCTGCGCCAGCAGCGGTTCGTCCTCGGCGATCAGGGCGCGCGGGTGGGGCTTGGGCGACACCATCTTCTCAGGCCTCCAGGGGCAGGGTGATGCGGAAATGGGTGCCGTGGGGTACCGGCACCAGCACCAGCGCTGCCTGGCCATCGAATGCGGATGCCAGCCGCTCGCGCACCTGGGTCAGTCCGAAACCATCGCCTTGCGATGCGCCAGACATGCCGACCCCGGTGTCGCAGACATCGAGCACCAGGTGGCGGCCATCCCGCGCTGCGCGGATGTCGATCTGCCCCCCAGCGACCTGGGGTTCCAGGCCATGGCGGATGGCATTCTCCACCAGGGGTTGCAGCAGCAGCGCCGGAACGGACTGTCGCGCCAGCGCGTCGGGCAGTTCGAGCCGGAACCGCAGGCGCGGCCCCATGCGGATGGCCATCAGTTCCAGGTAGTCGCGCAGCCGGTCGAACTCGGCCTGCAGGGGGTGCTTGCTGGTACGCGACGCATTGAGTGTGGCACGCAGATAGGCGATGACATGGTCCAGCATCTGCTGTGCGCGCGCCGTGTCGGAGCCGATCAGCACCCGCAGATTGGCCAGCGTGTTGAACAGCATGTGGGGCTCGAGCTGTGTTTCCAGCAATTTGAGCTTGGCCTCGGATGCCTGGCGGCGGGCCTCCGACATCTTGCGTGCCAGGTATTCGGCCTTGCTGCGGCTGAAGAAGTAGTAGGTTGCCACGATGCCGGCGATGCCGGTGATGATGATGGACACGGGCAACTGCGCGCGCGCAGGGCGGCCCCAGGACGACCAGCCGAACCAGGCGTCGCCCGCCAGCGTACCCAGGATGAAACCGCCTGTGATGGCGCCCATCGGCAGCAGGACGGCCGCCGGCCCGGCGGGCCAGCCGGAGTCGGAGGTGCCGGTGAACAGGTGGCGCCCGAAGTCGATGAAGGCCCAGATGAACGTGCCGATGCAGATCGAATACACCAGCGGCAGCTCATAGGTGCGCTCCGGCTGGATGGCAAACTGGATGGCCGACACCGCCAGGCAGAACGCCATCGTCTGCAGGAAGTTCGTCAGCTTGGACAGCCAGTCGATCTTCATGGCCGCACCGGTGTCCAGGGGTCAGGACTCGCGTTGCTGGCGCTGCAGCCGCTCACGTTCCTTCTCGACCAGGTTCTCGCGCAGGCTGCTGCCGGCGCCCAGCACGAACACTGCCAGCCCGTGCAGCACCAGACCCAGTCCCCAGCCCAGTGCCGGCACCAGCGACCATTGCCGGTGTCCCAGGCCCAGGTTGCTTGCGGCAAACAGTGCGGCATTGACCAGCAGGTAGACCGTTGCATGCACGTACCAGCCGAGTTTGGCGCCGGCACGCCGGCGCGCGATGCGGTCGATTTCTTCGGGTGTCAGGGGTTTGGCCATGGGGATTTTCATTCTAGGGCAGCAGGTGTCTGTCGAAGAAGCGCGCGATGCGGTCGTAGAGAGCGGGCAACTGGGCACGGTCGAAACCGGGCGGATCGGCCAGGAGCCGACCGACGCGGTTGTCCAGATCCGGTGGCAGTGGCGCCAGCAGGGCACCATGGCCTGCGCTCGCAAGGCTGGCAATCGTCTCGCAGCTCCGGCATGCGGCGATCACCGGCATGCTGTGGAATTGCGGCACCAGCCAGCGGTCCTTTTCGGCCTGCACGATGCCCAGGGGAACGACCGGATGGGTGAGGCTGTCGAGATCGAAGTCGGCGGCAAACGGCACGCCTGCGACGACGGCCCGGATGCGCGGGTCGGTATGGCCGTACGTCTCGGCCTTTCCCCCCAGGCTCTGTCGGATCAGCGGGAGTGCGACCGCCTTCTTGACGCTGTCCCAGACGTCGCCCTTGAGCTCGGCAGCGGCACCGGTGCAGGCGGCGAAGTCCTCCGCCAGGTGGGCTTCGCAGTGCGCCAGCAGGCGCGCCCGTGACCAGCGCCCGCCGGCCAGCGTCAGGGCAGTGTGGCCACCGGCCGACATGCCGAACATGCCGATTCGCTGCGGGTCGAACAGCGGTGCAAAGCGCGGGCTGGCGCCCAGCACATCGATGGCGTGCAAAACCTCGAACGGCCGCAACTGCCAGCTGGCAGGTCCGACCCTGGACATGTCGTGCCAGTTGTCACCCGCGTGCTCGGGCAAGGCCACGATGTACCCGGCCCGAACCAGCGCCTGGGCGATATCGGCCTGCACCATGGCGTTGGCGCCCGAGCCATGCGAGATCACGATCAGCCGCCGGTTGCCCGGCACCGGTGCACCGTTGTCGGCTGCCATGACCCGGAACGGACCCCGTTGCACGGCCGTGGCCGGGGCATCGGACGGATAGAACACCGTGATGGGCCCGTGGCCAGCGTCGGCCGGCAGTTCGGTCAGGCCGACACCGGCGCTGGCGCAGGCGGCATATGCGGCCCAGACGAGGGCCGACAGGCTTTGCAGCAGCAGACGCATGGCGATGTTTCTGCTCACGCCCAGGTGCTGTGCGGGTTCTGCAGGCGCTCACGCTCGCGGGCGAGCATGCGCTGGTAGAGGCCGGAGCCCGGAAGGGCGAGCCAGACCACCATCCCGTGGATGGCCAGGCCCAGGCCCCAGCCCAGAAAGGGAAATATGGCCCAGTGCCGGCCCGAGAGATACGACAGCGTCGCCAGCAGCAGGTTCACGGCGACGAAGACCATGGCGTGGATCAGCCAGCCCAGGCGCATGCCGGCGCGTTTGCGTGCGAGCTTCTCCATGGCGTCGGACAAGGGCAGGGGGGTGGATGCACGGGTCATGGTGGCTTCCTTCAGAGTTTGAGGGTCTGGGGTGTTGCGAAACGGGAGGGATGTACGCGGGTCAGCCGCCACAGGCGTGCCAGTCGGGCCACGAACAGGCCGTTGAAGGCGCCGTAGAGAAGAGCGACGGTCAGCACGAACGGCGCACTCTGGGCCTGGGACGGTTGCAGGGCCAGCTCGATGCCGACGATGTATTTGGTGAGAAAGATGCCTGCGATCAACAGCAGCGGCAGCACACTGCCGGGCAACGCGAAGGTGTTTGTCGCCGGGTCGAATCGGGTTCCGGCCAAGGGAGCCGGAAAGCGCCACAAGCTCAGTGCGAGGGAACCGATCGTGGCCCCCAGCCAGGCGCCTGCCGCGCCAGCCTCCTGCCCCGAGCCGCCAAATGCGGCGACCAGGCCATAGATCGCAAAAATGGTCAGCGATACCGGCACCAGGCAGACCCGCAAGGGGCTGGCGCGCCGCGGCGCCAGCTGGCTTGCGCCCAGGGCAAGGAGGGCAGCGAGCAATCCCCAGACCCAGTGCGGTGTGTGGCGCACGATGGTCCCCAGGGCCTGGGGCTGGTGTGCAACAAGTTGAAAAATCATCATGGCAATGTCCTGTGCCTGGTTGCAAGGGCCAGGCGGGTGTTCGTCGATGGCTGCTACTTTGCCTGCGATGGCCGTCTGGCGCGACCGCCATGCGATGAAATGCGCGGGAACAGGCGCGAACTGCAGCTGCGTGGCGCGAACGGCTTTGCACCGGCTTTACAAAAATGCGCCGGTACGGGTTTGTGTTGCGTGCAGCGCTTCCTAGAATCGGATCATGAGCAAAATTCTCTACAGCGTGCTGATGGCGCTTGCGCTGGCGTGGATCAGTCCGCAGGCAGCGGCGGTGACGTCTGCCCAGGCCCAGACCCAGACGGTGGACGATTACTTTGCCTCCCAGCGCACGCATCTGGTGCAGGGGCTGGATCTGAAACCGGCCCAGCAGAAGAAGCTGGATGCCATCTTCGTGCAAACCCGACCCAAACTGGTGGCGGTCGCGACGCTCCCGGTGGCCGAGCAGGCTTCGGCAAGGCGCAAGCTGGTGGACGACATGCACCTGCGCATCAATGAAATGCTGACGCCCGACCAGCGTGCCGCCTACGAATTGATGCAGGCCAAGGCGGAGGAGCGCCGCAATGCCCATGCGACCGTCGGCCATCCGCCCGTCGCGCCGGGCAAGTAATGCGTCCGCTGTGTGACGGCGCGACGGCCGGTCGCGTGGCGCAGCGATAATTCCTGCTCCAAACAGGAGTTCGCGTGGATCTGATCGTATTGGCCAAAGCGGCCGTCATGGGTATTGTCGAAGGCCTGACCGAGTTTCTGCCGATCTCGTCGACCGGCCACCTGATCCTCACGGGTGCCTTGCTCGGCATGGACGACGCGAAGGCCAAGGTCTTCGATATCGCGATCCAGACCGGCGCCATCCTGGCCGTCATCATCGTCTACTGGCAGAAGATCCGCGATACGCTGGTGGAGTTGCCGCACAAGGAACAGGCGCAGCGCTTTGCGCTCAACGTGCTGATCGCCTTTTTCCCGGCGGTGATCCTCGGCCTGCTGTTCGGCAAGGCGATCAAGGCCCATCTGTTCACGCCGGTAGTCGTGGCCAGTGCCTTCATCATCGGTGGATTCATCATCCTGTGGGCCGAGCGCCGGCACAGCCGCAGCGAGACCGCACCGCGGATCCTGAGTGTCGACGCGATGCGCTGGACGGATGCGCTCAAGGTGGGCCTGGTGCAGTGCCTGGCGATGATTCCCGGCACCAGCCGCAGCGGCGCTACCATCATCGGCGGCATGCTGATGGGCTTGTCGCGCAAGGCCGCGACCGACTTCTCGTTCTTCCTGGCGATCCCGACGCTGATCGGTGCCGGTGTCTACAGCTTGTACAAGGAGCGGGCCTTGCTCGCATGGTCGGACGTGCCGATGTTTGCGGTCGGCCTGCTGTTCTCGTTCATCAGCGCCTGGCTGTGCATCCGGTGGTTGCTGCGCTACATCGCCAGCCACACCTTTGTCGGCTTTGCCTGGTACCGCATCGCGTTCGGCCTCGTCGTGCTGGCCACGGCCTGGACCGGCGTCGTGACCTGGGCGGACTGAGCACCAGCGCCGGGCACCGGCACGGCCAGCGCAGGTGGCTCAGGCCAGCATGTTCAGCGTCGCTGCTTCGATGGCCGCGGCCGTGGCCAGTGGCTTCTCCATCGGGAACAGGTGGCTGCCGTCCAGCATCGTGATGCGGCCCTTGGTCAGCCGCTCGGTCATGTCCATGCCCACCTGTTTCATCTCCTTCGATTGCAGACCGCCAATGAAGGCGACCGGGCACTTGAGCGGGTGGCGTCGCAGCAGCCGCTCCAGGTTGTGCGGCAGGTGGTTGTAGATGGCGGTCTCGATCGCACGGTCGAAGCTCAGCACCCGCTGCCCGTCCTGGTCGTGCGTGCCATGGCGCACGTAGTCCTGCAGCATCTCCGGCTCCCAGCGTGCAAAAGCCTTCTTGGACTGGAAGTGCGCCAGTGCCGCATCCTGGTCGGGCCAGCTGTTGCGCCGGCGCTGGCTGACCGCACCCGGTGACACCGCGGCGACGATCTGGGTGCTCTTGATCAGACCCAGCGTGGTCGCGCGCCAGCCACCGAGCACGGGTGAGTCCAGCATCACGACGCCACGCACCAGGGCCGGATACCGCGCCGCCGCCATCAGGCTGAGAAAGCCGCCCAGCGAATGGCCGACCAGGAATGCCGGCTCTCCGGCCTTGTCCACCTCGGCCTGCGCGAAGTCGGCCAGCTGCTGCACCAGATGCGGCCAGTTGTTGGTGACCGGGTACTGCGGGTCATGGCCGAATTTCTCGATCGCCTTGACCGACATCTTGCGCGCGCGCAGATGGCGAAACAGCACCCGGTAGGTGCTGGCCGGAAAGCTGTTGGCGTGGGAGAAGACCAGCAGCGCCATCAGATCAGCTTCTCCTGGGGGGTGCGGATCTTCTTCAGCGGCTTGTTGCGCTGGGCCTCGACCATCAAGGGGATCTCGGTCTGCTCGCCTTGCCACATCGGGTCCTCGATGCTGTCGAACACCTCACGCAGCTTGTGCCCCCAGCTGTTGTGCATCATCTGGTAGTACGGGTTGTGTTCGTCGATGCAGACGATCTTGTCGGTCTGCAGCGCATTGTTTTCGTACACCACCAGGTCCAGCGGCAGGCCGACGGACAGGTTGGACTTGAGCGTGGAATCCATCGACACCAGCGCGCACTTGGCGGCCTCGTTCAGTGGCGTGTCCGGTGTGATGACACGGTCCAGCACCGGCTTGCCGTACTTGGATTCGCCGATCTGGAAAAAGGGCGTTTCGGGGGTGGTTTCGATGAAATTGCCTGCCGCATAGACCTGGAACAGGCGCATGGCTTCGCCCTTGATCTGGCCACCGAGCAGAATCGACACGTTGAAGTCGACACCGGCCTCCTTCAGCGATTCGCCATCGCGCTGGTGCACATGGCGGATCGCCGCGCCCAGCACGCGGGCGACGTCGAACATGCTGGTGGCGTTCCAGATCGTCAGCGCCTCTTCGTCGCCGGCTTCCTTGAGGCGCTCGACCTGCAGGATCTCGCGCACCGACTGCGAGATGCTCAGGTTGCCGGCCGACAGTAGCACCATGAAGCGGTCACCCGGCTTTTCGTAGACGATGATCTTGCGAAAGGTGCTGATCTGGTCGAGCCCCGCGTTGGTGCGGGAGTCGGACAGGAACACCAGGCCGGCGTTGAGTTTGATGGCGACGCAGTAGGTCATGGGGTGGTCTTCGGGGTGCGGGTCTGTGGATAGGGTGGCGACGGAATCATGCCACCGATGCGGCGAAGGGCAGGGAGTTTCGCTCAAGAGGTGCTGCCCAGCTTCTTGAGCCGGTACAAGGCCTCCAGCGCATCGCGCGGGCTCAGCGCATCGGGGTCGATGCGCGCGAGTTCCGCCTCCAGGGCGCTTGCCTGTGGCTGGACCGGCTCGGGCGGCGCCGCAAACAGGTCGACCTGCGCCTGGTGGGCGCTGGCGCTGATCTCCAGCGCCGCCAGTGCATGCTGTGCGTGGTTGAGCACCGAGGCCGGCACGCCGGCCAGCCGTGCCACCTGGATGCCGTAGCTACGGCTCGCCGGGCCGGCCTGTACCTCATGCAGGAACACGATGTCGCGACCCGACTCGGCCGCGCCCACGTGCACGTTGGCCGCGCCATGGTGCGTGGCCGGGAACTCGGTGAGCTCGAAATAGTGCGTCGCGAACAGCGTGAACGCCTGCGACTTGCCATGCAGGTGGCTGGCGATCGCACTGGCCAGTGCCAGGCCGTCGAAGGTCGAGGTGCCGCGGCCGATCTCGTCCATCAAGACCAGCGAATGGGCCGTGGCACTGTGCAGAATTTGCGCCGCCTCGGTCATCTCCAGCATGAAGGTCGACTGCGCATTGGCCAGATCGTCGGCAGCGCCGATACGGGTATGGATGGCGTCGATCGGCCCCAGCCGGCAGGCGCTGGCGGGCACGTAGCTGCCGATGCAGGCGAGCAAGACGATGACCGCGATCTGCCGCATGTAGGTGGATTTGCCGCCCATGTTGGGGCCTGTCACGACCAGCATGCGCTGGCGGCTGTTCAGGCTGGTGTTGTTGGCGATGAAGGCGCCGCTGCTGGTCTCGGCCAGCCGGGCCTGCACCACCGGGTGCCGACCGGCCTGGATCTCGATGCAGGGTTCGGCGACGAATTGCGGTGCGCACCAGTCCAGCGTCAGCGACCGTTCGCACAGGGCGCCCAGCACGTCCAGCGTGGCCAGCGCCTGCGCGACGCTGTTCAGCAGCGGCACATGGGCCTGCAGCGCGTCGAGCAGCTGCTCATACAGGAATTTCTCACGCGCCAGCGCACGCTCCTGCGCGCTCAGCGCCTTGTCTTCGAAGGCCTTCAGTTCGGGCGTGATGAAACGCTCGGCGTTCTTCAGCGTCTGGCGGCGCCGGTAGTCGGCCGGAACCTTGTCGGCCTGTCCCTGGGTGACTTCGATGTAGAAGCCGTGCACCTTGTTGAACTGCACCCGCAGATTGGCGATGCCGGTGCGGGCGCGTTCGCGTTGTTCGAGATCGAGCAGGAAGCCATCGCAGTTGTCCTGGATCGCGCGCAGCTCGTCGAGTTCGGTGTCGAAACCGGTGGCGATGACGCCGCCATCGCGCACCAGTGCAGCAGGGTTCTCCTGGATCGCGGCGCGCAGCAGTTCGCTGCAGCCGGGTGGGGCCTTCAAGGCATGGCCGAGCTGGACCAGCCAGCCGTCCTGCTCCAGTACCAGGGGAGCCAGCTGTGCCGTCTTGTCCAGCGTGAGCTGCAAGGCCACCAGCTCGCGCGGGCGCACCTGGCGCAGGGCGATGCGGGCGCTGATGCGTTCGATGTCGGTGCTGCCTTTGATGGCTGCACGCAGTTCCTGCCAGGGCCCGGTGCGCAGGGCGGTGATGGCCTGCAGCCGCTGGCGCGCCGCGCTGCGGTCGCGCTGCGGCTCCAGCAACCAGCGCCGCAGCAGGCGGCTGCCCATCCCGGTCAGGCAGGTATCGAGCAGCGAGAACAGCGTGGGCGAGGGCTCGCCGCGCAGCGTCTCCACCAGTTCAAGGTTGCGCCGGGTTGTCTGCGGCAACTGCACCAGGTCATCCTGCTGCTGCACCACGATGCCCTGGATGTGGCGCAGCGGCTGGCCCTGGGTATGTTCGGCATAGGCGAGCAGGGCGGCCGCAGCCGCCTGCGCCAGCGGCAGGTCCTGCGCATTCCAGGTGGCCAGGCTGGCCACCTTGAACAGCTCCAGCAGCTTGCGCTGACCCAGCGCCGGGTCGAACTGCCACTGCGGGCGCACCGTCGCGGCCACGCCGTGCTGCGTACACCAGCCCTTGAGCCGGGTCTCGAACGCCGGCGTCACGCCGGCGCTGTACAGCAGCTCGCTGGGGCCGACACGCGCGATCCAGTCCGCCAGCTCGTCGGGCGCGCATTGCGCAAACTGCAGCTGCGCCTGCGTCACGCTGAACCAGGCGAGCCCGCACTGGTGGCGCGGCCCCTGGTGCAGCGCCATCAGCACCGACTCGGTCTTGTCCGACAGCAGCTCCGCGTCGGTCAGCGTGCCCGGGGTGATGACCCGCACCACCTTGCGCTCGACCGGTCCCTTGGCCGTGGCGACGTCACCAACCTGTTCGCAGATGGCGACCGACTCCCCGAGCTTGATCAGGCGCGCGAGGTAGGACTCGACCGAATGGAAAGGCACACCCGCCATCACGACCGGCTCGCCCGCCGACTGCCCGCGCCGGGTCAGCGTGATGTCGAGCAGCCGCGCGGCCTTCTCGGCATCGCCGAAGAACAACTCGTAGAAGTCGCCCATGCGGTAGAGCACCAGCGTATCGGGAAACTCGGCCTTGATGCGCAGGTACTGCTGCATCATGGGGGTGTGGGCGGAGAGGTCGTCCGTCACGTCAAACTCCACTCATTACGGCGTCCATCGCGGCAACAATTTCGCTGGCAAAACGCTTCAGCGACTGCACATGGGTCTTCAGCAATCGTTTGGGGATGGGTGCGGCTTCGAACGGAAGCAGCATCAGTTGCAAACCCTGCACAGGGAAAACCGGGCACAGGCTACGCGGGACGTCGTCCGACGCCAATTGTGTAACGGCCAGCGGGACCACCATCCGGGTTGCAAGGCTTCCGAGCAGGTCACTCTGAATGTCGACAACAAATGGATACTGCTCACGCATCCGCGGACTTGGGTTCTGGTAAACGTCGAACTGCATTTACCAGACCCGCAGGTCATCGCACCACAGGCCATGCTTTTCGAAGCGCGCGTTCTGTTCGTCGATCCATGCTTTGTGCGTCTGATCGAACGCCTTCTTTTGTTGCTTCAAAGATATTCCCTGGCCGCTCGAGTTGAGCGCGTCGAACTGGTCTGCCGACAGAATGACGGTGTCGATTCGCCCATCCTTCTCGACGAATACAGGTTCGGTCTTGGCATGGGTGCACATGGCACCAAAGCGATTTTTGGCTTGTGTCGCAGTTACTCGCATGGTGGTGCACCTCCGGTAAGGAGTGGCTATTTTAGCCAACGAGGGAAACTGTGCCAGTCGATAAGCAGGCTTTGACTGGCTGCTGTTCGATGGGGAGCACACGCCCAACGATCTGCAATGCATGCTGGCCCACCTGCAGACGATCGCAGCCTACGACAGTCAGCCGGTATGCCGTGTTCCCGTGGGCGACACGGCGCTGATCAAGCAATATCTGGATCTGGGTGTGCCCAACCTGCTCGTGCCGATGGTGGACACGCCCGAGCAGGCGCGTGCCTTGGCACAGGCCTGTCGTTACCCTCCCCGCGGTATTCGCGGCATGGCCGGTGCCCGTGCCTCACGATGGGGCCGCATTCCAGGCTACGCGCAGCAGGCCAATGCGCAGATCTGTCTGCTGGTGCAAGCCGAGACGCGCCTGGCCATGTCGAACCTCGATGCGATCCTTGCTGTCGAAGGCATCGATGGCGTGTTCATCGGATCGGCGGATCTGTCGGCGTCTCTGGGGCATGCGGGCGATGCGGGCCATGCCGAGGTTCAGTCGGTGATCGAATACGCGATCGTGCGGATCCGAAAGGCCGGCAAGGCCCCTGGCATCCTGACCGTCGATCTTGCGTTGTCCAGGCACTATCTGGAACTCGGAGCGCTGTTTGTGGCCGTCGGGCTGGACACGCAGTTGCTGGTGCGCGGCACCACCGAACTGCTGAGCCAGTTCAGGACCCTTGCCACAGTACCGCTGGAGCACGGGGACAAGACGTACGGCTGATTCGCGCTGCGATGCTGGCCCGCATGCACGAGGACCATGATGCATGCGCGCGGGGGCCTGGCTGCAGCGCCGCGCTATTTCAGGCTGTTGGACAGAAACGCGCGCAGCCGTTCGCTGCGCGGGTGCTGCAGAACGACCCTGGGATCGCCTTGCTCCTCGATCTGGCCCTGGTGCAGGAACACTACCTGGCTGCTCACCTCGCGGGCAAAACCCATTTCGTGGGTCACGACGATCATCGTGCGGCCGTCTTCGGCGACCGAGCGCATGACCCGCAGGACCTCACCGACCAGCTCGGGGTCCAGGGCCGATGTCGGTTCGTCGAACAGCATCACCTTGGGCTCCATCGCCAGCGCACGCGCGATGGCCACGCGCTGTTGCTCCCCACCGGACAAATGCGCCGGGTAGGCATCCTTGCGGTGGTAGACACCGACACGCTGCAGGTAACGCGTGGCGCGTTCGAGCGCCACTGCCTTGGACAGGCCCAATGCATGGACCGGGGCCTCCATCACGTTCTCCAGCGCTGTCATATGGGACCACAGGTTGAAGTGCTGGAACACCATCGACACCTGGCTGCGCAGACGCTGCAGTTGCTGCGGTGTGCGCATCTTCAGCGTGCCGTCGCGATCGGCGACCAGGTCCATCTTCTCGCCATCGAGCGTGATTGCACCGGCATGCGGCTGCTCCAGCAGATTCAGGCAGCGCAGAAAGGTACTCTTGCCCGACCCGCTGGAGCCGATCATCGAGATCACATCGCCAGCCTGCGCCGTCACGCTGACGCCCTTGAGAACCTCGTTGTTGCCGAAGCGCTTGTGAATGTTGTCGGCCTGCAGGTAGATGGAGGGGGTCATGGTCTGGCGGTGTGGAACGAGGAACGTGGTGGCTCAGGGGCTGAGCAGGTTGCCGGAACGGGAAAGCGTGGTGCCGGCGATCTTGGCCAGGCGCTTTCCGGGGTGGGCCCAGCGCGAACCGCAGCGGGCGTACATGACGCCGTCCGAGCGGCAGCGCAGCGTGGTGATGGACCCGCTGGCCGGGTCCACCAGGTCAGCAATGGCATCACCCGCAGACACCCGCTCGCCGCTGCTGCGGTGAAAGACCACGACGCCGGCGCATGGCGCCGTGACCGGCTCCGACGCTGCCAGTGGTGTGGCCTGGCACAACGGCTGCGGGGCTGGTGCGGCGGGCGCGTCTGCCAGCACACCACGTCGGCGCAGGAAGTCGATCAGGCCATCGGCATCGCGGCGTGCCAGCACATGGCTGGTGTCCGCTTCTCCCCGCAACTCGACGGTCGCGGCAAAGCAGGCCAGATCGATCGGCCGCCCGGCAAAGTGCTGTTGCAGCAGTTGCCATGGGCGGGAACATGCCTCGTCGAACGGCCAGCCACCGGAATCGGTCGCGAGCAGGACGGCTTGCGCGCCCAGTGCGGCGCCGAGTTGCTCGGCCATGGCGCGTTGTTCGGTCAAAGCATACAGGTGCATCACCGCGTCGGTGTCGCAGTGCAGGTCGAGCACCACATCGGCGTCGATGGCCAGCGCCAGCAGTTGCTTGCGCAGATCGTCCGCGCTGTTGGCCGGCGCCAGCGCGTCGGCTGCGCTGCGCAAGGCGGCACGGATCAGTGCCGTGTTGCGGGCCGCGTCGTTACCGAGCGCGTCCTGCACCGTATCAGCCGCTGCCTGCGACAGATCGGCAAAACCCCGGTTGAAGTTGCGCCCGTCGCCCAGGTCGAAGCGACCCTGGTGCTGTCCCAGCATCTGCTGGGACAGACCGATCGGATTGGCGAAGGGCACCAGCACGATCTCGCCGCGCAGTTGACCCTGCGCCTCGAGCAGTGCCAGCTTGTGCTGCAGTTGCCGGGTCACCAGCATGGCAGGCACTTCGTCGGCATGCAGCGCGCCCTGGATATAGGCCTTGGGCGCGGCGCCGGGTGTACCGTAGCGCAGTACCTGGAGTTCGTGCCGGGTTCCGGGAGAGTTGCTTAGTAGCGCGCGGGTTTCGAGGTGCATGAATGGGGCAGGGCGTGAGGAGGGCGTCAGGCCCGGGCATCGGCGGCCGCCACCAGCGACTGCGGCTGCAGGTGGCGCAGGTAGCGGTTCTCGATCAGCCGGAACCCGCCGACCAGGGTGAAGGTGAGGACGAAATAGATCACGGCGGCGACCCCGAATGATTCGGTGACCAGCAGGTGATTGGCGTTGACATCGCGTGCCACGCGCGTGATGTCGACCAGCGTCACGGTGCTGGCGATGGCCGTGGCATGCATCAGGCCGACGACCTCGTTGCTGTATTGCGGCAATGCGCGGCGCAGTGCGCTCGGCAGGAGTACGCGCGTGTAGAGCCGCAAGCCGTCGAGTCCGTAGGCCCGGGCCGCTTCGATCTCACCCAACGGTGTGCTCTTGATCGCACCGGCGAAGATTTCGGTGGTGTAGGCGGTGGAGTTCAGCGTGAAGGCCAGCCAGGCGCAGAACCAGGCGTTCTTGAGCAGTACCCAGGCCACGCTTTCGCGCACTGCCTCGAACTGCGCCAGCCCGTGGTAGATGATGAACAGCTGCACCAGCAAGGGTGTGCCACGCAGCACGTAGGTATAGAACCATACCGGCATCCAGACCCAGCGCCGTGCAGATACGCGCGCCACTGCCAACGGAACGGCCAGCAGGAATGAACTCGCCAGGCTGATCGCCAGCAACACGAGCGTAGTGCGGATGCCGCCCATATACTGCGGCAGGCTGTCGATGATGATTTGCCAGTTCATGTCAGTGCTCCACGGCGCCGTGCGCCAACCACGGAGCATGAAAGGTCAAGCGGCCGCGGAGCAGGCCTGTCCAGGGGCCGCCGCGCACGGCCGCTCCGAAGCGGCCGGCCCGCCCCCCAGTGGGGGGTTCGGCCGGCTTACACGCAGTGAAGCCGGACAGACAGGGGGCGTCTTTCATTTAGAACTGCGCCTTCTTCACGCCCAGGCTGTAGCGCGCTTCGATACGCGACAGGATCAGGATGGAGACGGTGGTCAGCGTCAGGTAGATCATGGCGACCAGCATGTAGAAGGTGAATGGCGCGCGCGTGGTGGCGGACGCCAGGCTGGCACGGTGCAACATGTCGTCGAGCCCGATGATGGATACCAGCGCCGAAGCCTTGATCATGATCAGCCAGTTGTTGGCAAATCCGGGGATGGCGTGCCGCACCATCTGCGGCAGCACGATGCGTCGCAACACCTGGCTCCGGGTCATGGCATAGGCAAGCCCCGCCTCGGCCTGGCCCTTGGGCACGGCCAGAATGGCACCGCGGAAGGTTTCGGTCAGATACGCCCCGAAGATGAAACCGATCGTGATCACGCCGGCCGCAAACGGAGGAATGTCGATGTATCCCCAGCCATACCGGTCTGCAAGCAGGTTGATGCCGATCTGGCCACCGTAGAAGATCAGCAACATCAGCACCAGCTCGGGCATGCCGCGGATCAGCGTGGTGTAGACCTCGGCGCACCAGCGGGCCGCGCGGGAGCCCGACAGCTTGGCGCTGGCACCTGCCAGGCCGAACAGGCCGGCGAGGAGCAGCGACAGAGCCGACACCTGCAGTGTCAGCACCAGGCCTTCGAGGATGGCAGGCAGATAGCCGTAGAACATGGGGATGTGGGTTGGATCCGCAGCGGTCGGCACGCCGGCTGCCGTTGGCAGCACCCGCGTGCCCGACGCCTGTCATTCGCCGCGGATGTTGACGTCGAAGTACTTGTCGTTGATGGTCTTGTAGACGCCGTTGGCGGTGATGGCCTTGAGCGCGGCGTTGACCTTGGTGCGCAACGCATCCTCACCCTTGCGCATGGCGATGCCGACGCCACCGCCCTGGGCCGCACCACCGAGCGTCACCGGCGCGCCGATGCGGCTGTAGTCCTTGCCCTGGGGCGACTTGAGAAACGCCGAGGTGGCCGCCAGCGACGAGCCGAAGCCGATGTCGCCGCGTCCCGCAGCAAGCTCCATCGTGACTTCGGCCTCCTTGGCAACCTGCAGCACTTCGCTGTCCTTGTAGTGCTCGACCACGAAACGGGCACGCGGTGTGTTGCGCGTGACGATGATCGTCTTGCCCTTGAGGGCCGCCGGTGTCACCTCCTTGAGGCTGCCGGTCTTGCCGATCCAGGTCGAAGGGATGTCGTAGTAGGAATCGCTGAAATCGGCCGACTTCTTGCGCTCCTCGGTGATCGACATCGACGCCACGATCATGTCGAACTTCTTCGCGTTGAGTGCGGGCATCATGCCGTCCCACTCCTGCGACACCATCGTGCATTCCGCCTTCATCTGGGCGCACAGGGCGTTGGCGATATCGATGTCGAAGCCGGAGAACTTGCCATCCGGGCTCATCTGCGAGAACGGCGGGTAGTTGGCTTCGACACCGATGCGGATCTTGGCCCAACCGGGCGCCTGGGCGCTGGCATACGTGGAAAAGGCGAGGGCCGTCATCAGCATCGAGGCGGCGGCGATTCTGCGGATCATGGGGAGCTCCTGGAAGGTGAAAGCGTTGAGAAGAGGCGCTGAGCAATTGTGTACCATAATTTTCATTTGTGCAATATGTGAAAATTACGCGTCAGTGCTGCGATCCGGCTGCCGGGACTGGCGTACATTCGACAGGCCCAGCCGCTTCCCATTGCCCCTCACCATGCAGCGTTCACCAAAGTCCCCGTCCGCCGTGCGTCCCGCGAGTGCTGCCGCGCTGGTGGAGACCAACTTTGCACAGTCCTCGCTGGGACAGATGCTGCGCCAGGTGCTGCTGGAGGCGCGTGGGTCGAACGCCAGCATTGCCGACTTCCTGTTGCGCAACCCGGTGCGGGCCACGGCCTGGGGCATCGAGGAACTGGCAGCCCACACCGGCACCTCGACAGCCACGCTGAGCCGGTTCGCGCGCTCCGTCGGCTTCGGTGGATTTGCCGCACTGCGCGCGGGCATGGCCGACGCCTTGCAGGCCACGATGCCGCCGGTATACCAGCCGGTCGAGAAGCTCAGGGACGCGCTCGGCCGCGCCGGATCCGCGGCGCCAGCCGAACACCCTGTCATTGCCGAAAGCCTGGAGGTCAGCCTGGCCAACCTGCGCGCGACGGCCGCCGGGCTGGAGCCGCGCCATCTGGTGGCGATCGCGCAGCGGATCCTGGCGGCAGATACGGTCTACACACTGGGATTCGGCCTTAGCGCACATCTGGCGGCGATGTTGTCGCTGGACCTGCAGCCGTTCTGCAAACAGGTCATCAACGTCGTGGAGTTCGGCGGCACCGAAGTCGCGGCCGGGCGGCTGATGAATATTTCCGCGCAGGATCTGCTGATGGCGGTCTCGTTCCCGCGTTATGCCCATGACGCGGTGACGCTGTGCCGGTATGCGCGCGACCGCGGCGCACAGGTGATCGTCATCACCGATTCGATGGCTTCGCCGCTGGTGCCGTCGGCGCATGACACTTTGCTGGCGGCGGCGACACATCCGGTGTTGTCCAGCAGTTCCACGGCCGCGCTGCTGGTCATCGAGGCAGTGGTCACCAGTCTGATGCTCAGCGGCCACGACCACGTGCGCCAGGCCGAGAAGCTCACCGAAGCCATCGCCGCCTACATGGTCAACGGCAAACCGGACGAGGCAAAGGTGCGCGGCCGTGCGGTGCGCGGGCGGGCACCCAAACGCTGAGTGCCGAGCGCGGCAACCGCAGTGGACCGGCGCTGGTCCGGCAGGTCATGGCTGACACGATCCCTTCGTCCGGATTGCCGCGGGCGCGAAACGTCACCCCCGCTTCGCGCGCGCTGCTTTTTTTGCCAGGCGCTCGACGTCCCGCGCCGCGGCCTGCGCCGTCCACTGCGCAAACTCCTCCAGCGTCTCCAGCGTGATCGCCCCCCAGGCGCCGCTGCGAAAGTCGTGGATGGCGATCTCGGCGGCCTTCTGGGTGTCAGGCCGCCCACCCGGCAGCAGCGGGGCGCGCTTGCGGCCGATCTCGGCCAGCACGGCTTCGTCGTTCAGGCCTGAGATATCCGTCAGCTTGTAGCGGGCCTGCAGCCGGTCCGGGTGGTGCAGCAGCATCTGCGTCAGCAAGGCCAGCGCGACCTCTTCGTCGTCATAGGCATTGCGGCCGACGGCGCCACTGGCGGCCAGGTGGTAGCCGCTTTGTTCAATGCTGATGCGCGGCCACAACATGCCGGGCGTGTCGAACAAATAGAAGTCGTCCTCCAGCACGATGCGCTGTTCGGTCCGGGTAATGCCGGCCTCGTCGCCGGTCTTCGCCGCGCGCTTGCCGCGCAGCGTGTTGACCAGCGTCGACTTGCCCACGTTGGGGATGCCGCAGATCAGCACCCGCATCGGCTTGACCATGCCGCCGCGCAGCGGAGCCAGGCTGCGGCAGGCCTTGATCAGCTGGCGGGCCGGCGCGGTGGCGCTGGCGTCCAGGGCCAACGCCTGGGTGCCGGGCTGGGCCTGGTAGTGGGCCAGCCACTGCGCTGTCTGCTGCGGGTCGGCCAGATCCTGCTTGTTCAGGATCTTGAGCGAAGGCTTGCCGCGCGTCAGCTCGGCCAGCAGCGGGTTGGCGCTGGAGCCCGGCAGGCGGGCGTCCAGCAGCTCGATGACAACGTCGATCTCCGGCATGCGCTCGGCGATGGCCTTGCGCGTCGTGTGCATGTGGCCGGGAAACCATTGGATGGACATGCCTGGGGGCTTTCTATTGCGTTCCGGCGGGGCCGATCTGAAATGGGGGCGGGGCGGGGCGGGTCGCGGCAGCGCTGCATGCGGTCCCCGGGGTCCGGCCGAGCGGCTGAGCGTACCAGACCGGCCGTGTCCACGTCGACCTGCCACGTGGCGTGCCAGAGGCATCACCAGGCCGCCGGTGAACCTGGCCTTGTCGGTGGCGCCGTCGGCTGCGGCAGTCGCCCTACCACAGGGGACTGGGTTTGCTGAAATCGACGGTCTGCGTCACTGCATCGCGCAGCCGGCCCAACAGCGGACGCGCGTCGTCCCGTCGCCACTGGAATGTGTATTCCAGCTCGGGCAGCGCGGGCCGGCTTTTGAGCTGCACCACGGCATTGCGTTCGGCCATCTGGCGGAGCCAGCCATTGGGGAACAGGCCGATACCGACGCCCGCTGCTATCAGGCTGGCAATGGCTGCCAGGTTGTTGCATGTGAGGCGACGGCCCGCCTCCAGGTTGTTCACGGCCAGCCAGTGCTCCAGCATGCGGGTGGGGCCGGCAGCCGGTGGCATGGTGATGAGGGCGGTGTTCTGCAGCAGCGCCGCTGTCACCACACGCTGGCGCCCCACCAGCGCAGGTGCAGCTGCCCACGAGAAGCCCACTTGCGCGATCGCTTCGCTGGAGATTCCGCTGCGCTGCGAGAAGCCTGCCACCACGGCAAAGTCCAGCTCGCCGCTTTCCAGCCGCCGCTCCAGCGCGGCGCCCAGGTCCACGCAAGGCTCGAGCACCAGCGCGGGATACTTCTCGCGGGCATGGGCCACCAGGTCCGGCAGCCAGGTCAGCGCCGCCAGTTCGCCCACGCCAAAGCGGCAATGGCCGCGCACGCCGTCTCCTGTCTCCCCCAGAAGAACGTGCATTTCTTCGGCCAGGCCCAGCATGCGGCGCGCCAGCGGCAACAGCTGGACGCCGGCCTCGGTCAGGCTGGCACGGTGGCCGCTGCGGTCAAACAGGGGTTTGCCGAGTTGGACCTCGAGCTCGGCAATACGCTTGGACAAGGTGGATTGCGACACATGCAGGCGTTCGGCAGCCACACCGAAACTCGCGACGCTGGCGGCCCAGTAAAACGCGTCGAGTTGCTTGAGGGTCATCGTTTTGTGTTTCGTAAAAGCGAATATGAATGTTCGCTTTTTATCACTTTTATTGAACAAGACGCCGGCACAGAATTCCGCCACAAGGAGACACACGACATGAACCCTGCATCCATTCGCTTCACCCGCCGCCAGCTCACTACTGCCGCACTGGCCGCCATGGCCTCGCTCGCCACGCCTGCGTGGTCGCAGGAATGGGTGCCGACCCAGCCCATCACCATCATGGTGGGGTTTGCCCCCGGCGGCTCCGCCGACCAGATTGCGCGCCAACTCTCGTTTGCGGCCAAGAACATCATCCCGGTTCCCGTGGTGGTGCTGAACAAGGTGGGTGCGGCCGGTGCCATTGCCGCGCAGGCTGTGGCCGACGCCAAGCCTGATGGCTACACCCTGTTCGTGGGCGGTGGCAGCGAGACCACGTCGGTCGGCAACTTCAAGACCCTGGGCTATGACCCCCGCAAATCGTTCACGCCGGTGATCAAGGTGTCGCGCGCACCCAGCATCCTGGCCGTGCGCGCGGATGCCCGGTTTGCCGACATGAACGCGCTGCTCGCCGAAGCCCGCCAGGCGCCGGAAAAGGTGTCGTACGGCTCCACCGGCGAAGGCGGCATCTTTCATGCCACCGGCGTGGTGCTGGAGAAGCAGACCGGCATCAAGCTGCTGCACGTGCCCTACAAGGGCGCGGCTGACTCCATGAATGCGCTGCTGGGTGGGCAGGTGGACGCCACCTTTGGCGCCTATGAAGAGATGAAACCCATGATCGACACCGGTCGCGTTCGTCCGCTGGCCATGTTCTCGCGCACGCGCCTCCCGGGCCTGCCCAACGTCCCCACCATGATGGAGCTGGGCGTGCCGGTGGCGCTGGACAACATGAAGGGGCTGATGGCGCCTGCCGGTCTGCCGGAGCCGGTGCTGCGCTACCTGCATGACCATTTCCGCAAGGCGATGCAGACCGACATGTGGAAAGAGTATGTGGCCAAGTCCGGCCTGACACAGGACTATGCCGATGGCGCTGCGTTCCAGAAGGAAATCGTTGACGCCTACGGGCTGATCGGAAAGGCCATCGGCAAATGAAGTTGCTCGGACCCTTCGGGGCGGACCGTCGCGTCGGTTTCGTCGGCCTGGGCGTGATGGGGGCGGGCATGGCCCACTGCCTGTTGCGCAAGGGCTTTCCCTTGCAGGTGCATGTGCGCAACCCGGCAGCGGCGCAGCCCATTGTGGCGGCGGGCGCCACGGTGGCCGCATCGCCCGCCGAACTGGGCGGCAACTGCACGCTGGTATTTCTGAGCCTGCCCGATGCCGCGGCGGTGGAAGAGGTGTTGTTCGGGCCCCAGGGGCTGGCGGATGGCCTGGCCCCCGGAAGCTGTGTGGTGGACACCAGCACCATTGCTGCCACATCGGCCCGCGCCCTGGGCGAACGCCTGCGCGAGCGGGGTGTGTGGTTCATGGACGCGCCCGTCAGTGGTGGACAACAAGGAGCCATGGACGGCGTGCTCAGCTGCATGGTGGGCGGCGCCCCCGAACTGTTTGCGGCATGCCGCGAGGCACTCGGCAGCTTTTGCAAGACCATCACGCATGTGGGTCCGCTGGGCGCGGGCCAGACGGTCAAGGCCTGCAACCAGGTCGCCGTGGCTGGCGCCCTGTTGGGCGTAGCCGAAGCCATTGCCCTTGCCAAGGCCCAGGGCGTGGACCCGGCACTGATGCGCGACGTCCTGCTGGGTGGGGCAGCCCGGAGCTTCTCGCTCGAAAAGCATGGCCCGCGCATCATTTCTGGCGACTTCAAGCCCGGGTTTCGCGCCCGCCTGATGCGCAAGGATCTGCGTCTGGCGCTGGACACGGCGCAGGGCAGTGGCACGGTCTTGCCCACTGCCGTGCTCGCCGAGAAACTGCTCGATGACGCCTGTGAGGCGGGCCGCGCCGAATGGGACTGGTGCGCGCTGGCCCTGCAGGTGCAACTGATGTCGGGCTTGCCGCTGCCCGCTGCCCCGGCGCCGTCCTGAGCCGCCATGCCGTTTCTGTGCCTGGATGATTTCGACACGGCAGCGCGGCGCCATTTGCCGCTGCCCGTGTACAGCTACATTGCCGGTGCGGCCGAGACCAGCCACTCGCTGGCGGCCAACCGCAGCGCGTTCGCCGCCCATGAGTTCGTGCCGCGTGTGATGGTGGACATCACCCGGCGTGACATGGGCGTGCAGCTGCTGGGTCGCCGCTACGACGCGCCGTTCGGCATCGCGCCCATGGGGCTGGCGGCACTGTCGGCCTACCGCGGCGACATCGTGCTGGCGCAGGCTGCCGGCCACGGCAACATCCCCATGGTGATGAGCGGATCCTCGCTGATCCGGATGGAAGACGTGGCCGCCGTCAATCGCGACGCCTGGTTCCAGGCCTACCTGCCCGGTGACGACGCGGGCATCGAGGCCCTGTTGCAGCGCGTGCAGCAAGCGCACTACCAGACGCTGGTGATCACGGTCGACACCGCCGTGGCGGCCAACCGCGAGAACAATGTACGCGCAGGCTTCACCATCCCGGTGCGCCCGGGGTTGCGCCTGGCGTGGCAGGGACTCTCGCATCCGCGCTGGCTGTTCGGCACCTTTGTGCGCACGCTGCTGCGCCATGGCATGCCGCATTTCGAGAACAGCTATGCCACGCGCGGCGCACCTATTCTGTCGTCCCATGTCGAGCGCGACCTGTCCGAGCGCGGGCACCTGCATTGGCGCCATTTCAAGATGGTGCGCAAGCTGTGGCCGGGCCAGCTGGTCATCAAGGGCGTGCTGGATGCGCGCGACGCGCGCATGGCGGTGGACGCCGGCGCAGACGGCATCATCGTCTCCAACCACGGCGGACGGCAACTCGATGGCTCGGTGGCACCGCTGCGCGTGCTGCCGCAGATCGTCGCCGCCTGCCCCGAGGTGCCGGTGATGCTCGACAGCGGTGTGCGCCGCGGCAGCGATGTGCTCAAGGCACTGGCGCTGGGCGCGAAGTTCGTCTTCGTGGGCCGGCCCTTCAGTTTTGCCGCTGCCGTGGCGGGCGAGGGCGGGGTGCGCGAGGCGGTCGATCTGCTCAAACGGGAGGTATCCCGCAACATGGCGCTGCTGGGTGTCACCGCGCTGGACCAACTCGACCCGAGCTTTCTTGTCAGCCATTCACCTCAAGGACTTTCTTCATGACCGGACTCCGCGTTCTTGCGCGCCAGCAGAGCATTGCCGACAGCCATGTCAAGGCTTTCAGCGAGATCCCCGTGGCCAACATCAGCGACTGCATGGCCCGCATGTCCGCCGCCGGCCCGCGGCTGCGGCCGATGCACAAGTCGGGCCGCATGGCGGGTGCCGCGATCACCGTCAGGACGCGCCCCGGCGACAACCTGATGATTCACAAGGCGCTGGCCATGGCGCAGCCCGGCGATGTGATCGTCGTGGATGGTGGTGGCGATCTGAGCAATGCACTGATCGGCGAACTGATGACCACCACCGCCATCCGCCAGGGCGTGGCGGGTTTCGTGATCAACGGTGCCATCCGTGACCTCGACGTGATCGGGGCTGGCACTTTCCCTGTCTATGCCGCCGGCGTGACCCACCGCGGCCCTTACAAGGACGGTCCCGGCGAGGTCAACGTGCCTGTCGCCATCGATGGCATGGTGGTGCATCCTGGCGACCTGATGCTGGGCGATTCCGACGGCGTGCTGTGCGTACCGCGGGACAGCGCCGAGGCGATTCTGGTGGCCGCCCGGGCCAAGGTCGCCGCCGAAGCCCGGACACTGCAGGACATTGCGGCCGGTCGCCTCGACGTCAGCTGGATCGACGTCACCTTGCGCCGCCTGGGCTGTGACCCGCAGCCGTCCTGACCTGGCCGCCAGCGCTTAGGCCGCGCAGTTGCCCCGTATGCACGGGCATCAGCCGGATGCGTCGGCGGGCCAGAGACACAGCAGAAACAGCTCCCCCAGCGTAGAGATGCCGAGCTTGGCAAACGCGCGGCGCCGCAGTGTGTTCACAGTTGATAGCTGGACGCCCAGATCAAGCGCGATGCCGGGATTGGTGATGCCGCGCAAGGCGCGGGCACATACCTGCTGCTCCCGTGCGCTGAGCCGGCCAGGCAGCAAGGCCAGACGCTTTTCCAGCGCGGCGTTGTCGGGGCGCATCGCCCGGCGCCATACCGGCGGCGGCCGCCATTCAAAATGGCGGCGCAGCAATGCGGCGAGCAGGCGGGCGCTCGCTCGCCACGCTGCCAGCGTGGCCTGGTCGAATTCCCCTGCCTGTTGGTCACGGTACAGGTTCAGTGCGAACCAGGTTTCGCCCGCGCGCGCCAGCAAGGACACGCGGTCGACCAAAGCGAAGCGCAGGTAAAGCGCATGCGTCTGATCATCCGGCGCGATGTCGCTGATGCGTCGACGTGTGGTGAGAACTTCGTCATGGGACGGCGCGGCCGCACTGATCGCGTAGGTGTTGGGGTCCCAGCGGTACAGACCGGCGGAGCGGGCGATCTGCCCGGCGAGTTCGGCCACGGTCGTGCCGCCCAGACTTTCGGCCATGACCTGGTGGGGCAGCAGCTGCGCGTCGAAGACGAAGGCCGACAAATGGGCACATCGCAAGGCCGGCGCCAATGCCGACAGCAAGGCCGCTCCCAGGCCGGGTGTGCCGATCGCGCCAATCAGATCCGCTGTCTGATCGGTGTCGAGTACTGCGGTCGGTGGGGTGGCTGGCATGGGCATGGGGGACGCCTTGTCGCATGGCGAGAGGACAGACGTGTGACGCCTTTTTGCGTATTCTCCATCAAGGTCGGAAATGCGCAGGAGCGCAGAAATCTGAATCCGGCCGCAGCAACCCTGGAGACACCGCATGCAGGCCACCACAAGCGCTTTCGCCCCACCCACCATTGACGACGCCCTGCGCGCCAGCTACCAGCGCGATGGCGTGGTCATCGTCCGCCAGGCGATTTCGCCCGACTGGGTCGCGCGCATGAACCGATTTGCCCAGGCGCAGCTGGAGGCACCCAGCCGCTGGGGCAACGACCAGCCCGAGTCG
Organism: Rhodoferax sp.; assembly: GCA_024235935.1. Classification (GTDB taxonomy): domain Bacteria; phylum Pseudomonadota; class Gammaproteobacteria; order Burkholderiales; family Burkholderiaceae_C; genus CAISIP01. Next base: position 127,312 of record JACKLL010000003.1, on the reverse strand, counting down.
TCGCAGGCAGGAGGGCGACTGTTCACCGACCGCTACCTTTGGCGCACCCACGACGAAATGCGTGCGTTTGTTTTCGAGTCGGGTGTGGCCGGCCTGGTGGGGCAACTCATGGGCAGCCAGACTGCGCGTCTTTACTTCGACCACTTGCTGATCAAGGAGCCACGTACGCTGGCGCCCACGCCCTGGCACCAGGACGTGCCCTATTGGCCGTTTCAAGGGCGTCAGATCGCATCGGCCTGGGTGGCCCTCACCGATGCCACGGTACAAGGCAGTGCGATGGAGTTCGTGCGCGGCTCCCATGCCGATGGCCGCGTGTACCGGCCCGAGGTTTTCGGCAGCGCCGCGAAAAGCGTCAGCGCTGCCTGGCAGACCCAAAGCCGTCAGGCCGAGCGTGTGCCGCCCATCGAAGCCGATCGCAGTTCCTACGACATCGTCGGATGGGACATGCGAGCGGGCGATGCGGTGGTGTTTTCGGCATGGGTCCTGCACGGTGCCCGTGGCAACGCGTCGACCACGAACCGGCGCGTCGCACTGTCCACCCGCTGGTTGGGTGACGATGCCCTGTGGGCACCGGCCGAGGGCACCGACCCGACCGTGACGCAGGCCGATGTCTGTGTGGCGCCCGGTATGCCGCCCCACGACGACGACCGCTTCCCATTGGTCTGGCAAGCGACATAGGCAGCTTTGCGGCGCAGGCCGCCCGGCAGGCCTTGGGTGGCCCGTACGATCGGGTCCCGCTCAGGCCGAATCAACACGCGATCAGGTTGATCGCGAAGCCCGGTGTTTCAGCGCATCGCCCAGAAAGTCGATGAAGCTGCGCAGCTTGGGAAGCAGGTACTGGCGACTGGTGTAGACGGCAAACAGCGTGGGGCAGGGGGCCGAGTGCTGCGGCAGCACGTGCACGAGGCGGCCGACCGCCACGTCGTCCGCGACCAGCCACTCGGGAAGATACGCAAAGCCAAGCCCGGAATGTACCGCGTGGTAGCTCAAGGTGGTGTCGTCGGATTTCATCACCACCTTGCTTCGGACCCTGGCCTTGCCGCCAGGCCCCTGGATCTCCATGCCCTCGATATTGAGGTAGCTCGGCGCGATGAGCCCGAGCTGCGCCAGATCCTCCGGTACCTGCGGCGTGCCCTGGCGTTTCAGATACGCCGGACTCGCCACCAGCAGGAACGGAACCGGGCACAGGGGCCTGGCGATCAGGTTGGCGGATGGCTCTCGCGTGGCGCGCAGAGCCAGATCGAAACCTTCGGCCGCCAGATCGACCTTGCGGTTTTCCAGCCGGATATCGACCATCACCTCGGGATATTTTTCGCGGTAGGCGCACAGGATCTCCGCGAAACGGCGATTCGCGCACCACACGGGCGCGCTGAGCTTCAGCTGTCCACGCGGTGTCTGCGTGCTGTGGCCGATGCTGGCTTCGGCCACCTGCAAGCTGTCCAGTGCAGCCCTGCACTGCTCGTGGTAGACCGCGCCGGCTTCGGTCAGGCTCAGGCGGCGACTGGTGCGATGCAGCAGGCGGGCGCCCAGGCTCTTTTCCAGTTGCGCCACATGCTTGCTCACCATCGGGGCCGACATCGACAAGCGGTCGGCGGCGGCGCTGAAGCTGTTGGCGTCCACGACCTCGCAGAACACCTTCAGGCTGGTCAATTGGTCGAGCATGGTTTCTTATTGGGAATTGAATCAATACTTGTTGGATTATTGATTGAACAATGGGAAACCACTAATCTGGCGCCCATGCTTTGCGCAATCTCGCCGTGAAGCCGCGGACACGCAGTCGCCATGGTGGCGTTGCGGGCTTGCCGCGATCTACCAAAAAAGGGAATTCTTTTCATGAAGCTCAGCCAGCCATTCATCGACACCTGGACACCCCGCGCACTGGCCGTGCTGCGCATCGTCACGGCCTACCTGTTCCTGCTGCACGGTTCTGCCAAGTTGTTGCATCTGCCCCATGTCGCAATGTTCGATGCCCTGCCCGTGTGGTCGTTCATCGGGTTTGCGGGCATGCTGGAGCTCGTCGGCGGCCTGATGTTGATCGTCGGGCTGTTTACCCGCCCGGTGGCCTTCATCCTCAGCGGGCAGATGGCCGTTGCCTATTTCCTGGGCCATGCATCGAAAGGCAATGCGCTGGTACCCATGCTCAACCAGGGCGAGCCGGCCGTGATGTTCTGCTTCGTGTTCCTGTTCCTGTCGGTGGCCGGAGCAGGCGCATGGGCCATCGACGCCTCGCGTCAGGTAGCTGCGCGCTGATTGCGTGGCAGGAGCGCCGGCATGCACCCGAACCGCCTTCCCAGCTATTTCATCTCGCACGGCGGCGGCCCCTGGCCCTACGTGCCGGAGATGCGTGCGGCGATGCAGGTCCTGGAATCTTCGCTGGCCGACATTCCGCGGCAGATCGGTGTGGTGCCGCGCGCGGTGCTGATGGTCTCCGGCCATTGGGAGGCAGCTGGCTTTCGCGTCATGGCGCATGCCAGGCCGCCCATGGTGTACGACTACGGCGGTTTTCCGCCGCACACCTACCACGTGCAGTACCCGGCGCCGGGTGCGCCCGCGCTTGCGGCACGCGTGCAGCAGCTGGCGCACAGCGGCGGCATCGACGTGCAGCTGGACACCCAGCAGGGATTCGACCATGGGACGTTTGCGCCGCTGGCGGTGATGTACCCGCAGGCCGATGTACCGGTCTTTCAGCTATCGTTGAAGTCGCGCTATGACCCGGCCGAACACATGGCGATCGGCCGTGCGCTGGCACCTCTGCGCGATGAAGGTGTGCTGATCATCGGCAGCGGCTTGAGCTATCACAACCTCGGTCGTCTCGGGCCTTTGTCCCGGCAGCCGTCGGAGGCGTTCGACGCATGGTTGCAGGAAGCCACCCTTGCGATGGCCCCTGCAGAGCGCACCCGCCAATTGCTGCAATGGCAGGCGGCCCCGGCGGCACGGATCGCGCATCCGCGCGAAGACCATCTGATTCCGCTGATGGTCGCGGTCGGCGCAGCCGAGCAGGAGGCCGGAACCCTGGTCTACCATGAGACCGGCGTGTTCGGCGGCATGACGGCGTCGAGCTTCCGATTCGGCGGGGGCGCATCGCCGACGCCTGAGGCGATTCAATGAGGTCGCCAATGATGGACGCTGGCTCTGAGGTGGTGCCGCGTTTGTCATGGCCTGACGCCGCGCCTGGGCGGAGCCCTGACTGTACGCGGCGTGGCCACGCGCCCATCGCCATGGCCGTGGGTCCTGCTATCGGCCTATTGACGCCACGGGCGTGATGCCGGCAACCGCAGACACAGACGCTGGTTCGGATCCTGCCTGCGAAATCGCCATCGACTCGGACGGCATCCAGTCGGTGTGCGCAGCGACGAACACGACGGCGGCAGCCGCTACCGACAACTGCATGCAGGCGACGAAGGTGCGTGGGACGGTCCGGCCCGCTTCCCGGTCAAGCGGGTATTGATCGTTGTGGGCATGAAAGGGCCATGCGCGCGACTTGCAGATATTGCCTTCCCAGCGGCAGTGGTGTGCGTGGCAACGGTAGCGGTACAGCGCGACAAAGAAATTCAGGATCCGGTCGCTGGGGCGTCGCCATGTGCGCAGCAGGCGACTGCGGCAGCTGGGGCATCGCGGTGCGGCGGGGGCCGCGGCATGCGCAGCAAGCCCGGTGGCCGGCGTATCCCGGTCTGCGTCCGCCAGCTTCCCGGTATCGTGCGCCGCGACTTGCGGTGAAAGGCCGGGGTCGGGTTGTGGGGTGGGTCGCATCGTGGGGTGCTCCGTTTGCGGTGTTGCTGCTGCGTTCACAGCGTACGTGGCTCGGGCCGGTTGGGCCATCGCCCAAGCCCCCGGGAAGATCGGCCCGTTGAGGCCGACACGGCGTAGGACATCAGGCCCGGCTTCGATCGACATGAAGCCGTTTCCCCGCGCGTCAGCTGCGCCGCCAGAACATGGCCATCAGCGGCTTGACGCTGATGCCGTGCAACAGGATGGATAACGTGATGACGATCAGCGTCATCTGCACCATCTGCAGCGCCAGCGGTTCAGGCAGGCCATGCTGGATGGCATACATCAGGTAATACAGGGAGCCGATGCCGCGCACGCCGAACCAGCCCACCATGGCCTGGCGCCGCCAGGGCGTGCGCGCCGGGCCCAGTGCAAGGAATACGCTGAGCGGCCGCGCGACAAAGAACAGGAACAGTGCCAGCAGCACCGCCGGCCAGCTCCACGAGTTGACGAACAGCGAGCCGCCGACCAGCAGCACCAGCACCAGTTCGGACAGCCGCTCCAGATGCTCCTTGAACACCAGTGAGCCAGCGCTGACCATGGTCTCCTCCAGCTGTTCCGACTGCGGATGCACCGTGGCCGAAGCACTGGCTGCGGGTGGTGCCGGATCGATCGGCCGCTGCTCGCGGACCAGGCGCAGCTCTGTCTGGCGCAGGGCGACCGCGGCGAAGAACACGGCCAGGAAGCCCCAGGTATGCAACAGCACCGCGATGCCGTAGACAACGCCGATCAGGCCGAGCCCGACGAAGTCGTCGAGCAAGGTCTGCTTGAGCGGGACGCCGCGCAACCTGCCGGCGAGGTGGCCCAGTGCGGCGCCGGCAGCCACACCGATGGCGATGCCGCCAACCGTCGCCCAGAGCACGTCGACCAGCATCCAGCGCAGGCCGAACGCGCCCAGGTCGTGCAAGCCGAGCAGACCCAGGCCGAGTACCACAAACGGAAACGCACTGCCATCGTTCATGCCGGCCTCGCAGGTCAGGTTGAAGCGCAGCAGGTCGCGGTCACCGGGATGGCGGATCTGCACGTCGGTGGCGAGCACAGGGTCGGTTGGCGCCACGATGGCGCCCAGCAGGATGCCGGCACCCAGCGGCAGGCCGAGCACCCAGACTGCGAACGCGGCGACCAGCGCAACGCTGATCGCCATCGATGCGGTGGCCAGCAACACCGGGGCGCGCCAGCGCGCCATGCTGAAAGGCACTGGCATCTTGATGCCGGCCGAAAAAAGAGAAATCAATACGGCCACTTCAGTCAGCACTTCCAGCAGCGCAGACTCCTTGAGCGGGTTGAAGTGGAACAGGTGCAGCACGGTCGGTCCGACCAGCAGGCCGACGGCCAGATAGATGATGGCCGACGTCACCGGCGAGCGCTCCAGCGGCGTCTTCGTCAGACCCATGAAGAGCAGCAGTGCGCCGATCAGGGCGAACCATTGGGCATTGGACATTCAGGGGCGGTGTGTGGCTGGAGGCGGTGGGGCAGTGGTGCCGCAGTGTTGGCGGCGGTCACGGAAGGACCATGCGAGTCGCGCACGGTCGGTCCTTGCGGGTCGCGTGCGCGATGCAGGACCGTGCGTGTCACGCCTGCGATGCGCCCGCGTGGACGCCAAATGCGCCACCCGCGGTGCGCGGAAGCATGCGGGCCAACCGCGCGCATGCTCCCGGCAGCGTCAAAGGCGACCGGTCAGTACCAACACGATCAACACGATCACGACCAGGCCCAGGCCGCCGGTGGGTCCATAGCCCCAGCTCCGGCTGTGCGGCCAGGTCGGCAGGGCACCGACCAGCAATAGCAGCAGCACGATCAGCAAAATGGTTCCGAGAGTCATGGGTTTTCCTAAGAGGTGTCGATTGCCCCAGCTTAGGTGTTCGCCTCCTCCAGGACTGTAGGCCCGTCACGGCAAGAGGTGTCGGACATCGCGCCGGTGACATCTGTGTGCGCTTGCGCAGCGATGCCCTCCGTCCCGCTGTGCCGGCGCGCCTGCCATCGCGTCTGACCCCGCGTGACAGCCAGTGGGTGTCCGGCGTTCAGCTGCATCCCGGGTTTTCGGGGGAGGCGCGCCGGGGCTTGCGCGTGCATAATGAAAAACGCGGCCGGTGCAGGTGTTTTTCGACGGCCCGTACGCGGACGGACATGTGCATGGGTCTGCGGTCACGGTCGCATCCACCCTGGGGAAAATGATGGCGGTTCACCACGTTCGTAGTAGTCCGTTGGCGCGCTGCGCGGCCGGCGGCTTGTTGTTGCTGGCACTGGTGTTTGCCGGCCTTCCGTCCCATGCCCTTGCCAGCGTGGACAGCGCCATGGCGGCGGCGGCCCACGACCACCAGGCCGGCAACTTTGCGTCGGCGCTCGCGCAGTGGGATCAGGCGCGTCTGCAGGCGCTGGCCCTGGGTGACACGCATGCCCAGGCGCGCGCGCAACTGGGCGCTGCGCGGGCCTATCTGGCGTTGGGGCGTCCGCCTTTGGCCACGCAGCGGCTGGAGAGCGCCCGAACCCTGGCCTCGGCCGACGGAAACAAGGCCTTGCTCGGACCGATCACCGCTGCGCTGGGCAGTGCCCTGATGCTGGCCGGGGAGCCGTCCCGGGCGCGTCCGGTGCTGGAGCAGGCGATGGCCCTGGGCCGTGCCGATGGTGACCACGATGTCGTCGCCCAAAGTGCCAACGACCTGGCCCGCCTGGAGGCCGAGTCGGGCCAGGTCCCGCGCGCGGCAGAACTCTATCGCCAGAGCATGGCCGGCGCACGCGCCGGCGGCAATGCGCTGCTCGAAGCCACGGCTGCCGTCAACCTGGCCCGTCTGCCGCTGTCACCGGCGGAGCAGACCTCGGCTCTGGCGCAGGCCGGCGAGAAGGTGCGCGCGCTGCCGCCCTCGCATGTGCGTGCCATGACGCTGGTCAGCGTCGCCCAGTTGGGTGCGCAAGCCGCGGGTTCGACAGAATCGTCCCGGCGCCAGGCGGCGGCAGACTTCGACGAGGCTGCAGCAACAGCACGGCATATCGGCGATGCACGCGTCCTGAGTTACGCGCTGGGCTACAAGGGCGCGATGGAGGAGGCGGCAGGCCGGCCGGAAGTGGCGCTGGAGCTGACACGCCAGGCGGCGCAGGCCGCGCGCCAGGGCAATGCGGCGGAAAGCCTGTACCGCTGGGAGTGGCAGGCCGGTCGGCTGCTGCGCCAGCTCGGCGATGACGACGGCGCGCTGGTGGCCTACCGTGTCGCGGCGACGACGCTGGACCGCATCCGGCCTGACCTGGCCGCGGGCGGCAACGGCAGCTTTCGCACCAAGGCCAGCCCGGTCTATCTGGGCGTGGCCGATCTGTTGATCCGGCGCGCTGAGCGGGCCGGTCAGGGCGATGCGAAGCAGGCCGACCTGCTGGAAGCCCGGCGCACCATGGAGGCCTTGAAGAGCGCCGAGCTCGAGGACTTCTTCCAGGACGACTGTGTTGCTTCGCTGAAATCCAAGACCAGCGGCATCGATGCGTTGGCACCGCAGACGGCCGCCTTGTACCCCATCGTGCTGCCCGACCGGCTGGCGATCCTGATCAGTTTTCCCGATGGCCTGCGCGAGTATTCCGTGGCCGTCCCTGCGCAGACCGTTGAGGCTGAAACGCAGGCCATGCGACGGACCCTGGAGAAGCGCGTCACGCGCGAATACCTGCAGCACGCGCGCCAGCTGTATGACTGGGTGGTGCGGCCGGCGCTGGCCGACCTGGACCGCGCGGGCATCACGACACTGGTGTTCGTACCCGATGGCGCGCTGCGCACGATACCGCTGGCCGCCCTCAACGATGGCAAGCAGTATCTGATCGAGCGTTATGCCGTGGCCACGTCGCCGGGGCTGACCCTCACCGATCCGCGGCCGATTGCCGATGTGGCGCCCAAGGTGCTGATGGCCGGCCTGACCGAGCCGGTGCAGGGTTTTGCCGCATTGCCGGGCGTGAAATCCGAGATCGACAGCATTTCGGCACAGATGCCGGGCACCGAGTTGCTGGACCAGGCCTTCGTGGCCCCCCGGTTCCGCGCCGACCTTGCGTCTGCGCCCTACACCATCGTGCATGTGGCCTCGCATGGCGAGTTCGGCCCCAGTGCGCAGGAAACCTTCGTGCTGACCCACGACAGCCGCATCAACCTGAATGAACTCGAGGGCATGCTGGGCGGTACCAACTACCGTGACCAGCCGGTGCAACTGCTGGTCCTGAGCGCCTGCGAGACCGCGGCCGGCGACGACCGCTCGGCGCTGGGGCTGGCCGGCGTGGCGGTCAAGGCGGGCGCGCGTAGTGCGCTGGCCACCTTGTGGTCGGTCAGCGATTCGGCATCCGAGCAGCTGGTGGGCGACTTCTACAAGGGGCTGGGTCAACCCGGCGAATCCAAGGCCCAGGCCTTGCGCCAGGCCCAGCTGGCATTGCTGGCGGATCGGCGCTACCGCCACCCCTATTACTGGAGCCCGTTCCTGCTCATCGGCAACTGGCTCTGACGCTCGGCGTGTTCGCCGGCCATCGGCGGGCCGGGCCCGGCATCAGAACTCGGTGCGCAGCGACAGGTGCCAGCCGCGGTCCTGCAAGGACTGGCTGGGGTTGACGACGTTGCGCCCGGCAAAGGTCTGCGCCCAGTAGAGTTCGGCGTGCAGCTTGGGGTGCGGGTCCCAGCGCAGTCCGACGCCGGCACTGCTGAGGCGCTGCGGAGACTCGGTGGGGCGGTCCTTGTACCAGGCACCACCGACGTCGACGAAGGGCGCGATCTGCAGCACGGCACCGCCGTCCGGGTTGCGCATCACCGGCACCCGGAACTCCACCGATGCGGCAAAGCCCTGGTCGCGCACCAGCTGGTTGGCGCGAAACCCACGCACGGTGCGCATGCCACCGACCGCGAACTGCTCCAGGGGCAACAGCGGCTGGTTGGTCAGCTGGGCGTCGAAGCGCAATACCAGCTGGCTGTCGGTCTTGCCCAGTCGCCGCGCATGCTGGAACTGTCCGAGCCAGGCCAGGAACTTTCCGCTGGGCAGGGTGCCGCCCAGGTCGGTGGCGCCGAACGCGCCGGTACCCAGGCTGAAGGTGGAACGCGCCGCCGTGACCTGGCCACTGTCGCGTCCGACATAGTCCTGCACGAAGCGCAGCACACTCACGCGGCTCCTGCCATCGGGCTCGACGCCGGGCGAGAACGCGAAGCCCGTGCCCAGCAGCTTCGATTCGCTCTGGCGGACATCGAGTCCTGCGATGAGGTTGAGCTGTTCACGGGAGGTGCGCAGCACCGGAACGTTGACGCGCAGGCCGATGGTGCTGGACTTGGACTGGATGTCGAGCGCGTTGAGGGGCTGCTCGACCACCTTGGCGCGGGACAGGTCCGCAAAGACCTCCAGCGTGGTGTCGCTGGCGGTGATCGGGATTCCGTACGAGGCCGAGGCCTTGCGGTAGCCCGACGCGGCGGCAAGGTCCCAGCCCAGGATGTCGCCGCGGCCCGTGGGGCTGTAGAACTGCCCGCGCAGCCCGGCCCGCGCATGGCCCAGGCTGGGCGAGAGGTCGTTGTCCACGGTGGCCGACACCATGCTGCGCGGACCTTCCTGCACCTTGGCGTTCAGGCGGGCCTCGCCGGGTTGCTCGCCGGGCGACAGCTCGGCGTTGATCCGTTCGACGAAAGGCCCCTGCAACAGAATCTGCAGCCGGTCCTGCAGCGCGTTGACATTGAGTGGCGCGGTCGCACCCAGGGCCAGCCGGTCGGCGACATAGTCGCTGTGCAGGTGCGTGTTGCCGGTCACCGTGATGCCGCTCAGGCGGCCTTCGACGATCCGGTATTCGACAACGCCATCCACTACCTGCTGGTCAGGCAGCAAGGCGCCGGAGTTGATGTAGCCGGCGTTGACATACTTCAGCGTCAGTGCCTGGCGCAAGGCAGCCAGATCCTCGAACGTGACTTCGCGGCCCACATAAGGCGCCGTGATCGCGTCCAGCGCCTGTGCGCTGAACACCGTGCTGCCGGTGACACGGATCTCGCGCACCTTGATGCGGGGCAGATGGGCAGCGGGGCTGGCCGGGCCAGGCGCTGTCGATGGCGCTGGTGCCTGCAAGGGCGGCGCCGTGCGGGCCGGCGCCACCAGGTCGGCCGGGCGCGGCTCCTTGCCGGGCAGCACGGGCGGTCCGACGTCCTGCGCATGCAGCAACCCCGGTCCGGCAAGCAAGGCGGTCGCGAGCAACAGATGGGATTTGCGCAAGCGCAGATGGCGGGTATGGGGCAGGGAGGTCATGGATGCGGGTTCGGACAAGGACCGCATCATGGTCCGCAGCCCTTGATGGAAAGCGCGACCAGGTGTGTGTAAGCCCCACGCACGGCCTGCTGTTGTGCCGCCGACGGCCGGCTCGTGCCATCGGCGACGCGGGTGCCGCGTGCGAGGCCACCCAGATCCATGCTCGGCAGATAGCCCCCGGGGTCGGCCGGCAGGCCGCCGCGGCCGACTTCGACCAGGCTGGACAGACCCGCACGCGCGGCGCTGCAGCCCGCCCGCAGCAGGCTGGAGGCGTCGAGGTAGGCGGCCGGAAGCACGGCCAGGCCGGCGCTGACGTCGGTGTCCGGAGCGTCGATGTTGACGGCGCCGTCGATGCCCAGCGCCGACGATGCCGAGATGGTGGTGGCCGGATCGGCTATCAGTTGGCCGGCGACGATGCGGATGTTGCCGCCGGGGCCGCCGAACGCATTGGCAATGACCTGGCTGTCCTGCAGCAGCACGAACTCGGGATCGATGAAGATGTTGCCGCCACCGCCGAGGCCGTTCTCGACCGAGGTCGTGACCTGCCCGTTGACCAGGCGGATCAGTCGGGGCGCCATGATGCTGATGTTGCCGCCATCCGATGTCAGTGCGCGTGTCGAAATCGCGCCACCCCAGATCTCCAGGCTGTCGCCCAGGCGGATGTCGATGTTGCCGGCCAGGCCGCTGCCCAGGCTGCTGGAGGAAATGGTGCCGCCGTCGGCAAGCGTCAGCACGTGGGCCTGCAGGCGCACGTCGCCGCCGTCGCCGGCACCCCGTGTTTCGGCGAACAGCCCGCTGGAGCCCAGATCGCCATGACCCGACACGGTCACGGCGCCGCTGGTCGACACATTCACATCCCCGGCGGCGCCGCCGCCGCGGGTGCTGGACGAGATGGTGGCGCCGCCGAGCAACTGCAAGGCCGCCGCCTGCAGGGTCAGGTCACCGCCGGCACCGCTGCCCTGGGTTTCGGTCAGCAGGCCGCTGGGCCGAAGGCTGCTGCCGCCGGCGATCGTCACGGTGCCGCTGGCCAGCACATTCACGCTGCCGGCCGTTCCGCTGCCCAGGGTGCTGGACGAGATGGTGGCGCCGTCGGTCAGGTTCAGCGATGCGGCCTGCAGCCGCACATCGCCGCCGGCGCCGCTGCCCCGCGTCTCGGTCAGCAGTCCGCTGGGACGCAGTCCGCTGGTGCCCGCAATTGTCACCGTGCCGGTGGCGACCACGTTCACGCTGCCGGCATTGCCGCTGCCGGCCACCAATGCGCCATTGTTGTTGTCGTCGAAGCCGCCGCTGAAGCTGCGAATCTGCGCGCCATCACCGAGTTGCAGCGTGTCGACCGCAACGGTCACGACGCCGGCGTTGCCGTCGCCCACGGTGGAGGAGTCGATGACGCCGCCGCGGATGTTCAGCATCGGGGCCGCCACACGGAGCGTGCCGGCGTGGCCGCTGGCGTCGGCCGCGGTGGCGGTGAAGATGCCGCTGAATCCGCCATCGATGTCGACCCGCTCGCTGGCCTGGATGTTCAATGCACCGGCATCGCCCGGCCCGCCGGTGGAACTGCTGATGCGCGCGCCATCCGCCAGGTCCAGCGTACGGGTGCGGATGGTCATGTCGCCGGCCTTGCCGCCGACGGTCTCGGTCGACAGGCTGAGCGTGACCCCACCCACGCCGGTGGCGGGGTCGATGGCACCGGTGGCGCTGATGCTGTCGGCGTCGATGGTCAGCGCGCCGCCGGTGCCCGGCCCGAAGTTCCGGGTGCCGGTGAAGCCGCCGTTCAACAGACTGAGGCTGCCCGTCGTGATCGACAGCGAAGGGCCGGCCGCGACGTCGTAGTTGTCGGCGCTGATACCGGTGAATACATCGGGACCCTGGCCGCGAATCTCGATCGCACCGGCGCGGATATGGATGTCGCCTGCCGCCCCGGGGCCATAGCTCTCGCTGACCAGGAACGATCCATCGGCGATGGTGAGCTTGCCGCCCACGTCGAGCGTCACGCCCGCGCCCCGGCCGAGTCCGCCATAGCTGCCAGCCAGAATGGCGGACACGATGCCCGACTCCGGATCGGTGCCGGCCACCATGTCGCCACGCACGGCGATGTCGATCACGCCGCCATCGGCGTCGCCGAAGGTCTGCGCCAGCAGGCCGGCCGGCGCCAGTGTCAACTGGCCGGCACGGATGTAGATGGAGCCGCTGGCGCCGTTGCCGAAGAAGCCGAATGCGTCGCCCGCGTCGCCCACGTCGATGAAGCTGCCGCCGGAGATCAGCACTTGGCCCAGTGTGGCAAAACCCCCGACGTCGACGGCGCCGCTGCCCAGCAGAATGGCCTCGCCGGCCGATGCCACGCTGGCCAGGCTGACGGTCGCGCCTTGCGCCACGATGGCGGCGCCTCCGTAGATCCCGGCCTGGATGGTGATGTCGCCGCCGATCAGCGCGAAGGTCTTGCCCGGTGGGACCGGCGCCGGCGTGTAGGGCGAGCCCAGCCAGGGGCCGTCGAGCGTGATCGGCGCCGGGTTCGCCGACAGGAATCCGAAGGCCACCGGGTCCGCCGTGGTCAGCACACTGTCCTTCGTGGGATCGGCATAGAACACACCACCTTCGCCCAGCCGCAAGGCGTCGGCGGTGGAGATGTAGACCGAGCCGCTGGCGTTGATGAAGCCGTTGGCGCCGATGATGACGCCGTTGGGATTGATGAAGAAGAAGTTGGCGCCGGGAATGGCCACGCTGAGTGGCCCGTCGATGATGCTGGCCTTGAGCCCGGTGATGTCACTGGTGCCGCCGGTGACGCGCGAGATCACGTTGCGGATGCCGTCCGCGCCGGTGAAGGTCGCGCTCTCGCCGCCGAGCACGTTGAAGACGCGGAAGCTGTGAAACACGTTGCCGCCGCGCACCGCACCCTGCGCGGCGTCGATGGTCATGTCACCCGAAATCGTGGTCCCGGTGGCGGTGAAAGTGGCTTCGGCATGGACAGCACCCATGGCTGCAAGCAGCATGGAAAACCAGCCGATCCGGGCAAATTTCCTTGCGCAACTCCATGAAGCCATGTCCGTTTCCTTTGCTCTGGCTCAGTCCCCGACAAGGGTAACAAGAAATGCCCATTGCCAACAGAGTTTGCGTCCGTGTGCCGAAAAAGAAAAAGCCCTGGATGCCAGGGCTTTGGGGCAGGGGCGCATCCGGCGCGTATGGGCGACGGGTGCGCGCTCAGGTCCTGCGTTGGCGGCGGCGTACCAGGGCCAGGCCGCCGAGGGCGAGGCCGACCAGGGCCAGGCTGGCGGGTTCAGGGACGCTGCTGGCGCGCACCTGGACCCGTCCGCATTGCGTGTAATTGCCTGATGTCCCGCAAGCAGGATTGACGCGTGCATCATCAATACTGCTCACGCCGGCGTAAGGTCCCAACTGCAGCAGGTCTTGGACCGCCACATCAAAATCCGAACAAGTTCCAACGCCGTCATGGCAGGTGACTGTCAGAAAGTTTCCGGTGGACGCTGGATAAAAAGCGAAGAAGTCATTGAGCAGAGGCGTATCGTTGGCTGGAACGCCTGCGTAGTTTCCATCGCCTACCAAGCCATTGCCTACGTATGTCAACGTGCCCACGACGCCACTGGTCGACGCGTTCAAGATGATGTCGTTGCCAAGCGTGGATGCAGTAAGCGTGGCAGGGTTCAGCACATTTGTGAATCCACCGGTTTGGAACAAGAGCCGCCAAGTGCCGGTCGGCCCGCTGGCGGAATACCCGACGCCCGTGTAGGTGCCACGGTACAAGGCACTGAAACTGAACTCGTTTGCCCCCAACGGACCGGTGCCAACTGAGTAGGAAAGTGCATTCGTGCCGTCGACGAGCGACAAGCTCATGTCCAGTGGGCGGTAAAGGCCAGTCACAGTCGTGGTGCCGCTGCGCGCCGTCACGGGATAAGCCTGCGCCGTACCGATCAGCGTGGCACTGATGACCAGGGCTGCGAGGGCTGTGTAAATCTGACGGAAAAACATCGGAATCGCTCCTGCAAAAGTCAGCAAAGATGTGCTCTAGGATCCAAGATTGACTACAAGCAATCTTTGCGCCATGGGCATTTTTCGTTGAAAAATCAATGGTTTGTGTGACTTATTGCATTCATTGGGGTGAGCAACTGTAAATTTTCTCGTCATTTTGCCCGCCGCGGCCTCGCGGAGGTGCGTGCTATTCTTCGCGCGTCACCCTGACGGGCCTGGGTGCCAACCCCGGTTTTGCGCGCGCCCTCGGGACCCTTGTGTCGACAAACTTTTCACCCCTCCGCGTGCTGCGTGATTGGTTGCGCCGTCCTGCCAGCATCGGCATCGGGATCGGCCTGATCGCCTTCATGGCCATTGCCGGGCTGCGCCTGGTCGGCGCGCTGCAGCCGATGGAACTGGCGGCCTACGACCTGTACCTCAACAGCCGCAACAATGCCGCCTGGCGCGAGGATCGGGTGGCGGTGGTGCTCATCAATGACGATGACATCCGCCGCCAGGGGCGCTGGCCGCTGCCGGACAACACGCTGGCGGACGTGGTGCAGAAGCTGGCCGCCGCCCAGCCGAGTGCGATCGGCTTCGACCTGTACCGCGATCTGCCGGTGGCCCCCGGTACGGAGCACTTCGAGCAGGTCGTGACCGCCAACGGGCAGGTCTATTTCGTCATGAAGTTCGGTGGTCGCAATACGGCCCGGGTGTCCGCGCCGCCATCGCTGGCGAACAGCGATCGCGTCGGATTTGCCGATCTGCTGGTCGACCCGGGTGGCTTCGTGCGCCGGGGGCTGCTGTTTCTCGACGACGGCAAGACAGTCGGATACGCATTCGCGCTGCGCCTGGCCCTGCCGTACCTGGCCGAGCATGGCATCACACCGGCAGCAGGCCATCCCAATCCCGATGACATGCGGCTGGGCGCGGTCACGCTGCATCCGATGGAGGCCAATGACGGGCCTTACGTGCGGGCCGACGCGGCGGGCTACCAGTTTCCGCTGGACTACAAGGGCGGGGCCAGTGCGTTTCGGACCTTCTCCTTGACCGATGTGCTGGAGGGCCGTGTCCCGGCCGAGGCCTTGCGCGAGCGCATCGTGCTGGTCGGGGTGTCGGCCGACAGCGTCAAGGACTTCTTCCTCACCCCCTTCAACCAGCGCCACACCGACCTGGCCGGCACCCCGGGTGTGCTGGTGCATGCCCATGCCGTCAGCCAGTTGCTGCGTGCCGGGCTCGATGGCGAGTCGCCGCTGACCTTCGTGCCGACCTGGGCCGGCTATCTGGGCATGCTGGTGTGGAGCCTGGTGGCGGTGGCTACCGCACTGCGGGTGCGGGTGCTGACGGTGTTCGCGGTGCTTGCTGCCCTGGAGACGCTGGCGCTGATGGGGGGCAGCTATGCCGCCTTCCTGGCGGGCTGGTGGATCCCGGTGGTGCCGCTGGCGCTGGTGGGCGTGGCCAGCGCCAGCCTCTCCATTGCCTACCTGTCCAGCCTGGAGCGCAGCGAGCGGCGCTATCTGATGGACATCTTTTCCAAGCAGGTCTCGCCCGACGTGGCCGAGGAGATGTGGCGTTCGCGCGAACAGTTCCTCGAAGGCGGGCGGTTGCAGCCGCGGCTGCTCTCGGCCAGCATCCTGTTCACCGATCTGCACAATTTCACCGCGGTTGCGGAGCGGCTGTCGCCGGCCGAACTGATGGAATGGCTCAACCTGTACATGGACCGTATGGCAGGCCTGGTGATGCAGCATGGCGGCGTGATCGACGATTACTTCGGCGATGCCATCAAGGCCAACTTCGGCGTGCCGGTCGCGCGGGACAGCGAGCGCGCCATCGACGATGACGCCCGCCAGGCGGTGCGCTGCGCGCTGGCCATGGGCGTGGCACTGGCGCAGATGAACCGCGACTGGGAAGCTGCCGGCCTGCCGCATATCAGCATGCGGGTCGGCATTGCCACCGGCGAGGTGGTGGCCGGCTGCCTGGGCAGCACGCAGCGCATGAAGTTCACCACGCTGGGCGACATCGTCAACACCGCCGCCCGGCTGGAAACCTACGGCAAGGACGATCCCGCCGTCACGGCGCCGGATGCGATCAGCCGCCTGCTGATTTCCGAGGAGACCGCGCGGCGCATCGGCGACGGCTTCATCACGGTCGCGGTCGGGGCGCTCAAGCTCAAGGGCAAGGAATCCGAGGTCACGGTCTACCGGGTGGAGGGCGAGAGGGCGGTCGGCGCGGCAATGTGACCGAGGCGTGACGCCTGGTTGGTGCGACCATGGGCGCGATACGATTGCGGCCTCTATACTGGCCGAGGCGTTTGACCCGTCGGCCGCAGCCGGCATGCGGGCCAGACCCGCGTTGACCTGAACAGGAGAGTCCCATGCGCGTCGCTTCGACGTTGGCCCCGCTGTTGTTTGCCGTGTCCGTCCTGGCCGTGCCCGGCTTGTCACAGGCACAGACCCAGCCCCCAACCCAGACCCAGGACACGAAGGCCGAGCAGCAGACCAAGGCCGACGATTCGACGCCTATCGTGTACAAGCCGCCCATGCGTGGTGCGCCGGCCCGCCGTGTCGGCGGGGCGACACGGGGTGCGTCCGACAAGAACCTCGTGCTCAACGTGCTGGCACCCGAGCAGACCGGCATGACCATGCAGGCACAGCCGACCCTGTACTGGTATGTGTCCAAACCTTCGAACACGACGCTCGAACTCACCTTGATCGCCGACGCGGCAGAAAAGCCGGTGTTCTCCCAGAACGTGTCGGTCACGCAGGCCGGCGTGCAGGCCATCGATCTGGCGCAGCGCGGCGTCACGCTGGCGCCAGACACCGACTACGAATGGTTCGTCTCCGTGGTGACGGATCCCACGCAACGCTCCAAGGACATCACCCGCGGTGGCGTGATCCGTCGCGTGGCGGTCGATCCTGCGGTGCAATCGCGCGCAGCCGCTGCAGGGCCCCTCGGCGCGGCACGGGTCTATGCCGAGGCCGGGCTCTGGTACGACGCCATCGCGGCGCTGTCGCGGCAGATCGACAGCAACCCTGCGGACGCCAATCTGCGCGCCCAGCGCGCTGGTCTGCTGAAACAGATCGGCTTGCCGCCGATGGCGGACAAGTAGTCTGCACCCGTGTCGGACGCGGACCCGGCCAGATGGGGCTTCAGGCCGCCTGCCGCATTTCTGTGCGCACCTGGGCACCGCGCAGGATGTCGACCAGCGCCGCAGCATCTGCCGGGATCTGATCGCCACGCCACACCACATGCTGGTCGGCGCGGCACAGCACCAGCTTGTGCCGGTAGGTCTCGGGCAGATGGCCATCGCGGGGCTGCAGATCCAGCACTTTCAGCGGCATGCCGCGGGCCCGAGCTGCATCTGTCAGCGCACGGGCGTCGGTGGCGCCATCGGTGCGCAGCAGCGTGTATCCGGGGCCAAAGGCGTCGTACAGCGAACGCCCATCCGCCAGCCAGAAATGCGGTGCGCGGCACCCCGGAACGGTCGACGGCGTGAAATCTCCCATGGAGTAGGGCGGTGGCGCTTCACCATCGCGCACGATGATGGGCGAGTCACCATAGAAGTAGCCGAAGTTCAGCCCGGCGCAGCAGAACTGCTGCACGTTGAGGTCGTACGACTCCTGCCCGACCAGGGCGCGTGCCGCCGCACCTTCGGCGTCGGTGGCTTCGATGTTCGCCGGCACGGCGCGGCGTGCCCGGATCATCTTCTGCGCGTGGTCCATCGCAAAGTTCGACACCTGCTCGGTGATCGGCTGGCGCTCGGCCTCATAGGCGTCCAGCAGCCCTTCATCGGCCCAGCCTTGCAATGTGGCGGCCAGCAACCATGCCAGGTGCACCGCGTCGGCAATGCCGGCATTCATGCCGTAGCCGGCATACGGAACCCACAGATGGGCCGCATCGCCAGCGATGAAAACGCGTCGGTCACGGAATCGGTTCGCGACCAGGCGCCGTCCAACCCAGTCTTCCTTGCTGATGACCTCGTACGGAAAATCGGGACCCACACCCAGGATTTCTCGGATGGACTGGTCCCGGTCGACCGAGTCGAATTCGGGCTCCTCGGCGTGGAGGTGGTTGTGCACCAGCCAGGTGGTTTCGCCGTCGATGGCGAACGTGGTGCCACAGCGACGTGGATTGACGGAGTAGCAGGACCATGCCGGCTTTCCGGGCACCAGCGCCTTGAGTCCGGGGGCACGAATGTAGGTGGACTGCACGCGCTGGATGACGGCGGTTCCCTCGAGCCTGGCACCCATCTGCTTGCGTACTCCGGAGCTTCCTCCGTCACACCCGACCAGGTAGCTTGCGCGCAGGACGCGCTCGCTGCCGTCGTCCAGATTGCGTAGCGTGGCAGAAACGCCGCTCGCGGTCTGCGTGAAATTGGTGACCTGGGTCCGGTTCAAGAGCGTCACGCCAGCCAGCGAGGCCGTATGTTCGAGCAGCAGGGGCTCGAGGTAGATCTGGTTGATGCGGTGTGGCGGCTCCGGTGTCGGCCACCATCCATCGGGTCCGCTGGTGTCGCTGTAGCGGTCACGCCGGCACGGGATGGCGATCCGGGTAAGTTCGGTGCCGGTCAGGCTGGTCCGAAAGACGACGTCATTGGGGTAGTCGTCGGGCAGGCCTGCGTCGCGCAGGCGCTGCGCGACGCCGAGCCGGCGGAACTGCTCCATGCTGCGGGCGGATACGTGGTTGCATTTCACGCTGGGCGGCTCGGCGTAGCGACGGGTTTCCGCGATCACCACCTTCACGCCGCGGCCGGCGAGGTCCATGGCCAGCGTCAGGCCGACGGGCCCTGCGCCCACGATCAGCACGTCACAGTCGGCCACGGTATCTGTCTTGTCGGTCATGGGGTTCAGTTGAGTTTGATATTGGCGGTCTTGATGACGCGCGCCCACTTATCGGTTTCGGACTTGATGTAGGCCTCGAAGGATTCGGCAGTGCCCGGTGCCGGCTCGACACCGAGGTTGCGCATATTGGTTTTGATCGTTTCGTCGTTCAGTGCGGCGGTGATCTCGGCGTTCAGCCGCGCAATGACGGCGGGTGGCGTGCCGGCGGGCGCCACGACACCGAACCAGCCGGTGGAGTCGTAGCCGGGCAGGCCAGCTTCAGCCACCGTTGGCACATCGGGCAGCATCGGCAGCCGACGTGGGCTGGTCACCCCATAGGCAATCAGCTTGCCGGCCTTGATGTGCTGCAGTGCGGACGGCAGGTCCACCACGGCCAGCGGGACCTGGCCGGACAACACGTCCAGCGCGGCGGGGCCGGACCCGCGGTAGGGAACCTCGACCAGCTTCACGTCCGCCATCTGTGCGAACAAGGCCGACGTCAGGTGCATGGCCGTGCCATTGCCGCCGTGGGCGATGGACAGCTTGCCCGGCTGGCTTTTGGCCAGCGCAATCAATTCGCGCAAGGTGCGCGCCGGTACCGAAGGATGGCCGATGATGACGAACGGAATCGCCGCGAGCATGCTGACCGGACGCAGGTCCTTGACCGGGTCGAAGGGCATCTGTTCATACAGGCTGGCGTTGGCCGACAAGGCGCCCGCAGCACCGACGCCCACGGTATATCCGTCGCCGGGCGCCGCCTTGGCCACGACCGTCAGGCCGATGTTTCCGCCAGCGCCCGGACGGTTGTCGACGATCACCGGTTGCCCCAGCTTCTCGTTGAGCCGCGGCACCAGCATCCGCACCACCGCATCGGCGCTGCCGCCTGGCGGGAACGTCACGACGATGCGCACGGGCTTGTTCGGAAAGTCGGCGGTCTGTGCGCTGGCTGGCAGCGCGCAAACACCGGCGATGGCTGCTGCCGCGGCGCATGCGCCAAAGGTACGGAATATCGCGTGCATGGTGTCTCCTGTTGCGTGGGTATCGCGTTTTCGGTGAGCATTGATTGGAATCAACATTCATTCATTCGTAAATCGATAAATTGCGAATGAAATATGATGAAAATTCATGAATCAGAAATTCAGTCCCACCTTGCGCCAGCTGCGCGCCTTTGCCGCGGTCTACCAGTTGCGCAAGCTCAGTGCTGCGGCCGAGCAGTTGTTCGTCACCCAGTCGGCGGTCAGCGTCCTGATCCGACAGATGGAAGAAGGCCTGGGCGCGCGCCTGTTTGACCGTACCACCCGTTCACTGCAACCGACCCAGGCGGCCCGCGAGGCCATTGTGGTGGCCCAGCGCATTCTGCGTGACGTGGACTCGCTGGGGGCCGGATTGCGCGACCTCACGGGGTTGCGCCGGGGCCGCGTCTGCATCGCCGTGACGCCGACGCTGGCAGAAATCCTGCTGCCGCGCATCGTGGCGGCCTTTGGCGCACGCCATCCCGAGATTCACCTGGTCATCGACGACTGCGCACCGGAGCAGTTCGTGTCCCGGGTCATTGGCGAACATGTGGACTTCGGTATCGGAACGCCTGAACGGGCCGGTGCCGATGTGCAGACCCATACCCTGGTGCGCGACCACCTCAGTGTGGTGTGTCTGCGCAGCCATCCGCTGGCCATGCGTAGCCGTGTCCGCTGGGTGGACCTGGCAGGGCACCCGGTGATCACGGTGCGCCCGGGTTATGGCATCCGCCCGCTGATCGATGGAACTGCTGCCAGTGTGGGTGTCGCGCTCGACGTGGTCAACGAGGTCTCCTTTCTGTCGACCGCACTGTGGATGACCGGAGCGGGAATGGGGGCGTCCATCATGCCCTCGGCTTTCGCTGCCTGGTCCAGCAACCCGGATCTGGCGGTCCGGACACTGACGGCCCCCAAGGTATCGCGCGACATCTCGGTGGTGACCAAGCGGGGACGCTCCCTGTCGCCGGCGTGCGAAGGTTTCATCGCGGTGATGCGCGCCGTACTGCAGCAAAGTCCGGCGCGTGCAATCGCGTGAGCGGCGGCGGTGGGACATAATCCTGGCCTCAGGCCATGGCCGTGGCGGGGTCAGTCCCCACCGATGGCGCCGATGTGACGTGCCGGCTTGCTGATCATCAATCCCATGGCCTCCTTCCCCCCTGTTCGCTCTGTTGAACGCGCTCTGGAACTGCTGCAGTGCCTGAACCGCGAGCCGGTATCGACGCTCGATGCCCTGCACCGCGCGACCGGTCTGCCGCGGCCCTCGCTGATACGCCTGCTGCAGACCCTCATCGGCAAGGGACTGGTCAAGCATGCGCCGCAGTACGGTGCCTACTACGTGACCTCCGGGGTGCTGGCCTTGTCGTGTGGTTATCACAGCGAACCGCGCATCATCGACGCAGCTGCGTCGGTGGCCGATGCGATCACCAGCGCGGTGAAGTGGCCGGTGGCGCTGGCGGTGTTCGATGCCGATGCGGTGATCGTGCGCTACAGCACCATATCGCAGTCACCGCTGTCCTTGCTGCATTCCAGTCTCAACATGCGGCTGTCGCTGGTCAGCCGTGCGCTCGGCCGGGCGTACCTGGCGTTCTGTCCGCCGGACGAGCAGCGCATCCTCGTGCAGTCGCTGCGCCAGTCCGAGCATCCGGAAGACCAGGCCGTGCACGATGCGCCGGCGCTGCAAGCGATGCTGGCGCAGACGCGTCAGCAAGGCTATGCGCTGCGCAGCAAGGATGTGCGACCGGTGTCCAATACGCTGGCGGTTCCGGTGTTCGAGAATGGCCATGTGCTGGCCACGCTCGGCGTCACCTGGTTTTCGTCGGCCATGGACACCGATGCGGCGGTGGCGGCACTGCTGCCGCGCATGCAACAGGCCGCGCGCGATGTCGAGGCCCGGCTGGTGGAGGTCGGGGCGCCCCCGGCGCGGGGCGCCGCTGTGAAGGTTGAGCCGCCAACCTCCCGAAAGCGGCCCAAGCGGGCGTTGCCTGCGGCGGCAAGCCGGCCCCGCAAGCCTTGATTCAGCGGGCGGAGGGCGACGTCGTCACGCGGCAGCCGGCATCGGGTATTCGTCCGCGTTGGCGACCTTGCCCGGAACCTTGGAGAAGTCGACGCGCGGCGGCGCGAAAACGTCGACCAGCCAGGCGCCACCGTCATTGACGTTGTTGCTGGTATGGATGACCTTGGGCGGAATGACGGTGAGCGAGGGACTGCCGATGCGGATATGTTCGTCGTCGCGCCACGTCGTCATGTCGGCGCCCCAGGGATGGCGCAGGTGGTGCTGCCATTCGCCGCTGAGTGCCAGCGAACCCTGTTCGAAGTCGACATGCACATGCGGGCTGAGCTTGTGGACGTCGCGCGCGACCATGCGGGGTGTCATGATGTTGAGCATCAGATTGGTACTGCGAAAGATCCGCATGTTGGTCCCGGCCTGGATATGGTCGGCCAGCACATAGTTGCGCAGCGCGAATCCGCCTACCGGATCTGGCCATGGCACCAGCGGTGCGACTTCCGGCGCGCCGCTGGCATAGACCGCTGCGTTGCCTGCAGCACGGGCCAGATCCTCGGCGCGGCATGAGAAAACCCGCACGATGCATCCGTCGGCCAGCGCGGTGACACGGCTGTTGCCTGGCGGCACGATGGTCAAGGTTTCGGGCGCGGCGTCGCAATGCGCGTCGCCGGCTTCGATGCGTGCCGGCAGATCGGCCAGCAGCACCATGTATTCATCGTCCTGCTGCGGGCGTTGCAAAGTGGCTCCGGCGCGCACCTTCGAGACGCAGACGACGAAGTTCGCGCCGCGCGTGATCCAGGTCTGCGCATCGTCGGTCGTCTGCTGTGGCGCACTTGCGCCGTAGTGCACGGCGCTGGGTTGGGTGGCTTGGCTTGTCATGGGGAAGTGTCCTTGCGAAAGAGTCGGTCAGTCTGAGTGCGTCAGGCGTCCGGATGGGCCATGGCCGCCGCACTGTCGCGCAGCAGGCTCTGGTCCGAGCCCATGACGAACCAGTTCACGCCTTGCGCCGCGTATCGGTCCCGCTCGGCGGGCGTACCGGCAAACACGCCCGCCAGCTTGCCGGCAGCGAGTGCCGCAGCGATGCTGTGATCAGCGGCGGCGAGCACGTCCGGATGTTTGGCGTCTTCCAGGCCCATGGCCAGTGCCAAGTCGGCGCGGCCGATGAACAGCCCGTCGACGCCCGGCACCGCCGCGATGGCGGCCGCGTTGGCCACGGCCTGCGGGCTTTCGATCTGGCAGATCACCAGGGCCTGGTCCCCCGCCGTCAGGGCCTTGGCCATGCCCAGCGTGCCGTAGCCGGCAAAACGCGGCGAACTCGAATAGCCGCGGCTGCCGCCCCGGAAGCGGGACTGGCGGACGGCTGCCTCGGCTTGCGCGACGGTGTCGACATGCGGCACCAGCAGGCCTTGTGCGCCCATGTCGAGCACCGACAGAAAGGTGGCCGGCAGATTGTCCGGGATGCGTACCAGCAGCGGCAGATTGGCGGCGCGGCCGGCCAGCATCATCAGGTCGAGCATGGCGCGGTCCAGCGGCGCGTGTTCGGCATCGAGCACGGCGAAGTCCAGGCCGCTGTGTCCGAGGATTTCGATCACATGCGGTGACGCGGTCTTGACGAAGGTGCCAACCTGGTAACGTGCGCTGTGGCGCAACAGGGTGCGGGCGAGGGTCATGGCAAGGGTCCCGGTGTGGCGGTGTCGGATACGGGCGGCGTCTGCAGGATCGGGCGCAGGAAGATCTCGCCCAGCGCGGCGTAGTAGGGGCCGCCCAGCCGGGCGATCGGGCGCAGACGTGCAGTATCGACATGCTTGCCGTCGAAGACGTCGTCGGCCAGGTGAAAGGCCACCACCTCCCCGATGTACAGCGTGTTGAGCCGTCCCAGCGGGACGCGCTGGTGCAGCCGGCACTCCATCTGTACCGGCGACACCGCGATGCGTGGCGGGCGCACCTGGCTGCTGGGCAGCAGCGCGATGTCCAGCGCCTGCACCTCGCTGACATCGGGCGCAAACTCGGCCGAGGTCTGGTGCATCAGTTCCATGTTGGCTTCGGTCGCCACATTGACGACGAATTCGCCGGTCTGCGTGATGTTGCGCGCGGTGTCCTTCAGGTCGCCATTGCGGGAGCCGATGTTCACCGCCAGCATCGGCGGGCTGTGCGCCACGTAGTTGTATGAGCTGAACGGTGCGGCATTCACGACACCGGCCGCGTCGATGCTGGTGATCCAGGCGATCGGGCGCGGCGCCACGACACCGCACAGCAGACGGTACGCCATCGCGGTATCCATGCCCCGCGCATCCAGTGTGGTGAAGGTGGTGCTCACGCAGATGCGGCGGCGCCGTGCGCGCGCGTGCCGCCCTTGACGAACACCCGCTTGCCGGTGTCGTGGTACACCGCGGCCTTCTCCGCGTCCGACAGCAGGACCGACGCATCGATCATGCGCTGGACCATGTCCTTGTAGGTCCCCGATGAGGTGCCGATGTCCGAACCCCACATGACGTGGTCGGCGCCATAGAGGTCGACTGCGCGGCGCAGCACCTGGTCCGCGGGGATGCCGGACTCGCGACAGATGTCCAGGTTGATCGAGGTGAACTTGAAGTAGATGTTGCGTTCGGCGGCCAAGGTTTCATAGCGCTCGTCGAGTCCGAAATGCGCGCCTTCGTCCATCTCGGGTTCGAGCAGGTGGTCCAGCACCAGGCGGATGTCGGGGTAGCGGCGGGCCAGCGTGATGAGGGCGGGGATCGACGGGCCGCCGCCGCCCGTGGCCAGCACCTCCAGGTCCATCACGAGGCCGGATTCCTGGGCGACGTCCCAGGTCTTGAGGGCCTGCGGCGAATTCAGCCAGGGCATGCTGCCGTCAGGCTCGCGGCCACCGAACAGGCGCACGCCGGCCAGGCCGTGGTCACGGATCATGCCGCGCACCTGGTCCGGCGTGGCCGGATCCTGCGCATCGAGGATCACCACTGCGCTGAACAGATCGGGGTACCGGTCCGACGAGTCCAGGATGTAGCTGTTGTCGTAGCGGTAGATCATGCGCTTTTGCACGGCCACGATGCCATCCACGTTTTCCTCTGCCATCCATTGCAGCACCCGCTGGGCATCGGGAACCTCGTTGATGGGATTCGGGCCGTGGTGGCCGCCCGGTTTGCCGATCACGCCGGGCGCCCGGTACGGGGCGTTGGCTGCGCGTTGCATCGGGTTGCGCGGATAGCTCTGCTGGTCGTCGGCGACCAGGTGTGCGTGCGAGTCGAACAGCAGGGGTTTGCCCTTGCTGCCGGAGGATGAAGTGGCTTGGCTCATGGATGGGTTGGGGGTCTGGAGAGACGTGGGGTGGATCAGTTGATGGCGACCTTGGCGGCCTCGACCACCTTTTTCCATTTGGCGGCTTCCGCCGTCATCAGCGTGCCCAGCATTTCCGGTCCGCCCTTGACGTCGACCATGCCGAACTGTGCCAGCTTGGCGTGGCCTTCGGGCGAGCTGGTGTAGTTGTTGATCTCCTGGTTCAGGCGCTCGACGATGGGCTTGGGCATGCCGGCGGGCCCGACGATGGCGAACCAGACGGTCGCCTCCATGTCGATGCCTTGCTCCAGCGCGGTCGGCACATTCGGCAGGCCGGGAAAGCGATTTTTGGAGGTCACGGCCAAGGCCACCAGCTTCTCGCTCTTGATGTTCGGAATGAAGGCGGTGACCGGTGCCGAGATTGCCTGGATGCTGCCGCCGAGCAGGTCCGTCATGGCCGGCGTGTCTCCCTTGTACGGCACCGACTGCAGGCCGACGCCGGCCGTGGTCTTGAGGGCTTCGAGCGCGAGATGCCCGATGGTTCCGTTGCCGGGATGGCCGACTGAAAACCCGCTGGGGTTGGCCTTGGCCTGCGCCAGGAAGTCCTTCAGGTTGCCCGCCTTGACCTGCGGGTTGGACACGATCACCAGCGGGATCTCGCCGACCAGTGCAATCGGTGCCAGGTCCTTGTCCGAGTCGTACGGCATGTTCTTGTACAGCGACTTGTTGTTGGCCAGCGGTCCGGAGGTGGACAGCCCGATGGTGTAGCCGTCCGGCGCCGCCTTGGCCATGGCATCAGTGCCGATGTTGCCGCCAGCGCCGGCCTTGTTTTCCACGACGAACTGCTGGCCCAGCGTGGTGCTCAGGTGCTGGGCCAGTTGCCGGGCGATGACGTCGGTACTGCCGCCGGCCGGGAAGGGCACGATCAGGCGTACCGGCTTGTTCGGCCAGGCGGCTTGCGCGATGCTGGCGCCCGGGCTCAGTGCCAATGCGGTGAGGGCGGCCAGGGATGCCTGGATGAAATAGCGGCGAATGTTCATGGTGTCTCCTTCGGTTGTCGTTGCTGATTCAAGGTATCGAGAATGCCGGGCAAGCGTGCAGTGGCACGTTCGCGCAGGTCTTCATAGATGCTGTTGCCGTGGGCGTCGATGGCCACGGTTGCCGGGCCGAGCGCGCGCACACGCAGCGTGACCAGGCGGAATTGCGAGATGTATTCGTTCCAGTGGCTGGACACCACATGCGCGATCGATTCGGCCAGCAGCGTGCAGCCGCCGCCCAGGAAGGACAGGTAGGCACACCCGGCTTCCTGCATGGCTGCCACCGAATGCCGGTCCAGTCCGCCCTTGCCACCGACCAGGCGCAGGCCGAGGCCGCGGATCAGCGTCGGCATGTAGGCGTCGTAGCGGGTGCTGGTGCTGGGGTTCATGTACAGCGCCGTGGGGACGCCTTGCCCATCGGGTGCATCGACCACATACGAACTCAGGTGAAAGAATGCGCCGCCATGCAGATCCAGCGGCAGGGCTTGGCCGGCCTGCACCATCTGCACCATGCGCTGGTGGGTCGGCAGGCCGATACTGATGGTGATGTCGCCGCTGAGCGTGACCATGTCGCCCACCGCCAGGGATTGCACGCTTGCCAGGTCCAGTGGAAGCTGGAGGTGGCGCGTTCGGTTCATGTCGTTGCTCATTCGAACCACTCCACCGAACCGTCGTCGTGGATGCGCGCGCCCGTGCGGCGATTGATCCAGCAGTTGAGTGCCACCGCCACCGGCATGAAGCCATGGCTGGCCGCGTAATCGACATGCACGGCCATGGCGGTCGTGTCACCGCCGGTGCCCATGGGTCCGAAACCCATGCTGTTGATGGCCGTCAGCAGGCGCTGCTCCATCGACGCCAGGATCGGCTCCGGATTGGTCTGCCCGAACGGCCGCAGGATCTGCTGCTTGGCCATGCGCGCCGCGTGGTCGAAGGTGCCGCCGATGCCGACACCCACGACGATCGGCGGGCAGGGCTGGGAGCCGGCCTTCATCACGACGTCGAGCACGTAGCGTTCGATGGTCTCCAGGCTCGGATAGACAAAGGTCTCCAGCGCTTCCCAGCGGCCACTGCCCATGGCCTTGGGTGCGCAGATGATCTCCAGGTAGTCGGCATCGTCGATGACGTCGAAGCTCATGATCGGCATGTCCTTGCCGGCGTGGCTGCGCTGGTGCGTCAACGGGTTCGTGACCATGCGCAGAATGGGGGGCTGCATATGCGCCGCCAGCTCCGCAAACCCGTCCACGACGGCCTGGCGCAGGGGGCCTTCGATGCGGGCCCGGGTGCCGATCTTGATTGCGTAGACCGGAATGCCGACGTCGGAGCAGATGAGATGGTCCTTGCGCTCGGCGGCATCGGCGCTTTGCAGCATGATGGTCAGCGTCTTGCGTGCCGTCTCGGAACTGTCGCTGCCCTGGGCCTTGCGCAGCACGGCCTTGGTGTCCTCGGGGATCTTCTTCAGCGAGCGCTCGTACAGGGTTGCGGTCACCGATTGGATCTGGGCGCTGGTGATGGGCATGGGACGGGAGTGGGTTGCAACTGTTGCGGACCTGAAGGATCCGTTATTGGCGGCCGGTGTTCAAGCGAAATCTCGAGGGATTTCGTAGCGCGAAAACTTGGACTTGTCGCATGGGCATGCGGCATGTGAAGGGCGCAGTGCAAGCCGTCTTCACCTGCGTGCGCGGGAGATCCCACCCGCGGCGCTGGTTCAGCGATGCGGTCTCGGGAGCGTCGTGCCTGGACGCATCCGCCGCAGTTCTTCTGTGCGCATGGCCACGGCAAAGGCACATTCACGATTACCCTTGCCATTCGCGCGCCGTACCGCCGGCCGCAGTCGCCACGCGCTCTGTCCAGACGCAAGAGAGTTCCACCCAAGACTTCGACCGCATCCTCCGGCATTCCCCTGGTCGCCCTCGGAACCTGCCGCCTCAACGGCGATATCGTCAAACTGTCGGTGCGCCAGGCGCTGGCGCCGGGCTACCGGCACATCGATACGGCGCAGGCCTATGACAACCAAGCCGATGTCGGGCGCGCGAGCGCGGGCTGACCCGCCGGTTCGGTGTCTCCTCGTACATGACGCTGGGTATGGGTAAGGTGCTGCAGGACCCGGTCATCTCCGCGCTTGCCAGCCGCAAGGGCTGTGCGGACGCCCAGCGGGTGCTGGACTGGGCGATGCAACAGGGGTTTGCGGTCATTCCCTCGTCGACGCACCCCAGTCGCTGGTCGCGACGCTCCTGAGGCAGCGCACGCGCTTGTGCGACCTGCGACGACGTCGCCGTGAGGCGGCGGGCTGCCGGCCTGCTTTTGCATCCTGATCCCCCGCCATCGGGTCTGCATGCGCATGCGACATGCGGGCATCGGATACGCTGGCCCGGGCCCCCCTCGATGCAGGGGGGCTTGCATCAATTTTCATGCGTAAAAGTGTGGTGCATGGATAACAGTAATTTTGTGCATAGAATGAAATCGCGTCGATTTTGATGCCGCAGATCCGGGGTCGAATCCGCCGGGTCCACATCCATCCGGGAGATTTCATACATGTCATCGAATAAATCAACAAGCACCTTTGGTTCTTCGGCGATCGCCGCATCGCTGCAGGCGCGGCGGGACTTTCTGCGAAGCTCGGCCGCATCGATGGCCGTTGCCGGCGCCGGCCTGCTGGGCGCGGCACCGATCGCAGCGTTCAGCCAAACGCGTGTGGTGGGCCAGGATGCCGTGCCGAAGTCGGGCGAATATGTGGTCCGAAACGCCATCATCCTCACCCTGGACCCGACGCTGGGCGATCTGGCCGCCGCCGATATCCATGTGCGTGGGGATGCGATCGTCGCCGTAGGTACAGCCCTGCAGGTCCCCGCGTCCGCCGAGGTGGTGGACGGCACCGGGATGATCGTGATGCCCGGCCTGTGCGACAGCCATTGGCACATGTGGAACACGCTGTTCAAGAACATGGTCACGCCACGGGCCAGCTACGCGGTACTCAAGAATGCACTGGGCCCGCACCACACGCCGCTCGACTACTACCGTGCCAACCGGCTTGCGCTGACCGAGGCGATCGATGCCGGCATCACCACCGTGCTCAACTACGCCCACCACACGCAGTCGCCAGCGCACGTGGACGCCGAAATCCGTGCCTTGGTCGAAAGCGGCTTGCGGGGCCGCTACGCCTATGGTGGTGCTGATCCCACCCCGATCAACCAGACGATCGATCTGGCGGACTTCGAGCGCGCGTACAAGGAGTGGTTCGATCGCCCGTCCGCATGGAAGGGCCGCGTGGGCTATGGAATTGCGGGGCGCGCCCCGGACTTCCGGCCAGGGCAGACTGCCGTGGGTATTCCCGAGAAGGCTGTCTATCAGAAGGAATACAGCCTTGCGGCGCGACTGGGTGTTCCGCTGGTCATCCATTCGGGGCAGACGCCGGGACGCAGAGTTTCGCCGGCCGCGCTGCATGCCGAGGGATTTGCCGACAAGTCGACGGTGTTCGTGCATGGCATCGTTCTGTCACCCGAAGACCGTGCAACGCTGGTTCAGACCGGCGCCGCACTGTCGGTCTCGTTCGGCAACGAGTTCCGCTCGCAGCGCGGTGGCGACGTACGGCAGCAGACGCTGCTGTTGCTGCAGGCAGGGGGGCTGATCAGCCTGTCGTGCGACGCATCGTCGCTGAACCGGACCTCGATATTCGAGCAGATGCGGATCGCCTTTGCCGTCATGACACCGCATGAGGGAACACCCACCGAAAAGCTTGCCGCCGTCACGGCAAGGCAATGCCTGCAGATGGCGTCCACCAATGGATTGAAGGCGCTGGGCTTTGGCGAAGTCGCCGGTACCTTGAGTCCCGGCAAGCGGGC
The DNA here is from genome assembly GCA_024235935.1 of Rhodoferax sp. Taxonomy (GTDB): domain Bacteria; phylum Pseudomonadota; class Gammaproteobacteria; order Burkholderiales; family Burkholderiaceae_C; genus CAISIP01. The sequence continues at coordinate 97,370 of JACKLL010000003.1, read as the reverse complement.
CGACTTCATCATGCTGCGGGCAACCGACCTCAATCTGGCGCCCATGGGGGAGTTGGACAAGACCATCGTCCATTCCGCGACCAACGCCAACGTGGATTCGGTCGTCGTCGACGGCCGCTTTCTCAAGCGCGGCGGGAAGATTCTGAGTGTGGATGCGCAGCAGGTTCGGCGCGAAGCGGTCGAATCGCTGTATCAGATTCGCAAACGTGCGGGTGGCGCGTTCGCACCAGTGGGGGATGCACCGGGCCTGGTATAGGCATGGGCGGCGGATCGGCTGCCGCCGCGCACGCGCCTCAGGCCCCGAACATGCGGTTGCGTGCGTTCTCCAGGTGCTGGCGCATCGCCAGGCCAGCGCCGGGGCCGTCGTGCCGGCGCAAGGCGGCAACGATGGCGGCGTGTTCGGCCTGCACCAGTTGCTGGCGCTCCACGCTCTTGGTCAGCGTCAGGTTGCGCATCAGGTTCATGCTCACCATGACCTGCTCCTGCATCTGGGCAATGGCCGACACGAAGAACTGGTTGTGCGAAGCCCGCGCCAGCGCGAGATGGAATTCGAAGTCCTCGCGGGCACCGAGCGTGTGTTCCGCAATGACGGTATCCAGGTTGCGAAAGCTCTGCTCGATGGCTGCCATGTCTGCCGGACCGGCCTTGCCAGCCGCCAGTTCCGCCGCGCCGGACTCGATGACGAAGCGAAACTCGAAGCAGCGCTGCACGTCGGAAAGGTTCTCCAGGGGGGTGAAGCGGGGCATCTCCGGGTCGGGCCGGCGTTGCACGACCGTGCCGGATCCCTGGCGTGTGACGGTGACACCATCGGCGCGCAGACGCGCCAAAGCTTCGCGGATGGCCGGCCGCGAAGCCGCGAAGCGCTCGGTCAGCGCCAGCTCGGTCGGGAGCTTGTCGCCTTCGCGGAACTCGCCGGCAATGATGGATGCCAGCACCTCGCGGTAGATGCGGTCCACGACACCGGTGCGCGCCTGTGCGCCAACGCCGGTGCGGGTGTCAATGTCGGCCATGTGTTTTCATAAACTTCGTTCGAATGCCAGCAGGGTATCGGCCAGTGCCTTGATCTGACCATGGATCCCGGGCGGAGAGCCACTCAGCAGCGGCAGTTGCGCGCCCATGTCGGCGACGCCGCAAAAGCTCACGGCGTCGTGCAAAACGCGGATCAATGATACCGACTCGCGCAGCGTCTCCAATGGCATGAACTGCGCCATCAGGGCTTCGGTGCTGCCCGTGTCGCCTTGTTTGAGCGCGCGCAGCAACTGCATGCAGGCCTTGGGAGCGATGCAGCCGCAACCGGTGGTGAACGATGCCAGGCCGAAGCGGGTCAGGTGCACCGGCGCAGGTCGCTCGCCCATGCCACTGACGATGCGGCTGGCTGAAATGCGTGTGATGAGGCGCTCCAGGAATGGATCGGTTGCAGGGTCCTCGCGGACCACCGCGTATTTGACGACCACGACGCGACCTTCGTCGACCAGGCTGCCGAGCCGCTCGATGTCGATGTAGCTTTCGCTCTTGAGGTACAGCGTGACCGGCATCTGCGCCGCATCGACAAAGCGGCGAATGCCGTCGGCCACACCCTGTTCGCTGGTGAAGCCCTGCATCGGCAACACCATCGCTGTCTGGTAGCCGCTGCCGCGCAGCAACTGCGCCTGGTCCATCATCTTGCCGAAATCCGGCCCGATGGCGGGAATCACCCGGGTCTGCGGCGCAGCCGCATCGGCCAGCATGTCGAGCATCTGCCCATAGTCGGCGATGCCGCAGTGGTAGATGTTGGCATTGCCGCCGTACAAGAGGATGCGCTGGTCGCCCGACTCGATGTGCCGCACCAGCTTGCGGTTCTCTTCGGCGTCGATCGACATGTCGGCGCGACGCGCCAGCGGTGGCACCGCCAGTACGGTGCTGGCGAATTCATCGAGATGCAGGGCAGAGGTTTTCATCATGGTCGTGGCGTCAGCTTGGTTGGCCCGGCGGGACAGGCGCGCGGGGGATTTTCAGGCATATGACGAATGCAAAGTTGTCATACAAAAATAGACTCAGGCGGCGCATCTTATTTCAAGTTTTTCGGATTTTGCAAGGGAGCTAGGGTTTAACCTTAGTTGACAGTCAAAAATTTGTCTGACAAAGTCGCCCACAAATCCACTCCCGGAGACATCCATGAAACGCCGCGTTCCCGATCTGAACTCTTCCACCAATGCCGGTCGCCGCAAGGTCCTCAAAGGATTTGCCGGTGCGGCAGCACTTGCCGGCTTCGGCGGCAAGGTGCTGGCCCAGCAAAGCAAGGAAGCGCCCGCCCTGGCCAAGATGGTCGCGGATGGCAAGCTCCCCGCACTGGCAAAGCGCCTGCCGTCCGCGCCGATGGTGGTACAGGTCGACAAGCTGGGTGCCTATGGTGGCGCGCTGCGGCGCGGGCTGCGTGGCAGTTCCGACCACAACGGCATCCTGCGTCTGGTCGGCAACCAGGGCCTGGTGCGCTGGAACCTGGCTTTCACCGAGGTGCTGCCCAACGTCGCCTCCAAGTGGGAGGTCAATGCCAACGCCACCGAATTCACGTTCACGCTGCGTCCGGGCATGAAATGGTCGGACGGCAAGCCGTTCACCGCCGACGACATCCTGTTCTCGATGAACGACTGTGTCTACAACACCGAGCTTTACAAGTCTGCGCCGTCGACGATGACGATCTCGAACAAGCCGGCCCAGGTGGTGAAGGTCAACGACACCACGGTGAAGTTCACCTTTGCCAGCCCGTATGCGCTGTTCCTGGAGCAACTGGCCACGCCACTGGGCCAGCACCCGACGCTGTTCTGCAAGCATTACTGCAGCCAGTTCCATCCCAAGTACAACCCCAAGGTGGGCGAGCTGGCCAAGGCCGCAAACATGTCGGACTGGGGTGCCTTGTTCCGTTCCAAGTGCGGTGACATCGAGATTCCGTCGCGCTGGAGCAATCCGGAGAAGCCGACGCTGGATCCGTGGGTCATCACCGAGCCCTACACCGGGGGTGCCACGCGTGTCGTCATGGAGCGCAACCCGTACTTCTGGCAGGTCGACCAAAGCGGCCAGCAACTGCCGTACATCGACCGGCTGGCCTTCGGCATTGCGCAGGACGTGGAGTCGCTGATGCTCGACGCCTTGTCGGGCAAGCTCGACATCCAGGAGCGCCACATCGACTCGCTGCAGAACAAGCCGACGCTGTCGCAGAACATGAAGAAGGGCGACTACCGATTGATCGAACTGATCAACGCCGGATCGCAGCAGGTGCAGATCTACCTGAACCTCACGCACAAGGACCCGAAGATGCGCGAGATGTTCGGCAACAAGCAGTTCCGCCAGGCCTTGTCGCTGGGCATGAACCGCAAGGAGATCATCGAATTGGTGTACCTGGGCCAGTCCGAGCCCTACCAGGCCGGCCCGCGGCCCAGCCATCCCTGGTTCAACGAGAAACTCGCACGCCAGTTCACGCAGCACGATCCCAAGCAGGCCAACGAGATCCTGGACAAGCTCGGCTACAACAAGCGTGATGGTCAGAACTTCCGCCTGCGTCCCGACGGGCAGAAGGTGTTTTTCTCGATCGACGTGATCCCCACGCTGTATCCGGACGCGGTCGACACGCTCGAGCTGGTCAAGCGCCACTGGGCTGACATCGGCGTGGACATCAAGGTCAATACCATCGAACGCGCGCTGTACTACACGCGTGGCGACAGCAATGACCATGATGCAGCGACCTGGCCTGGCCCGGGCGGACTGGATCCCATGCTCGATCCGCGCGACCTTTTTGCCTCGCACACGCAGGGCACCCGCTACGCGATTCCGTGGGCGACCTGGTATGTGTCTGGCGGCAAGGATGGGATGGAGCCGCCCGAGAGCCAGAAGCAGCGCATGAAGCTGTACGACGCCGCACGTGCCACCGCCGACCTCAAGAAGCGCGGCGAGCTGATGAAGCAGGTGTTCGACCTGTGCGGCGAGGCCTTCGAGACCATCGGCGTCTGCCTGGCAGTCAACTCCTTCGGTATTGCGAAAAACAATCTGCAGAACGTGCCCAAGAGCTATCCCAACGCCTGGTCCTGGCCCAACCCGGGCCCGGCGCTGCCGCAACAGTTCTTCTTCACGAAGACCTGAGTCATTCTGGCTGCCGGCACGCGTCTTCGGGCGTGTGCCGGCGCGAGTCTGCACACCTGCCAAGTGCCTGAGGAAATTCCTGCATGTTGAAGTTCATCATCAAGCGGCTGTTCTGGATGCTGCCGTTCCTGATCGCCATCAGCTTTCTGTCCTTTGTCCTCATCCAGCTGCCGCCGGGTGACTTCGTCACGAGCTATATCGCCACACTGGCCGCGTCCAACGAGGTGGTCGACCAGAACACGGCGGTCGACCTGCGCAACCGCTTCGGACTCGATCAGCCGATGATCGTGCAGTACTGGAAATGGATCTCCAACATCCTGCTGCATGGCGATTTCGGACTCAGCTTCGAGTGGCAGCAACCGGTGGGCGACCTGATCTGGGAGCGCATGGCGCTGACGCTGGTGCTCACGTTCTCGGCCTTGCTGATGACCTGGGGTATTGCGCTGCCCGTGGGTGTGTTCTCGGCGGTCAAGAAATACTCGATTGCCGACTACCTGGTGACCGGCCTGTCCTTCGTCGGCCTGGCGGTGCCCAGCTTTCTGCTGGCGCTGGTGCTGATGTACATCGCCGCCATCGAATTCGGACAGGATGTCGGCGGACTGTTTTCGGAGCAGTTCCAGAACGCGCCCTGGAGCATGGCCAAGACCATCGACCTGCTGCATCACCTGTGGATTCCGGTCATCATCCTGGCCGTATCGGGAACTGCCAGCCTGATCCGCGTGATGCGGGCCAACATGCTGGACGAATTGCACAAACCCTATGTGACGACGGCGCGGGCCAAGGGACTGTCCGAGTTCACGCTGCTGGTCAAGTACCCGATGCGGCTGGCGCTGAACCCGTTCATCTCGACCATCGCGTGGCTGCTGCCCAACCTGGTCTCGGGTTCCATCATCGTGGCCATCGTGCTGAGCCTTCCGACGGCCGGGCCCTTGTTGCTGCAGTCGCTGATGAGCCAGGACATGTACCTGGCCGGCGCCTTCATCCTGCTGATCTGCGCGCTCACGGTGCTGGGCTCGCTGGTCAGTGACATTCTTCTGGCGCTGGTCGATCCGCGCATCCGTCTCGAGTAAGCACCATGACTGCCGCCACCACCGTTTCCTCTCCTGCCGCTCCCGTTCCCGTGGAGAACGACGCGCCTGATGTCTCGACGCGACTGGCCGTCGCCTCACAGTGGCAACTGGTCTGGTGGGCGTTCAAGCGTCACCGCCTGGCCATGGCCGGCCTGGTCGTCACGGTCATTCTGTATGTGATCGCCATCGTTCCAGGCTTCTTTGCCGTCAACGATCCGTCGCAGCAGAACACCCGCTCGGCATTTCATCCGCCGCAGGCGCTGCATTTCATCGACAGCGCCGAAGATGGCAGCTGGTCGATACGGCCCTACATCCATCCCTATGTGCTCACGCGCGACCCGCAGACGCTGGCGGCGATCTACAAGGCCGACGACAAGCGCAAGGTCTACCTGAAGATGTTCGGCGAAGGCTACGAGTACTCGGTGCTGGGCCTTTTCACCACCAACATCCACCTGTTCGCGTCGAACCAGGAACGCCAGCCGCTGTTCTTCTTTGGCGCAGACCGGCTGGGGCGTTGCGTGTTCAGCCGCATCATGGTCGGCACCCAGATATCGCTGTCGGTCGGTCTGGTCGGCGTGGTGCTGGCGCTGACCATCGGCATCGTGCTGGGCGGTATCTCCGGCTATTACGGGGGGCGCATCGACTTCGTGATCCAGCGCGTGATCGAACTGGTGCTGTCCCTGCCGACGATTCCGATCTGGCTGGCCGCGTCGGCCGCGGTGCCGCAGAACTGGCCCGCGACGCTGAACTATTTCATGATCACACTGATCCTGTCGCTGACCGGCTGGGCCCAGCTGGCACGGGTGGTGCGCGGCCGCTTCCTGAGTCTGCGCACCGAGGAGTTCGTCACCGCGGCGCGGCTGGACGGCGTGTCCGAGGGGCGCATCATCTTCCGCCACATGCTGCCGAGCTTTGCCAGCCACATCATCGCCTCGGTGTCGCTGGCCATTCCCGCCATGATCCTGGCCGAGACCTCGCTCAGCTTTCTGGGGCTGGGACTTCAGCCTCCGACCATCTCCTGGGGCGTGCTGCTGCGCGAGGCGCAGAACATCCGCTCCATCGCCACCGCGCCCTGGCTGTTCCTGCCCGGCGCCGCTGTCGTGCTGGCCGTGATCGCGCTCAACTTCCTCGGCGACGGACTGCGTGACGCATCCGACCCCTACAACAAATGACGCACGCTTCTTCTGAAACCTCCGCAGCCGACAGCACGGCGCTGTCCGGCGTGCTGCTGCAGGTGCGCGACCTGCGCACCCACTTCCCGACCCGCACCGGAACGATCAAGGCGGTCGACGGCGTGTCCTTCGATGTCGAGCGCGGCAAGACGCTGTGCGTCGTGGGCGAGAGCGGCAGCGGCAAGAGTGTCACCGCACGTTCCATCCTGCAGATCGTCGACGAGCCCGGCCGCATCGTCAGTGGCTCCATGCTGCTGCACCGTGCCGACGGCAGCAGCGTCGACCTGGCACGCCTGGGGCGTCGCTCGCGCGAGATCCGCGCTGTGCGTGGCGCCGAGATCGCGATGATCTTCCAGGAGCCGATGTCCTCGCTGTCGCCGGTGCACACGGTCGGCAACCAGATCATGGAGGTGCTGACGTTGCACCTGAAGATGGACAAGGCGCAGGCGCGCGCGCGCTGTGTCGAGCTGCTGGGCCAGGTCGAGATTCCCAACCCCGACAAGGCGGTCGACCGCTACACCTTCGAATTTTCGGGCGGCATGCGCCAGCGCGTGATGATTGCGATGGCGCTGGCCTGCAATCCGGCGCTGCTGATTGCCGACGAGCCGACCACGGCCCTGGACGTGACGACACAGGCCGAGATCCTGGACCTGATCCGCAACCTGCAGAAGAGCCACGGCATGGCGGTGATGTTCATCACGCACGACATGGGGGTGGTGGCCGAGATTGCCGACCAGGTGATCGTCATGAACCACGGCAAGGTGGTCGAGACCGGATCGGTCGACACCATCTTCCATGCGCCGCAGGACCCGTATACGCAGATGCTGATCGGCTCGGTCACCAAGCTCGGGCGCACGGCCGACATCCGGCTGCAGCGCCCGCCGATCGCCAGCACGGTCGAGCCGATTCTGCAGGTGCGCGACCTGCAACTGCATTTCGGTGCCGGCAAGACCCTGGTCAAGGCGGTGGACGGCGTGTCGCTGAGCCTGCTGCCTGGCGAGTCGCTGGGCATCGTCGGTGAGTCAGGCTCCGGCAAGACCACGATGGGCCGCTGCCTGCTGCGGGTCTACGAACCCAACGGTGGCGCCATCGAGTACCGCCGGCCGGATGGCACGACCGTGGACATCGCGCAGACCGACAAGGCCACGCTGAAGGACTGCCGGCGCGAGATTCGCATGATCTTCCAGGACCCGGTCGGATCTCTGAACCCGCGCATGACGGTGGCCCAGATCGTCGGCGAGCCGCTGCTGGTCAATGGCCTGGCCACGGGCAAGGATCTGGACGACCGCGTGGCCGAACTGCTGCGCAATGTGGGCCTGGACCCCGCCTGGCGCGAGCGCTATCCGCACGCCTTCTCCGGCGGCCAGCGCCAGCGCATCGGCATCGCACGCGCGCTGGCATTGAACCCGCGCATCATCGTGGCCGACGAGGCCACCTCGGCACTGGACGTGTCGCTGCGCTCGCAGATGCTGGACCTGCTGCTGAACCTGCAGGACAAGCTCGGGCTGTCCTTCGTGTTCATCAGCCACGACATCGCCGTGATCCGCTATTTCTGCGATCGCGTGGCAGTGATGTACCGCGGCAAGATCGTCGAGACCGGTCCGACCGACCAGGTCTGCGATGCACCCACCCACCCCTATACGCAGGCACTGCTGTCGGCCATTCCCCGGCCGGACCCGCGTGCGCGCAGCATGCACAAGCGGTTTCGCTACGACCCGGCGAACCACTGAGAGGGCGCATGAAGATCACCGACATCCGGACCTTTCTGATGCATGTGGGTGCGCCGGCGCCCAAGGCCTGGGCTTCCGACAACGCCTTCGGCACGCAGGCCTATTCCGCCGGCATCACCGGCACCCGCAACTGGCTGTTCGTCAAGGTCTACACCGACGAGGGCATCGTCGGCATTGGTGAGTGTTCGGGCTGGCCGCGCGTGATCGAGACCGCGGTGCAGGACCTGCGACGCATCCTGATCGGCGAGGATCCGACCCATATCGAGCGGCTGTGGCAGCGCATGATGTCGGCCATCATGGTGCATGGCATGACAGGCACGGTCGGCGCGGGCGCGATGACCGGCATCGACATGGCGCTGTGGGACATCAAGGGCAAGGCGCTGGGGTTCCGGTCTGGAACCTGCTGGGCGGGCAGGTCCGCGACAAGGTTCGCATCTACGCCCATGCCAACACTCCGAGGTCGCGCTCGACCTGAAGGCGCGCGGCGTCACGGCGATCAAATGCGGTGGTGTGTCGGACCCGGTGCGCAAGGTGGCGGCGTTGCGCGATGCGGTGGGGGCGACATGGACATCATGATCGACCTGCACGGGCCGCCGTGGCTGACGCCAGGCGACGCCGCGCGTCTGGCCCGCGCGCTGGAGCCGTTCAACCTGTTGTTCATCGAAGACCCGATCGCGCCGGACAACCTGGACGGCTACAAGCGCATCCGCGACGCTGCCCATGTGCCGCTGGCGGCGGGCGAGCGCATGAGCACGATCTTCGGCGAGCGGGACCTGATCGAGCGCGAACTGGTCGACGTGATCCAGCCCGATACCGGGCGTGCCGGCGGCATCACGCAGATGAAGAAGATTGCGGCGATGGCGGAGGCGCACCACATCATGGTGGCGCCGCATTCCGGCTCGCTCGGGCCGGTGGCGGAATACGCGGCGCTGCACCTGCTGGCGGCGATTCCCAATGCCTTGTTCCTGGAGCGCATCGAGGACGATTGGGAAGGCCGCGCGCAGACCGTGGTTCCGCATCCGGTGTCGGTCGACGGGTTCTTGCAGGTACCCGATGCGCCCGGGCTGGGTGTGGACATCGACGAGGCCTTCGTCGCACGTTTTCCGAGCCAGGCCAATATTTCCTCGCAGGTGTCGGCGGCATCCGGCTCCTATGTGCCGGGGACCCATGACGAGAACGTCTACGTGCAGACCCGGCTGCAGCGGGGACGCTATTTCACCGGAAGATGAGCATCGGTCTGCGTACGGCAGAACCGCTGGAGCCGACGACTGAACCCATTGAACCCATTGAGCCGACAAAGCGGATGACAACAGCATGAAAATCGATCGACTGCGCGTCTACATGTCGCGCGACAAGGACCGCCCACGCGTCGTCGTGGCCATGGACACCGACGAGGGCATCACCGGCTGGGGCGAGTGCTACAACCACGGCCCCGACCTGGCGCTGTTCCCGCTGCTGGACTACCTGCTGACCTTTCTCAAGGGCCAGGACCCGCGGCGCATCGGCCACCTGATCCACTACCTGATGCAGCAGACCCGCTTCCCGCCGGGTGCGCTGGGGCTGGCCGCGATCTCGGCGCTGGACCACTGCATGTGGGACATCTCGGCCAAGGCACTGGGTGTCCCCGTGTACATGCTGCTGGGCGGCAATGTGCGCGACCGGGTCAAGGTGTACGCCGGCATCTACACCGCGCCGGACCCGATGGCCGCGCGCGACCAGATGGATGCGCTGCAATCGGAATGGGGCCTGACCGCATTCAAGCTCAGCCCCTACCGCATCGACATGCACCGCAACCGCTGGGGCGAGGTGGTGCGCACCAGTGCCGAGTACTTCCGCCAGCTGCGCGAAACGGTGCGCAGCGACTACGAGATCGCCTTCGACGCCCACGCCAAGATCTTCGAGCCGGCGCAGGCGATGCAACTGGGCAATGCGCTGGCACCGTACGACCCGCTGTTCTTCGAGGAGCCGATGCGGCCGGAGAACTACGAGGCCTGGGGAGAACTCAAGCGCGGCCTGCAGTGCACGCTGGCCACCGGCGAGTCGCTGTACAGCCGCTTCGAGTTCCTGCGGCTGCTGCAGGTGCGCGGCGTCGACATCATCCAGCCCGACATCTGCGTGGTGGGCGGTGTGCTGGAGATGTGCAAGATCGCCGCCCCTGGCCGAAGCGCATTTCGTGACCATCGCGCCGCACAACCCGATGGGTCCAAGCTGGCGACGGCGGTTAACGTGCACTTCAGCGCGGCGCAGACCAACTTCCGCATCCTCGAATACCGCCTGCCGCACGGGCCGGGGTATGTGTTTGGCGCCGGCACCGGTGAGGTTGCCGCCGCGTCCGGCAAGAACGAGGCGCGCACTACGTCAGGGATCCCCACCTTCCAAAGGATGGTTACCTGGAGCTGCGCCCGGACCGCCCCGGCTGGGGTGTGGAGATGGACGAAGCGCTGCTGGGCACCGAGGAATACATCCACTGGGAACGCAAGGTGCCGGTCAAGCCGGACGGGTCGACCGGCTACGCCTGAGCGCGTCGGCGGCACGGGCTGCGGGCCAGCGATGGCGCCGCCGTGCCGGCGAATTCAGAAGCGCGGGCGCCGGTCGTCGAAGTCCGGCTGGTGCTTGCGCATCTCCCTGGCGTCGTCGCGCACGCGGATGCCGCAATCGATGTAGTTGCGGTGCAGCCGCGCCAGCTGCGTGCGGTCCAGCGTCACCCCAGGCCGTGGCCTGTTGGCGGTGCCAGCTGGCCGCCCTGATCTGCAGCTTGCCGCCGGTGATGACCTCGTCGACCTGCCAGGGGTAGTGCGTGTCGCAGGCATAGCGCAGATTGGGAATTGTCACGCCGACATGGGTCATGGCAGCCAGGCTGATGCCCAGGTGCGAGTTGGAATGCATCGAGATGCCGATGCCGAAGGTGCGCCCCGGATGGCGGCCAGCTGCTGCGTCGCGCGCAGTCCGCCCCAGTAGTGGTGGTCCGACAGAATCACCTGCACCGCGCCCAGGCGCACGGTCTCCGGGATGTGGCCGAACGCAATCGTCACCATGTTGGTGGCCAGCGGCATGCCCTTGGCGAAGGTCGCCACCTCGCCCATCTCCTGCAGCGTCGACACCGGGTCTTCCAGGTATTCCAGCAGTCCGTCTGCCGCAAGGGCGGGCAGCACGCGACGTGTGGTCTCCACGGTCCAGCCGCCATTGGGGTCGATGCGCAGCGGCATGCCGGGAAAGGCCGCACGCAGCGCCAGCAAGGCCTCGATCTCGACCTCGGGCGCGAACACCCCACCCTTGAGCTTGATCGAGCCGAAACCGTATCGGGTGACCATGCGCTGCGCCTCGCCGACCATCTGGGCCGGTGTCAGTACCTCGCCCCAGTCGTCGGCATCGTCATGGTCCCAGCCATGGTGGCGTGCGAACTTGTAGAACAGGTAGGCGCTGAAGGGCAGGGCGGGGCGCACGGCCCCGCCGAGCAACTGGTACAGCGGCCGCTCCAGTTGCTGTGCCTGCAGGTCAAGGAACGCAACCTCGAATGCCGCAAGGGCGCTCGCGCGGGCCTTGTCGCCCTGCGGCGGGAATGGCGCTGCAGGGTCCGGGTCGCCGGAGACGGACGCGTACACGGTGCGGATCAGCGCGTTGGTGTCGAACACGTCGAGCCCTGCCAGTAGCGGCGCCACGCGCTGCAGGTTGGCAAGCGTCTGCAGGTCGCCATAACTTTCGCCCAGGCCGATCCGGCCGTCGGTGGTTTCGACCTCGATGATGCTGCGCAGCGCCCAGGGCTCGTGCACGCCCGCGACATTGAGCAGGGGCGGGTCGCGAAACGCGATCGGCGTGACGCGTACCTCGGCAATGCGGGCGGCGGCTGGGGCGTTCATGGCTGCTCCTTCGCGCTGCGGCTGGATGTGGGCGTCGGCCTGTGGGGGAGTGGGCGGTGGCTCATGCCGATGCCGGCCGAAGCGAGAAGCGCATCGCACCTGAGAGCGACTCCCCGGGCGCCAGCCAATGGGTGCCGGTGTCCGGCACGCCACGGGCATCCAGGTTGAAGCCGTCGGCGACATGGCTGACCGGTTCCAGGCACAGATAGGTCAATGCGTCCGGTCGGTGCACGACGAGGTGGGAGAACACCGGATCTGCATCGATGGCCAGCACCGCGCCTTCCGGCAGTTCGACCGTGGCCTTGCCATCCCATCCTCCGATGTAGTCGGTGAGGCCGCCGGCACGCAGCGGCCGCGCGGGCACATGGATCTCCTGTGGCAGCGGGGCGCGCGAGGCCATGGCGACGAAGTCGGGTGTCGGCGGCCAGATCGCGCCGGGCCGGTAGCCCACGGCCGCATCGCTGTGGTGGCGGAAATACGGATGCAGGCCCAGCCCGGCCGGCATGCGACGTGCGTCGGCGTTGCGGATGGACAGCGTGGCCGACAAGGCCGACGGCGCCAGTGCCAGTTCCATGCGGGCTGTGTAGTGCCACGGCCAGGCCGGACTGGCTGCGGCATCGAGTACCAGCACCGCGCGGTCCGCCGTGTGCGATTCCAGCTGCCAGGGCAGCGCATGGGCATTGCCATGCAAGGTGTGGGGTGCAGCGTCGGGATGGGGGGCCAGCGCGACATCGTCACCATCGACGCGAACGCGTGCCTGGGCAATCCGGTTCGAATACGGCATCAGAGGGTAGATGCCGCCCTTGCCCCAGCGCAGCGCATCGAAGAAGTCTTCCGGGTAGGGATGGAGCACGTCGACGGCGTCCGCATTGCCTTGCGGTTGCAGCCGCAGCGCGGAGATTCTTCCACCGGCGGCCGGCAGCAGACGGGCCGTTGCGGCCCCGGACTGCAGGACGAGGACGCCGCTCACGGCTTCACCCTGCGGGTCTTGCGCGGGAGGGTCTGTTGCCCCGGGGCGGGTCCCGCGGCTATCCGGCGGCCACCGACCGTGCGGCTGGGCGTCTCGATGGCGGCCGCTGATCGGCCTTTCTGCTCACCTGTTGTCATGCCTTGTCTCCAATGGATGGGTGGCGATATTGTGCGGGCAACACGCGCTCGCCACGCCTTGCCCAGCGAGACAAATTCGCATGCCGATGGCCTGGCGCCAGAGATTTCGCGGCGCCTGCGGGTGGGTGACAACGCCGCTGCGGCTCACCCGATCTTCGGGTAAGTACCTAGTGAAGATCATCTGACCTTGTGATGTACTCATCATACCAGTAGCCAATTCAACGACTGAATTGTGCGCTGCCCGAATTCTTTGGAGAAAAGCATGAACTTACCCACGATCGCCCTGTTTGGCGCAGGCGGCAAGATGGGCGCACGGCTTGCGCGCAACCTCAAGAACAGTGCCTACACCGTTCGCCATGTGGAGGTCAGCGAGGTCGGCCAGAAACGGCTGAAGGATGAGCTGGGCATCAGCTGCGTCGACGTCGCCACCGCGCTCGATGGCGCACACGCCGTCATCCTGGCCGTGCCCGACACCGTGATCGGCAAGATCGCCGCATCCATTTCCCCCATGCTCAAGCCGGGCACCATGGTCATCACGCTGGACGCTGCAGCGCCATTCGCCGGGCATCTGCCGGATCGCAAGGACCTGGTGTACTTCGTCACGCATCCCTGCCACCCGTCGATCTTCAACAACGCACCTTCTGAGGAGGCCCGGCTGGACCGCTTTGGCGGACTGGCCGCACCGCAGTCCATCGTCAACTCGCTGATGCAGGGGCCACAGGAGAACTACGCCATCGGCGAGGCGATTGCCAAGACCATCTACGCACCTATCCTGCGCTCGTACGCGATGACGGTCGAACAGATGGCCTTGCTCGAGCCGGGCCTGTCCGAGACCGTGGTCGCGACCTTGCTGGCGGTGATGCGCGACGGCATGGACGAGGTCGTGCGCCGCGGCGTACCCAAGGAGGCCGCGCGCGACTTCCTGCTGGGCCACATGAACATCCTGGCCGCCGTGATCTTCGAGGAGATCCCCGGCCAGTTCTCCGATGCCTGCAACAAGGCGATCGAATTCGGCAAGCCGCGCCTGATGCGCGACGACTGGCGCGGCATCTTCGAGCCGGCCGAGATTGCCGACAGCATCCAGCGCATCACCTGATCGCAACGATTCCCCCGGGGTGAGCCCTCTCGCCCATTTTTTCCCTGCAACCTCAACCCCAGAAAGTGGAGACAACATGTTGACATCCCGCAGATTCCTGGCAGCCATCCCTGCCGCACTCGCCCTGACCTTCGGCCTGGCCGCCAGCGCCCAGGCCAAGGACCTGATTGCGATCATCACCCCGTCGCACGACAACCCGTTCTTCAAGGCCGAAGCGGTGGGCGCCGAGGCCCGTGCCAAGGAGATGGGCTACGACACGCTGGTGCTGGTGCACGACGACGATGCCAACAAGCAGAACGAGCTGTTCGACACCGCCATCGCCCGCAAGGCCAAGGCCATCATCCTGGACAACGCCGGCTCGGAAGCGTCGGTCGCGGCGGTCAAGAAGGCCAAGGACGCCGGCATCCCGTCCTTCCTGATCGACCGCGAAATCAATGCCACCGGCATTGCCGTGACGCAGATCGTGTCCAACAACTACCAGGGCGCGCAGCTCGGTGCGGAAGAGTTCGTCAAGCTGATGAAGGAGAAGGGCAAGTACGTGGAGCTGGTCGGCCGCGAGGCGGACATCAATGCCGGCGTGCGCTCCAAGGGCTACCACGATGTGATCGACAAATACAAGGGTCTCACCATGGTGGCGCGCCAGTCGGCCAACTGGAGCCAGCCGGAAGCCTTCAAGAAGATGGAGAGCATTCTGCAGGCCAATCCGGACATCAAGGGCGTGATCTCCGGCAACGACACCATGGCCATGGGTGCCTGGGCCGCCTTGGTGGCGGCCAAGCGCACCGACGTCATCGTGGTCGGCTTCGACGGCAGCAATGACGTGCGCGATTCGATCAAGAAGGGCGGCATCAAGGCCACCGTGCTGCAGCCCGCATACCGCCAGGCGCAGATTGCGGTCGAGCAGGCCGACAAGTTCCTCAAGACCGGCAAGACCGGACTGCCCGAGAAGCAACTGATGGACTGCGTGCTGATCACGGCAAAGAACGCCGGCAAGCTGGAAACCTTCACCCTGTCCAAGTAAGCCGCTGAACCTGCACCCGGGCCAGGCCCGGGTGCAGGCCGCACAAAAGAATCACGAGAGACACCTGCGCAGCGGCTGCGTGCTGCTGCACACCACGCCATGCATCCCATTTCTCTGCTCCGCCCCCTGGGCCTGCTGCTGGCCGCTGCCACGCTGAGCCTGGCCATGACCGGTTGCCGCATCGAGCGCAAGCCGGCCGATGACCCGCAGAAAGCGTCGACGCCTGCAGGCAGCTTCGAGAACAAGTCCTTCGACCCCAAGGCCGAAGTGCAGGCGATGTGGGACAAGAAGGCCTTGCCGGCCATCAGCGCCATGGCGGCGGACTTCCCGACACTCAAGAGCGCCATGCAGGCGGACCTGGCTGCTGCCGGTGCCAAGTACGGCCATCGCCAGCAGGCCGAAGGTGCGCCGTGGAACATGGCGGTCCGTCTGACCGGCAAACTGGTCGAGGTCGACACCGAACTGAGCGCCGGCGTGGCCAATATCGATGTCGATGGCGACGGCAAGGCCGACGCCGAACTGCAGATCGGCCCGGTGGTCCGCGGAACGACGATTCGCGACATTCTTCCGTTCATCAATTTCACTTCCTATACCAACCAGATCGATTTCGCCCAGCTGGCCAATGCCTTCAACGACAAGGCGTACGAAGAGGCGTTCAAGTCGGTCGACCGCACGAAGCTCAAGGGCGCCCATGTAGAGGTGCTGGCCGTGTTCACCGGCGACAGCCTGGACGACGTGCCGACGATGACCGTGATCTCCATCAAGGTACTCCCATGAGCACAGACACGCCCGCCGACGTGCATCCGGTGGTCCTGCGGCTCGAAGGTGTCAGCAAGGCCTACCCGGGCACGATGGCGCTCAAGAACGTGGACTTCGAATTGCATGCCGGCGCGGTTAACGTGCTGGTGGGGGAGAACGGCGCCGGCAAGTCCACCATGATGAAGATCATCGCCGGCGTGGAGCAGCCCAGCGCCGGGCGCATCCTGCTGGACGGCCAGCCGGTGCATCTGGGCAATACCGAGCAGGCGCGCGCGAACGGCATCGGCATCGTGTTCCAGGAGCTCAATCTGTTTCCCAATCTGACGATTGCGGAGAACATCTACATCGGCCAGGAGTTGACCGGCGCCGGCTATGCGATCGACAGCCGACGCCAGATGCAGGGCGCGCGCGAATTGCTGCGCACACTGGAACACGACCTGGACCCGGGTCTGCTGGTGGGCGAGCTGCGCATCGGGCAGCAGCAGATCATCGAGATCGCCAAGGCGATGGCGCAGGATGCGCGTATCCTGATCCTGGACGAGCCCACCTCTGCGCTGAGCGCGCCCGAGGTCGAGATCCTGTTCCGCGTCATCCATGACCTCAAGTCGCGTGGCGTGGCCATCGTCTACATCTCGCACCGCCTGGAGGAGCTGATCCGCATCGGCGACTACATCACGGTTCTGCGCGATGGCTGTATCACCGGCTCGGCGCTGATGCGCGATGTCGACGTACCCTGGATCGTGCGCCAGATGGTGGGTGCCAGCACACGCAACTTCGCGCGCTCGGTCGACCACAGTTGCGGCAAGACCCTGCTCGAAGTCCAGGGCGTGACCCTGCCGAGAAACGGCGCTCCGGGCTACCTGGTGCAGGACGTCAGCCTGCAGCTGCGCCAGGGTGAGATCGTCGGCATCTACGGGCTGATGGGCGCAGGCCGCACCGAGCTGTTCGAATGCATCTTCGGCTGCCATCCGGATCGCGCAAGCGGCAGCGTACGCATCGAAGGCAGGGAAATCCTCGGGCAGGACGTGGCCGCCTGCATCGATGCGGGGCTGGCGCTGATCCCGGAGGACCGCAAGGTCGACGGCCTGGTGCACAGCATGTCGATCGCCGAAAACCTCACGCTGGCCAGCCTGTGGCGGCTGGCCACGCGCGGGCATCTGGCGCCCAAGGTCGAGTCCACGGCAGCCGCGACCTACATCCGCTCGCTGTCGATCAAGGCGAAGAATCCGGCGCTGGAGATCGGCTCCCTGTCCGGCGGCAACCAGCAGAAGGTCGTGATCGGCCGCGCGCTGATGACCGACCCCACGGTTCTGCTGATGGACGAGCCCAGCCGCGGCATCGACATCGGTGCCAAGGCCGACGTCTTCAAGGTGATGCGCGACCTGTCCAAGGCCGGCCTGGGCATCCTGTTCGTGACCTCCGACCTGGAGGAGGTCATGGCCTTGTCGGACCGCATCCTCGTCATGTCGGACGGCCGGCTCGCGGCCGAATTCGGCCCGGGCGAAGCCACCGAGGAGGCTGTGGTACTGGCTTCCAACAGCGCGCAGCTGCGCCACGCCGCATCGGCCACACCCACCTGACCCACGCATCCACCATGTCCGCAACGCTCGCCAAACCCATGCCCGCATCCAAGACCATCACCTCCAGCGACGGCGCCTTGCTGCTCTTGCTGCGCCTGCGCACCTTCATCGCGCTGTTCCTCGTGGTGGCGTTCTTCTCCATCATGGCGCCCAACTTCATCAGCGCCGGCAACGCGTTGATCATGTCCAAGCACGTGGCGCTCAACGCATTCCTGGCGATCGGCATGACCTATGTCATCGTCAGCGGCGGTATCGACCTGTCGGTGGGCTCCATCGTCGGCCTCACCGGCATGGTGGCCGGTGGGCTGATCCTGCATGGCCTGACCATCGGCGACTACATCGTGTATTTCAACGTGGTGGAAATCATCGGCATCTCGCTGTTGCTGGGCATCTTCGTCGGCGCGATCAACGGCTTCCTGATCACGCAGCTCAATGTTGCCCCGTTCATCGCCACACTGGGCACGCTTTACGTTGCGCGCGGTATCGCCTTGCTGTCGTCCGATGGCGCGACCTTTCCCAATCTGGAGGGCAGCGTCGCGCATGGCACCACCGGCTTCCCGCTGATCGGGACACTGGGTTTCCTCGGGGTTCCGCTGGTGATCTGGCTGCTGGTCGTGGTGGGCCTGGGCGCCGCCTACCTGGGGGCGCGCACGCCGCTGGGCCGGCATATCTATGCCGTGGGCGGCAATGAGCGGGCGGCCATGCTGTCCGGCGTCAAGGTCAAGCAGATCAAGTTCTTCGTCTACATGTTCTCCGGCCTGTGTGCGTCCATCGTCGGCCTGATCATCTCCTCGCAGCTGGTGGCCTCGCACCCGATGACCGGCGAGACCTTCGAGCTCAATGCGATCGCCGCAGCCGTTCTCGGCGGCACCTCGATGACCGGCGGTCGCGGCCGGATCGGCGGCACCATCATTGGTGCCTTCGTCATCGGCATTCTGTCCGACGGCCTGGTGATGATGGGGGTCAGCTCCTTCTGGCAGACCGTCATCAAGGGCCTGGTCATCATCGCCGCGGTGGTCGTCGACCAGTTCCAGCAACGCATGCAGCAGCGCATGGCGATGCAGATGCGCGCGGAGGCCTGAACCATGGCGGCACCACAGACATCGGTTCGCAAAGGAGCGCTGATCGGCTGCGGCTTCTTCTCCACCAACCACCTGCATGCCTGGCAGCAATTGGCCGGGGTCGAAATCGTCGCGCTGTGCGACGCCGACGCCGAGCGGCTCGCCGCGGCTGCCCGCAGCTTCGGCATCACCCGCACCTATCGGTCGGCGCAGGACATGTTCGAGGCGCAGGCGCTGGACTTCGTCGACATCGCGACCACGGTGTCCAGCCACCGGACCCTGGTGGAGATGGCGGCACGCTACGGCGTGGCCTGCATCTGCCAGAAGCCCTTCGCCGACACGCTGGACGACGCGGCGGCCATGGTCAAGAGCTGCACCGATGCAGGCGTTCCGCTGATGGTGCACGAGAACTTCCGCTGGCAGACGCCGATACAGGCGGTACGCCATGCCCTGGACGAGGGCCACATCGGGGAGCCATTCTGGGGCCGCGTGAGCTTTCGCTCCGCATTCGACGTGTTCTCCGGCCAGCCTTACCTGGCCACTGGCGAGCGTTTCATCCTGCAGGACCTGGGCATCCACATCATCGATATCGCGCGCTTCCTGTTCGGCGAGGTCGACACCCTCAGCGCCAGCACCCGGCGCGTCAATCCGAAGATCCGCGGCGAGGACGTGGCCACGCTGATGATGCGCCACGACAGCGGCCTCACCAGCATCGTCGACTGCAGCTATGCCACGGTGCTGGAACGGGAGCTGTTTCCCCAGACGCTGGTAGAGATCGACGGAGCCGAGGGCACGATCCGGCTCGATGCCGACTACATGCTCACGATCCAGCGACGCGGCGCTGACACGGTCCGGCGCAGATGTGAGCCGCCCCTGCATGCCTGGGCCCAGCGCCCCTGGCACAACATCCAGGACAGCGTGCTCAATATCCAGCAGCACTGGCTGCAGTGCCTGGCCATGGGCCAGACGCCCCAGACTTCGGGTGCCGACAACCTGCGCACGCTGCAGCTGGTGGAGGCTGCCTACGACTCGGCCGCGCGCCAGCAGGCCACGCTGGATATCGGCAAGGAGCGCCTCTGATGCTCAAGACACTGCCGCCCTTCATGTCGGCCGATCTGCTGTGGGTGCTGGCGGCCATGGGGCATGGCGACCAACTGGCGCTTGTCGATCGCAACTACCCCGCCCATGCCACGGCCATGGCTACGCGCAGTGGCAAGCTGGTGCAGTTGCCCGGGACGGACGTGACAAGCGCCTTGCAAGGCATTCTTCAACTGCTGCCCCTGGACACTTTCATCGCTTCGCCGCTGGCCCACATGGATCCGGTGGACCAGCCCGGCGTTCGGCTGCCGGTGCACCACGAGGCGCTGGCGATCTGCGAGGCCGCCGAAGGCCGCGAGGTCGGCATGGAGGCGATCGGGCGGTTTGCCTTCTATGCGGCAGCGCGCAATGCCTTCGCGCTGGTGCATACCACCGAGGACCGGCCTTACGGCTGCTTTCTGTTGACGAAAGGGGTTGTATTTGCCGATTGATATCATGGTCCGGACCCAGGAGTTTCCTGGTTTTTTTGTGCAGGACAACACGATCATGGCATCTGAACCCATCCAGCGGCGCAAGCTCTACCAGGAGGTGCTGGACCGCCTGCTCGCGCGGATCCGCAGCGGCGAAATACCGGCCGGCGAACAGCTTCCGTCCGAGCGCGAACTGATGGATGAATACAGCGTCGGCAGGCCTGCCGTGCGCGAGGCCCTGCAGTGGCTGAGCCGCTCCGGCATCGTCACCATTCACCACGGCGAGCGCGCGCGGGTGGCGGTCCCCACGGCCGAGTCCCTGGTGGCCCAGATCACCAGCGGCGCGCAGCATCTGCTGCGGTCGGACCCGGCCGCCATCGAGCATCTGAAGGAGGTGCGCGTCTTCCTCGAAGCCGGCATGGCACGCCTGGCGGCCCGCCACTCCGACGAGGCCAGCATGCGCCTGCTGCGCCAGTGCCTGGAGGAGCAGCAGCGCAACACCGAAGACCCGCAGCAGTTCGTCGGTGCCGACATGGGCTTTCACACGCAGATCGCCGCGATGAGCGGCAACCCGATCTTTCCGGTGATCCTCAAGGCGACGCTGAAGTGGCTGGGCGAGTATTACCAGTCGCTGGTGCGCGCGCCCGGCGCCGAGTCGCTGACGCTGGCCGAGCACAACCGCATCGTGGACGCCATCGAGGCCCATGACGAGGCCGGCGCCGAGCAGGCGATGCGCGAGCACCTGACCCGCGCCAACACCCTGTACCAGAGCCTGGTGCGCAGCTGAGCCTGCATCCAGGAGTTGCGTCACGCCATGCCCCCAAACCTGCCCCCGGATGTGCTTGCCCCGCCTGATGCAGCGGCACTGCGCGTGTTCGGAACCGCGCAGCCGGTGCCGTCCGCGCGTCTGTTGCAGGCAGGGCCCTTGTCCTGCCGGCTGGAGGATGGTGGTCTGCGCGCCATCTGCTGGAATGGCGAGGAAGTGGTGCGGGGCATCGCCTACCTGTTTCGTGACGCCGACTGGGGTACGGCGCAAGCGGTGATCCGGCAGCGCAAGGCCGAGCCGTCGCCGTCGCCGTCGCCGTCGCCGTCGCAACAATTCTCCCTGGCGTTCGACCTCGTGTGGACCTTGCCGCAAGGGGTGCTGCAGGCGATCGGGCGGATCGACGGCCATGCCGACGGTGTGTTGTCGTTCGAGGTGCAGGCCACGGCCGACGCGCCGCTGACGACCAACCGCTGCGGCTTCGTCGTGCTGCATGCGGCGGGCGTGGCCGGTTGTGCGCTGCAGGTCGGCCATTGCGATGGCGCGATCGAAGACACCCGGTTTCCGCTGCAGATCAGTCCCTCGCAGGTGGCCTATGGCATTCGCCGGCTGACCCATGTCGCACCGTCGGGCCTGCAGGTGGACTGCCTGATGCAGGCCGAGTTGCCGCACGACCCGCTGGGCAAGTTCGAGATGGAAGACCAGCGCAACTGGTCGGATGCATCGTTCAAGACCTATGTCGCTTCCCTGCTGGATCCCTGGCCTTACACCCTGCCTGCCGGCCGGGTGCTGACGCAGCGCGTCACGGTCACGGTACGGCCGGGCGCGGCCGCGACCGCGGCCTCCGATCTCCGTTCGGCAACGGGGGATGCGCAGGTCCGGGTCGGCGCCGCGACCGGCATCCGGGTGCCGCCCGTCGGCCTCGGGCTACCCCTGGATGTGGCCCGCATCACTGCGGCGGAGCAGGCCTGCGTACGTGCCTTGCGGCCGGCCTGCCTGCAGGCCGAAGTCGCTGCCGGCGACGCGGCAGCCTCGGATCTGCAATTGCAGGGCATCGTCCAGCTGGCCCGGGACTGCGGCGCAGCCGTGCAACTGGATGTGCTGTGCCCGCCGCACGAAGAGCCCGCGCACCTCGCCCGACGGCTGGCGCAGCAATGCCGCAGCCGGGGTCTCGTGCCGCAGGCGGTGCGGGCCTGCCCCGAGGTCTATCTGAAGAGCTACCAGCCCAGCGACACGTGGCCGCAGTCGCCCAGTCTGGAGGCCTATGCCCAGGCGTTTGCGCAGGCGTTTGCGGACAGCCACATCGGTGGGGGCATGCTGACCTATTTCACCGAGCTCAATCGCAAGCGGCAGTCCGCCAGCCACATCGCGTTCATCGGCCATTCCACCTGTTCGCTGGTGCATGCGGCCGACGATCGCTCGGTGATGCAGACGCTGGAGTCGCTGCCCCACATCGCCCGCAGTGTCCGCGCGATCTGGCCCGGGCTGGGCTACCGGCTCGGTCCGATCACGCTGGGCATGTGCCGCAATCCATACGGGGAAGCCACCAGCGCCAACCCGCGGCACGAGCGCGTGGCCATGGCCACGGACGATCCCCGGCACCACGGCAGCTTCGGTGCCGCCTGGCTCGCAGGCTATGCCGCGGCAGCGATCGCCGAAGACCTGGAACTGCTGAGCCTGAACCATTCCCACGGTGTCCAGGGCCCCTTGCTGCGCGCCGACCTGGCCGAGCCGGGGGTGCCGGCCTGCGTGCCGTCGTGGCGCGTGCAGTCCGTGCTCAACGAGGCGCGCGGATGCGCCGTGCACACCGTTCACGGTTTGCCCGACGGTGTAGCCGCGCTGGCCTGGAAAACCGGCGACGGTGCGCTGCGTCTGCTGCTCGCCAATCTTGGCGAGAGCTTCGTGCGGCTGCCATTGCAGGGCCGCTGGACGGCGAGCGACCTGTGCCAGGCGCGCCCCGCATCCGAACTGCACATGCCGGGCCAGCCGGTCCCCCTGGAACCGGTGGCCGCGCGCACCGACGCCTGTGAGCTGCCACTTGCCGCGTATCAGGTCGTGCTGCTGCAGACCTGACAAAGCCCTTTTCCCCTTTTGTCCTCGCCGGACGCATGACCATGCCCACATCGCAAGCTCCCACATCGCAAGCTCCCACGTCGCCCCCCCTGCTGGCCGACGATCGCATCCGCGCACGCTACTGGGTGGAGACCCCGTTTCCGCTGGAGGCCGCCGTCGACGTGCTGGCCGGCGAGCAGTCGTGCGGAACCTTCACCCGGCTGCCGGGCGAGACCGACGAACTGCGCCAGGCCTCGGGCGCGGTGGTCGAGCGCATCACGCGCCTGGATACCTGTGCGCAGCCTTCGCTTCCGATGCGTGCGCTGCCACCGCACATGGGCAGTACGCCGGTGTTCCAGCGTGCCGAGATCGACGTATCCTGGCCGATCGCCAACCTGGGGCCATCGCTGCCAAACCTGCATGCCACCGTGGCCGGCAATCTGTTCGAACTCAAGGA
This sequence comes from Rhodoferax sp., assembly GCA_024235935.1. Lineage (GTDB taxonomy): Bacteria > Pseudomonadota > Gammaproteobacteria > Burkholderiales > Burkholderiaceae_C > CAISIP01. The sequence goes on along the minus strand of JACKLL010000003.1, from coordinate 74,024 downwards.
ATTCTCCGGGCTGCGCCTGCTCGACCTGCAGTTACCCGTGGCATTTGCACAGGCCTACCAGGGGCCGCAGTTCGGCATCCAGGGCACGCGCGATCTGCTCGGCATCCAGGGCCGGCCGCTGATCGGGACCATCATCAAGCCCAGTGTCGGGTTGAGCCCGCAGGCAACTGCCGCACTGGTCAGGCAGCTGGTGGATGCAGGCATCGACTTCATCAAGGACGATGAGTTGCAGGGCAACGGTTCGCACAACCCCTTGAAGGCCCGTGTGGATGCGGTGATGCCGATTCTGCGTGCGCATGCCGAGCGCACCGGCCATCAGGTGATGTACGCGTTCAACATCACCGACGAGCTCGACGTGATGCGCGCCAACCATGACTACGTGCTGGCCGCCGGCGGCAATTGCATCATGGTCACCGTGGCCTGCGTCGGGCTGACCGGCCTGGCCTGGTTGCGCCGGCACAGCCAGCTGCCGATCCACGGCCATCGCGCGGGCTGGGGCATGCTCAGCCGGTCGCCGGCCGTGGGCATGGACTTTGCCGCCTACCAGCAGTTCTGGCGCCTGGCCGGCGTCGACCATCTGCATGTGAACGGCTTGCGCAACAAGTTCAGCGAGCCGGATGCGTCGGTCATCCGTTCGGCCAAGCGGTGTGTCACGCCGATGTTTGCGGCCCCTGCCAAAGGCTGCGAGGTCATGCCGGTGTTCTCGTCGGGCCAGACCGCCGAGCAGGTGGCCGATACCTACCGGGCCGTGGGCAGCACCGACCTCATCTACTGCTGCGGCGGCGGCATCATGGCCCATCCCGGCGGCGTGCCCGGCGGCGTGCAAAGCCTGCGCGAAGCCTGGGAGGCGGCGGTGCAGGGGGTCGACCTTGAGAGTTTTGCCGCCAGCCATCCGGCGCTGGCCCAGGCCATCGCGGCATTCAGGAAGTAAACCCACCATGCATCGATTGCTGCTGAGCTTTTACGGTGACGACCTCACCGGGTCCACCGACGCCATGGAGGCGCTCACGCTGTCCGGCGTGCGCACGGCGCTGTTCCTGGATCCCGCCACGCTGGAGCAACTGGAGCGGCTGGGCCGCCTGGGGCCGCTGCAGGCGATAGGCCTTGCCGGCACCAGCCGCAGCGAGTCACCGGCGTGGATGGACGCGCATCTGCCCGTGGCCTTCGGCTGGCTCAAGGGACTGGACGCGGGCGTATGCCACTACAAGGTGTGTTCGACCTTCGACAGCGCGCCCGAGGTGGGCAACATCGGGCGCGCACTGGAGATCGGTGCGCGGGTGTTCGGCCAGCACAGCGTGCCCATCGTGGTCGGGGTTCCGCAACTGCGTCGGTATACCGTGTTCGGCCAGCACTTTGCCGCGATGAACGGCGTGACCTACCGGCTCGATCGCCATCCGGTGATGAGCCGCCATCCGGTCACCCCCATGCACGAGGCCGATCTGCGGCTGCACCTGGCGGCCCAGACGCAGCTGCCGGTGCAGCTGGTGGACTGGCTCAGCCTGCAGGGCGAGCAGGCGGATGCGGCGGTCGACCAGGCGATGCGCAGCCAGGCGCAGGGCCCGCACGCCGTGCTGTTCGACGTACCGGACCTGGCCACGCAGCGCCGTGTCGGGCACCAGCTCTGGCGCCAGACGCGCGCGGGGCAAAGCCTTTTCACCGTCGGCTCCTCCGGCGTCGAATACGCGCTGGTTCCGGAATGGGCCGCGCAGGACCTGATCCAGGGCGAGGCCCGCATGGTCACGTCGGTGGGGGCCGTCAGCCAGATCGCCGTCGTATCGGGCAGCTGCTCCGAGATCACCGCCTTGCAGATACGCACCGCGGGCGAGCAGGGGTTCACCCTCGTGGCCGTCGATGCGGCGCGGCTGTCCTCGCGCAGCCAGGGCGAGGCCGAGCAGTTGCGTGTGCTGGTGCTGGCACGGGAGGCGCTGGACCAGGGGCGCAGCGTCATCGTTCACAGCGCCCTGGGGCCGGACAGCATGGCCACACCGCACGCCGATCATGAACCCCACGCCATCGGCCGGCGCCTGGGACGGCTGCTGCGCGACATGGTTGCGCACCGCAAGCTGCAGCGTGCCGTCGTGGCCGGCGGCGACACGTCCAGCCACGCGCTGCGTGAACTGCACGTGCATGCGCTGACGGTCGCCATGGCACTGCCGCAGACGCCCGGATCGCCCTTGTGCACGGCCCACAGCGATGATGCGTCCTTCGACGGTCTGCAGGTTGCGCTCAAGGGCGGGCAGATCGGACGCGCGGACTACTTCGTTGCAATCCGGGACGGCCGGCGCTGAGGGACGGCAGCGGGCCGATCGGCGCGTGTCAACGGTCGTGCAGTTGCAGAATCCATTCGGCAACCAGGGCGGGGCGCGCGCTGCCTTCGAGTTCGAATTCGCAATGGGTGGTGAGGCGGGTGGCATCGCCGACCCGCACGGCATCGACCAGCGTCTGGTGCAGGCGCACGCGCGAGCCCACCGGGACGGACGCGGTGTAGCGCACGCGGTTGGAGCCGTAATTGAGCCCGCGGCCGCGCTGCGCGACGCGAAAGATGTCCCGTTGCAGCAGCGGCACCAGTGACAGCGTGAACAGGCCATGCGCGATCGTCTTGCCGCCGGGCATTTCGCGCGCTGCACGTTCGGTGTCGACGTGGATCCAGAAGTCGTCGCCGGTCAGACCTGCGTAGCCGCTGATGTGGTGCTGCTCGATCGTGAACCAGGCGCTCGTGCCCAGCTTGCGGCCGATGTGTTCCAGGAATCCGGCCGGTGTCTGAAGTATCAGCATGCCGGCACGCGCTTGCAGCAGCGGCGAGGGTGTCCGGGCGCCGCTTCGGCATGGCCGCTGCCATGGGCCATGGCCAAGCCGCGGCAGGATGGCACCGTGATCGGGGCCGTCAAGAGGCCATTGGATGGGGCATGCATGGGCGCCAGTCTAGGCAGGGCTGGACGGCTTCGATACCGCCATGGCTGCAAAGCTGGTATGCATCGCGCCGCCATGGGCCCGCGCCTGGCGGGCCACGTGCGGCGATCTGTCGCCTTGTTGCACCGGTCAGCTCGCCGGAGCCCGCACGCATGGCGGGGCATCCGGTATGACGCGTGCGGCACAGCAGAATTGCGCTATTGGGCAGTGATCGCGGCGCCGACGTCCCTATAGTCTGGCGTCCCCGGCAAGTACGGCGTGCAGCCTGCACCCCGGACTGCGGCAGTCGAGTTCCGTGCCGGCAGGATTCCAAAGAGGGAGACAGGTATGACCATGAATCGCCGAATCGTTCCGGTGCTGTTGGCGCTGCTGCTGGGCGCCGTTTCCAGCGTCGCGCTGGCTGCATTCCCGGAAAAACCCCTGCGCATGATCGTGCCGTTCCCGGCCGGTGGCGCTGCCGACCTGATGGCCCGGGGCATGGCCTTGCGCCTTTCGGAAGAACTGGGACAGCAGGTCGTCATCGACAACCGGGGTGGCGCCGGCGGCTCCACCGCTGCGGAGGCTGCCGCGAAGTCGGCGCCGGACGGCTATACGCTGTTCTTCGGCACCATGGGCACGCATGCCATCAACCCGGCGCTGTACCCCAAGCTGCGCTATGACCCATTGAAGGATTTCGAGGCCATCAGCCTGACGCACGTGACACCCCGGGTGCTGGTGGTCGGTCCGTCGGTGAAAGCGCGCTCGATTGCCGAACTGGTGGCGCTGGCGAAGGCCAGGCCGGGCAGTCTGACCTATGGCTCGGCCGGCAACGGCAGCTCCAGCCACCTGTCGGGAGCGCTCTTCGAGTCCATGGCCGGTGTCGACATGCTGCATGTGCCCTACAAAGGCAGCGCGCCGCTGCTGGTGGACGTGCTGGCGGGCCGGATCGACATGACCTTCGATTCCTACACGGTGTACGAAGACCATATCCGTTCGGGCAAGGTCCATGCGCTGGGCGTGACGTCGAAGGGGCGCCTGAAGGCCTTGCCCAACGTGCCCGCCATCGACGAAGCGGGACTCAAGGGCTATGACGTGTCGAACTGGCTCGGCCTGTTCGCGCCGGCCGGCACACCGGTGCCGGTGCTCACGACCCTGCACACCGCGCTGGGGCGTGCCATGGCGACGCCGGCGCTGCGCCAGCAACTGTCCGCACTCGGCATCGAGCCGGCATTCGGCAGCCGTGAAGAGTTCACCAGCCTGATCCGCAGCGAGTTGCCCAAATGGGCGGCCATCGTCAAGAGCGCGGGCGTGCATATCGACTGATGAGCGGCGACCCCACGCAGGCTTGCGGCGCGCGTCGGCGCGTGCTGCTCGATGACGGGCCGGTACAGATCGATGTGCTGATCGATGGCAGCGGGCCGGCGGTGGTGCTGTTGCCGTCGTCGGGGCGGGATTCACTCGACTTCGACGAACTGGCAGAACGCATCGCCGCCGCAGGCTATTGCGTGCTGCGTCCCCAGCCGCGCGGAATGGGCCGCAGCCGGGGTCCGATGGAGACGCTCAGCCTGGGCGTGCTGGCGCAGGACGTGGCCACCACGATAGAGCGGCTTGGCGGCGGTGCCGCATTTATCGTGGGCCATGCGTTTGGCCACTTCGTCGCGCGGGTGCTGGACCTGCTGCATCCGCAGCGGGTGCGTGGCGTGGTGGTGCTTGCCGGCGCGGCGCGGGTTTTTCCGCTGGGTCTGGCCGATTCGCTGGCCATCGCATCCGACACGCAGGGCGACACGGCACAGCGCCTGTTCCACCTGCAGAAGGCGTTCTTCGCACCTGGCAACGATGCCTCGGCGTGGCTGCACGGCTGGTACCCGGAATTGCGTGCCGACTATCGACGGGCCACGGCGAGCCCGGCCAAGGATGCCTGGTGGCCCGTGAGCCACGCGCCGGTCCTGGACCTGCAGGGCGCAGCCGATCCCTGGCGGCCGGCGTCCACCCGCAACGAATTGCGCGATGTGCTGGGTGCCAAGGTCACGGTGCGCGTCATCGACGGCGCCAGCCATGCCATGGTTCCCGAACGTCCGGCGCAGGTGGCTGAGGCTATCGTCGCGTGGGTACGCGCGCATGCGCCGGACGTCGACGGCGGCTGACCGTCTGTGAGGGTTTTCCCCAGGGTCTTGCGGCTGGGGGCATAGCAGTCTTGCAGCGACCCTGGTAGGCGCCCACAGGCCGGGTCGCTAGACTGGTGGGCTTCATATGCCGCCACTGTCCCACCGGGTATCCCCACCATGAACGACTTCCAGCAACTCCAGGTATCCATCGAGAACCACGTCGCCACGCTGACGATGAATGCGCCGCCCGTCAATGCGTTGACACGCATTCTGAACGACGAACTCACCGCGGCACTGGATCGCATTTCCGAGACGGACGACGTGCGCGCCGTCATTCTGACCGGTGCCGGCAAGGTGTTCTGCGCCGGTGCAGACCTCAAGGGTCGGTCCGAGGTCATCAAGGGCCCGGGTGATCTGGTTGCCCATTCGCGGCGCACGCGGGAGTGCTTCCACGCCATCCGCGAATGTGCCAAGCCAGTGGTGGTGGCGATCAACGGCGCTGCGCTGGGTTCGGGCGTGGCGATGGTGGCTTCGTCCGACATCCTGGTCGCGTCGCACAAGGCCTCGCTCGGCCTGCCCGAGGTCGACGTCGGCCTGCTGGGCGGATGCCGCCACGCGATGCGGCTGTTCAGCCACTCGCGGCTGCGGCGCATGGCGCTGACCGGCTACCGTGTCGGCGGCGAGGAACTGCTGCGCCTGGGCATCGTCGAGGCCTGTGTCGCCCCCGAAGAACTGATGGCGACCGCGCTGGAAATCGCGACGACGATCGCATCCAAGAGTCCGGTCTCGACCCGCATGGGCAAACATACCCTCAACGTCATCGAAGACATGAGCCTGCGCGACGGCTATCGCTACGAGCAGGACATGACGGGGATCATCAGCAAGACCGATGACGCCAAGGAAGCGCAGCTCGCATTCAAGGAGAAGCGGGCGCCTATTTTCACCGGTCATTGAGGAGCACCATGATCCAACACCCGAACCGCCGCGCCATGCTGCTCGCGGCAGCATCCCTCGGCCTTGCCGCCGCAACACCCGTACGGGCTGCCGCTTTCCCGGACAAACCCATTCGGCTCGTCGTTCCGTTCCCGGCCGGCGGCGCCACCGATTTCATGGCACGCAGCCTGGGACAGAAGCTCGGTGAGCGACTCGGCCAGAGCGTGGTCATCGACAACCGTGGCGGCGCGGGTGGCGCCGTGGCTGCCGAAGCCGTTGCCACTGCGCCGGCCGATGGCTACACGCTGCTGTTCTCGACCATGGGCCTGCTGACCATCAATCCGAGCATCTACAAGTCGCTGCGCTACGACCCGGTGACCAGTTTTGCGCCCATTGCGCCGACGCACAGCACGTCGAATGCGCTGGTTGTGCAGCCCAATCTGGGCGTGTCGTCGGTGGCCGAACTCATTGCGCTGGCGAAGAAGCGCCCGGGCGAGCTGACGTTTGCATCGGCTGGCAACGGCACGACCAGCCATCTGTCGGGCGAGCTGTTCAAGAGCCTGGCCGATGTCGACATGCTGCATGTGCCGTACAAGGGCAGCGCACCGGCCAAGAACGACTTCTTCGGCGGTCGCATTTCGATGATGTTCGACACCGCTTCCAATTTTGTCGAGCATGTCAAGACCGGTCGCATCAAGGCGCTCGGCGTGACCGGACGCAAGGCGTCGCCGGCCTTGCCCGGTGTCCCGCCGATTGCGGCCACGCCCGGCATGTCCAATTACGACGTCAGCCTGTGGCTGGGTGTATTGGCTCCGGCCGGAACGCCCAAGGACGTGGTGGCCTTGCTGCAGCGCGAGATCAATGCCGTGATGGCCTCCCCGGACGTCATCAAGCAGATGGCCGACGGCGGCATCGAGGCGCTCGGCGGTGGCCCGGAGGACCTGGCCGCACTGATCCGCACCGACAAGGCGAAATGGGCGGCGGTGGTCAAGCGCGCCGGCGTCCAGGCGGACTGATCCTGCCCACGGCGGACCGCCGGTCGGTCCGTCGCGCTGGCGACTGCGCCAGCCCATCGTCGGCGGTTTAATTGGGTTCTGCCCGCGTACCGCGTGTGGCAGTCTATCCGTTGCCATAACCGAGACGCCCATGTTCACTGAATACTCCCCAAGACGCGCGACCTGATGGCGCGGCTGAACGCCTTCTTCGACGAACACATCTATCCGAACGAAGAGCGCTACCACCACGAACTGGCGCAGAACCGCCGTGCCGGCGACGTCTGGCAACCTCTCAAGTTGATCGAAAGAGCTCAAGGGCGTGGCGCGCAAGGCCGGCCTGTGGAACATGTTTCTGCCCCATCCCTACAAGGGGCCAGGGGCGGCATCTCCAACCTCGACTACGCACCGCTGTGCGAGGTCATGGGGCGTGTCAGCTGGTCGGGCGAGGTATTCAACTGCTCCGCCCCCGACACCGGCAACATGGAGACGCTGGAGCGCTACGCCACCGACGCGCAGAAGGAGGAGTGGCTGGAACCCCTGCTCGACGGCAAGATCCGTTCCGCGTTCCTGATGACCGAGCCTGCCGTGGCGTCTTCGGATGCGACCAATATCCAGTGCAGCATCATCCGTGATGGCGACCACTATGTCATCAACGGGCGCAAGTGGTTCTCGTCGGGCGCCGGCAATCCGAATTGCGCCATCTTCATCGTGATGGGCAAGACCGACCCGGACGCAGCACGCCACCAGCAGCAGTCCATGGTGCTGGTGCCGCGCGCCACGCCGGGCGTCACGGTGCTGCGCCTGTTGACCGTGTTCGGCTACGACGACGCACCGCATGGCCACATGGAAGTGGTGCTCGAGAACGTGCGCGTGCCGGTGGCCAACATCCTGCTCGGTGAAGGCCGTGGTTTCGAGATTGCGCAAGGCCGGCTCGGCCCTGGACGTATCCACCACTGCATGCGTTCCATCGGCGCGGCCGAGCGTGCGCTGGAGATGATGGTCGACCGCCTGCAGGCGCGGGTCGCGTTCGGCAAACCGCTGGCCGAGCAGTCGGTCTGGCACGAACGCATTGCCGAGTCTCGCTGCATGATCGACCAGGCCCGGCTGCTCACGCTCAATGCGGCACACCGCATGGATACCGCCGGTAACAAGGCGGCGCGCGCCGAGATCGCAATGATCAAGGTGGTGGCCCCCAACATGTCGTGCAAGGTGGTGGACTGGGCGATCCAGGCCCATGGCGCGGCCGGTATCAGCCAGGACTTCTGGCTGGCCGAGGCCTATGCCCACCAGCGTACGGTGCGTATCGTCGACGGTCCGGACGAAGTGCACCGCAATGCCATCGCCAAGATCGAACTGGGCAAGCGGGCGGCCGTCAAGAAGGCCTGATCGGCATCGACACGCACTTGCGCCGTGCCGCATGGCCCGGGCGCCTTGCCCATGGATACGACCCGCCGCGAGCGGGTCGTATCGTTTCGGCGCAAGCAGGCGGCAGGCCGTTCCACGGCCGTTGCTGTGGGGCTCATTCGTCGATGCTGACCCTGGCCTGCACGGCCACCGCCTTCCAGTTCTTCAGGTCCGCGTGCACGAATTGGGTGAATGCATCGCCGGCAAGCACCGCAGGATCGAATCCCTTCTCTTGCAGTGCGGACAGAAACGAAGGGGTCCGACAGCACCTGCATCAGTGCCTGGCGCAAGGACGCGACGACGGCCGGATCCATTTTGCGGGACCGGCAATGCCCCACCATTGCCGACCATCAGGGCCGGGTGACCGAGTTCCTTTGCGGATGGCACGTCGGGAAGCAATGCACTGCGCTGCGCGTCCAGCACGGCCAGTACCGGACCTTGCCGTCCAGCACCATGGGGGCGAACGGTGGGTGGGCTGACGATGCAGGCATCGATGTGACCGGCGCGCAGATCGTTCAATACCGGTGCCATGCCCTTGTACGGGATGACGTTCAGCGCGAGTCCCAACTGCGCCTGCAGCATGGCGGTGCCCATGTAGTCCAGCGATCCGACACCGGCCGAGCCGATGCGCACTGCCCCTGGCTGGCCTGGCCCAGGCGGACAAAGTCGGCAAAGCTGGTGGCCGGAAACTGCGCGTTGACCGCCAGCGCGAACGGGCTGCTGGCGATGCGGGCCAGAAACGTGAAGTCGCGCTCGACTGCATAGCGCATCGTTTTCTGGATTGCCGGCAGGATGCCCATGTTCGCGGACGCGCACAGCAGCAGCGTACGGCCGTCAGGCGCTGCCTTGGCCACCGCATCGGCGCCCAGCATGGATCCGGCGCCGGGCTTGTTCTCGACGATCCAGGTCTGCCCGGACTTGCGGGCGACAGCCTCTGCCACCATGCGCCCGATCACGTCGTTGGAGGCGCCGGGCGTGAAGGGGACGACAAGCCGGGTGACGGCGCTGCCCTGGGCCCAGGCAGGCAGGGTGGCCGCGAGCAGTCCCTGCCGGTGCGAGGCGGCCAAGCAGGGTGCGCCGATGGATGGCGTGGGCAGAAGCGGGGCATGGTGGGTGTCTCCTCGGGTGTCGTGGTGGGATGGTGGCGGCGTCAGCCTTGCGCAGAACTCGAGCACCCGGGCATTGAATGGTGCCAGCCGCTCCCAGTTGATCGAGTGGCCCGCATCGCCGATCTCGGCGAACCGGACCTGCGGCAGGTGGCTGGCCCAGGTGCGCATCAGTGCCGGCGGTGCGAGCAGGTCAGCGCCCCCCATGAGCACCAGGGTCGGCACCGGGATGCCTGCGATCTTGGCCAGGGTGTTCGGTGTGCGCATCGGCTGGGCCGGTGCGCCGGTCTGCCAGGCCTGGTGCTCCATGGCGATGAAGCGCTGGAAGCCCTCGGGATCCTCGGCGCGATAGGCCACGCCGACCTCCAGGTAGGGGCCGAACCTCGGCGCGACCCGTCAGTCCAGCACGGCGATACGAGCATAAAAAATCCTGCATCAGCGCATCGGTGAACTGCCCGTTGCTGCCGGCGACCACGAGCTTGATCAGCCGCTGCGGCTTCCATGCTGCGTAGTCCAGCGCGGCAAATCCGCCGCCAGCAATGCCCAGCAGCATGAAGCGCTCGAGTTGCAGTGCCTGGGCGAGGGCCTCCAGGTCCTCGGCGATCGAGCCAGGTTGTGCGCCGGTCGCGGGATCGGCATGGCTGCGTCCCCAGCCCCGCCGATCAAAGGCAATGACGCGATAGCCGGCATCGGCAAAGGCCTGGAACTGCAGAGCCCAGGCGGCGGAGGTTCCGGTATTGGCGTGCAGCAGCAGCAGCGGGTGCCGTCACCGCCGGTGTCCAGAAACCACAGGCGCACACCGGGCAGAACGACATGCCGGCCGGCAGGCAGTAGCGATGATGCGGACGGGGTCGGAATCACGCGATCCATGGTGGAGGTTCCAGCGGCTTGCAATGGTGCGAGCGCATTCTGGGTATTGCCGGATCTGCGTGGCATGCCGGAAACGGCAGATCTGGGTTGACGCCAGCGGCGAGAATGTCCGGCTGCCAGGTATGTGTTTATCAGCATCCCAGCATTGCAGGGCCGACGCTTGGCATGTGGAGACGAGGCCGCATACAGTAGGCCGTGGAGCCATTTCCCAGAAATCAAATGACAGCTAGCCAGCCATGACCCAAAAAGACCGGACCACTTTCGCATGTCAAGGTGCTCGACCTCAGCCGCATTCTGGCTGCCCCTGGGCCAGCCAGATCCTGGCTGATCTGGGGCCGAAGTGATCAGGTGGAGCGCCCTGGCGCGGGCGACGATACCCGGTCCTGGGGCCACCTTCCTCAAGGATGCGCGTGGACAGGACACCCGGGAGGCCGGGTATTACCTGGCGGTCAACCGCGGCAAGCGCTCGATCACCGTCAGCCTGGACAAACCCGAAGGCCAGCGCATCGTGCGCGAACTGGCCATGAAGAGCGACATCGTGCTGGAGAACTACAAAGGCCGGCACGCTGGGGCGCTACGGACTCGACGAGGCATCCTGCGCAAGATCAACCCGCGCCTGATCTACTGTTCGGTCACCGGCTTCGGTCAGACCGGCCCCCGGCGCGACCAGCCGGCCTACGACTTCCTGATCCAGGCCATGGGCGGCCTGATGAGCGTCACTGGCGAGAAGGATGGAAAACCCGGCGGCGGCCCGCAGAAGGTGGGCATCCCTATCGTCGACCTGATGACCGGCATGTACACCACGGTCGCGGTGCTGGCGGCACTGGCCCGGCGCAATGAAACGGGCGTCGGTGACAACATCGACATCGGCATGCTGGACGTGCAGGTGGCAACCTTGTCCAACCAGGCGATGAACTACCTGGTGTCCGGCAAGGTGCCTGCACGCAATGGCAACGCGCACCCCCAACATCCAGCCGCAGGACGTGTATGCCTGCGCTGACGGTGATGTGATTCTGGTGGTGGGCAATGACGGGCAATTCGCCAAACTGTGTTCGGTACTGAACCGTACCGAATGGGTCACCGACGCGCGTTTCGCCAGCAATGCGCAGCGGGTACGCAATATCGGCACCTTGTCGGGCATGCTGCGCGAAGACTTTCTGCGCTGGACGCGCGAGCTGATCGCTGCGCTGGATGTGGTGGGCGTGCCTGCGGCGCTATCAATTCAGTGGCGGAGGTGTTCGAGGATCCGCAGGTCCGGGCACGCGGCATGTTGACCCATGTGCCGCACCCCAGCGGCGTCGACATGCCGCAGCTGGCCAGCCCGATGCGCTTTGCCGATGCGCCGCTGCAAACCCAGTCGGCTCCGCCTTTGCTGGGACAACACAGTGACGCCATCCTGGCCGAGCTCGGTTACGCGGCGTCCGATATCGCCGATCTGCGCGCACAGGGAGCGATCTGAGCATGATGAAGCTGCACTGGTCTCCGAAGTCGCCCTATGTGCGCAAGGTTCTGGTCTGCGCCTACGAACTGGGGGTGTTCGACCAACTGGAGTTGCACCGCTCGGTGGCGGTGATGCTCAAACCCAATGCCGAACTCATGCAGGACAACCCCTTGTCCAAGATCCCGACGCTGGTGCTGGACAACGGCATGGCGCTGATGGATTCGGTGGTGATCTGCGAATACCTCAACGACATGGCCAGCGGCCATCTGTTCCCGCAGGGCGCCGACAAGTGGCCGGCCTTGCGCTGGCATGCCCTGGGCGACGGCCTGCTCGATGCGCTGATCCTGTGGCGCAACGAGCGCGAGCGGGAGTTGCCGCTGCCGGCACTGCTGGATGCGTTCGAGCGCAAGACGCGGGCCGCGCTGGCACTGCTCGACGCGGAGGCTGATCGTCTGGGCCAGGCCTCGTTCGCGATCGGCCATGTCGGCGTGGGTTGTGCGCTGGGTTACCTCGACTACCGCTTCGATGCGCTGGGCTGGCGCACACTGGCGCCCGGACTGGCCCAGTGGTATGCCTCCCTGCAGCAGCGTGCGAGCTTTGTGTCGACGGAGCCCTTCGATGGCTGAGTTCGTCCGCAGCGACACGCGTGGGCCGGTTGCGGTCATCACCATCAGCCGGCCGGAGCGCCGCAATGCGCTGAATCTGCAGGTCAAGCAGGAGATCGTCGAACACCTCCAGGCTGCGCAGCGCGACCCGGACATCGCCGCCATCGTGCTGACCGGTGACGGTGCTTACTTCGTTGCCGGCACCGATATCGCCGAGATGGAGACCATGACGCCGACCGACCATGTGCGGCTGGCCACCGATCGGGTGTTCCACGAAATCCGCCAGTCGAGCAAACCGCTGGTCGCCGCAGTGGAAGGATACGCATTGGGCGGCGGCTGCGAACTGGCGCTGGCCTGCGACATCATCGTGGCGGCCGAGGACGCGATGTTCGGCCAGCCGGAAATCCGCGTCGGCATCATGCCGGGCGCCGGCGGCACCCAGCGCCTGCTGCGCACGGCAGGGCGTTACAAGACCTTGCTGTGGTCGCTGACCGGGGACATGATCCCGGCCTCGACGGCACTGGCGTCGAACATGGTCAGCGAACTGGTCGCCAAGGGGAGCGCGCGAGCGCGCCGTGGCGATCGCGACCCAGATCTCCGCCATGCCGCCGCTGGCCGTGCAGGCGATCCGCGAGGCGGTCCGCCTGGGCGCAGACGCGCCGCTGGAGAGTGCACTGGCGCTCGAGCGGCGCCTGTTCGAGAGCGCCTGTTCGACACGCAGGACCAGAAAGAAGGCATGCGGGCCTTCCTGGAGAAGCGCAAGCCCGTGTACCGCGGCCGCTGAACCTCTGCGGCAGCTTGCACCCGTGTCAGGCCCCTCGCTGGCTTCGTGATTCTGGACCTGGGCCGGGTCCTGTCAGGTCCGTATTGCACGATGATGCTGTGCGACCTCGGTGCCACCGTCATCAAGGTCGAGCAGCCCCAGGAGCGGCGACGAGGCAAAGGCATTTCCTGCCGCTGTCCGGCGATGGCGAGTCTGCGTATTTCGCTGCCATCAACCGCGGCAAGAAGTCGATTGCGCTCGATCTCAAAGGCCGACCCGGATCGCGCGGTCTTCGAGCAGTTGCTGGCGCGTGCCGATGTGCTGGTGGAGAACTTCCGTCCCGGCGTGATGGACAAGCTGGGCTACCCGTTTGCGCTGTTGCAGCGCCGCTGGCCGGCGCTGGTGCTCGCCTCGATCTCGGGATTCGGTCAGACCGGCCCTTATCGGTCGCGGGCGGCCTATGACGTGGTGGTGCAGGCCATGAGCGGGATGATGAGCATCACCGGCCATCCCGACGCGCCGCCGACCCGGTGCGGCGCGTCGATGGGCGACCTGTCCGCAGCCATGTTCGCCTGCAACGGCATTCAGGCCGCCTTGCTGCAGCGCACGCGTACCGGCGCGGGATGCCATGTCGACGTGTCGATGTTCGAGTCGCAGATCGCCCTGCTCGAAGGCGCCATCCCGCGGCCTTCTGCACCGGCGTGTCGCCCGTCCCCTGGGTGCGCGGCATCCTGGTACGGCACCCTTCGACGCCTTCGCCGCCGCTGATGGCCATGTGGTGATTGCGGCAGGCTCCGACCACCTGTTCCGCGCCTTGTCGACGGTGCTGGAGCGGGCGGACATGGCTTCGGATCCGCGCTTTGCCTCGCGCCGCCTGCGGGTCGAGAACCAGGCCGTGCTCAAGTCGATCATCGAGTCGGTGCTCGCGCAAGCCGCCGGGTCGCGCACTGGCTGGTCTTGCTGGAGCAGGCGGGTGCCTGCCGGACCCCTGAACGATGTGCAGGCCATGATGGCCGACCCCAGGTGACGAGCCGTGGCATATTGCCCGAGATCCAGGATGCGGGTGGGCAACGTGCGCCGGTGACACCGATTCTGCTGTCGAACCATGCGTATCCGGCCGCACTGCCGCCGGTGCCCGGACTTGACGCGCATCGCGCGCAGATACTGCGCTTTGCGCTGGGCGGCGTGTTGCCGTAGCCCATACCAGCTTTGCGGTCGCAGTGTCTGGCGGTAGCTGCAGAACCGGCATAGATTCATGGCTCGATGGTTCGGGCCGGCGACGGGCCTTGCAGGAGGAAATTCATGGGTGCTTTGTCAGGTGTTCGCGTGCTCGACCTGAGCCGCGTGTTCTCAGGCCCGTGGGCCAGCCAGATGCTGGCCGACTTCGGTGCCGACGTGATCAAGGTCGAGCGGCCCGGGCGTGGCGACGATGTGCGCCAGCAAGGCATCCGGGTGAAGGACGCCCAGGGGCAGGCGACGACGGAGACCTCGTCCTTCATCGCGATGAATCGCGGCAAACGCTCGATCACGGTGGACATGTCGCAGCCCGAGGGCAGGCGCTGATTCGCGAGCTTGCTGCGCACAGCGACATCCTGCTGGAGAACTTCAAGGCGGGTGATCTGGCCCGGTATGGCCTCGACCATGAATCGATCCGCAAGATCAATCCGCGGCTGGTCTATTGCTCGATCAGCGGATTCGGGCAGTCAGGGCCCTACAGCCAGTTGCCGGGTTACGACCCGCTCTTCCAGTCCATGAGCGGATTGATGAGCATCACCGGCGAGGCGACGATCAACCAGGCGGTGGTCCGATGCGGGTGGGTTATTCGGTCGGTGACATCACGGCGGGCTTTTACGCCGTCAGCGCGATCCTGGCGGCCCTGCGCCACCGCGACGTCGTGTCCGGCGAGGGGCAGTACATCGATCTGGCCTTGTTCGATGCGCAGGTTGCCGCGATCTCGCATGTGGGGATGATGTACCTGGTGTCGGGCCAGCAGCCGCCGCGGCTGGGAACGGCATCGCCGATCACCTGTCCCTGGCAGTCGTTCGACTGCGCGGACGGGCAGATCGTCATCGCGGTCGGCAACGACACCCAGTTCGCCGCCTTCTGCGCGGTCCTGGGGACGCCGGACCTGGCGCAGGACGCGCGCTTCCAGACCAATCCGCTGCGCGCCCGGCATCGCGAGGTGCTGGTGCCGATGCTGGCCGAGATCCTGCGCCAGCGGCCGGTGCGCGCGATGGCATGCAGCCTTCGATGCGGCCGGTGTTCCCAGCGGGCCGATCAACGGCTTCGCCGAGGTGTTTGCCGATCCGCAGATCGTGCATCGCCAGATGCGCTTCGACATGCCGCACAGCAGCGCCGGGACCGTCCCCAGGTGGCGAACCCGGTGCGGTTTTCGGCCAGTCCGTGGAGTATGTGCGTCCGCCGCCGCTGTTGGGGAGCATACGAAGGAAGTCTTGCGCGAAGTGCTTGCGCTCGACGAGGCGCGCGCATCGCGCAATTGCAGCAGGACACAGGTGATCTGACATGGCACAGACCTCGAATCGATGGCCATGTTTCGCGACAGCGCCGCAGGATACCTGGGCGCGACCGACCAGCGCCAGCGCGTGCGCGCGCTGGAGGAGCAGGGTGGCGGCTTTGACCGCGCGGCCTGGAAGCAGATGGCGGAGCTGGGCTGGATGGCGATCCTGGTGCCGGAAGACCTGGGCGGTCTCGCGCTGGGCATGTCGGAGGTGGCCGCCATTGCCGAGGAGGTCGGGCGGCAACTGCTGCCGGAACCCTATGTCGACGCCGGTGTCTTTCCGCTCGCCTTGCTGGCGCGCCTCCCGGCGAGCCGCTTGCGCGATGCGTTGCTGTCGCGCATGGCCGCAGGGGATGTCGTGGCTGGCGTGGCCTTGCAGGAGCATGCCGGCCCGATCGAGAGCGGCACCGTGGCCACGGTTGTCACCGCGCGCGACGGTGACCGGGTTCGGCTGCGGGGTCTCAAGCGCTTTGTCCGGCCGGGCCCAGGCGCCGACGGCTGGATCGTCTCGGCCCTGTGCGATGGCCGTCCCACAGGCTGTTCTGGGTCGGCGCATCGGCGCCAGGCCTGACCCGTGAGGATGCGCATGGCGTGGATGGCAGCGTCATGGCCAGTCTGCGCCTGGAGGACGCCGAAGGCGAATGCGTGTGCGATGGCGATGGCGTGACCGAGGCACTGGCCTGCGCGACCGACATGGCACGGATTGCCCAGGCCGCCGAACTGGCCGGCATCACCCGGCGCGCATTCGAGCTGACCCGCGACTACCTGGCGACACGGCACCAGTTCGGCAAGCCGATCGGCAGCTTTCAGGCCCTGCAGCACCGCATGGTCGACGGCCTGATCCAGGTCGAGCTGGCCAGCGCCTGTCTGCGCGATGTTCTGGCCCAGCTGTCCGACGGCAGGCAGGCGCAGCTGGCAAGCCGTGCCAAGGCGCGCTGCGCCCATGCTGCACTCGAGGTGACGCGCATGGCGATTCAGCTGCATGGCGCGATCGGCACCACCAACGAATACGACGTGGGCCTGTATTTCAAGCGCGCGATGACCTTGGCCAGCCGGTGGGGCAATGCCGAGATGCACCGCGCGCGCCATGCGCGGCTGGCGCTCCAGGCCGCCCCGGCGCCGATCTCGGCGCCCGCCGTGCCAAGAACCTGGACCCAGTTCCCGACCGACATCGAATGGGAGAAGATGCCGGAGGCCGAGTTCCGCCAGATGGTGCGCGCGCTGTTCGCGCAGCACTATCCCGCGCAGCGCCGTTACATGCCGTACCGCCAGAGCTGGGCCGAAACCCGCGACTGGTACATGACCTTGTCCGGGCTGGGCTGGCTCGCGCCGGCCTGGCCACGGAAGTACGGTGGTCTGGAGCTGCCGGCCGACAAGCTCATTGCCTACATCGAGGAGAGAGCGAGGCATGGGGCGTGGCGCGACCGCCAGACCAGGGGCTGGTGATGGTCGGCCCTATCCTGATGCGTTTCGGCACCGACGCGCAGCGTGCACGCTTCCTGCCCAAGGTGCTGTCGGGCGAACATGTCTGGACCCAGGGCTATTCAGAGCCGAATGCGGGTTCGGACCTGGCGGCGGTGCGCACCGAGGCCGTTCTCGACGGCGACCATTTTGTCGTCAATGGCCAGAAGACCTGGACCACCTGGGGCGCCGACGGCACCCACATGTTCATGCTGGTGCGAACCGACAAGACCGTGAAGAAGCAGGCCGGCATCAGCTTTCTGCTGGTCGATTTGAAGACACCCGGCGTCACCGTGCGTCCGATCCGCAACATCGCCGGCGAGCGGGAATTCTGCGAGGTGTTCTTCGACGACGTGCGGGTGCCACAGGAGAATCTGGTCGGTGCGCTGAACCAGGGCTGGACGGTGGCCAAGGCCTTGCTGGGTTTCGAGCGCCTGTTCACCGGCAGTCCCAAGCATTCGCAGCACACCCTGCACCAGGTCGAGAAGCTGGCGCAGCAACGGGGACTGTTCGACGACCCGGCGTTCGTGGCACGGTTCGCGCAACTGCAACTCGATACCGCAGACCTGGGTGCAGCCTACACCGGCTTCGCCGAGATCGCCAAACGCGGTGAGCCGATACCGGCAAGCATCTCCATGCTCAAGATCTGGTCGACCGAGACCTACGAGCGACTGGCCATGCTGCTGATCGAGGCCGCGCAGGATTACGGCGGCATGCGCGACATGTGCCGCAACGACGAGATCGACATGCATGTGGTGGCGCCGCTGTTCAATGCCATGGGCGCCAAGATATTTGCCGGCAGCAACGAGATCCAGCGCAACATCCTGGCCAAGGCGGTACTGGATCTTCCGAGCTGAGTGTGCGCGCCGGTATGCCAATCGGCGCAACCCACGTATGCTGCAGGGGACGGTGGTCGTGGTGAGGGCGGCTGCCTATAGTGGGGGCTGATGCGTGTCGTCGGGCACGGGACAGTGCACCGGCGTTCGCGTCGGCAGCAGGCAGATCAACGCAATTCCGGAGACAGCTTCTTGAAATCCCAGACCTTCAGTTGTGTCGATGGCGCCATGCTGGACACCGAGACCGCCTATCGCCTGGTGGTGGGCTGTGTCGTTCCGCGGCCCGTGGCCTGGATCACGTCGGTCGATGCCGACGGCCGCGTCAACGCTGCGCCGTTCAGCTCTCTACAACTACGTGGCAACGTCCCCGCCCATGCTGGCCATCAACATTGCCGCCCGACCCGACGGACGCGGCACCAAGGACACCGCCAACAATATCCGGCGCAGCAGGAGTTCGTCGTCAACGTGGCCACCGAGGACACGATGGAGCTGATGCACCAGAGCGCGCAGGAGTTCCCGCCTGATGTCAGCGAGATCGAGACCCTGGGCATTGCGCTGTTGCCCAGCCGCCATGTGGCCGTGCCGCGCATCGCGATCGCACCGGTGCAGATGGAGTGTCGCCTCGACCAGGCCATCGTGCTCGGACGCGGGATCAACACCTTGTTCATTTGGCGAGATCGTCGCTTTCCATCTGTCCGACGCCATCTACGACGGCAAGCGGGTGGATGCGGCGGCCATGCGACCGATCGCGCGCCTGGGCGGGCCGTATTACGCCGGACTGGGCGAGATCTTTCACCGCCCGATGCTGCAGAAGCCGCCCGGAGGTGAAGGTACGGCCTGAGCGCAGCGGCCTGACCGTGAAAGTTTTATTGACAACCTGAATGGAGACACCACCATGACCCGATCCACTTTTTCCTGTGTACGACGTTCCCTTGCCGTGTGGGGCACGCTTGCCGCCATGCTGCCCATGGGATCGGCACTGGCGCAGTCCGCGTATCCGTCGCGTCCGATCACGCTGATCCATCCCTATGCCGTCGGAGGTCCGGCCGACAACATGGCCCGCACGCTGGCCCGCCAACTGGAGACCCGGCTCAAGCAGACCGTCATCGTCGAAGGCAAACCCGGTGGCGGCGCCACCATCGGTACCGGCTTCGTGGCACGGGCCAAACCGGACGGCTACACGCTGCTGATCAGCACATCCGCCGGCCATGTGGTGACACCGCTGATGCAGAAGATCCCGTATGACGGTGTCGCCGACTTCGCATTCATCGCGATCGTCGCCAACCAGCCCAACGTGGTGGTGGCGCATCCATCGCTGCCAGCCTCCAACCTCACCGAACTGATCGCGCTCGCCAGGAAGGAGCCAGGCAAGTACAACTACGCATCGGCGGGCACCGGCGGCGCGACCCACCTGGGCGCCGAAGCCCTGTGGCAGAAAGCCGGCGTGCAGATCACCCACATCCCGTACGCCGGCGCCGCGCCTGCGCCTCCTGGACCTGCTGGGTGGCCAGGTGCTGGTGGGCAACCTCAATCTCGCCGCCACGCGTGCGCATATCGAGAAGGGAACGCTTAAAGGCCTGGCGTATGGCGGTGCCCAGCGTGCACCCTCGCTGCCGAATGTTCCGACGGTGGCGGAGTCCGGCCTGGGCGGCTCCGAAGTGCCTTCGTGGTACAGCCTGGCGGCGCCCGCCGGAACGCCGAAGGACGTGATGGATACGCTGTCCAAGGCCATGGCCGAGATCAATGCGGACCCAGCCTACCTCACATTCCTGGACTCCCAGGGCGCCGAGCGCATGGACTTGTCGCCAGCGCAGACCACCGAGTTCGTCAAGCGTGACAAGGCGGCGATGGTCACGCTGCTGGGTACGTTGAACCTGCTGGGGAAGTGATGGACGGGCCCCGGCAGACGCAAGCCTGGGGTACCTGATTCGCCGCTCAGTCGTAGAGCGCGGTCGGGTTGGTGACGAGGATCTTGTGCACCAGTTCCTTGTCGCCGGTCCAGTCCTTGAAAAGGGCCAGCAATGCGCTGGTATCAGGCTCCGGCGTGACGCGCAGATGCGGCCAGTCCGTCCCCCCAGACCAGGCGCTGCGGATTTGCCGCGAGCAGCGCGCGGTGAAAAGGTCGGCCCATGGACTTGTCTTGCACGGCCAGCAGGTTGCGGTAGGCACACAGCTTGACCAGACATGGCCGCTCTCGACCAGCGACAGCAGGCAGCGAAAGCCGGCTGCATCCACGCCTGCCGCCACATCGAAGCCACCCGTGTGGTCGATCACCACCGGTACCGGCATTTGGCGCAGTTGCTCGGCGATGTCGGGCAAGACCTGGCAGTCGGTCCAGAGTTCGGCATGCAGCCCGGCGTCGGCCAGCCGGGGTGCCAGCGCGTGCAGGTCGTCCAGCGAGGCACTGCCGGCGAAGTTCGCGCCGGCGCCACTGCGATGGCTGAAACGCGCGGCGCGCACACCGCAGGCGCGCAGGCTGCTCCAGTCAAGGTCCATGCCTTTGTTGGCGACGATGACGCCGCGCAGCTGGGGGCGCGATGCCAGGGCGTGCAGCAGCAGGCTGAAGTCCTCGCCGTAGGCACTGGGATGGACCAGCACCCCATGCGACAGACCCAGGCGTGCCAGCATCGCGAGGTACTGGGCCTCGACGGCTTCCGGCGGCGTGTAGCTGCGCTGCGGCGCCAGAGGAAAGCAGTCGTACGGGCCGAACAGGTGGGCGTGGCAGTCCCAGCCTGTAATAGGAGTTGCGGCTGGCGGCTGTGGGGCGGCGTTCAGGCTATCGTTCATGGTGACTGGTGTTGTGGCAGTGCGAACGCCGGCTCCACGCCTTCGGGCAAGGATCTCATGGGCGTTGAGGGTCATCGCCACCATGGTGTAGTAGCCGACCAGGGCCGTGAGTTCCATGACCGTGCGTTCGCCAAAACGCGCCAGGGCGTCGGCATAGGTGGCATCGGTAACCGACCGGAGTCGGTTGAGCTCCTGCGCGAAGGTCACGACGGCCAGGTCATCGCCGCTGAGTCCCGGCGGTGGTCTGGTCCAGCAGGGCTTCGATGACCTCCACTTCGATGCCGACCTTTTTCGGCCTCCTTGCGGTGGGCATACCACTCGAACGGCGACTGGCAGGCGCGCCTGGTGACCAGGATCGCCAGTTCCGACTGGCGCGGCGACAGCGAGGTGTTGTAACGCAGCAGGGCGCCCAGCGCCTGCCAGCGGTCGGCCAGCTCGGCATTGCAACACGGCGCGCAAGGGGCCTTTGGATCTTGCCGCGCGGTCCCGACACGATCTTGTCGTAGACCAGGCGTTGTTCGGGGACTCATCGATTCGGGCGGGGCAGGCTGATTCTGGGCATGGGCGGGTTTTCCTTGGGATCGGCAGAGCATAAGCGCGGTTACGATGGGGAACCAGTCTGCCGAAGGCATCGCTGGTATGTTTCCGGTGACAGGGCTGGGCCCTGGGTCGGACGGCGCGTCGGCGGGTGGCGCAATGGCCATTTGCCTGCTGCAGGCGAGGTTCCGGTGGTCTGGGCGTTATGCATCTGGCGGCATACCAGCTCTGTAGTGAATGGACCTATCTGCGACGCCCCTACCCGCATAGAGTTGCGCCATCGTCAACATCGTTCTGCAGGAGACAAACCATATGAACAATCGCCGCATTCTCGTTTCAAGCCTCTTTGCCATGGCAGGTGCGCTGGCACTGCCAGGCGCCCACGCCAGTCCTGGCCCACCAAACCGGTGCGCATCGTGGTGCCGTTCTCGGCCGGCGGCCCTGCGGATTCGCTGGCGCGCTTCCTGGCAAACAAGATGTCGGCCGATGTCGGCCAGATCATCATCGACAACAAGGCCGGTGCCGGTGGCACGGTCGGCTCAGGCGAGGTGATCCGCTCCAACGACGGGCACACGTTCCTGTTCTCGTCCACCGGCGCACTGGTGATCACGCCAAACCTGATGACCAACCTGAGCTACAACCCCGATCGTGATCTGGTCGCTGTCGGTCAGGCGGTGAACACGCCGTCGGCCATCGTGGTGTCGTCCAAGAGCCCGTTCAACACTCTGGGTGACCTCGTAGCCTATGCCAAGGCCCATCCCGGCAAGCTCGATTTCGGCTCCGCCGGCACTGGCACGACGACCCAGCTCGGCGCCGAACTGCTGAAGAAGGAAGCCAAGATCTCGATGACGCACATTCCCTACCGCGGCGCCGCTCCGGCCATCACCGATTTGATCGGCGGCCAGGTCGATCTGATGGTGGCCGACGTGCCGGCAGTTGTTGCCTACGTCAAGAGCGGTCAGTTCAAGGCGCTGGCCGTTGCGTCCAAGATCCGCTCGGATGCCTTGCCTGACGTGCCCACCACCGCCGAAGCCAAGTTTCCGGGCGTTGTCAGCGGCACCTGGTACGGCATCATGGCTCCGGCCAAGACGCCCGCGGATGTGATCGCCAAGCTCAACGCGGCCCTCAACAAGGCGCTGCAGAATCTGGAAACCATCGCCTACTTCAAGGCACAGGGCATGCAGTCGGCGGGCGGAAGCTCGGACGATTTCGGCAAGTTCATCAAGGCCGAGTCGACCAAGTGGGTCACGCTCAGCAAGGAAGCCGGCATCAAGCTGGAGTGATGGGGCACGGTGCTCCGCTTGCTTGCGCAGTGCCCTGAATGGCATCGGTCCTGACGGCCTGCGGCGGGTTTCGCGCACGGCCTTCGGGCGCCTGGTGGTCGTCGGTCTTGCCCGTCGGCTCTAGTCGTACGGTATGTCTTCGGGGGTCTTGTTGGGGCTGCGCCGCTGGCCGCCGCCGCCCATATTGGAGGAACGTCCCTGCACCGGTCTGCACGTGCCGCAGCACGAGATAGTCGTCGAACATGGCTTCGACCACGTACTCGTCGTCGATGGGGCCTGGACCTCCATGGTCACGACGCGACCCCGACCGAACAGCACGATCGCGCTTTGGTCCCCTGACGATGTCCTGCCGATAAACCGATAGGGAGGATGCGCGGGCGCAAGGGCGACTCGCGGTGCTGGGAGGGGAACGTCCGCCTGCGGCAATGCCCTGGGTGTTTCCGGCGCCGCCAGTGTCGTAGGCGCTTCAGGCACCGGAGCTGCGACCACGGTGGCTGGCGCTGGCAATGCCGGTCTGTACGGCATTGCGCGTACGGGCTGCGGCTCGGTTGCGGACTCCGGCCCCTGCGTCAGGTAGGCCAGGCCCGCGAGCAGGATGGCGGCCAGCACGGCCGCAGGCATGGCAATCCCTTGGCCCCGCCCGTCCACGGAGGCAACAGCGTGCATCTTCATTTCCCGGGCGGCGCAAGGGTCCGGCGCGGCGCGAAGGAGAGCGTGCGCAGGACATGGGTGGTCGGCAGCAGCACCTCGCCGCCTCGCAGGTCGCCGGGGAACGTGACGACCACCGGCGCCACGTGGTCATGTGCATGCTCGTCGCCATGCTGGTCCACCAGCCGGCAAGCGGCTACGCCGTCGGCTCCGGTACGCGCGTGGCAGATCGAATGTGGCGCCCGGTCGAAGAACACCGAAACACCCTCCAGCGGCCCCTGGCGGCTCGTGACACGAACACCGACGACGTCGACGTCGCGGGACGGCGTCGGCTCGGGGCGCAGCTCGACCACGCGCCACGTCGAAGCCGCCGTGGCGCGGGCGGCGATCTGTTCGCGCGCGGCCGCCAGTGCCTGCAGCGCCTGGTCATGCGAGAGGCCACCACGCGCAGCATCGCACGGCGGCCCGTCGCCGCCGATGCAGTAGAACGCCAGGGGATCCAGCCGCAGGACCAGCGTGTACAGCTGCGCCAGAACCGACATTGCGTGTTCGGCGCTGCCAGCCTCGCGCGCGTCGTCCCGAAGTTGCTGGACCGATACGTGCGACTGAGATCCATGACGAACCTGCACCAGCCGCGCGACGGGACGTGGCGCAGCGCCCAGCTGCTGGCTCGCCAGCACCGTCGACTGCTGCGCCCCTTGCTGCGAATGGGCGATCAGAAATGTCGTATCGCGGGTCGCGACGAGGCCCGATCGCGGAGCCGGCCGGTAGTCCGGCGTCGCGGCTGGCGCTGCGACTGCGCAGGGCATCAGCAGCGCGCACATCGCCGCCAACGCCGCCACACGACTCATCGGGCTCAGGCGCATGCCGCCTCGGGCATGAGCGCACCGCCGCGAACACTATTTGCTCTTGCAATTGCCATTGCTGCACACCATGGCCGAAGTCTCGGCCGGCAGGTCGACGAAGTCCGCGCTCTCGGATCCTTCGAATGTGGCGACGAGCCGATCCTTGTGCGGGCGCAGCGGGTGCACGGCGCAGGAGGCCATGCCGTTGGCATCGGTTGTCGCTGTGCAGGATGCGCCAGTCTGTGCAACGGACAGCTTGACCTTCTGGTTGGACAGGGGCCCCCAGCCGTTCTGGACCTTCACCCTGGTGTTCGTTGGCGTCGGTGCACCGACGAACTCGATGGTGTTGTAGCGCCAGACCGGAAGCACCGTCGTTGCATCGAGCCGGCTCAGCCATGCGGCGGAGCACTCGCGCGCGATCACCATCTGGCGAACCACGCTCTCGTGGCCGTACACATGCTGGCTTGGCTTGGTACGGCCATTGGCCAGGATCTCCCGTATCTTCTGACCCTCGCCATCCCAGTAAATGTGCGGCGTCATGACCCCTTCGACGTTCAAGGCCTTGACGGCGACGTAGGTGCGTTCGATCGAGTCCAGGTAGTCCGAGACTGCGGGAATGGAGCTTGCCGACATCGATTGGCCGCCGTTGATCAACACGCGCACCGGCTTGCCGTGGTCCATGACCTCGACCACCGCGGAGGTCGAACCGGCCGTGTGTCCCGGCGTCGGCAGGATCCAGAACGACTTGCCGCCGATCGACATCTGGCGCAGCGAGAGGTCGGTGGAGTCGATCGGCGTCGGGACATAGGACTTGGTGTTGCTGACGTTGTCCGCGGACCCAAGGAAGATCTCGGGGTTGAGGTTGTCCTTCAGCCACTTGGCGCCACCATCATGGTCGCCGTGGCCATGGGTGATGAACATCCCCTTCAACGGATAACTGGCGCTCAGGCCCAGCGTCAGCATCGCGGGGTAGTTGTAGGCCTCCACCTCAGCGGCGTTATTGCCGCTGTCCACCTGCACCAGGCCGCCTGGGGCCTTGATCAGGTACTGCCCGACGTAGTGATTTCCGACGAACCAGACGTCGTCGAAGATCTGCGTCTTCGGAATTCGGTATGCCGGGTCCGAGCCGGACCGGGCCGGGTAATTCCACCCCCGGGAGTTGAGGACGATCTGGTTGTTGTCGTCGGCGAGGTTGCAATAGAAGGCGCGTGCGTATTCCATCATGAACGGATCGTTGCCCACGTTGCGGGTGGCCGCGTCGCGATGCACGTCGGTGCGCGACTGCGCGATAGCGAGGCCAGTGGTGGCCAGGGCACAAGCGGCCAGCGTCGCGATTGCGACCGACCTGAGGTTGAGGCGCTTCCCATTCATCGATGTCTCCTTTGTTGGCTGGCCGCGTCAGTATGACCACAGCCAGTTTCACCGCTGCGGCGTCTTCTGCGCGACCCGGGACTCAATGCGTTCTTAACTACGGGTTAACGTGAGCGGCGCGGATGCTGGCCCCAAGGCGCTCGCGCCTGGCATGCAAGGCCTGTGTCTGAAGAGAAGTGGAGCTGCTCCGGCGCCGCCCTCATTCGGCGGCGGACCTGGGCGTGCTCAGGTGGGTCGCGGCCGATGCGTGCGCCTTTTGCCGTGCGCGAAGTTGCCAGGCCGCCACGGCCACGGCGAGCGCCACACCGAGCAGATCGGTCATCAGGCCACCAGCGACGAGCAACACCGAACCGGTCAGCAGCAACAGGCGAGGCAACAAGGCCAGTGGTCCGAGGAACCACTTCTGCAAGGCGCCCGCGAGCAGGTAGACGCCTATGATGGCCGTGACGGCATAGTGCCCGATCTTCACCCAGTCGTCGCCTTGCAGCAACAACGACGGGCTGTAGAAGAACATGAACGGCACCAGGAACGCGGCCATGCCATACACGAACGAGGTGACCGATGTCCGCATCGGATCGCTGCCGGCAATGGCGGCGCCGGCATACGCAGCCAGTGCCACCGGTGGGGTGATGGCAGAGATGACGGCGTAGTAGAAGACGAACATGTGCGCCACCAGCGGCGAGATGCCGAGCTTGATCAGCCCGGGTGCCACCACCGAGGCGGCCACCGCATACGCGGCGGTCGTGGGCATGCCCATGCCGAGCAGGATCGCGATCAGCATCGCGAACACCAGTGCCAGGAACTGGCTGTCGCCGGCGATCGCGAGGATCATCGACGAGAATCGCAGCCCGACGCCGGTCAGGCCGATGACGCCGACGATGATGCCCGCGCAGGCACACACCGCCATCAACTGGATCGTGCCCTTGGCGCCGAGATGCAAGGCGTCGAGAATGCGTTTCGGGCCCATGCGCGTCTCGGCATGCAGCCAGCTGACGATCAGTGCGCTGATCAGGCCGAGCGTACCTGCGCGGATCACCGAGTAGCCCGACACAAGCCCGCCGATCAGGATGATCAGCGGCGCGAACAGGTAGGCGCGTCGCATCATGTCGTCGATCTGTGGCAACTCGTCGGCGGGCAAGCCGCTCATGTTGAGACGCTTGGACTCGTTGTCGACCATGAAATACACGGCCAGGAAGTACAGCAGCGAAGGCAGCACCGCGGCAACCATGATCTCGGCGTACTTGACGCCGGTGATCTCGGCCATGATGAAGGCGCCCGCACCCATCACCGGCGGCATCAGTTGCCCGCCGGTCGACGCCGCGGCCTCGATCGCCGCCGCACTGCGCGGTGGGTAGCCGACCTTTTTCATCAGCGGGATCGTGAAAGTGCCGGTGGCTGCGACGTTGCCGGCCGAGGTGCCGTTGATCGTGCCCATCAGCGCGCTCGAAATCACGGCGACCTTGGCTGGACCGCCGCGCCGACGCCCGGCCAGGGCGAACGCGAAGTCGATGAAGTAGTCGCCGACCTTGGAGACCTGCAGGAACGCAGCGAATGTGATGAACAGGATGATGTAGGTCGACGACACCGCGGTCGTCGGGCCGAACACGCCCTCCATCGAGTAGACGTAGCTGAAGAGGAACGACAGCTCGATGCCCTTGTGGTGCAACACTCCGGGCATCCAGGGCCCGACGACGCAGTAAAGCAGGAACAGGATCGCGATGATTGGTAGTGCCAGGCCGGCGCAGCGGCGCGTCAGATCCAGAACCAGCAGGGTACCCGTCACGCCGACTGCGACGTCCATCGGGATCGGCGCCGCACCGGTGCGGAACAGCAGACCGTCGAGTTCGACCATGATGTAGACGAAACACAGGATCGACAGCAGCGCCAGCAACCAGTCATACGCGGGAATGCCTTCACGAGCCGTGCGGGATCCAAAGCGGTACAACATGAACCCGATGGCGCCACCGAACGAAACATGCGCGCTGCGATAGATCAGTGGGTCGAGCGGATAGAAGTTCAGCGACCACAGGTGGAACGACGTGAACAACACGCAGGCCCAGAAGAACAGGTGCCGTTCCCATGCGCGAAGCTGTCGCGTATTGCCGCCGATCTCGGCCTGCTCGGCCGCCCGGGCGGCCTCTTCCGCCAGGGCGGCGTGGAAATCCTTGGATTCGCTCATTGGAGGGGCGCCTTCCGGTTGCTGTCAACCCATGTGTACCTGCAAGAACGCTCCGCAACGTGTCGGCGTTGCGGAGCGCTTGTTATCGCGCGTGCGTCAGAGCGCCGCGGGATTGAGCGCGATGCCCTTTTCCTTGAAGTAGCGTACGGCGCCGGGGTGGAAGGTGAGGAAGGTGTTGGCTTTCGCGTTGGCGGGAATCGTCTCGACAGCCGCCTTGTGGCCCTGGACCATGCGAGGGTTGTTCTCCATCACGGCCTTGGTGATTTCGTACACCAGGTCGTCCGGCAGATCCTTGTGCACGATGAAGAAGTTGAACAGACCCACGGTCTTGTGGTCTTCGGTCAGCGACTTGTAGGTGCCCTTGGGGATGACGGAGTCGCTCAGTTCGGGCATGGCCTTCTTCAAGGTCGCGATCTGCGCATCGGTGTAGGTGAAGAACGTCGCTGGCTTGCTGGCGTCGATTTCGGAGAAGGCCGAGATCGGCACGCCCGCGCAGAAGGCGAACACGTCGATCAGGCCGTCACCGAGCATGCCACCCATGTCCGACGCACCGCCGTTGCGGACGTTGACCTTCAGGCCGAGCGCGTTGAACATCTCCGGAAAGTAGGTGCCGCAGGTTCCTGCCTTCGGGCCCACGCCGACATTCTTGCCGGCGATTTCAGCCACCGACTTGATGCCACTGGACTTCAGGGCGACGAAGTGGAAGGGCGTGTCGTACATCGGGAAAGCGGCGCGCATGTTGCGCATCTGTCCGTTCGACTTGGCCCAGTCGGTACCGTTCCACGCCTGCAGCGCCGGCCCCATCGTGGTCATGCCCAGCTCGGCCTTCTTTCCGTTGACCAGCATCAGGTTGGACACCGGACCCTGCGACTGCTGGGTGGATACCTGCAAGCCGAGTTTCTCGGTGAGCAGCGTGGCCACGACACCGCCGTACACGAAATAGGTGCCGCCGACGGACGCAGTGGCCAGCGTCAGGCTCTGGGGCCATTTGGACTTGTCCTGCGCGACGGCTGCCGAGACGGTGGACAGGCACAGCACCGAGGCGGCGGCGAATTTGAGGAAGCGAGAGGTGGGTGTCATGTTGTCTCCTGGTCGTTGATGAAATGGTCCGATCCGTCGTGCAGGCTAGGGCACCGAAGCGGGTTCCTGAAGCCGCGATTCGATGGGGCGCTCGCCACGAACCGCGTCGGGACCGGTCAGCGCGAGCTGCCGACAGACTGCGAGCGTGACCTGGGCGGTGCCGGCCTGTCCGCCGAGGTCACGCGTATGCAGTTCGGGTGTGGCCGTGACGGTCTCGATCGCCGCCATCAGGCGCGCGGCGGCGGCGTGCTCGCCCAGGTGCTCGAGCAGCATCACGCAACTCCAGAACGTGCCGACCGGGTTGGCCAGGCCCTTGCCCATGATGTCGAACGCGGACCCGTGGATGGGTTCGAACATGCTGGGGTAGCGTCGTTCGGGATCGATGTTGCCGGTCGGCGCGATGCCCAGGCTGCCAGCGAGGGCGGCAGCCAGGTCGCTGAGAATGTCCGCGTGCAGGTTCGTGGCGACGATGGTGTCCAGTGTTGCCGGCCGGTTGACCATGCGCGCCGTCATGGCATCGACGAGTTCCTTGTCCCACTTCACGTCGGGAAAGTCTCGCGCCACTTCGCTGGCGATCTCGTCCCACATCACCATCGCGTGCCGTTGCGCGTTGCTCTTCGTGACGACCGTCAGCTGGTGGCGGGGCCGCGATTGCGCCAGCTTGAATGCGTAACGCAGGATGCGTTCGACACCGACGCGGGTCATCATCGACACATCGGTGGCGACCTCGATCGGATGGCCCTGATGCGCGCGGCCCCCGACGCCGGCGTATTCTCCCTCCGAGTTCTCGCGCACAATGACCCAATTGAGGTCTTCGGGACGGCAGCGCTTCAGTGGCGCGTCGATGCCGGGCAGGATGCGGGTCGGTCGCACGTTGGCGTACTGGTCGAAACCCTGGCAGATCTTCAGGCGCAGGCCCCACAGCGTGATGTGGTCCGGGATGTCCGGGTCTCCGGCCGAGCCGAACAGGATCGCGTCCTTGTCGCGCAGGGCGTTCAGCCCGTCGGCGGGCATCATCTCGCCGTACTGGCGGTACCAATCGCCACCCCAGTCGAAGGTCTCGAACTCGAACGCGAAGCCGAGGCCGCCGTCGGCTTCGGCCAGGGCCTGCAGCACCTGCTGGCCGGCGGGCACAACCTCCTTGCCAATGCCGTCTCCGGGAATGGTGGCAATTCGATAGGTCTTCATGGGGACACTCCGTACGTCGAGAGACAACTAAAGTCTTTACTATAGGAACGGACGCGCGAAATCGGCATGGTCCCGTTCAAGGCGGCATTGAATGCCAGTTAACAATGAAGGGTGCAGATGACAAAGATTGTGCAGTTGCCGGACGTCGGTTTCTTCTCGGCGCTGGCGCGCGCTGGGAGCCTGACGCGGGCCGGACGGGAACTGGGCATATCGACCGCGGCGGTGAGCAAGCACCTGGCCCAGATGGAAGAACGCGTTGGCGTGCCGCTGGTCAACCGCACCACGCGCCGCATGGGCCTGACGCCGGAGGGGGAGCTGTACCTCGAGCACGCCAGGCGCGTCGTCGGGGCGCTCGACGAACTGGAGCAGGCCCTCGGGCAGGCCAAGGCCGCCCCCAAGGGTCTGCTTCGGGTCAATGCGACATTGGGATTCGGCCGCAGCCACGTGGCGCCGTTGGTATCCCGATTCGCCAAGCGCTACCCGGAAGTCGAGGTGCAACTGCAGTTGACCGTGAACCCGCCGCCGCTGACGGACGACGTCTTCGACGTCTGCGTGCGCTTCGGTGCGCCGCCAGAGTCCCGGCTGGTGGCCCGCCATCTGGGGGCCAACCGGCGATTGCTCTGCGCGACGCCGGGTTACCTGATGCGCCACGGCACACCCAAGACACCCGACGACCTCGCGCGCCACCAGTGCATCACGATCCGCCAGGGCGACGAGGCGTATGGCGTGTGGCGGCTACGTGAGCGAGGTCGGCATGCGGTGGCTCGATCGGTCAAGGTGCGTGGCGCACTATCCACCAACGACGGCGGCATCGCCGTCAGTTGGGCGCTCGAGGGTCATGGCATCCTCATGCGCGCGGAGTGGGACATCGAGCGGCACCTGAAGTCCGGCCGGCTGGTACAGGTGCTGCCCCAGTTCGATACGCCGGACGCGGACATCCATGCCGTCTATCCGCAGCGCCACCAGGCTTCACGCCGGGTACGGGTATTCGTTGACTTCCTCGCGACCGCCTTTGCCCAGCAAGTGGCGGCCGACGCGACCTAGGTCGCAGGCATCGGTCAAGGTGGGCGCGACGCCAGCGCGCGTGTTCACCCCAGCCGGTCCCTGTCCCGCTGCGCCTGCATCGACGCAAGTATCGCCGGCATGCGCTCGCGGGCCTGCGCCTGGGCATCGGCATAGACGCTGTTGCCATGGGCATCGATGGCCACGGTCACCGGGCCCAGGCCTTCGACCCGCAGGCGCACGACGCGGTAGTGCATCAGCATGTCGGCCCAGCCCACGGCCAGCACTTCGCGCACGGCGCGCGTATGCAGCGTGGCGCCGCCGCCCAGGAACGACAGGTAGACGCACCCGACCTCCTGCATGGCCTGTGCGCAGGCCTGGTCCAGCCCGCCTTTGCCGCCGACCGCATGCAGCTGCAGCTCGCGGATCAGGCGTGGCATCAGCGGGTTGAAGCGGGTGCTGGTGGTCGGGTTGATGTACAGCAGGTCGAGGCTGCCGGCCACGGTGGCGCTTTCCTCGCTGTAGCTGCCCAGATGGAACAGCGACTGCGCCTGCAGCGGCATGGGCAGTGGCTCCTTGCCGTCCAGGCACTCCAGCAGGCGCTGGTGCGTGGGCAGCCCGGCGGTGACGACGATCTCGCCGTCGATGATCAACTGGTCACCCATGCGCAGGCTGCGGGCATCCGCCTCCGACAAGGGGAACTGCATGCGGTGGGTACGGATGGCCATCGGCTTACTCCAGGGTTTCGACGCGACCGTCGTTGAAGATCCGGGCCCGCGTACGCCGGTTGATCCAGCAGTTGAACGCGACGGCCACCGGCGTGAAGCCGTGCCCGGCCGCGTAGTTCACATGCACCGCCATCGCCGTGCTGTCACCGCCGGTGCCCATGGGCCCGAAGCCGGTCTTGTTGACGGCGTCCAGCAGGCGCGCTTCCATCTGGGAGACGATCGCCTCCGGATGCGCCTGGCCGATCGGCCGCAGCGTCGCCTCCTTGGCCATCTTGGCGGCGTAGTCGAAGGTGCCGCCGATGCCGACACCGATGACCACCGGCGGGCAGGGCTGCGAGCCGGCGCGCATGACGACCTCGAGCACGTATTTCTCGATCGTCGCCTGGTCCGGGAACGTGAAGATCTCCAGCGCGGCCCAGCGGCCCGAGCCCAGCGCCTTGGGCGAGCAGGTGATGTCCATCCAGTCGGCGCCGTCCTCCATGTCGAAGGTGACGATGGGCATGCCCTTGCCCTTGTAGCCACGCTCCAGCGTCAGCGGGTTCGTGACATGGGGCAGCAGCGGGGGCTGGATCGATGCCACCAGTTCGTCGAAGCCGTCGGTGATGGCCTGGCGCACATTGCCGCTGAACTGCGCCTGGGTGCCGACGCGCACGAAATACACCGGCACGCCGGCATCCGAGCAGATGAAGTGGCCGCCTTCCTCGGCGGCCGTGGCGCTCTTGAGCATGATGCGCAGCGTGTGCCGCGCGGTCTCGTTGGTCTCCACGCTATCCGCGCGGTTCAGTGCGTCCCGGGTGTCGGCCGGTATGCCGCGCAGGGAGCGGTCGTAGAGTTGCGCGGTCACGCGCTTGATCAGTTCCGGGGTGATCGCCATGGGGTCAAGCCTTTATCAGCAGTCCGAATGTGCGTGCGCGCGCAGGCGCGCCAGTGCCAGCACCGTGTCCAGCGTGCCGGTCGGTACGCCCAGCCGGTGTCCGAGTTCGGACACCGCACCGAGAATCGCGTCGAGCTCGATCGTCCGGCCCGCTTCGGCGTCCTGCAGCATCGATGTCTTGACATTGCCCAGCTTGCGCGAAACCGCGATGCGGGCGGCAGGCTCGATGCCAGGGTCTATCCCCAGTCTTGCGCCGACGGCCAGCGTCTCCTGCATCATCAGGACGAACAGCGCGTGGATGCCGGGGTCGTCGATCATCACATCGGTGGCCGCGCCTGTGAGCATGCTCACCGGATTGAAGCACGCATTGCCCAGCAGCTTCTTCCAGACCTCGGTGCGGATGTCCGTGCTGGCTTCAGCGTCGAAACCGGCGCCGCGGAACAAGGCGACCAGCGACGCCAGTCGCGCGCTGGCGGGGGCGCCGGCCGGTGTGGCGGGGTCGCCGAACACCACCTTGCTGCCCGAGTTGTGGCGCGTGACGCCGGGAGTCGGGCTGCTGCAGGCCGGATAGACCACCGTGCCGATGACCGAGCCGATGGGGATGGCGTGGCCGATCGCGCCGCTCGGATCGGTGCTCTGCAGGGCGCCGCTGAACGGCAGTGCGTGCGGGCCGAGTGCAAACCACCACGGCACGCCGTTGAGCGCCGGCAGCACCAGCGTCTGCGGCCCGATCAGCGGTGTGATCTGCGCCAGCACGGATGGCAGGGCCGGCGCCTTGACAGCGATCAGCACGATGTCCTGCACGGGCAGCCGGCTCGCGTCGGCCACCGCGCGTACCGGGCTTGCGGTGCGCTGCCCGCCGCTCTCCAGCACCCAGCCATCGCGCTGCAGTGCCTGCAGTGTGGCGCCGCGCGCAATCACGCTGACATCGGCAAAGCCCTGGGCCATGCGGGCGCCGAAGAAGCCGCCGATGGCGCCTGCGCCGACGACACAGAGCTTGAGAAGAGGTTGCGGGGTCATGGTGCCAAGGGTCCGTGATACAGGGGCGCTCTATCGAGCCCCAGGGGTGGGGGCCGCCAGGGTAGGCCGGGGGATGGCGTGTTCTGGCGCAGGTACAGCGGTCTGCGGTGCCGGGGTGCAGGCCGTGGAACGGCCGACAGTCGCAGCGAAGACCTTCATGGGTCCGAGTCTAAGTCTGCTGCTGCGATTCGGACACGCCGCCGCGGCAATGCAGTTATGCGCGCCGCGTCAAGGCCGGTCACCCGGCTGCCACATGCCGGCCCGTGCCATGTCGTCGACGATCTCGACAATCAGGCCGGCGACGCCCGATACGGCGCGCGTCGGCCCCTTGGACTTGGCGCTGGCCATGGAGATCGTGCGCTGGAACGGCGGGTCGACGATGCGCGACGCCTGCAGCAGCCCGCCTTGCACCTCGGTCCATACGGCATGCAGCGGCAGCACGGTGAACAGGTGCTCGTTCGCCACCAGGGACTTTTGCAGCGGCAGCGAATCCGCTTCGATGACCGGTGCCAGCTGCATGTGGCGTTGCCGGGCCATGGCGTCGAGTGTGGTGCGCAGGCCGTTCGGGGCGCCCGGCAGGATGAAGGGCAGGCCGTCGAGTGCGCTGAACGGCACTTCGGGTGCCTGCGTCGTGCTGTCGCCGACAGCGCCGATCAGATAGCTGTCCACCAGGGCCAGCGCATGCTCGTTCTCCGGCGTCGTTGTGCCATAGCGGTACAGGATGGCGATGTCGACGCGCGCATCCGCGAGCAGCGCTTCGACCTGGCCGCTGGAGCCTTCGAGAACCTTGAGATTGACCTCTGGATAGCGCTTGCGCACCTCGGAGAACAGCCGCCCCACCATGGGCAGCGCAATCGACGGCAGAAACCCCAGCGTCACCTGGCCGCTGGGTTCCCGCGTGTTGCCGTGGATCTGCTCCTCCAGCGTTTCGGCATTGGCCAGCAGCGTCTTGACCTGCGGGAACAGCCGCTCACCGACCTCCGACAGCTCGACACCGCGCCCGGTGCGATTGAACAGCCGGGCGCCGCATTCGCGTTCGAGCTTGTTCAGCTGGCGGCTCAGCAGGGACTGGTTGGTGTCCAGAAACAGCGCGGCGCGTGTCAGGCTTCCGAGTTCGCTGATCGCCACGAAGGCACGCCACCGGTGCAGGTCGGATGTGGTGTCGAGTTTGAAATCCGTGGCCTTGGTTTGCATGGGGCAGCAGCGTGTCTCGCGTTGGAATGGTTATGCGATTCATTTTAGGGTGCCGATGGTCGCCCCTCGGCCTGGGGCCGGTCACCCGGGCCGGCGGTCGGGTGGCCCGCGCTAGTGGCCCGGTCGGTCGCTCGGTGCCCGGCTCAGTTCGTTGTTGGTCGCCACCAGCGTGCGCAGCATGCGCATGAATTCAGCGCGTTCGGCCAGCGGCAGGGGTTCGAGGATGCGTTCCTGCGCGCGTTGCATGGCCGGGAGCACAGCCTGCAGCGCCTCGCGGCCGTCGGGGGTCAAGGACAGCAGGCGCACGCGCCGGTCGTCGGGCGAGGCACTGCGCTGCATCAGGCCCCGCGCCTCCAGCCGGTCGATGACGGCGGCAATGGTGGAGGTGTCCAGTCCGATGGTGCGCGCCAGCGTGCGTTGATCGACGCCCGGAACATTGGCCACGGTCTGCAAGGCGGCGTACTGGACCGGCGTGATGCCTGAAGATTCGGTCTCCTGCAGGAACACCGCGACCGCAATCTGCTGCAGACGGCGGATGTAATGGCCGGGCAGGTCACCGAGGTCGACGGGTGCTTCGGGTGCGGCAGGGACTTTGGCTTTGCGCATGGGCGTCTCGGCGGAAAGGGCGTCGTTCGGGTAAACCCGGATGGGGTCTGGGTATATTATCATTACACTTATCGTCAGCACACTGATTATTTGTATGCCCTAATATTTCCCGAGGAGGCTGCGCGCATGACTTCACGTAAATCAGATCTGCCGGTGCTGGTGGCCGGTGGTGGCATCGGCGGTTTCGCTGCCGCACTGGCCTTGTCGCGCCGCGGCCTGTCGGTCAAGGTGCTGGAGCAGTCCCCCGAGATCGGCGAAATCGGCGCCGGCATCCAGCTCGGGCCCAATGGCTTTGCTGCCTTCGATGCGCTGGGCATCGGCGACAAGGCACGTGCGCTGGCGGTCTACACCGACGAGATGGTGATGCACGACGCGCTCGACGAGACCCTGGTCGGTCGCATTCCGGTGGGCGAGGCCTTTCGCCAGCGCTTCCAGAATCCCTATGCGGTGATCCACCGCGCGGACATGCACCTGTCGCTGTACCACGGTGCGATGGAGTCCGGCCGCATCGAATGCCTGACGTCGACACGGGTTGCGCGCATCGAGCAGGACGCCGACACGGTGACGGTGATCGACACCCAGGGCGTGCGCCATGTGGGCCAGGCGCTGATCGGTGCCGATGGTGTCAAGTCGGCGGTGCGCCAGCAATACGTGGGCGACGAGGCGCGCGTCTCCGGCCATGTGGTCTACCGGGCTGTCGCCGACAAGGCCGAGTTCCCCGCGGACCTGCAGTGGAACGCGGCAGCCATCTGGGTCGGTCCGAACTGCCACCTGGTGCACTATCCGCTGCGCGGTGGCGAACAGTACAACGTAGTGGTCACCTTCCACAGCCGCAAGCAGGAGGAGTGGAGCGTCACCGAGGGCAGCCGCGAAGAGGTGCTGAGCTACTTCGAGGGCATCTGCCCGAAGGCGCGCCAGCTGATCGAATTGCCCAAGGACTGGAAGCGCTGGGCCACGGCCGACCGCGAGCCGATCGGGCAGTGGGTGTTCGGCCGCGCGGCGCTGCTGGGCGATGCCGCGCATGCCACGCTGCAATACATGGCGCAAGGTGCCTGCATGGCCATGGAGGACGCGGCCACGCTCGGCGAGGCGCTGCGCGTGCACGACAACGACTTCGCCAAGGCCTTTGCGCATTACGAGCGCTCGCGGGTCGCACGCACCGCACGGGTGGTGCTGTCGTCACGCGAGATGGGCCGGATCTTCCACGCCAAGGGCGTCGAGCGGCTGGTGCGCAACGACCTGTGGAAGGGCCGTACGCCGGAGCGGTTTTACGACGCGCTCGAATGGCTGTACGGCTGGAAGGTCGAGAATTGCCTGGCCGCATGAAGGAGACACAGCCATGACAACCGAACTCGGACGCCTCGAAGACCTGCCCCTGGACTACCGCGAGGCCTTGACGCAGCGCAACCTCGTGCCCTTGTGGCCCAACCTGCGCGGCGTGTTGCCGCCGGGCAAGCCCCGGCCGAAGACACGCGCCACACACTGGCCCTATGCCGCGATCAAGCCGCTGCTGCTGCAGGCCGGCGAGCTGACGCCGATCGAGAAGGCCGAGCGCCGCGTGCTGGTGCTGGCCAACCCCGGCCACGGGCTGGACAACATGCAGGCCAGCGCCGCGATGTACCTGGGCATGCAGCTGCTGCTGCCCGGCGAGTGGGCGCCGTCGCACCGCCACACGCCCAACGCGGTGCGCATGGTGGTCGAAGGCGAGGGCGCCTGGTCGACCGTCGATGGCGAGAAATGCCCGATGTTGCGCGGCGACCTGATCCTCACACCGACCGGGCTGTGGCATGAACACGGCCATGACGGAACCGCGCCGGTGATCTGGCTCGACGTGCTCGACCTGCCGCTGGTCTATTACATGGAGGCGAGCTACCACGTCAACAGCGACCGCCAGCAGGTCAAGGTCGGCCACGGCGAGAACCGGCATGCGCGCGGTGGCCTGCTGCCCACGCCGGTGTTCGAGCGCGCGAAGACGGATTACCCGATGCTGCGCTACCCCTGGGCCGACGCGCGTGCGGCCCTGGAGTCGCTGGCGGCCGATCAGCCGGAGCTGCAGGCGGTGCAGATGACCTACGTGAACCCGCAGACCGGTGGCCACGCCGAGAACATCCTGGGCTTTTACGCCATGATGCTGCGCCCGGGGCAGAGCCTGACATTGCCCGCACGCAGCCCCGCCATGGTGTTCCATCTGATCGAGGGTGGCGCCACGGTGCAGGTCGATGACCAGCGCTTCACACTGGCCGAGGCCGACACCTGCTGCGCGCCGGGATACACGCCGGTCACGCTGACCAATACTGCGGCTGGCGCACCGGCCTTCCTGTTCATTGCCGACGAGACTCCGCTGCACCAGAAGCTCGGTGTCTACGAAACGCGGCCCTGATTTTCCATCTCTCTTTTTCAAGGACTTCACGATGACCACCTCCTACCTCTGGACGCCAGCTGCCGTTCGTTCGCTGCCCATCCGCGGCCGCGCAGAACGGCTGCCGATCAACCGCATCTTCTGTGTCGGGCGCAACTACCATGCGCACGCGGTCGAGATGGGCAAGCCGGTCGACAAGTCCCAGCAGCGGCCGTTCTATTTCACGAAGTCGCCGCAGGCGCTGGTCGACAGCGGTGCGACGGTTGCCTATCCGCCGCAGACCGGCAACTACCACCACGAGATGGAACTGGTGCTGGTGGTCGGCAAGCCTGGTTTCCGCGTCAAGCAAGAGGATGCGCACACCATCATCTACGGCTATGCCTGCGGGTTGGACATGACGCGGCGCGACCTGCAACTGGTGGCGCGTGACCAGGGCAAGCCCTGGGACCTGGCCAAGGACATCGAGCAAGGCGCGATCTGCTCCGAGGTGGTTCCGATGGAGGGCGTGGTGCTCGAACACGGTGCGATCGAGCTGAGTGTCGACGGCGTGACGAAGCAGAAGTCCGACATCGACAAGCTGATCTGGAACATCCGCGAGATCATTGCCGACCTGTCGCAGTTCTACCATCTGGAGCCCGGCGATCTGATCTACACCGGCACCCCGGACGGTGTGGGTCCGGTGGTCAGCGGCCAGCGCCTCGAGGGCCGCATCGAAGGGGTTGGCGAGATCACGTTGCAGGTCGGCCCCGCCGCCTGATACGACAGGGGCAGCGCAGGGGTACAACGGAGATGGGGGCTGGAAGCCTGGTTTTTGACGAATTTAATTCTGCCGATGCGTTGAATTACAGATATTAATTCGCCAATCGCGGATGGATACTGCGGAATCATTCAATGAACTCCCGCAACATGCCGCACACCTCTCTGCCCCCGACCCCGCTGACTGTTGCGACGCCCTTGCGCGCCGCCATCACCGCCTCCACCCGTACGCCTGAACCCACGTTGCTGCCAGGCCTGCTGGCCGCGGCGACGCTGACCCCCGCCCAGTCCGAGGCCGCGCAGACACTGGCCTTGCGGATTGCGCGCGGCGTGCGCGAGCGCGCGCGGGCCAGCGGCCGCGCCGGCCTGGTGCAGGGCCTGCTGCAGGAGTTCGCGCTCAGCTCGCAGGAGGGCGTGGCGCTGATGTGCCTGGCCGAGGCCTTGTTGCGCATCCCCGATGCCGCCACCCGCGATGCGCTGATCCGCGACAAGATCGGCGATGGCGACTGGCAAAGCCACCTGGGGCAAAGCGCGTCGCTGTTCGTCAACGCCGCGTCCTGGGGCTTGCTGCTGACCGGCAAGCTGGTCTCGACGCACAGCGACAGCCGCCTGTCGGGCACGCTGCGCCAGGTGGTGGCGCGGGGGGGCGAGCCGCTGATCCGGCGCGGTGTCGACATGGCGATGCGCATGATGGGCGAGCAGTTCGTCACCGGCGAGACGATTGCCAAGGCCCTCGTCAATGCACGCGAACGCGAGGCGCAGGGCTTTCGCTACTCCTACGACATGCTCGGCGAGGCGGCGATGACTGCGGCCGACGCCGAGCGCTACCTGGGGGCCTATGCCAGGGCGATCGATGCCATCGGTGCGGCCGCGGCCGGTCGTGGCGTCATCGAAGGCCCTGGCATCTCGATCAAGCTGTCGGCGCTGCATCCGCGTTATGCCCGTGCCAAGCAGCAGAGGGTCATGGAGGAGCTCTATCCGCGGCTGCTGGCACTGGCGCAGCAGGCCTGCGGGCTCGGCATCGGCATGAACATCGACGCCGAGGAGTCCGACCGGCTCGAGATATCGCTCGACCTGCTGGAGCGGTTGGCGTTCGAGCCAACGCTTGCGGGCTGGGATGGGCTGGGATTCGTGATCCAGGCCTATCAGAAGCGCTGCCCGGCGGTGGTTGACTTCGTCGTCGACCTCGCCCGGCGCAGCGGCCACCGGCTGATGATCCGGCTGGTCAAGGGCGCCTACTGGGACAGCGAGATCAAGCGGGCGCAACTCGACGGGCAGTCGGACTACCCGGTCTACACGCGCAAGGCCTATACCGACGTGGCCTATATCGTGTGTGCCCGCAAGCTGCTGGCGGCCACCGACGTGGTGTTCCCGCAGTTCGCCACCCACAACGCGCAGACACTGGCGTCGATCCTGGCGCTTGCCGGCAAGGACTATGTGCCGGGTCAATACGAATTCCAGTGCCTGCACGGCATGGGCGAGCCGCTGTACGAACAGGTCGTCGGCCCGGTGTCCGCCGGCAAGCTGGGCCGTCCCTGCCGCATCTACGCGCCGGTGGGCCTGCACGACACGCTGCTGGCCTACCTGGTGCGGCGTCTGCTGGAGAACGGGGCCAATTCGTCGTTCGTGAACCGCATCGCCGACGAGAACGTGCCGCTGGAGGCGTTGGCGCAGGACCCGGTTCTGACCGTACAGGCCATGGCGGCGCAGGACGGCGCACTCGGGTTGTCGCATGCGGGCATCCCCTTGCCGCGGCAGTTGTATGGTGATGTCCGCGCCAACTCGCGTGGACTCGACCTTGCCGACGAAGCCACACTGGCCTTGCTGGCCAAGGCTTATGCCGACGATGGCCAGCGCCAATGGGACGCTGCGCCGCTGCTGGCAACGGACAGCACTGCCGACTCTGTCGCGGCGGCGCAAGCGGTATGGAATCCGGCCGACCCCACAGACCGGGTCGGCCATGTGCGCGAGGCGACGGTGGCCGATGTCGGCACCGCGCTGGACGCCGCGACCGAGGCGGCGCCGGGCTGGGCCGCACGGCCGGCTGCCGAGCGTGCCGCCTTGCTGGATGCGGCCGCCGACCGGCTGGAAGCCGATACGCTGGTGCTGCTGCCGCTGCTGGTACGCGAAGCCGGCAAGACGGCCGCCAATGCGGTGGCCGAGGTGCGCGAGGCGGTCGACTTCCTGCGTTACTACGGGGCCGAGATCCGGCGTGACTTCGACAACGCCACCCACCGGCCGCTGGGTCCGGTGGTGTGCATCAGCCCGTGGAATTTTCCGCTGGCGATCTTCACCGGACAGGTGGCGGCGGCACTGGCCGCCGGCAACGTGGTGCTGGCCAAACCGGCCGAGCAGACG
Source organism: Rhodoferax sp. (assembly GCA_024235935.1). Lineage (GTDB taxonomy): Bacteria > Pseudomonadota > Gammaproteobacteria > Burkholderiales > Burkholderiaceae_C > CAISIP01. The sequence goes on along the minus strand of JACKLL010000003.1, from coordinate 33,283 downwards.
CCGCTGGTGGCGGCGGCTGCGGTGCGTGCGCTGCACGCGGCCGGCGTGCCGCGTGCCGTGCTGCAACTGCTGCCGGGTCGCGGCGAGACCGTCGGTGCGGCGCTGGTCGGCGACGCGCGGGTCCATGGCGTGCTGTTCACCGGATCGACCGAGGTGGCCCGGCTGCTGCAGCGCGAACTCGCCGGCCGCCTGACCGCCGCCGGGCAGGTGGTGCCGCTGATTGCCGAGACCGGTGGGCAGAATGCGATGGTCGTCGACTCGTCGGCATTGGCCGAGCAGGCGGTGGCCGACATCGTGTCCTCGGCCTTCGACAGCGCCGGCCAGCGCTGCTCGGCGCTGCGCCTGCTGTGCGTGCAGGACGACGGCGCCGACCGCCTGATCGAGATGCTGCAGGGCGCGGTGCAGGAACTGGCGGTGGGCGACCCGCGTTTCCTGGCGACCGACGTCGGTCCGGTGATCGACGCCGATGCCAAGGCCCTCATCGACCGGCATGTGCAGGCGATGGCGGCCAGGGGGCGGCGCGTCTGGCAGTTGCCGGTGGCCGGTGCTGCGGCGGCATCTGTCGATGGCCACTTCGTGGCGCCGACCGTGATCGAGATCGACAGCGTGGCCGACCTCGGACGCGAAGTCTTCGGGCCGGTGCTGCATGTGCTGCGCTACCGCCGCGAGCGCCTGGGCGATCTGCTGCACGCGGTCAACGCCACCGGCTACGGCCTGACGCAGGGCGTGCACACCCGCATCGACGAGACCGTGGCGCAGGTGGTCTCGGCCGCGCGGGCCGGCAACATCTACGTGAACCGCAATGTCGTGGGCGCCGTGGTTGGCGTGCAGCCGTTCGGTGGCGAAGGCCTGTCGGGGACCGGCCCCAAGGCCGGCGGTCCGCTGTACCTGCTGCGCCTGCTGGCCCAGCGGCCAGTGCAGGCGGCGCGCATGGCGGTGGCACATTCCGGCGCCCTGACGCGGCCCGCCGTGCGTGGCCTGTCGACCGAACCGGCAGCCGGTCCGGCGCCGGCACCCGTGGCGCTGGCGCAGCTGCGCGCCTGGGCCCAGGCCCAGGGCATGAACCTGCTGGCGGCCTATTGCGACCGCGCCGTTGCCGAGTCGCCGATCGGCCGCTGGCACGGCCTGCCCGGGCCGACCGGCGAGGCCAACCTGTATGCCGTGCTGCCGCGCGAGGCGGTGCTGTGCCTGGCTGCGGATGGTCCCGCAGGGGATGCCGACCGGCTGTTGCAGCTGGCTGCGGTGCTGGCGGCCGGCAGCCACGCGGTCTGGCCAGGCGCCGCGGCCGCCTTGCGCGAGCGGCTGCCAATCGATGTGCGCGAGCGCATCACGCTGGCGGGCGACTGGACCCAGGCGCACACGGCCTTCGATGCCGTGCTGCACCATGGCGATGCGGCGTCCCGCCAGGCGGTGGCGCAATCGCTGGCGCAGCGCCCGGGGCCTATCGTCGGACTCACTGGCCTGGACAAGGGTGACGCGCGCATCCCGCTGGAGCGACTGATCATCGAGCGTTCGCTGAGCATCAACACCGCCGCCGCGGGTGGCAATGCGAGTCTGATGACGCTGCAGTGACGGGGTGCCGGCGATGGTCGGGCATCGGCGGCCCGGCATCGTCGTGCAGAACAGCTGATGTGGATCAAACGATGGTGCCGGGCGTGCGGCCAGGGCGTCGGTGCGCGGGCATTCCCTGATGCGTGAAAAGGGCGCAGCCCCCTAAACTCAGGGGATTGCCATTCGGCTGTTCAATTGAAGGAGACTCCATGAAGCTTGTGAGAATGCCCCTCGTGGCGACATGCCTGGCGCTGGCCGCCATGGCAGGCCAGGCCCAGGAAGTGACGCTCAAGGTCCACCATTTCCTCGGCCCGCAATCGACCCAGCACACCGCCATGTTCGGCGCCTGGTGCGACAAGCTGGCCAAGGAGTCCGCCAACAAGCTCAAGTGCCAGATCTACCCTTCGATGCAACTTGGCGGAAGCCCGCCGCAGCTGTACGACCAGGCCAAGGACGGCGTGGCCGACATCATCTGGACGGTCGCCGGCTACTCGGCAGGTCGTTTCCCGAAGATCGAGGTGTTCGAACTGCCGTTCATGATGACCAATGCCGAGGCCACCAGCCGCGCAGCGTGGGAATACTATGACAAGTACGACCGGGACGAGTTCAAGGACACGCATATCCTGGCCGTGCACGTCCATGGCCCCGGCAACATCTACACGACGAACAAGCCGATCAAGACCATGGCCGATTTCAAGGGCCTCAAGCTGCGTGCGCCGACCCGGCTCACCAACAAGATGCTGGCCATGATGGGCGCGACGCCGGTGGGCATGCCGGTGCCGGCCGTGCCCGAAGCGCTGTCCAAGGGCGTGATCGACGGTGCGGTCATTCCTTACGAAGTGGCCCCTGGCATCAAGGTCAACGAACTGACCAAGTACACGGCTGAACCCGATCGCCAGTTCAATGCGCTGTACACGACGGTGTTCCTGGTGGCGATGAACAAGGCCAAGTACGAATCTCTGCCGCCGGACCTCAAGAAGGTGCTCGATGCCAATTCGGGTGCGGACTTCTCCGCCTTCATGGGCAAGACGCAGGCTGCGGCCGACGTCCCGGGCAAGGCGCAGATGCTGGCCTCCGGCAGCCAGATCACGGTGATTCCGGGCCCCGAACTGGACAAGTGGCGCAAGGCCACCGACGCGCTCGACGACCAGTGGGCCGCCGACATCACTTCCAAGGGCGGCGACGGCAAGAAGCTGCTGCAGGAAGCGCGTGACCTGATCAAGAAATACACCAAGTAAACCCGCTCTCGCAGCAGGCCGACGCGCACAGCCCGGACGACCGGTTCCTGTGCGCGCGGGGTTGGTTGCGTTCCTGCCAAAGCCCCGCCAAACGCCACCATGTCAGAAGCCCTGTTTGACGACACCGCGCGTCCGACCGACCCGGTCGGACGAACGCTGGACGGACTCTCGCGCCTGTTCGCCATCTGCTCGGGTCTGATGCTCACGGCCATGGCCTTGATGTCGGTCTACAGCATCATCGGCCGCTCGTTCTTCGACAAGCCCCTGATGGGAGACTACGAGCTGGTGCAGATGATGTCGGCGGTGGCGGTGACGATGGCCTTGCCGTTCTGCCAGATGGTCAAGGGCCACGTCATCGTGGACTTCTTCACGGCGCGCAATTCACCGCGCGCCAACGCCGTGCTCGATACGATGGCGTCCGTGCTGCTGGCCGTCTGCGCTTTTGCGATTGCCTGGCGGGTCACCGTCGCCACCTTCGATTTCGCAAAGAACCACGACGCGTCGATGCTGCTGAACCTGCCGACCTGGTGGGGTTACGCGCCGATGGGGCCGTCGTTCTTCCTGCTGGGCTGCGCGGCCCTGTACACCGCGTGGAAAGACAGCAAGGGGATAGGCACATGAGCGGCATTGAGCAAGGTGCCCTGATCGGCGGCCTGATGCTGCTGCTGCTGGCGCTGCGTGTGCACATCGGCATTGCCATGCTGGCAGCAGGCTCGCTGGGCTACATCTGGATCGTCAACCTCGACACACTGCTCAACTACTACAAGACCTTTGCCTACGCCCGCTACTCGGTCTACGACCTGTCGGTGGTGCCGCTGTTCCTGCTGATGGGCCAGTTCGCCACCCACGGCGGCCTGTCCCGTTCGCTGTTCAAGGCGGGCAACGCCATGATCGGCCACTGGCGCGGCGGCATGGCCATGGCGGCCGTGACGGCATGTGCAGGCTTTGGCGCGATCTGCGGGTCCTCGCTGGCGACTGCCGCCACCATGGGGCAGGTGGCCTTGCCCGAGCTGCGCCGGCATGGCTACTCGGCCCGCCTTGCGACCGCCTCGATCGCTGCCGGAGGCACGCTGGGCATCCTGATCCCACCCTCGGTGCCTCTGGTGATCTACGCCATCATCACCGAGCAGAACATCGCCAAGCTGTTCGTGGCGGCCTTCATCCCCGGCATCATCGCGGCGATCGGCTACATGGTGGCTATCGCGGTGATGGCCCGGCTGGATCCCGAGCATGCCCCGGCTGGTGCGAAGCTGGCCTGGTGGGCCCGTCTCAAGGCCTTGTCCGAAACCTGGCCGGTGCTGCTGATCTTCGTCGTCGTGATCGGCGGCATCTATGGCGGCTTCTTCACGCCGACCGAGGCGGCGTCCATCGGCACCATTGCAACTGGCTTCGTGGCACTGACCTCCGGCGGCCTCAAGGGACGTGGATTCCTCGAATGCATCTATGGTGCGGCGCAGGCCACGGCGATGATCTTCCTGATCCTGCTGGGCGCCGATGTGCTCAACGTCTTCCTGGCGTTGACGCAGATGCCGGCCGAGCTTGCCAAGTGGGTCATCGGGCTGCAGCTCTCGCCGCTGCTGGTGCTGGTCGTGATCCTGCTGATCTACCTGGTGCTGGGCTGCATCATGGACAGCCTGTCGATGATTCTGCTGACAATCCCGATCTTCTTTCCCATCATCATGGGCATCGACCTGTGGGGGCTGAACGCGGAGGGCAAGGCGATCTGGTTCGGCATCCTGGCCTTGATGGTGGTCGAGATCGGCCTGATCACGCCACCGGTGGGCATGAACGTCTACATCATCAGTTCCATGGCCAAGGATGTTCCGATGCGGGAGACCTTCATCGGCATCATCCCGTTCCTGATCTCCGACCTGTTCCGCATCACCTTGCTGCTGTTCGTGCCGGGAGTGGCGCTGTACGCGCTGCAGGTGCTGAAGTAGCGGTTGCACCGCTGTACCGGGGTTCACCGCGTGTGCACCGGCCCGGCTCCGGGCATCGGGCCGTACGCCGGCCCGATGGGCGTTGCTCAGATGCCCAGCAGCTTCTTGGCGTCGCCCAGGGCCTTCATCGATTCCGTGTGCTTGCCTTCCTTGTGGAGCTTTTCGCCGTCGGCGCGCAGGCTTTTGACCTTGCCCATGTCGGCCGCCGCAAGCGTCGGTCCGCTTGCAAGTTTGGCGTCGATGGCCTTCATCTCGTTGGGGCAGTTGTGCGCTTGGGCGGAGAAGGCCATGACGGCCAGGCAAAGGAGCAGGACGATTTTTTTCATGGCGTATCCATGGGTTGCGCCAGAACATGCTGGCCGAAAAATTCTAGGCCTTCCCCGCGGATGCGCAATGGCGGCGCACGCAAGCCCCTGCGGGCATCAGGTCAACCCGGGGCGCCTTGCGCTGTCCAGGGTCCGATCGGTCGCATCCGCCGGATGATGAGGATGGCCGCTCCCAGCACGAGTACCCCGGTCTGCAGCACCGGTGCCGGGTAGATGATGCCGATGGTGCATGCGGCCAGCAGCAGCCGCAGCAACGGGTGGATGGTGCGCTTGCCCAGGTAGCCGTGCAAGGCCATCGAGCAGAACGTCACCATGCCCGCCGCAAAGACCAGCGCCATCAGGATATCGGTCAGCGTGCCCTGCATGTTGAGTGCGGGGTTGAACAGGAAGAAGAAGGGCAACACGAAACCGCCGGCGGCCAGCTTGACCGCGTGGCGGCCCACCGCCATCGGGTTGGCACCGGCGATGGCGCCGGCTGCGAAATTGGCCACCGCCACCGGTGGCGTGATGGCCGACAGGCAGGCGAAATAGATCATGAAAAGATGGACCTGCATCACCGGAAGGTTGAAGTGCTGGCGCAGCACCGGCGCCAGCAGGGCCGCAGCGGTCAGGTAGACTGCCGGCGTGGGCATGCCCATGCCCAGCAGGATCAGCATCACGGCCGACAGCAGCAGGGTCGAGACCAGGTAGCCTCCGGAGATGGCGTTGATCAGCAGCGTGAACTTGCCCGCAAGCGCGCTGATCTCGACCGCGCCGATGATGATGCCGGCTGCGGCCACCGCGCCGACCAGTGGCACGATCTGGAAGATGGTCGTGGTGCAGCACTCGACGAAGCGCCGTGGACCGATGGCGCTGCTGGGTGAGAACCAGCTCAGCACGATGATCGCGGCGGTCGAGCCGGTGGCGACATAGACCGGCGTATAGCCCATGATCAGCAGGCTGATCAGCGCCACCAGCGGCAGCAGGTGGCGCCAGCCCTTGACCAGGGTCGGGATCAGGCCGGCGATCTGGTCCTCCGGCAGACGTCCCTCGTCGTTGCGTACCGATTCGTTGTGCACCAGGATGTAGATCGAGGTGTAGTAGAGCAGGGCCGGCAGCAGCGAGGCCCACGCGATCGCGGCATAGGTGATGCCGGTCAGGTCCGACATGATGAAGGCGACCGCGCCCATCACCGGCGGCAGCATCGCCCCGCCGCTCGATGCCGTGGCCTCGATCGCCGCAGCGCGCGCCGGCGATATGCCCATGCGCTTCATGATCGGAATCGTCAGCGGGCCGGTCGTCGCCACGTCGGCGGTCGGGCTGCCGGAGACCGATCCATAAAGGCCGCTGGCGGTCACGCAGGCCTTGGCCGCGCCACCGCTCATGCGGCCGGTGATGGCGCTGGACAAGCCGAAGAACAGGTCGCCACCGCCGGTCTTCTCGAAGAAATTGCCGAACAGCACGAACAGGAAGGCATAGGTCGCCGCCACCTCCAGTGGCGAGCCGAAGATGCCGTTCTCGGTGATCGTCATCATCTCGATGAAATACGGCCAGCTGAAGTTCTCGTGCATCAGCGGGCCCGGCATGCGGTCGCCGAACACCGTGAAGGCCAGCAGCAGCAGCACCAGCGAGGTCAGCCCCCAGCCGGTGCAGCGCCGGCACAGCTCCACGGTCAGCAGCACCAGCGTGATGCCGACCGCGGTATCCCATGCCGTCGGCGTTGAAAAGCCGCGGCTCCAGTTCAGGAATTTGTCGTCGAGCACCACGTAGTACACGGCAACGGCAAACGACAGCACGGCTGGAACGATGTCGGTCCAGGCCAGGCGCTTGCGATCGGCGTGCGCCGTGGTGGTGAGGAAGGCGATCGGAAAGGTGATGCCGATGAAGACCGAGATGTCGCGGTGGAAGTTGGCGGTGTAGCCGCGCGACCAGGCCGCGAAGTGGTCGAGCCAGACCAGGTCGAGTCCAACCGACTGCAGGCTGCCGTAGAGCCACAGCACGGCGTTGCCGAACAGCGTCGACAAGGCGCCGATCCACAGCACATACAGGGTGGCGGCCACGGAGCCGGCGGCGATCAGCGGCGGCCAGCCGCCACCGGGCTTGTGTCGGCTTCCGCCTCCGAGCAGGCGCGTGAAGACACGCGCCCTGCCTGGCGCGGGCGATGCGTCGGACATCAACGTGCGTGTGTCAAGGCCGCGGGATGCTTACTTGACCAATCCCTTTTCCTTGTAATAGCGCAGGGCGCCGGGATGGAACGGAAGGTTGGCCGGGTTGTCGGCCATGCTGGCGGACTTGAAGGTGGCCAGCGAACCACCGACCTTCTGCACCCGGTCCTCGTTCTCGGCTATGGCCTTGACATACTTGTACACGGTCTCGTCGGAGGTCTGTGAACTCGCCAGCAGCGCGACCCATTGGCGTATCGTGGGGTAGTCCTTTTCCATGAACGGATAGGTGCCCTTGGGAATCATGCCGACCGCGAAGTTGAAGGCGTCGGCTGCCTGCTTCATCTTGGCCGGATCGTCGTCGATCCACAGCAACTCGCGTTTGCTCGCCACGTCCTTGACCAGCGCGTCACCGAGGTTGCGCACGTTCATGAAGACGTCGGCCTTGTCGTCCAGGATGGCGTTGAGCCCGGTGGTGCTGTTGCCCAGCACGAAGCTGCCGCCCCACTTCTCGATGTCGTCGATCGTGAAGCCATGCGCCTTCATCATCTCGTAGGGGCCACCGATCGTGGTCTGAGGGTTGTCCGGGCGGTTGATCGCCAGCCGCATGCGCGGCTTCTTGGCAGCGATGTCGGCCCAGCTGCGGATGCCGTTGGCATCGGCCCAGGACTTGGTCATGAACACGTGGATGTACTGCACATCGAACAGCTTCATCGCCAGCGAGAACTTGCCCTTGAGCGATGTCTTGTAGGGGAATGCACCCTCATTGGCCAGCCGCACCTCGGTGCCGGTGGCCGTGGCCGTGAAGTCGGCTTGCCCTTCGGCGATGGCGAGCACGCCGCCGCCGGGGGAGTTGGGCTTGAACGAGATCGCCGAGCCCGGGTAGGTGTCACGGACCACCGCGTCCAGGCCTTCGACCATGGTGCGCGGATAACCCGAAGGCGTGGCGCCCGTTACCGTCGCGGTGATGGGCTTCTTGTCGTTGAAATCGGCCCATGCGGGAAGGGCCAGTACCGACACCATGGTTGCCGAAAGCAACATTCTGGACAGATGCATAAGGTCTCACTCCTCGTAGTTGTAGTTGGAAGCAGGTGATCCGCAAACCCGGTTGCATTGCTGCAATGCGGGCTGGCACAGATCGGGCCAGCCGGTCCCGGGGCGGTGCATGGCCCCATGTTTCCGTCAATTGCCGCCGGCGGCAATCGGTATTGACCCGCACGGCCGAAACCGCTTGTCGAACGTCCGATGGCAAGCATGCCGCAACTCGCTGGGGGTCTGCGACAAAATTCTCAATTTATGAGAATTTGCTTTGACGTGGACGTTGACCCCAGTCAATCATGACAGCCCATCCACTGCAAGAGATTCCCTACGTGACCATCAACGCCACTCTCGATCGCCTGGTGCTTTCCACCCCGCAGGGGCCGGCCATGGCGGATTTCTATGCCCGCGCTTTTGCGCTGGCGGCGCAGCCTGATGGCCCCCACTGGCTTTGCGAGGGACCGCAGCGGCACCTGCATTTGCGTCCCGGGGCGAAGAACCGCCTGCTGGAGTCCCACTTTCGCCTGGACGATCCCGCGGCGCTGGGCGCGCTGCAACAGCGGATTCGCGCCACCGGCACCGAGGTCCATGTGGATCTGGATCGTGCGGATGGTGCGTTCTGGGTTGCCGATCCAGACGGGCGGCGCGTCTTCTTTTCGATCGGGCCGCAAATGCAGGCGGCCGCGCAACCTGGGCTTCAGGCGCGCTTGCAACATTACGCCTTGCGCAGCCCGGCACCAATGACTCTGGCGCAGTTCTACATCCACGCGCTGGGATTCGTCCCCTCGGACTGGGTGCGTGATGCCCAAGGCTCGGTGACGGCGGTGTTCCTGCGCACAGATGCCTTGCACCATGCGCTGGCGATCTTTCGCGCGCCGACAGAGGGCTTCGATCACCTGTCCTGCGAAACGCATGACTGGAACGCGCTGCGGGACTGGGCGGACCACATGGCGCGAGAGGGTATCCTTCTGGACTGGGGCGTGGGGCGCCATGGTCCGGGCAACGATACTTTCTTCATGGTCAAGGATCCCGACGGCAACTGGGCAGAGATCTCTGCCGAACTCGAACACTGCGGACCAGAGCGTCCGGCCGGTGAATGGCCGCATGCCCCGCAGACGCTCAACCGCTGGGGCCACGCCCCGATGCGCAGCTGACAGACAGGCGGCGATGACGCGCACGCACCGTGTCCTGGACGTGTTGCGCATGGTGTCCGACGGCGGCGGCGGGCTGAGCGCTTTACAGATCGCCGAGCGGCTGGGCTGTGCGCGTGCCACTGCGTATCGGTGCATCGCCGATCTTGAGCAGAGTGGCCTGATCGAACGCAGCAACGAGGGCAGCTATGTGCTCGGTCCGACCATCGTGGAACTGGACCGGCAGATCCGGCTGTCCGACCCGCTGGTCCAGGCTGCACAACCGGTGATGCGCGGCTTGTGCGAGCGCACCGGGGGTGCCATCCTGCTGTGCCGCATCCATGGCCACAAGGTTCTTTGCGTGCACCAGTGCGCGGGGCCACAGGCGCCGCGCAGCGTCAGCTATGAGCGTGGCCGCGCGATGCCGCTGTACCGCGGTGCGACTTCGAGGGTCATCCTGGCGCATCTGGATGCCCGGCGCATCGAAACCCTGGTGCGGGTCGATGCGCAAGGCCTGCTTGCCGCTGGTTTTGCAAGCACGGTTCCAGAGCTGACGGCGCAGCTGGCGGACCTGCGCCGGCAGGCGGTGTTTCGCACCGACGGCGAGCTCGACGCCGATGCCATTGGCTGGGCGGTCGCGCTGTACCACGGCAAGCAGCTGCTGGGCAGCCTCAGCGTGGTGATGGCGAGCCGGCACGGTGGCGACCGCGATGGCGCCATTGCCGATCAGCTGCGGCGCGCCGGCCTTCGCATCGAAGGCATCCTGGAGGGGCGGCGCACACCGCGCCATTGCGCCGCAGGTGCCGCATGAGGTCCTGGGCCCGTCCTTTCGCGGCGCCGGGAGACAGTCATGTCCGGTGACGCCACGACCCCGGACGAAGCGCAGGCTTCGCAGGCCCTGGACTTCGACGCCGATGTCATCATCGTCGGCGCGGGCCCGGTCGGTCTGACGCTGGCGAACCTGCTGGGCAGCCATGGCGTGCGCACGCTGGTGCTGGAGCGCCATGCCGATACCGTCGGCGAGCCTCGCGCCGTCTCGCTGGACGACGAAAGCCTGCGCACCCTGCAGGCCAGCGGTCTGGTCTCGGAGGTGATCCGCAGCATGGTGCTGGCCTATGGTGTGCAGTACTTCTCGTGGCGCGGCAAGCCGTTTGCCAGCATCCAGCCGACGCGTCAGGAATACGGCTATCCCAAGCGCAATGCGTTTCGCCAGCAGTTGCTGGAAGCCACGCTCCGGGATGGCGTCAAGCGCTTCGCCAAGGTTCGCCTGTGCTTCAACACGGAGTTGCGCGACTTCACCCAGGATGCGCAGGCCGTGATCTGCCGGGCCAGCGGTCCGCAGGGCGTCGAATTCAGCTTGCGTGGGCGTTGGCTGGTGGGCTGCGACGGCGGGCGCAGCCGGGTTCGCGACCTGTGTGGCATCGCGCTCGAAGGCGATACCTTTGCCCAGCGCTGGCTGATCGTGGACATGCAGCAGCGCACCACGGCATTGCGCCATACCCAGACCTTCTGCGATCCTGCGCGGCCCGCCATCCGCTTGCCGGGCCCGCATGCCACCTTGCGCTACGAGTTCATGTTGCGCCCGCACGAGGATGACGCCTTCGCGCTCGACGAGACGCGTTTTCGTGGCTGGATGGCCGCGCGTTGCCCACAGGACCGCGACCTGCCGGTGGTGCGCAAGGTGGTCTACACCTTCCACGCACGGGTGGCCGATCGCTGGCGCGACGGGCGGGTGCTGCTGGCAGGCGACGCGGCGCATCTGACGCCGCCGTTCGCCGGCCAGGGGCTGAACAGCGGCCTGCGCGACGCTGCCAACCTGGCCTGGAAACTGGCGGCCGTCACGCGCTGGGGCGCACCCGACACGCTGCTGGCGACCTACGAGATGGAGCGCCGTCCGCACGCCGCGGCGCTGATCCGCATGGCGCTGCGGATCGGACATTTCATGCAGCCGGCGAGCCGCATGCAGGCGGCGCTCTCCCAAGGTCTGCTGCGTGCCGTGTGCCTGATTCCGGCGGCGCGCGATTACCTGTTGCAACTGCGCTTCAAACCCAAGCCGCAACTGAACAAAGGCTACTTCGTGCCGCCTGCGGGCAGCCGGGCACGCTCGGAACTGTTGCCCCAGCCCATGATGGATCTGCCCGATCGCAGCCTGCAGCGGCTCGACGAACTGCTCGGCCCGGGGTTTGCCGTGATCGGCTTTGACAGCGATGTACTGCGGCAACAGGCTTGGCAGTGGGTTCCCGCCGGCGTTCCATCGCGTGTCGTCGCGCTGATCCGCGCCGACCAGGATTTCGTCGGGGCCCACCGGTCGGACGCCGATGTGACGCTGGCGCGGGACGGCAGCGGGGCACTGGAGGCGGTGCTGGACCGTCTGCAGGTGCATGCCCTGGTCGTTCGCCCGGACCGCTATTGGTCGCGTGCCATGCGTTATGACGGTCAACCTGATGGCGAGGTCGCCGGCTGGCACTGGCCCGACGCGTCGGCGCCAGCCCGTACGGGCACAGCTGGGCCGGTATCTGCATAAACGCTTCGTCGCCCATATTCCCCATTCCCACTGAAGGAGACACCACCATGCCCATCCAGGCACCTGCTGCCGAACTGGTCGACAAACTGGTTCTGGCCAACCGCATCCTGTACGACCATGGCGTCGTCGATGGCCTGGGCCATGCCAGCGTGCGCCACGACAGCGCGCCCGACGTCTTTCTGCTGTCGTGCAACCGCGCGCCTGCCATGGTGCGACGCCAGGACATCGTCTGCTACAACTATGATGGCGACGCGGTTTCCAGCACCACCGAGCGCCCCTATCTCGAGCGATTCATTCATGCCGAGATCTACCGGGCCCGACCGGACGTCGTGGCGGTGGTGCACAGCCACTCGCCCAGCGTGATTCCGTTTGCCGTGACGCGGCAGGCGCTGCGCCCGGTGTTCCACATGTCGGGCTTCCTGGCCGGTGGCTCCGCGCATTTCGAGATCCGCGAGTCCTCCGGCAACACCGACATGCTGATCCGCAGCTCCTACCTGGGTGAAGCGCTGGCAAAGTCGCTGGGGTCCCACACCTGTGTGCTGATGCGGGGCCATGGCTCGACAGTGGTGGGCACCTCGATCGAGCAGGTGGTCTATCGGGCCATCTATGCGGAGGTCAATGCCAGGCTGCAACTGGCTGCCCACGGCCTGGGTGACATCACCTTCCTCAACGAGGAGGAGGCCCAAATGGCGTCGGACATGAACGACGGACAGATTCCGCGGTCGTGGAACTTGTGGGTCAAGCGCCTGGGTGCGATTGATCTGGACGCCTGAACCCCTGAATGCCTGAATGGGCGAGGGCCTGCGCGGTTAGCCGCTGCGTCGACAATCGCCTTCGATGTCCTCATCCCTTCAGGAGCCTCTCTTGCAAACCCAGACCCCCGCCATCCCCATGTACGGCCCGCCCATCATGCTGGCGTTGGCACTGCGTGTCATCGAACGCGCGCACCAGGAAGCGCTGGCCCATGGCTGGCAGATGGTGTTTGCGGTCGTGGACAGCACCGACCATCTGGTGGCGCTGCACCGCATGGACGGCGTGCACCATGCCAGCATCCGGGTTGCGCAGGCCAAGGCCTCGACCGCGGTCAACTTCAAGCGACCGACCAAGGTGTTCGAAGACGCCATCGCCGCCGGCGGTGCCGGTGTGCGGCTGCTGGCGCTCGAGGGCATGATGCCGATGGAGGGCGGCATCCCCTTGCTGCAGGACGGCCGCATTGTCGGCGCGATCGGGGTCTCCGGTGTGCAGTCGATGGAGGACGGGCTGGCCGCGCAGGCCGGCGCGGCCGTGACCAACGGCTGACAGCCGACCCGGGCAGACGGCTCAGGACGGGGCCGGGCCGGGTCAGCCGGCGGGCGGCGTCGGATGCAGAGCGCCGGCACGAAAGGTCTTGACAAGCGCACGCCGGCTCCGTACTCTGTATACAGAATACGGAAACTGCCGCGAATTCCTGACTCCAGCCATGGCCCATCTCATCAAGCTCGAAAGCACGCCCGACCTGGTCGAGCAGGTGTATGCCCGTCTGCTCGACGCCATCAGCGATGGCTCGCTGGCGCCGGGGCAGCGCATCACGCAGGAAGACATTGCGGCGCAACTGGCTGTGTCACGGCAACCGGTGTTGCAGGCCTTGCGTCTGCTCAAGCAGGACGGCTTCCTGTGCGACGCACCGGGGCGCGGCCTGCTGGTATCCCCGCTCGACCCGGCGTGGATCGTCCAGGTCTACCAGGTGCGCGGTGCGCTCGACGCGCTGGCGGCGCAACTGGCTGCGGCCCAGCGCGCACACATCGATCCGAAGTTGATCGCGCAGGGGCGCAAGGCTGCCCGCGGTCGGAACGTCAAGGCCATGATCGATGCCGACATCGCCTTTCACGACGCGATCTACAGCGCCTCGGGCAATGACCTGATCGCCAAAAGTGCCCATGCCCATTGGCGCCATCTGCGCCGCGTGATGGGCGCCGTGCTGCAGCAGTCCGGCCAGCGCGAGGATCTGTGGGACGAACACCAGGCCATTGCCGACGCGATCGCATGCGGCGATGGTCCACGCGCGGCCGAACAGATTACCGGGCACGCAGCGCGCGCCAGCGACAACCTCACCGAGATCCTGAACCACGTACTGGCCACGCGCCGAGGAGACAACACACCATGAAGCTGACTGCAGAGCAACACGCCCAATTCGAGCGTGACGGTTACCTGTTCTTCCCCGGGCTGTTCCAGCCGGACGAGGTCCGCAGCCTGACCGATGCCGTGCCAGACCTGTATGCCCGGCGCGAGGCCTACAACGTGCGCGAGAAAGGCAAGGACGCCGTGCGCACGAATTTCGCGGCCCACATGGTCAGCGCACCGTTCGCGCGGCTGGCACGTCACCCGCGCATGGTCGAGCCGGTGCAGGAGCTGTTCGACGAGCCGGTCTACATGCACCAGTTCAAGGTCAACGGCAAGATGGCCTTCGAGGGCGACGTGTGGCAATGGCACCAGGACTACGGCACCTGGCTCAACGACGACATGATGCCGACCGAACGTGCGATGAACGTCGCGATCTTCCTGGACGATGTCAACGCGTTCAATGGCCCGCTGATGTTCATTCCCGGCAGCCACAAGAAGGGTGTCGTGGACGCGAAGCATGATCTGACGACGACCAGCTATCCGCTGTGGACCGTCGACAACGACCTGATCCGCCAGTTGGTCGAGCGCGCTGGCGGCAAGAACGGCGGCATCGTGTCACCGACCGGCCCGGCCGGTTCGATGATCCTGTTTCACAGCTGCCTGGTGCACGCCTCGACCAGCAACCTGTCGCCGTGGAACCGGGTCAGCGTCTACCTGAGCCTGTGCGCGGTCAGCAACCATATCCGCCGCCACAAGCGGCCCGAGTACATCGCCCACCGCGACTTCACGCCCATCGATTGCCTGCCTGACGACTGCCTGCTGAAGGACTATCCAGTGGACCTGCCATGGAAGGACGGCATGCCGGCCAGCGCCCTGCAGACCTCGTCGGTGCCGCTCGCCGACATGAAGGAGGCCGCATGAACCGCCGGGCCGCCCCCAGCAATTGCAAGCCCGCAGTGGGTAGCGCGGAGGTGTCGCGATGAGTCTCCATGCACAACTGCAGCGCCGTGCGTCCGACGGCAAGCCGATCCGTGTCGGCCTGATCGGTGCCGGAAAGTTCGGCTCCATGTACCTGGCGCAGATTCCGCGCACACCGGGCGTGCAATTGGTCGGTATCGCCGATCTGTCGCCGGATGGCGCACGCAGCAACCTGGCGCGCGTCGGCTGGGAGAGTGCGCGCATGCAGGCGCACTCGCTGGACGATGCTGTCAAGAGCGGTACCACCCATATCGGCGAAGACTGGCAGGCCCTGGTGCGGCATCCGGCCATCGACGTGGTCGTCGAATGCACCGGACACCCGATTGCCGCGGTCGACCACTGCCTGGAGGCTTTTGCCCACGGCAAGCATGTCGTCAACGTGACGGTGGAGGCGGATGCGTTCTGCGGCCCGCTGCTGGCGCGCAAGGCGCATGCGGCCGGCGTCGTGTATTCGTTGGCGTTCGGCGACCAGCCGGCGCTGATCTGCGATCTGGTCGACTGGGCGCGCACCTGCGGCTTCCCGGTTGTGGCCGCGGGCCGTGGCCACAAGTGGTTGCCGCATTTCTGCGAATCGACACCGCAGACGGTGTGGGGCAATTACGGACTCACGCCGGAACAGGCCGTACGTGGCGGCCTGAACCCGAAGATGTTCAACAGCTTTCTCGACGGCTCCAAGCCCTCGATCGAAAGCACGGCAGTGGCCAATGCGACCGGCCTCACCGTGCCGTCCAACGGGTTGCTGTACCCGCCGGCCAGCGTCGAGGACATTCCGTTCGTGACCCGACCCGTCAGCGAAGGTGGCGTGCTCGAACGCAAGGGCATGGTGGAGGTGATTTCCTCGCTGGAGGCCGATGGCCGCAAGATCCCGTACGACATCCGCATGGGTGTCTGGGTCACGGTGGAGGGCGAGACCGACTACATCCGCAACTGCTTCGAGGAATACAACGCGCATACCGACCCTAGCGGACGTTATTTCACGCTGTACAAGCGCTGGCACCTGATCGGCCTGGAAGTCGGCATGTCGGTGGCCTCGGTCGCGCTGCGCGGTGAAGCCACGGGTGTGGCGACCTGCTGGAACGCCGACGTGGTGGCAACGGCCAAGCGCGACCTGGCGCCCGGCGACATTCTCGACGGGGAGGGGGGCTACACGGTCTGGGGCAAGCTGCTGCCGGCCGATACGTCGGTGCGGATGGGTGGGCTGCCCCTGGGGCTGGCGCATGACGTCCGCGTGGTGCGGCCGGTGAAGAAGGGCCAGAGCCTTTGCTGGGCCGATGTGGCGATGGACACCACGACACATGCCTACCGGATTCGCAGGCAGATGGAAGACCTGTTCGCCACGCCGAAGCCCCAGGCAGCTTAGGGACGGCTGCGATTCGACTTCAAGCGTACGCCTGAAGTCGAATGGGCTTAGCCGCGTTGTCGGGCCATAGCGGTGGCGATCAGCAGCAGGCCCGCCAGCATCATTGCCAGGCTCAGCGGCCCCGGCACGGCGCTGACGGTGTCAAACGCCGAGTAGGTGATGATGGTGTGCTGATGGCGGGTACGCAACGTCGATAGATCGATCTTCGGCGCCCCGCTCCACCAACAGACTTACTCGGCATCTTGCACTACGTATCGCTGCTATGCAGTGGGACAAGACTGCCAAGAGAACGAAGCTGATTGCCTGGTTGGCATTGGACCAGGCCCTATTGTGGCTTAATGCCTGCCGCTTCCGCGATGCGCCGGAATCTCACGACTTCAGCGTTCTGGTACTCGCGCATCTGATCTGCCGTATAGGGCATAAGCTCAGTTCCCATCTTCTTGGCCATCTCCCTTGCCGCTTCGGAATGCAAGGACTTTTGCAAGGCGACCTCTAGCTTGCGAGTGATGTCCTCTGGCGTTTCCGATCGCACGTAGAAAGATGTCCAGGAGTAATTGACGTATTCCGGATAGCCACTTTCCTTGACGGTGGGCACCATTGGAAGTTCAATGTTGCGCGACTCGCCAGTGACTGCCAATATCCGCAGCTTCCCCGCCTTTATCAACGGCAGTGCGCCGCCAAGATCCACAAGCCCAGCGTCGATATGGCCACCCATGACATCTGTGAAGACCATCGCCGCACCCTTGTAGCTCACACTCGCAAGGTCCGCCCCAGTCTGACCTGCTAGCCACGCCAATCCCAACCTATATCCGTCGGAGTAGGTGCCCACGTTGGCACCCTTTTGCCGTGCCATCGCTACAAATTCCTCGAAAGTGCGGACATTGGAGTTGGGTGAGGTAATGATCGCCTGCATGCCGCGCATCAACCCAGAAACGGGTTTGAAGTCCTTGATCGGGTCGTAGGATAGGCCTTTGATCGTCACCGGATTAACGGAAATCGGCGAATTACTTGCCAGCAAGATGGAATGGCCGTCCGCGGGCGCATTCTTTGTGGCCATCACCGCAACGACGCCGCTTGCACCCGGACGGTTCTCAACGACAAACGCACTGTTAAATGTTTTCGAGAGCTGTTCCGCGAAGAATCGCGCGTTGCTGTCCGAACTGCTGCCAGCGGTAAATGGCACCGCGATCACAACTGCCCGGTCTGGGTACGTCTTATCTTGTGCGTGCAGCTGCGGCGCGGCGGCCAATAGCGTCGCCACGAAAAATGTTGCGAATTTCATTCAGGTTTCCGTTTCTCGGTTGATGAAAGAGGTTGCCAGTCAGTCGATGGCAGAGTCAGGCTGCAATCGGCATCATGGCGTCAAAGCGGTCAGTGAATCGCTCCCAAAAATCCCTGCTGCCAGCGTCTATGGCCAGCTGACCTAGCCGCCCAGCCCAGTAAGCGTCGGAGCCGTGACGCCCGCGCCACGCCCAAAGCCTCCGCGTACTGAAGTGCAAAGAGTGTTCGTGCGTGAAGCCGATCGCCCCGTGCACTTGGTGGCAGATGTTTGCGGCAAGCGTCGCAGCCTCGCTGGCCCTGACTTTGGCGACGGCAGTGTCGAATGCAAGAGTCGCTTCACTTGCGGAAAATGCCACCAGCGTTGCTGTGCGCGCGGCAGATATTTCCCCAGCCAAAAGTGCGAGTTGCTGTTGAATGGCCTGGTACTTGGCAAGTGGGCGCCCAAACTGCACTCTGTCATTGGCATAGACAACGGCTTGGCGCAGACAAGAGTCCAGCGCCCCGCAGAGCATGGCACTGCAGGCCAGCGCACCGAAAGTGCGCAAAAGCCCTGGAGTGGAAGTGACAGGTACTGGTGAAAGCAATTGGATCTGCGCGCATTCCAATGCAATCGAATCTAGAGGCTCCGCGGCATGGTTTTCGTACTGCTGCAGTCTGACGCCAGGCTGAACAAGACTGACGACCGCCAGGCGTCCACCGCCACCATCCACACCGTCTGTCTCAATCAAAACGTTCTGACAGTGACGCGCCCACGACACATCCACGAGCTTGCCGCTCATCCGGCCGTCGTCCCCAATCGCGATTTCCACTGGCCCATCAGCTATTGCAACACGGCCTCCAGGCAGCGCACCGCCAGCCGCACTGATCAGGTAATTCGCGATCATGGTATCTGCAAGCGGTAGCGGCACTTGCCAATATCCCACGCCATACAGGATCGGGAAACACTCCACCCAACCCAAGCCAATTCCGCCGCTGGCTTCTGACGCAAGTGCGGCAGGAAATCCTGATTGGTCGACCTGGGTCCACAGTGCCTCCGGAAACATACTACGATCAAACGCCTCCAGCAATTCCTTGTCGATCAGTGTTGAGAAGAGCTTTTCCGCGCTGTCAGCGATCATCGATCCATTCATCTCAGTCCCAGTCCTCTGGCAATAATTCCGCGCAAGATTTCGCGCGTTCCACCACGTAGCGAAAAACTCGGAGCGGCGCGGCTGATGTAGCTCTCCACCGTGGCGAATGAAGTCCCGGCGCGGCGTCTGTCGCTGAAGAGATCGTGCGCGATGTCTGGTATCGACTGTTCCACCAACGCCCCCTGGTCCTTGACCAGCGACGCCACCAACGCGGGGTCTTGACCTCGCATCAGCATTCCAGAAACGCCCAGCGACATCTGCCGAAGCGCCGCATATCGCGCAACCACTCTGCCCAGTGCGACGGTGTGACGCTCGTTGGAGGAGTCGGCCATATCCAGCATGCCCAATAGCAAACTGGTACTACTCAGATATCGCTCCGGACCACTACGCTCAAAAGCCAGCTCGGCGGTGACCTGGCGCCAGCCGTCACCCTCGCTACCAATCAAGCACTCGTTGGGCACCCGCACTTCATCCAAGACAACTTCGTTGAATTCGTGCTCTCCGAGCAAGTTGTAAATCGGCCGGACGGTGATGCCTGGAGCGTTCATGTCGACCAGAAACTGCGACATTCCATCATGCCGGTTCTCGCTTCGAGGGCGTGTACGCATCAACGCGATCATGTAGTCCGCCTGATGCGCGCCAGAGGTCCAAACCTTGCGTCCATTGAGCACCCAGGCCTCTCCATCGTGCTCGGCCCGACTGCGGATCGAAGCCAAGTCCGAGCCAGAGTCCGGCTCGCTCATGCCGATGCAAAAGATGAGCTCGCCCCGGACGATGCGCGGCACGATCCACGGCGCCAGCGTATCGGCGGCGTAACGCATCAGCAGTGCCCCGCTTTGCCTTTCGGCGACCCAATGTGCACAGACGGGCGCGCCTGCCGCCAACAGCTCCTCCAATACAACGTACCGTTCAAGCGGCGATCGTTCGTGGCCGCCAAACCTGGCTGGCCAGGTCATGCCAATCCAGCCGCGCTCGCCCAGCTTGAGGCTAAACGCCCGATCAATCGCGGTCCATCCCTTTGCGCGCAGTTCTGCCGACTGATCCTTCAGCGTATTAGCCAGAAAAAGTCTCACCTCCTGCCGGAGCAGGGCAAATTCTGGCGGGAACTCACATGGATCGATCTGCAATGACGGTGCAATCACCTGTGTCTCCTGTTATCCGGCTGGGCCAAAGTAGCCGCCAGGAGAATGTACGCCGAAGCATCTACACATACATGGAAGTCTTTTCCACTATGCTGCAAATGATCGACAAGTCGTAGTCGCTGAGCAAGAATTGCTGAACTTGAGGAGTGTGAAAGATGGCAGGTGCCCTTGATGGCTTTCGCGTGATCGACATGAGCACGGTATTGATGGGGCCTAGCGCGACCCAGGTCCTCGGAGATTTTGGTGCGGACGTGATAAAGGTGGAGCCACTGACAGGAGACACATCCAGGTATGTCGGCGCGGCACTGCACGATGGCATGGCCGGTGGCTTTCTCCACGCCAACAGGAATAAGCGCTCTATCGCGCTTGACCTCAAGTGCCAGGATGGCCGCGAAGCACTGCTTAGACTCGTGGCAAATGCTGATGTCTTGATGTACAACGTACGCCCGCAATCGATGGCTCGCCTTGGTCTGGGCTACGAAGAAATGGTGAAGCTCAATCCGAAGTTAATTTATTGCGGAATGTACGGCTTCGGTGAAGGAGGCCCCTATAGGGGTCGTCCCGCCTATGACGACCTCATCCAGGCGCTCAGCGGGATGTCCTCCCTGATGGCTGAGGTAGGTGATGGCGTGCCCAGATATTTGCCCGTATTGTTGGCCGACCGTGCGTCTGGCCAAGCTGCGGTCAACACAGTGCTGGCGGCGCTGCTGCATCGCGAGCGGACGGGGCGAGGACAATCCATCGAGGTGGCGATGTTTGAAGTCATGGTGCCATTTGTCCTTGGCGACCACATGGGCGGAGAGACGTTCGTTCCCGCTCAGGGTGAGATGGGTTACAGGCGGGTCCTGAGCAAGGCGCGCAAGGCCTTCCCGACCACTGATGGGCACGTTGCGGCTGTCGTATATACCGACAAGCACTGGCTGGACTTCTTGAACGCTTGCGGACAACCGCAGCGCTTCGCACAGGACCCCAGACTGCATGGCATCGCCGCTCGTACGCGCAACATCGATGCGCTCTACGAGGAGCTATCTGACATCTTCGCAACCCGAAGCACCGCCGAATGGCTGGACATCCTGGAGCGTGCCGACATTCCCTGCGCGCGGGTGCACACGCTGCATTCGCTGTTTGATGACCCCCACCTCAATGCCGTGGGTTTCTTCCAGACCCATGATCATCCTACGGAGGGGCCAATCCGCTCCATGGCACCTGTAGGGACATGGTCGGAAACACAGCCGTCGGTACGCCGTCTGGCACCTCGTCTGGGCGAACACACGCGCGAAGTGCTCAGCGAGATCGGCTATGACGAAGCCGCCGTTGAACAAATGCTCAACAACGGCAGCGCATCCATAGCGGACGCTTGTAGTTGACATGCCGCAAGACGTCATCAAGTCCGTGGGGCGGGTGTTCGAGATCCTCGAATACTTTGAAGAAGTCGGCCGCCCCCTTTCCCTGAATGAGCTATCGACCCACTTCCGCTATCCCACGTCGAGCACAGCAGCCATGCTCAAAAGCATGATGCATCTGGGATACTTGAACTACGATGCGAAGAGTCGCACCTACATGCCTACCCCGCGCCTCGCTGAATTGGGGGCCTGGGCGCTCGACGCATTCCTGCACGAGGATGAGCTCGTCGCAGCAATCAACCGGTTGAGCCAGAGAACCGGCGAGACAGTCGCCGTCGCAGTTCAAAGTGATCTGTACGCGCAATACCTTCACGTCGCGTATCCCGACGAACCTCTGCAGTTCCGCATCAAGCCGGGAGCGCTGAGGTCGGTCACGGCATCAGGCATGGGTTGGATGTTGCTGAGCGCGCAGGAGGACAGCGCCATCGAACTGCTTTGGCGCCGGTCAAACCGCGCCCGTGATCGCAAGCCGGCCTTATCCACATTGGCGACATTGATGAAGCGGGTTCGCGACGCACGTGAACAGGGTTTTGTGGTGTCACGGCACACGGTGACGCAAGGTGCCGGCATCATCGCCATGCTGCTGCCATCGGCATTCTTTGGACGTGCCCTGGCTATTGGCGTCGGCGGTCCTGTCTGGCGCATGGATGAAAAGTACGACTTGATCCTCAAAGAAATGCGTTCCATCGTCTCGCAGTTTCCCAAGCCCAGAAAGAAGCGCTTAGTCAAAAGTTGACCAACCTCCATGTCGGCAACAACCACTCCTTTCCAACCAGTGACACCATCATGAACCCGTTTGTACAAGTCTCCATTGACGATGGCATCGCCATATTGCGCCTCAATCATCCTGAAACTCGCAACGCACTGGGCGGCCCTGACACCGTTGAGCAGCTCGTCGATGCAGTCAATGCATTCGGCCGCAACCCGGCCTTGAAGGCTGTCATTGTGACCGGCACGGGCCCAGCGTTTTGCTCGGGTGGAAACCTGACGGGATTGGCCGACGCGAGCAAACGTGCGCGTCAGGATCCGGCAGGCATACGTCACCAATACCTTCATGGCATCCAGGAGATACCGCTCGCTTTTGAGCGGCTTGATGTGCCAACAATCGCCGCAGTCAATGGTCCGGCCATGGGTGCGGGCTGCGACCTGGCCTGCATGTGTGATATCCGAATCGCCGGCCAGAGCGCGCGCTTTGCAGAGAGCTTCATCAAGTTGGGCATCGTCCCGGGCGACGGAGGCGCCTGGCTGTTGGCCAAGGTGGTCGGGCTGGCCCGCGCATACGAGATGTCCTTTACCGGTGACACGATTGATGCAGATGAAGCACTTCGCATCGGCCTGGTGACGCACTTGGTGGCGGATGATGAATTGATGGCTGCCGCAATGGGACTGGCGCGCCGCATTGCCAGCAATCCTGCACCGGCCCTTCGCATGACCAAGCGACTGATCCGTGAAGGCATCCACAGCCGTTTAGACTCCGTGCTGCAGATGTCCGCTGCGTTCCAGGCACTTGCACACCACACGGATGAGCACGCCGAACTTGTAAGTGGCATTCTGGCGCGGCAGGGTACGCGCAAGACCGGCACAAAAACTTGAGCAAGCCAGGCTTCGGATAATTGCGTTGCCTGAGACGCTGCGGCTTACACGCTTCGAATTAGCTGCCGATGCATTGGGTCAGGTCCCCAGACACCACCGCTTTAGCATGGACAAGCTGGGCGCGTAAACACCCATCGCCCTTTCGTCGGCTTTCGAGCCAGCTGGGGGCCTGGAAATCACCTCTGAACAGCTATTGCGCGTCGAGCATTGCCTGCCCTAGCAGTGCGACATAGTCGGCTTGACCAATCTGCAAGCACTCAACGCTATGTTGCATGTCGCCGAGCACGGCTGCAACTTGTTGGCGCCAGAGGAATTCTGACCCACTGCGCCAAAGTCAATGTGACCCACCTGGGCGAGGATGACGGCTTCTTTGGGCAATGCTGACTAAGGTCCACCGAACCTGAAGTTGAGGCGTTATCTGACGATGAAGCAACATACCCTTGCCATGGCGTCCGATCAGGAAGCGTCGTTCGCGAACTACCGCAAGCCCACGCGGCGCGACGATTTCTTGAAGACGATGGAGTCCATCGTTCCGTGGGCGGCACTATGTGAAGTGATCGAACCGCATTACCCCAAGGCTGGCAACGGTCGCCCGCCGATCGGCCTGGAGCGCATGTTGCGGATCCATTTCATTCAACACTGGTTCAACCTGGCTGACCAGGCCTGCGAGGAGGCGCTGTACGACAGCGTCAGCCTGCGTCGCTTCGTCGGTATCGATCTGGGACGCGAGCCGGTGCCCGACGCCACCACCATGCTGAAGTTTCGTCGCCTGCTCAATGACAACAAGCTTGGCGAATCTTTGTTTGCCAAGGTCGGTGCCGAACTGCAGGCCCGGGGATTCAAAGTGAACACCGGAACCATCGTCGATGCCACGATCATCGGCGCGCCGAGTTCAACCAAGAATGCGGACAAAGCGCGAGACCCGGAGATGCACCAAACGCGCAACGGCCAGCAGTGGTACTTCGGCATGAAGATGCACATCGGCGTGGACAGCCAGAGCGGCCTGGCGCACAGCGCCGTGGTCACCGCAGCCAACGTTCATGACAAGCACCCGCTGCCCGACCTGTTGCACGGCAATGAGCGCCGTGTGTACGGTGACGCGGCCTATGCCAGTCAGAAGGAGCTGATCGAGGGCAAGGCACCCAAGGCCAAGGACTTCACGAACCAGCGTACCCGGTACAACGGCGTTGTCGATGAAGTAGCCCGAGCCAAGAACCGCAACAAGTCACGCATTCGGGCAAGGGTGGAGCACGTGTTCGGCGTAGTCAAGCGGCTATGGGGATTTGGCAAGGTGCGCTACCGCGGCCTGGACAAGAACGCCACACGCGCATTCACGGCGCTGGCCCTGGCCAACATTTACCTGGCCCGTCAAAGGCTGTTGGCACAGGTGCGCCCATGAGCAAGGAAAACGGGCCAAACAGCCCGCAGAACAGGGCCAATGGGCCTCGAAACCGAACGCTTTGGATCCTGTCTACGCAAATTCGCTCAGCAAATGGCCTGCGACCGCTTTATGCAAGTACTTATTCAGCGGAGCCTCAAGTATCAAGTTAATGAAGCGCGCATGCCGAGTGCGCAAAAATTCTTGATTCGGCTGCGGTAGATAGCGCGCGATCCCGTGAAGGAAGGCCTCAGCGCCCCTTGGCCTTGCGCCAGGTGGCGAAATCGTCTTTCGACTGTTGCTGGGTGGGCGGATACAGGCCGAGGATGGAGCGGCCCTTGCGCACCTCTTCGGTCACGAAGTCCTCGAACGCCGTCATCTCGACCGCCTCGTCGGCGACTTCGTCCGCCAGATGGGCCGGGATCACGAATACGCCTTCACGGTCGCCGACGATCACGTCACCCGGGAACACGGCCACGTCGCCACAGCCGATCGGGATGTTGATGTCCATCGCCTGGTGCAGCGTCAGGTTGGTCGGCGCCGACGGCCGGTTGTGGTAGACCGGAAAAGGCATCTCGGCCAGCTCGGGTGAGTCGCGGAACCCGCCATCGGTGACGACGCCGGCAGCGCCACGCACCATCAACCGCGTGATCAGGATCGAGCCCGCCGAGGCGGCGCGTGCGTCCTTGCGGCTGTCGATGACCATGACCGCGCCTTCCGGGCATTGGTCGACTGCCACGCGCTGCGGATGTTTCGGGTCCTGGAACACGGTGATCGGATTCAGGTCTTCGCGCGCCGGGATGTAGCGCAGCGTATAGGCCTCGCCGACCATGTTGGGCAGCGTGGCGTTCAAGGGGCGCACGTCCTGGATGAACTGGTTGCGCAGGCCGCGCTTGAACAGCGCGGTGCACAAGGTGGCGGTGCTGACGGTCTTGAGTTTGTCGCGGGTCGCGTTGGAGAGAGCCATGGGAATATTCCTTGGGAGTCAGTAGATGGCCGGTTCGCCGATGGGCGCACCGAACGAGGTTTCCAGATAGTCGAAGTCGCAGCCCTTGTCGGCCTGCAGGATGTGCTGGCTGAACATGTGGCCGTAGCCGCGTTCGAAACGTTTGGGTGGCGGCGTCCAGGCCGCCTTGCGGCTGGCCATCTCGGTCTCGCTGATGGCCAGGTGGATGGTGCGGGCGGGCACGTCGACCGTGATCATGTCGCCATTGCGCACCAGGGCCAGCGCACCGCCCACATAGGCCTCCGGTGACACATGCAGCACGCAGGCGCCATAACTGGTGCCGCTCATGCGCGCATCCGAGATGCGCATCATGTCGCGCACGCCCTGCTTGACCAGCTTGGTCGGGATCGGCACCATGCCCCATTCCGGCATGCCGGGGCCGCCCTGCGGCCCGGCGTTGCGCAGGATGATGACGTGGTCTTCGGTCACGTCCAGATCCGGGTCGTCGATCGCCTTCTTCAGGCTCGGGTAGTCGTCGAACACCATGGCCGGGCCGGTGTGCTGCAGGAATTTCGCACTGCAGGCGCTGGGCTTGATCACGCAGCCGTCCGGCGCCAGATTGCCGCGCAGCACCGCCAGCGCGCCTTCCTTGTAGATCGGTTTGTCCAGTGGGCGGATCACGTCGTCGTTGTAGATCTCTGCGCCTTCGAGGTTTTCGCCCACGGTCTTGCCGGTCACCGTCATCGCGTCCAGGTGCAACATGCCGCCGTCGCGCAGCCGGGCCATCAGGCCGCGCATGCCACCGGCGTAGTAGAAGTCTTCCATCAGATACTCGGTGCCGCTGGGGCGGATGTTGGCGATCACCGGCACCTTGCGGCTGTAGGCGTCGAAGTCGTCCAGCGTCACTGCGCAGTGTTCGCCGGCGCGGCGCGACATGGCCACTAGGTGGATGATGGCGTTGGTCGAGCAGCCTTCGGCCATGGCCACGGTGATGGCGTTCTCGAAACTCTTGCGGCTGAAGATGCGGGCCGGGGTCAGGTCGTCCCACACCATGTCGACAATGCGCCGGCCGCATTGCGCCGACATGCGCGGGTGGTTGGCGTCCGGCGCCGGAATGCTCGATGCGCCCGGCAGCGTCATGCCCAGCGCCTCGGCGATGCCCATCATCGTGGCGGCTGTTCCCATCACCATGCAGGTGCCGTGGCTGCGCGCAATGCCGCCCTCGACTTCCAGCCATTGGGTTTCGGTGATGTTGCCGGCACGGCGTTCGTCCCAGTACTTGAAGGCGTCCGAGCCGGAGCCCAGCGTCTTGCCTTTCCAGTTGCCGCGCAGCATCGGGCCGGCGGGCAGGTAGATGCACGGGAAGCCGGCCGAGATCGCGCCCATCATCAGCGCCGGCGTGGTCTTGTCGCAACCGCCCATCAGCACCGCGCCGTCGACCGGGTGGCTGCGCAGCAGCTCTTCGGTTTCGATTGCCAGCAGGTTGCGGTACAGCATGGTCGTGGGCTTGACGAAGTTCTCGGCCAGCGAGATGGCCGGCAGTTCCAGCGGGAATCCGCCGGCCTGGAAAATGCCGCGCTTGACGTCTTCCACGCGCTGCTTGAAATGCGAGTGGCAGTTGTTGATGTCGCTCCAGGTGTTGATGATGGCAATCACCGGTTTGCCCTGCCAGTCGGCCCGCTCGTAGCCCATCTGCATGGCCCGCGAACGGTGGCCGAAGGAGCGGAAGTCGTCAGGTGCGAACCAGCGCGCGCTGCGCAGCTGCTCATAGGTCTTGCGGGTCATGTCGTTCCTCGTGTGTCGCGCCAGTCGGCGCTGGTGTCTGGGGTTTGCGCGTCGGGTCCATGGCAAGGCACGGACCGACGCGCTCTTTCACACGCAAGGGTAACTCAGTCGATGCCCAGCTTGTTGTCGATGATGATGCGGGCGTAGCGCTTGCGATCGTTGGCGATCAGCTGCACGAAATCCGCCGTCGAACCGCTGGTGGCCACCGCACCTTGTCCCAGCAACTGTTCTTTCACTTCGGGCTGCGCTACGGCCTGCTGGATGCTCTTTGCGATCTTGTCGACGATGTCCTGCGGCGTTCCTGCGGGTGCCAGCAGGCCGAGCCAGGAGCCGGACTCGGCGCCCTTGACGCCGGCTTCTTCCAGCGTCGGAACGTCCGGCAAGGCCGATACGCGCGACTTGCTGGAAATCGCCAGTGCCTTGAGCTTGCCGGCCTTGATGTGGCCCGACATCTCCAGCACCGAAGAGAAGATCATGTGCACATTGCCCGCCATCAGGTCGGTCATGGCAGCCCCGCCGCCCTTGTAGGGCACATGCAGGATCTGGGTGCCGGTGGCGATCTTGAAGGTCTCGGCGGACAGGTGGGGCGAGCCGCCGTTGCCGGAGCTGGCATAGGTGTACTTGTCCGGGCTGGCCTTGGCCAGCGCCACCAGTTCCTTGACGTTGCTGGCCGGCAGGCTTGGCGTGACCGCCAGCACGAAGGGCAGTTCGGCAAACTGGGCGATCGGCTGGAAGGCGGTGTCGGGGTTGTAGTTGAGCTTCTTGTACAGCGTCGGGTTGATCGACTGGGTACCGACATTGCCGGTCATCAGGGTGTAGCCGTCTGCCTTGGCACGCGAGACGACTTCCAGGCCGACATTGCCGCCGGCACCGCCTTTGTTGTCGATCAGCACCGGCTGCCCCCAGATCGTGGACAGGCGCTGGGCCAGGATGCGGGTGCCGATATCGGTTCCGCCACCGGGCGCGAACGGCACGACGATGGTCACCGGCTTGGTCGGCCAGGGGGTTTGTGCAAAGGCGGCGCTGCACAGCAACATGGCCGGTATGGCTTGCAGGATGGCGCGTCGGATCGGACGCAGGGAAGAAGCGGGCATGAATGTCTCCGTGGGGGTTGGGGGGAATCTTGTCGTTGCGGGAACAGGGGGACTGCAGCAGGCGGGCGGCTCGCTCAGGCCGCGGGGACGCCGACCGTGACCTGACCGCTGCGGAAAAATGCGAGCAGGTTGTCCAGCACCATGTCGCCCATGGCCTTGCGGGTCTCATGGGTTGCGCTTGCCAGGTGCGGCAGCAGCACCACGTTGTCGAACGTCAGCAGGCGCTGCGGAATGCGGGGCTCGTCGGCATAGACGTCCAGACCGGCGCCGGCGATGGCGCCGGTTTCCAGTGCGTGCACCAGGGCCTCCTCGTCGATGACCGAGCCGCGGGCCACGTTGATCAGGAATCCGGCCGGGCCGAGTGCCGCCAGCACATCGGCCGAGACCAGATGCCGGGTCTCGGCGCCGCCAGCGCTGACCACGACCAGGAAATCGGCCCAGGCCGCCAGCGCTTGCAGATCGGCCTCGTAAACATATGGCACGGCGGGATTGGGCTTGCGGTTGTGATAGCGCACATCCATGTCGAAGCCGCTGGCGCGTCGGGCCACGACCTGGCCGATGCGGCCCAGCCCCAGGATGCCCAGGCGTTTGCCGCTGACGCGGGTGGTCAGCGGGAAATTGCCCTGGAGCCATTGCCCGGCGCGCACGAAGCGGTCGGATGCGCTCAAACCCCGTGCCACGTCGATCACCAGGCCGAAAGCGGTATCGGCCACGCAGTCGTTGAGCACCTCGGGCGTGTAGCCGATCTGGATGCCGCGCGCCTGCGAGCGTGCCACGTCAATGGCGTCGGTGCCGACGCCGAAGCTGGAGATGACCTTGAGTGCGGGCAGGGCGTCGATCAGCGCCGCGTCGGCACCAAAGCGTGCCGAGGTGGCCAGACCGACGAATTCGGCACCGTGCCGGGCCAGAAAAGCTTTCGGATCAGCCTCGCGCCACAGACCATGCAGGTCGAAGTGTTCGGCCAGTTGGGCTTCGAGGGCGGGCAACAGGCGGCCATGTTGCAGCAGGCGGGGTTTGTTCATGGCGGAGCTGGGTTCGGACATCGGCTTTTTCCGTCGCGGCTTATTTTGGAATTCTAGAATTCTAGAATAAACCGCAACCGCTGGCAAGCAACCGATAGACTCACGCCATGGCCCGTGCGCGCTTGAACATTCCCGGCATCAGCGCTGTTCCCACGCCCGTGGGGCGGGCGCCTGCACGCGGCCAGAT
Source organism: Rhodoferax sp. (assembly GCA_024235935.1). GTDB lineage: Bacteria > Pseudomonadota > Gammaproteobacteria > Burkholderiales > Burkholderiaceae_C > CAISIP01. Next base: position 3,996 of record JACKLL010000003.1, on the reverse strand, counting down.
CGGGCAGGAGACATACGAGAGCATCCGCACGGCGATCCTCAATTGCTCGTTTCCCCCGGGTATGGCGCTGTCGGAGCTGGCGGTCTCCGAAGAGCTGGGTGTCAGCAAGGCACCGGTCCGCGACGCGTTTCGTCGCCTGGCGGGCGAAGGCCTGCTGGAGGTGGTGCCGCAGCGGGGCACTTCGGTCAGCCAGCTCAGCCGGGCCCGGATCCGCGACGCGATCTTCGTGCGCGAGGTCATCGAGTGCCGCGCCGCAGAACTGGCGGCCCAGGCGCCGCTGGCCGAACGCAACAAGCTCAACCAGTGGCTCGATCGGCAGGTGGTGGCCTCGGACCAGCGGGACTTCGTCGGGCACCTGACCGCCGACGAAGCCATGCACCACGAGATCCTGGTTCTGGCCGGCCATCGCCATGCCTGGGGCCCCTTGCTGCTGGCACGTACCGGCATGAACCGCATCCGCCACATTGCGATCCCCGAACTCGGCGGCAACCGGATCGCGATCGACCAGCACCGCAAGGTCGTGCGCGCGATCGTGGCTGGGGACGGCGCCCGGGCGCGGGACGCGATGTTGACGCATATCCGCTCGCCACTGGACTTCGTCGACGCGATCTGCGCGCGTTATCCGGAATACTTCAGCGCGGACTGAGCACCGGCGAGCCGAGCGCGCTGCTCAGCGTATCGCCAGGGGCGGCGGCAGCAGCACCTTGCTGCCGATATGGTGCTTGGCCAGGAAGGCGGTCTGTACCGCGCGGATCTGTGCCAGTGGCGACACGTCGGAGACTGCGGGGACGACAGCGCCGCGCTGCAGCAGCGCCACCAGCGCGGGCAATGCATCGCGGCGGTAGACGCTGGAGCCGAAAAACGACAGGCTCTTCAGGTACAAGGTGCGCAGGTCCAGTGCCACCATCGGCCCGGCAATGGCGCCGGCGGTCACATACCGTCCTGCGGTGGCCAGCAGGCCCAGGCAGGGGCCGAACATGTCGCCGCCAACCACATCGGCAAATAGCGTCAGTGGCGCGCCGCCCAGTGCGGCCTTGACGGCATTGGGCAGGTCCTTGACCGCACGGTCGATCACGGCATGGGCGCCGAGCTTGAGCACCGCATCACCTTTGTCGGCGCCGCAGATGGCCACCACCGTGGCGCCGGATGCACGGGCGATCTGCACCAGGAAAGTTCCGACGCCACCCGATGCACCCGTCACAAGCACCGTGTCGCCGGCGCGTAATCCGGCCATCAGCAGCATGTTCATCGCAGTGCCGCCGGAACACGGCACCGTGGCGAGCTGCGCATCCGACAAGGGCAGATCGTGCGCGACCGTGATCGCATTGCTGGCGGGCACTGCGGTGAATTGCGCGAAACCGCCGTCGCGATGGGCGCCCAGGAATCCGGTGCTCTCCAGGCTCGTGAGGTCCCCCGGCGCGTGGAAATACGGGTCGCAGATCACGCGCTCGCCGATGCGTTGCGGACTGACATCGGCGCCGACCGCCACGATCTGACCGGCCACGTCGGCGCCCTGGATACGCGGGAACGTCATGTCGCTGCCCCAGTCACCGGAGCCGGCATGTTGCACCGCAAAGCCTGACTGCGCACCTTCGACCTCGGTGCCGGTCGTGACGGCCTGGTTGTACCAGCCGGACCGGGTATTGATGTCGGTGTTGTTGACGCCGGCAGCACGGACGCGGATCAGCACCTCCGCAGGGCCGGGCCGGGGCACGGCAACATCCTCGCGGTATTCGAGCTTGTCCAGCCCGCCGTAACCGGTGAGCAGCACGGCGGCCATCCGGGAAGGAATCGCCTCAGGCATCAGACGCTCTGCCCGGCCCGGGTGATACGGAGGGGTTGCGCCAGCAACCTGAAGGCATGTCATCGGCTCGGGCCATGGAGTCAGTGTAAAGGCCTCAGGCACCATCCCCCGCTGTGCTCAAGGCGCGCCGGCTCGGTCGCAGTTCAGCCCATGCCCTGTGATCGCGCCGCACTTCGAGTCCCGCTGCACCCGGGCCTGCGCGGGGCCGATGATGGCTACGCCGCCCAGAAAGGCATGTTGATCGAATCGGCTGTGTAGCGCGGTGTCGCTTGCTGGGATCAATTGCGGCCTTGGTGATAAGGGGGGAGTGAATCGGGCCGACGTGCGTGCGGCAACTGCCGAATATTCTGCCCGGCGGCCAGACCCGCGTTTTGCGCGTTCGCCTCTGCCAGGTCCGGGTGTGCACAGCGGTGAAGGAACCGTCGCGGGTTGCTGCCTCGCCTTCGACTGCCATCATGGCGGCCTTACCGATGGACCATGCGGGTCCCGTCGCTCGACGAAATCTGTCGGCCATATTTACAGAGCAAGGGCGTGTCATCGAGCGGAAAGCCAGTGGATCCGTGTGTCCATTGGGAAATTGCCGCGGATCCTCCGTGCGGCATGGAATTTGCTTTCTGCGGTCCGACCTGGCAATCTGCCGGTCAATTCCATATTTGGTCAAGCTCCGGAGGCTGTCATGCAGATCAATCGTGTCATCCTGGCAGGTGTCCTGGCGATGGGCTGGATGTCGGCAGCCCACGCGCAACAGGGCGTGAGTTTGGGTTCCGGTCTGACCGACTTCACGCGATGGACCTTGCTCGGGGATGCCACCGCCCAGAACGATACGCCCGGCAACGGATTTACCTACAGCAACCTGGTGCTGACGGCGTCTGGCGTCGAGGGGCAGGCGGGTGCCGGATTTGCGCCGGTGGCCCTGACCATGGATTTTGACCAGTCCTTCAGCTTCGATTTCCACTTTTTCATTCCTGCCAACGGCGGTTTGCGCGGTGACGGCTTGACGTTTGTCATGGCCGATGCCCCATTTGTCGGCGGTGCCGGTTCCGGCTTGGGTTATGACGGCGCGCCGACAGGAAGCGTCGCGTTCGCCATCGATACCTTTAACTTCACCGGGGAGCCCGAATCGCCGAGTTTGCAGATCCTGCAAGGCGGCAGCGTGGTGCCATTGGCTTACACCGAAACCCATTTGGGCGACAGCATTCGTGATCCGAATTTCCAGTGGTATGCGACGGTGAACTACACCCCCTCGGGACAGGACGACTTGCGCGGCACATTTGTCGGTCGCATCGAGCATCCGGATTTGGGAAGCTTCGGGGTCAGCAGCTTGGTCGACTTCAGTGATTTGGCCAACAAACCCGTCTATTACGGCTTCACCGCCGGCAACGGTCTCGCGACCGATGGCCACTTCGTCACCTCGGCGGCGCCGGTACCTGAACCCCAAGCCTACGCGATGATGCTCGCGGGACTGGGCCTGATGGGGTGGTTCGCACGTCGCAGGAAGCAAATCTCGACCTGACGCCATGCGGCCCGGCAGCCGGCACCGCCGTCGGCTGCATCCGTCGGATTCCAATCCCGGTACGGCAGGTTTGGGCGGCCCGTTTCAGCGACCACTTGCAGTCGCCGTCCAAGGACAGCAGCTTCCGACTTTTGTCGCAAGCTGCTTCGACCGTCAGCCAGCGTCGTTATCCTTGGTGACGCCGAGCCAGGCCCCATCTGCCCTCAATCGGGTTTGCAGTAACGCAATATCCAGTGCACGCGGGCCTTGGCTGGATTCGATCGCCATGGCAGCTGCGCTGCCTGCCGCCTGCCCCATGACGAAGCAGGCCCCCGACACCCGTGCCGCCGACTGGCCCATGTGCGTCATCGACGCACAGCGGCCGGCGACCAGCAGGTTATCCATCGCGCGCGGCAGCAACATGCGGTAAGGCAACTGGTTGTAGCCGCGGCAGTTCGGAATGTCCTGCCATTTCAGCGCCACGTTGCCGGCCACGTGTTCCTCGATCATCCAGCCGTTGACGCCGATGCTGTCGTCGAAGTCGGCACACTGCAGCACGTCGGTCTCGCTGAGCTGGTAGTCGCCGAGCACCCGCCGGGTTTCTCGCACGCCGACCTGGGGTGCGATCTCGAGCAGGTAGGCTTTCTCGAAGCCGGGAACGTCGCTGCGCAGGAAATCGAAGAAGTCGACGATCTGCTGG
>JACKLL010000002.1 GCA_024235935.1 Rhodoferax sp. | reverse complement strand
CGAGATAACCGGCGTTTGCAAAGGCGCCGGGTTCTGGGTGCAGCCCAGGTTCCGGTGGCTTTGCAAACGTCCGTGTTCATCGTGATGTTATACGTCGCTATAGAAACTCTCGCAGCAACGGATTGGCCTCTAGCAGAGGAGCAACCAATTTCGACTGTTCGTCGATTACGGCTATATCAGTCAAATGCTTGAGCCCGTCATGAACTCGAACCTTACCGGATCGAGGCAACGTCCACTTTTGACCAGCTACTTGTAGCAGCTCATCTTCCAGTGCTTTCGAGATAAGAAGTGTCAAGCCATCGTAGGTCTCGTTCTGGGCCGCAGAGCTGTTCAAGTGCGGATACTCTGGACTAACGATGGAGTAACCGCCGCCGAATTTCGGAAGCAGGAAATGTTCCGTTCGCAAGACGGGCTCTTCGTAGAAGTTCCAGTACTTCTTCGGCACGACGACATAGACAGCATTGCTCCAATACGGCTCATTCTTCGTGTTCGAAGCGTATTCGAGATAGAAGCTCTTGCTGCGAAGATAGAGGCCCTTAAACGAAGGATTTTGCGGCTGAGAGAAAACTCTTCCCACCTTTCGATCCCTCCAGATCTCTTCGACCAGACCGAGAAAGGGATTATTGAAGTAGATCGGAAACATAACGTGGTCGACGACAAGTTCCATCGTTGATCCTTGAATGGATTGCGCAGCGGACGATCCGGAGAGTAGCCCCCACGATAAGCCCGCCACAACACTACGACGGCTAGAAGAGAAACGATTGCTCAAAGACCAACCTCCGCAGGATGACTCCGTTCCGACACGACGTATAACGCGATATATGGAGCAACACGCGCTCCATAAAAATGTGGATGCTCGATAACGTGGTCATGAAATCCTCGTGAAAAGCGCTTGCAGGCTGTATTTCCGGCAAATATACTGGATAAAAGACCAGTTATAAATACTTCCATGAAACCCCGCGCTCCTCCGCTGCAGTCCAGCCGTCTGCTGGACCAGATGCGCGAGCGCATTCGGTATGTGCACTATAGCCTCGCCACCGAGAAGGTGTACCTGTACTGGGTGCGCTTTTTCGTGCGCTGGTCGGGGCGTGGCGGGCAAATGCGGCATCCGCGCGACATCGATGCAGCGGGGGTCGAGGCTTTCCTCACCATGCTGGCCACCGAACGGCATGTATCGGCCTCCACCCACAATCAGGCACTGAGCGCCATCCTGTTCATGTACCGCGAGGTCCTGGCCATCGACCTGCCTTGGCTGGACGGCATCAACCGGCCATCGCGCCGGCCGCGTATCCCCTGCGTTCTCACCCGTGACGAAGTGGCAGGTGTTCTGGGACAGATGGATGGCATCACGGCCCTGCTGGCGCAGCTCTTGTATGGCACCGGCATGCGGCTGATGGAGGCCATGCGGCTGCGCATCAAGGATGTCGATTTCGCTCGCCAGGTGATCATCGTGCGCGAGGCAAAGGGCGGCAAGGACCGGGTGGTGATGTTGCCCCATGCGCTGGCGCCGGCGCTGCGCCAGCAACTGCTGGCATCGCGCAGCCAGTGGGAGGCAGACAGACATTCGCAGCGCGGCGGCGTCGAGATGCCGCATGCGCTGGACGCCAAATACCCGCGGGCCGGCCAGTCCTGGGCGTGGTTCTGGTTGTTCCCTTCGCCGACGCTGTCGGTGGATCCGCGCACGGGAGTCGAGCGTCGCCACCATCTGTACGAAGACCGGGTACAACGGGCCTTGAAAAAGGCTGTGGCGCTGGCCGGCATTGCCAAGCCCGTCTCGGTGCACACACTGCGCCACTCGTTTGCGACCCATTTGCTGCAGGCGGGCACCGACATCCGCACCGTGCAGGAGCTGCTCGGCCACGCCGATGTCAGCACCACGATGATCTACACGCATGTCCTCAAGGTCGCTGCCGGGGGCACGGCCAGCCCGCTGGACGCGTTGCTGCGGCAAAAGAGCAGACTGGCTGAGGCCACCATCACCACCGCCGACCCATACGTACTGCCGCCACCGAGTTCCCATCACGTGCAGGAAACCTGCGCGATGATCTACGTGTGACCGAAGACACCCACCCCCCTGGCGCCGGACCACCGCTGCGCCGCATCGCCCATCTCGACATGGACGCGTTCTACGCTTCCGTCGAGCTGCTGCGGTATCCGCAGCTCAAGGGGCTTCCAGTGGTCATCGGTGGCGGGCGCAGTGCGGTGCAGGCGGCGCTCGACGCGCTGGCAGATGATCCCGAGGCGCAGGCCAGCGGCAACCCGCGGGCGCATATTCCGGTCGAGGCGTTCGCCCGGCTCAAGGACTACGTCGGCCGCGGCGTCATCACCACCGCCACCTACCCGGCTCGGCAGTTCGGCATCGGCTCGGCCATGGGCCTGATGAAGGCCGCCAAGCTGTGCCCGCAGGCGATACAGCTGCCGGTCGACTTCGAGGAATATCGCCGCTTCTCGCGCGCGTTCAAGCAGATCATCCTGGACATCGCGCCGCAAATGGAGAACCGCGGCGTCGACGAGGTGTATATCGATTTCACCGATGTGCCGGGTGGCCAGCGTGAAGGCGGCCGCGTACTGGCACGGCTGATCCAGAAGAGTATTTTCGACGCCACCGGCCTGACCTGCTCGGTCGGCGTGGCACCCAACAAGCTGCTGGCCAAGATGGCCAGCGAGTTCAACAAGCCCAACGGCATTGCCATCGTCCATGAGGACGACCTGCAGACCATGATCTGGCCGCTGGCCTGCCGCAAGATCAACGGCATCGGCCCCAAGGCCGATGCGAAGCTCCAGGGCCACGGCATCCACACCATCGGCGAACTGGCAGCCCGGGACGAGCAATGGCTGATCGACCATTTCGGCCCGTCCACCGGCAGCTGGATGCACCGCGCGGCCTGGGGTCGCGACGATCGGCCGGTGGTTACCGAGAGCGAGCCGGTATCGATGAGTCGCGAGACCACGTTCGAGCGCGACCTGCACGCCGTGCGCGACCGCGCCGAGCTCGGCGCCATCTTCACCCGCCTGTGCGAGCAGGTGGCCGCCGACCTGCAGCGCAAGGGATATGTCGGCAAGACCATCGGCATCAAGCTGCGTTTCGATGATTTCAGGATCGCCACCCGCGACCAGACGCTGCCCCTGCATACGGCCGATGCGCAAGCGATCCGCGCTGCGGCCGGCCAGTGCCTCAAGCGCGTGCCGCTGGAGCGCCGGCTGCGCCTGCTCGGTGTACGGGTCGGCTCGCTGGCCAAGGCCGACGACCTGCCGTCCGCAGGCGGTGCGACAGGTGCCCACCTCGCGCGCGAGCCCGGCGCGATGGGCGACGGCTGGACGGGTCAGCTGTTCTGACGTTCTCGCGGCTCGCCGCAGTCCGCCACCGCCTGGCTGCGCACGGCCAGTGGCGCAGCGCCGCGCAGGATGCGCCAACGCCCACGGCTCCCCGACCGCAGAGCCCAGGCCGGCAACTGCGGGCTTCCCCCAGCAAGCCGTAAGCTGTGGGCGGTTTACAGTGGCACCATGACCACCGCTTCCACCACCCCCCTCTCCTGCTTTTCCCTGACCCACGAGGGCCCCATCGCCCATCTGGTGCTCAACCGGCCCGAGGCCATGAACACGATGAACGCCACGTTCTGGCGCGAGCTCGATGGCGTGCTCGACCAGATCCACCACGGCGGGCAGGCGCGGGTACTGGTGCTCTCCAGCACCGGCAAGCACTTCAGCGCCGGCATGGCGCTGGACGTGTTCTCCGGCGGCATCCAGATGGACGACCAGAGCCCCGAGGGCCGCGCCGCCGTGCTGGACACGCTGGGCGCCTTGCAGGCCACGTTCACCAAACTCGAATCCCTGCGTATTCCGGTGCTGGCCGCGATCCACGGTGGCTGCATCGGGGGTGCCGTCGACATGGTCACCGCCTGCTGCATGCGTTATGCCACGCAGGACGCGTTTTTCTGCATCCAGGAGATCAACATCGGCATGGTCGCCGACGTCGGCACGCTGCAGCGCCTCCCCAAGCTGATCCCCGAGGCCGTGGCCAAGGAGCTGGCCTACACCGGCCGCCGCTTGCCCGCCGCCCGCGCGCTGGCCCTGGGCCTGGTCAACGAGGTGTTCGACTCGCACGCGGCGATGCTCGCCGGCGTGATGCAGATCGCGCGCGAGATCGCGTCCAAACCCCCGATCGCTATCTGGGGCACCAAGCAGGCCATCCACTACACCCGCGACCACTCGGTGGCCGATGCGCTGCAGCAGATGGGCTGGCTGCAGGGCGCCATCTGGAGCAACCGCCACGTCCGGGAAGCCGTCACCGCGATGAAGGAAAAGCGCGCCGGCAACTTCCCCGATCTGGCGACGCTGCAGCGTTTCGAGGACATGGGCCGCTGAGACAGGAGCCCGGCCGCCGTGCGCCCGGCGGATCAGGCCTGCCACACCAGCCCCGCCAGAAGGACCGCTACTGCCGCGCGGTGCGCACGTTGCGCGGCAGCGCCTGCGGCGCGCTGGTGCGAAACGGGTTGATGTCCAGCCCGCCGCGGCGGGTATAGCGTGCATACACGGCCAGCCGGGCGGGCTTGCAGCGGCGCCAGATGTCCATGTAGATGCGCTCCACGCATTGCTCGTGGAACTCGTTGTGGTTGCGAAAGCTCACCAGGTACTGCAACAGGCCTTCCTGGTTGATCTGCGGGCCGCTGTAGCTGATCTGCACGCTGCCCCAGTCCGGCTGGCCGGTCACCAGGCAATTGCTCTTGAGCAGCCGGCTGCACAGTGTCTCGGTCACAGGTTGCTGGTCGACGTCGGCGCGCAGCAACTCCGGCGCCGGTGTGTACTGCGTGCATTCCACGTCCAGCCGGTCCAGGTTCACGCCGTCGAGCTCATGCACCGGTTCGCGGTCGAACAGCTCGGGCATCAGGATGCGCACGCCCACGCCGCTGCCCTGCGCCCGCGCACCGCGCCACAAGGCCTCGTTCAGATCCTTGCGCAGGCAGGCCTGCACCGCGTCCACGTCGTCGAAGTGCGTGTTGTTGAAGCTGCCCAGGTAGAGCTTGAACGACTTGCTCTCGATGATGTTCGGCGTCTCGCACGGTACGGTGAAATGGGCGAGTGCCACCTGCGGCTTGCCGCGCCGGTTCAGCCAGCCCAGCTCGAATGCGGTCCACAGGTCGGCACCTAGAAACGGGAGCGTGGCACCTACGCCGATCTCGCTGCGGTTGGGCGCACGCGCAATCGGATACAGCTGTGCGGCATCGTACTGGTCGGGATAGGCGGAGGTCTTTCCCAGCTGCGAATGTTCCGGGGTCATCATGGTGTGCGGTCCTCTCAGCGGTGCGCCTGCAGAAATGGCGCGATATGCGGCATCAGCCGCTCGACCACGCCCTGGGCCAGGTCGTGGCCCATGCCCTCGATCGCGGCAAAGCGTGCGCCGGGAATGCGCCGTGCGGTGTCCTCGCCGTGGACCGGCGGCAGCAAGGGGTCGGCCAGGCCGTGCAGCACCAGCGTGGGCTTGGCAATACGCGCCAAGGCCTCGGCGCGGGTGGTGTCCGCCGCGATCGCCACCATTTGCCGGAGGGTTCCGGCCGGGTGGTAGTTGCGGTCGACCGACATGCCGATACGCTGCACCAGTTCGGCCTCGTCGATCGGAAAGCCCGGACTGCCGATGGCCTGGTACAGCCGCACGTAATGCGCGACGATGGCCTCGCGCGAGCCGTTGGCCGGGCGGCTGAACAACACCCGCATCAGCCTGGCGTCGGCCTGCGGCAGGCCGCGGGCACCACTCGAGCTCATGATGCTGGTCAGGCTGGCGACACGCTGCGGCGCGGCCAGTGTCATGCGCTGCGCAATCATGCCGCCCATGCTCACGCCGACCACATGCGCCATGCCGATCCCCAGGGCATCGAGCACGCCGACCGAGTCGGCCGCCATGTCGTCCAGCGTGTAGGGCGGACGGATCGTCCAGCCCAGCCGGTGCTTGAGTCCGGTCCACACCAGGTTCGGCGTGCCCAGCGCGTCGAAATGCTGCGACAGACCGATGTCGCGGTTGTCGAAGCGAACCACGCGATACCCGGCCTCGTCCAGCAGGCGCAGCACCGCCGGCGGCCAAGCCACCAGTTGCAGGCCCAGGCCCATGATGAGCAGCACCACCGGGCGCGTGTCGCCCGCGCCGGTGCCGCTGTCCTGTACGTCAATGTCGATGCCGTTGGCCTTGAGCTTCATGCCTGTCCCTGCCTTCGGGTGGCCTGCGTCGACGGCTGGCGCCAAGGCTGGGCCCGGAATTGCCGCTGTGTCACAGGGGGGCCGCGCGGCGGAACACCAGCCGGTCGTCCAGCGAAACCTTGCGGTCCAGTGCATACCCTTCGGCGCAGAAGCTCTCCAACTGGGCGACCTGGGTGGCACGCGTGTCGATCACGTGGCGCGCCATCAGCCCGCGCGCCCTTTTGGCCATGAAGCTGATGATCTTGTACTCGCCGCCCTGCCGGCGCTCCTCGAACACGCATTCGACCACCCGGGCCTTCAGTGCCTTGCGGTCCACGGCCTTGAAGTACTCCTGCGATGCCAGGTTCACCACCACCGGGTCCGCGTCGCCCTTCAGGCGCTGGTTCAGGTAGCGGGAAATGCGGTCCCCCCAGAACTGGTACAGGTTGGCACCGCGTTCGTTCGGCAGCCGGGTTTTCATCTCCAGCCGGTAGGGCTGCATGCGATCGAGCGGACGCAGGACACCGTACAGGCCGCTGAGCACGGCCAGATGCTGCTGCGCCCAGTCCAGGTCGTCGGCCGACAGCGACTTCGCGTCCAGCCCGCCATACACGTCGCCGTCGAATGCCAGCACCGCCTGGCGCGCGCCGTCCTGCGGCACGGCACGCCGCCAGGCCTTGTAGCGGGCGGCATTGAGGCGCGACAGGTCCTCGCTGAGGTCCATCAGCTCGGCAATCTGCGCCGGCTTGTATTTGCGCAGTTCCCGGATCAGTTTCACCGATTCCGGAACGAACAGCGGTTCGCTGTGGGGCAGGTCAGGCAGGAGATTCGTAGTCCAGCGACTTGGCGGGCGAGAGCAACAACAACATGGGTGGGAAAACCTTCGACCGGATTATCCCTGCCGCATCGCCGGCGGCGCCTGCACAGGCCACAATACCCTGCGTCAGCGTGCGCGCAGCAAGGCCTCGATGGTCTCCTGCACGGCCAGCGCCTCGCCAAACCCTGCCAGGGCTGTTGGGGCGCCCCTCGATCAGGTCCACCACTGGTCCATCTGCAAGGCCTGACCCGCCACCCGCAGCGAGTTCGCGTCGCCCATGGCCTCCACCGTGCCACCACGGCGCAGCCGCTCCACGCCATACCAGTTGCGCAGCACGATGAGCCGTCCGTGGCCCGCCAGACCATCTGGTTGCGGTCGTCCACCCCGACCGCACGGTCCACGCGGCCACCTGCACCGCGATGTCGCCGGCACGCAGTTCGGCCTTCACGGCGGTCTCGGCGCCCAGGCCGTCTGCGGGTAGCTGACCGCGCTGTCCCACAGATAGCCTGGCCCAGCACCCGCTGCAGCACGAAGATGAAATGCGACAGCACCTCCGCGAGAAGCGCCTTCGGCGCGCATCGACAGCCATTGGCCGGCGGCAGCCTGCCACGGTCTCGGCCAGGCGGCAAACTCCGTTGTGATGCTCACGTCGCGCAGTTCCCCAGCGGCTGCGGCGCCGTCGCGCCGAAGTTGTCCAGCAGTGTCGCCAGCCCCAGCGACGATGCCAGCGGAAATTGACCGCAGCGCGGTGGCCCTCATCCGCAATGCGACGTACCGCGCGTCGCGCCGCGTCGAAGTCCACCGTCAGCGGTTTCTCGCACAGCACGGCCAGGCCGGCATCGAACGCGGCATGGCTGAGCGCCATGTGGGCCGCCGGCGGCGTGGCGATGTACAAACTGTGCAGGTCGCGGCTGGCAATCAGCTCTTCGGCGCTGTGGGCCGCATGCAGTTCCGGATGCAGGCCTGGTCAGCCCCAGCGTGTCGGGGTTCGCATCCCAGATCCGGGCCGCATGCAAGCGTGGATGGGCATGGATGCGCTCCAGCATGCGCTGCCCCATCACCCCAGTCCGATGACACCGACATTCAATCGGTCCGGCATGGCCCCTCCTTGCAAACACCCATGGATCAGGATACAGGCAGCCCCATCGGCGCCATGCCCTGACACATTGTCTTACCGTCGGCGCCCGGATGCGCACGCCGTACGCCGGGCGGCGTACCAGCAGGCGTCGATGCGTTCAGGAGGGCCGCAGGGCTACTGCAGGTCGCCCGCCAGTGAGGCCAGCGTCTCGGGCGCCAGTGTCGTGTGCGCCGGATAGTTCGTATGGTCACAGCCCAGCTTCACGCTGGCACCCGCCTTCACGGCGGCGACCATGGCAGCCGTCAACTCGAATCGCACGAAATGCACGGCCGAGGTCTTCTCGTCGTTCTCGCGCTCCAGGTCTTCGTCGGCAATCGCATAGACCCGCGCCATGCCCTCGACCTCGACGAACATCCGGTCCTCGACACCGATCAGCCGGGCCAGCTCGCGCTTGCGCTCGTTGACGTCGGGGTACTCGATCAGCATCGTCGCCTTCCAGTTGCTGCCGTCCGGCACCAGTGGCGCGTAAGCGTCGATCTCCTGCAGGATACCTTCCTCCTCGAAGATCTTCTCGATGCGCAGCATCTCCTGGATCTGGTAGCGGATCGTCGTCTCGCTTTCGAACTGCAAGGTGATGTGCTCGCCCAGCGCGACCGAACGCAGCTTGCGGTGCGCAATCACGTCGGCCTTGTGCGCCTTGCGGTACTTGCTGTAGGCCCCAGGCTCATCAGGCTCTCGGGGTGATTTTTCCGGTCAGTTGCATGTGGCTCTCCTTGGAAGTGTTGCGCCTATTTCAGGCCGTAGGCTTCGCGCACCAGCGTGAGCGGATGCTTTGCGGCACCGCACCGAGCTGGTTGACCTCGAAGCCCTGTGCGATATGGTGGCCGCCAAGCGGGCAATCCGAACTGATCACGTCGGTGCGCCACCGTCCTTGTGCGTGGCCATGGCCTTGAACAGGGGCTTGCCGATCTTCATCGACATCGGATGCGTGGCCTTCTTGACGCCGAAGGTACCGGCATGGCCTGAGCAGCGTTCGTGCGTATGCACGCTGGTGCCCGGAATCATCTTGAGCATCTCCTCGGTCTTCTTGCCGATGTTCTGCACCCGGCCATGGCAGGGGATCTGGTAGCTGACCTTGCCCAGCGCGTGTGGGAAGTCGGTCTTGAGCAGCCCATCGCGCTTGCGCGCCATGAAATACTCGAACGGGTCCCACATGGCCTGCTGCACCAGCCTGACCTCGGCATCCTGGGGATACATCAACGGCAGTTCCTGCTTGTACATCAGCGTGCAGCTGGGAACCGCGCTGAGGATGGCGAAACCGTCGCGCGCATATTTCGCCAGGATCGGGATGTTGACCTCTTTGTTGTCGTTGACCGACTCCAGGTCGCCCAGCTCCAGCTTGGGCATGCCGCAGCATTTCTCCTTCTCGACCAGCACATAGGGCACGGCGTTGTGCTCCAGCAGCTTGAGCAGATCCATGCCGATGCCCGGCTCGTTGTAGTTCACGTAGCAGGTCGAATAGATGACGACCTTGCCCGGTGTCTTTTCGCCATCGCGCACCGGATGCTCGGTGCTTTTCGGCGCGCTGGAGCGGAATTTCCGCTTCGCCAGATCCGGCAGCCAGGCGTCCTTGTCGACACCCAGCGCCTTCTCCATCAGGGCACGCGCCGGCTTGGTGTGGTTCACCGCATTGACCGTCTGCACCACGACCGGAATTCCGGCCAGGCTGCCGTGCACGTCGGTCGACGCCAGCAGCTGCTCGCCCATGCCGACCTCGCCCTTCTTGAACTTGATGGCCTTTGCGCGCAGCATCGTGTGCGGGAAGTCCAGGTTCCATTCGTGCGGCGGCACGTACGGGCACTTGGTCATGTAGCACAGGTCGCACAGGTAGCACTGGTCGACCACCTTCCAGTAGTCCTTCTTGTCGACGCCGTCGACCTCCATCGTCGTGCTCTCGTCGACCAGGTCGAACAGGGTCGGGAACGAACCGCACAGGCTGACGCAGCGCCGGCAGCCGTGGCAGATGTCGAAGATGCGCTCGAGTTCCTTGAACGTGGCGGCTTCGTCGTAATAGTCGGCCCCTTTCCAGTCGATCGGATGTCGGGTCGGTGCTTCGAGATTGCCTTCTTTCGCCATGGTGTCCTCGTCGGTCGTGCTTGTTCTGTTACGGCTGAAGCAAGCGGTCAGCAACCGCTTGCGTCAACCAGCCGCATGTTGCGGCTGGCACCCTGCAGACTGCGGCGGACCGCAGGTTGCAGGCATTGGAGATCAGTCCACCAGTTCGGCCAGAGCCTTGGCGTAACGGTTTGCATGGCTGCGCTCCGCCTTGGCCAGGGTTTCGAACCAGTCGGCGATCTCGTCATGGCCTTCATCGCGGGCGGTCTTGGCCATGCCGGGATACATGTCGGTGTACTCGTGCGTCTCGCCAGCCACTGCGGCCTTGAGGTTGTCACGGGTTGCGCCGATCGGCAGGCCCGTGGCCGGGTCGCCGCACTGCTCAAGCCACTCGAGGTGACCATGGGCATGGCCGGTTTCGCCTTCGGCCGTGGAGCGGAAAAGCGCTGCCACGTCGTTCTGGCCTTCGATGTCGGCCTTGTTCGCGAAGTACAGGTAACGGCGGTTGGCCTGGGACTCGCCTGCGAAAGCGGCCTTCAGGTTTTCTTCCGTCTTGGAGCCTTTGAGTGCTGCCATGGAAATCTCCTTGGTGGTATTGAGGGTTGAACACGTCTGCTTCGCGGGCAATCGCCAACGAAGAGCGATATAGGGTAGCCGGGGAAGCGGCCTGGGTCTAATTGGCACATTCAATGTGCAGCATGGGCGTTGACTATCAAAAGCATTTTGTTGATAACCGTTCTCAACTCGGATCGTCGCCCTGGCCGCCCGGCATCCCATCCCTGGCCCTGGGGGTCACCACCCGGCCCTGGCTGGGGGTATGCGTGACCGATGCGGCTTGCTGTCCCTCAACTTCAACGGCCGGTCGGTACGTTATATTAAACGCGTTACGAATAGGTGAATCATTTCGACTGGAGACTGCCATGTCGCATCCCTGAACGACCCGCGCCATGCCTGCGCCGCCGCCGATCCAACAGCTGCACCACTATGCCTACCGGGCGCGCGATGCCGAGGAGACGCGGCATTTCTACGAGGACATCCTCGGGCTGCCGCTGTACCACATCATCCAGAGCGACCACGTGCCCAGCACCGGCGAGTACTGTCCCACGCATTTCTTCTTCCGGCTGCAGGACGGCTCGTTCATCGCATTTTTCGACCTGGGCGACGACGAGGCGGCACTGCCGTCGCCCAATACCCCGTCCTGGGTCAACCACGTGGCGTTCCGGGTGAACACGGTGGCCGAGCTCGAGGCGATGCGCACGCGGCTGCAGGCGCACGGCGTGGAGGTGATCGGTGTCACCGACCACCACATCTTCAAGAGCATCTACTTCTTCGACCCCAACGGCGTGCGGCTCGAACTCTCGGCCCAGATCGCGGACGAGTTCCGGATGCAGCAGGAGAGCCGCGATGCCCACGCGCGACTTGACGCATGGACGGCGCGCAGGCCAGTGGCGACAGGACCGGGCCAGCGGCAGGCTGCCGGCGCGCCTAAGCCGCAACAGAATGACCGACCGGAAGTCGGTGCCCGCGCCGCCGCCGAGGCGCGCGCTGAACCAGGAGACAGACATGCAGACCCGTGCCCCGGACGCCGCGCACCAACCTACCAGGCCACGGCCTTCACCAACGGGTATGAGTTCTCGAAGGGCGGCTACGACCTGCCCCACTACCTTCGTGGCACCCCGGAGCTGACCAGCGGCGCGGTGCTTCGCCATCCGATCGTCATCGTCGGCGCCGGTATCACCGGCCTGACGCTGGCCTGCGCGCTGGCGCGCCAGGGCATTGCCGCCGTGGTGCTGGACGAAGACCACTCGGTCGGCGTCAAGGGCGCCTCGTCGCGCGGCATCTGCTACACGCAGAAGTCGCTCGAAATCTTCCAGCGCCTGGGCATCTACGAGCGGATCGCGGCCAAGGGCATCCAGTGGAGCGTGGGCCGCACCTTTGCCGGCAAGGACGAGGTCTATGCCTTCGACCTGCGCCAGCAAAGCAGCTTCCAGCTCTCCGCCCAGCCGCCGTTCATCAACATCCAGCAGTTCTACATCGAGGGTTTTCTGGTCGAACGCATCTACGAACTGGGCCATGTCGACCTGCGCTGGGGCTCGCGGGTCACAGGCTTCGAACAACGCGACGGCCATGCCCGCCTGACGGTGGACACGCCCGAGGGCCGCTACCAGCTGGATGCCGAGCACGTGATCGACGCCAGCGGCTCGCACACGCCTTTCCACGACTGGTGCCAGGCGCCCCGGCAGTCGCGCCGTGGCGATGACCGCTGGTGCATTGCCGACGTGCGCTTCTCCAACCTGCCGCCGACCGAGCGCCATACCTGGATCGAAGCGCCCTTCAACGACAACCGTGCCGTGTGGCAACACCTGATGGCCGATGACGTCTGGCGCATCGACTACCAGATGGAGCCCGACGCGGATCCCGCGGTCGTCAGCAGCGAGGCCGAGTGCGCAAGCGGCTGCGCCGCCAGTTCGGTCCCGACATCGCCTGCGAGATCGTCTGGGTCGGGCCTTATGCCTACCGCAGCCAGTGCCTGGAGACGCTGCGCATCGGCAGCGTGTACTTCATGGGCGACACCGCCAAGATCGTCAGTCCGTTCGGCGCCCGTGGCGGCAATACCGGCGTGGCCGACGCCGACAACCTGGCCTGGAAGCTGGCCGCCGTGCTGCGGCCGCGCCGCCGGCGCTGCTGGAGAGCTACAACCAGGAACGGCTGGAGGCGGCACGGCAGAACGTGCAGGTCACCAACCGGACGGCGCGCTTCTGCGCCCGGCGGACGGCATGGAGCGGGTATTCCGCACCGCCGTGATCAGCCTCGCGCGCCAGTACCCGTTTGCGCGCCAGCTCGTCAACACCGGGCGCATGGCCGTGGCCAACCCCAGCCAGTCCGATGTGTGCGACGCCTCGGTGGCCTGTCGGTGCAGAACGTGTTCTTTCGCTGGGAAGACGGCAGCCAGGGCTGCGTCAACGACCTGATCCAGTGGGCCAACGGCCACCTGTTGCTGCTGGTCTTCGGCGACCAGTCCGCCCAGGCCCGGGAGCGCCTCGCAAACTGACCTGGCATGCACCGGTGCGCTGCGTCCAGGTGCTGGGCGCGGACAACCGCCCCCAGGCCCTGAGACCGTGCGCGACCCGCTGGGCCATCTGCAGGGGCGCTGCCATGTCTTCGGCATGCCTGGGCGCTGGTGCGTCCTGACGCCTACCTGGCCGCCACCGGCGAAGCGGTCGACAGCGCGCTGGTGCGCGCCATCGAACTGCATTGGCACTGGCCTGATCCTCCCGCGAGCAAGCACCGCATGATGAAAACCCAACTCCACCTGCAGGACGCCGACGGCTTCTACGAACAACTGCTCGATGCCCACCAGGGCTCAGTCCGGAGCAGTCCGAACTGCTCAATGCGCGGCTGATCCTGCTGCTGGCCAACCAGGTCGGCGATGCGCGTACTGCAGGAATGCCTGGCTGCAGCGCGCCCGGCCGAGTCAACCGCGACCTGAACCCGCGGCGCGCGGCGCGGCCCCGCCACGTCCCCTAAAATCGACCCGTCCCGGACCACCGTCCGGGTGCGGTACCTCGCCACGGGCGGTTGCATGACCCCAGGCATGGCGCCGCTGTCTACCGGCAAGGCTGGCCCCCACGGCCTTGCACGACCAACGCACCACACCATGACCGACGCACTGAAGCAGCCCGGGCTCGATAGCCTGTCCAAATCGTTTGAACCCGCCGCACTGGAGGCCTTCTGGGGCCCGGAGTGGGAGCGCCGCGGGTATGCCACCGCCGGTTACCGCGGTACCGGCAAACCCGCCCCGGAAGCCGGCGCGTTCGCGATCCAGCTGCCACCGCCCAATGTGACCGGCACGCTGCACATGGGCCACGCGTTCAACCAGACCATCATGGACTCGCTGACGCGCTACCACCGCATGCGCGGCATGAACACGGTCTGGGTGCCCGGCACCGACCACGCCGGCATCGCCACGCAGATCGTCGTCGAGCGCCAGCTGCGCGACCAGGGCGTCAGCCGCCACGACATGGGCCCCACCCCGGCCGAGGCGCGCAAGAACTTCGTCGCCCGGGTCTGGGAGTGGAAGCAGAAGTCCGGCAACACCATCACCACGCAAATGCGCCGCATGGGCGACAGTGTGGACTGGAGCCGCGAATATTTCACGCTCGACGACAAGCTGTCGAACGTGGTCACCGAAACCTTCGTGCGGCTGTATGAGCAAGGCCTGATCTACCGCGGCAAGCGTCTGGTCAACTGGGATCCGGTGCTCAAGACGGCCGTCAGCGACCTGGAGGTCGAAAGCGAAGAGGAAGACGGATCGCTGTGGCACATCCGCTACCCGTTCGCCGACGGCCCGCAGCTGGTGGACGGTCAGATGCAGGACGGCCTGGTCGTGGCCACCACCCGGCCCGAGACCATGCTGGGCGACGTGGCAGTGATGGTGCATCCCGAGGACGAACGCTACAAGCACCTGGTGGGCAAGCAGGTGCAGCTGCCGCTGTGCGACCGGACCATCGCCGTGATTGCCGACGATTACGTCGACCCGGCCTTCGGTACCGGCGTCGTCAAGGTGACGCCGGCGCATGACGTCAACGACTACGCAGTGGGCCAGCGCCACAAACTGCCGATGATCGGCGTGCTCACGCTGGACGCCACGCTGAACGACGAGGCGCCCGAGCCCTACCGCGGGCTGGATCGCTTCGTGGCGCGCAAGAAGGTGGTGGCCGACCTGGAGGCCCTGGGCGTGCTGGTCGAGGTCAAGAAGCACCGGCTGATGGTGCCGCGCTGCGCACGCACCGGCCAGGTCATCGAGCCGATGCTGACCGACCAGTGGTTCGTCGCCATGTCCAAGGTCAGCCCGCAGGACCCGACCGGCAAATCGATCGCCCAGAAGGCGATCGAAGCGGTCGAAAGCGGCGCCGTGCGCTTCGTGCCGGAGAACTGGGTCAACACCTATAACCAGTGGATGAACAACATCCAGGACTGGTGCATCAGCCGCCAGCTGTGGTGGGGCCACCAGATCCCGGCCTGGTACGGCGACAGCGGAGAGCTGTTCGTGGCCCGCGACGAGGCAGGAGCCCGCGCAGCGGCCGACAAGGCCGGCTACACGGGGGCGCTCAAACGCGACGAGGACGTGCTCGACACCTGGTATTCCTCCGCGCTGGTGCCGTTCTCGACCATGGGATGGCCGCAGGCTGTGGAAGCCCAGCCAGCATCCGGCGCCACGGAAAAATCCGACTACGACCTGTACCTGCCGTCCAGCGTGCTGATCACCGGCTACGACATCATCTTCTTCTGGGTCGCCCGGATGATCATGATGACGACCCACTTCACCGGCCGGGTGCCATTCCGCGACGTCTACATCCACGGCCTGGTGCGCGACGCCCACGGCCAGAAGATGAGCAAGTCCGAAGGCAATGTGCTCGACCCGGTGGACCTGATCGACGGCATCACGCTGGAGCCGCTGCTGGCCAAGCGCTCGGAAGGCCTGCGCCGGCCCGAGACCGCGCCGGCCGTGCGCAAGAACACGCAGAAGGAGTTCCCCAGCGGCATTCCCGCCTTTGGCGCCGACGCCTTAAGATTCACCTTTGCCGCACTGGCCACGCTGGGCCGCAACATCAATTTCGACACCAAACGCTGTGAGGGCTACCGCAATTTCTGCAACAAGCTGTGGAACGCCACCCGCTTCGTGCTGATGAACTGCGAGGGCCAGGACTGCGGCCTCAAGGAGCACACGGCGGCCGAATGCGCCGTCGGCGGTGAAGCCGCTGCGTACCTGGAATTCAGCCAGGCGGACCGCTGGATCACCTCGGTGCTGCAGCAGGTCGAGGCCGACGTGACCCGCGGCTTCGAGGAATACCGGCTCGACAACGTCGCCAACAGCATCTACCAGTTCGTCTGGGACGAGTTCTGCGACTGGTACCTGGAGATCGCCAAGGTCCAGATCAACACCGGCAACCCGGCGCAGCAACGCGCCACCCGCCGCACGCTGATCCGCACGCTGGAAACCATTCTGCGGCTGGCGCATCCGGTGATCCCGTTCATCACCGAAGGCCTGTGGCAGCAGGTCGCGCCGGTGGCCGGCCGCGGCGGCGATTCGATCAGTATTGCCCCCTACCCGGTCAGCCAGCCGGAGCGTATCGACACCGCAGCGATCGCGCACGTGGCCCGGCTCAAGCTGCTGGTGGACGCCTGCCGCAATCTACGGGGCGAGATGGGCGTCTCCCCCGCCACCCGGCTGCCGCTGTTCGTGCTGGCAACAGATGCCGCAGAAGCCGCGTTCCAGCGCACGTCGGCACCCGTGCTGCAGGCACTGGCCAAGCTCAGCGAAGTCCGTGTGTTCGAGAGCGAGGCTGACTGGGCCGCCGCCGCGCAGGCTGCGCCGGTGGCCGTGGTCGGTGCCGCGCGCGTCTGTCTGTACATGGAGGTCGACGTCGAGGCCGAGAAGGCCCGCCTGGGCAAGGAAGCCACACGCATCGAGGGAGAAATTGCCCGGGCCATGGGCAAGCTGTCGAACGAGGCTTTCGTGGCCAAGGCGCCTGCGGCAGTGATCGCACAGGAACGCCAGCGGGTCAGCGATTTCGAAGGTACGCTGGCCAAGCTGCGCGAGCAACTGGCACGGTTGGGCTGACCGCAACAGAGCGTGGGGCGCAGGCGCACGCCACGCCCGGGGGCGCTCAGCGCCGGCGCATCAGATGGATGAACTCGGCGCCTTCGGTCTGCTGTTCGATCAGCTCATTGCCGGTTTGCCGCGCAAAGGCCTGGAAGTCGCGCACCGAACCAGCGTCGGTCGAGATGACACGCACGGTCTGGCCACTTTCCAGGCCACTGAGCGCCTTCTTGGCCTTGAGAATGGGCAGCGGGCAGTTCAGGCCGCGCGCATCGACTTCAATATCAGCTGTTTGCATCGTGTCTCCAGGACGGTTTCACTCGGATTCTATGGGTCTTTGCCTTCAGCGCTTGCCCCAGTCGGCAAAGCGCGGCTCGAAGCCGCGCGACGTCAACCAGTCGGCCAGCGCATACCCGGTGCCGGCCGGCCAGCACAGCACGTCCTCATGCCGGAACAGCTTGTAGTCCACCAGCTCCGGTGACAGCGTCACGGTACCGCTGCACAGCGCGTGGTAGGCGATGATGACCTGGTTCATGCGCTGGAAGTCGTAGACGCCGATCAGCGCGAGTGCGTCGGCCTGCAGGTCGGTCTCCTCCTTGATCTCGCGCGCGATGCCCTGCTGCGGCGTCTCGCCGGCCTCCATGAAGCCGGTGATCAGTGCATAGGCCTTGGCGGTCCAGGCCGCGTTGCGTGCCAGCAGGATCCGCCCCTCGTACTCGATGACTGCAGCCAGCACCGGCACCGGGTTGTTCCAGTGCGTGAAGCCGCAGGCGACGCAGCGCAGCCGCTCCTTGTGGCCGCCATCTTCCAATTGGCCGATGTACGCCAGCGGATGGGCGCACTGCGGACAGAACTTGAAGGCGTCGCCGGCCATCGGCATCAGGCCGGGAACACGCCGGTCGACAGATACCGGTCGCCCCGGTCGCAGACGATGAAGACGATGGTGGCGTTCTTCTCGCGCTGTGCGATCTGCTGTGCCACCCAGCAGGCACCGGCGGCGGAAATACCGGCGAAGATGCCCTCTTCGCGCGCCATGCGCCGGCACATCTCTTCGGCGTCGGACTGGCTCACGTAGATCAACTCGTCGACCGATTTCGGGTCATAGATCTTGGGCATGTATTCCTGCGGCCATTTGCGGATGCCGGGAATGCGCGAGCCCTCCGACGGCTGGGCCCCGATGATCTTGACGTCCGGGTTCATCTCGCGCAGGTAACGCGAGACGCCGCTGATGGTGCCGGTGGTCCCCATCGCGCTGACGAAATGCGTGACCTGGCCCTGGGTGTCGGCCCAGATCTCCGGGCCGGTGGTCTCGTAGTGGATGCGCGGATTGTCCTGATTGGCGAACTGGTCGAGCACCCGCCCCTTGCCGGAGCGCTCCATCTGCTCGGCCAGGTCGCGGGCATATTCCATGCCGCCGCTCTTGGGCGTCAGGATCAGTTCGGCGCCGTAGGCCTTCATGGTCTGCACGCGCTCGATGGACAGGTCCTCGGGCATGATAAGCACCATGTGGTAGCCCTTGATCGCCGCCGCCATCGCCAGTGCGATGCCGGTATTGCCCGAGGTGGCCTCGATCAGCGTGTCGCCTGGCTTGATGTCGCCACGCTCCTGTGCGCGCTGGATCATCGACATCGCCGGCCGGTCCTTGACCGATCCGGCCGGGTTGTTGCCCTCCAGCTTGCCCAGCACCACGTTGCCGCGTGCTTCGTTGTCTGCGGCGCCGATACGCTGCAATGCAACCATCGGCGTCTTGCCGATGGCATCTTCGATCGTGGGATATTTCATGCCCTGCACTGTGCCATAATTTCGCCCTTGTTCAGACTCCAATGCCGGAGTGGTGAAATTGGTAGACGCACGGGACTCAAAATCCCGCGGGGTAAAACCCGTGCCGGTTCGATTCCGGCCTCCGGCACCATCTCTTGAGTGGGATGCACACACAGCGTGGTGGGGCACACAGACACGCCGTCCCGCGCTTTCTGCCAAGCCTTGCACGGCATCTCCCACGCGATTCCTCCCTGCGCTGCGCGTACGCGGTTCGGGGCATGCGCGCCCAGCCGGCACCCAACACAACGGTCATGGCATATACGCTGCTGAGTTTCGATCTTGACGGCACGCTGGTCGACACCGCCGGCGAAATCGCCTATGCGGCCAACCAGACACTGGCCGACGCGGGCTTGCCACCGGTTTCCCTGGCGCAGGTCACACGGCGCATCGGTGGCGGTGCGCGGGTGCTGATGCACAGCCTGCTGGCAGATGCGGCACGCGCCGGCGACGGCGCGTCGGCAGCACACGCCGGTGACAGCGCATCGACGGTCGACCTTGCCGCAGCGACGGACAGCGCCATGGCGCATCTGCTGCAGCGCTTCGAACACCACTACGCGCAGGTCGCCGGGACGCTGGCACAACCCTATCCGGGCTGCGCCAGGACGCTTCAGGCGCTGCGCCAGGCCGGCCTGCGGCTGGCCTGCGTCACCAACAAGGAACGGGCGTTTGCCGAGCAGGTGCTGCGTGCAACGGCGCTCGACGGCTTCTTCGAGTTGCTGGTCGGCGGCGACACGCTGGCCCACAAGAAGCCCCATCCCGACGTGATCGACCATGTGCGCCACGCGTTCAGCTGCCGGGCCGCGCAGATGGCCCATGTCGGCGACTCCCGCGTCGATGTCCAGGCAGCGCGCAATTCCGGCGTTGCGGCCTGGGCCGTCACCTATGGCTACAACGCCGGCGAGCCGATCGCCGCGGCCCTGCCGGACCTGTTGTTCGACGAACTGCCCGCCATCGCGCGCCATGTCACCGGCGCATACCCACCGGACTTGCCACGGTATTGAAACAGGCGCATTCTTCCGTCGGTCGTTGATCCACGTCCTGGGGGTTCACCATGCGCCATCTGTTCCGTTTTCTGCGGTTTGTACCTGGCCTGGCAGCCAGCATGGCCCTGGCACTCGGCCTTGCGTCGGCGGTCGCCGCGACGCCAGCCGAATCTCCCACGCTCCAGCGTCAGATCGATCAGCTGAACCGGGCGAACGCGGCCGTTGTCGGGCTGCGTGTCGCGGTGGCCGACGACGCATCGTCGGCCGAGACGCTGGGACGCACACGCAGCGGGTCGGGCGTGGTGATCGACAAGAGCGGGCTGATCCTGACCATCGGCTACCTGATGCTCGAGGCACAGGACATCCAGATCATCACCCACGACAACAAGACGCTGCCGGCCCAGGCCGTGGCCTACGACCAGGCGACCGGCTTCGGCCTGGTCCGCGCCGTGTTGCCGCTGCAGGGCATCGAACCGGTGACCCTGGGCAGCCTGGCCGACCAGGCCACGGGCGAGCCGCTGATGGCCGTTTCGGGCATCCAGGGCGACGGCACGGACGGCGAACTGAACATGGTGCAGCTGATCGACAAGCGGCCGTTTTCAGGCTACTGGGAGTACCACATCGACGCCGCTGCCTTCACCAGCCCGCCGATCGCCAACCATTCGGGCGCCCCGCTGTTCAACCGCCGGGGCGAGCTGCTCGGCATCGGCAGCCTGCTGGTCGGCGATGCCATGGGCAACGCGCGCAAGCTGCCCGGCAACATGTTCGTGCCGGTGGATCTGCTCAAGCCCATCCTCGACGAGATGCGCAGCACCGGCACCACGGTTCGCAGCCACCGACCCTGGCTTGGCATCTCCTCGACCGAGCAGTCCGGCCGGGTGCAGATCGTGCGCGTCAGCAAGAACAGCCCCGCACAGCAGGCCGGCCTGCAGCCTGGCGACCTGGTGCTGGCGGTGGATGGTGCCAAGGTCGATTCGCTCGAGAGCCTTTACAAGAAGCTGTGGGACCGCACCGAGGCGGAGGCCGAAATCACACTGACCGTATTGCAAGGTGCCGACATCCGCGCCATCCGGCTGCGCGCGGTCGATCGCCTGCGCAGCCTGCGCAAACCCGCCGGCATCTGATGCCTGTGACGCGTGCGCCGCGGCCGCCATCGGCCGCTGGCGTCATGGCAAGCGCAGCCCCTGTTCGACTGTCGGATAGCGCAGCACCAGCCTGAGTTCGCGCTTGAGCCGCTGGTTGTCCAAGCGCCGCGATTCACCCATGAAACTGAGCATGCCCAGTGGCAGCTCTGCGGCGGCCGCCGCCCGCGCCAGCCGCGGCGGGCGCGGCAGACCGTACAGGTCGGCCGCCAGGTCGAAGTAGTCCCCCATCTTCAGGCAGGTGTCGTCGTTGACGTTGTAGATGCGCTGCGGCCGTGCGCGCCACAGCGCCGCCACGCAGGCGCGGGCCAGGTCGTCGGCATGGATGTGGTTGGTGTACACGTCGTCGTCGGCGCGCAGCACCGGCGTTGCGGCCAGCAGGCGCTTGCGCGGCGTGCCGCCTTCGCGGTCCGGCGCATAGATGCCGGGGATACGCAGGATGCTCACCGCCACGCCGGCACTGCGCCCCAGGAACCGGATGCTGCCTTCTGCATCGGCGCGACGACGCGCGCGGGCCGTATCCGGCTGCAGCGCCCGGGTCTCGTCGACCAGCGCACCGTCACAGTTGCCGTAGACACCGCTGGTCGAGCCATACACGAGGGACTGCGGCGGTGCCCGCCGTCGCAGCGCCGTGACCAGCGCGCGGGTACGGGTATCGGTCCAGCCCTCGGGCGCTGGTGGCGCCAGATCGATGACGTGATGGGCCAGCCCGGCGATGCGGCGCAGGCTGTGCGGCTGGTCCAGGTCGCCGCGCAGCACCCGCACGCCCAGGGCGTGCAGTGCCTGTGTCCGCGTGCCGGTGGACGTGATCGCCGTGACCTGCACGCGGGGGCTCATCTGGCGCACCACACGCATGCCGACATCCCCGCAACCGACGATGAGCACGCGTTGGCGGCGAAAGCGTGCAGGCAGCGCTCCGAGCGGGTTCTGATTTGAAGGCAAAATCGAGGGGTATTGCAGTTTGAGAATCGCCAAGGATAACGAACCGATGACCTTTCAGATTTCGATCTTGCCCAGTGGGCGTACTTTCACCGTCAACCCGGGCGAAGCCATGCTGGCCGCGGGTATCCGCCAGGGCATCGGCCTGCCCTACGGCTGCAAGGACGGTGCCTGTGGCTCCTGCAAGTGCAGGAAGATCGAAGGCAGCGTGGTCCACGGACCGCACCAGAGCAAGGCCTTGAGCGACGAAGAGGAAGCCAGCGGCCTCGTGCTGACCTGTTGCGGCGTGCCGCAAAGCGATGTCGTGCTCGAGTCGCGCCAGGTGACCGAAGCCGGTGCCTTCCCGATCCGCAAGATGCCGGCGCGTGTCAGCGCCCTGGAGCGGCTGTCGCACGACGTGATGCTGGTGCGCCTGCAACTGCCGGCCAACGACCCGTTCGTCTACCACGCCGGCCAGTATGTCGAGTTCATTCTGCGGGACGGCTCGCGCCGCAGCTACTCGATGGCCAACAGCAGCCACAACGGCCCTGCCGTCGAGCTGCACATCCGCCACATGCCCGGCGGCAAGTTCACCGACCATGTGTTCGGCACGATGAAGGAAAAGGAGATCCAGCGCATCGAAGGCCCGTTCGGCAGCTTCTACCTGCGCGAGAACTCCGACAAGCCGATGGTGCTGCTGGCCTCGGGTACCGGCTTCGCGCCGATCAAGGCCCTGATCGAGCACATGCAGCTCAAGGGCGTCACCCGCCCCGCCACGCTGTACTGGGGCGGACGCCGGCCCGAAGACCTGTACCTGGATGCCTGGGTGCGGGAAAAGCTCACCGAAATGCCCAACCTGCGCTATGTGCCGGTGATCTCCAACGCCACGGCCGAAGACGCCTGGACCGGTCGCACCGGCTTCGTGCACAAGGCCGTGCTCGAGGACCTGCCCGATCTCTCCGGCTACCAGGTCTATGCCTGCGGCGCGCCGATCGTCGTCGACTCGGCCCGCCTCGAATACAGCGAGCTCGCCGGCCTGCCGGAAGAAGAGTTCTACGCAGATTCATTCATCACGGAAGCGGACAAGGCCCAGAGCTGATGCGCTTGCCGTGGTGACCCACGCCCCTGGCGCCCGCCAGGACACTTCACAGGCCTGGCCGGAGACATTGGCCAGGCCTCAAAAGCAGAGTAGACACATCCCATGAGACTATCCGCATTGGCATCCATCACGGCCATCGCTGCGAGCCTGTTCATCGTGCCCATGGGCGCTGCGCAGGCGCAATCCAGGACCATCCGCATCGTCGTGCCCTATGGCCCCGGCGGCCCGATCGACGTGACGGCGCGCATCCTGGCCGAACGCGTCAAGGACAGCCTGGGCACGGTCATCATCGAGAACAAGCCCGGTGGTGGGGGCAACATCGGTGTCGACGCGGTCGCCAAGGCGGCACCGGACGGCAACACCATCGGCATCGCCGCAGTGGCAACCCATGCCATCAACCCCTGGCTGTACAGCAAGATGCCGTTCAATGCGGCCACCGATTTCGCACCCGTGACGCAGATGGTGCGCGTGCCCAACGTGCTGGTGCTCAACGCCGATACCGCCAACCGCCTGGGCATCCACAGCGTCGCCGACCTGATCAAGTACGCCAAGGCCAACCCGGGCAAGCTCAACTACGGCTCCGGCGGCAACGGCAGTGGCGGCCACCTGGCCGGCGAAATGTTCAAGTCGCAGGCCGGCATCTTCGCGGTGCATATTCCCTACAACGGCGGCAATCCGGCCCAGCTGGCCCTGCTGTCGGGCCAGGTCGACTTCAACTTCGACAACCTGGCCACGGCGTCGGCCAACATCAAGTCGGGCAAGCTCAAGGCCCTGGCGGTCACCACCGCACAGCGCAGCCAGGTCTTGCCGGATGTCCCGACCGTGGCGGAAACGCTCAAGGGCTTCCAGGTCGACACCTGGTGGGGACTGGTAGTCCCTGCAGCCACGCCCAAGGACGTGGTCGCCAGGCTCAACCAGGCTTTTGTCGCCGCACTGAACTCGCCGGAAGCCAGGAGCCGCTTCGCCACGCTGATGGCCGAACCGGTTCCGACGACTCCCGAGGAGTTCGGCGCACTGATGAACGCCGAGCGCGCCAAGTACGGGCCGGTGGTCAAGGCCTCCGGCGCCAAGGTCGACTGATCGCCATTCGTGCGGCTGGCGGCCGTCAGCGCGACGGCCGCGACGCGAACAGCAGGTCGATCCGGTTGCGCTCGCCATCGCGCAGGTAGCGGAACTCGTCGGCCATGCGGAACACCATCAGCAGCCCCAGTCCACCGACCGGCTGCTGCTCCATCGGGCTCGCCGTGCGGCGCAAGGCCTCGTCGATCTTGGCCATGGGGTCGAAGGGCGCAAACGGATCCTCGTAGCGCAGCAGCACGCCATCCACGCGAGCGGTCGCCGACATCCATACCCAGGCTTGCGGGAGCAGCAACCCGCCGCCGTGCACGATGGAGTTGCTGAGTAGTTCCTCGAGCGCGGTTTCCGCCCGCAGCACCGTGGCGGTATCGGGCACGGTTGCGACCGACTGCAGATGTTCCACCATGGAAACCAGGGATTCCATGCGTGCGGGAAAGCGGTATAGTGAGTCGGCACCCATCTGGTCGAATTAGAACAGTCTATCGGAGGCAGATCAATTGGACATCTTCAAATCCATCACATTGGCAACAGCACTGTCACTTGCCGGTCTGCATGCCCTGGCCGGTAACGAAGCCGGGGTCGTCAAGATCAGCAAAGGGGCAGTCACGGTGGAGCGCGACCAGCAGAAACTGCCGGCCAGCGTCGGCACCCGCATTTTCTCCAGCGATCGTGTCACCACCGGCTCCGATGGCGCGGTGGGCATCACCTTGCACGACAACACGCTGCTGTCGGCAGGACCGAACTCGACGGTCGACCTGAACAAGTTTTCCTTCGACAGCACCACCCATGCGGGCACCATAGACGCCACCGTCAAGCGCGGTACCCTGTCGGTGATCTCCGGCAAGATCGCCAAGGCCACGCCCGAGGCGGTCCGGTTCTCGGCGCCCGGCATGACGCTGGGCGTGCGCGGCACCAGTTTCGTCATCGACGCCGGACCCTAGGTTCTGCAGCATGTTCATTTTCGCCATCGGCCTGGCCGGCCTGCTCTACCTGGGCATGACTGCGCAGCCCACCAGCACGGTGGTGCTGTTGCCCGATGCTGACGGCAAGGCCGGCCGGGTCGAGTTGCAGACGCAGGCCGCCCGCCAGACGCTGGATGCACCCTATGCCAGTGCCAATGCCACCAACCGCGGCGTTTTCGTTGCGCGTACCGAGAATGCCGACGAGATCCAGCGCCGTTATGCACAGGTTCTGGCAGCCCGTCCCGCTGCGCCGGTAACGTACACACTGACATTCGAGTCCGGCTCGGCCGTGGACCTGGTGCCCGAATTCAAGACCGTACTGGACCAGTTGCTGGCCGCCATTGCCCGTTACCCGGCACCCGAAGTCATCGTCATCGGCCATACCGACCGGGTCGGATCGGACGCCGACAACGACCGGCTGTCGGTCCGGCGCGCGGAGACGGTGCGCGACAAGCTGGTGCAGGCGGGTATTGCCGCTTCGCTGATTTCAGTTGCGGGCCGCGGCGAGCGACAGCCCGCGATTGCGACGGCCGACGGCGTCGCACAGGCCGAGAACCGGCGCGTCGAAATCACGGTCCGCTGACAATCCCCTCCTCTGTGCGGGGCTCAGGCACCGGGCACAGGGTCGGCGCCGGCCGTCGGACCGTTCCAGCGCAGCACCAGCACGGCCAGATCATCCGATGCTTCTGCGCCGTCGACGAATGACGCCACGTCCTGGCGCAGATGCTGCAGCAGGCCGTGCACCGGTGAAAGGCTGGCGGCGGAGGACAGCGCGGCCTGCAAGCGGGCATTGCCATAGAGTTCAGCGTCCGGATTGGCCGCCTCGGTGATCCCATCGGTCACCATGACCAGGCTGTCGCCCGGCAGCAGTTGCAGGTGCTGCACCGAGTAGGCAAAGTCTTCCAGCACGCACAATGGCGGCCCGCCGGCCTGGGCGTCGGCGATCAGTTGGCGGGCTGCTTCGTCCCGGCGCAGCAGCCAGGGCGCATCGTGCCCGGCATTGACCAGCTCGAGTGCACCCGTCTCGACATCCAGCACACCCAGCAGCATGGTGACGAACAGGGTCTCGACATTGCCGCGCGACAGGTCCCGGTTGGCCGCCGAGACAACGACCGATGGCCCCCCCGCGAGCCGCGTCGCAAAGCTGCGCGACAAGGTCTTGGCGACTGCCATGAACATGCTGGCCGGAACGCCCTTGCCCGACACGTCGCCGATCAGGAAACACAGCCGCTGCGCGTCCACCATGAAGAAGTCGTACAGGTCGCCGCCCACCTCGCGCGCCGGCTCGATCAGGGCATCGACGACAAAGCGCTGCTCGCCCGCAAACGCGGTGCGGGCATCGGGCAGTGATCCGAGCTGGATGCGACGTGCCGCCTCCATTTCGCCCGCCAGCCGGGCGGCATTCTCGCGCAGCTGGTATTCGGCCATCGCCAGCCGCTGGTTGTCGCGCTCCACCTCCAGCGTCGAACTCGACACCAGACTGGCCAGCACGGCCGCGAATGCCAAGGACATGCCGCCGCCATCGAACAACCAGCCCACGCGCTGGAACAGCAACAGCCCGCCGCCCAGTGCCAGAACAATGACCAGCGACACCCAGATTCCGACCCGGCGCGGCTTGCGCACCCCTTGCGCATCGTGCCGCGCCAGCGCGTCGGGGATCCAGACGATCATCGCCAGCCCCAGCAGCAGCAGCAACGCCACTTCGGCATGCGGCATCCACCAAGGCCGCAGCAACATCCGACCATCGAGCAGACTCTCCAGCAATTGCGCCTGGATCTCGATGCCCGGCACGCTCTCGTCCAGCGGCGTGACGCGGCGGTCGTTCAAGCCCGAGCCGGTCAGGCCGACCAGCACCAGCTTGTGCTGCAAGGCGTCGCCGGACACCTTGCCATTGAGCAGCTCCACCGCAGAGATGTTGCGGAACTCCGCCGCATCGTCGGCATGCGCGAAATGCAGCCAGACGTCGCCACCGGACTGCGTGGGCACCGTGAGTTCGGCCACTTTGAAGCTGCGAATGCCGTGCGCATCGACATGGACATCGATGGCGTCGCTGCCCGACGCGACGCGCAGCATCTCCATCGCCAGCGAAGGCGTTGGCGCAATACCGACGGCGGCAGCCAGCGAGATTCTGCGCACCACCGCATCCACCCGCACCGACAACAGCCCCTGGCCGTGGGCGGCCACCTGCAACTCGGGCAGACTGGTCAGAACGTAGGGGAACCGGTGCAGGGCGGCAAGCGCATCACCCCCCTGAACCCGCATCGGTACCGTTCGCAGGCCATCGCGGGTGTTGTCGGTGGCGAACTCGAAACCAGCCGCACCGAGCACGGTGGGCGCGTCGCGCAGCGAGCGGGCCAGCCGGACGTCGTTCGGCGCCTGTTGCCGCAGCGCGTCGGCCAACGCAGCCTGGTCCGGCCCCAGACGCCGGGCCACCTGCTCGGGCGATGTCTGATCGGCCTCGGGCATGTAGATGTCCAGCCCGATGGCGACCGGGTCGTAGCGGGCAATCGCATCGATCAGCGCCGCCAGCTGGCTGCGCGGCCATGGCCATTGGCCCAGGGCCTTGAGGCTGTTCTCGTCGATGGCGACGATCGCCACCGCCTGGGCCTGGCGCTTGCGAGGCAGGAGCCGCTGGTAGCCATCGAACAGCGCTTCCTGAACGCCGCCCAGCGGCGCGGCCACCCAGGCGAACAGCCGTTGGGCCGGCGTCTGCGGCGCTGGCGCGTCATGGTCGCGCAAGGCTGTCGCCGCCATCAGCAGCGCAAACAGCAGCAGCACCAGCGCTGCCGCCACCCGACCCCGCCGGTACAGGAAGATGCGGCCAAACAGGCTGCCCTGGCGCTTCATGGGGCCAGCCCCTGCGCGCTGCGCCTCACAGGCTCAGTTCGAGTCCATCCCAGGCGGACAGGACCTCGAGCACATGGCCGTCGCGGGTGATCTGCTCGAAGCGCCGGGTTTCGGCCAGGACGTTGGCGATCTGGGTGTCGCTGTAGGCCGGTTCATGGTGGAACATCACCAGGCGCCGCACATGGGCGGCCTGGCACAGCTCGACACCGACGATGTTACTGGAGTGGCCCCAGTCGGCCTTGACCGAGATCGCGTCGGCCAGCGAATACATGGCGTCGAAGACGACTGCGTCCGCATCGCGGAAGAAGGTGATGAACCCGGCGCGTTCGGCTTCGTCCTCGAGGCGGTGCTCGGAGTCGGTGGAATACACCAGGCTCTTGCCGCCACGCTCGAAGCGCCAGCCATAGGAGCCGCCCGCATGGCGCTGTGCATGGGCGACGACCCGCGTGCCATCCACCTCGAAGGCTTGCCCGGGGGTCGCAATCTCGAAGCGGATGTCTGCCGCAAACTGCTCGAAGCGCACGGGAAACGAGGGCTCGGCCTGCTGACGGCGCAACGCGAACTCGGCATGCGGATGGCAGCTATGGACCACGATGCGGTTGCCGGGGATGTAGACCGGCGTGAAGAACGGCAGGCCCATGATGTGGTCCCAGTGCAGGTGCGACAGGAACACGTGGTAGGTCTGGGGCACGTCGTGGCCATGGGTCGCCAGCATGTGCGCGCCCAGCGGCCGCACGCCGGTGCCGAGGTCGAGAATGACGTGCTCGGTGCCGCCGGTTTCGATCTGCACGCAACTGGAGTGCCCGCCAAAGGTTCCGGCGATGTCGAAACTCAGGCCGTCGACGTAGTCCGCGATCGCGCCTGGACGCGACAGGTCGCGCCCCTGCGCACCTTCGAGCGCCCGGATGATCTTGGCCCGGATGTCGGGTGCCGTCAACGAGACGGGAATCGATCCGCGGGTGCCCCAGCAGCGCAGCTTCATGCGCCCACCCCTGCCGCTGCCGCGGCCACATCGGGATAGACCGACAGCACCAGATTGAAATGGCTGACCTGGAACACCTCGGTGACGATCGGCGTGAGTGCCGCCAGCGCGATCTGCCCCTGCTGTGCCTTGACCTGCTTGGCTGCCAGCAGCAAGACCCGCAAACCGACACTGCTGATATAGACGACGCCCGAAAAGTCGAGCACCAGCGGCGAGCCCGTCGGCGTGCACGCCAGCAGGTGGGGCGCAAGCGCGGTCTCGAAATCCCTGGCATGCGCGTGGTCGAGCCGCCCACGCACCTGCAGCACCCGCGTCGAACCCAGATTGCCCGAAGAAACTTCCATGCAGACCTCGCCATGCCAACGGTGGAAACAAGTATAGCCATCGGGTACCTCGCGCAGGGCCGGGGCCTTTGACGGCAACGACGACCCAGGCGTTTATAGTTGTCGCTTCTGTATCCGTCATCCATCCCGCACATGAAAACCAAAGCTGCCGTCGCCTGGAAAGCAGGCGCACCCCTGACCATCGAAACTGTCGATCTGGAGGGACCGAAATTCGGCGAAGTTCTGGTCGAGATCAAGGCTACCGGTATCTGTCACACCGATTACTACACCTTGTCCGGTGCCGACCCCGAAGGCCTGTTTCCGGCCATCCTCGGGCATGAAGGCGCTGGCATCGTGGTCGATGTCGGCCCCGGTGTGACCGGCCTGAAAAAGGGCGACCATGTCATTCCGCTGTACACGCCGGAATGCCGCCACTGCAAATTCTGCCTGTCGCGCAAGACCAACCTGTGCCAGCTGATCCGCGGTACCCAGGGCAAGGGCCTGATGCCCGACGCCAGCAGCCGCTTCAGCCTCGACGGCAAACCCATCCTGCACTACATGGGCACCTCGACCTTCAGCAACTACACGGTGGTACCGGAGATCGCGCTGGCCAAGATCCGCGAAGACGCGCCATTCGACAAGGTCTGCTACATCGGCTGCGGCGTCACCACCGGTATCGGTGCCGTGCTGTTCACCGCCAAGGTCGAGGCCGGCGCCAATGTCGTCGTGTTCGGCCTCGGTGGCATCGGCCTGAACGTGATCCAGGGCGCGAAGATGGTCGGCGCCGACAAGATCATCGGTGTCGACATCAACCCGGCGCGCCAGGAGATGGCGCGCAAGTTCGGCATGACGCATTTCATCAACCCGAAGGAGCTCGAAGCGGCGGGCGAGAATGTGGTGGACCGCATCGTGCAGCTCACTGACGGCGGCGCCGACTATAGTTTCGAATGCATCGGCAACACCAGGATCATGCGCCAGGCGCTGGAATGCACGCACAAGGGCTGGGGCCGCAGCATCATCATCGGCGTGGCCGAAGCGGGTGCCGAAATCAGCACCCGGCCGTTTCAGCTGGTCACCGGGCGCAAATGGGAAGGATCGGCCTTCGGTGGCGCACGTGGACGCACCGACGTGCCGCGCATCGTCGACTGGTACATGGATGGCAAGATCAACATCGACGATCTGATCACCCACACGATGCCACTGGAGGACATCAACAAGGGTTTCGATCTGATGAAGGCCGGCGAATCGATTCGCGGCGTGGTCTTGTTCTGACCACCGGGTCGGTGACCCGGATGCCGGCCCGATCGGGCCGGCGTGCTGCAAGGCTTATTGCGGGCCGGGGCCGCGACCTGCGATGTGGCGGAACGTGATGCGGCCCTTGGTCATGTCGTAGGGCGACAGTTCGATCGACACCTTGTCACCCGCGATGATGCGGATGTGATGCTTGCGCATCTTGCCGCCGGTGTAGGCCACCAGTTGGTGGCCGTTGTCCAGCGTCACGCGAAAACGTGAATCCGGCAGAACCTCGGTCACCAGACCGCTCATTTCAATCAGCTCTTCTTTGGCCATGGCCAATACTCCCGTGAATTTCCAACATACTGGATGTGCGACGACCGACTGGAAACGCAGTTCGACATCCGCGGCGCGAGCCGCAAACATGCCGTAGAACGCCACACCCGACAGATCCAAGCGACTCGGACCCGCACAGGCGCCGCTTCATTGCAGCCATCACATTGCACGGATAGTCAGCTTGCTCCGTGCCCGACCTTTGGCGTGATTGCCGCCGGTCGTCAAAACCCTCGAGTATATAGCGTCGCCCTTTGCGGGACGCCCCGGACCTCCCGGCCGGTCAAGCCGGGCGCGCTGCAGCAATGGCCAGGGCCACCTCATTCTGGCCTTGCGCATTGCCCGACTCCGGCACCGTTTCGGCCTCACGAGCGCGCACGGTGTCCAGTTGCATGGCCAGTTGATCCGCAGCATCCTCACCGGTGCCGATCCACATGCCACGGGTCAGGGTGACATGCGCGGCCTCGAAGCTTCCCGCGCCGGCGCAAAGAATGGTCCGGTTCGGGGCGTCGTCCGACGCCAGCACCAGCATGGCAGGCGTCACGGCATGCGGCTCCAGCGCCTGCAGCACCGCTTCGGGCATCAGGCCTTCAGTCATACGGGTGGCTGCAGTGGGCGCCAGGCAGTTGACGCGAATGTCGTACTTGGCACCTTCCAGCGACAAGGTCTGCATCAGTCCCACCAGCGCCATCTTGGCCGCACCATAGTTGGACTGCCCGAAATTGCCGTACAGCCCGGACGACGACGTCGTCATCACCACCCGACCATACTTCTGCGCCACCATGATCGGCCAGACCGCCTTGGTGCAATGGACGGCCCCCATCAGATGTACGTCGAGCACCAGCCGAAAATCATCGAGCTCCATCTTGGCGAAGCTCTTGTCGCGCAGGATGCCCGCGTTGTTGACCAGGATGTCGACCCGGCCCCAGGCGTCCATCGCCTGTTGCACCATGCCCTGCACCGCCGCGAAATCGGTCACCGAAGCGCCATTGGCGATCGCCTCGCCACCAGCGGCGCGAATCTGCGCCACCACGGCCTGCGCCGCCGTGACCGAGCCGCCACTGCCGTCGCGCGCGCCCCCGAGGTCGTTGACCAGCACCCGCGCGCCTCGCGCGGCCAGGACCAGCGCGTGTTGCGCGCCCAGTCCGCCGCCGGCTCCGGTCACGATCGCTACCTTGCCCTTGAAATCCATTGCCATGTCCTGTCTCCTGCGTTCTTGAGTTGCCGCACGCAACTCTGATAGTCTGCGCGCTCCAGGCTGCGACTTTAAATCACCTCTGCGCAGCCGGCCCCAACATGCAAATGAACTTCGACGTTGTCGACACACCGCCAAGACCTGCTGCGACCGTTGTCATCTTGCGCAATGCGCCGCAGGGAATGGAAACCTTTCTGCTGCGCCGCCATGGCGCTGCGGCAGTACTCGGTGGCGCCCATGTATTTCCGGGCGGCAAGGTCGACCCGTCGGATGCGGACGCCGGCTTGCACACCCGGCTGGACCAGGCGCCGGCCGCGCTCGCGGCACGCCTGAACGAACCGGCCACCGCTGCGCCGGACGCCGCCGCCCTGTTTGTTGCGGCAATGCGCGAAGTCGTCGAAGAATGCGGCGTGCTGTTCGCCCACGGCGCCGACGCCGATACGGCTGCGGCGCTGGTCAAACTGTTGCGCGCACAGGTGCCATTCGCGTCAGCGTCGGCGGCCTTGTCGCTGCGGCTCGATGCGGCCAGTCTGCATCCCTGGTCGCGCTGGATCACGCCCCGGATACCGACGGTCACCCGCGCGCGCTTCGACACCCGCTTCTTCATCGCGGCACTGCCCGAGGGGCAGCACGCCCTGCACGACACTGCCGAGTCCTCCGACGGCATCTGGCTGCGCCCGCGCGACGCCCTGCAGCATTACTGGGACGGCGCGATCGAATTCGCACCCCCGCAGATCATGACGCTGGCCCATCTGGCACAGTACACGACCGTCCAGCAGGCGCTGGCGTCCGCGCAAGCGCAGCGGCCGATCCTCGTCGAACCCGCGCCGTTCAACGACGACGATGGGGCCCGCATCACCTGCTATCCGGGCGATGCGCGGCATCCCGTCACCCTGTGCCAGATGCCCGGCCCCACGCGGCTGGTGTTTCGCAACCAGCGCTTCGAGCCTCCGGACGGCTTCGAGGCGCTGTTCCTGAGCGCCGCGCCGTCCGGCAAGCGAACGGCTCCGTGAATCCGCCGGCCCGCCCGTCGCCGAGGCGGGCTGCGGCGATCAGACCGAATAGTCGATCGGCAGGTTGTAGGCCGGATCGGCGTGCCAGGCCCAGTAGGTCTCGACCATCTGGCGCGTGACCGGCCCGGGCGTTCCGTCACCGATGCTCTGCTGATCGACCACCGTCACCGGCAAGACGCCGCCGCCAGACGTTGACAGGAACACCTCGTCGGCACTGCGCAGTTCGTCCGTCGGCACCGGCCGGATCTGCACCGACAGCCCCCGTGCCGCGGCCATTTCGATGACGGTGCGGCGCGAGATGCCTTCCAGCATGCCCTGATCCGGCGTGATCACCACACCGTCCCTGACACAGAAGACATTGAACCCCGGGCCCTCGACCACATGGCCGACCGCATCCACGAGCAACACCGTGTCTGCCCCGGCATCGAGCGCACCCAGCAAGCCCATCGTCAGGTCATTCCAGTGGTAGTTCTTGGCCTTGGGGTCGACCGATTGCGGCGGTATGCGCTGCACGTCGCTGATCATGACGCGCAGACCCTTGGCGCGCTGTTCCTCATTGGCCAGCCAGACATACGGAACGGCAAAGGCGTAAAACTGGTTCACCGCCTGGCGCGGATCGCGCGAGCCCCAGGGTGGCTGACCCCGGGTGCAGATCATCTCGACATAAGAGGCGCGCAGCCCGCTGAGCCGCACGCAACGCGCCAGGATGCGCGTGATCTGCGCCGGGCTCAGGCCCGGATTGAGGCGCCAGCGCTGACAGCTGCGCATGAACCGATCGAGGTGCGCATCGATGCGAAAAAAGGCGCCATCCCAGACCGTGACCACGTCATAGGTCGCGTCGGAACGCAGAAAGCCCCAGTCGGTGATGGGAATGGCTGCCTGTGCAATCGGCACATACTTGCCCCCGACATACGCCACGCCATCCTGATACTGCGCCGAACCCGACATCATCGATCTCCTTCATGGACCTGCAGACAGGCGCCCATTATGCGGGGCGGGCGGCGCAAGTGGCCGGCAACTCGCCGTTGCCGCACCGACGTCCGGGCGCCTGCACCATGCCGGCTGGCATGCTCTTTCGTCCGAAACCGTGAAAATTGCCTTTGTTGTGTCACAAGCGCGACCTAGACTGATCGTGCAGGCAAGGGGGTTGTCTGCCGCATGTCAAGCATCCCCCGGGGGTCGAACAATATGTCCAGCCATCGGATTCCAGCAACGCTTGCAGCTCGCACGCAGCAGCATTCGTTCGCGCAGTCGGCACTGATTGCCGGCACATTGGTGCTGCTGCTGGCCATGGTCTGCGGCTGGTTGCTGGAGTTGGGACAACCCATCATGCTCGCCATTGCGCTGGTCGTCGTGGTGCTCACCTTGTCGACCATCGGCCTGCAACTGGCGTTCGCCAACCGCAATACCCGCCCCCGTGACGACGCGGCGGCCCGACGGCAGCCAGCGTCTTCGTCCGAGGCATTGCAAGACGATTCCGCGAGCGGGTTGCTGCAGGGCAAACGCTGGAGCCTGGACGTGTTCGCGTCCATCGATGCGCAACGTTTTGCCGCTGTCTGCGAGACCTGGTTTTCGTGGGCCGGCTTCGACACCCGCTATGAATCGCATCGCACCAGCGAAGGCGTGGACATCTGGCTGCATGCCGCCCGGCTGCCGGGCCCCGTGGCCATCGTGCGCTGCAAGCACACCCCCGATGAGCCGGTCAGCCTGCGCGAGATGCAGGACTTTCAGGGCGTGGTCGCCAACTGCAAGTCAGCCCATGGCACTTTCACGACGACGTCCACCTACACCCCCGAAGCATTGCAGTTTGCGCGCGAGCACGATATCGAGGCGGTCGACGGCAAGGCCCTGCTGCGGCGCATTCAGACCCGCACCCGGCAAAGCCAGCAGGCGCTGCTGGCGGTTGCCTATCACGGCCGTTGACGTTTTCCCGGCGCGGATGGCGCCAACCCGGTTGGCCCGCGTTGGGCTACGATGCAGGATCCACAACCCTGCACCGACACCACCTGGAGCGCGCATGACCGTCAACGTCCACATCGATCTCGGCTACGAATTCAGCGTCAAGGCCCCTGCGGCCGAAGTCTTTGCAGTGTTGTCCGATGTGCCGGCATCGGCCAGCCACTTCCCCAAGGTTCACAAGCTGGTGGACCTGGGAAGCAACACCTACCGCTGGGAGATGGAAAAGATCGGCCTGGCCCAGGTCAATCTGCAGACGATCTACGCGTCGAAATACACCTCGAACAAGGCCAAGGGCACGGTGGCATGGACGCCGGTCAAGGGCGAAGGCAACGCCCTGGTGTCCGGCAGCTGGAAGATCACCGACAAGAAAAAGGCCACGCACGTGGTGCTGGCGATCGAGGGCGACCTCACGCTGCCGCTGCCAGGCCTCATGAAGATGGTCATCGCGCCCGTGGTCGAAGCCGAGTTCGAGAAGATGGTCGAAAAGTACATCGACAACCTCACCGCGCACTTTGGCGGCGAGGCCTGAATGACGGGTCGCGCTGCGCGCCGCGGATCGATAAGCCTTGGGGAGGCCCGGCGGCTTACAACAGGCGCTTGAGGCGGATTTCCTCCACCCGGGTCGCGCCTCGGGCAACGGTGCGCAGTGAGGGCATGTCGCGCTTGAAGCCCGCCAGTTCATGGAAGCGCAGCGCACGTTCCTGCGCCAGTTCGATCCACACCGACACGTGGGTGCAGCCCTCTTCCAGCAAGCCTTCGCGCGCAGCATCCCACAATGCCAGGCCAACGCCTTGTCCGAGGTGGCTGGCCAGGACGTGGATGGCCCAGATTTCGCCGGTCGTCGGTGGTGTGCGCGGGTCGCGGCTGCGGTCGTAGCCGACAAAACCGACCACCGCATCGCCATCGCAGGCCACCTGAACCAGGGGCTCCCCAAACTCGACGGCCTCGCGCCAGACGGTCAGTCGCTTGAGCGGGTCGGATGCCGGACGGCCCAGGGCCGCTTCGGTGGCAGCTTCGATCTGCACCAGGGTGCGGGCGTCGCCCGGCTCTGCGGGGCGGATGAGACAGTTGGACATGGATCTCCTTGCAAGCGTTCTGTCGGGGTTCAAAAGGGCCCAATTGTCGCCGCTCGGGCTGCGCCCGGGCCGATGCAGACATGTGGCGCTTGAGTCCGGCCTGCGCTGCCGCCATAATCAACCACTTGCCGTCCCGGCCAGCGGGCGGGCCACCCTCATTTCTGACTTCTCATCCAGAGGAAACGATGCAATTGATCAAAACCACGCTGGCACTCTCCGCCGCAATCGCACTCATCGGCTGTGCCGGCATGTCGTCCGGGGGACCGCAGAAGGACAAGACCTACCATCTGACGGTATTGCACACCAACGACCACCACGGCCGGTTCTGGCAGAACAGCGACGGTGAGTACGGCATGGCCGCGCGCAAGACCCTGATCGACCAGATCCGCAAGGAAGTGGCCGCTTCGGGTGGCTACAGCCTGCTGCTGGACGGCGGCGACGTCAACACCGGCGTGCCGGAATCCGACCTGCAGGACGCGGTGCCGGACTTCAAGGGCATGAACATGCTCGGTTACGACGCCATGGCCGTGGGCAACCACGAATTCGACAAACCCCTGAGCACCTTGCGCATGCAGCGCGAACTGGTCAAGTTCCCGATGCTGGCCGCGAACATCTACCAGGGCGGCAAACGCATGTTCGAGCCCTACAAGGTCTTCAATTTCGACGGACTGCGGATCGGCGTCATGGGCCTGACCACCGAAGACACCAAGAAGATGGTAACGCCCGACAACGTCAAGGACGTCGAGTTCCGCAGCGTCGTGGCCGAAGCCCGCAAGGTCGTTCCCGAACTGCGCGCCAAGTCCGACGTAGTCATCGCGGCCACCCACATGGGCCATTATGAGAACGGCAAGCACGGCACCAGTGCAGAGGGCGACGTCACGATGGCCCGTGCCGTCAACGGCATCGACCTGGTGGTTGGCGGCCATACCCAGAACCCGGCCTGCATGAAGGCCGAAAACGTGCTGGACCGCGCCTACGTGCCCGGCGCAGAGTGCCGTCCCGACCGCCAGAATGGCACCTGGATCGTGCAGGCCCACGAATGGGGCAAATACGTGGGACGGGCCGACTTCGAATACCGCAACGGCGAGTTCAAGCTGGTCAAGTACGCCTTGATTCCGGTCAACCTGATGAAATCCGTCAAGGGCGCAGACGGGAAAACCTCCAAGGTACCCTACACGGTGGCGATCGCCGAGGACAAGGACATGCTGGCCATGCTCAAGCCCTACCAGGACTTCGGGCAACAGAAACTGATGGTGGAGATCGGTTCTACCGATGGCCGCCTGGAAGGTGATCGCGCCATCGTCCGCAGCAAGCCGGCCTCGATGGCGGTGCTGATCGGCCGCGCATCGGTCGAGCGCACCAATGCCGACTTTGCGGTCGTCAATGCGGGCGGCGTCCGTGACTCGCTCAATGCCGGCAAGCTCACGTACAAGGATGTGCTCAAGGTCCAGCCTTTCGGCAACACCACGGCCGTGGTCGACCTGAGCGGCAAGGAAGTCATGGACTATCTCAACGCGATTGCAAAGATGACCGCCGGCTCCGGCGCCTTTCCGCAGTTTGCCGGCATCAATCTGGTGATTGCCAATGGTCAGGTCGAAAGCGCGAGCATCAAGGGCGCCCCCATCGCCATGGGCAAGACCTACCGGATGGTGCTCAACAATTTCATCGCAGCCGGCGGTGATGGCTATCCCAAGCTGACGGCACACCCCAGCTACGTGGATACCGGTTACGTCGATGCCGACGTCCTGCGCGCCTACATCACGGCCCACAGCCCGTTGAAGGCGGCGGACTTCGAACCCGGCAGCGCAGTCGTGCGCCGATAGTGAGTCTGGTGCAGCGCCTGGAACCGGTGGCCACATGGCTGCCGCATATCGGTGCTGCTTGGTTTCCCATGAACGCGACGTAGAAGGAAAAATCATGCCTAAAGGCCAGCAGCGCAGCAACAAGGAATCACGAAAGCCCAAGAAGGATACGGCGCCCCCCAAGCCCGTGTCCCCGGATGCGGTTCGCCCCACCATCACCACCGTGGTACCCGTTCGCGGCAAGGTCAAGAAGTAGGCCCCGCAAGGTGACGTTCCGCGACGTTTCCCTGAAGGTGCTCAACTGATGGATACGCTGGGTACCAGCGACACGCCGGGCCAGGGCATGCATGCAGAACTGCGCGAGCAGGAACCGGCCGAGTTGCTGCGCACCATTTCCGACCTGATCCAGCAGGAGCGGCGGGAAGACCCGGACCCGGCCCCTGCTGCCGCGCACGGATATGCGCTGCCGCAGATGATCGAGGACCTGCGCAAGTACCAGGCCGAACTGGAAATCCAGAACAAGGCGCTGCGCTTCAGCCAGCGCGCTGCCGAAGGTGCTTCGGAACGCTTCCTGACCCTGTTCTCCAGTGTCCCGCTGGCGCTCATGGTGGTGGATGAAAACGGCCAGGTGCTCGAGAGCAATGCCATGGCCCTGCGCCTGTTCCGCCCGTCTGAACAGGATCCACCGCTCACCTACGTGCTACCGCTGGTCGGCAATGCCCACGCCCAGCAGGTGGCACAGTCCTTCCTGCAGGCCAAGGCCGAGGGCACCAGTGAAACCAGCGAGGTGATCTTCCTGGCCGGTTCGCGCGGCAGCTTTGCCGGCGATCTGCACGTGGCGCGCATCGACAATACGCAGGACGACCTGGCACACTTCATTTGCGCCGTCATCGACCAGGGCCCGCTGCTGGCCGAGCGCCGGGCGCTGCAGGAAAGTGCAGCCGAATTGCGCCGGCGCAACGAAGAACTGCATCTGAGCGAGAACCGCCTGGCGGCCATCATCAATTCGTCGCTCGACGCCATCATCTGCGTCGACGCCAATCGCAGCATCACGATCTTCAATCCGGCAGCAGCGGCGCTGTTCCAGTGTCCCTCCGGCCAGGCGCTGGGCAGTCCGCTGGAGCGCTTTTTGCCAGACGCAGTGCAGACGCTGGCCTACAACCAGTTGTCCTCGCATGCCCAGCTCGGCGAGATGGAGGGCCGAACCAGTGGCGGCAAGGCCCTGGCCGTCGAGGTCAGCGTGTCGTTCGAACGCCGGCTCGACGGCGACATCATCACGGTATTTGCACGTGACCTGACCGCGCGCAAGAAGATCGAAACCCAGCGCAATGTCCTCGAGGCCCAGCTGCGGGAATCGCAGAAGATGCAGGCAGTCGGCACCATGGCCGGCGGCATCGCACACGATTTCAACAACATCCTGAGCGCGATCCTGGGCAACGTGGAACTGGCCAAGCAGGATGCCGGCGCACAGTCCCCTGCCCTGACCAGCCTGCTCGAAATCGAGAAGGCCGGTCGGCGTGCGCGTGACCTG
Source organism: Rhodoferax sp. (assembly GCA_024235935.1). GTDB lineage: Bacteria > Pseudomonadota > Gammaproteobacteria > Burkholderiales > Burkholderiaceae_C > CAISIP01. The sequence continues at coordinate 288,138 of JACKLL010000002.1, read as the reverse complement.
GTGCGGCAGATCCTGACCTTCAGCCGCAACGAGACCACGATTCGGAGCACCATTCATCTGGCGGATGTGGTGCACGAGACGACGCGGCTGATCAAGGTCACCTTGCCACCGTCGATCGATCTGGTCGTGCGCATCGAAGACCATGTTCCGCCGGTGATGGCCGATGCCACCCAGATCGAACAGGCCTTGCTCAACCTGTGCACCAATGCCATGCACGCCATCGGTAGCAGCAAGGGCACGATCAGCGTCAAACTTGGCAGCACCTATACGCTACCGCTTCGCAAGGAGCGCCGCGGCAAGTCACGCGGCCACCATGTGACGCTGTCCGTGCAGGACACCGGGGTCGGCATCGACCCGGAAACGATGGAGCGGATCTTCGAGCCTTTCTTCACCACCAAACCGGTCGGACAGGGCACCGGGCTGGGCCTGGCGGTCGTGCACGGCATCATGCGTACCCACCAGGGTTCGGTCGGGGTGCAGAGCAAACCGGGGCAAGGCAGCGTGTTCACGCTGTATTTCCCGCCCGCCAAGTCACCGGCGGTCACCCATCAGAAAGAAATCGGGCCACCCAATACCGTCGAAGGCAAGGGCAAGCACGTGATGTACGTCGACGACGATGAGGCCCTGGTCTTCCTGGTCGAGCGGGTGCTGACACGCAAGGGCTTCAAGGTCAGCTCATTCACCGACCCGCACCTCGCGTCCGCAGCATTGCGCGAGCGCGCACAGGAGTTCGACCTGCTGGTGACCGACTACAACATGCCGGGCTTTTGCGGCATCGACCTGCTGCGCGAGGCGCGCGAGATCCGGCCCGAACTGCCCGTGGCACTGGCCTCTGGCTACGTCACGCCGGAGATCGAGCAGCAGGCATTTATCGAGGGCGCTGGCGCGCTGATCCACAAGCCCAATGACGTCGACGAGCTGTGCGACATCGTGCAGAAGCTGGTTCAGCAAAAGGCCGTGCACTAGGATGGGGCTGCGTTCGCTGCTTCCCGAGGGGGCCATCAGTCCCTTCGGTGCGACCGGGCCATACTGACTTGCCAATCACCGTTCGGTATGCGGATGCGGCGCTGCTGGTGCTGGAGAAGCCTGCGGGACTGCTCAGCGTGCCCGGTCGCGGGCCGGACAAGCAGGACTGCCTGAGCGCACGCGTGCAGCAGCAGTACCCGGATGCGCGGGTCGTGCACCGGCTGGACATGGCAACCTCCGGGCTGATGCTGATGGCACGTGGCGCGCAGGCGCTGTCCGCGCTCAACCGTGCATTTGCCAACCGCGACGTGCACAAACGCTACCAGGCACTGGTCCACGGCAGCATGGAGGCCGCGCAAGGCAGTTGGCAAGCCATCGACCTGCCGATCGCGGTCGACTGGCCGAACCGCCCGCTGCGCATCATCGATGCCGGCGGCAAAGCCAGCCTGACGCGCTGGCGGTGCTTCAGCGACGATCCGCATAGCCCCCTGCAGCATCCGCTGGTGCAAACAGGGCTGCCGGTGTGCCGGCTCGAACTCGAACCGGTCACCGGGCGCTCCCACCAGTTGCGGGTGCACCTGCTTGCCATTGGCCACCCCATCGTCGGGGACACGCTGTATGGGAACGCCACGGACGACGCCCGGCTTGCTGCTGCGCGCCTGATGCTGCATGCCAGCAGCCTCACGCTGCGCCACCCGGTAAGTGGCGAACCGATGGCGTTCACGAGTGCGCCGGACTTCTGACGCATCATGACGACCCGCCGGTCGCTCAGGCTTGCATTGGCAACACCAGGATGGCCTCCAGCCCTGGCGCTGCATTGCGGAAAGTCAGGCTCCCACCATGGGCCTTGGCCACCAGCCGGGCCAGATGCAGACCCAGTCCCACGCCGCCCGTGACCCGCTGACGGGCGATATCGGTGCGGTAGAAGGCCTCGCCCAGATGGGCCAGGTGGGCCGGGTCCACCCCCGGTCCGTGGTCGCGCACGATCACCTGCAGACATTGGCCGTCGCGGCGCACAGAGACCCGTGGCAGCGTCGCTGCTGCGCCATGGCGTACCGCGTTGTCGAGCAGATTGCGTACCGCCAGCCTTACCCGCGTCGCATCGACGCCGATTGCCGGCAAGCCCTGCGGCAACTCCAGCGTCACCGCTTCCGCCAGCGCCCGCTCCTGGACGAGACCTTGCACCAGCGCACACAGGTCGGTGGGCTCCCGGTGCAGCGCGACATGGCTGCCCGACAGCCGCTCGCCTTCGAGCAGGTCATTGATCAGGTCGCGCATTTCCGCCAGGTCGCGCAACAAGGCATTGCGGCTGGCCAATGCGTCGCCCGACTCGGGCAACAGTTCGGCATTGATGCGGGCCCGTGTGAGCGGCGAGCGCAATTCGTGGCTGATGGCCAGCAGCAGGGCACGTTTTCCGTCGAGCATCTGCTGCAGATCGTGCGCCATGGTGTTGATCTGCTGCGCCAGGTCGCCCAGTTCATCCTGACGGCGTACCGCTATGGCGCGGTCGAATTCACCCTTGCCGTACCGCTGGACGCCACCGCGGATGTCGTCCAGCGGGCGCAACAGGCGGCGCAGATAGGCATACGCCAGTGCCACCACCACCAGCAGCATCAGCACCGTGAACCAGCCCACCAGGCGGGGCTGGCGCTCCCAGGGAAGATCACCCATGCCGAACCGGATCCGATGCCCATCGGCCGTGTCACGGTCGAAAAGGCGCGGCACATCGTCGCGCCAGGCTGGGTCATCGTGCATCCACCCGCGTGCGTCGGTCTCGTCGTGCGAGCGCCATTGCACGACCGGCCCCTGGATCTGCACCGAGATCGGCAGACGCTCCGTGAGGGCGCGTGCACGCGCCACGCTTGGCGGGGAGCCGATGTCGGCCACCAGCCGGTCAACATAGTCCGCCACCAGCGGTTGAACCGCCAGGCGCCAGCCTGCGCCGATCGCACGCTGCATGCCGCCCAGGAAAATCACCGACAGGCCCAGCGCCAGCAACAGGAACACGACGATCAGCTTGAGCCGCAGCGAATGCCGAAGCGCCGAATGCGCCCGCCGATGCCAGCCCACGTGCGTGCGCTCAGACACGGGCCAGCGCCAAGGCATAACCGGCGTTGCGCACGGTTCGGATGCAATCCAGCGGCTCCAGCTTCTTGCGCAGGCGGCTGACCAGGATGTCCACTGCGCGCGAGAAAAGCTCGGCATCATGTCCACGCAGGTGATTGAGAATATCGTCGCGTGCAAAGACCTTGCCCGGTTCGCGCGCCAGCAGGGCCAGCAGCGCAAACTCGGTACCGGTCAGCGATACGACTTCGCCCTGGCGACTCACCGTATGGGTGTCAAGATCAATATCCAGTCCGTCAAACTGCAGCCGTTGGCTGCTGACGGCCACCCGCTGGCGCCGCAACACGGTCTGCAGACGGGCCACCAGTTCGCGCGGCTCGAAAGGCTTGGGCAAATAGTCGTCGGCGCCCAGTTCCAGCCCGACCACGCGGTCGGTCACCTCGCCGCGCGCGGTGAGCATGATGATCGGAATGTCGCTGCTCTTGCGGATCAGCCGGCACAGGGCGAAACCGTCCATCTCGGGCAGCATCACGTCCAGGATGGCAGCGTCGAAATGGGTGCTGCGCAGCTTCGCCAGGCCCTCGCTGGGTCGACCCGCGAGCTGCAGGTCGAGCTCGAAGCGGCGGAAGTATTCGGCCAGTGGCGGGCCGAGCTGGGCGTCATCGTCGATCAGCAGGATCCTCGGCATGGCGCATTGTCCCACCGCCGAAGCCATCAGTCGTTCCCGAACCAGCGATGGCGCTTTTGCAGGCGTTCGCGCAGCTTCTGCTGCTGCGCCGGGTCCAGGCTGTCATAGAAGTCGGCGGTCGCGGCAATCACCTCGGGGCTCTTGCCGCGAATGGCCTGCGTCTTCTCCTCGACAATCGCCAAGGCGCGCGCGCGATCGAACTGCGGCCCGGAGACCAGTGCCTGAAGTTCGGCACGCGGATCCTTCGTGCTGCCGACCAGGGCCAGCCGCTGCTCCTGAATGCGTTCGCCAACGCGCACCAGTTGCTGCTTCTGTGCGTCGGTCAACGCAAGCTCCTTCGACACTTTCTCGACGAACTTCTGCTGCATCTTCATCGCGTAGGCACCGTCCATGCCATGGCGCTCGTGGCGATCACCGCAGGCGCTGAGCCCGCCCAATACGATGCCGGCGCCGAAAATGCCGATTAGACTGCGTTTGATCCAGGTCTTCATGGTGCGTACTTTCCGTTTGGGTTGAACATGCGTCGATGGTGATCGGCAAGAGCGGCAGCGTCCTTTCACGCGGGTTTCGCCATGTTTCGTTTTGTTTCGCGGCCGGTGATGTCGCTGCCATCGCCACAGGCAGGCGCAGACAAGGGAACTACTCTTCGTGCCCACGCCTCCGACCGGTATAGCCTCAACCTGGAGTCCCCCATGCCCGATGCCCCTGTCCACGCACCCACCCGACGGCGACTGTTGGCCGCTGCCGCAATGGCGATGCCTTTTGTCTGGACGCAGGCGCGTGCGCAGGGAGGCCTGCGACCCACGCCGCGCCAGACCGAAGGCCCGTTCTATCCGGTGACACTTCCTGCAGACAACGACGCAGACCTGCTGCGCAATGGCGCACAGGCGTATGGCCAGGGCCAGCCCTGCCGGGTCGAAGGAAGCATCACCGACACGCGCGGCCAGCCACTGGCAGGGGCGCAGGTCGAAATCTGGCAATGCGATGCTGCGGGCCACTACCACCATCCGGGTGACGGCGCCCGGGCCGACCCGGCATTCCAGGGGTTCGGCAAACAGGTCGTCGGTGCCGACGGTCGCTATGCCTTTCGTACCATCCGCCCGGTGGCGTACAGCAGCCGGACACCCCACATCCATGTCAAGGTGCGACTGGGGAGCCGCGACCTGCTGACGACCCAGTTGTATGTGCAGGATGATCCACACAACAGCCGCGACTTTCTTTGGCGCCAGCTGCGCGATCCGCGGGACCGCGACGCTGTCACCGTGCCTTTCGAGGCCGCCGAAGGTGGCCTGCGGGCCAAATTCGGCATCGTTGTGGCCACCTGAGGCCCGCCTGAAAGCGGTGGTGCAGTCGCCGACCGGACACGGTTTGATCTGGGTCAAGGCAATCAGTACCCGGACTCGCCCGCGATGCGGCACACTGGAGGGCGATATCCATCTGACCAGGAGAATTTGCCATGAGCCGAGAAGTCGTCGTCGTCAGCGCGGTCCGCACCGCCATCGGAACCTTCGGGGGGGCCCTCAAGGATGTGCCGCCGTGCGATCTGGGCGCATCCGTCGTGCGCGAGGTGCTGGCGCGTGCCCAAACCTCGGGCGACGACGTCGGCCATGTGGTGTTCGGCCATGTGGTCAATACCGAACCGCGCGACATGTACCTGTCACGGGTCGCTGCCCTGCAAGGCGGTTGCGGCCAGGGCACACCGGCATTCAACGTCAATCGCCTGTGCGGATCCGGCCTGCAGGCCATCGTGTCGGCGGCGCAGGCCATCGCGCTGGGCGACACCGACATCGCCATCGGTGGTGGCGCCGAGAACATGAGCCGCGCGCCCTATGCCAGCCTGAGCAGCCGCTGGGGCAATCGCATGGGCGACTTCAAGATGATCGACATGATGATCGGCGCCTTGCACGACCCGTTCCACAACATCCACATGGGCGTGACGGCCGAGAACATCGCGGCCAAGATGAGCATCACCCGCGAAGACCAGGACACGCTGGCCGTCGAGAGCCATAACCGTGCCGAGCGCGCGACCAAGGCCGGCTATTTCAAGGAACAGATCCTGCCGATCGTGCAGAAGACACGCAAGGGCGACGTGGTGTTCGACACCGACGAGCACTTTCGCAGCGCTTGCACCCTGGCCGACATGGCCAAGCTCAAGCCCGCCTTCCTGAAGGAAAGCGGCACCGTCACCGCCGGCAATGCATCGGGCATCAACGACGCCGCGGCCGCCGTGCTGCTGATGGACAGCCAGACTGCACAGCAGCGCGGCTGCAAGCCGATGGCGCGGCTGGTCGCCTACGCGCATGCAGGCGTCGATCCGAAATACATGGGCATCGGCCCGGTACCCGCCACGCAGAAGGCCCTGCAGAAGGCAGGGCTGAGCATCAAGGATCTGGATGTCATCGAAGCCAACGAGGCCTTTGCGGCCCAGGCCTGTGCGGTCACACGCGACCTCGGTCTCGACCCGGCCAAGGTCAACCCGAACGGTTCCGGCATCTCGCTGGGGCACCCGATCGGAGCCACGGGCGCGCTGATCACGGTCAAGGCCTTGTACGAGTTGCAGCGCATCGGCGGTCGCTACGCGCTGGTGACCATGTGCATCGGCGGGGGCCAGGGCATCGCCGCCATCTTCGAACGGGTCTGAGCGGCCACCTGCCCGTCATTGCCGGCGCGCGCGTACTGGCGAGAACGGACAGCCCATGCACAAAGCCCGGCACTGGACGCTCGGCGCCAAGCTGACGCTGGTGGCAACGCCGTTCCTGCTGCTGGCGCTGGTCACCGTCGCCGTGACGCTGTGGGTTTCGTGGCAGCTGGAGGGCGGCGCCGCAGCCGTCAACGAGGCCGGGCGCATGCGCATGCAGGCCTACCGCATGTCGCTGGCCATCAGCACCGGGCAGCCCGAACGCCTCGCTGAACTCGGCGATAAATTCGCCCAGAGCATGGAGACGCTGCGCACGGGTGACGCCGAGCGTCCGCTGTTCATGCCCTGGGACGACACCGTGCGTGCGCAGTTCGTCTCGGTACAGCAAGGCTGGACGCAATACCGGGCGCGCTGGATTGCCGCACCGCCGCCACCGCTGGACCGACTGCAGCCCGACACGGCCGCATTCGTCGACCGTATCGACGCCATGGTGCATGGCATCGAGCTCCATATGTCGCGCTGGACTGCGCTGCTGCACCTGGCCCAGCTCTTCACCATGGCATTGGCCGTGGTGGGAACCGCCGTGCTGGTCTATACCGGCTACTTGTTCGTTCTGGAGCCGGTAGGTCAGATCAAGAACGCGCTGCTGCGCCTGCAGCAAGGCGACCTGGCGGCACGCGTCAGCAGCTCCAGCACGGACGAGTTCGGCATGCTGGCCGACGGCTTCAACGACATGGCCCGGCAGGTGCAGACGGTCCATCGCAGCCTGGAGGCCCGGGTTGCCGAAAAGACAGCCGAGCTGCAGGAGAAGCGCGAGCGGCTCGAGGCCCTCTACAACGTCGCCAGCCTGGTTGCCAGTGCCAACAGCCTGCAGCAGCTCACGGCCGGTTTCGTGCAGCGGCTGCGGCCGATTGCCAAGGCGGACGGTGTCGCGCTGCGCTGGTCGGACGAAACCAATGAGCGCTTCCTGATGCTGGCTTCGGACGGACTGCCGATCGACATGACCGAGGCCGAGCACTGCGTCCACGCGGGCGAATGCCACTGTGGCTCGCTCGATGCCCAGCCGGGTCTGCGCGTCATTCCGATCCACAGCATGGCGCCTGGACGCATGCAGCACTGCGCCCGGGCCGGCTTCGAGACCATCGTATCCATACCGATACGCCTGCATGAGCGCCTGATGGGAGAGGTCGACCTGTTCTTTCACGCCCATGTCGGCGTGTCGGATTCGGACCGCTCGCTGCTGGAGGCCTTGACCGCGCACCTGGCTGCGGCCATGGAGACGTTTCGACTCGCCGCGCAGCAGAAGGAGGCGGCGGTCTCCCAGGAACGCAGCTTCCTGGCGCGCGAATTGCATGACTCGATCGCGCAGTCGCTGGCCTTCCTGAAGATTCAGGTGCAGCTGATGCAGGATGCGCTGGCACGCGACAACTTGCAGCAGGCCAGGGCGGTGCTCGACGAGATCAACGTCGGCGTGCGGGAGAGCTACGCCGACGTGCGCGAACTGCTGGTGCATTTCCGCACCCGCACCAATACCGAAGACATCGAGCCGGCACTCGAGACCACGCTGCGCAAGTTCGAACTGCAAAGCGGTGTTGCGGCCACCCTGCAGATGGAGGGCCATGGCATGCCGCTGGACCCGGATCTGCAGGTCCAGGTGCTGCACATCCTGCAGGAGGCCCTGTCCAATGTGCGCAAGCATGCGACCGCCAGCAAGGTCTGGCTGGACGTCCAGCAGGCGCCCCGATGGCGCTTCGAAATCCGTGACAACGGGCGTGGGTTCTCCGACGCACCGGGCGCCCACGACGAGACCCATGTCGGACTGCGCATCATGCGCGAGCGGGCGGAGCGCATCGGCGCACAGCTGGACATCCACAGTGTGCCGGGACGCGGCAGCTCCGTCATTCTTGTGTTGCCGGACCCGCGACAAGCCCACCAGCACACGCCGCAGCCTGTCCTCGAACACGGCAGCGCCGCCTGAACCCGCCGCAATGCCCATGCATGTCCCGTCCGCACCCGCCACCGACATCCGGATCCTCGTGGTCGACGACCACACCCTGTTTCGCCGCGGATTGACGGCCCTGCTGGCGCGCGACCCCCACCACAAGGTCGTCGGCGATGCGGCGGATGCCGGCGAGGCACAGCGACGCGCAAAGGAATTGCAGCCCGACGTGATTCTGCTCGACAACCATCTGGGTGGCGTCACCGGCGTCGATGCGCTGCCAGCCTTGCGCGAAGCCGCTCCGAAGGCCCGCATCCTGATGCTGACGGTCAGCGAAGACGAAGCCGACCTCGCCAGCGCATTGCGCAACGGTGCCAGCGGCTACCTGCTCAAGACCATGGAAGGCGAAGCACTGACACAGGCGATCAACCGGGCCATGGCAGGAGACAGCGTGGTCGCGCCCGAGATGACGGCAAAGCTCGTCACCGCCTACCGCAATGCGGCAGCCGGTGCGACGGATGCGGCACACGCCCGTGCCCCCGCCTCGCCACTGGCCTTGCTGACGCCGCGCGAACTCGACATCCTGCGCGCCATCACCGCAGGTGCCAGCAACAAGGAGATCGCGCGCCAGTTCGCGATCGCCGAAACCACGGTCAAGATCCATGTGCAGCATATCCTGCGCAAGCTCGACGTGAGCACGCGGGTCCATGCCGCCGTGCTTGCAACCGAGAGCGGCCTGCTTTGATCTGACGCAAACGATCCGGCAATAGTTGCCCGGGTAGTTCTTCCGAACGAGGCAAGGCCCTCGCCGCATAGTTCGCACGCACGGGCCACACTGCACCACGGAAGGATGGTGATCGGGCACTGCAACTCCTAAAGTCATTGCATGACACAAGGAGATACCCCATGACCCGTAAAGGACAGGCGCTGTCGGTGCTGATCGTCAGCACCCTCGCCTTCACCGTCTGTTTCATGGTCTGGATGATGTTTGCCGTCATCGGCATTCCACTCAAGAAGACCCTGGGACTCAACGCCACCGAATTCGGCCTGCTGACCGCGATGCCCGTTCTGACGGGCGCCCTGTCGCGCGTACCACTGGGCATCTGGACCGACAAGTACGGTGGCCGCATCGTGATGGCCATCCTGCTGGCGGTGACGGTACCGGCGATCTGGCTGATGTCCTACGCCACGCAGTTCTGGCACTTCCTGGTCATCGGCCTGTTCGTCGGCCTGGCCGGTGGCTCCTTCTCGGTCGGAACCCCTTATGTCGCGCGCTGGTTTCCCAAGGGCAACCAGGGCTTTGCGATGGGCATCTACGGCGCCGGCAATTCCGGCGCCGCGGTGAACAAGTTCGTGGCCCCCGCCATCCTGGTCGCCTTCGGCTGGACCATGGTGCCGCAGGTCTATGCCGCCATCATGCTCGGCACGCTGGTGCTGTTCTGGATGTTCAGCTACAGCGATCCCGCACACCTGGTGCCCTCGCACGTGAAGTTCAGCGATCAGCTCGGCATGCTCAAGGATCCCCGTGTGCTCAAGTACTGCCAGTACTACAGCATCGTGTTCGGAGGCTACGTCGCGCTGAGCCTGTGGATGGTCCAGTACTACGTCGGCGAATACGCGCTCGACATCCGTGCTGCCGCCCTGCTGGCCGCCTGCTTCGCACTGCCTGGCGGCGTCCTGCGCGCCGTCGGCGGCTGGCTGTCGGACAAGTACGGCGCCCACAGTGTGACCTGGTGGGTGATGTGGGTCAGCTGGGTCTGCCTGTTCCTGCTGTCCTACCCGCAGACCGACTTCACCGTGATGACGATCAACGGCCCGACCACCTTCCACATCGGGCTGAACGTCTACGCCTTCACTGCGCTGATGTTCGTGCTGGGCATCGCCTTCGCATTCGGCAAGGCCAGCGTCTTCAAGTACATCAGCGACGAGTTCCCGGACAACATCGGCACGGTCAGCGGCATCGTCGGCCTGGCCGGCGGCCTGGGCGGCTTCGTGCTGCCGATCATGTTCGGCGCACTGATGGACATCACCGGCATCCGTTCGAGCGCCTTCATGCTGATGTACGGCGTGGTCTGGGTCTCGCTGATCTGGATGTACTGGACCGAGGTGCGGCGCACCGAACTGATGGGCCGCAACGCCACCGAATTCTCCCTCGGCGGCTGAGCCCGTCACCACAAGGAACACCATGAACACGACCCGCAACATCCCCGCGGCGCCACCGACGACCACCAGCGGCGCGGACATCGCCGACTGGCGCCCGGAGGACGAGACCTTCTGGGAGGCCACCGGCAAGAAGATCGCCTATCGCAACCTCTGGATCTCGATTCCCGCGCTTCTGTGCGGCTTCGCGGTCTGGGGCATGTGGGGTGTCATCACGGTACAGATGATGAACCTGGGTTTTCCGTTCAGCCAGGCCGAGCTGTTCACGCTGACCGCCATCGCCGGCATCTCGGGTGCAACGATGCGCATTCCGGCCTCGTTCCTGATCCGGCTTGCCGGCGGCCGCAACACCATTTTCCTGACCACATCGATGCTGCTGGCGCCGGCCATCGGCACCGGCATCGTGCTGCAGCATCCGGAGTGGCCACTGTGGTCGTTCCAGCTGATGGCGCTGTGGTCGGGCGTGGGGGGCGGCAACTTCGCCAGTTCGATGTCCAATATCAGCACCTTCTTCCCCAAGCGGCTGCAGGGCACCGGGCTGGGCCTGAACGCCGGGCTGGGCAACTTCGGTGTCACGACGATGCAGATCGTGATACCACTGGTCATGACGGTCGGTCTGCTCGGCTCCTTTGGCGGCGAGCCCATGGTGCTGGTCAAGGACAGCGGCTGGATCTTCGGCAAGATTCCTGCCGGCACCCAGACCTGGGTGCAGAACGCTGGCCTGGCCTGGGTCCTGTCACTGGTGCCGCTCAGCATTCTGTGCTGGTTCGGCATGAACAACCTGAAGACCGTGTCACCGGCCACCGGCAACCCGCTGGTCGCTTTCGCCAAGATCACCTATCTGTACACGCTGGCCTTCATCCCGACCATCGTGATGCTGTACTTCTACCTGCCGGCACCGACCGGGCTGGGGCTGCTGAGCATCTGGGTCGCGATTCCGCTGGACATCATCGCTGCGATCACGATGATGAAGCTGGCCGCATTCGGCGCCATGAAAGATCAGGTCAAGACCCAGTTTGCGATCTTCAGCAACAAGCACACCTGGTCGTTGACCATCCTGTACATCGTCACCTTCGGCTCCTTCATCGGCTTCTCGATGGCGCTGCCGCTGTCGATGAAGGTGATCTTCGGCATCAGCCACGTGCGCGACGCCGCTGGCGTGCTGCAGCACACGCTGGCCAACCCGAACGCGCCGGCCGTGCTCGCCTATGCCTGGATCGGGCCCTTCGTCGGCGCGCTGATCCGTCCGCTCGGCGGCTGGATCTCGGACAAGGTCGGCGGCTCCATTGTCACGCAGTGGATTTCGGCCGTGATGGTCGTGGCCTCGGTGGCCGTCGGCTGGGTGATGCTGCAGGCTTACCAGTCCGCCACGCCCGAGCAGTACTTCCTGCCCTTCATGCTGCTGTTCGTGGTGCTGTTCGCCGCCAGCGGCATCGGCAACGGCTCTACCTTTCGCACCATCGGCGTGATTTTCGACCGCCAGCAGGCCGGCCCGGTGCTGGGCTGGACCTCGGCTGTCGCGGCCTACGGCGCCTTCATCGCGCCTGTGGTCATCGGAGAACAGATCAAGGCGGGAACGCCGCAGATGGCGATGTATGGCTTCGCGATCTTCTATGCCTTGTGCCTGGTGCTGAACTGGTGGTTCTATCTGCGCAAGAACGCCGAACTGAAGAACCCCTGACCCTCGCACACCCGATGCGTCGTCCCCCCCGATTCCCAAGGAGCCACTGATGAGCCACTTCCTCGATCGATTGACCTATTTCAACAGCCCGCGCGAGAACTTCTCCGGTGAACACGGCGTCACCACCGGCGAGGACCGCACCTGGGAAGATGCCTACCGCAACCGCTGGGCACATGACAAGATCGTGCGCTCGACCCATGGCGTGAACTGCACCGGTTCCTGCTCATGGAAGATCTATGTCAAGGGCGGCATCGTGACCTGGGAAACCCAGCAGACCGACTATCCGCGCACCCGCTGGGACATGCCCAACCATGAGCCACGCGGCTGCGCCCGCGGTGCCAGCTACAGCTGGTATCTGTACAGCGCCAACCGGGTCAAGTACCCGATGGTGCGGGGCCGCCTGCTCAAGACCTGGCGCGAAGCCCGCCAGACCCACGACCCGGTCGACGCATGGGCCTCGATCGTGCAGGACGACGCGAAAAGGCGCGACTACCAGAGCATCCGCGGCCTGGGCGGCATGGTGCGCTCGAGCTGGGACGAGGTCAACGAGATCATCGCCGCAGCCAACGTCTACACGATCAAGACATACGGAGCAGACCGGGTGATCGGCTTCTCGCCGATCCCGGCCATGTCCATGGTCAGCTATGCGGCCGGCAGCCGCTACCTGAGCCTGATCGGCGGCGCGTGCATGAGCTTCTACGACTGGTACTGCGACCTGCCCCCGAGCAGCCCGCAGGTCTGGGGCGAACAGACCGACGTACCCGAGTCGGCGGACTGGTACAACTCCAGCTTCATCATCGCCTGGGGCTCGAACGTGCCGCAGACGCGCACGCCGGATGCGCATTTCTTCACCGAGGTGCGTTACAAGGGTACCAAGACGGTCGCGGTCACGCCCGACTACTCCGAGGTGGCCAAGCTGTCGGACATCTGGATGCACCCCAAGCAGGGTACCGATGCCGCAGTCGCGATGGCCATGGGCCACGTAATCCTCAAGGAGTTCTATTTCCCCGACCAGGGCGAGCGCAGCGCCTATTTCGATGACTACGTGCGGCGCTACACCGACATGCCGATGCTGGTCATGCTGAAGGAACACCAGCAGCCGGATGGCACCACGATCATGGTGCCCGATCGGTATCTGCGTGCATCGGACTTCAACGGAAAACTCGGCCAGGCCAACAACCCGGAATGGAAGACGGTTGCGTTCGACGACAGCGGCAAGGTGGTGCTGCCCCACGGCGCCATCGGCTTTCGCTGGGGCGCGGATGGCCGCGCGGACGAAGGCCAGTGGAACCTGGAAGCCAAGGAAGCCCGCCACGGACAGGAGGTCAAGCTGCGCCTGTCGGTGATGGAAGGTAATGCCTCCGACATGGAAACCGCCAAGGTCGGCTTCCCCTACTTCGGCGGCATCGCCACGCCCAACTTCTCGCACAACGTCAGCGGCGACGCCGCCAACGACGTTCTGGTGCGCACCGTTCCGGTGGCGCGCATCTCGCTGGGCAAGGAAGGCGACAAGCGCGAAGCCCTGGTGGCCACGGTGTTCGACCTGCAGGTCGCGAACTACGGCGTGGCCCGCGGCCTCGATGGCGAGATGGCGGCCAGAAGCTTCGACGACGACACGCCTTACACACCGGCCTGGCAGGAAAGCATCACCGGAACACCACGCGCGCAGCTGATCACGGTGGCGCGCCAGTTTGCCGAAAACGCGCACAAGACCCAGGGCCGCTCGATGGTCATCATCGGCGCGGCGATGAACCACTGGTACCACTGCGACATGAACTACCGCGGCATCATCAACATGCTGATGATGTGCGGCTGCATCGGCAAGAGCGGCGGGGGCTGGGCGCACTACGTGGGTCAGGAAAAGCTGCGGCCCCAGACCGGCTGGACCGCGCTGGCGTTCGCGCTGGACTGGATCCGTCCACCCCGCCAGCAGAACAGCACCAGCTTCTTCTATGCCCATACCGACCAATGGCGCTACGAAAAGCTGACGATGGCCGAAGTGGTCTCACCGCTGGCCGACAAGAAGATCTACGGCGGCAGCATGATCGACTACAACGTGCGCGCGGAGCGCATGGGCTGGTTGCCCTCCACACCGCAGTTGCAGACCAACCCGATGCAGGTCGTGCGCGACGCCGCGGCCGCGGGCATGGAGGCCAGGGACTACGCGGTCAAGGCGCTCAAGGACGGCACGCTCAAGATGAGCTGCACCGACCCGGACCATCCCGACAACTGGCCGCGCAACATGTTCATCTGGCGCTCCAACCTGCTGGGCTCCAGTGGCAAGGGGCATGAATACTTCCTCAAGCACCTGCTGGGCACCAGCCACGGCGTGCAGGGCAAGGACCTGGGCAAGGATGAAGCGAAGCCGACCGAGGTCGTCTGGCACGACAAGGCGCCCGAAGGCAAGCTCGACCTGCTGGTCACGCTGGACTTCCGCATGAGCACGACCTGCCTGTATTCGGACATCGTGCTGCCCACCGCCACCTGGTACGAGAAGAACGACCTCAACACCAGCGACATGCATCCGTTCATACACCCGCTGTCGACCGCGGTCGACCCGGCCTGGCAGTCACGCAGCGACTGGGACATCTACAAGGGCTTCGCGAAGAAATTCAGCGAGATCTGCGTCGGTCACCTGGGCGTGGAACGCGAGCTGGTGCTGACCCCTCTGATGCACGACTCCCCTGGTGAACTGGCGCAACCCTTCGACGTCAAGGACTGGGCCCGGGGCGAGATCGACCTGATTCCCGGCAAGACCGGGCCGCAGATGGCGGTGGTCGAACGCGACTATCCGAACCTCTACAGGCGATTCACCGCACTCGGCCCGCTCATGAACAAGGTCGGCAACGGTGGCAAGGGCATCGCCTGGAACACGCAGACCGAGGTCCGGCAACTGGCCGAACTCAGCGGCGTGGTGACGGACCCGGGTGTGACCTGCGGCATGCCCCGGATCGAGACCGACATCGACGCGGCCGAGGTGATCCTGCAACTGGCACCGGAGACCAACGGCCACGTCGCCGTCAAGGCCTGGGAAGCACTGGGCAAGCAGACCGGACGTGACCACACCCACCTGGCGATCCACCGCGAAGACGAGAAGATCCGCTTCCGCGACATCCAGGCGCAGCCACGCAAGATCATCTCCAGCCCGACCTGGAGCGGCATCGAGAGCGAGACGGTGTCGTACAACGCCGGCTACACCAACGTGCACGAACTGATCCCCTGGCGCACGCTGACCGGACGCCAGCAGTTCTACCTCGACCATCCGTGGATGCTCGCTTTCGGCGAGGATTCTCGAGCTACCGTCCGCCAGTCGACCTCAAGACCACGGTCGGCATCCACAACGTCAAACCCAATGGCAACAAGGAGATCGCGCTCAACTTCATCACGCCGCACCAGAAGTGGGGCATCCACTCCACCTATACCGACAACCTGCTGATGCTCACGCTCAGTCGCGGCGGGCCATGCGTCTGGATGAGCGAGGACGACGCGAAAAGCGCCGGCATCGAAGACAACGACTGGATCGAACTGTTCAACATCAACGGTGCGATTGCGGCACGCGCGGTGGTCAGCCAGCGCGTCAAGCCGGGCATGGTGATGATGTACCACGCCCAGGAAAAGATCGTCAACACCCCTGGCTCGGAGATCACCGGCGCACGCGGCGGTATCCACAACTCGGTGACCCGCATTGTGCTCAAGCCGACCCACATGATCGGTGGTTACGCGCAGTTCAGCTACGGCTTCAACTACTACGGAACCATCGGCACCAACCGCGACGAGTTCGTCGTCGTGCGCAAGATGAACAAGATCGACTGGCTCGACACACCGGTCGGAGAAGAACTCGTCAAGCCGACACAGGCACAAGGAGAAAGCGTATGACCCCCCACACTCATCACTTCGTGTATTCGTTGCCCCCCCATGGGTGGCTTGCCTCCCTTGGGGCGGCCCGGCGGGAGGCAGTATGAAAATACGCGCTCAAATCGGCATGGTGCTGAACCTGGACAAGTGCATCGGTTGCCACACCTGTTCGGTCACCTGCAAGAACGTCTGGACCAGCCGGCCCGGCATGGAGTACGCCTGGTTCAACAACGTCGAGACCAAGCCCGGCATCGGTTATCCCAAGGAGTGGGAGAACCAGGAGAAATGGCATGGCGGCTGGGTACGCAAGGCCAACGGCACGATCGAGCCGCGCCAGGGTGCCAAGTGGAAGCTGCTGATGCGCATCTTCGCCAACCCCAAGCTGCCGGAGATCGACGACTATTACGAGCCGTTTACCTTCGACTACGCACACCTGCAGGCCGCTCCCGAGATGAAGGCGACGCCAACCGCCCGTCCACGCAGCCTGATCACCGGCAAGCAGATGGACAAGATCGTCTGGGGCCCGAACTGGGAGGAGATCCTGGGTGGTGAGTTCTCCAAGCGCAGCAAGGACAAGAACTTCGACGATATCCAGAAGGACATCTACGGCCAGTTCGAGAACACCTTCATGATGTACCTGCCGCGCCTGTGCGAGCATTGCCTGAACCCGGCCTGTGTCGCATCGTGTCCGTCGGGCTCGATCTACAAGCGCGAGGAAGACGGCATCGTGCTGATCGACCAGGACAAGTGCCGCGGCTGGCGCATGTGTGTATCGGGTTGCCCGTACAAGAAGATCTACTACAACTGGAAAAGCGGCAAGGCCGAGAAGTGCATCTTCTGCTACCCGCGCATCGAGGCCGGACAACCGACCGTGTGCTCGGAAACCTGCGTCGGCCGGATCCGCTATCTCGGCGTCCTGCTGTATGACGCAGACAGGATCCAGGAGGCCGCGAGCGTGGAACACGACCGTGACCTTTACCAGGCCCAGCTCGACATCTTCCTGGACCCGTTCGATCCGAAGGTGATCGAGCAGGCGCGTATCGATGGTATCCCCGACAAATGGATGGACGCTGCGCGCCACAGCCCGGTCTACAAGATGGCCGTGCAATGGCGTGTGGCTTTGCCGCTGCACCCGGAGTACCGCACCCTGCCCATGGTCTGGTACGTGCCACCCCTGTCGCCGATCTCGGCGGCCGCCAACGCCGGCCATGTCGGCACCAATGGCGAGATCCCCGATGTCAACCAGCTGCGGATTCCGGTCAAGTACCTGGCCAACCTGCTGACCGCGGGCGACACCGTGCCGGTGGTGCGTGCACTCGAACGCATGCTGGCGATGCGTGCCTACCAGCGCGAGAAACATGTCGAGCAGCGGCACAACGCGGCGGTGCTCGAACAGGTCGGCATCACGCAGGCCGAGGTCGAGGAGATGTACCAGGTGATGGCGATTGCCAACTACGAAGACCGCTTCGTCATTCCCACGACCCACCGCGAATACGCCGAGAACACCTTCAATGTGCGCGGCGGCTGCGGCTTCAGCTTCGGCAACGGCTGCTCCGAAGGAACAGGCGAGACCAGCCTGTTCGGTAGCGAGAAGAAGCGCACCATCCCGATCCGGGCGGAGGTATGAGCATGTTCGGCAAGAAGACTCCACCGGCCTCCGCATCGCTCACGCTGCGTGCGATGGCTGCACTGCTGTCGTATCCCGATGCGCAACTGCGCGGCTTCATTCCCGGTATCGGCGAAGTGCTGCATCAGGAGCGGGCGTTGTCTGCCACGCGACTGACTGAACTCGATGCGCTGCTCGACACGCTGGCGCGGCGCGACGTGCTGGTCAACGAGGCCGAGTACGTGTCGCTGTTCGACCGGGGGCGCGCAACCTCGCTGCATCTGTTCGAACACGTGCACGGAGATTCGCGCGACCGGGGTCCGGCCATGATCGATCTGGCACAGACCTACGAGAAAGCCGGACTGTATCTGGCCGAAGGCGAACTGCCGGACTACCTGCCGGCGGTGCTCGAGTTCGTGTCGACCCAGCCGCCGGCCGAAGCACGTGCGTTTCTGTCCGAGATGGCGCATATCTTCAACGCCATCTTCAGTGCCCTGCAGAAACATCGCAGTCCCTACGCCAGCATCCTGGGCGCCCTGCTCGACCTGGCCGGAGAAAAGGCCGAAGCCGTCAAGCTGCCGGTCGAAGAGGATCTCGACGATAACTGGGCAGAACCACCGGTGTTCGATGGTTGTTCGACCAAGGGCCAGGCCCGTCCCGGCCAGGCGCAGCCGATCCAGATTGTCCGCCGCCCAGGCGCCAGCGCGCCGACACCAGGAGTCCCATCATGAGTGCCATCCAGAACTACCTGCACAACTTCGCCTTCAACGTCTATCCGTACATCTGCCTGGCAGTGTTCCTGATGGGCAGCCTGGCGCGCTTCGACCGTGACCAGTACACCTGGAAAAGCGATTCCTCGCAGATGCTGCGCACCGGCACACTGCGCTGGGGCAGCAACCTGTTCCACATCGGCATCCTGTTCCTGTTCGGCGGCCATTTCGTCGGCCTGCTGACACCCCACTGGGTCTACGAATCCTTCATGACCGCCGGCCAGAAGCAGATGATTGCCGTGACCGCTGGCGGCATTGCCGGTGCGATCTGTTTCGTCGGCCTGAGCCTGCTGCTGCACCGGCGCCTGTTCGATCCACGCATCCGGCTCACCAGCCATCGCACCGACATCGCGATCCTGCTGATCCTGTGGGTGCAGCTGGTGCTCGGCCTGATCACGCTGCCGTTCTCGATCGGCCACAGTGATGGCGGCACGATGTTGATCCTGGCCGACTGGGCACAGAACCTGGTCACCTTCCGCCCTGATGCCGCTGCCCTGGCGGGCGTGGCATGGCCTTACAAGGTGCACCTGGTACTGGGCATGACGATCTTCTTTCTGTTTCCATTCAGCCGGCTGGTCCATGTCTGGAGCGGCTTTGCCACCGTCGCCTATCTGTTCCGCCCCCACCAGGTGGTGCGCAGCCGGCGTCTGAACCTGCCGGCCGACCACAACCAGCCGCGCCAGCCCGGCGCTGGCGTCTGATCCGGAGGATCCAGCATGCTTCTCGACAAACCATCCCCCATGGCCACCGGCAGCGAGGACACGGCAGCCCCGGTCGCGTCAGTGAACGGCGTCGCGCTGCACAAGCCCGGCGAAGTGCTGGAGGCCGAAGCCTTGCGCCAGCGTGCCTGCAGCGAACTGTTGCGCCAGGCTGCGATTGCAGGCGGCTTGCTGGACGCCAACGATCCACCAGCAACTGACGGCGTTGCCAGCGAGGCGGCCAGCAGCGCGATCGACACACTGATCACACGCGAAGTGCTGGTACCGGAGCCGTCGGAAGAAGCCTGTCAGCGCCATTACCAGGCGCACATGGCGCGTTACCAACGTGGCGAACGCATCCACATGCGGCACATTCTCTTTGCCCTGACACAGGGCATGGACGTGGTGCGACTGCGCAACCGGGCCGAGACCTGCCTGCTCGACGTCCGTTGTCATGACGGTTCGGCCGATGATGGCTTTGCCCGTTCGGCGCGCGAGTTCTCCAATTGCCCCAGCGCAGCGCAGGGCGGCGATCTCGGCTGGCTGACCCGGGAAGAGATGGCGCCAGAACTCGCACGCACGCTGTTCGGGGAAAGCCAGGTCGGCGTGCTGCCGACCCTGGTGCACAGCCGCTTCGGCCTGCACGTGGTCGAGGTGGTGGCGCGCGAAGCCGGCACGCAGGAGTCGTTCGAAGCCGTCAAGGGGGCCGTGGCCATGGCATTGCGCCAGCACAGCTTCGTGACCGCATTGCGCCAATACCTGCAACTGCTGGCGGGGCAGGCGCGGCTGGTGGGTATCGATCTGGACGCCGCCGATACGCCGCTGGTGCAATAGGCGCAGAGGCCTTGGCCGCCCGCTGATCATGGTCAAGACGGCATGGCGATGATCCGACCACAATGCTGCCATCGCCACACACGCCGCATCTGGAGCCGCCCATGACCCGCACCGACCCATTGCCCGCACCAACGGGCGCCGCCGCGCCCATCGCCAACTTCTCGCAATGCCACGTCGGCATCATCGGCCACCTGGACGCACTGGGCGAGTTGCCAGCATTGCTGGTGCCGGCCCAACGGGCACATGCGCTGGCGGCAGACATGCTGAAATTCTTCGATGCCGTGATCCTCGAACACCATGCCGAGGAAGAGCGCGAACTCTTTCCTGCGGTATTGCAGAGTGCTGCCGCCGGTGCGGAGCTCACACACGTTCAGACCATGGTCGAACGGCTGACCACGGAGCACCGCCAGATCGAAGCCTGGTGGTCGCGCATCAAGCCCCAGCTCAAACCCATCGCCAAAGGCCATGACACCGCACTGGATACCGTTGCCGTAGAACAGTTGGTCAAGGAGTACCACGCGCACGCCGCGTTCGAGGAGGCCGAGTTCCTGCCCCTGGCCCAGGACATCCTGGGCCGCAACAAAAACCACATGGCGGCCTTGGGCATGTCCTTGCACATGCGGCACGTCAAGCCGACCGTCGGCTACATCTGACAGCTGCGCGCCGCACACAGGCATGGTTCGTGCTGGCCCCTGCAGTGGGTCTCTTTGAGTGCACCAGCTTGGGGTTATGCAGGTTCTGCATGAGTTGACAGCGTAAACCCCAATGTGGTGCCAGACCAGAAAATGTAAATTAAGGACTGGTTCCGTGGCGCCGCAGGATGGTGCGTGCTTCACATGCCAGGTAACAACATAGATGGAGTAACAACATATGAAGACAAGCAAGATCAAATTCGCGGTTGCGGCCGTCGCTGCCGCCGGCGCAATGCTCGCCATGCCGGCGCATGCGGGCAAGACGCTGGACGCCATCAAGGCGCGCGGACAGGTCGTCTGCGGGGTCAATACCGGCCTGGCAGGTTTTGCAGCCGCCGACTCGACCGGCAAATGGTCGGGCCTCGACATCGATGTGTGCAAGGCATTGGCCGCCGCCACGCTGGGCGACGCCGAGAAGGTCAAGTATGTTCCCCTGACGGCCCAGCAGCGCTTCACGGCCCTGCAGTCCGGCGAGATCGACGTACTGGCACGCAACACCACCTTCACGCTGTCGCGCGACGCATCGCTGGGGCTCCAGATCACGGTGGTGAACTACTTCGATGGCCAGGGCTTCATGGTGCCGACACGCACCAAGATGAAGAGCGCCAAGCAGCTCAAGGGCCAGACCGTCTGCGTGCAGTCCGGCACCACGACCGAGAAGAACCTGACCGACTATTCCAAGGCCAACAACCTGAACATCAAGCCTGTCGTGTTCGAGAAGGTTGAAGCCGCCACCAGTGCCTATTTCTCCGGCCGCTGCATCGCCTACACCACGGACGCCTCCGGCCTGTCGTCGGTGCGCAGCAAGGAAGCCAAGGATCCGAAGGAACACGTGATCCTGCCGGAACTGATCTCCAAGGAGCCGCTGGGCCCCATGGTCCGCCGCGGTGACGACGAGTGGTTCTCCATCGTCAAGTGGGTGCTGTACGGCATGATGGAATCCGAGGAATACGGCATCACGCAGGCCAACGTCGACAAGATGAAGTCCAGCGATGATCCGGTGGTGCAGCGCCTGCTGGGTGGTGGCAACGAAGACACCGGCAAGCTGCTGGGGCTGGACAAGGAATGGCTGGCGCGTGCTGTCAAGGCCGTCGGAAACTATGGTGAGAGCTACGACCGCAACCTGGGTCCGAAGACTGCACTGAACCTGCCACGCGGCTTGAACAACCTGTGGAACAAAGGCGGGCTGATGTACCCGTACCCGGCACGCTGATCGGCAAGTCCGGTACCTGAATGATGCCGCTGTCGGAACGTTCGACGTCCTCCGGCAGCGGCATTGTTGTTTTTGCGGCTGTACACATCCAATAAGAAGCAGTGCCCATGAGCGATTCATCACCCCACAAAAAGCAGACGTGGTCCTGGCGCAGCCAGGCTTTCAGGGGCGTCATCTACCAGATACTGGCCATCGGCGCCGTCGGGCTGGGCATTTGGTTCCTGGCCCACAACACGCTCATCAACATGCAGGCGCGCGGCATCCAGAGCGGTTTCGACTTTCTCGGCGACTCGGCCGGTTTCGACATCGGCGAGAGCCTGTTTCCGTTCGATTCAGCCTCTCCCTACTGGAAGGCCTATGCGGTCGGCATCGCCAACACCTTGCGCGTTGCCATCGTCGGCATCATCCTGACCACCATTCTGGGAACCCTGCTCGGCGTCGGCCGCTTTTCTCGCAACGCACTGGTGCGCGGCATTTGCTATGCCTACGTCGAGATGTTCCGCAACGTCCCCATCCTGCTGCAGTTGCTGATGTGGTATCTGCTGTTGACCGAGACCTTGCCCTATGTGCAGGACGCCTGGCAGATCGGGCCCATGTACCTGGCAAAGGGCGGACTGATCTTCCCCAAGCCGATATGGGAGTCCGGCCATCTGTGGGGCGTGCTCGGCCTGGTGGCCGGCGCCTTTCTCGCCGTGGGCTATCGCAAGTGGGCCTTCCGCAAGTTCGAGGAGACCGGGCAGTTGCGCAGCATGTTCTGGGTTCCCGTCGCGATCTTCGTCGTCACCGGTGTGCTGTCATGGTGGCTGGGCGGCGCGCCCCTGGACTTCGACTTTCCGATCAAGGGTGATTTCTCGATCGAGCATGGCGGCGCGCTGACACCGGAATTCCTGGCCGTGCTGCTCGGGCTGACCATGTATACCGCGGCCTTCGTCGCCGAGGTCGTGCGCTCGGGCATCCAGTCCGTGGCGCAGGGCCAGGGTGAGGCGGCTGCCGCACTGGGACTGCATCCGCGCCAGGTGATGCGCCTGGTGACCTTGCCACAGGCATTGCGCGTGATCATTCCGCCGGTCACCAACCAGTTCCTGAACCTGACCAAGAACTCGTCACTGGCGGTGGCCATCGGCTACCCCGACGTGGTGTCGATCGCCAACACCTCGCTGAACCAGACCGGCCGGGCTGTCGAGGCGATTGCCATCGTCATGCTGGTCTACCTGACCACCTCCTTGTCCACCTCCTTGCTGATGAACTGGTACAACAGCCGTTCAGCCATCAAGGAACGCTGATCGGCCACCGACCATGACCGCACAAACCTTTCAACCGATCGCGGCACGCCCGGCACCAGTCTCCACCGAAGGGCCGATTGCCTGGATCCGTATCAACCTCTTCGGCGACCTGACCACCGGTCTGATGACCATCGTGGTGCTGGCAGGCTTGCTGTCCGTGTTGCCGCAATTCTTCAGCTGGGCGATCTTCCGGGCCGCCTGGCTGCCCGACTACGAGGCATGCCGGGTCGATGGCGTGGGTGCCTGCTGGGGTGTCGTGGCGGAGAAATACCGCATCATCATCTTCGGGCGCTATCCCTACGAAGACCAGTGGCGTCCGCTGCTGGCGACCGGCGTCATGCTCGCGATGCTGATTGGCAGCTGTACCCGCAGCTTCTGGAAGTCCTGGCTGCTGCCGGCCTGGATCGCCGTGCTGGCCTTTTTCTTTGCAGTGATGTACGGCGGTTTTGCCGGCCTGGAAAAGGTCGAGACCGACCGCTGGGGCGGCCTGCCGCTGACCATCATGCTGTCGACACTGTCGATGATGATGGCATTCCCGATCGCCATGGTCGTTGCGCTGGGACGCAGGTCATCGCTGCCGGCCATCCGCACCGTCTGCACCGTCTACGTCGAACTGATCCGCGGCGTGCCGCTGATCTCGGTGCTGTTCATGGCCTCGTTCATGTTCCCGCTGTTCATGCCGGTCGGCGTCTCGATCGACGTGCTGGTGCGGGTGATCGTCGGCATCACGCTGTTTGCGGCCGCCTACATGGCCGAGGTCATTCGCGGTGGCCTGCAGGCCATTCCCAAGGGTCAGATCGAAGCTGCGGCGACGCTGGGCCTGTCGTACTGGCAGACCCAGTACAAGATCGTGCTGCCACAGGCGCTGGCCATGGTGGTGCCCAGCATCATGAACAACTTCATCAGCCTGTTCAAGGACACCTCGCTGGTGACCATCGTCAGCCTGTACGAGTTGACCGGCGCGCTGGGCATCGCACTCAACTCCGATGCCAACTGGCGCCCGTTCAAGATCGAGGGCTACCTGTTCATTGCATTGATTTATTTTGCCTTCTGCTTCTCGATGTCCCGCTACAGCATCTGGGTCGAGAAACAGGTCAACAAAGGCAAGGCGCGTTGACCTTTTACCGCCATCCCCTTCACAAGCATTTCAATTTCCCCACCTGGACCGAACATGGCAGAACCCATCATCGTCTTCGACAAGCTCAACAAGTGGTACGGCAATAATTTCCATGTGTTGCGCGACATCGATCTCAACGTCGCGCAAGGTGAGCGCATCGTCATCTGTGGGCCGTCCGGCTCCGGCAAGTCGACCCTGATCCGATGCATCAACCGGCTCGAAGAACACCAGCAAGGCCGACTCGTGGTCGACGGCGTCGAACTCACCGACGACGTCAAGGCCATCGACGGCGTGCGCAAGAAGGTCGGCATGGTGTTCCAGCAGTTCAATCTGTTTCCACACCTGACCGTGCTCGAGAACCTGACACTGTCGCCGATGTGGGTCGGCAAGGTGCCCAAGAAGGATGCCGAGGCCAAGGCCATGGCCCAGCTCGAACGGGTGCGCATTGCCGAGCAGGCGGGCAAGTATCCGCTGCAGCTCTCCGGCGGCCAGCAGCAGCGGGTGGCGATTGCCCGCGCGCTGTGTCTGACGCCCAAGATCATGCTGTTCGACGAGCCCACCTCCGCACTGGACCCGGAGATGATCAAGGAAGTGCTGGACGTGATGGTGGAGATGGCCGACCAGGGTATCACCATGCTGTGCGTGACCCACGAGATGGGGTTTGCCAAGGCGGTGGCCGACCGGGTCATCTTCATGGACCAGGGCCAGATCGTCGAGCAGAACAACCCGCACGACTTCTTCAACAACCCGCAGAACGAGCGCAGCAAGGACTTCCTGTCCAAGATCCTGGGGCATTAAGCCTCAGCGGGAGCGCCGCGCAACGGGTCGCGGCGCCCCGAGCCCTGCCGGTGCAGGGTATGACGCAGCCCGGCCGTCGTCATGGAGATGGCAACATGTTCGTGCATCGGTTTCGTCGATTCTCCCGCACCATGCGCAGCGCGCTGGCTACCACGCTGCTGGTGCTGCTGATGCCTGCGCAGGCCTTCGACCTGCAGGCCCATCGTGGCGGGCGAGGCCTGCTGCCGGAAAACACGCTGGCCGCATTCGAACATGCGCTCAGGCTGGGAGTCGACACGCTGGAGCTCGACATCGCGATCACCGCCGACGGCATCCCGGTGATCTCGCACGACCCAGCCCTGCACCCGGCGCTGACGCGCGACGCACAGGGCCGCTGGCTCAAGGAGAGCGGCCCCTTGATCCGCTCTCTGACGCTGGCACAGCTGCAGGCCTATGACGTGGGCCGGATGGACCCGTCGAGCGAATACGCGCGTGGCTTTGCGCAGCAGCAGCCACGTGACGGCCAGCGCATTCCCACTTTGGCCGCCTTGTTCGATCTGGTGCGTGAACGGGGTGCGGACAAGGTGCGTTTCGACATCGAAACCAAGATATTCCCGGATCGCCCCCATGCCACCCTGGAGCCGTCGGAGTTCCTGGACATTCTGCTGCCGGTAATACAGCAGGCGGGGATGACCGAGCGCGTGATGATCCAGAGCTTCGATTGGCGCAGCCTGCGCCTGGTCCAGCAACGCGCACCGGCCATCGAAACCGTATACCTGACCATGGAATATGCACGCGCCAACAACGTGCGCGACCCCCTGTGGACTGCGGGAATGCTGTGGCGCGACCATGCGTCGACCGCACACATGGTCAAGGCCAGCGCCGGTACCACCTGGGCACCCAATTTCAACCATATCGACGCGGCCAAGGTCAAGGCCGCGCAGCAACTCGGGCTCAAGGTCATCCCCTGGACAGTCAATGAGCCGGCCGACATGGACCGCCTGATCGGCTGGGGCGTCGACGGCCTCATCACCGACTATCCGGACCGATTGCGTGCTGCCATGCAACGCGCCGGCCTGCCCTTGCCAGCGCCGGCGACAGGGCCGAAATGAGCGTCGCAACAAGACCCCTGGCCCGACACAAGAACCCCGGCACTTGAATTGTGTACCGGTCGGCCCCATATACGTTGTCTGTTACCCTCGTCTCAACCAACTGCAATCAGCAAGGAGCTACCCATGCAAGCCAATGACGCCACCATCACCGAACAACAACAACTCGTGTCCGACATGAAGTCGGTCATCGCCGATGCCGAAGACATGCTCGCGGCAACGGCCGACCAGGCCGGGGACAAGGTCGCGAGCCTGCGCGCCCGTATCCAGGAACGTCTGCACGGTGCACGCGCACGCCTGACCGAAGCAGAACAGGCGCTGATCGCCAAGTCGCGCGCGGCTGCCCGTGCCACCGATGCCTATGTGCATGAATCCCCCTGGACGTCGGTCGGCATTGCCGCTGGCGTCGGCCTGCTGGTTGGTCTGATTCTCGGCCGCCGCTGATCGGCCGTTGTCGACTGACCGCCCCTCGCACGCGACCGTATGGCCACGACACCCCAGCGCGAAGGCCTGACTGCGAGCGTCAAGTCCATGGCCGCCACGCTGCTGGCCATGGCGCAGACACGGCTCGAACTGCTGGGCAACGAGGTCGAGGTCGAGAAGCTGCGCCTGCTGCGCATGCTGCTGCTGGCGCAGGCCTTGATGTTCACCGCGCTGGTGGCGGTGTTGCTGTCCGTCAGCTTCCTCACGCTATGGCTGTGGGAATTCAGGCTCGGCGTGCTGGCCCTGTGCATCGCCGTGTTCAGTGGCATGGCCTGGTGGGCTGCTCGCTCACTGATGCAGATGGTGCAACGTCCCGAATCCGCTTTTGCAAGCTCTTTGACAGAATTGCAGGAAGACCTGCGCCGCCTGAAGGCAGCCTCCGGACATGCAGCAACGCCTGATTGAGCTGCAGCTGCAACGCGGCAGGCTGCTGGAGCGCATCGCGAACCAGCGCGCACAGCTCGCGCACCACGCCGAACCCGTGGACCGCCTGCTGCATCTGGGTGACAGGGCCGCGGCCATTGCCCGCGAATGCAAGCGCACCGCCATCGAACACCCGCTGACCCTGGCAGTGGCGGTCGGCGCCGTGCTCGTGTTTCGACCGCGCACCGTGTGGCGCTGGACGCGACGCGGTTTTCTCGCCTGGCGCAGTTTCGGGGCTATTCGCTCCGCGCTCGCCCGCTACGTCGCACCCCAGCGCTGAGGCCGTTGGCCCCACAGCGGCCACCGCGCCCTGTCATGGCTTGTCCGTCGCGCGGTAACGCCGCACATCGAACTCACTGACCGCTCCGGCCTGATTGCCCCAGGAAGAGCGGATGTGCGTCAGCACCGCGGCCACCGACCTGTCGTCGAGCACCAGCTTGTAAGGCGGCATGCCGAACGGCCGCGGATTGCCTGTCGTCGCCGGTGCGAATCCGCCATGCAGAATGATCTGCACTGCGTTGGCGGTGCTGCGCAT
Source organism: Rhodoferax sp. (assembly GCA_024235935.1). Taxonomy (GTDB): domain Bacteria; phylum Pseudomonadota; class Gammaproteobacteria; order Burkholderiales; family Burkholderiaceae_C; genus CAISIP01. The sequence goes on along the minus strand of JACKLL010000002.1, from coordinate 260,607 downwards.
CAGCACGGCCCGGTTGCCAGCCAGCGCCGGATAGGCGCCCGCGACGCCTTCGCCGTTCTTGCCGTGGCACTGGGCACAGTTTTCCCCGTAAATATCGGCGCCCAGCCGGGAGGCCGCCGGACTACCGGTGTCGGGTACGGCAGCATCCTGCGGCAGGTCCTTGAGGTAGACCGCCATGGCGGTCAGATCCTCCCGCGTGAGGTATTGCGTGCCGTGGTAGACGACCTCGGCCATCGGCCCGATCACACTGGCATTGCCGACCCGCCCGGTACCCAGCAGCTGCACAATGTCGGCCAGCGACCACTGGCCAAGGCCAGCCTCGGCCGTATGCAACAGAGAGGGCGCATACCAGTTGTTCATCGGCATGGTTCCACCAGCCAATGCCAGCCTTTCATCGACCGCGCCGAGAAGATTGCGCGCAGCATGGCAGGCGTTGCAGTGGCCCAGCCCCTGCACCAGGTAGGCCCCGCGGTTCCACTGCGGGTCCCGCGCCGGGTCCTTCTGGAAGCTTGCCGGTTTGAAATAGAGGGTTCGCCAGGCAGCGAGCGCCAGTTGCGAATCGTAGGGCCAGCGCATGGCATGCGGACGGTTGGCTTCGCTCACCGGCGGCAGGCTGCGCAGGTAGGCGAACAAGGCATCGGCATCGTCCTGGCTCACCAGTGTGTAGCTGGTGTACGGAAAGGCCGGGTACAGCAGCCGCCCATCCGGCGCCCGCCCCTCGTGCAAGGCGCGCCAGAAGTCGACCGAGGTCCAGTTGCCAATGCCGGTGGCACGGTCTGGCGTCAGATTGCTGGAGTAGACGATGCCAAACGGGGTCTCGATCGCCCGCCCGCCCGCGTAGGCCTCGCCGCCCTGTCGGGTATGGCATGCCGCGCAGTTGCCGGCTCGGGCCAGGTAGGCACCCCTTGCGACCCGGGTCGCCGTCGGATCGGTATTGCCGGGCCCCGGAGCCGGTCGCGCCGGCGTATCGGAGAGCACCCACCAGCCCAGCACGACAACCAGCAGCGCCAGCACCGCGAACAGCAGGGCAAGACCGGAACGCCGGGTCATGGGTTGACGCTCCCTGTGCAGCGCCATGGGCACAGCACCTCGCGCCGCGCCGCCAACCGGCATGGCGCGAGTCCATCGACGTTGCGGCACGCCATCATCATGGCCGCTTGCCCGCCAGTTCCGGCGCGCTGCCACACACAGGCCGTTGTGGCGCGTCCGCAAGCGCAGCAAGTCGGCTCACCGCATGGGTATCGGCCGGCAAGGCTTGCGCGGCCAGCCAACCGCTGACCAGGGCCACCTCGTCGGTCGTCAGCGCGCGGGCGACGTCCGCCATGCAATCGGGGGCATGGGCATGGCGTTGTCCGGTTTTCCAGGCGCCGAGCTGTGCATTGATGTAGTCCCGCGGCAGGCCGAGCAGACCGGGAACGTGGGGGACCAGGCCGGTAAGCGCTGCGCCATGGCAGCTGGTGCAGGCCGGCAGTTTGCGCGCGGCATCCCCTTGCATGACCAACTGGCGCGCCTGGGCCTGCTGCACGTCGGAGAGCGACGACGCCGGCGGCGCCGGATACGGCAGGTCCAGGGAGGAAAAGTGCTGGGCAATCTCCTGCAGATAGTCGTCACGCAGGAACTCCACCATGCCGGTCATCAGCGCGTAATTGCGCCGGCCATCACGAAAGTTGCGCAGCTGGTTGAGCAGGTAACCCGCCGGTTTGCCCGCAATGCGGGGGAAATAGACATTGCCCTCGGCACGCCCATTCGCGCCATGGCAGCCGGTGCACGCCAGCAGCCGCTGTGCCAGCGTGTCCTCGAATTCAGCTGCCTGCGACGGCAGGACCGGCGACAGCAGCAGTCCCGCCATCGACAGCCACGCCACGCGGCGCAGCAGCTGGCGCACCATGCCGCGCCAGCCGGAACGCCCGCACGACAGCACGACGCCGGAAGCGGGCCGCCCTGGGACCGAAAGACTATTTCTTGCGTGCACGACCCTCACCCGCCGTGGCCGAGCCCCCCTGCGCCAGACCCTCGGACATGCCGATCAGCACGCCGCTGACCAGCGCCGAATAGCTGTCCATCATGGCCTGCGCGGCCTTCATGCTGCTGGCGCGGCTGTCGCGAATGGCATCGCGCGACTGCGTCATCAACTGCTCGATCGCCGCCTGGGCCTGGTTGCCGGTCTGGGTGCCGCTGAGCTTCATGGCCGACAGCACCTGGTCCCAGGGGCCCTGGATCGGACCGCTGGCATCCTTGACGGCCTTGCTGACCGTGGCGAAGAAGACATCCTCCATCTTCTCGACGTTGGCCAGCGCGCTCTTCATCTGCTTGCTCTGCATGTCGACGCCCTGGCTGGCAAACTGCTCCAGCGCCTTGCGATTGGCCTGCACCGCCTGCAGCAGCGCAGCGTCCATGCCGGAAAAGGCCTTGGTCAGCATGGCTTCGATGTCGACCGGCCCGGCCGGGTTCATGGCCGCCCCGGCGGAACTGGCCTCGGTCACGGCCTTGAGCACCTTGCGGATGTTTTCCATGCTCAGTTCGCGGCCTTGCAAGGCCTTGAGCGTGGCTTCGCTGACCGCCTTGCGCAGCGTCTCGCCCTGCTTGGCCGTGGCCTGCGAAAACATGCTGATGATGGCGTCCTGGTCGATTCCTGACTTGATCATGGTGCTCTCCTGTTCGGGTGATGGAAGTGCCGATGGGCCAGCACCATTATGGGCCCAGCCATGGCCAGGGCTTGTGTCAGGCCAATGCCGCCCGTTGCACCGGCGCCTCCCGGATCGGCAGATGCACCAGCGCCGCACCGACGGCCAGCACGATGTCGACATACCAGACCACGTCGTAGCTGCCGGTCCACTCGAACACCTTGCCGCCCAGCCAGGCACCGAGGAAGCCGCCGATCTGGTGGGCCAGCATCACGAGGCCGAACAGTGTGGCCATGTGCGAGAGACCGAAGAACTTGACCACCAGGCCCACAGTCGGCGGCACGGTGGACAGAAAGGTCAATCCCATGAAGGCCGCAAACACCAGCACCACCGGTCCGGTCTTGGGCGCCAGCACGAACAGCAGCACGGCCAGGGCCCGGCTGGCATACAGCAGCGACAGCAGCGACTTCATGCGCCAGCGCCCCATGGCCATCCCGATGCCGATGCTGCCCACGACGTTGAACAGGCCCAGCATGCCCAGCGACCAGGCACCGAATTCCACCGGCAGTCCACAGGCGGCGATGACACCGGGCAGGTGGGTGGCCAGAAACGCGACGTGAAAGCCGCAGACGAAGAAGCCTGCAGCCAGCAGACCATAACCAGGCTCGCGCAACGCGGCACGCACTGCAGCGCCGGTTCCCTGCACCGGGGCGCCAGCCGACACGATCGGTCCGCCATGGCCCTTCAACAGAAAGGCCGCCGGCAGCGCCAGCAACACGCACAGGCCCAGCACCTGCATCGCATTGGCCCATCCCATGCCCACCAGCAACGCCCCGGCCAGCGGCGCCATCAGGAACTGGCCCAGGGAACCGCCGGCGTTGACGATGCCCGTGGCCAGTCCGCGCCGCTCGGCGGCCACCAGCCGGTTGGTGGCCGCCATCAAGACGGCCGGACCCGCCATGCCGGCGCCCCCTGCGGCCAGGACGCCGATGGACAGCACCAGCCCGGCCGTGCTGTCCATCCAGGGCGTGATGAATGTCCCCAGGGCCACCAGCGCGATACCGAGGAGCAGCACCCGACCGGCGCCGATGCGGTCTGCGAACATGCCGGCGAACGGCTGGGTCAGGCCCCAGAACAACTGCCCGAATGCAAAGGCCAGGCTGATCTGGGCCAGCCCCAGACCGGTGGACGTATTGAGTGGCCCCAGGAACAGCCCCATGGTCTGGCGGGTGCCCATGGTCAGGCCGAAGGTGCCGGCAGCCGCCAGCAGGACCAGCCACAGCGCTACCCGGCGCGCCGAACCGGTGGAGGGTGCGTCAGCCATGGGGGCCTGCCGAAGTGTCTTGCGCCGCAGCGGCATCCAGCGTCAGCAGCGCCGAATCCAGCAAGGTGTGCAGGGCGCCGACCTGTGGCTCACCCAGCAGCGCGTTGATCTTCAGTTGCGCGGCTTTCCAGTGGCGCTGCGCCTGCGTGCGCTTCTCGATGCCGGCAGCTGTCGCGATGACCACGCGGCTGCGTGCATCGCTGCCGGCACCGATGTCGACCCAGCCGGCTGCCACCAACGGCTGCAGGTTGCGCGTGAGCGTGGATGGCTGCAGGTCCATCGCCCGTGCCAGCACCCCCGGACGCACCGGCGCCAGTCGCACCACATGCGACAGCAGCGAATACTGCGTGGTCTTGAGTCCCGCGCGGGCCAGTTCGGCATCGTAGATCTGGTCGAGGCGACGCACCAGCCGATGCAGGCGCAGATTGGTGCACCCGCGCGGCGCGGCTGCAGCGGTGCGGCCACCCCGCACTTCGGGAACGGTCGGATCGGTGGATGTCATTTTTTGATTGTAGCTACAATATTTTTATCTACAACCAAATAGAGATGATGGAGATGACCATGCACCCGACTGCCGACAAACTGAACCACCTCGACCACTGGCTGGCCGACGAGCAGCGGGTACGCGCCGTGCTCGACACCGGTGTCGGCTGTGGCGTGGCAACACCCGACATGGTCGATGGCATGAGCGGCATGGAAGTGATGCAGGCGATGCTGCGCGGCGAGCTGCCGTATCCGCCGATCGCGCGCACGCTGGACTTCTTGATCGTGGAGGTCGGCCCGGGCACCGCGGTGTTCCAGGGCAGCCCGCAGCTGAACCACTACAACCCGCTGGGCAGCGTGCATGGGGGCTGGTTCGCCACGCTGCTCGACTCGGCGCTGGGCTGCGCCGTGCACACGATGATGCCGCCAGGCCGTGCCTACACCACCGCGGAGCTGGGCGTAAACCTGGTGAAGGCCATCACCACCCGCGTGCCGCGGGTTCGGGCCGAGGGACGGATTCTGCATTGCGGCCGTCAGCTGGCCACCGCAGAGGCACGCCTGGTCGGCCCCGATGGCACCCTGTATGCCCATGCCACGACCACCTGCCTGGTCTTTGAACCACAGCGCGCCACCCGGAAATGAAATCAGGCGCATGATTGCCTGACGTCCACCCGAAGGAGTCGCCATGCACAAGCTGCTTCACAAGATCCTGCTGCTGCTGTCCCTGTCGCTGCTGGCCAGTGCCTCGGCATGGGCCGCCCCCGTGTCCGAACAGGACACCCGGGACGCACAGCAGGTCGTCCAGGCACAACTGGCGGCGTTCGCGGCCGACGACGCCGAACAGGCGTTCTCCTATGCCACCGACGGGATCCGCGCGCAGTTCGGCACGGCCGCGCAGTTCATCCGCATGGTGCGCGGTGCCTACCCGGTCGTCTACCGTCCCCGTGCCGTGGTCTTTCTCAAACCCGACGTCGACGACGACACCCTGGTGCAACCGGTACACCTGACCGACCCGTCGGGCGCCACCTGGCTCGCGGTGTACCAGCTGCAACGCCAGGCCGACAAGAGCTGGCGCATCGGTGGCTGCGTGCTGGTGCCGCACGCCGGAAAAACCGTCTGAGCATCGGGAGGTCGCCGCCATGCCACAATTTGGTGCGGCCTGACTGCGGCCGAAACCTCCCAAACCCACACACAAAATGCGACTCCTCCACACCATGCTGCGCGTTGGCGACCTCCAGCGCTCGATCGATTTCTACACCAAGGTGATGGGCATGCAATTGCTGCGCACCTCGGAGAACACCGAGTACAAATACACGCTGGCCTTTGTCGGTTACGGATCCAACCCGGACCACGCCGAGCTGGAGTTGACCTACAACCACGGCGTCGACAAGTACGAGATGGGCACCGCCTATGGCCATATCGCGCTGCAGGTCCCTGATGCGTACGCGGCCTGCGAAAAGATCAAGGCGGCCGGCGGCAACGTCACCCGCGAAGCCGGTCCGGTCAAGGGCGGCACCACGGTGATCGCCTTCGTCACCGACCCGGACGGGTACAAGGTCGAACTGATCCAGCGCTGATCGGCGTCCCACCATGGCATCGCCGGGTCTGGACGCACGCGGCGCCTGGCTGGTGTTTGGCGCCGCTGCCGTGTGGAGCTTCGGGGGCGCGATCGCGCGCTTCCTGAGCGTCACCGACAGCTGGACCATCATCTTCTGGCGCTCGCTGTGCGCCGCCATCTTTTTGCTGGGCTACATGTTCCGGCGTGACGGCGTGCGTGGAACGGCGACCCTGTTCCGCGACATGGGCTGGGCCGGCGTGGGCGTGGGCATGTGTTTCGCGACGGCGTCGACGTCCTTCATCGTCGCGCTCTCGCACACCACGGTGGCCAACATCCTGCTGATGCAGGCCGGCGCGCCGCTGTTCGCTGCGCTGCTGATGTTCGTGCTGTTTCGCGAACGGGTCGGCACCGGCACCTGGGTCGCGATCGCCGCCGTCATGGCCGGCATCACGGTGATGGTGTCCGATTCGCTCGATGGCAGCGTCTCGCCCGTCGGTGACGGGCTCGCATTGCTGATCGCCCTGGCATTCGCACTGGCCACCGTGCTGACACGCCGCAACGCCCACGTGCGCATGATGCCGGCAGTCTGCCTGGGCACGCTGATCACGCTGGTCGCAGGCTTCGCCTTTGCCGGCAGCCTGCAGGTCGGCGCCGCGGACGCAGCCTGGCTGTTCGTGTTCGGCGCGCTCAACCTGGCACTGGGCATGATGTTCTTCGTCACCGGCGTGCGCCTGCTGCCAGCCGCCGTGGCCGCCCTGATCAGCACGGCCGAACCGGTGCTCGGCCCGATCTGGGTCTGGCTGGTGCATGGCGAGGTGCCGGTCGGTCGCACGCTGCTGGGCGGCGCCATCGTCATTGCGGCGCTGCTGGCACACCTGGCCTGGCAGCTGCGCCAGCCGCGTCAACCGCGCAACGTGCCGTTGGCGGACTGAGCATTCAACCGGCGCCGGCCCGTCCTGCGCTGAGGATCAACGCCCGTGAAATTGCCGCCGTGCGGCGTGTCATCGCATGCACCATAGATGTCCAGAATCTGGTCCCTCATCCAGGCGTTGCCGGCATCCGCATCGGTTCGTGGATCCCAGCACATGATGTGCTTGTAGCCCGGCAGGTCAAATGGCAGGGCCTGGATGTGCAATTCGTTCCTGTGGGCCTGCGCCACCCGCCATGGCATGACAGCCGCGCAGTCTCCCTCGCGCAGCAGGTCAATGATCTGACCAAAGGTGCTCAGTGCAATCTGCGTGTGCCTGCGGTGGCCCGACCTGGCCAGCGCCCCGTCGATCAAATCCTCCAGCGTCGATGTGCCGTAACCGAGAAAGATCTGCGGCGTGGCGCAGAAGGTGTCCAGGGTCGCTGTCTGCCCGGCCAGCGGATGGTGGCGCCGCATCGCGTACACATAGTGGTCCGCGTACAGCACGACCACCGCAAGGTCGAGCGGCGGCTGGATACGCGCCACCACGCCCAGATCCAGTTCCCCCTTGTGCAGCCGGTCGCGCAGCGACCCTCCCCCCGGCGGTTCCCAGACGATGCGGATCTCCGACCCGCAGGCCAGCAGGCGCCGGCTCAGCTCGGGCAGCAGCAGGTGGCTGGCATGGTCCGAGCCCGCGATGCGGAAGATGCGATCGGACTGCGCCGGGTCGAAAGCACCCTCCGGCTCCAGCAGCGTCGCGATGTTGGCCAGCACCTTGTCCACCAGCGGCGCCAGCGCCAACGCACGGGCGGTCGGCTCCATGCCATGCGACGTGCGGGTGAAAAGCGGGTCGCCGAAGGTATCGCGCAGGCGGTTCAACGTGGCACTGACCGCAGGCTGGCTCAAAAACAGGCGCGCTGCCGCGCGCGACACGCTGCGCTCCTGCACCAGCGCATCGAAGGTGCGCAGCATGCCCACATCCAGGCTGCGGATATCACGATTGGCCATATCACTTATCCAAAATTCCGACTTGTCTCCAGCCGGAGGTCTATCGCATCATTCCTTGCGTCAAATCAAAACACGGAGACAACATGACACTCACCAAACGCCATTTCATCATGGGCCTGGCGGCAACGGCGGCAACACCCCTGGTGGCGCAGACAAGCGACTATCCCAGCCGGACCCTGCGCATTGTGCCTTTTGGCACCGGTGGCGGTCCGATCGCCATCGTTGCACGATCCTACGAATCCGCGCTGAGCAAACGCTGGGGCCAGTCCGTGATCGTCGATGCCAAGCCCGGAGCGGCCGGCATCCTGGCCACCGATTTCATCGCCAAGGCGGCGCCCGACGGCTACAACCTCCTGCTGACCTTGTCACTGACCCACACCACGGTGCCCTTGCTGCAGAAGGTCCCGTACGACCCGATTGCCGACTTTCAGCCGCTGACGCAAATCGCCACCGGCGGGCCCATGCTGATCGTGCCGGCCAACAACCCGGCGGGCAACCTCAAGGAGTTTGTGGCCTGGGCCAAGGCCAAGGGCCGCGTCACTTATGGCACATGGGGTACGGGCTCGGCAGCGCATCTGTGCGGCGAACTGCTCAAGCGCCAGACCGGCGCTCCGCTTGACCATGTTGCCTACAAGGGCGAAGCCGCAGCCCATCTGGACATGTATGGCGGCGTACTGGACGTGGCGTGGGCAAACCCCGCCACCGCCAAGGCCAGCCTGGATGGCGGCAAGATCAAGATCCTCGGCATCACCGGCTCGCGCCGGGTCAGCGTGTTGCCACAGGTGGCAACCTTCACTGAACAGGGCTTCGACGGATTCGCGCTCGACAGCTGGCTGGGTTTCATGGGGCCGGCCAGAATGCCGCGGCCCGTCGTCGACAAGCTGGCTGGCGCCTTGCGTGAAATCACGCAGTCACCTGAAGTGCGCGAGCGTCTGCAGGCGCTCGGATTCGAGCCGCTGGGCAACACGCCGGAAGAATTTGCCGTGGCACAGAAAGCAGAGTTGCCGCAATGGGCCGCGCTGGTCAAGGCCGCTGGCGTCAGCATCAACTGAATCGCAGGACCATGCCCTTGAAATCCAGCACCCCTGCACGCCGCACCGTCCCGATCGTGCCAGACACGGGCACAGCCTACGGACGTCCGGCGCGCACCTACCGCGCGGAGCTGACCGAGGTCGGACCTGGCACACCGATGGGCGAACTGCTGCGCCGCTACTGGCACCCGATTGGATTGGCGTCGGACGCCACCGACACACCGCGCAGGTTGCGGGTGCTTGGCGAGGACTTGATTCTGTTCCGCGACAAGGCCGGCCGACCCGGCCTGCTCCATCCCCATTGTGCGCACCGTGGCACCTCGCTCTACTACGGCAAGGTCGAGGAGCGCGGGATCCGCTGTTGCTACCACGGCTGGTTGTTCGACGTGCAGGGCCGATGTGCGGACCAGCCTTGTGAACCCGACGGCGGGCGCGCACGCGACAAGGTGCGCCAGCCCTGGTACCCGGTGCAGGAACTGTACGGATTGGTGTGGACCTATATGGGCCCACCCGACAAGAAGCCGGTCTTGCCACGGTACGAGTGCCTCGAAACACTGGACGACGGCGAGTTCCTCGAGACCAATGCGAACAGCCTGGGCGGCGGCGGACCGGTGATCATTCCCTGCAACTGGCTGCAGCACTATGAGAACCTTGTGGATCCCTTTCATGTGGTTATCCTGCACTCCGCATTCAGCGGCACGCAGTTCGTCGAGCAGATGGCCATCAAGCCGGAGGTCCACTGGGAATACGCGGACCATGGCGTGCGCACCATCTCGCTGCGTTCGCTGCCCGGCGGCAAGACGATGCGACGCATCAGCGAAGCCGGTCTGCCGACCCTGCGCGTCATCCCGGACCCGCGCATCGGGCAGTACGGCCGCGTCGAATCGCTGGGCTGGGTGCTGCCGATCGACGACCATCATTTCCGCATCTACGTGGTCGGTCGCGTGCGCACGGCAGGCGCACTGTCCGAGATGCGCACCCGCATGAACGGCAAGCTTTGGGAAGAAATGACGGAAGAGGAACACCAGCGCCATCCCAACGATGTCGAGGCCATGGTCAGCCAAGGCACGATAGCGGGCCATTCCGAAGAGCACCTGGCCACCACGGACCGTGGCATCGTCATGTTGCGACGCCTGCTGCAACAGCAACTTGACGCACTGCGCGAGGGCCGAGATCCGCTCGGCGTGAGCTTCGACCCGGATGCACCGCCGGTGCGGTTCGCGGCCGGCAATTTCCAGGAAGGATAAGGTCCATGGAGCCGGAGTTCTCGGTCAGGCTGGCGCGATCGGGACGCGTGATACCGGTGTACACGCATCAGTCGGTGCTCGAAGCACTGCAGGAGTGCGGTGTGCCGATGGCGTCATCGTGTCAGCAGGGCGTGTGCGGCACCTGCATTACCAAGGTACTCGAAGGCGAACCCGAGCACTGGGACATGTTTCTGACACCGCAGGAACAGGCAGCCAACGACTGCTTCCTCCCCTGCTGCTCTCGCTCCAACAGCGCGCTGCTGGTGCTGGACCTGTAGATGCATGAAGCCGACGCCCACCGCCAGCCTGGCCGCAATCCCTTCGTCAGGCCAGGTAGCGCCGCACCAGCGTCACCCAGAAGCTCGCGGTCGTCGGCAGGATGTCGTCGTTGAAATCGTAGCCGGTGTTGTGCACCATGCAGCCCGGTCCGGTGCCCGGCTTGCCATCGCCGTTGCCGACGATGAAGTAGCAGCCGGGCACGGCGTCGAGCATGAACGCGAAGTCATCGCTGGCCTGCAGCGGCGCCATGTCGGGGATCAGTGCCTGGGCGCCCATTTCCTCCAGCGCGATCCGATGGGCGAACTCGGTCACGGCCCGATCGTTGATGCATGGCGGTGACTTCCACTGGTAGTCGACCTCGGCACGGGCGCCATGCACGGCCGCCTGGGCCTGCGCCATCGCCGTGATCCGGTCGCGCAGAAAGGCCCGCACCTCGGGCCGCCGCGCACGGATGGTGAGCTTGAGCTCGGCGGTTGCGGGAATCACATTGGGCGCATCACCGCTGTGCAGGCTGCCGACCGTGACCACGGCCATGTCGTTGGGGTCGACCTCGCGCGAGACCAGGGTCTGCAGCGCAAGAATCAGGTGCGCCGCCACCAGGATCGGATCCACCGTCGTGTGCGGCATGGCGCCATGACCGCCTTTGCCGTGCACCGTGATGATGGCGGTGTCGGACGAGCTGTAGATCACACCCGACAGGAATCCGAAGCGCCCGGCCGGGAATCCTGGTTCATTGTGATAGGCGAAGACGGCATCGCAGGGAAACAGGTCAAACAAGCCCTCGTCGACCATCTTGCGACCGCCCTGCAGTCCCTCCTCTGCTGGCTGGAAAATCAGGTGCAAGCTGCCGTTGAAGTTCTTCGTGACCGCCAGCAGCTGTGCCGCCGCCAGCAGGGTTGCGGTGTGGCCATCGTGTCCGCAGGCGTGCATGCGTCCGGCATGGCGGCTGGCCCAGGGCAGCCCGGTGGTCTCGGTCATCGGCAAGGCATCCATGTCGGCGCGAATTCCCATGCGGCGGCTGCCGTCGCCGCAACGCAGGGTCCCGACAACGCCGGTCCCCCCGAGGCCCCGATGCACCTCAAAGCCCCAGCGCGTCAGCCGCTCGGCCACCAGATCGCTGGTCGCGAACTCCTGGTAACCCAGTTCCGGGTTGGCGTGGATCTGGCGGCGCAAGGCCACCATGGCATCGGCCTCGTGGGCAATGCCGGGCAGAACCGGCGCAGGGATCAGGGACATGGCGAGACGACAATCGGGTTTGACAAGCCACTATGATGGCATCGAAATTGCGAGACAAGTGTCCAGGCCTTCAATCCACGATCTCGAACTCCACAGGCAGCGCCCCCATGACCCACTCCTCCCGCCCCGACCAGGCATCGAACATGGATACCCTCCCATTGACCCGCCGGCGCCTCGGCCAATGGGGACTGGGCTCGCTGGCGATCGCCGGCCTGTTGCCCCAGCTGTCCCACGCGGCCGGCAAGGGCGTCGCGGTGCTGGGCATCGACACCGACCCGCCGACACTGAACCTGGGGACCAGCACCGACTTTGCCGCCGGCGACGTGTCGGCCAAGATCCTCGAAGGCCTGATCTGGCTTGATCCCAACTACAACCCGCGCCCGTCGCTGGCCACCGCCTGGACCGTGTCGCCCGACGGAAAGACCTATACCTTCACCCTGCGCAAGGGCGTCAAATGGCACGACGGCCAGGATTTCTCCAGCGCTGACGTCAAGTTCACGCTGACCGAGGTGCTGGCCAAGCTGCATCCGCGCGCGGCGCCGGTGTTCAAGAACGTCGGCGTCGAGGTGGATGCGCCGGACGCAAGCACTGTCGTGGTGCGGCTGCAGAAGCCCTACGCACCGTTCCTGTCCCAGATGACAGTCTTCGATGCGCCCATCCTGCCGCGCCATCTGTACGAGGGCACCAGCATCGGCACCAACCCGGCGAACCTGAAGCCGGTCGGAACCGGTCCGTTCAAGTTCGGTGAATGGAAGCGCGGCGCCAGCATCCGGCTGGTGCGCAACGACAACTACTGGGACCCGGAAAAACCGTACCTGCAGGAAATCATCTTCCAGATCATCCCGCAAGGCGCCAACCGGGTGCCGGCGCTGCAGACCGGCGAAATCGACGAACTGCTCGACTTCTACACCCCCAAGCCCGAGATTCCGCGCATCCTGGCCGACAAGTCGCTGGCGCCACGGCGGGGGGTCAACATACCGGCGATCTGGTTCATGATGTTCAACATCAACTCCCCCGTGTTCGCCAACAAGCAGGCGCGCCATGCGCTGGCCTTCGCGATCGACCGCGAGCGCATCGTCAAGCAGGTGATGCAAGGCATTGCCCGGCCGGGCGCAGGCGCCTTCGGTGACGGCTTCAAGTGGTTGCTGAACGAGGAGGTCGGCTATGCGAAGAAGTTTCCGTTCGACCCCGCCAAGGCCCGCGCACTGCTGGCCAAGGCCGGCGTCAAACCGAATACCGTGACGGTACGCATGCCGTTCGACCTGAACCGGCCGCAGATGCGTGCACAGTCCCAGATCATCCAGGAGAACCTGCGCAGCGTCGGCCTCGAGGTCCGCCTCGAGCCGCTGGAGCGCTCGGTGCTGATCGACCGTGTGTTCGTCAAGCGCGACTTCGACATGACCCTGGCCTCGTTCTATTCTGCTGGCGACCCCGCCATTGGTTACACCCGGCTGTACGTCACCAACAAGGGCACCTCGGCCAATACCAATGCAAGCGGGTATTCCAACGCCAAGGTGGACGAGCTGCTGGGGCTTGCGGCCACCGCTGCGGACCGCGCGGCACGCGCCAAGGCCTACAAGGAACTGCAGGTCATCCTCAACGAGGACCTTCCCTCGCTGGTGCTGTTCGACGAGGAGACCGTGGACACCGCCAGCAAGAAGCTGACCGGCGTGTTCCCGGGGCTGGACGCGCGCGACCAGTGGGCCGGCGTGCGCCGCGCCGGCTGATGCGCTGCTGACGCTTTCGCGTCCGAATGTTCGACTTCATCGTCCGCCGCCTGTTGCACGCGGTGCCCTTGCTGCTGGCCGTGGTGGTGCTCAACTTCCTGTTGATCGCCTTCACGCCCGGGGATCCGATCACGCTGCTGGTCGGTGACTTTCCGGCACCTCCGGAATACCTGGAGAAGATGCGCAGCGAATATGGGCTGGACCAACCGATATGGGTGCAGCTCGGCCACTATCTGGCCAAGGTCGTGCAAGGAGATCTCGGATACTCGTTCATCGCCCAGCAACCGGTGGCGCCGCTGATCCTGGACCGGGTCGGTGCCACGCTGACGCTGACCGTCAGCGCGCTGTTGCTGGCAAGCGTCGGGGGTGTGGTGTTCGGTGTCATGGCGGCACGGCTGCGCGGTGGTGCGGTCGACACCGGCATCCAGACCCTGGCTTCGGCAGGCTACGCCGTACCCGACTTCTGGCTCGGCCAGCTGCTGATCCTGGTTTTCGCGATCGGCCTGGGATGGTTGCCGTCGCAGGGAAGTCAGCCGATCCGCGGTCTGCCCGACGGCCTGTTCGCCAGCCTCCTGGAGCAGCTTCGCTACCTGCTCCTGCCGGCATTTGCCTTGTCATTGCGGTATCTGACGCTGATCACCCGCATCACCCGGGCTGCCATGCTCGAGGTGATGCACGCCGACTTCATCCTGGCGGCGCGCGCACGCGGCGCCAGCGAGTGGACCGTTGTCGTTGTGCATGCCTTGCGTAACGCTGCCGCGCCGGTGATCACCGTGATCGGCTACAACGTCGGCTTCATCCTGGCGGGCTCGGCGCTGATCGAAGCCGTCTTCGCGTGGCCGGGCATCGGCCGCCTGCTGTTCGAGTCGATCTCCAAACGCGACTATCCGGTGATGCTGGCGATTTTGCTGATGGTCTCGGCGACCGTTGTCGTGGCCAACCTGGTCACCGACATCGTGCACCGGCTGATCGACCCGAGAATTGCGCGCCAATGAGCATCGATGTGTCCGGCACGACAACCGCCATGCAGGCGTCCATCGCTCCCGAGGGCGGTACCCGTTACCGCGCGGCCAGTTTCCGCCGGCGGCTGCTGCGCCGCCCCGCCACCTGGGTGGCGATCGCCAGCCTGCTGCTGATCGTCACGCTGGCGGCCTTCGCGCCCTGGGTCACCCATACGCATCCGCTGGATGGTGGCCTGGACTCCCTGTTGCCGCCGGGCTCGCCCCAGCACTGGCTGGGCACCGACGACCTGGGTCGTGACATCTGGACCCGCGTCGTCTACGGTACCCGCATCTCGCTGCTGGTGGGGGTCGCCAGCGCAGCGTTGGCGGCCGTGATCGGCGTGCTGGTCGGCGCGCTGGCCGGCTACTACGGGGGCTGGCTCGACACCACCTTGATGCGGATCGCCGAGTTCTTCCAGACCCTGCCACGCTTCGTGCTCGCCCTGATCGTGATCGCCCTGTTCGGCGCCAGTGTCACCAAGATGATTCTGGTCATCGCCGTGTTGTCCTGGCCGCAACTGGCCCGCGTCGTGCGCGCCACGGTCGCCAGCCTCAACCAGTCGCAGTTTGTCGACGCCGCGCGGGTCGCTGGCATGGGCAGCCGCGCCATCATCCTGCGCGAGATCCTCCCCAACGTGGCCGCGCCCATCGTCGTGATCGGCTCGCTCGACATCGCCGCGGCCATCCTGATCGAAGCCAGCCTGAGCTTCTTCGGCCTGGGTGACCCGAACCAGGTGTCCTGGGGCGCGATGCTCAACGACGCGCAGCAATACCTGCGCAGCGCCTGGTGGATGTCGGCCTTTCCCGGACTGGGCATCGCGCTGACGGTGCTGTCGTTCAACCTGCTGGGCGATGCGCTCAATGACGCGCTGAACCCGCGCGGCGAGCAGGGCGCATGACACACGCCATGACGCAGCCCACGCCAGCCACGGTGGCGCCTGATGCCTTGCTCGATGTCCGACATCTGTGTGTCGACATCCGCACCCCGGGCGGCGCGCTGCGGGTCGTCCGGGACGTCTGCCTGACCGTGGCCCGCGGCGAAGCCGTCGGTCTGGTCGGAGAGTCCGGTTCGGGCAAGTCGATGACGGCTTTCTCGGTCATGAACCTGTTTCCATCGCCGCTGGCACATGTCGCGGCGGGCGAGATCCACCTGGAAGGCCAGCGGCTGAACCTGCTGTCGGCCGAGGCCATGCGCGCGGTGCGGGGCGCGCGCATGGGCATGGTGTTCCAGGATCCCACCAGCTACCTCGACCCCTTGATGCCGGTGGGTCGGCAGATTGCCGAAACCCTGCAGGCGCACCGTTTCGGCGACGACCACCAGGCCCGGGTGCTGGAACTGCTCGACCTGATGGAACTGCCCCATGCCGCACAGGTCGCGCGCAAGTACCCGCATGAGCTCTCGGGCGGCATGCGCCAGCGCATCCTGATCGCCTGTGCACTGGCCATGCGCCCTGCGCTGCTGATTGCCGACGAGCCGACAACGGCCCTCGACGTCACCGTGCAGTCCGGCATCCTGAAGCTGCTGAGTCGCCTGCGCCGCGAACTCGATCTGGGTCTCTTGCTGATCACGCACGACCTGGCGGTGGTGGCGGAAACCTGCCAGCGCGTGTATGTGATGTACGCCGGCGAGATCGTCGAACACCAGCATGCACTCGACCTTTTCGCGGCGCCGCGCCATCCCTATACCCAGGGCCTGTTGCGCAGCATCCTGCATCCGCGCTCGCGTGCGCTGGACCTGTTCTCCATCCCCGGCGGCGTTCCGATCGCCGGCCATTGGCCATCTGGCTGCCGATTCCATCCCCGCTGCCCGATGGCACAACCCGGAATTTGCGATGCGGATGCGCCGGCACTGGTGCCGGTGGGCGCAGCGCATGGCCCGGGCGCCGACCGCTGCCTTCGAGCCGACGATCCGCAGGCGCGGGATGCGTGGTCGCAGCCCGCCTGCACGGTGGCCCTGCCATGAACACGCCGGACCAGCGCCCTGCGGCAGACCGGCAAGCACCGCTGCTCGAAGCCCGCGACGTGAGCCGCCTGTTCGCCATCCGCGGCAGCGGCGGCCTGTTCCGACCCGCCCGGATGCAGCGCGCCGTCGACGGCGTGTCGGTTGTGGTCCACCCGGGCGAGGTCGTCGCCCTGGTCGGCGAGAGCGGCAGCGGCAAGACGACGCTGGGACGCATGCTGCTGGGACTCACCGCGCCATCGAGCGGCAGCATCCTGTACCGCGGCACGGACATCCGCACTCTGCCTGCCGATGCGGCGCGCCGGTTCCGGCGCGAGGTGCAGGTGGTGTTCCAGGACAGCGGCGGTTCGCTGAACCCTCGCCACCCGATCGCACGCGCGATCGCGCTGCCACTGCAATACAACCGCGGGCTCGACGCCGCTGCGATCGCGCACGAAGTCGATGCCCTGCTCGACCAGGTCGGCCTGCCGCCCGCGCACTTCCGGCACCGGCTGCCGCACGAACTCTCCGGCGGCCAGCGCCAGCGCGTGGGCATCGCGCGGGCGCTGGCGTCGCAACCCGCGGTGATCATCGCCGACGAGCCGGTGTCGGCACTTGACGTGTCGGTCCGCGCGCAGATCCTGCGCCTGATGGCCGACCTGCGGCGCGACAGGGGCCTGGCCTATCTCTTCATCACCCATGACCTGGGCGTGGTGCGTGCGCTGGCCGACCGGGTGGTGGTGATGACCGGCGGCAAGGTCGTCGAAAGCGGCGACGCCGATACCGTGCTCGATCGGCCGGCCCATGCCTACACCCGCCAGCTGCTGGCGGCCACGCCGGTGCCGGACCCGCGGCGCCAGTGGGAGGCGACCACCGATACGGCGAGCGCGTGATGGTATCGGCATCCATGCCCTCGCTGTGGATCGACACCGACATGGGCTTCGACGACCTGGCCGCGGTGCTGACGGTTGCGGCCCAAGCCCACTGGCATATCGCGGGAATGTCCCTGGTCGCGGGCAATGCGCCGCTGCCGGTGGTGACCGACAACGCCTTGCGCGCGGCCCACTGCTTTGGCTGGACATTCCCCATCCATGCCGGCTGCGCCCAGCCGCTGGCGTGCCCTCTGGTCACCGCGCAGAACATCCTGGGCGACGACGCCATGCGCTCGGCCGGCCGGCAGCTGCCCTCGGACCGCACGGCACTGGCGAGTGACGATGCGGTGACGGCGCTGGCGCAGCACCTGCGGCAGTCCGCGCAAGCCGTCACCGTGCTCGCGCTGGGCCCCCTGACCAATCTGGCCACGCTGCTGGCGCGCCATGCGGAACTGGCGCCCCGCATCGGGCAGTTGCTGTGGATGGGCGGTAGCGCCGGCCCGGGAAACCACAGCGCCGCCGCCGAGTTCAACGCCGCGGTCGATCCGGAGTCGGTGCAGCAGGTGCTGGACCACCACGTCCCCTTTTCGATGGTCGGGCTGGACGCCTGCCGGCAGGTGCGGGTGCATGCCGCCGACGCACAGGCGCTGCGCGCAGCGGGCGGCGCACGTGCAGAGATGCTGGCGGATCTGCTGCTCGGTTACGTGCAGATCGCCAGTGCAGACGGCCATCTGCCGATGGCGCTGTACGACCCCACGGCGGCCGCAGCCCTGGTCACGCCCGAGGCGATGGTCTTTCGCCCTGCCCACATGGTGATGGAGCTGCGGGGCGAGCACACGCGGGGAATGACGGTGCTCGAGTGGCGGGTACCCCGGCGTGCGGCACCCAACGTCCTGGTCGCCAGCAGCGCAGACGAAGCGCGGCTGCGCGCCACCGTGCTGCAGGCGCTGGCCCGTGCGGCAGCTGCGCCATGATGCCGATCCGGCCCATGGCAGGCGACCTGATCGCCGTCCGCAGAACCCCGCAATCACCCCCTGCATGACCCCGCACGACCCACTGGATCGACCGCCCAT
Organism: Rhodoferax sp.; assembly: GCA_024235935.1. Classification (GTDB taxonomy): domain Bacteria; phylum Pseudomonadota; class Gammaproteobacteria; order Burkholderiales; family Burkholderiaceae_C; genus CAISIP01. The sequence continues at coordinate 242,298 of JACKLL010000002.1, read as the reverse complement.
GACAACACCTGCTCTTGACACCCCATCGACGCTGCAAGACTTTCTGCACGCCATCCCCAAGGTCGAGATCCACTGCCACCTGCTGGGCACCGTACGCCACACGACGTTCCGGGCGCTTGCAGCAAAAGCGGCGCAGCGTGCAGGCGAACACGACGCGCCGGCGCCCCTGACACAGGACGAGGTCGATGTCTTCTACGCACGCGGCGAAAAGCCGGTCGGAGTGCTCAAGGCCCTGCGTGCGCTCGACGCGCACCTGCTGGCGACGCCGGACGATCTGTACCGCATCACCTACGAGTACCTGGAAGACGCGGCGCGCCACAACGTGCGCCATGCCGAATTCTTCTGGAACCCGACCGGAACCGCACGTGATTCGAATATCCCGTATCCGGTGGCGCTGGCAGCCATCGTGCGCGCGATCGAGGACGCACAGGCCGACCATGGCATCGCCGGCTGGCTGATCCCGTCCATCGACCGCGAGGCGTCGCCGCAGGACGCCGTCGACATGGTGCAATGGGTGATCGACCACCGACAGGACCGGGTGCTGGGCATCGGCATCGACTACAGCGAGGTTGACCGGCCACCTGAGCTGTTCGCGCCGGCGTATGCAATGGCGCGCAAGGCCGGCCTCAAGACCACGGCGCACGCCGGCGAATTCGGCATGCCGTGGACGAACGTGCGGACAGCCGTCGAATTGCTGAAGGTCGACCGCATCGACCACGGCTACACCATCGTCGACCAGCCGGATTTCGCACGCCAATGCGCCGAGCGCGGCATCATCTTCACCGTGGTTCCGACCAATTCCTATTACCTGCGCACCCTGCCCAAGGACCGCTGGGCGCTCGATCACCCGATCCGGCGCATGCCCGGGCTGGGCCTGCGCATCCACCCCAATACCGACGACCCGACCTTGCACAAGGTCACGCCGACACAGGCCTGGATGATGATGGTGCGCGACTTCGGCTTTTCGATCGATGACTTGCGCGGCTTCATGCGCAACGGCCTCGACGGGGCATGGATGGACGACGGCACCCGCCAGCGCTGGCAGCGGGAATTCGCGCAAGCGTTCGATGCGCTGCGCCTGCCGCTGGACGCCCGGCTCAGGTCCTGAGCACCCAGCCTTCCGGCACGGCCTGCAGCAAGGGGCTGTCGAAGACGCCCACCACCTTGGTGGTGCGTTCGGGCCCCAGCCTGTCGGCCCAGCGCCGGCCCTGCAGCATCGCCACGCCACAGGCGACGACCTGGCCGCCGATCGCCTCGATCAGGTCCCATGCGGCCAGCATCGTCGTTCCGGTACTGAGCGCATCGTCCACCAGTGCCAGCCGCTTGCCGTGCAGCAGCGGCAGCAGATGCGGATCCAGATAGATGCGTTTGCCCGGCACCGGCGACGTGATCGAATGCACCGGCGCCGACAAGGCCTCGTCGTACCAGAATTTGCGCGAATAGCCCATCGGCAGGTAGCGTGAATGGCCCAGCGCGCGCGCGACCAGCGGCGCCAGCGTCAAGCCCAGCGTGGGCAGGCCGATCACGCACTCGGGCGCCAGCGGCCGCAGGCGCTCGGCCAGCGACTGCGCCAGCGTGTCCACCACCTCCATCGATGCCTGGTTGACCAGCAGGGAGGCCACCGCGTGCTGCGGTTCGCTGGCGAGTTGGCGGATCGGCAGCACCAGCACCCGTCCGTCCGGCAGCCGGGCCGGGTATCCGTGTCGCCAGGGCCCCTCCGTCGACACCTGGGGCTCTGCTGGGCGTATCGACTGCCAGTAGTCGGTGGTGGGTTCGGTGAAGTGGGCTGCGACTGGATGGGACATGGTGTTGCGATGGGGGACGTCCCGACTTGTATCACGGACGCGGCACCGGGGCACGCAACCCGTGCGGCTGGACGAGCGCAAGCGGCCGCCGGTGTACGGAACATCGATGAAAACCACCATGTCCCGCTGCGCACCGAATTGCATTCCATTCAGCCGGCATTCAGCCCTGCCGGCGCACCATACGCTCCAACCCAACCCCAGGAGCAACTCCATGACCCGCTTCATCATTCTGCTGCCCTTGCTGGCGACTGCCGCATTGAGCGCCCATGCCGACACCTATGTCGACACCGCGCGCGTACGCAGTGTCCAGCCGCAATACGAGACCGTGGCCGTTCCGCGCCAGGAATGCAGCAGCCAGTGGATCAACGAAACGCATCGCGTCGAAGGCCAGCGCGGCTATGGCGGGGCGGTGATCGGCGGCGTGGCAGGCGCGGTGCTGGGCAACCAGCTGGGCAATGGCCATGGCCGCGAGGCTGCCACGGCGCTGGGCGCCGTGGTCGGCGCCTTCACCGGCGATCGCCTGGCCAACCGCGGCGGCGACCGCTACGAGCAGGTGCCGCGCCAGGTCCAGACTTGCCAGACCGTCAACGAGATGCAGCAACGCCTGACCGGCTACCAGGTGGCGTATGAATACCGCGGCCAGCAGTTTGTCGCACTGATGCCCCAGGACCCCGGCCGCCAGCTGCAGGTGCGGGTATCGGTCGACCCTTTGCCCCGGTGATGCGGTAGTACGATGCCGGGATGTTATCCGCCGCCAAGCACCACGCCATGAACAGGACCGGTCTGCCCGCCGAACCCGCTGCGATCCGAACGGGTTGCAGCCGCTGGCGGGCCGTGCGCCGACACATGACGGCCACGGCAGGGCGCCTGTTCGCCGTCTGTGCCTTGCTGCTGGGCCTTTGCGCACCGGCGTGGGCAGACGTCAGCCGCGACCAGGCCGCCGCCGCCGCGCAGCGCCAGACCGGTGGGCGTGTGCTGTCGGTGGACAAGACCGAGTCCGGCCGCCGAACCGTATGGCGCGTCAAGGTCGTCACGCCCAGGGGCGAGGTACGCGTGGTGTTCATCGACGCCGGCAATTGACCGCGGCCGAACGGAAGCTGCCCCCATGCGCCTGTTGCTGATCGAGGATGAAGCCCCGCTGCGGCTCACGCTGGCGCGCCGGCTCGAGGCTGACGGCTACCGTGTCGACCAGGCGGCGGACGGCGAGGACGGCCTGCACCAGGCGCGCGAATACCCGGTCGACCTGGCCATCGTCGACCTGGGGCTTCCCAAGGTCAACGGCCTCACCATCGTGCAGCGGCTGCGCGCCGACGGCCGCACGCTGCCGATCCTGATCCTCACCGCCCGCAGCAGCTGGCAGGACAAGGTGACGGGGCTGGAGGCCGGCGCCGACGACTACCTGGTCAAGCCCTTCGAATATCCCGAGCTGGCCGCCCGCGTCAAGGCGCTGCTGCGGCGCGCCACCCAGGCCGCATCGGAAGTTCTCACGCTGGGGCCCCTGGCCATAGATTTCTCGGCGCAGCAGGCGCAGCTGAGCGGGATGCCCGTCGAGCTGACCACTTTCGAATACCGCGTGCTGGAGTACCTGGTGCGCGAACGCGCACGCGTGGTCAGCAAGCAGGAGCTGTCGGACTATCTCTACCCGCACGACGACGACCGCGACAGCAACGTGCTGGAAGTGTTGATCGGCCGGCTGCGCCGCAAACTCGATCCGGCCGGCACGCTGGCGCCCATCGAGACGCTGCGGGGACGCGGCTATCGCTTCACGCTCGCATGAAAATTCAGACACCGGCGCAGGCCGGCAAGCTTCGCGCCTGGCGCCGCACATGACCGCCTCCCTGTTGCAGCGCGTCCTGGGCCGGTCCATCCGGGTCCGACTGATCCTGGGGGCGACGCTGGTACTGAGCGCATTTGTTGCAGCGGCCGGTTGGGCCGTGCAGCGTGCCCACAGCGACAGTGTGCGCGCCGCCCATTTCGCACAACTGCAAAGCACGGTCTACCTGCTGCTGGCCGGCACCGAGGTCGACGCCGACGGTGCGCTGGTGATGCCACCGTCTTTTCCCGAACCCCGCCTGTCGCTGCCAGGGTCTGGCCTGTACGCCAGCGTGCGCAACCTCGCACGCGATACGGTATGGCGCTCCCCCTCCAGCGTGACCGTCACAGCGCCGTTTCTGCGCGACGTCCCGGTGGGCGAATGGCGCTATGAAAGTCCCACCGCCGACGGGCGCGACTACCTGGCCGTGGCATACGGCGTGCGCTGGGCCGTCGGGACGCGCGCCGTGGTGCTGGAGCTGTCGGTGCTGGAAGACAGTGCCGGCTTCAATCGCGAGGTGGCTGCCTTTGCGCGCACCTTGTGGACCTGGCTCGGCGGGGCCGGGCTGTTGCTGCTGCTGTCGCAGGCCGCGCTGCTGCAATGGGGTTTGTCGCCGCTGCGCCGCGTGGTCGGCGAGATCCAGCGCATCGAACGCGGTGAACAGGTCGAGGTGCAACAGCACTACCCGAGCGAGATCGCGGCACTGACCGATAACCTCAACACGCTGATCCGCCAGGAGCGGGTACGCCAGACCCGCTTCAAGGAGGCCCTGAGCTACCTGGCCCACAGCCTCAAGACGCCACTGTCCGTGCTGCGCGGCGCGCTGGACGAACCCGCACAATTGCGCACGACCGTTGCCGAGCAGGTCCGGCGCATGGACGACATCGTGCAGCACCAGCTGGGACGCGCCGGCGCCAGCGGCACGGCGCGTTTCGCCCCTTATCTCGCCCTGGCACCGATCCTGCAGCGCATCCGCGATGCACTGGCCAAGGTACACGCCAACAAGGCACTGCAGTTCACGCTGGACTGCCCGGCCGACCTGGAGTGGCGCATCGACGAAGGCGACGCTTTCGAGATGCTGGGCAACCTGATGGACAACGCCTCCAAGTGGGCACGGCAACAGGTGGCCGTGCAGGTGTCGCGCGACGCGCAGGGACTGCTGGTGCACATCGACGACGACGGCCCGGGGTTTCCGCCGGACCCATCGTCCGTGCTGCAACTGCATGTGCGCGGCGACGAGCAGGTGCCCGGCCATGGCGTCGGGCTGGCAGTGGTGAACGATCTGGTCACCAGCCACCAGGGGACGCTGGTGCTGGGCCGCTCCCCCTGGGGTGGGGCGCGGGTCGAGATCCGGTTGCCACCGGGCTGAGCCGGCCGCCCTCTCCCGGCTCCCGCGCCAAGCGAAAAGAATCGTTTTCGTTCAGGAAGTGTTCAGTGGGCGGGTAGCACCATAGAGGCATCACTACCCCAGGAGCCTTTCCATGCCATCTGCCCTTCTCTCCCGACACCTCGCCGCAGCGGCTGTCCTCGCATTCGCCGCTCTCGGTGCCGCGTCCAGTGCCCATGCCCGCAGTGATGTGAGCGTCTCCATCGGCATCCAGATACCGGGCGGCCATGTGCAGGCCGCACCGATCTATGTGCCGCAACAGCCGGTCTATGTTCAGCCGCGGCCCGTCTACGTGCAGCCGGCACCGGTCTACGTGCAGCCACGCCCGGTATTCGTGCAGCCACGGGCCATCATCTACTACGGCCAGCAACCGGGCTGGCATCGCGGCAAATGGCACCACAGGCACGGCCATGGCCCGCAGGGCCGATTCGATGACCGCGGCGGTCGCGACGACGACCGTGGCGGACACCGACGCTGAGCAACATCGACCGAGCGATCCGCAGGGGGTCGGTCGGTCGACGCTCCGTCCGGATGGGCGGCTGCACGGCCGAAGCGTTGCCACTATCCGAAGGCGGACGCCGCCTCGCAGCGCTCAGTTCCAGTTGTCGATCTTCACGTCATGTGGCGCGGGCCGGCCCTTGCCGGTCTCGACATAGTCCTTGAGACTCATCATGAAGGTGGCCCACTTGGTGCTGCAATGCGCCATGAACTCCACCTGCTCGCGCCAGTTTTCGTGGCTGAACAGCACAACCGTGTAGTCACCGTCGCGTGACAGCTTGAACACGGCATCGGTGCCTATCCACTCATCAGGTCCCGATTCGAAGCGCCAGCGCACCTCGCTGTCGGGCGCCAACTGGGTCACGCGCATGCCCATGCCGCCCAATATTTCGCCATCGGGCTTGCGGAAATGGACATCGATCCTGCCGCCAGGTTCAGAAGCGCCCGTCGTCTCCTCGCTCCACCAGCCGGCAACGCCCTGTGTCGTCGCTACGGCAGCGTAGACCTGGGCAAGGGGTGCACGGATACCGACCTTGTGCATGATGTTCACCATGATGCGTTCCTCCTGGGCTCAACGACGGGGCCGACGCACGGCGCGGACCTTGCCGCTGCCACCACCACCGGCATAGAAGAGACCGGCGCCATCCGACTCGAGACCGCTGACACCGGTGCCGACCGGCATCTCCAGCCGATCCAGCACCGCACCACTGATGGGGTCGATGCGGCGGATATCGCTGTCGTCGCCTTCCCAGGTGCCATGCCACAACTCCCCTTCGACCCAGGTCACGCCGGTGACGAAACGGTTGGATGCGATCGAACGGATGACCTTGCCGGTTTCCGGATCGATCTGGTGAATCTTGCGGTCCCGGTACTGCCCGACCCACAGGCTGCCCTCGGCCCAGGTCAGGCCCGAGTCGCCGCCATTGCCGGGTGCCGGAATGGAGCGCAACACAGCGCCGCTGGCCGGGTCGATCTTGTCGATGCGCGACTCGGTGATCTGGTAGAAATGCTTGCCATCGAAGGCGGTGCCAGCGTCACAGGCGCAGGCCAGGCTCTGGGTCGGCTCGCCGCCGGCCGGGTCGAAGGCCAGCAAGCGGGTACCGGTGGCTGCCCATACCTGGCGGCCATCATTGGTGACACCGTGTACCGTGGTCGCACCGGGGAACGGACCGTATTCGCGCACCACCTGGGCCACCCGGACCGACGCCTGTGGCGGGTCTGCCGCTGCATCGCTGCTGTTCATCGTTGACTCCTGCAAAGGCGCCAGGGATCGGCGCCGTGAGGGAACTTTAGGCGAACGGCAGCGCAGCAGGGAGTAACAAGATTGTCGTGAAACCGGCCAGCGGCGGCGACAACCAGCGGCGCCCGCGCGCCTGACCGACAGCGCGCACCCGCCCCCGGGCTTCGAGTTCGACCAGCGCGCGCTGCACCGTGCGCTGGCTGTCCCCCAAGGCCAACGCCAGCGCCGAGGTCGACCAGGGCGCACCGTCGGACAGCAGCGCCAGCAAGGAGGCCTGTGCACCATCGATCGGTGGCACCAGCAGGACCACCTCCCGATCGCCCAGCGCCGAGAGCACGAAACCGCGCGGCGTGGCCTCGACACGCGCCAGCGTCCTGACCAGCGCACGCAGGCGACCGATCTCCACCCGCAGACGGGCCCGGTGCGTATCGTCGGGATGGCGGGTCCGGAATACCTGCGCGATCAGGCTTTCGCGGTCCACTTCACCCGGCCAGGCCTCGGCCAGCACACGCGCCAGCGCGAACAACACGGGTCGGCGCGCTAGCGAACGTTGCGCGGTGGCTTGCGCCGCGCCTTCGTGCGGCGCCGCGCTCAGTGCGCGACGACAGGCGTCGACCACCAGTGCGCCAGACGCCAGCAAGTCGGCCACTTCGCGCAGCCGCAGCGGCACATCGCCGCCGGCGTTGACGCGTCTGGCCGCCGGCCGGTCGAGTATGGCGTGCATGTCCTGTACCTCCGCCAGCAAGGCCGGCACACCCGCGCGCCGGGCCGCGGTCTGCGCACGTGCCAGCGCCGCCTGCGCGGCGCCGATACGCAAGGACCGCAGCGCCAGTTCGGCTGCAGCGAGTTCGGCCACGGCCACCGGCACCGGCGGCATGCCTGTGAGATCGACCTGATGCAGCTGCTGCGCGGCCGCATCCAGCCGGCCCAGCAGCAACTGCCGGCGCACCGCAATCAGCTGCGCCTGCAGCGCATTGGCGTGGTCGCAGTGGGCCGCCAGGGTCTGGGCCGTGGCCAGCAGCGGCCGGGGCGAAGACTGGATGTCCCGCATCGCCAGCGCCACTTCGGCCTCGGCCACGACACAGCGGGCGCGTGCCAGTGCCTCGTGGCGGCCAAAGCTGCGCGCAGCCCGCTGCAACAGTGCGCGGGCACGCGCGTGTTCGCCCAGCTGGGCCATGGCGATGCCCCGCATGGCCAACGCCGGAGGGTCTTCGCGCAAGGCGACCCGGTCGAGGGCACCCAGGGCGTCTCCGGATGCGAGGGCTCGGGCGGCAGCGGCAATCAGGGAGTCGATGGGCAGGTCCTTTCAGCTTGCGCATTCGCGTGCCGGCAGGGGCACGCAAACATGCGGATCTTGCACCAGACCGTGCGCAACGGCTGAACAAGCATGTTTTCGACCCGTGCCGCCGGGGGACGCCGCTGCCGCAGGTCGTCGCCATGGCCGTTGTCGACCTTGTCGAAAGCAGGCAGCATCAAGCGTCGCGGCAGTGAGGCCCGACCGCGCCGGTGGGCGGCTCGCCCGTTTCGTCACCCACACACCTGCAAGGATCACCAACATGTCGAACCGAACCGTACAACTGCACCGCGTGCTGCGTGCCACGCCGCAGAAGGTCTATCGCGCCTTCCTCGAGCCTGACGCCATGGCCAAATGGATCCCGCCCTACGGCTTCACCTGCAAGGTGGACCACATGGACGCGCAGGTCGGCGGCACGTTCCGGATGGCGTTTCACAACTTCTCGAGCGGCAACGGCCATGCCTTCCACGGCGAGTATCTCGAACTGGTTCCCCACAAGCTGCTCCGGTATACCGACGAATTCGACGACCCGAACCTGCCGGGCGTGTTGCAGGTCACGGTCGCGCTCGAACCGGTGTTGTGCGGCACCGAGCTGCGCATCACGCAGGCCGGCATACCGGAGCCGATTCCGCTGGAAATGTGTTACCTCGGCTGGCAGGAGTCGCTGGCCCAGCTGGCCACGCTGGTGGAGCCGCAGATTCCGGATTGACGGGCTTTTTGCGTCCTGCGCTGCCAATGGCGCACCGTCAAGGCAGCGCCACCATCCTGGCCTCGGCGATCAGCCAGTCGCGCAGCGACACCGCCTCCGGTCGCAGCTTGGTGTGGCGCGAGGCAACAAGGTAGATCGGCTGGTCGGTCGTCACGCTCTGCGGCACCGGTCGCACCAGCAGGCCTTGTGCGATCAGCGGGTCCACCAGGTGGCGCCAACCCATGGCGACACCCTGGCCTTCGATGGCGGCCTGCAGTACCACCGAATAGTCATTGAAGCGGAACAGCCGCGTATTGCGCCCCAGCGACACGCCGAACCGCGCCAGCCAGCCCAACCACCCCAGCCGCGGGCGATAACGCTCCTCCAGGTGCAGCAGACTGGCCCGGGTCAGCGCCTGGACGTCGGCGATCGGTCCATGCGCCTGCAGATACGCCGGACTGCAGACCGGAAAAATCTCTTCGTCGACAAAGTGCCAGCGCTGGTGCTGCGGAAACTCGCCGGTGCCCAGCGTGATGGCCAGGTCGACCCGTTCGCGCCCCAGGTCCAGGTCGGTATCGGTGGTGATGCAGCGCAGCTCGATGTCCGGGTGCTGTTGCTTGAAGCGGGCGATTCGAGGCAGTAACCACCATGTCGCAGTGGCGGTGGACACAGCCAGTGTCACCTGGGGACCCGCTGTCATTGCGCGCACCTCCCCCAGTGCCTGGTCGATCAGCGTCAGGCCCAGGCTGACCTGCTCGTACAAGTGGCGTCCGGCGTCGGTGGTCTCGACGCCCTTGTGGCGGCGCTGGAACAGCGTCACGCCCAGTTCGCGCTCGAGTTCGCGCATCGCGTGGCTGATCGCCGGCTGGCTGATCGACAGTTCCTCGGCGGCGCGCGTGAAGCTGCCGGTACGAGCCGCCGCCTCGAACGCGATCAGGTTCGCCATGGCGGGTTGCTGGAATCTCCTGGACATGAGCCAATGTTATGGCAAAGATGAAAACGCGTGCGCATCACAAACCGATCGAATCTCCCTAATATTGCGACACGCGGCAGATTTCCAGCCGTTCACCAAGCACATGAACATGAGCGACACTGATACCAGGCGACATCGCCGCGGCGGCCGCGAGCGGCGCGAACCGAATGCCAAACCAGCCGCGCCAGCCTACATCCGGCGCAACATCCCGACCTACGACATCATGGGCGAGGAGAACCTGCAGAAGATCGAGGCTGCGGCGGACCGCATCCTGGCCGAGGTCGGCATCGACATCCGCGACGACGATGCCTGCCTGGCGCTGTTCCGCAAGGCGCCAAGGTCGACGGATACGGGTGCGCTTCGAGCCCGGCCACTTGCGCGAGATTCTCAAGACAGCGCCGAAGGAATTCACCCAGCACGCGCAACCCGGCGCGGTCGGTACAGATCGGCGGCAACAACGTGGTGTTTGCGCCGGCCTATGGCTCGCCCTTCGTCATGGACCTGGACAAGGGCCGGCGCTACGGCACACTGGAGGATTTCCAGAATTTCATCAGCTGGCCTACAACTGTCCTGGCTGCACCATTCCGGCGGCACGGTCTGCGAGCCGACCGACGTGCCGGTGAACAAGCGGCACCTGGACATGGTGTATGCCCACATGCGCTACTCCGACAAAGGCCTACATGGGCTCGATCACGTCGGACAGCGCGCCGAAGACTCGGTCGAGATGAGCCGCCTGCTGTTCGGCGCCGACTTCGTCGACCAGAACTGCGTCGTACTGGGCAATGTCAACGTCAACTCGCCACTCTTGTGGGACGGCACCATGACCACCGCCGCACGGGCCTATGCCCGCGCCAACCAGGCGGCCGTCATCGTGCCCTTCATCCTGGGCGGTGCGATGGGCCCGGTCACCAATGCCGGTGCGATTGCGCAGTCGCTGGCCGAGACCATGGTCGGCTGCGCGATCACACAACTCGAGCGCCCCGGCGCGCCGGTGATCTTCGGCAACTTCCTGTCCAGCATGTCGCTGCGTTCAGGCTCGCCGACCTTCGGCACGCCTGAGCCGGCCATCGGCTCGATGGTGATCGGACAGCTCGCACGCCGGCTGGGCCTGCCGCTGCGCTGCGCCGGCTCGTTCACCACGTCCAAGCTGCCGGATGGCCAGGCGATGCAGGAATCCGTGATGTCGATGCTGTCGGCCGTGCATTGCGGTGCCAACTTCATCCTGCATGCGGCGGTTTCCTCGACGGCCTGCTGGCCATGAGCTACGAAGTTCATGATGGACGCCGACTTCTGCGGCGCCTTGCACAGCTACATGGCCGGTGTGACCGTGGACGACAACACGCTGGCGATCGATGCCTTCAAGGAGGTCGGCCCCGGCAGCCACTTCCTGGGCTGTGCCCACACCATGGCCAACTACACCACGGCGTTCTTCGACTCGACCATCTCCGACGACCGGCCGTTCGAGACCTGGAGCGAAGACGGCTCGCGCGACAGCGCCACCCGTGCCAATACACGCTGGAAGGCCTCGCTGGCCGAATACCAGGCGCCGCCGATCGACGAGGCCGTGGATGAGGCGCTGCGCGACTACGTGGCGCGCAAGAAGGCTTCGATGACCGACCAGTGGTACTGAAAGAGACAGCATGGACCCCAGCAACGACCCCCTGCTGCAGCCGTTCCAGCTGCGCCACCTGCGGCTGAAGAACCGCATCATCGTCACCGCGCACGAGCCGGCCTATCCCGAGGACGGCATGCCCAAGGAGCGCTACCGCGCCTACCAGGTCGAGCGCGCCAAGGGCGGCGTCGCGATGACGATGACGGCCGGCTCGGCCGCCGTCTCGCGCGACAGCCCGCCGGTGTTCAACAACATCCTGGCCTACAAGGACGAGGTGGTGCCGTGGATGCGCGACATGACCGATGCCATCCACGAACACGGCTGCGCGGTGATGATCCAGCTGACCCACCTGGGCCGGCGCACCACCTGGTCCAAGGCCGACTGGCTGCCGGTAGTTGCGCCCTCGCACGAGCGCAGGCCGCGCACCGCGCCTTCCGAAGAAGATGGAGGACTGGGACATCAGCCGCATCATCCAGGACTACGTCGATGCCACCGAACGCATGGTGGCGGCCGGTGTCGACGGCGTCGAGTTCGAGGCCTACGGCCATCTGATGGAGCAGTTCTGGTCGCCACTGACCAACACGCTGGACGCGCCCTACGGCGGCAGCCTGGAGAACCGGGTGCGCTTCGCGTTCGACGTGCTGCGTGCGGTGCGCAAACGTGTCGGCGAAAAGCCGATCATCGGCCTGCGGTATTCCGCCGACGACACGCTGGCGAACGGCTTCTCCGCCCAGGACGGCATCACGATCTCGCAGATGCTCAAGGACAGCGGCCTGGTCGACTATCTGAACATCGTGCGCGGCCATATCGACACCGACGCCGGCTTGACCGACCTGATCCCGGTGCAGGGCATGCGCGCCAATCCGCACCTGGACTTCGCCGGCGAGATCCGTGCCGCCACCGGCTTCCCGACCTTCCACGCCGCCAAGATCCAGGATGTGACCACGGCGCGCCATGCGATCGCCTCCGGCAAGCTCGACATGGTCGGCATGACGCGCGCCCACCTGACCGACCCGCACATCGTGCGCAAGATCATGGCCGGCCAGGAAGACATGATCCGCCCCTGCGTCGGCGCCAATTTCTGTCTGGACCGCATCTACGCCGGCGGCGAGGCCTACTGCATCCACAACCCGGCGACCGGCCGCGAGCTGACGATGCCGCATGTCATCGAAGCGGCCGCCGTCAAACGCAAACTCGTCGTGGTCGGCGCCGGGCCGGCCGGTCTCGAAGCGGCCCGGGTGGCCGCCGAACGCGGCCATACGGTCGTGGTGCTCGAAGCGGCGCCCAAGGCGGGTGGCCAGATCCGCTTGACCAGCCAGAGTCCGCGCCGGCGCGAGATGATCAGCATCATCGACTGGCGGCTGGCGCGCTGCGAGGAACATGGCGTCCAGATGCGCTTCAATACACTGGCCGATGCCGACACGGTGCTGGCCGGAAGCCTGACGTGGTCATCGTCGCCACCGGCGGTTTGCCGCACACCGAGGTGCTCGCCCAGGGCAATGACCTCGTCGTATCGAGCTGGGACATCCTCAGCGGCGATGTGAAGCCGGGCCGCAAGGTGCTGGTCTTCGACGACGCCGGCGACCATCCGGCGCTGCAGGCGGCCGAGCTCATCGCCCAGTCCGGTGCCACGGTCGAGATCATGACGCCGGACCGCAGCTTCGCGCCTGAGGTCATGGCGATGAATCTGGTGCCCTACATGCGCAGCCTGCAGAAACACGACGTGACCTTCACCGTGACCTTCCGGCTCGAATCCGTGCAGCGCGATGGCGCCGGCGGTCTGCGGGCCATCGTGGGCAGCGACTACGGCGGCGTGCGCAAGGAGCGGCTTGTCGACCAGGTGGTCGTCAACCACGGCACGCGGCCGCTCGACGAGCTGTATTTCGAGCTCAAGCCAAAGTCCAGCAATCGGGGTATGGTCGACTACCCGGCCTTGATCGATGGCCAGCCACAGGCCGCGCCCGTGGCGGGCTCGGGCGAATTCCAACTCTTTCGCATCGGCGATGCGGTGTCGGCGCGCAATACCCATGCCGCCATCTATGACGCGCTGCGGCTGGTGAAGGACCTCTGAAGCCAGCACGACCGGCAGGCCGGCTGCGGCGACTTTTGCCCCGCCCAGCCTGCAGCCTCGCCGCCCACCGCCTATCACCGCATGCCGCAAGCCTTCCCGCACCTCTTCACCCCGCTGCAGCTGCGCCACCAGCGCCTGCGCAACCGCATCGTGTTCGGCGCACACACCGCCAACATGGCCGAGCAAGGCATCCCTGGCGAGCGGCACCTGGGCTACTACCTGGAACGCGCCCGGGGTGGCGCCGCGATGATCGTCGTCGAACCGGTGCCGGTACATGCCACGGCAGTGCTGACGCGCGGCAACATGCGGCACGCCAGCGATGCCATCATCGAGCCACTGCGGCGCATCACCGACGCCTGCCACGCCGAGGGTACGGTGATGCTGCAGCAGCTCTACCACGTGGGACAACACGGCGACTTCGACAACTCCTACTCGGCGCACTGGTCGCCCAGCGGCCTGCCCTCGTACCACGATGCCGACGGCAGCCACGCGATGCGGGAGTCGGAGATCGAGGAGATCATCGACAGCTTTGTCGCGGCTGCGCTGCGGGCGCAGCAGTCCGGCTTTGACGGTGTCGAACTGTTCGGCGCCTACAACGGCCTGATCGAACAGTTCTGGCTGCCGTGGTCCAACCGGCGCAATGACCGCTGGGGCGGCGCGCTCGACAACCGGATGCGATTCACGCGCGAGATCATCGAACGCACCCGCGCCAAGGTCGGCAATGATTTCATCATCGGGCTCAATGCCAGCGTCGACAGCGGCGTCGAGGTCGCCTTGAAGATCGATGCGCTGTGCGAAGTCGCGCAGTGGCTCGACCGCCGCCAACTGATCGACTACATCAGCTGCGGCACCGGCGGATATTTCAACTTCGCCGAACTGATGCCGACCTTCCAGTTCGGCGACAAGCTCGGCGCACCGCTGGCCGAGGCCTTGAAGAAGGTCGTCACGCACGCCAGGGTGATGGCCGAAAGCCACATCCGCACGCCGGAGAACGCCGACTACGTGGTCGCATCCGGCCAGGCCGACATGGTCAGCATCGTGCGCGGCCAGATCGCCGATCCGCATCTGGCGAACAAGGCGCGCGCCGGCCAGGCGGACCGGGTGCGCGGCTGCATCTCGTGCAACCAGATGTGCTGGGGCCGGCGCTCGCGCGACTACTGGATCTCCTGCCTGGTCAACCCGTCGGCCGGTCGCGAGTTCGCGTGGGGCGGCGACCGGTTCACGCCGGCTGCGAATCCCCGCCATGTGCTCGTCGTCGGCGCGGGCCCGGCCGGGCTGGAGGCGGCCCGGGTCGCGGCGGAGCGTGGCCACCGCGTGACCCTGGCTGAGGCCGGACCCCGAATCGGTGGCGCGTTCCGGCTGGCCGGCCAGCAGCCCCGGCGCAGCCAGATCCTGGAACTGCTCGATTGGTACGAACGCGAACTGGCCCGGCTCGGCGTGGACCTGCGGCTGAACACACCCATCGATGCGGAAGATGTGCCCGCATTTGCCGCCGACGCCGTCGTCGTCGCCACCGGCGCGCTGCCCTGCGGAACCGGCTTCCAGCGCCAGCTGCCGCAGCAGGCCGTGTTGCCCGGTGTCGACAAAGCCAACGTCTGGTCCGTCGAAGACGTGATGGGCCGGCTGGCAAAGCCGGGCAAGCGCATCGTGCTGGTCGACGACACCGGCGACTGGCGCGGCGGCGGCACTGCCTGGCACCTGGCCGAGCAAGGCCACCAGGTCACCATCGTCAGCGGCTGGCCGATGGTCGGCTACTGGATACAGCGCACGGCCGGCGACGGACAGTTGCGCGCGCGCTTGTCGCAGCTGGGCGCCCGCTGGATCACCGAGTCGGTCGTGACGCAATGGCATGGCGACGGTGCCAACGTCCGCTCGCTGCTGGATGGGAGCGAACAGCGTCTGGATGCCGATGCGCTGGTGCTGGCCACGACCAATATGGCGCAGACCGAACTGGCAGACGCGTTGCGGCAATCGGTGGCTGAACTCCATGTGGTGGGTGACGCAACCGCGGCCCGGCTCGCCGTGCATGCGATCTACGAGGCCAGGGCGATGGCGCGCGGTCTGTAGCCGCCGGACCGTTCTGCACCGGGAACCGGAAATGAACCTGCGCTTCATCGATGCCGCCCAGATCGCACAGGTCTGCGACTTGCCCGGCCTGATCGCGCACCTGCGCGCCGCCCACCGCGAACCGCCGCCGGACGTGCAGCGCGTACTGATGCAGCAGCACGCCGCCTCGGGACCGGGCAACGCGGTGCTGGTCTGGCCCGCCTGGCAGGCAGGCCGGAATCTGGGCGTCAAGGTCGTCACCATGTTTCCGGAGAACCGGACCGTACCCGCGGTACAAGGTGTGTACCTGCTGTTCGACGGCCGCAACGGCGCCCCCCAGGCCGTGATCGACGGCACCGAACTCACCTGCTGGAAGACCGCCGCCGACTCCGCGCTGGGTGCCGACCTGCTGGCGCGTGCGGACGCGCACCGCTTGCTGATGGTGGGTGCCGGCGCCCTCGCGCCCCACCTGATCCGGGCCTACCAGGCGATCCGTCCCGGCCTGACACAGGTTCGGGTGTGGAACCGCACGCCGGCCAAGGCCCAGGCCGTCGCCGCCGCGGTGACCGGCACGCCGGCAGCGGCCACGATGGACCTCGAGGCTGCGGTGCGCAGCGCCGACATCATCTGCTGTGCCACCAGCAGCGCCGAGCCGCTGGTCCGCGGCGCCTGGCTGCGCGCGGGCACGCACCTGGACCTGATCGGCGGCTTCACACCCGCGATGCGCGAGACCGACGATGCGGCCATGCGGCGCGCCCGTATCTTCGTCGACAGCCGCTGGTTCACCATGGACCATGCCGGCGACCTGACGCAGGCCATCGCCAGTGGCGCGATCACGCCGGCCGATGTGCGGGGCGACCTGTTCCAACTTTGCCGTGGCGAGGTTGCCGGACGGACCGACGCGGACCAGATCACGCTGTTCAAGTCCGGCGGCGGTGCCCACCTGGACCTGATGGCGGCGCAGTACATCGCCGATCGATGCGCCGCTTAGGGCGCAGGACGGTGTCAGGCCGTACCGGAACGGTCCTGCACCAGCGTGAACCAGGCCTCGCGACGACGGATGCGCCAGCCCTGCGGCGTGCGCGCACACAGGTCCCGGATTTCGCCGACCTGCTGCACCGGGTCGGCGGGCCGGCCGCGGGGCGTCGCTGCATCGCTGTGACGACCGCTCCACAACAGGACCGTGCAGGCCGCCTGGGCGGTGCCTGCGGCCAGGTCGACGGCCACATATTGGTTGCAGACCAGGTGGCGGGTCAGCCGGTCCGGACTGCGCGTCGCATAGGCGGCAAGTATGGCCGCATGGCCCTTCAGCTCCACGCCATCGGGCCGCACCAGCACGCCATCGGGTTCGAACAGCCGCGCCAGGGCCTGGAAGTCGCGCCCGTCGATCGCATCGGCGGCGGCCACCGCCAGTGCTCGGCAATCGTTTTCATCCAGCATGCGCTGCAGCGCGTCGTTGAGGGTCATGCCTTCCTCCGAGGGTCTGGGTTCTTTGCATCATTGCGGCGCAAGTGACCGGCGTTCCGTTCCCGGGCCGTGGCGATGCGGCAAGCGCCGCGGCTCCGCAGCCCGTTCAATCCTGATCCAGCCAGCGTAGCAGGTGTGCGGATACCGCATCGGGCCGCTCCATCGGCGCCATGTGGCCGGCCTCCTCGACGACCGCCAGGGTCGCCTGCGCAATTCGCTGGTGAATCTGCTGGTGCTGGGGCACGGGTGCCCAGCTGTCCTGGCGGCCACACAGGACCAGGGCCGGCACAGCAATGGCGCCCAGCACCGCACTGGCATCGGGGCGTCCGAGCAAGGCGCGGATCTGGCGCGCAAAGGTGTCGGCACTCTTGCGTTCGAACATCGCCACGATGCGCCCGATCAGCACGTCGTCTGCGATACGCTGCGGATGCACCATGCCCTGCACCCATTCGGTGGCCATGGCGCGCACGCCTTGCGCACGGGCCAGGTCGAGCAAGGACTGCCGCTTGCGCGCCTCCTCCTCGCCTGCCGCGCCGGGTGCGCGCGCCAGGTAACCGGTATCCAGCAGCGCGATGCGGCTCACCCGCTGCGGCGCCTGGCGCAGCACCTCGAGCGCCACGCGCGCGCCCATCGAATGGCCTGCCAGCGCGAAGCGCGCAGGCGCATCCGCAAGCAAGGCATGCGCCATCCGCGCCAGGTCGTCGACGTCGGCCAGCGCCACCACGGTGCATCGCAAACGCGCTTCGAGCGCCGGCATGACCGGTTCCCAGACCGTGTGGTCGCACATCAGCCCCGGCACCAGCAACAGGGCCTCATCCCCCATGCACGGCTCCCGGTTCGCGCACCACACCCAGCAATCGGTCCAGCAGGGCCGGCTGGGCTGCAAGAGCAGCCGCCTCGCCGCTGTGCACCACATTGCCATGGTCCAGCACCACCGCCTGGTGACTGATGGCCAGGATGGCCTGGGGATGCTGCTCGACGATGATGGCCGACAGGCCTTCGTCGCGCGTGATGCGGGCGATCGCACGCAGCAGTTCCTCGACGATGATGGGCGCCAGGCCCTCCAGCGGCTCGTCGAGCAGCAGCAGGCGCGGGTTCAGCGCCAGCGCGCGCCCCACCGCCAGCATCTGCTGCTCGCCGCCGGAGAGCTGGGTGCCCAGGTTGCCCCGCCGCTCTGCCAGACGGGGAAAAAGCGCGTAGATGCGCTCGGGCGTGAACGGCCGCGTCGTGCTGCCGGCACGCGGCGGCCGCGCCACTGCCGTGATGTTCTCGTGCACTGTCAGCGATTTGAAAATGTTGCGCTCCTGCGGCACCCAGCCGATGCCGGCTTCCGCGCGCGCATGCGACGGCAGGCGATGCAACTGCACGCCGCCGAGCTGGATGCGCCCGCCATGCTGGCGCGTCGCGCCGGCCAGCGTGTTCATCAGCGTGGTCTTGCCGGTTCCGTTGCGCCCCAGCAAGGCGAGCGTCTGCCCTTCGGCAAGCGCAAACGACACGTCCGTCAGCACCACCGCCTCGCCGTAGCCGGCACTCAGCGCCTCGACCTGCAGCAGGTCAGCCATGGACCCCCTCCCCATGGCCAAGGTACACCGCTTTGACCTGCGGGTCCTCGGCAATGGCCTGTGGTTTGCCTTCGACCAGCACGGCGCCGTTGACCAGCACGGTGATGAAGCGCGCGAACTCGAACACCAGGTCCATGTCGTGTTCGATCAGCAGCACCGATACGTCCTCGGGCAGGGCGGCGATGGTGCGCAGCAGCTCCTCACGCTCACCCGCCGGAACCCCGGCCACCGGCTCGTCGAGCAGCAGCACCCGCGGCTCGCAGGCCAGCGCAATGGCGATCTCCAGCAGCCTGCGCTTGCCATAGGCCAGGTGCTCGGTACGGATGTCGCCGACGTCGGCGAGATGAAACTGTTCGAGCAAGGCATCGACCCGGCTCGCCACCGCCGCCAGTCGACCCAGCGGCTGCCACCAGCGTCCGCCCAGGCCCCGGCGCTGCGCCACCACCATCTGCAATGTCTGGCGCGCACTCAGGCTATTGAACAACTGGTTGATCTGGAAGGTCCGCACCATGCCGCGCTGCACCCGGCGGTGCGGCGCCAGCGTCGTGATGTCTTCGTCGCCGAGCCAGATCCGGCCGGACGAGGGCTGCAACACGCCGGTCAGCAGGTTGATCAGCGTGGTCTTGCCGGCCCCATTGGGGCCGATCAGCGCATGGCGGGCGCCATGGGCCAGCGACAGGCTGACTTCCTGCGTGGCCTTGATGCCGCCGAAATGCCTGACCAGGCTTACGGTGCGCAGCACGGGCGCGCGGCTGTTGGCGATCGCGGTATTCATCGCGAATCCCCCCGGTGGCCGCGGCCGAACCAGGTCCACGGCCGCACCAGCCGGTCACGTCCGACCAGCACCAGCACCACCAGGAACAGGCCGACCCAGAAGGTCCAGTACTGCGGCGTGATACCGGCGATGACATCGTGCAGCAGCTTGAACACGACCGCACCGAGCACACCGCCGTATAGCCAGCCGATGCCGCCGATCACCAGCATCAGTACCACGTCGGCCGAGCGCTCGACCGAGAAGACGTTGAGCGAGGCAAAGCCCGAGGTCTGCGCCAGCAAGGCGCCGGACGCGCCGGCCAGTGCGGCCGACAGCGTGTAGGCAACAACCAGCCGCGCCTGCACCGGAATGCCGATCGCCATTGCCCGCAAGGGGTTGTCGCGTACCGCCATCAGTGTGGCGCCAAAGGGCGAGTGGACCAGCCTGCGCGCCAGCAAAAAGCAGACCAGCAGCACCGCCAGCGAATACCAGGCGGCGACCTGACCGTACATGTCGAAGTCGAACCTGCCCAGCAACGGCCCCATGACGACACCCTGCAGGCCATCGGCACCGCCGGTGATGCCGTCGAGCTTGTTGGCCAGCTCGAACAGGATCAGCGAAACCCCCAGCGTGACCATGATGCGGGTCAGGTCGGTGCCACGCAGGATGGTGAACGCGCACAGCAGGCCGAACACGGCCGACACCGCCGTCGCCACCGCCAGGCCGAGCAGCGGGTCGGGCATCCCGTGCTTGGCGAACAGGCCTGCGGCGTAGGCGCCCAGCCCGAGGAAGGCCGCATGGCCCAGCGACACGATGCCGGTGTAACCCAGGATCAGGTCGAGCGAGAGCGCGAACAAGGCAACGATGGCCACCTCGTTGATCAGCAGCGCATGCTCCTTGAGCAGCCACGGCGAGAGCAGTGCCGCCAGCCACAGCAAGGGTTCCCAGAACCGCCAGCGCGCAGCGCCGACGGGACGTGTCGGCGTGGTGCTCATTTGCCACCTCCTGCGCGTGTGAACAGGCCGTGCGGCCGCCACAGCAGCAACACGATCATCAGCGTATAGACGATGAAGGAGCCGAGCTTGGGGATGTAGTACTTGCCCGCCACATCGGCAATGCCCAGCAGCAGCGCCGCCAGCAGCGGACCGGTGATCGACGAGGTTCCCCCCACCGCCACCACGATCAGGAAGTAGATCAGGAACTTGAGCGGAAAGGTCGGATCCAGACCCAGCACCTCGGCACCCAGCGCGCCCCCCAGGCCGGCCAGCCCCGAGCCGACGGCAAACGTGACGGCGAACACCAGGTTCACGTTGATGCCCAGCCCGGCGGCCACGCGCGGGTCGTCGACGCTGGCGCGCAGGCGGCTGCCGAATCGGGTCCGCGACAGCACCAGTTGCAGCGCCACCGTCAGCACCGCACAGATGGCGATGATGAACAGGCGGTAATGCCCCATGCCCAGCGCGCCGCCGAACAGCTCGGTGCGGCCGCCCAGCCATGCCGGCAACTGAATGATCTGCTGGCGTGAACCCATGAAGTAGTCGGCCGTCGCCACGGCCATGAAGCTCAGACCGATCGTGAACAGCACCTGGTCCAGGTGCGGCTTGCCGTACATCGGCCGGTACAGGGTGCGCTCGAGCACCGCACCGACCAGCGCGGTGACGACGAACGCCAGCGGCAGGCAGGCCAGGAACGGCAGCTCGAAATGCTGCATCAGGCCGACCGTCAGGTAGCCGCCCAGCATGGCGAAGGCGCCATGGGCCAGGTTGATGAAGTTCATCAGCCCCATGGTCACCGACAGGCCGACGGCCAGGATGAACAACAGCATGCCGTAGGCAATGCCGTCAAAGAGGATGGTGAGCATGGATACGCGCCTGGGATGACCCGCACCCGCCGCGCACGCCGACAAGGCGGCGCGCGAGGGACACGGTGCCGAGCAGACTTCTTACTTGGCCTTGCCCGGATCCTTGACGTCGGTGACGGTCTGGATTTCGGTGTTCCACATATGGCCGCCGACCTTCTCGACCTTGCGCACATAGACGTTGTGCACCACATCACGGGTCTGGGCGTCGATGTACATCGGGCCGCGCGGGCTCTCGAAGGTCTGGCCTTTCATCGCATTGAGCAGCGCCTCGCCGCCGGCACCCTTGGTGCGCTTGGCCGCCTCCAGGATCACGTGCATGCCATCGTAGGCACCCACGGCCATGAAGTTCGGGCGCAGGCCACCGTTGGCCTTGCCAAAGGCTTCGACGAATTTCTTGTTCAATGCCGAGTTGTGTGCCGCCGAGTAGTGGTGGGCCGTCACGACACCCAGGGCGACATCGCCCATGCCATCGAGAATGTCGTCATCGGTGACGCTGCCCTCGGCGATCATCTTGATGCCCGCCTTGTCCAGGCCGCGCTCGGAAAACTGCTTCATCAGCGCCGACCCCACGCCCGAGGGCACGAAGGTGAACAAGGCATCGGGATTGGCGTCACGCACCTTCTGCAGGAAGGGTGCGAAGTCCGGACCGCGCAGCGGCACCCGCAGCTTTTCCACCACCTGGCCGCCATTGGCCTCGAAGCGCTGCGCAAAGTATTTCTCGGAGTCCACGCCTGGCGCGTAGTCGGTGACCAGGCTCACGACCTTCTTGATGTTGTTCTTCGAGGCCCAGTCGGCCAGAACCGTCACGACCTGCGGCACCGTGAAGCTGGTGCGGATGATGTACGGAGACGCTTCGGTGATGCTGGAAGTGGCCGCGGCCATGACCACCATCGGGGTCTTGGACTGCGTGGCCACCGGCGCGGTGGCAAAGGCCAGCGGTGTCAGGCCGAAGCCGGCCAGCACCTGCACCTTGTCGTTGATCACCATTTCCTGCGCGATGCGTTTGGTCACGTCGGGCGCACCGGTGTCGTCCTTGACGATGAGTTGCACCTTCTTGCCGGCGACGGTGTCGCCGTTCTGCGCGAGGTACAGCCGTGCAGCAGCCTCGAGCTGCTTGCCGGTGGATGCGAACGGCCCCGTCATCGGCAGGATCAGTCCGATCTTGAAGCTGTTGTCCTGCGCCATGGCGTGGCCGAAGCTGGCGGCGAATGCCACGGCGGCGGCGGTGCGAATGAAGAGGCGTTTGCGCATGTCATGTCTCCTGGAGTTGCGGGTTTACCCGTATGCAGCGCACTGAAGCCAGTCCGGTGCAGTTCGCAGCCATCATCCCCGCAGCGCAGCTACAGGTCCAATGCAATCCTCGGATCAGGTATGCGAATCGCTTATTTCAAGCGTTTACCGGCAAGTCCCCGGCAATACCGCGTGCAGCGCTGCGCAAAGCGTCCAGCAGCAATTGCGCGCCAGGCGTCGGAAGGTATTCCGAGCGCTGGACCAGGCCGATGGCACGCGGCGCATGGCGCACCGGCACTGCCAGCACCGCCAGCAGTCCGGCGTCGATCTCGCGCCGCAGATGGCGGACCGACATCAGCGCGAGGCGATCGCTTTGCGCCAGCATGGCCTGCATCATCAGGGCGCTGTTGACCCGCAGCGCATCGCCCGGCACGGGAATGGCGGCGACCTGCAAGGCCTCTTCGAAGGCGGTTTGCGCCGGCGTGTTCGGCATCGGCATGATCCAGGCCTGCTCGCGCAGATCCCGCCAGTCCAGGCGCGGCCGTTGCGCCAAGGGATGGCGGGCCCGCGCAACGACTGCCAGCTGGTCGAGAAACAGGGTCTCCTGCTGCAGATCCGGCCCCGGCAAGCTCGGCCGCAAGGCCCCGACCAGCAGGTCGATGTCTGCGTGGCGCAGTTGGTGCAGCAAGGCGTTGTAGGTGCCATCGATGATGGTGATGCCCAGCCCGGGATGGGCCCGCAGCACCTGGTCGACAGCTTCCGACAGCAACCGGCCGGTTGAAAACGGCAAGGTACCGATCACCAGCCGGCCCTGGACCACGCCACGGCGGGCGGCCAGTTCATCGCCCGCCTGGTCCAGTTCGGCACAGGCCAGCTTGAACGCCCGCAACACCGCCTCGCCAGCCTCGGTCGCGCGCAGTCCCTTGCGGCCCCGCACGAACAGGGCGGCGCCCGCCATGTGCTCGAGCTGGACCAGCGTCTGGTGGACCGCGGACTGGCTGATGCCCAGCCGGGCGCCACCGGCAGACTCGGAGCCCCCCAACGACAGTGCCGGCAGCACGGCAAGATGGCGTGCACCAACGCCGGCGGCCAGCCGGCTCGCGGTCCAGGCAAGGGCGTCGGAACCGGCGGCGCGACGGCCGCGCGGGTCGACCGATGCCAGATGGAACAGGGCGCGCCGGGTGCGCAGCGCCACGCTGCTGCCCATGGCAGTGGCAATCATGCCGCGGCCGGAGCGCTCGAACAGGGCGCCGTCGAGCGTGGCCTCGAGCGTCTGGACCGCGCGCACCACCGACGATTGCGACAGGTGCAGCGCCTGGGCTGCGGCGACGGAACTGCCGCAGCTGTCCACCGCGCACACTGCCCGCAGCGCGCGAAGATGGTCCACCAGTTTCAGCGGCAAAGGCATGGCGGGCATTGTGCGTCAGACCGGCGCCTGCGACCGTCTTATATAGTCCCGCCTATCCCTGCCCTGCCGCGCCTGCCCCGACGTGAAAGCCCCCATGACACCGTCTCGCCCGTCCCGGAACAGTCCCTCCCGGAAATCCCCCACCGCCATCGCCCGCACCGACGAGGCCGTCGTGGACCCCAAGGACGGTCTGTACGCCGAGCCCGGCCATCTGATCCGGCGGGCCCACCAGCTGGCCGTATCGGTCTTCCATGACACCCACGGGCGCCAGATCACGCCGGTGCAATACGGCATCCTGCGCGCCTTGCAGGACACCCCGGGTATCGACCAGGTCACGCTGGCCGAGAAGGTCGCGCTGGATACCTCCACCACGGCCGACATCGCCACCCGGCTCGAAAGCAAGGGCTGGATCGTGCGCGAGCTGCTCGCGCGCCGCCAGCGCAGCCTGTACCTGACGCCGGAGGGTGAAGCCATCGTGGCGGACATGCTGCCGCGGGTGCTGCCGATGTACCGGCAGTTGCTGGCGCCGCTGCAGCCGGCCGAGCAGAAGGAGCTGCTGCGCCTGCTGCGCAAGCTGGTGCAGCTCGATGCCCCGGCGCCAGCGGCCAGCGGCGACTGAAACCGCCATCCCCATTGCGGCCCACAGCGCGGGTTTGGCCTCTTGTCAGTCGCCATTGAATCCGTATAATGAATCACATTCAGCATACTGAATTAATCCCCCCCCGATGGCCCTTGTGCCCCACAGAGGAGACACCCCATGTTCCCCAAAAACACCTGGTATGTGGCCTGCTCGGCCGACGAGATCGACGCCAAGCCGCTCGGACGCACCGTCTGCAATGAGCGCATCGTTTTCTACCGTGCCCAGGAAGGCAAGGTCGCCGCATTGGAGGACTTCTGCCCGCACCGCGGCGCCCCGCTCTCGCTGGGCCGCGTGTGCGAAGGAAACCTGGTGTGCGGCTACCACGGCCTGGCCATGGGTTGCGACGGCAAGACGGTGTCGATGCCGGGCCAGCGCGTGCGCGGCTTCCCGGCCATCCGCAGCTACCCGGTCGAGGAACGCTACGGCTTCGTCTGGGTCTGGCCCGGCGACGCCGACAAGGCCGACCCGGCGCTGATCCCGCACATGGAGTGGCACGACAACCCGGAATGGGCGTATGGCGGCGGCCTGTACCACGTGAAGGCCGACTACCGGCTGATGGTCGACAACCTGATGGACCTCACGCACGAGACCTATGTGCATTCGACCAGCATCGGCCAGCAGGAGATCGACGAGACGCCGTGCAAGACCACGGTGGAGGGCGACAGCGTCATCACCAGCCGCTTCATGGAGAAGATCACCGCGCCGCCGTTCTGGCGCGCCGCCCTGCGCGCCAACCACCTGGCCGACGACGTACCCGTGGACCGTTGGCAGATCTGCCGCTTCACGCCACCGAGCCACGTGATGATCGAGGTCGGCGTGGCCCATGCCGGCCATGGCGGTGTCAACGCACCACCTGCGCACAAGGTCTACAGCGTCGTCGTCGACTTCATCACCCCCGAGACCGACACCAGCATGTGGTACTTCTGGGGCATGGCACGCAAGTTCAACCCGACCGACACCGCACTGACCGCACAGATCCGCGAAGGCCAGGGAAAGATCTTCTCCGAGGACCTGGAGATGCTCGAGCGCCAGCAGCGCAACCTCAGCGACCATCCCGAACGCAAGGTCCTCAGCCTGAACATCGACGCCGGCGGCGTGCAGTCGCGCAAGATCATCGAACGCGTCATCGCCGCCGAGCAAGCCGCCGCGGCAACACCGACAGCGGCAACGGCATGAGCACGCCGGGCCGCTCCCAAGTGCGAATGCCGCAGTGCGCAGCACGGAGGCCCGCATGAGCGCACCGGCAACCGATCTGGCCGTGCGGGTCGCCCGCAAACAGGCCGAGGCGCAGGACATCTGCAGCCTGGAACTGGTGGCCGCAGACGGCGGTGCCTTGCCGCCTTTTGAGGCCGGTGCCCATGTCGACGTGGTCCTGCCGGCACCGGGCGGCGAGATGATCCGCCAGTACTCGCTGTGCAATGCACCCGGCGAAACCCACCGTTATCTGATCGCGGTGCTGCGCGAACCGGACTCCCGGGGTGGTTCGGACACCGTCCATGACGCTGTGGCCGAAGGCGACCTGCTGCGCATCAGCGTGCCGCGCAACCACTTCGCACTGGCACCGGATGCACCACACCATCTGTTGCTGGCAGGGGGCATCGGCATCACGCCGCTGATGGCCATGGCCGAGCAACTGAGCCGGCAGGGTGCCCCTTTCACGCTGCACCACGCCACGCGCTCCCGTACGCGGACACCGTTTCTGGCGCGCATCGCCGCATCGGCGTTCGCCCGGCAGGTCATCCACCACCACAGTGACGGCGACGCCACGCAGCGACTCGACATTGCCGCCACGCTGACGCAGGCCCCGGCCGGCAGCCACCTGTATGTCTGCGGGCCGCAGCGCTTCATCGACGCGGCGCTGGCCACGGGACGCGACCAGGGTTGGCCCGAGGCACGGCTGCACTGCGAATACTTTGCCGCGGCTGCGATCGACACCAGCGGGGACGGCGCTTTCGAGCTCGAAGTGGCCAGCACCGGCCAGGTGATCACCGTGCTGCCGAAACAGACGGCACTGCATGCGCTGCAGGCGGCCGGGCTGGACATCGCATCCTCCTGCGAGGAAGGCGTCTGCGGAACCTGCCTGACCGGCGTGAAATCCGGCGTGCCCGACCACCGCGACCACTACCTGACCACCGAAGAACAACAGGCCAACGACCAGTTCCTGCCCTGCTGCTCGCGCGCCCGATCCGGGCGCCTGGTGCTCGCGCTGTAGCACCGGGTACCGCGCCCGGCGTCCGCGCCACGCACTGGAACGGCGCTGCCGCGCAGCCAAGCGTACCGCGACCGGTACCGAATCCCGTCCGGTCCGGGCCCCATGCCCCATACACCCGGCTGCGCCAGCCCGTCGTCGAGGGTCGCAGGGCGGCCGGCGGCGGCCCTCGACGCAGAGCAGATCGACGCGCCCCTGTTCAGGCTCCATCGGAGGCGGTCTTGTTGTCGCCGTATCGACAGCGCGCGTCGACACCAGAACCAGACCATGAAGACGGTAGAGATATACATTGCAGTGCGCGCGTCCGAAGGCCGCCCCAGGCCTGTTGCACCGGGCGGTGCGCCCGGCGTAGCGCGTTTTGTCTGCAAGACCAACCCCAGCGAGCCCAGTACCATGGCATCTGTCCGTCTCTCGTCCGCACAACCAGCAGGCACCCAATCGCTGGCGATCGCCTTCTCCGACGGCAGCGAGGCTGTATACAGCCTGATGTGGCTGCTCGACAGTTGCCCTGAAGGGTTTCATCCGCAGACCGGCGAGCGTGCGTTCGACCTGCTGTCGGTGCCGGACGCGCTGCTGCTGCGCTGTGCCGACATCCTGTCCGACGGGCGACTCGAACTGCAGTGGGAACATGAAGGCCCGGCCAGCCATTTCTCGGCCGACTGGTTGGCGGCCCATCGTCCGGGTACGCCCAGGGCCGATGCGGCCATCGTCACACACCGCTACTGGCGTGCCGCCGACCTGCCGGATGGCGCACCCCGCCATGACGCCCGGGCGATCCTGAACGACGACGCCGCACTGATGGCGTGGCTGGTCGACACCAAGAAGCACGGCCTGACCATCGTCCATGACATCGAAGGCAAGGGTGAGGCCAGCATGGCCATCGCCCGGCGCATCGGATTCCTGCGCGAAACCAACTTCGGCCAGACCTTCGAGGTCATCAACAAGGCCGACCCTAACAACCTGGCCTATACCTCGCTGGCACTCGCACTGCACACCGACCTGACCAACCAGGAGACGCCGCCCGGCTACCAGTTCCTGCACTGCATCACCAACGACGCCGAAGGCGGCGGCTCGGTGTTCGCCGACGGCTTCGCGATGGCGCAGGTGCTGCGCGACAGCGACCCGCAGGCCTTCGAGACGCTGGCCCGCACGCGCATCCCCTGCCGCTTCTTCGACCGGGAATGCGACATCCGGACCCACCAACCGGTGATCACGCTGGACGCCACCGGCGCGATCCAGGAAATC
Source organism: Rhodoferax sp. (assembly GCA_024235935.1). GTDB lineage: Bacteria > Pseudomonadota > Gammaproteobacteria > Burkholderiales > Burkholderiaceae_C > CAISIP01. The sequence continues at coordinate 214,495 of JACKLL010000002.1, read as the reverse complement.
CGCTTCAACGCGCACCTGGTCGACATCATCGACCTGCCGATAGCGTCGGTCGACGCCTGGTACCGGGCCTACCGCGCCTTCATGCGCCTGACCCGTGACCCGGCGTTCCGGCTCAGCTTCCGCATGGCCGCGGGCGAAATGACAGCCTTCGACAACCGGCGCATCCTGCACGGCCGCGAGGCCTTCAACCCGGCGACCGGCAACCGGCATCTGCACGGCTGTTATGTCGACCGGGTCGAATACGATAGCCGCATGCGCATGCTCGATCGCACCTGAACGCAGCCCCATGGAGGTCGCCACCCTCGTCCTGCTGTTCGTCGGCGGCGTCCTGTCGGGCGCGGTCACCGCGATCGCCGGCGGCGGCAGCTTTCTGACCTTTCCGATGCTGCTGGCCGCCGGCCTGCCGCCGATGGCGGCCAACATCACCAACTGGGTGGCGCTGATGCCGGGAAACTTCATGGCCCTGGCCGCCTACCGGCACGAACTGGCCGAGATGCGCCACGACATCCGCGCCCATCTGCTGGTGGCGTTCTTCGGCGGGTTGGCCGGCGGCGCACTGCTGCTGTGGAGCGGCGAGGTCCGCTTCGAGAAGGCCGTCCCCTGGCTGATGCTGACGGCCACGCTGTTCTTCGCGTTTGGCGAATGGGTCAAGCAGCGCCTGCATGCCTGGCGCAAGCCCGACAAGCCGGTCTCGCCACGCGCCATCCTGGTGTTCGAGTTCCTGCTGATGGTCTACGGCGGCTATTTCGGCGCCGGCCTGGGCATCGTGCTGCTGGCGGCATTGGCCATGGCCGGTGAAGCCTCGATCCACAAGGCCAACGCCAAGAAGAACCTGATGGTGGCCGCCCTGAGCGTCGCCGGCATGATCGTCTTTCTGCCCTCGGGCGTCGTGGTCTGGGCCTACGCCGTTCCGATCCTCATCGGCTCGGGCATCGGCGGCTACGGCGCGGTATTTCTGGTGCGCCGGGTGCCGCAGCATGTGCTGCGCAACTCCGTCCTGGCCTGGGCCGTCCTGCTGACCGGGGTGATGTTCTGGAAATACGGCTGATGGCCATGGCGCCGGCCGACGAATAACGCTACGATTTCGGCCATGCCCATCCCCTCCGCTGCTGCCCGAACCGTCCTGCTGGCATTGACCCTGTCGGTGCTGTCGGCCTGCACCCATCTGCACGCATCGGTGGCTGCGTTGCCGTGGAAGGATGGCTGGGGCGATCGGGGTCCTCAGGTGCTGGCGCGCGACCATGCGATGTGCGAGCGGCTCGTCGAACAACACCGCGCGCTGCTCGCAGGTTGCCTGGCGTCACGCGGCTGGACCCTTTAGGAACATGGCCGATCGGCCCGGCGGTGGCACAACTTTGGAGTGCCAGTAGTGCCGTGCTGGTGGCCCGTGCCATGACCGGTTCAGGGTCGCACGTCGGAGGTTCTTGATATCACGCACAATCGGTCGCCCTTGAACCCTCCTTTCCGACGGCAGCGCGGATGACAAACCCGGCGACAACTGCAAGCTCTCCCCCGACGAACACGCCGGCCACATCGACCCAGGGCGTAGCCCTGATCGTCGCCGCCGCGTTCTTCATGATGCTGCTGGACGGCGCCATCCTGAATACCTCGCTGCCCCTGATGGCCCAGGGCCTGGGAGTCACGCCGCTGGCCCTGACCGCCGGTGTCACGGTCTACCTTCTTGCCGCGGCCGCCATCATGCCCACCAGCGGCTGGCTGGCCGACCGCTGGGAGGCGCGGCGGGTGTTCTTCCTGGCCATGGCCACGTTCACGCTGGCTTCGCTGGCCTGCGGCATGGCCCAGAGCCTGGGGCAACTGGTGGCGGCACGCGCGCTGCAAGGCATGGCGGCCGGGCTGATGGCGCCGGTTGGCCGCACGCTGGTACTGCGCCGGGCGGGCAAGTCAGAGGTGATGGCGGCCATTGCGACCATCGTCTGGCCGTCGCTGCTGGCACCGGTGCTGGGCCCGCCGCTGGGCGGCTTCATCAGCACCTATGCCAGCTGGCGCTGGAACTTCTTCATCAACCTCCCGGTCGGACTGCTGGGCCTGTACGCGGTCTGGCGCTGGATTCCGCGCACGCCGGTGCCGCGTCCGGCCCGGCTCGACTGGTGGGGCAGCGTCTCCAGCGCCAGCGCCCTGGTGCTGTTGCTGCTGGGACTGGAGCGCGGCGCGCAGGCCGGGCCGCAGCTGGACGCCTGGGGGGTTCCCATCCTGCTGACGCTGGCCGGCCTGGGTACCGGCATGCTGGCCGTGCGCCACCTGCGCGGCACGCCGCACCCGGTGGTCAGCCTGGTGCCGCTGCAGGTGCGCAGCTTCTCGATCGCCACCGCCGGCGGCGGCACGCTGTTCATGACCTGCATGCAGTCGGCCCCGTTCCTGCTGCCGCTGATGTTCCAGCTGGCCTTCGGCATGGGTGCGGTCGAGGCCGGACTGCTGACGCTGGCCTACTTCATGGGCAATCTGCTGATGAAATCGGTCACCACCCCGATCCTGCGCCGCTGGGGCTTTCGCCAGGTCATGACAGTCGGCGGCACCGTGGCGGCATTGACGCTGTTCGGCTGTGCGAGCCTGCAGGGCGGCACCCCGCTGTGGCTGATCGTGGCCTTGCTGGTGTTCGCCGGCGCGATGCGCTCGATGCAGATGACCTCGCTGAACACGCTGGCGTTTGCCGACATCGAGCCGGCGCAGCGCGGCGCCGCCTCGACGCTGTCGAGCATGTTCGCGCAACTGGCCGCGGCCATGGGCGCAGCGACCGGCGCGCTGGTCTTGGCGCTGTCACAGATGGCGCAGGGGCGCACGGCACTCAGCGCCGTGGATTTCCGGGTGGCATTCATCGTGATGGCCCTGCTGGCACTGTGTGCCGTGGCGCTGTTCCGGCGCCTGCAACCCGATGATGGCGCAGAGGTGAGCGGCCATCGGGCTTTTGTCAGAACCTGACGCGGCCACCGTACACGCCCCGGGCGACCACGCCGGCCAGGCCTGGTCCGGCTGCGCCGCAGGCGCTGGCGGGGCTCAGGCCGCAGCGCGACCGAGCTGCCCGGCCGCGCGGGCCAGGGCGGTGATACGCGCCCAGTCCCCCTGCGCGAGCGCGTCGGCCGGCACCAGCCAGGAGCCGCCCACGCACACCACGTTGGGCAGCGCCAGCAGATCGGCGGCATTGGCCGCCGTCACGCCGCCCGTGGGGCAGAAGCGGATATCGGTGAACGGCCCGCTCCAGGCCTTGAGCATGGCGGCGCCACCAGCCTGCATGGCCGGGAAGAACTTCAGTTCGGTCAGGCCATCCTCCTGGCACATCATGATCTCGCTGCCGGTGGCCACGCCGGGCAGCAAGGGCAATTGCAGGTCGCGGCAGGCCTGGCCCAGCGCCGGCGTGTAGCCGGGACTGACGGCAAACCGCGCGCCAGCGTCGGCTGCCGCCCTGGCGTCAGCGGCGCTGCGCAAGGTACCGGCGCCCAGCACGGCCTCGGGCACGTCGCGGGCGATCGCCTCCATGCAGGCCAGGGCCTGCGGCGTGCGCAGGGTCACCTCCAGCATGCGGATGCCGCCGGCGACCAGCGCACGGGCCATCGGCACCGCATGGGCTACGTCCTGCAGCACGATGACCGGGATCACCGGTGCGTCCTGCATCACCTCCAGTGCCGTCAATGGGGGGCTTACAGCCATGAACACGCTCCTTCTTCTGCCGTTGTCACATTGCGCCGCATGCCGGCGAAAAGCTCACGCCCCATGCCCAGGCCATTGGCCTGGATCAGCGCGGCCGGCATCTGCGCCACCACGCGGGCATCCCATTCTGCACTGTCGACCAGCGCCAGCAGCGTGCCGGCATCGGCGTCCAGCCGAACCAGATCGCCATCACGCAACCTGGCCAGCGGACCGCCGGCAGCCGCCTCGGGCGACACATGGATCGCCGCCGGCACCTTGCCGGAGGCGCCGCTCATGCGCCCGTCGGTCACCAGCGCCACACGGTGGCCCTTGCCCTGCAACACGGCCAGCGGCGGCGTGAGCTTGTGCAGTTCGGGCATGCCATTGGCCTGCGGCCCCTGCCAGCGCACGACGCAGACCACGTCGCGGTCCAGTTCGCCGGCGGCAAACGCCTGGTGCAGGGCTTCCTGCGAGCCGAAGATCCGTGCCGGCGCTTCCACCACGTGCCGATCGTCCGGCACCGCCGAGACCTTGATCACGCTGCGGCCCAGATTGCCCTGCAGCAGCTTGAGGCCACCGGTGGCGCCAAACGGCGCCGCCGTGCCGCGCACCACGGCCTCGTCGCCCGATGCGCCCGGGTCGCGCCAGGCCAGGCCCTCGCCGGCCGCCTGCGGCACGTGCGTGAAGGCCTGCAGGCCTTCCGGTCGGACCGTCGCCACGTCGGCATGCATGAGACCGGCATCGCGCAGCTCGCGGATGACGAAGCCGGGGCCGCCGGCCGCCTGGAAGGCATTGACGTCGGCGCTGCCGTTCGGGTAGACCCGGGTCAGCAGCGGCACCACATCGGACAAGGCCGCGAAATCGTCCCAGTCGATCGCGATGCCGGCCGCACGCGCCACGGCCACCCAGTGGATCAGGTGGTTGGTCGAGCCGCCGGTGGCCAGCAGCGCCACCATGGCGTTGACGATGCAGCGTTCGTCGACCAGCCGGCCGATCGGCAGGCACGCGGCCGCCGGCGCTGCTGGCGCGCCATCCAGCGCGGTGGGCCGGCCGAGCACGGTGCGCACGGCTTCGCGCGTCAGCTCCGCCCGCAGCGTCTCGCCCGGATTGACGAAGGCGGTTCCCGGCACATGCAGGCCCATGGCTTCGAGCAGCATCTGGTTGCTGTTGGCGGTTCCATAGAAAGTGCAGGTGCCCTGCCCATGGTAGGCCTGCGACTCGGCCTGCAGCAGCTCGTCGCGACCCACCAGGCCCTGCGCCGCCTGCTCGCGGACCTTGCTCTTGGCGCTGTTCGACAGCCCCGAGGTCATCGGCCCGGCCGGGACGAACACCATCGGCAGGTGGCCGAAATGCAGCGCACCGATCAGCAGGCCCGGCACGATCTTGTCGCACACGCCCAGCATCAGCGCGCCATCGAACATGTCGTGCGACAGGGCGACGGCCGTGGCCATCGCGATCACGTCACGTGAATACAGGCTCAGCTCCATGCCGGGCGCGCCCTGCGTGACGCCATCGCACATGGCCGGAACGCCCCCGGCGACCTGGGCCGTGGCACCGAGACGGCGCGCCTCGGTCTTGACGATGTCGGGGTAATGCTGAAACGGCGCGTGGGCCGAAAGCATGTCGTTGTAGGCCGTCACGATGGCCAGGTTGGGGGCGCGCTGGGCCACCACCGGTATGCGGGTATTGCGGGCTGGCAAGGCCGCCGCCTTGTCGCCGTCGGGCATGGCGGCAAACGCGTGGGCCACATTGGCGCAGCCCATGCGCTCGGCGCCCGGCGGGCGGTGGGCGGTGGCGTCCAGCCGTTGCAGATAGGCAGCCCGGCTTGCGGCGCTGCGTTCACGGATGCGCTGGGTCACGGCGTCGACCGTGGCATGGAGTTTCATCGGTTTCATTGTTTTCCTGTAACTTAGTTACAAGCGCTATCGTAACGGCAATGGTGCTCCAGAAACCGTGTCCGGGTTACGGACCGGTTACCAAATCGCCGCGCCAATCCCCGCATTGGCACCCGCACCCAATGCCAAAGCGCGGCCCTTGGCTTCTGTGTCGACCATGCCCATGCTTCTGAACCGGAGGCTACAGTAGCGGCAGTGAGCCACATACCCCTGATTCCTCCGCCTTGCGTGCTGCCGGTCCCGGTGCGTGACCCTGCGCCGATGCTGGCACGGGCCAAGGACGAATGGGGCGGCAGGGGCGACCTGTGGGTATTTGCCTACGCGTCATTGATCTGGCGCCCGGACTTCGATCCGTCGGAACAGCGGCTGGCCCGTGTCCACGGCTGGCATCGCGCCCTGAAGATGTGGAGCCGCGTCAACCGCGGTACACCTGAATGCCCTGGCCTGGTGTTTGCATTGTTGCCCGGCGGCAGCTGCCAGGGTGCCGTGCTGCGGGTGCCGCAGCGCGATGGCGAAGCGGTGCTGCACCAGTTGTGGGACCGCGAGATGATGACCGGCGTGTACGACCCGAAGTGGCTGCCGTGCCAGACACCCGGCGGCACCGTCAGGGCGCTGGGTTTCACACTGTCGCGCAAGAGCCCGAACTTCACCGGCGACCTGCCCGCGCAGCGCTACCGCGAGATCTTCGCCGGCGCGGGCGGCCGCTACGGCAGCACGCTGGACTATGCACGCCAGACGCTGCAATGCCTGAAGGACCACGGCATCCACGACCACGCGCTGCACCGCCTGCTGCACCATGCCCGCGAGCCGGCCCGCTGAGGCGGGACCCGTGCGACCTGCTGGTTGCGACCCTTCCCTTCCTATACTTCCTCCATGAACAACATCGCCGATCTGCGCAAGAGTTACGAACGGGCCGAGCTGAGCGAGGACGCGTCACACGCGGACCCGCTGCAGCAGTTTTCCCAATGGCTGGACGAGGCCATCGCCTCCGAGGTACCCGAGCCCAACGCGATGACGCTGGCCACGGTCGACCAGCGCCTGCGGCCGAGCACCCGCGTAGTGCTGATCAAGGGCTATGACGCGCGCGGCATCGTCTGGTACACCAACTACGAAAGCCGCAAGGGCCAGGAACTGGCCGGCAACCCCTACGCTGCGCTGCAGTTTCACTGGGTCGAGCTCGAGCGCGTGGTGCGCATCGAAGGCATCGTCGAGAAGGTCGATGGTGCCGAGAGCGACGCCTATTTCAAGAGCCGGCCACTGGACTCGCGCATCGGCGCCTGGGCGTCACCGCAGTCACAGGTCATCTCCAGCCGCTCGGTGCTGGTGGCCAACGCCGCCAAATACGGCGCGCAATTCCTGCTGCAACCGCCGCGCCCACCGCACTGGGGCGGCTACCGGCTCAAACCCGACAACTGGCAGTTCTGGCAGGGCCGCAAGAGCCGCCTGCACGACCGGCTGCGCTACACGCAAGGCAGCCGCGATGGCCAGTGGATCCGCGAACGGCTGGCGCCCTGAAGAACGGCCGGCGGCCGAACAGGCCTGAAGCCGGGCTCAGCCGGCGCCGAAGAACAACAGGATCAGCGAGACCGTCAGCGCAGTCACCGCGGTCGACACCGCAACACTGGCGGTGACCGTCTCCTGCGCCACGCCGTAGCGCTGCGAGAACAGGAATGCATTGGCGCCCACCGGCAAGCCGGCGGTGACGACCATCACGGCCAGCGGCAGGCCGGACATGCCCAAGGCCCAGCCCAGAGCGCCGGCCAGCAACGGCAACAGCAAGGCCTTGACCGCAGTCATCAGCATCGCGCCGCGCAGATTGCGGCCCACATAGGACGCGGCCAGCGACACCCCTACCAGGAACAGCGCCAGCGGCCCGAAGCCCTTGCCCAGCCAGGCCATCGGCAGGTCCAGCCAGGGCGGAATCTGCCAGCCGGTCTGCGCAAACAGCAGCCCGGCGAGGATGGGCAGCGGCACCGGATGCAGCAAGGCCTTGCGCAGCGAACGCAGGCCGACCATCCACAGCCGCGCCGCGACATCAGGGGTGGCCGCCGCCTGCTCGCGCGCCAGCGCGAACTCCAGCACCACGGTGGCGGTGGTCAACAACACCAGCGAATGGATCGGGATCAGCGTGAACAGGGTTACCAGCCCGGCCTCGCCCCAGGCCAGCGACACCAGCGGGATGCCGATCATCACGGCATTGCCATACGTGGCCGCCAGCGCCAGCACCGCCCCGCGCTGGCTCAGGCCATGCTGGCGCAGCATGCCGACGAAAACCAGCACCAGCGCCAGCGCATATACCGCAGCCGGACGCAGATCGAGCAGTTCGACATGCACCCGGCTCATCGCGCGGAAGAGCAAGACCGGCGTCAGCACCAGGAACGCCAGGTCGGTCAACCGCCGCACCGTCACCGGCCCGAGCCAGCGGGCACGCCCGACGCCCAGGCCGAGCAGGATCAGCGCCATCACGGGCAACAGGGCGGACAGGACGATGTGGTTCATGGGAAGCGGGCAAACCGCCCACAGTTGGAGGATGGTGGTGTATGCCGCAGGCCAGTGCTTGGGTCCGGGGAAGACGCAGAAGTGCGTTCCTGGGCCTCGGATGGACGGTTGCGCCTGCTGTGCGTTGGACGGCTACTGACGGAGTCTCGACATTCTCGCCTTGCAATAGCAGGCATTCATTCGCGCTAACGGGGCGACAGCGTTGGGGCGCTCCCCTTGCATAAGGGCTTGGACCACACGATGCTACGCATCCAAAAGTGAACATTTCTGGATGCTGGCCAACTCCTTCTGAAGGGATTCCTTGGCAATGGCTGTGTCGTAGGCGACCTGCCCTCGCAGCCACCAGCCGTCACTCAGGCCAAAGTAGCGGCAAAGCCGTAGATCGGTATCAGCGGTGACAGAGCGCTTGCCAGAGACGATCTCGCCGATCCGCTGCGCAGGGACACCGATGTCCTTTGCGAGGCGGTACTTCGTCAGGCCCAGTGGCTTGAGAAACTCCTCTTCCAGCATTTCTCCGGGTGAGACGGGTAGAACGGTGCGCATGGTCATTCCTTCAGTGATAGTCAACGATCTCTACGTCTGCGGCTCCATCTGCTGTCCAGACAAAGCAGACGCGCCATTGCTGATTGATGCGGATACTGTGCTGCCCTTTCCGATCATCCTTCAGCGCTTCCAGGCCATTGCCCGGCGGAGCCTTCAGGTCCTCAAGAACCAGCGACCAGTCCAGTTGCGCAAGCTTGCGCAGGGCAGGTCTTTCAATGTTCACCCAACGCTTCACACGCTTGCCCTCGAAAAGGGCTCGGGTATCTTTGCACTTGAAGTTTTTGATAGACACGCGTTACGATATTAACGCGTCGCGTTCCTAGAGTCAACCGGATGTACTGCTGTGACTGTGGCTATGCGATCCAATGCCGGAGGCCACCGGCACACACCGCAGACCGGGAAGCGGCGAACTGCTGCTGCGTGTCCGCGTGGGCCCACCCATTGGTCATCTGTGCTTGCATATGGTTGGTAATCGTCAAACTCCCACGCCAAATAGCGTTGCAGCTTTTGAACCAATGCGTCCCAGTCGCGGCACTTGCCCCAGAGACAATGCGCGTAAGCATGCGATCGACGCCAGTCCATGAGAGTTCAGGCATCAGAAGATATCCGTGCCCCCAACTGGCCTCTGGATTTTGCGCAAGGAATGCCGGCGTTACAACGTGAAAGCTGAACCGGTCGGCCCCCGTGGTTCCCAGCATCCCGCGATATCGATCCCCAACGCACGCCCCCCGCGTCGCGGCAGGCGGGAGCCGGTGCGGGCGCATGGCGGGGCGCCGAGGAGCACAGTGGGTGGGGCGGCGCGCGCAGCGCGCTTCGTTGTCATTCTCATCGCGCCTGTCTGAACGCAGAGAGCGAAGCGAACGAAGTGAGTTGCGCGATGCGCCCCACCCGCGCGCACCGCAGGGACGTCGGCGCGTTCAGCGCCCGACCGCCCGCCTTGCGCCCGCGCCGGCTCCCGCCTGCCGCGACGCAGGCCACCGACGAAGCACGACCACGGCGAGCATAAGCGCCGCCCCCAAATGCCGCAAAGGCTCCGTTATAGTGAGCGCCAACCTCTGCCCCTCCGCAACTGCCCCATCCTGCACAATCACCCTGCACCATGCCCGACACCGTCCCGACCACCGCCCTGCGCCTGCACAGTTTCCGCGCCCTGCACCCCGGTCCCCGGCTGATCGTCACCGGCGCGGTGCACGGCAACGAGACCTGCGGCAGCAAGGCGATCCAGCGCGTCGCCGCAGAGCTCGACAGCGGTGTGCTGCAGCTGCTGCGCGGCAGCCTGACCCTGGTGCCGGTGACCAATCCATTGGCCTATGAACGTGGCCAGCGCATGGGCGACCGCAACCTGAACCGCAACCTGTATCCGAATGCGATGCCGCAGGACTACGAGGACCACATCGCCAACGTGTTGTGTCCGCTGCTGGCCGCGCATGACGTGCTGCTCGACCTGCACTCCTTCCACAGCCCCGGCGAGCCCTTCGTGATGCTCGGCCCGCAGGACAACACCGGCGAACTGGAGCCCTTCGCCCATGCGGCGCAGGAAGAGGCCCTGGCCTTGCGGCTGGGCCCCCGGCGCATCGTCGAAGGATGGCTGCAGACCTATGCCGAGGGTGTCAAGGTACGCCTGGCACGCACGCAAGGCGCTGACCGGGCGCAGTTGCTCAGTACCGACCCCCGCTACGGCGTGGGTACCACCGAGTACATGCGCAGCCAGGGTGGCTACGGCGTCACCCTCGAATGCGGCCAGCACGACGATCCGCAGGCGCCCGAAGTCGGCTGGCGCGCCATCCGCCACACGCTCGCGCTGTTGCAGATGGTCGACGCGCCCGCGCCGACCCCGACCGCCGAGCCGCAGATGCTGCGCCTGACACAGGTCATCGACAAGCACCATGCCGAAGATCGTTTCACCCAGCCCTGGTCGAGCTACGACCCGGTCACCAAAGGCCAGACCATCGGCGTGCGGCACGACGGCACGCCGGTGCAGGCCGACGCCGACGGGTTCATCGTGTTTCCCAATCCGGGCGCGCTGGCCGGCAACGAGTGGTTCTACTTCGCGCAGCGCAGCAGCCGCCTGGCCCCAGTCTGACGACCCGCCGGAGGCGGCCGGCCCCTGGGTCCGGGCCCGCGTGACCGGCTGCCCAAAGCGACCGGGTAAATCTGTGTAAAGCCGGGGCGGCGCTACGCCGGCACAGGCCGCCGCCACAGCGGCTTGCGGTACATTAATAACCCAGCAGTCATTAATTTGAAGCCCACGCCGTGTCCGCAAATACCGCTCCGTCCGTCGCCCCGGCGCACAAGTCTGCGCGCCGCAAGGAGGCGCGCCCGGGCGAGTTGCTGGCCGCGGCGCTCGACCTGTTTGTCGAAAAGGGCTATGCCGCCACCCGGGTCGAGGAAGTGGCCCGACGCGCGGGCGTCTCCAAAGGCACGCTGTTCCTGTATTTCGCCAGCAAAGAGGACCTGTTCAAGGCCGTGGTGCGCGAGAACCTGTCCTTGCGCTTTCCGCAGTGGAGCCTGGTGCTGGACCAGTTTCCCGGCACCTCGGCCGAACTGCTGCGCTACGCGATGGGGCAGTGGTGGTCCATGGTCGGTGACACCAAGGCCTCGGGCATCTCCAAGCTGATGATGAGCGAGGCCAGCAACTTCCCGGAACTGGCGGCGTTCTATCAGCACGAGGTGATCGAGCCCGGCAATGCGCTGATCCGGCGCATCCTGCAGCGCGGCATCGAACGCGGCGAGTTCCGTGCCATGGACCTGCAATACGGCGTGCACACCGTGCTTGCGCCCTTGCTGTACCTGATCGTCTGGAAACACTCCTTCGGCGCCTGCACCCCCCAGGGCAGCCCGCTGGTTCCCGAAGACTACCTGGCAGCACAGGTGGACATCCTGCTCAACGGCCTGCGCATGCCCGACACCGAAACACCCCATCGACCTGCGACACCCTCCCCATGAAACCTATTTTCAAGTGGCTGCTCATCGCGCTGGCGCTGGCGGCACTCGCCTTTGGCGCCCTGCAAGTGATCGACAAGCGCAAGGCACGCCAGCAGGCCACAAGCGAGGCCGCAGCCAAGACCGAATCGGTCGTCGAACTGGTCGCCGCCGACCTGGTGCAGGTCCGCCCCCGCCTATTGAGCCAGGTGCTGCCGGTATCCGGCTCGCTCAAGGCCACCAACTCCGCCTTCATCAAGGCGCGGGTGGCGGGCGAACTGCAGAACCTCTCGTTGCGCGAGGGCGACACCGTCAAGGCCGGCCAGGTCGTCGCGCGGGTGGATGCCACCGATACCCAGGCGCGGCTGCGCCAGGCCCAGCAACAGGCCGAGGCCGCCAAGGCGCAGGTCGACATCGCACGGCGCACCTACGACAACAATGCCGCGCTGGTCAAGCAGGGCTTCATCTCCCAGTCGGCGCTGGACACGTCCAGTGCCAGCCTGGCCAGCGCCCAGGCCAGTTTCAAGGCGGCGAGTGCCGGCGTCGAGGTGGTGGCCAAGCAGCTCGACGACACGGTGCTGCGGGCACCGATCGACGGCGTCATTGCACAGCGGCTGGCCCAGAACGGCGAACGCGTGGCCGTCGACGGCCGGGTGCTGGAGGTCGTCGACATCCGCCGGCTGGAGCTCGAAGCCAGTCTGGCGGCATCCGACTCGCCGCTGGTGCGGCTCGGGCAGGTGGCCGAACTGCAGATCGAAGGCACGGATGCGCCGGTCCGCGCGCAGGTGGTGCGCATCAATCCCACCGTCATGGCAGGCAGCCGGTCCGTGCTCGTCTACCTGGAGCTGACGCCCTCCCCCGGGCTGCGCCAGGGCCTGTTCGCCCAGGGCACGTTGACGGTCGCCAGCACCGAGGCACTGGCACTGCCGATCAGCGCCGTACGCACCGACAAGCCGCGTCCGTATGTGCAACTGGTACGCGACAACAAGGTCGTGCACCAGCCGGTGGAGCTGGGTGCGCGCGGCCAGTTCGAGGGGCAATGGATGGTGGCCGTTCCAGGCCTCGATCCGCAGACGCCGGTGATTTCCGGCTCGGTGGGGCAGCTGCGCGAAGGCACGACCGTCAAACTGGCCGCCGGCGGCGTCTGACCCATGTGGTTCACACGCGTCAGCCTGCAGAATCCGGTCTTTGCCACCATGGTCATGCTGGCCCTGGTGGTGCTGGGCCTGTTCTCGTACCAGCGGCTGCAGATCGACCAGTTTCCGAACATCGATTTTCCGGTGGTGGTGGTGGTCACCGAATACCCGGGCGCCGGCCCGGAGATCGTCGAGAGCGAAGTCACCAAGAAAATCGAGGAAGGCGTCAATTCGGTTGCCGGCATCAATGCGCTGACCTCGCGCAGCTACGAAGGGCAGTCGGTGGTGGTCATCGAGTTCGGCCTGGAAATCGACGGCCGCAAGGCTGCCGAGGATGTGCGCGAAAAAGTGGCAGCGGTCAAGCCGCTGCTGCGTACCGAGGTCAAGGAGCCTCGGGTGTCGCGCTTCGACCCGGCCTCGCGCGCCGTCTGGTCGATCGCGGTGGTTCCCGACCCGGCGGCGACCCCGCAGGGACAGGCGACGGCACGCCCACCCACGCCGGTCGAGATGACCAACTGGGCCGAGCAGACCTTCAAGAAGCGGCTGGAAAACGTGCGGGGTGTCGGTTCGGTGACCGTGGTGGGCGGCACCAAGCGCGAAATCAACCTGTACCTGATCCCGCGCGCCCTCGAGGCCTACGGCCTGACGCCCGACCAGGTCGTGGCGGCAGTTCGCAGCGAGAACCAGGACATGCCGCTGGGTGCGATCCGCTCGAAGGAGCAGGAACGGGTCGTCCAGATCGAGGCGCGCATCGAACGGCCGGAGGACTTCGGCAAGATCATCGTCGCGCGGCGCAATGGCGCGCCGGTGCGGCTGGACCAGCTGGCCCGCATCGTCGACGGCCCGCAGGAGATCGACTCGCTGGCGCTGTACAACGGCCAGCGCACCCTGCTGCTGACGGTGCAGAAGTCGCAGGACGAGAACACCATCGCCGTCGTCGACGGATTGCAGGCGGCGGTGGCCGAGGTCAGCAAGCAGCTGCCACCTGGGCTGCGCCTGCAGCCCATCCTGGACGGATCGCGCCAGATCCGGGTGTCGGTGGCCAATGTCCGCCAGACGCTGATCGAAGGTGCCATCCTGACGGTGCTGATCGTCTTCCTGTTCCTCAATTCCTGGCGCTCGACAGTAATCACCGGCCTGACGCTTCCGATCGCCATCATCGGCACCTTCCTGTTCATGAACCTGTTCGGCTTCACGATCAACATGATCACGCTGATGGCGCTGTCGCTGTGCGTGGGCCTGCTGATCGACGACGCCATCGTGGTGCGCGAGAACATCGTACGCCATGTGCAGATGGGCAAAGGGCCGTTCCAGGCCGCGCTCGACGGCACGCAGGAGATCGGCCTGGCGGTGCTGGCCACCACACTGTCCATCGTCGCGGTGTTCCTGCCGATCGGTTTCATGGGCGGCATCATCGGCAAGTTCTTCCACGAGTTCGGGCTGACCATCGTGGCGGCGGTGCTGATCTCGATGTTCGTGAGCTTCACGCTCGACCCCATGCTGTCCTCGATCTGGCACGACCCCAGCATCGAGGCGCACGGCAAGCGGCATGCGCCGCGCACCCTGTACGACAAGACCATCGGTCGCGTCACCGGCGCCTTCGACCGCGGCACCGACCTGCTGATCGACGGCTACCAGGGCATTCTGCGCTGGTCGCTGAAGCACCGCATCAGCACCGTGCTGATCGCGCTGGCGATCTTCATCGGGAGCGTGTTCATGGTGCCGCTGCTGGGCACCGAATTCGTCCCGTCGTCCGACTTCTCGGAGACCACGCTCGACTTCAACACGCCCGTGGGCTCGTCGCTGGAAGTGACCGAAGCCAAGGCGCGCCAGGTCGAGGCGATCGTGCGGTCGATGCCGGAGGTGCGCTACACCGTGACGACCATCAACACCGGCAATGCGCAGGGCAAGATCTACGCGAGTGTCTATGTGCGCCTGGTCGACCGAAAGGACCGCAAGCGCAGCGTCAACCAGATGTCGGTGGTGCTGCGCGAGCGGCTGCGCCAGGTCGCCGGCATCACCGTCACCCATGTCGGCCTGCTGGACTCGGTCGGTGGCCAGAAGCAGCTGCAGTTCTCGATCCAGGGCCCGGACCAGGCCGAACTCGAGCGCATTGCCCTGCAGGCCATGAACAAGGTTCGTGCGATTCCGGGTCTGGTCGACCTGGACTCCAGCGTCAAGCCGAACAAGCCCACGCTCGACGTCCAGATCCGGCGCGATGTCGCCTCCGACCTGGGCCTGGGCATCAGCCAGATCGGCGCCGCGCTGCGCACCATGGTAGCCGGACAGACCGTGGGCAACTGGCGCGCCAGCGACGACCAGACCTACGATGTCAACGTGCGGCTGGACGGCAGCGCGCGGGACGCGCCACAGGACCTGGAGCGGCTGCCCTTCACGGTCGGCAGCAATGCCGATGGCAGCATGCGGGTGGTGCGGTTGAACCAGGTGGCCGAGGTCCGCGCGACGAGCAGCCCGAACCAGATCAATCGGCGCGACCTGACGCGCGAGGTCAGCATCACCGCCAACGTCAGCGGACGATCGGCCGGCGAGGTTTCCGAAGGCATCAAGACGGCGATGGACAGCATCCGCATTCCGCCCGGGTACAGCTACAAGTTCGGCGGCTCGACCAAGAACATGAACGAGGCCTTCGGCTATGCGATCTCTGCGCTGGTGCTGGCGATTGTCTTCATCTACATGATCCTGGCCAGCCAGTTCAAGAGCTTTCTGCAGCCGCTGGCGCTGATGACCGCGCTGCCGCTGACGCTGATCGGCGTGGTGCTGGCGCTGATGTTCTTTGGCTCCACGCTGTCGATGTTCTCGATCATCGGCGTGGTCATGCTGATGGGCCTGGTGACCAAGAACGCCATCCTGCTGGTCGACTTCGCGATCCGGGCGCGCGAGGACAGCGTCGCCCCAGACGGCAGCACTGTCCCCGGGCTGGCGCGCGACGAGGCCTTGCTGATGGCCGCCCGGGTGCGGCTGCGCCCGATCCTGATGACCACCCTGGCCATGGTGTTCGGCATGGTGCCGCTGGCTTTCGCGCTCACCGAGGGCTCGGAGATGCGGGCCCCGATGGGCCAGGCCGTGATCGGCGGCGTCATCACCTCCTCGCTGCTGACCCTGGTGGTGGTACCGGTGGCCTATTGCTACATGGACGATCTGGCCCAATGGGCCCGCAGCTTGCTCGGTATCAAGGCGCAAGGCGCACAAGCCCCTAAAATCGACCGCTTGACCTGATTTTTCCGAGAACCATCGCATGCACAGCGCCATGAACTTCGAACAAGCCCGTTTCAACATGATCGAGCAGCAGATCCGCCCCTGGGAGGTGCTCGACGCCCATGTGCTGCAACTGCTGTCGGTCGTCAAGCGCGAGGACTTCGTACCGGCCCCGCACAAGGCGCTGGCCTTTGCCGACATGGAGATCCCGCTGCCGGACGGCCAATGCATGCTGGCGCCACGCGTCGAAGCCCGGATGCTGCAGGACCTGGGAGTCCAGAAACACGAGAAGGTGCTGGAAATCGGTGCCGGGTCGGGCTACATGGCCGCCTTGCTCGCGCACCGGGCACAGCGCGTCATTTCGCTCGAGATCCGCGCCGAACTGGCCGCGCTGGCCAGTGCCAATCTTCAGATGGCCGGCATCCACAACGCCCAGGTCCGCCACCAGGACGGTGCTGGCGCCGTGCCGGCAGAAGGCCCGTTCGACGTGATCGTGCTCAGTGGCTCCACGACGCAGCTGCCGCAGCACCTGCTGCAACATCTCAAGATCGGCGGACGCCTGGGCGCCATCGTGGGGGACGAGCCCGTGATGCGTGCGACCTTCGTGACCCGCGTCAGCGAGTCCGACTTCCGTACCGTCCAGCCCTGGGACACGGTGGCGCCGCGGCTGGAGAATTTCCCGGAACCGTCCCGGTTCCAGTTCTGACCCCATCGCCTGTCACCCGCACCTGTCACCCTAGCTCCCCACATGCCATCCATGATTGACCAGATCCGCCCCCGTGAATTGACCAGCTGGATTGCCCGCCACCGTGATGCCGGTCAGGCCGTGGTGCTGGATGTGCGCGAGCCGGCCGAGTGGCGGACCGCCAGCATCAAGCCCGGCGAAGACTTCACGCTGCTGACCATGCCGATGGGCAGCGTGCCACCCCGCCTGTCCGAACTCGACCCCGAGACGCCGATCGCCTGCCTGTGCCACCACGGTGGCCGCAGCATGCAGGTCGCGCAATTTCTGCACAACCAGGGCTTCAACCGGGTGGCCAACATTGCCGGCGGCATCAACGCCTGGGCGGACGAAGTCGACAACACGGTCCCCCGCTACTGAATCCGCGCTCACTGCACCACGTCACCCCTGGCCCGACACTCTCTGGACACCACCATGCACGACCGCCTGAATGCACCTGATCACCGCCACTGCCTGCCCCGCGTGTCCCGTTTCGCGCTGACGCTGGGTCTGGCGGTGGCGGCGCTCGTGCCGGCCCAGGCCCAGAGCCTGGGGCAGCTGTACGAGACCGCACGCGCCTACGACGCGGCCTACCAGTCGGCCAAGCTGCAGTACGAGGCCACGGTCGCCAAGGCCGAGCAGTCCCGCGCCGGCACGCTACCGACCGTCGGGCTGGCAGCGTCCATGTCACGGACCTCGATCGATGCCAACGTGCCGATCCCGTCCAAGGCCTATGGCTCGCAGGGCGTCAGCGTCAGTGCCTCGCAACCGCTGTACCGGCCGGCCAACCAGCTGACCTATGAGCAGGGCAAGAAGTCGCTGATTGCCGGCCAGGCCCAGCTGGAGGTTGCCGAGCAGGACCTGATCGTGCGGGTCAGCCAGGCCTATTTCGACGTGCTGGCAGCCCGTGACGGCGTGGCCTTCGTCGATGCCCAGAAGACCGCCGTTGCCGAGCAGCTGGCAGCAGCCAAGCGCAATTTCGAGGTCGGCACCAGCACCATCACGGACACGCGCGAGGCCCAGGCCCGCTATGACCTGGTGCTGGCGCAGGAAATCGCCGCCGCCAACGACCTGCGGGTCAAGCAGCTGGCGCTGAACCAGCTGGTTGGCCAGGACGGCGTCGCGCCCAAGCCGCTGGCACCGCCGGTCGTGCTGCCGGCACTGGCGCCGCTGGACGTCAACGCATGGGTCAACCAGGCGGTCGATCTGCATCCCCTGGTCCGCCAGTCCATGGTGGCGCTGGAAGTCGCCCAGCTGGAAACCCGCAAGGCCCAGGCCGGCGAGCGGCCCACGGTCGACCTGACCGGCAGCTATGCCATGAGCCACAACGACGGCACGTCGTCGTCCCGGCTGGACAGCCGCACCAACGTGGCATCCATCGGCGTGTCGCTGAACTTCCCGCTGTTCGCGGGCTATGCGATCCAGAACCGCATCAAGGAAACCCTGGCGCTGGAAGAAAAGGCGCGCAGCGACCTCGATGCGGCGCGCCGCACCGTGTCGCAGGCCACCCGGGCCGCCTATTTCGGCGTGCTGTCCGGACAGGGCCAGGCCAAGGCCCTGGAGGCGGCCGAGGCATCCAGCCAGAGTTCGCTCGAAGCCAACAAGCTCGGCTACCAGGTCGGTGTGCGCATCAACATCGACGTGCTCAATGCGCAGAGCCAGCTGTACCAGACCAAGCGCGACCTCGCCAAGGCGCGCTACGATGTACTGGTGGGCGGGCTGCGCCTGCGCCAGGCCAATGGCTCCCTGACCGCCAACGACCTGCAAGGCATCGAGGCGATACTGGCCAAGTAGGCCTACCTGACCGCCGGCCGGCAGACCCGATCCGGGTCGGGCCCGCCCCCTGCAGCAGCGACCCGTCATGGCATCGGGTTCGACACCGATGGAGAATCCTCACGCCATGCAAACCGTCAACGTGCTGTGTATCAAATGGGGCCGCAAATACGGACCGGAATACGTCAACCGGCTGCATTCCATGGTCCGGCGGCACCTGCACCGCCCGTTTCGCTTCATCTGCCTGTGTGACGAGGCCGAAGGCATCGACGATGGCATCGAGCTCCATCCGATCCCGCCCGTCGGCTTCGCGCCTTTCGACAATCGCGAGCCCTGGAGCTTCGGCCACGGCTGGCTCAAGTTGACCAGTTTTGCCGACCCGCTGTATGACCTGCAAGGGCCGACGCTGTTCCTGGACCTGGACATCGTGATCGTCGACAGCATCGACTGCTTCTTCGACCATCCGGGCGATTTCTGCGTGATCCGCGAGTGGGACAAGAAGGATGGCACCGGCAACACCTCGGTCTACCGCTACACGATCGGCGCGCATGCGGATGCGCTGGCGCACCTGAAGAACGGCTTCCCGGATTCGATTGCTGACGTGCGCAACGAGCAGGAATACATCACGCAGTACCTCGGGCGCCAGGGCAAGGTCGCCTACTGGCCCCCGGGCTGGTGCGTCAGCTTCAAGCGCCACTGCGTGCCGCGCGGCCTGATGAGCTGGTTCAAGCCGCCGACCATCCCGGCCGGCGCGAAGATCATCGCGTTCCATGGCAAGCCCAACCCACCCGATGCCATCGTCGGCGTCAGCGGCAAATGGTACCGGCGTGTGCCGCCAACCGCCTGGGTGGCCGCGCATTGGCGCTGAGGCAGAAGGCGCAGGCTCCGGTGCAGGCGATGGCGCGCGCGCTGTACAGCCTGGCGATGGTGTGCGCCGCACCACTGCTGCTGGCCTACCTGTGGTGGCGTGGCCGGGCCGATCCGCAATACCGCCTGCGCTGGAATGAACGTCTCGGCCGGTCGACAGTGCCGGTGCCCGGCGCGGTGCTGGTGCATTGTGGCTCGGTCGGCGAAGTGCTGGCGGCCCGGCCGCTGATCGAGAACCTGCTGGCCGACCCGCGCTGGGGCCGGCCCCTGATCACCTGCACCACACCCACGGGCTCCCGTCAGATCCGAAAGGACTACGGCGACAGGGTCGACCATGTGTATTTCCCGTTCGACCTGCCCGGCGCCACCCGCCGCTTCCTGGCGGCGCTGCGGCCGCGCCTGGTGATCCTGCTCGAGCGCGAGCTGTGGCCCAACTTCCTGCACCATGCACAGGCCCGGGGGACGCCGGTGGTGGTGGCGAATGCGCGGCTGTCGGAGAAGTCGGCGGCCGGTTATCGGCGCTGGCGGGTGCTGATGCAACCGGCACTGGCCTGCCTGCGCCTGGTCTGCTGCGAAGACCAGCCGACGGCCGACCGCTTTGCGGCGCTGGGGGTGGCGCCGCAGCGGATCCGCGTCACCGGCAACATCAAGTCGGACCTGCAGCTTGCAGCCGGCCTGGCCGAGACCATCACGGCAACCCGGCAGGCCCTCGGTCTGCGTGCGGTGCTGACCGCCGGCAGCACGCACGCCGGCGAAGACGAGGCGCTGATCGAGGCCTTCGTGCAGCACCTGGCACAGCGACCGGACGATTTGCTGATCCTGGTGCCACGCCATCCCGAACGCTTCGACACCGTGGCCCGGCTGCTGCAGCAGGCCGGCCTGCGCTTTCTGCGCCACAGCCAGGGCCAGCTGCCAGGCCCGGACACCCAGGTTCTGCTGGGCGACACGATGGGCGAGCTGATGCGCTGGTATGGCGTGGCCGATGCCTGCTTTGTCGGCGGCAGCCTGATCCCCCGGGGCGGCCACAACCCGCTGGAGGTGCTGGTGCTGGACAAGCCTGTGATCGCCGGGCCGCATACGCACAACTTCGCGCAGCTGTACGAGGCCCTGGCATCTGCCGGCGCGCTGACCCCGGTGGCGTCAGCGACCGACGTGCTCGCACAGTTTGCCGACGTGCTGGAACACCCCGGGGCAAGCCGCCGCAGGATCGATCTCGGACGCACGGTCTACCTGGCCATGACCGGTGCCGTCGCGCGCACCATGGCTGAACTCGCACCGTTCGCATCCTGGCAGACACCGCGGTCCGATCCACTGGAATCACGCCACGGCGCACAGACCGTCTGGGTAGACGCGCAGTGCTTCGAAGCGGCAGAGCCCTGCCTGTTCGACCCGCAATGGTGGCAACAGCAAGGGGACAGCCAGGCCCTGGGCGCAGGCCGCGGCCATATCCACCGGGTGGGCGATGCGCGCGGCCGATACCTGCTGCGCCACTACTACCGCGGAGGACTGATGGCGCGCCTGAGCCGCGACCTCTTTCTGGCGCGGCCCACGCCACGCACACGTGCCATGGCCGAATACACGTTGCTGTCGCAGCTGCGCGCCAGAGGCCTTGCGGTCCCGCAGGCCTGTGCGGCGCGGCATGTGCGCCACGGCCTTTTCTACCGCGCCGACATCCTGGTGGCCTTGATTCCCGACGCCACCGACGTGGCGCGGCTGCTGCACGACACGCGTGCCCTCACGCCAGTGGAATGGAGGACCCTGGGGCAGGCCGTGCGCAGCCTGCACGACGAACAGGTGTTCCATTCCGACCTGAACTGCCACAACCTGATGCTCGACGCTGCCGGCAAGGCCTGGATCGTCGACTTCGACAAATGCGGATTTCGCGCCGGCGACAAATGGAAAGCCGACAACCTGGCGCGCCTGCTTCGCTCACTGCGCAAGGAACTGCGGCTGGACGACACATTTCGCTGGAGCGACGACGCCTGGGCACCATTCATGCACGGGTATGATGGTTCGCACTGAGGGCGGTGCGCGCATCGCATGCACCGTCCAGCACCGGAACAGGAGCCCCGATGCCCATGCCCCGCAGCCTGCTTGTACCGACCGATCTGTCGACCGCGGGGCGCCATGCCGCACTGCGCGCCGCGATGCTGGCACGGGAGATCGGTGCCCGCCTGGAGTTGCTGCATGTCGTCGAGGCCGGTGCGCTGGCGCAGCTGCGCCAGCTGCTCGGCGGCGGGAACGACGCCGTGGAGACGCGCATGCTCGCGCAGACCGATGCGCAACTGGCAGCGCTGGCGCGCGACGTCCAGTCCACACACGGCGTCACCGCCAAAACACATCGGACCGAGGGGCAGCTGTTGCCCAGCATCACAGCGCGGGCCACCGCAATTGACGCCGACCTGATGGTGCTTGGCGCCAGCAGCGCCGGATACCTGCGCCACTGGCTCATCGGCGCGACCGCGGAACGGCTGTTGCGCAAGACCCGGCAACCCATGTTGTTCGTGCGCCAGGCGCCACACCAGCCTTATCGCACCCTGTTGGTGAGCATCGATTTCTCCCCAGGTTCGGCCCGGACCATCACGCTGGCGCAACAGCTCAATCCAAAGGCGCACTTGATACTGATGCATGCCTGCGAGCTTCCGTTCGAGGGCAAGATGCGTTTTGCCGGTGTGAGCGACGAAGCCGTCCTGCAGTACCGCCAGACCATCCGGCAAGAAGCACTGTTGCGACTGCAGTCGCTGGCCACCGATACCGGACTCGACCCCGCGCGCTGGCGCCCCGTGATCACGCACGGCGACCCGGTGCAGGACATCGTGCAGCAACAGCTTGACCTCGATGCAGACCTGGTCGTCGCCGGCAAGCACGGCGCAGGAATGACACAGGAATGGTTGCTGGGCAGCGTCACCCAGCAACTGCTGGGTCGCGTGCAGTCGGATGTGCTCGTCACCGTCGATCAAGATCCGGATGGCGCTGTCTGCGCTTCACCCTCCGCATCCTCGCGCTGAGGTTATGCTTGCCGAGGGACGACGCGGCACACGCCGCGCCAGCCAAAGACCAGACCACGGCACAGCCACCAGGCCATTGCCACCACGATTGACAGGAGAAACAGATGTCCAATGAGGGTTACCACGAACCGATTGCCGAACTCAGCGACCAGACACGGGACATGCACCGTGCCATCGTCTCACTGATGGAAGAACTCGAGGCTGTCGACTGGTACAACCAGCGCGCCGATGCCTGCAAGGACCCGGAACTCAAATCCATCCTGCAGCACAACCGCGACGAGGAAAAGGAACATGCCGCGATGGTGCTGGAGTGGATCCGCCGCCGCGACCCCAAGTTCGACCACGAACTTCGCGACTGGCTGTTCACCGACAAGAAGCTCGACCACCACTGAGGCGCAAGGCGCCGGCGTCAGGCGTCCGGGCGCGGCGCGGCCCGGCGCACCTCCAGCACACCGCTGCGCAGGTGCAGGTCGCGCTGCGGAAACGGGAATTCGATGCCTTCCTGGCGGAAGCGGTCGTAGATGGCGAAATTGAGCTGGCTGATCAGCTTGCCCTTCTGGTCGACCAGGCTGCGTGACCAGGCGCGCAGTTCGAACAGCAGGCCATCGTCGCCGAATGCCATCAGGCGCACGGCTGGCGCCGGGTCCTCCATGACATCCGCATCGGCCGCCGCCACCTCGAGCAGGATCTGCTCCACCTGCCGCGCGTCGCTGCCATAGGCAACACCGACCGGAATCCGGAACCGCACCCGATCGTCGTTGTATTTCCAGTTGATCACATCCTCGGTGATGAACTTGGAATTGGGCACGATGACCGCGATGTTGTCGTTGTTCAGCACGGTCGTGCCGCGGGCGCCGATCTCCACCACGTTGCCCTCGACACCGCCCACGACGATGCGGTCGCCGATCTTGATCGGGCGTTCGAACATGATGATGATGCCGGCGATGAAGTTGCTGACCACGTTCTGCAGTCCGAAGCCGACGCCGATACCGACCGCGCCTGCCAGCACATGAAAGGTGGTCAGGTCGATGCCGGCGGTCTGCACAATGACCATGAAGCCGATCAGCAGCACGACATACCGTGCCAGCGTACCGGCTGCCTGCCGGGCACCCGGGTCCAGGCGCTCGCGCAGCAGCGGCCCGTGCACCAGCCAGCGCTGTATCCGGCGCGCCACCGCCAGCAGCAGCAGCACCAGCACGATCAGGTAGAGCACCGACCAGACCGTGATCCGGGTGCCGCCGGTCTCGAAGATCGGCCACTGCAGCACTGCATGCAGCTGGCGCAGGAAATTGTCCACGTCGCTCATCGCCATCCTTCGGGTTCGGGTACCGGCCCATCTGCGCCATTGCCGGTTTCAGCAGCGGCGCCGACAGCAGGTTCCATCAGTACAGAAGCATTACAACAGCAACCAGGTGGCCAGCCCCAGAAACGAGAAAAACCCGACCACGTCGGTCACCGTGGTCAGGATCACGCTGCCGGCCAGCGCCGGGTCTATGCCCAGACGGTCGAGCACCAGCGGAATGGCCAGTCCGGCCAGGGCGGCGCACAGCAGGTTGATCAGGATCGCCGCGCCCAGCACGCCACCGATGCCCCAGTCACCGAACCAGGCCACGGCCAGCAGCGCAATCACCACGGCCCATAGCGCCCCGTTGAGGATGGACACGCCGATCTCGCGGTTGAGCAGGATCCGGATATTGCCCTTCTGCACCTGGCCCAGCGCAAGACCCCGGATGACCAGTGTCAGGGTCTGGCTGCCGGCGATGCCGCCCATGCTGGCCACGATCGGCATCAGCACGGCCAGCGCGACCAGTTGCGACAAGGTGGCCTGGAATCGACCGATCACCCAGGAAGCCAGGAAGGCCGTGAGCAGGTTGACACCCAGCCAGACCGCACGTCGGCGCGAACTCACCAGTACGGGCGCGAACATGTCGGCCTCGTCGTCCAGGCCGGCCATCTGCATCATCGTGCGGTCGGAGTTCTCGCGGATCAGGTCGACCACGTCGTCGACCGTGATGCGGCCGATCAGGCGGTTGTTCGCGTCAACGACCGGGGCCGACAGCAGATCCAGATCCTGGAAGATCTGCGCCACGTCGGCAGCATCCATGTCGACCGGAATGCCGCTGATGTCGGTGTGCATCAGGTCCAGCACGCGCCGCGTCGGTTCGGCCGTCACCAGCGCCCCCAGGCGCAGCGTGCCCTGGTAATTGCCCTGGCGGTCGACAACCATCAGCATGTCGGTCTGCGGTGGCAGCGACTCCAGCAGCCGCAGGTAACGCAGCACGGTGCCGATGCGAACGTCGGCGCGCACCTCGATCGCGTCCGCATTCATCAGACCCCCGGCCGAATCCTCGGGGTACGACAGCATCGATTCGAGCTGCTCGCGCCGCGCGCCGCTGGTCGCCTGCAACAATCGGGTTCCGAGGTCCTCGGGCAGGCCCTGGATCAGGTCGACCAGGTCGTCCAGCTCCAGATGCTGGGCCGACGCGACCAGGTCCTCCATGTCGAGTTCGCGCGCCAGCGCGGTGCGGATCTCGTCGTGCAGATAGGTCAGCACCTTGCCGGCCCGGTCGGTATCGACCATGCTCCAGACCGCGCGACGCTCGTCCGGCGGCAATGCCTCCAGCAGGCCTGCGACCTTGGCCGGATGCATGCGCCGCAAGGTCTTGGCGACCCGTTTGAGCCGGCCCGCGCCCAGCGCCTTGCGCACCGCATCCAGGTGGTTGACCTCGCCACCGCGCGAATTGCGCCGCAGTTCGGCCTGTTCGGCCTGCTCCGCCGCCGAGTCCTCGCCAGTCTGCCCGGCCAGTTCAGTGCTCAGCAACTGGTTCAGGTGCGGCTGTATGCGCGCCTCCAGCGTCGGGTCGACCTGCTGCCACAGCGCGGCACGCTGGTCGGAATCCAGCATCTCCAGCAAGGCCGCCGTCTTGGCCGGGTGCATGCGCTGGATGAATTTGCGCACGCGTTTGTTCCGCCCCTCGGACAAGGCCTGGATGACCAGCGAGATGTCGGACTGCGAGCGGCTCTCGTCCGATGCGGCGGGATCAGTTTGCGACATGCGGATTCAAGGGCACGCGCCGTGGCGGCGCGAAATGCTGCACAGATTGGAAATTCGGGGCCATGCCCGGATTATTGGTCATGCGCCATCGGCTGCCGCCAGGCGCTGTGCACGGTCGCACCAGTTTGCTTCCTTCGCACCGCGAATGTGCGGTGTGCAGCCCGATGGCAGGCACGGCGCGCGCGCCGTCCTGCTGCGCGGCGGGGCCGGTCACCGCCTCCGGCACGGGCGACCGTCGCCGCCGGCAAGCCATGCGCGTCGCCCATGGCCTGATAGTTGCTATTGACACCGTATCCACTTCCTTCAACGCCACGTCCAAGCTCGCACTGGAATCTGCATGAACCCCATCACTCCGTCGCGTCGCAACGTCCTTCAATGGCTGGGCGCCAGCGCCGCGCTCGCCAGCCTGCCATCCTTTGCCGAATGGCCTGACAAGCCGGTGCGCATCGTGGTCACCTTTCCACCGGGCGGCTCCAGCGATGTCCTGGCACGCCTGTTGGCCGAGCAACTCGGCAAGCGGCTGGGACAGTCCGTGTTCATCGACAACCGGCCTGGCGGCGGCGGCACGATCGGCGGATCCCTGGTGGCGGCTGCCGCTGCCGACGGGTACACCTTCATGCTGTCGAACACCACCCCGATCGCACTCGGACCGTTCGCGCTCGAGAAGCAGCCCTATGACCCGGTGGGTGCCTTCACGCATGTGGCCTATCTGGGGGCTGCGCCGCTGGTGATCATGGCCAGCAAGCCATCGGGCATCAAGAGCTATGCGGAATTCGAGGCCATGGCGCGCAAGGATGGCGCCATCAACTTCGGTTCGGGCGGACCGGGCTCGATCGGCCACGTGCACGGCGAACTGCTCAAGAAGCTCACCGGCATCAACATGGTCCATATTCCGTACCGTGGCGGCGCACCGATGACGACCGACCTGATCGCCAACACGATTCCGCTGGGCATTGATGTCATCACCTCGTACGTGCAATTCTTCAAGACCGGGCAGCTGGTCCCGCTGGCCGTCACCGGCAAACAGCGTTCCCCCTTGATGCCCGACGTTCCGACCATCGTGGAGCTGGGACAACCCAAGCTGGTGCTGGAGAACTTCTTCGGCCTGTCGGCACCCGCGCGGCTGCCGAGCGACATCATCGCGCGGGTGCATGCGGCATGCAACGAAGTGCTGGTGCTGCCGGAGATCCAGAAAAAGCTCGCCGACCTGGGCATCGTGGCCAAGCCGGAGTCGGCCCTGATGTCCAACGACTTCGTCAAGGACCAGGTCGCCGTGCTCGGCCCGACAGTCAGGGGGGCCGGCATCCGGCTCTGATCCCCTTGCTGTCCCCCCATCCGCGCCAACCGAGAATGCCGACCTTCGGCAGGCCACTGCACCTGCGCTTCATTCTCAATACCTTCTATTCGGGACCCCAGGCCTGGTTCTTCCTGGCCGACGATCGCGGCTACTTCCGCGAAGAAGGTCTCAGCGTCACGTTCACCGAGGGCGACACGCTGGCCAATGCCGTTCCCCGGCTGGCGGATGGCTTGTTCGACGTCGGCTATGGCGACCTCAATGCCCTGGTGGAATGCGCCAGTGTCCGGCCCGCCGAGGCGCCGATCGCGGTGTACGCGCTGCACAACCGCGCGCCCTACACGATCGCGGTACCGACCGATGGTCCGCTGCGGACACCGCGGGACATCCAGGGGCGCACGCTGGTCACCCATCCCGATGACGCGGCCTGGCGCATGTTTCCCGAGTTCTGCGCAGCCAACGGCATCGATCCGGACACGGTACGGGTCGAGGTATCCGACCTGCCCCACCGCGCGCTGGTGGCGATGATGCTGCAAGGCAACTGGGACGGGGTGTTCGGTTTCGTCAACACCATTCATGCGCAGTCGCTCGAGGTCGGCATCGACCCGGCGCAGGCGCTGCGCCACTTCGAATGGCGAAACCATGTGCCCTCGCTGTACGGCGGCGCACTGATGGTGACACCGTCCTTGCTGCGCGACCATCCGCTGGCCGTCCAGGGGCTGGTACGCGCTGTCAACCGGGGCGTGGCCGACACGGTGGCCGACGTGGAAGCGGCCATGGACGCGGTGGTTCGGCGCAATCCGGTCATCGACCGAAATGCCAACCATGCGCGGCTGCTGGGCACATTGCGACTCGAGATGGCCGATGCCGAAGGTGCGACCCGCGGCATCGGTGACGCCGACCCGGCGCGCCTGGCCTGCACCATCGCGCTCATGCAACGCGTCAAGCATCTGGAACACCCGCCAACACCTGCCCAGTTGTTCGACGCGCGCTTCCTGCCGCCCCAGGGTGAGCGCGTGCGTTCGCTGGCGGCTGCCTAGGCCCGCGTCACAGCGGCCAGACAATCAGCAACAAGGGGATGCTGATGGCGCAGACCAGAATCTCCAGCGGCAGTCCCAGGCGCCAGTAGTCGCCGAAGCGAAAGCCACCCGGCCCCAGGATCAGCGTGTTGTTCTGGTGCCCGATCGGCGTCAGAAAGGCGCACGAAGCACCAATGGCAACCGCCATCAGGAAGGAATCGGGACTGACGTTCAGCGCCACCGCGGTACCGATGGCGATCGGGCACATCACGGCGGCGGTTGCCGCGTTGTTCATCAGGTCGGACAGGAACATCGTCACGATCAGGATCAGCGCCAGCGCCACGACCGGGCTGCCCTGCGCGACGCTCTCCAGCAGGAAGCGCGCGATCAGGTCGGCCGTACCGGTGGTCTCCATGGCGCCGGCCACTGGTATCAAGGCGGCCAGCAACACGATGACCGGCCAGTCGATGGCCTCATAGACCGAGCGTGGCGGCACCGTGCGCAGCACCATCGTGGCCAGGACACCGAGTGCGAATGCAACGGCTGCCGGCAGCAGTCCCAGTGCCGCAGCGCCGACGGAACACGCCATGATGATGGCGGCCTGCCAGGCCTTGCGCCGGTTCGGAATGCGCAACTCACGCTCAGCCAGGGGCACGCAGCCGTTGTCCGTGGCGAATTCCGCGATCGACTCGGGAGGACCCTGCAACAGCATCAGATCGCCGGGCAGTAGCGGCATGGCACGCAGCCGCACCATGGAGCGCCGTCCCTGGCGCGACAAGGCCAGCAGATTCAGTCCGTAGATGGTGCGCAGCTGCAGATCGCTGGCAGAACGGCCGGCCAGCAGCGAACCCGGCAGAACGACGAGTTCCGTCAGCACGACTTCGTTCGACGCCGCACTTTTTTCGCCGTCCTTGTCGTCATCCTCCTTCGGCGCCGGGTCGCCGTCTGCGTCCTCGCCGGGATCGGGCCGGGAACCGTCGGCCCCCGCATCACCCGCGACGCGCTTGGCGGCTCCATCGGCCACACGGACCTCGCCTGCGCGCTTCTCGATCGGTTCGCGCGAGGTCGTCTGCCCGCCGCCGCCGGCGGCCGCCGATTCGGGCCCGTCGGGCGCGACGCCGGGTGGTGGGGCATTCCCCTGGCGCGCGGCCACGCTGGTGCGGGCGCCCCTGCCGACGTCCCATTTCTCCAGGGCCCGGGACTGGCCGGCATTCGCAGCTGCCGGCTTCGCCGTATCGTCCTCTTGCGGTTCCTGCGGTGGACGTCCAGACTCCTCCAGCTTGAGCCCTTGCGCCGACAGCAGTCCGGCCAGTGCCTCGGCCTCGGCCTCGATGACCAGGATGTCTGCCTCGCGGACCCGGCGCCGTGGATTGGGTGCCGTGACCCGCATCTCGTTGCGGACCAGTCCGACAATCTGCGCACCCGCCTGGTCGAAGTTGTCATCCAGCTCGCGCAAGGTCTTGCCAATCACCTTGCTATCGGGCAGCACACGTGCTTCGGTCAGATAGGCACCGGTCTCGAAACCTTCGAACCCCGCCTGCTTGCGCGCCGGCACCAGGCGCCAGCCGATGAGTGCCACGAAAAAGACGCCAGCCACCGCAACGGCCAAGCCCACAGGCGTGTAGTCGAACATGCCGAAACTGCCCAAGCCGGCCTGGGCACGGAAGCCGGCCACGATCAGATTGGGTGGCGTGCCGATCAGCGTCGTCATGCCGCCCAGGATGGTTCCGAAGGCCAGTGGCATCAGCACCTGGCCGGGCGACAGGCCCAGTCGCTTCGACAGCTTGATCGCCACCGGCATCAGCAGCGCCATCGCACCGACGTTGTTCATGAAGCCAGAGAGCACCGCCCCCAGCCCGATCAATGCGGCCATGCTCAGCGTGGTCCCGGCCTTGGCCGGCAGCACCCATCGGGCCAGAACATCCACGGCGCCCGAGGTCTGCAGACCGCGGCTGAGCACCAGTACGCAGGCCACCGAGATCACGGCCGGATGGCCAAAGCCGGAAAACGCCTCGCCGGCGGGCAACAGCCCCGCCACCACACAGCCCAGCAGCGATGCGGCAGCCACCATGTCGTGGCGCCAGCGGCCCCACAGGAACATGGCCACGGTCGCCAGCAGGATGCCGAGAATCAGGGTCTGGTCGTGGGTCATCGTCTACTGCCTGTCAGTTGCCCGTTGCCGGGCCTGCCGCGACGGCCGCCCGAACGATGCCAGACCGGGGTCGCACCCGGATGCGCCACCACGCCACGCCACGCCAGGTCACGGGCCGACAGGCGGCCGGCCATCAGTGCGCGCTGGCCCCGATGTGCGCGTCCGGCTTGACCTTGTGCAGCAGGCCCAGCATGGCGGTCTGAATGCGTTCGAGTGCGGCCTCGGTCTGGCCTTCGAAGCGCAGCACCAGCACCGGCGTCGTGTTCGACGCCCGCATCAGGCCGAAACCGTCCGGCCAGTCCACGCGCAGACCGTCGATGGTGGTGAGCGCGGCATCGGCGCCAAAGTCCGCCAGTTCGACCGCCTTGCGCATCAGCGCAGGTGGCTCGCCTTCGGCACAGGCCACATTGAGCTCCGGCGTGGAGAAACTGGTCGGCAAGGCATCGAGCATCACATTGGCATCGGCCACCGCGCTGACGATCTCCAGCAGGCGGCAGGCGGCATAGGTGCCGTCGTCGAAGCCGTACCAGCGCTCCTTGAAGAAGATGTGGCCGCTCATCTCGCCGCCAAAGGGCGCGTCGAGTTCCTTCATGCGCGCCTTGATCAGCGAATGGCCGGTCTTGTACATCAGCGGCTTGCCGCCAGCGGCGGTGATTGCCGGCGCCACCTGCTGCGAGCATTTCACGTCGAAGATGATGGTGCCACCGGGCACCCTGGACAACACGTCGCGCGCGAACAGGATGATCTGACGGTCCGGATAGATGTTGTTGCCCTGCTTGGTCACGATGCCCAGCCGGTCGCCGTCGCCGTCGAATGCCAGACCGAGTTCGGCGTCGCTGCTGGCCAGTGCGGCAATCAGGTCCTTCAGGTTCTCGGGCTTGCTGGGATCGGGATGGTGGTTGGGGAAATTGCCGTCCACCTCGCTGAACAGTTCGATCACCTCGCAGCCGATCGCCCGCAGGATGCCGGGCGCCGACGCACCGGCCACGCCATTGCCACTGTCGACCACCACCTTGAGCGGGCGCGCCAGCTTGATGTCCGAGACGATGCGCGCGGT
Source organism: Rhodoferax sp. (assembly GCA_024235935.1). GTDB lineage: Bacteria > Pseudomonadota > Gammaproteobacteria > Burkholderiales > Burkholderiaceae_C > CAISIP01. The sequence continues at coordinate 183,696 of JACKLL010000002.1, read as the reverse complement.
ATAAGGCGCCAGCACGTCGACGTTGCGGACCTTGCCGCCGGACTGCAGCTTCCAGCTCTCGGTCTCCATCATCGTGCGCAGGGCCTGGATGTCCTCGCCATAGATGGCACGGCCGCCCATCACCATCTTGAATCCGTTGTAGTCGCGCGGGTTGTGGCTGCCGGTCACCTGGATGCCACTGTTGCAGACGGTGTTGGCCGCGAAGTAAAGCATCGGTGTGGTGACGACGCCGACGTCGACCACCTCGACACCTGCCTCTACCAGTCCGCGCATCAGCGCCGAACTCAGGCTGGGCCCGCTCAGGCGCCCGTCGCGACCGACCGCCACCGTGGTTTCGCCCTGGGCCATCGCAATGGTGCCGAAGGCGCGTCCGATCCCTTGCGCAATCTCGTCGGTCACTGTCGCGGGAACAATGCCACGGATGTCGTAGGCCTTGAAGATCGATGGGTCGGTTTTCATGTTCTTGCTACTCCCGGAAGTTGGATCGTCTGACGCGACATGGTCGCAGAAATTGTAAGCGTCGCAGCTTGCGCGAACCGTGGCATCCCCGTGTCGGCACAGGCGGTGGCCATCAGTCCGACGCAAGCTCCGTGCCCAGCATTTCGCGGTACAGCGCCATGTAATGTCCGGCTGCCGGCTCCCAGGAGAAGTCCTGCGCCATGCCGCGCAGCATCAGGCGCTGCCATGCACCCGGGTGGCCCCATAGCGCCACCGCCCGCGTGACGGCATCCGACAGCGCGGCAGGTGTCGCCGCATCGAACACGAAGCCGGTCGCACGGTCTTCGGCCAGGGCTTCGTCGCTCGCATCGACCACGGTGTCGGCCAGACCACCGACCCGGCGCACCACCGGAACCGTGCCATAGCGCAAACCGTAGAGCTGGGTCAACCCGCAGGGCTCGAAGCGCGAGGGAACCAGAATCATGTCGGCGCCCGCCACCATGCGATGCGCCAGGGACTCGTCATAGGCGATCCGTACCGCCACGCGGCCGGCGTGGGCCTGTGCGGCTGCCATGAACGCCGCCTCCAGGGCGGCGTCACCGGTTCCTTGCACAGCCAGTTGCACGCCGTGCGCCAGCAGATCGGGCAAGGCCTGCAGCAACAGGTCCAGGCCTTTTTGCGCCGTCAGCCGGCTGACGACGGCCAGCACCGGCGCCCGGGCATCGACGGCCAGGCGCAGCGCCTGCTGCAAGGCCGCCTTGCAGCGGGCCTTGCCCTGCAGTGCGGTAGCGCAATACCGGGCATCGATCAGGGTATCGGACGCCGGGTCCCAGACCTTGCCGTCGACACCGTTGAGAATGCCCGAAACCGCGACGCCACGGGCGCGGATCACGCCGTCCAGGCCACATCCGAACTCCGGCCGTGCAATCTCGGCCGCATAGGAGGGACTGACCGTGGTGACGCGCTGCGCATAGGCCAGGCCGGCCTTCATGAATGAGAAGCGGCCATGGAACTCCAGCGCCCCGGGCAACATGAACCGACCCGGCAACCCGAGCAGGTGGAAATCGTGCGCGTCGAACAGACCCTGGTAGGCCAGGTTGTGCACGGTGAACACCGACCTTGCCGGCGACGCCGGTTGGGCGGCCATGTAGGCGCAGGCCAGGGCCGCATGCCAGTCGTGCGCATGCACCAGATCGGGCACCCAGTCGCCGTCGAGCTCACCACTGGCCAGATGTGCCGCCACCCAGCCAAGCAAGGCAAAACGCTGCAGGTTGTCGCTCCACTCGGCGCCGCTGGCATCGAGATACGGATTGCCGTCGCGCCGGTACAGGCGCGGCGCATCGACGACATAGGCCGGCACGCCGCTGAAACCGACCGTGCCCAGACGCAGGCTGATGCGGGCGGCGCCGAACATCGGCCCGATCTCGCAGACCAGGCGCTGACCGTCGACACCGCGCACGATGGCTGGCAGCCCGGGCAACACCAGGCGCACGTCGGCGCCCTGCGCCACCAGGGCCTGCGGCAAGGCTCCCATCACATCGGCCAGGCCGCCGGTCTTGACGAGCGGAAACACCTCCGCTCCGGCATGCAAGACCCTCATGCAGCAAGCTTGGCCAGCATGTCCCGCGTGACCAGGCAGATGCCATTGGCGCTGCGGTGAAAGCGTTCGGCGTCGAGTTTGGCGTCCTCGCCGATCACCATGCCGTCCGGGATCTGGCAGCCGCGGTCGATGATCGTTCGGGTCAGCCGTGCGCCACGCCCCACCTGCACATTGGGCAGCAGCACCGACCAGTTGACACTGGAATGGGAATGCACCCGCACGCTGGAGAACAGCACCGAGCGGAACACCGCACCCGAGACGATGCAGCCGCCGGAGACCAGCGACTCGATCGCCAGGCCGCGCCGGTCATCCTGGTTGTGCACGAACTTGGCCGGCGGCAGTTGCGGCTGGTAGGTCCAGATCGGCCAGCGCTGGTCGTACATGTTGAGCTTGGGATCGGTGGCCGTCAGGTCGATGTTGGCGTCCCAGTAGGCGTCGACCGTTCCGACGTCGCGCCAGTAGGCATCGCCATCCGAGCCGTTGGGCACACAGGACAGGTCGAACGGATGCGCGGACGCATGCCCGCTCTGCACCGCGCGCGGGATGATGTTCTTGCCGAAGTCATGGTCCGACGCGGGGTCGGCCATGTCGCGTTCGAGCTCTGCGTACAGGTAGTTCGCATCGAAGATATAGACGCCCATGCTGGCCAGCGACATGTCCGGGTTGCCCGGCATGGCAGGTGGCTCGGCCGGCTTTTCCAGGAAATCGGTGATCTTGTTGTCGGCATCGACCTGCATCACGCCAAAGGCCTTGGCCTCCTCGCGCGGCACCGCGATGCAGGCCACCGTGCAGGGCCGCCCCTTGGCCACGTGGTCGGCCAGCATCAGCGCGTAGTTCATCTTGTAGATGTGGTCGCCGGCCAGCACGACGATGTAGTCCGGGCCATAACTCTCCAGGATGTCCTGGTTCTGGTACACCGCATCGGCCGTGCCGCGGTACCAGCTGCCATCGTCCTGGCGCTGCTGGGCCGGCATCAGGTCGACGAACTCGTTCATCTCGGTCTTGAGAAACGCCCAACCGTGCTGCAGGTGCCGGATCAGGCTGTGCGAGGCATATTGCGTGATCACGCCGATGCGCCGGATGCCGGAGTTGAGGCAGTTCGACAAGGCAAAGTCGATGATGCGGAACTTGCCGCCGAAATACACGGCCGGCTTGGCGCGGCGATCGGTCAGCGCCATCAGGCGGCTGCCACGCCCGCCGGCGAGCACCAGCGCAATGGCTCGCTTGGGCAGGTCGAGGTTCTGGGCCAGATCTTGGGGTTTCATGGTGTCTCCAGTGGCGCGGCAGGCGGGTTTCCGCATTTGCATCTTAATGCGGTTCGCATTGGCACAGCCCTTGCGTCCATCGTGTCACACGGGCATGCGAGAATGAAATGCAAGCTGTTCGCATCCGTGCGAATGAGGCCGCTGCAGGTGCCGCGGTCGATTCCCGCCGTGTGGCAACACAGGCACCCAAGAAGGATTGAACCGTGAACCAGCGCGTTCCCAAACCACCGGCCAGCCTGGGCACGGCCATCAACACGCAGTTGCTCACGAACGTCGCGGTCGACGCCCGCCAGGCGTCGACCCATGAGCTGACGCAGGCCCTTTCGTATGTCGCGCGTGCGCAGCTGTCGCAGCGCTGGGTCGAGAACGCGGTGCGGGAGCGCACGAACAAGGCGCGCCGGGTCTGCTACCTCTCGATGGAATTCCTGATCGGACGCAGCCTGTCCAATGCGCTGGCTGCGCTCGACCTGGGCGATGCCGCTCGCAAGGGCCTGCAGGAATATGCCCGTACGCTCGAAGACGTCGCCGACCAGGAACCCGACGCGGCGCTGGGCAATGGGGGCCTGGGACGGCTGGCGGCCTGCTTCCTGGATTCGATGGCCACGCTGGGCCTGCCCTCGTTCGGATACGGCATCCGCTACGAGTACGGCATGTTCGCCCAGGAGATCCAGGGTGGCCAGCAGATGGAATACCCCGACCCCTGGCTCACCGACGGCACGCCGTGGGAGTTCCCGCGGCTGGAGATCGCCCATCCGGTGCGATTCGGCGGCTGGGTCGAGCATGTCGACGGCAAGGTGAACTGGCGCCATGCCGCCGAAGTCGTCGCCAAGGCCTACGACATGGTCATCCCCGGCCATGGCAACCGCAAGGTCAGCACGCTGCGGCTTTGGAAGGCCTCCACGCCGGCGCACATCGACCTGGGTGCGTTCAACACCGGCGACTATGCCCGGGCCGCCGGCGCCAAGAACGAATACGAGAATATCTCCTGGGTGCTCTACCCGAACGACAGCACCCCGGCCGGGCGGGAATTGCGCCTGAAGCAGGAGTACTTTTTCGTTGCCGCCTCGATCCAGGACATGGTGGCCCGCCACCTGCAGGAGAACCCGTCACTGGACAACTTCGCCGACAAGCTGGCGATCCACCTCAACGACACCCATCCGGCCATCGGCGTGGCCGAACTGATGCGGGTGCTGTGCGACGAGCACGGCATGGAATGGGCCAAGGCCTGGGACATCTGCCGCAACACCTTTTCGTACACCAACCACACGCTGATGCCCGAGGCGCTGGAGACCTGGACGGTGGCGCTGATGCAGCATGTGCTGCCGCGCCACCTGGAGATCATTTTCCTGATCAACAAGGAATTCCTCGAACAGGCCGCGCGCCACCGACCGGGCGACAACGGCTTCCTGGCACGGCTGTCGCTGATCGACGAGCACGGCGAGCGGCGCGTGCGCATGGCGCATCTGTCCATCGTCGGCAGCCACAAGGTCAACGGAGTCTCGCAGCTGCACTCGGACCTGCTGGTGCAGACCATCTTCGCCGACTTCGCCAGCATGTGGCCCGAGCGATTCACCAACATGACCAATGGCGTGACGCCGCGGCGCTGGCTGTCGGAGGCCAACCCCGGCCTGTCGTCGCTGCTCGACGACACCCTGGGCACCGGCTGGCGGCTCGACCTCGACCTGCTCAAGGGGCTTCGCGCCCACGCCGACGTGCCGGCGTTCCAGCAGAAGTTCGCCGCCGTCAAACGCGCCAACAAGGAGCGCCTGGCGCGCACCATCGAAGAGCGTACCGGCATCGTCGTCTCGCCCGACAGCCTGTTCGACGTGCAGGTCAAGCGCATCCACGAATACAAGCGCCAGTTGCTGAACCTGCTGCACGTGGTGACGCGCTACCTCGCCATCCTGGCCCAGCCGGACGCGGACTGGGTGCCCCGCACCGTGATCTTTGCCGGCAAGGCCGCGTCGTCGTACCACATGGCCAAGACCATCATCCGGCTGATCCATGACGTGGCCGCGGTCATCAACAAGGACCCGCGCATCAAGGACCGGCTCAAGCTGGTGTTCATTCCCAACTACGGCGTCTCGCTGGCCGAGGTCATCATGCCGGGCGCCGACCTGTCCGAGCAGATCTCCACCGCCGGCACCGAGGCTTCGGGTACCGGCAACATGAAGCTGGCGCTCAACGGCGCGCTGACGATAGGCACCGACGACGGCGCCAACATCGAGATCCGCCAGAACGTCGGCGACGACAACATCTTCATCTTCGGGCTGGGCGCCAGCGAGGTGCAGGCCCTGCGCCAGCGCGGCTACCACCCGATGGGCTACTACGAGAGCGTTCCGGCATTGCGCAGTGCGCTCGACGCCATTGCCGGCGACATGTTCTCGCCCGACGAGCCGGGGCGCTACGGCCCGCTGGTCGACAGCCTGCTGTGGCGCGGTGACCACTACATGCTGCTGGCGGATTTCGGCTCCTACATCGCCGCGCAGTCGCGCGTCGATGCCCTGTACCAGGAACCGAAACAGTGGTGGGCCCGCGCGATCGCCAACGTGGCCGGCATGGGGCCGTTCTCGTCCGACCGCACGATCCGGCAATACGCGTCGGAGATCTGGCGCGTGGCGCCGCTGCCGGACTGAGCCCCGATGGCACCCGGCGCTGACGGCCCCGCGCTGCTGCCTGGCAGGCCCGCGCCCCTGGGCGCCCACTGGGACGGCCACGGCGTGAACTTTGCCGTCGTATCGGGCGACGCAGATGCGATCACGCTGTGCCTTTTCGACGCCGGCGGCAAACGCGAGACCACACAGCTGCCGCTGCACCGATCCGAACCCGGCGTCTGGCATGGCTATCTGCCGGGCGCCGCTGCGGGCCTGGTCTACGGGCTGCGCGCACACGGTCCCTGGGAGCCGGCGCAAGGGCTGCGCTTCAACGCGGCCAAACTGCTGCTCGATCCGTATGCACGCGAGGTGGTCGGACAGTTCCACTGGGGCGATCCGCATTTCGGCCACAGGCTGGACGATCCCGCGCAGGCCGATACGCAGGACAACGCTGCGCTTGCGCTCAAGGCCAGGGTCGTCGACAAGGCCTTCGACTGGGGCGACGATGCGGCCCCGCACATACCGGCCGCCGACACGGTGCTGTACGAATTGCATGTGCGCGGCTTCTCGCGCCGCAACCCGGCCATCGAACCGGCGCTGCGCGGAAGTTATGCCGGGCTCGCGCATCCGGCGTCCATCGCCCACCTGCAGCAACTGGGCGTCACCAGTGTCAGCCTGCTGCCGGTGCATTTCGCGCTGGACGAACAGCGGCTGGCGCAGCAGGGCCTGCGCAACTATTGGGGCTACAACACGCTGGGCTTCTTCTGCCCCGACCCGCGGCTGGCCAGCCTGCACGGCGGTGTCTCCCCGCGCGACGAATTCCGCGCCATGGTGCGCGCGCTGCACAAGGCCGGCATCGAAGTGATCCTGGACGTGGTGTTCAACCATACGGCAGAAGGCGACGAACGCGGGCCCACAATCAGCTTTCGCGGCCTGGACAACGTCGGCTACTACCGTCTGAGCGACGGCGACCGGTCCCGCTATGACAACTACAGTGGGTGCGGCAACACGCTGGACGTCCGCAACCCGCAGGTGCTGCGCCTGGTGCTGGACAGCCTGCGCTTCTGGGTGCAGGACATGCACGTGGACGGCTTTCGCTTCGACCTGGCGCCGGTCCTGGGGCGCACCGACCATGGCTTTGCCCGCAACAGCCCCTTCTTCATGGCGCTGGCGCAGGACCCGGTACTGTGCTGCGTCAAGCGCATCGCCGAACCCTGGGACCTGGGGCCCGGTGGTTACCAGAGCGGCGGTTTTCCGCGTGGATGGATGGAGTGGAACGACCGCTACCGCGACAGCATGCGCAGGTTCTGGCTCGGCTGGCAGCACCAGAGCGGCAACGGACAGGCCTTCGGGCTGCGCGGCGACTTCGCGCTGCGCCTGTGCGGCTCCAGCGACATGTTCCAGGCCCAGCGGCGCCCGCCGCAGGCATCGGTCAACTACGTGGCATCGCATGACGGATTCAGCTTGCGCGACCTGGTCAGCTACAACAACCGCCACAACTTGGCCAACGGCGAAGACAACCGCGACGGCCATGCGCAGAACCTGAGCTACAACTGCGGCTTCGAGGGCGAGACCGACGACCCGGGCATCCTGGACCTGCGCGCCCGGTTGCAGCGTGCGCTGCTGGCCTGCACGCTGCTCAGCCAGGGCACGCCGATGCTCGGTGCCGGCGCCGAGCAGGGCCAGACCCAGGGCGGCAACAACAACCCGTACAACCAGGACAACGAGACCACCTGGCTCGACTGGCCGCGCGCGGACGCCGACCTGATCGCATTCACGGCCCGGCTGCTGGAACTGCGCCGCCTGGCGCTTCCGTTCGGCCCCGACTGGTACAGCGGCCACCAGGACCCGCTCGGCCTGTGTGACCTGTGCTGGATGCGCGCCGACGGCCGGACCATGGAACAGGGCGACTGGCACGACAGCACCGGCCGCACACTGGCCTGCCTGATCGGCCGCCCCGGCCGGGCCCGCGCACCGATGCTGCTGCTGGTCAATGCCGGCCCCACGGAGGAGCCGTTCCGGCTGCCGGGCGGTGTCTGGCAATGCCTGCTCGACACCCGCGACGCCCGCGGCAGCAGCCGCTGGCATGGCCAGGGCGACGCCGATCTGGCGGTCGCCGCGCACAGCCTGCAATTGCTGGCGGCTGCCGGTGCCGGTGTGACGCTCAAGCCCTGAACGTAACGCCGCCCGACAGCGGCGACCGACGGCCGACGGCCGACGGGATGGAACCGCGCCGGTCGCTTGCGGTCGGCGGCCAAAAGGAACAACATCCAGCCCTGGTGTCCGTGCCATATGCACGCGGAGCACCGCGACCCTGGAGGTCCCCATGCGCCATGCCGACCATCATCCTGCCTTCGCCGGCTCGATACCGCAGTTCTATGAACGCTACATGGTGCCGCTGATCTTCGCGCCCTACGCCGCCGACCTGGCCGCACGTACGGCGCAACACCGGCCCATTAAGGTGCTGGAGATCGCCGCCGGCACCGGTGTCGTGACCCGCCAGCTGGCGCAGGTGCTGGCGCCGGACGCTGCCATCACCGCCACCGACCTGAACCGGACCATGCTCGACCATGCCGCATCGATCGGCACCGGCCGGGCCGTGCACTGGCAGGCGGCGGATGGCCAGCGCCTGCCGTTCGAGGATGGCGCATTCGACGCCGTCGTGTGCCAGTTCGGCGTGATGTTCTTTCCCGAAAAGGCACGGGCCTTTGCCGAGGCGCGGCGGGTGCTGCGACCGGGCGGCGCATTGCACTTCAACGTCTGGGACCATATCGAACACAATGCCTTTGCACAATCGGTGACCGACGCACTGGCGCTTGAGTTTCCACAGGATCCGCCGCGCTTCATGGCGCACACGCCGCATGGCTACCACGACGTGGCCGTCATCGCACGCGACCTGGCCAACGGCGGCTGGACCACCCGTGCGCAGATCGAGACCCTGGCCCATCGCAGCCGCGCCGACACGGCACGGGAGGTCGCCATCGCGTATTGCCAGGGCACGCCGATCCGCAACGAGATCGAAGCGCGCGCACCGCAGGATCTGCAGGCCATCACGGAACGCACGGCGCAGGCGCTGGCGCAGCAGTACGGCAGCGGCGTCGTGGACGGGAAGATCCAGGCGCATGTGGTGACGATCACGCGCTAGGTGCACCGGCATCGGCGCCTGCAACTGCAACTGCAACTGCAACTGCAACTGCAACTGCAACTGCAACTGCATCTGCATCTGCATCTGCTGGCTGGCTGGCAGGTAGGCAGGTAGGCAGGTAGGCAGGTAGGCAACCAGCGTATCAGGCACATGTCCGAAAACGGCCAACCGAACTGGCGCGAGCGCGTACGATGCCCCCATGGACACCTCGGCCAGCCCCCTCGATCAGGACGCCTGCTACCTCGCCCTCAAGGCGCGCGACGCACGCTTCGACGGTCGTTTCTTCACCGGCGTGACGTCGACCGGCATCTACTGCCGACCGGTGTGCAGCGTGCGTACACCCAAGCGCGAGAACTGCCGCTTCTTCGCGCATGCCGCCAGGGCAGAGAGCGCCGGATTCCGGCCCTGTCTGCGCTGCCGGCCGGAGCTGGCGCCCGGCACGCCGTGGTGGTCGATCCAGGATGCGTCAACGATCCTGGCGCATCAGGCTGCGCGTCTGCTCGACGACCCGGACACCTGGGCTGGCGACGATGTGTCGGTGCAGCGGCTGGCCGACCGGCTGGGCATCAGCGACCGCCACCTGCGGCGCATCTTCGAAGCCCGGTTCGGCGTGGCGCCCATGCAGTATCTGCAGACCCGGCGCCTGCTGACGGCCAAGCAGTTGCTGACCGACACCGACCTGCCGGTGCACCAGGTCGCGATCAGCAGCGGATTCGCCAGCGTGCGGCGCTTCAACGCGGCCTTCCTGGCCCACTACCGGCTCAATCCCACGGGGATGCGGCGGGCCGGGTCGACGCCGGTGACCGGAGCCGTCACGGTGCGCCTGGCCTACCGTCCGCCCTACGACACGGCGGCCATGGCCGAGTTTTTCCTGCGCCGGCAGATCGAGGGGGTGGAAGTCGTCGATGCCGGAGCACGCGCCGGACACGCGCGCATCGCGCGCACCTTGCGGCTGCAGCATGGCGGGTTGGCGTTCGCCGGCTGGTTTGCGGCGACATTTGACCCCGACCGTCACCTGCTGCAACTGCAGGTCAGCGACAGCCTGCGCCAGGTTCTGCCGCAGGTGATCCGCCGGGTGCGCAACACCTTCGATCTGGACGCCGACCCCCATGCGATCAATGCGGCCCTGCATGCCCGCTTCCCCGACGGGGACGGTCTGCGCGTGCCCGGAACACCGGACGGGTTCGAACTGGCCGTGCGCGCGGTGCTTGGCCAGCAGATCACCGTCGCAGCAGCGCGCACGCTGGCGCAGCGGCTGGTGCAGCAGTGGGGTGAACCCATCGCCACACCCCATGCCGGATTGAGCCGCCTGTTTCCGAGCGCAGGGGCTTTGGCCACGGCCGATCCCGAGGCGATGGGCGCACTGGGCGTGGTGCGCCAGCGCCAGCGCGCGATCCAGGCACTGGCACGTGCCGTGGCCGACGGGCAGTTGCAGCTGACCGCCGGGGCGGACGTCCCGGCGACGATGGACGCACTCAGGGCCCTGCCCGGCATCGGCGACTGGACGGCCCATTACATCGCCATGCGCGCCCTGCGCTGGCCCGACGCCTTCCCCAGCGGCGACGTGGCCCTGCACAAGGCGCTGGGCCTGCAGGACGCGCCGCATCCGGCGCGCTCTGCAGACGCCCAGTCCCAGGCCTGGCGTCCGTGGCGCAGCTACGCCGTGCTGCGCGCGTGGCACGGCTTGCCGGCCCGCAACCCACCCTCTGGAGAGAACTGATGTCCTTCGACCCCCGTACCGTCATCACCCACGCCGATACCCGGCTCGGCCCGGTCACCCTGGCCGCCACCGGCCAGGGCCTGGCCGGGCTGTGGTTTGCCGGCCAGAAGCACCATCCCGACACCCGCGGCTGGCGCACCGAGGATGACAACCCCTGGCTGATCCAGGCGCGCGCCCAACTCGCCGACTACCTGGCGGGTCGCCGCACCGGTTTCGATCTGCCCCTCGACCTGCGCAGCGGCAGCGTGTTCCAGCAGGCGGTATGGAATGCCTTGTGCAACATCCCTGCCGGCAGCACCACCAGTTATGGCGCGATCAGCCGGCAGATCGGCCGACCTTCGGCGGTGCGTGCGGTCGGCGCTGCCGTGGGCCGCAACCCGGTGAGCATCATCGTGCCCTGCCACCGCGTGCTGGGCGCCAATGGCGCGCTGACCGGCTATGCCGGCGGGCTGGAGCGCAAGGCGGCACTGCTGGCGCTGGAGTCCGCCGCCACCGCGCCATCCACAAACGTTGCCGGCACCAAGCACCTGTCCACGGAAACGGGGACAATCGCGGCCTGACCCCACAAGGCCGGCGTCACACACCGCCCCACACAATCCGGCGGCTGGCAACGGCCATCCCGTACATTTTTACAAGATTGCCCAGCGGCCTTCGCTGCGTGTCGCCTTATCCGAAGACGGCAGGCGATGCCGGATGCGCTGGGCACCCATGCCATGAAATCCCATCCTGTTGCCGAATTTATCGCGCTGGCCGCGATCTGGGGCTCCTCGTTCCTGTTCATGCGTGTGGGCGCGGCCGAGTTCGGCCCCCTGGCCACGGCCGGTGTGCGGGTGGCCATCGGAGCGGCCACGCTGCTCCCCATCCTGTGGTTCAGCGGCCACTGGCCGGCGCTGCGCCAGCATGCCGGCAAGATCCTGGTCATCGGCATGCTCAGTTCGGGCGTACCGTTCGTACTGTTCTCGTACGCCGTGATGTCGATCAGCACCGGGCTGTCCGCCATCCTGAACGCAACGGCGCCGCTGTTCGGCGCCCTGATCGCCTGGTGGTGGCTGAACGACCGCCCAAACCGTTCGCGCGTGCTGGGACTGGTGATAGGTTTCGCCGGCGTGGTGCTGCTGGCCAGCGGCAAGGCCAGTTTCAAACCCGGCGGGTCGGGCTGGGCCGTGCTCGCCTGTCTCGGCGCCACACTGTGCTACGGAATCGCGGTCAATTTCACGAAGCGCCACCTCAGTGGCGTGCATCCGCTGGCAATCGCCACCGGCAGCCAGGTCGGCGCCACGCTGGGCCTGGCCCTGCCAAGCTGGATGTACTGGCCAGCCCACAACCCGGGTACCGGCGCCTGGATGTCCCTGATCGTGCTTGGCATGTTGTGCAGTGCCGTGGCCTACATCCTGTACTTCCGGCTGATCGCACAGATCGGTCCGGCGCGCACGATCACCGTGACCTTCCTGATACCGGTGTTCGCGGTGTTCTTTGGCACCGTCTTCCTCGGCGAAGCGCTGACCGGCTGGATGCTGGCATGCGGCGGCGTCATCGTGATCGGAACCGCCCTGTCGACCGGCGTATTGCGGCTGCCGGCGACCCGGGCCACGCAAGGCAACTGAACCGCCGGTCTGGCACGCTGCGTGCAGCCTGCGGCAGACCGCTACTTGCGCCAGAACTCGGGTGCGAACAGCACCATCACGGCAATCAGCTCGAGGCGGCCGACCAGCATGCCGAAGGTGCAGACCCAGGTCTGGAAATCGCTCAGGCTGCCGAAATTGGTGGAGGGCCCGACCCGGCCCAGGCCGGGGCCTATGTTGTTGACCGTGGCCACCACGGCCGAGAACGCCGTCACGATGTCCAGCCCCGAGAGCAGCATCAGCATCGTCAGGCCCAGCGTCGTGGCACCGTAGATCAGCATGTAGGCCATGACGTTGGCAATCACCTGGCTGGGAATCGTGGTCCGTCCCAGGGTCACCGGGTTGACGATGCGCGGGTGGAGCGCGCGCACCATCTCACGCCGCGCCTGCTTGACCAGCATCACCATGCGAACCATCTTGATGCCCCCGCCGGTGGAGCCGGCGCAGGACACGAAGGTGCCCAGGAACATCAGCCATATCGGCGCGAACACCGGCCACATCGCGTAGTCGGTCGACGCGTAGCCGGTGGTGGTGGCGACCGACACCACATGAAACGCCACCGCCTGCAATGCCGCCGCGGCGCTGTCGTAGGTGCCGTGGAAAAGCAGCACGCCGGTCAGACCGGCAATGGATGCAACCAGGACCAGCGCATAGGTGCGGATTTCAGCATCGCGCAGCAGCGGCCAGATCGAGCGCGCGCGCCAGACGACGAAATAGCGCGCAAAGCTCACGCCGGCCAGCGCCATGAAGATGATCGCCACCCATTCCACCTGCGGCGAGTTCCAGTAGCCGAAGCTGGCGTCATGCGATGAAAAACCACCCAGGCCCATCGTGGTGCAGGTATGCATGAACGCATCGGGCCAGGACATGCCGACATAGCGGTAGGCCAGCATGCAGGCCAGCGAAAACACGAAGTACACGCTCCACAGGCCGCGCGCCGTCTCGGCGATACGCGGGGTCAGGCGCGCGTCCTTCATCGGTCCCGGCGTCTCGGCCTTGTAAAGCTGCACGCCACCGACACCGAGCAAGGGCAGGATCGCGACCACCAGCAGAATGATCCCCAGACCGCCGATGAGCTGCAAGAAGCAGCGCCAGACATTGACCGACACCGGCAAGGCGTCGAGCCCCGACAACACGGTGGCACCGGTGGCGGTCAGCGCACTCATGGCTTCGAAGTAGGCATCGGTCCAGCTCAGACCGTCGATCGCCAGCAACAGCGGGATTGCCGAAAACGCGGGCAGCACCAGCCAGACCAGGTTGACCAGCAGGAATCCGTCACGCGGCATCAGCTCACGCCGGTGGCGCCGGGTCAGCACCATCACCAGCAGACCGGTGCCGAGCGTCAGCGCCATGGCCTTGGCCCAGGTTCCATGCAGGTCCGAATGGTCAAGCACCAGCGCAAAGCCCAGCGGCACCAGGAACATCAGCGAATAGCCCACCAGTACGGTGGCCAGCACATTGAGAACAGGGAGCAGACCGAACATCAGTGGTCAGAAGAAAGTGGCGCTGACCTGGAACATCTTTTCGACCGCGCGCAACTGGCGCTTGTTCGGCACGTAGATGATGACGTGGTCGCCTTCGGCAATCACCAGGTCGTGGTAGGGCATCAGCACCTCGCAGTCGGGGCTCTTGCCGCGTACGACGGCGCCGAAGCGTGCGCCCGACGGCAATTCGATCGCATCGATGCGGTGTCCGACCAGGCGCGAGGTGCGCTTGTCGCCACGCGCAATGCCTTCAATTGCCTCGGCCGCTCCACGGCGCAGGCTGTGCACCGCTGCCACGTCGCCGCGGCGCACATGCACCAGCAATTCGCCGATCACCGTCTGCGCCGGCGACAGCGCGATGTCGATCGCACTGCCCTGCATCATCTCGGCATAGATGCGCCGGTTGATCAGCGATATGACGCGCCGCGCGCCCAGTCGCTTGGCCAGCATCGCCGACAGGATGTTGTCCTCGTCGTCGCTGGTCAGCGCGATGAACAGGTCCATGCTGCCGACGTTTTCCTCGATCAGCAGGTCCTCGTCGGTCGAGTCGCCCTGCAGCACCATGATGTCCCCAGGCAGCTCGCCTGCGAGATGCTCGCAGCGCTTGCGATTGGCCTCGATGATCTTTACCTGGCACTGCCCCGACAGGCTGCGCGCCAGCCGCAGGCCGACTTTGCCGCCACCGGCGATCATCACGCTGCGTACCGGCTCATCGTTCTTGTGAATGGCCCGCAATACCGGACGGATGCGGTCCTTGTCGGCCAGCACGAACACCTCGTCTCCAGGCCAGACCTGGGTCGAGGCTTCGATCGGCAGTTCGTAGTCCTGGCGATAGATCGCCACCACCCGCATCGGCGCCTCGGGGAACAGGTTCCTGAATTCGCCGATGCTGTGGTTGACCAGGGTGCTGCCCGAAGCCGCGCGCACCGCAATCAGGTGCGCCCGCCCCTGCGAGAACTCCAGCACCTGCAAGGCTTCCGGATAGGCGATGAGCTGGTTGATGTAATGCATCAGCGACTCTTCGGGGCATATCACGTGATCGACGCCAAAACCCTCGGGGCCGAGCAGCGGGTTGCCTTCCTCGAACTCCGGCGAACGCAGCCGCGCAATCGTGGTCTGGATGCCGAACACGCTGCGTGCCACCTTGCATGCCGCCAGATTGGTTTCGTCGAGCGAGGCACAGGCGATGAACAGGTCGGCATCCTCGGCGCCGGCGCGGCGCAGCACCGAAGGCTGCACACCGTCGCCGACCACGCCGCGCAGATCGAGCCGGTCCTCGAGGTTGCGCAGCAACTCCGGATCGGGATCGATCACGGTGATGTCGTTCTGCTCCGACGCCAGGCTTTCGGCAACACTTTCGCCGACGCGGCCGGCTCCGAGAATGATCAGTCGCATGGGTTAGACCTTGGGGATTGGCGATGGTACCGGCATGGGGTCAAACACCAGCAGTGGCGTGCAGCAAAGGGTCTGGGTCACAATCGGCGTGCGGGTTGCAATAGGCCCTATTGTCCCTGCTACTCCACTCCAAACCGCACCATGGAAACCCGGCCCCTGCCCAAGCCCTATCCGCCCATCGAACCCCACCGCAGCGGCATGCTGGCGGTCGACCCCTTGCACACGCTTTACTGGGAGGAATCCGGCAATCCGCAGGGGGTTCCGGTGGTGCTGCTGCACGGCGGGCCGGGTTCGGGCACGACGCCACGGCATCGGCAATTCTTCGATCCGGCCCATTACCGCATTGTCTTGTTCGACCAGCGCGGCGCCGGCCGCTCGACACCGCCAGCCGAATGCCGTGCCAACACCACGGCGCTGCTGGTGGCGGACATGGAGCAACTGCGCGCCTTGCTCGGCATAGACCAATGGCTGGTGTTCGGTGGCTCGTGGGGTTCGACGCTGGCGCTGGCCTATGCACAGGCCCACCCGCGGCGCTGTCTCGCCCTGGTGCTACGGGGCATTTTTCTGTGCACCGATGACGAGATCGACTGGTTCATGCACGGCATGGGGCGATTTTTTCCCCGAGACTACGAAGAATTTGTCGCGCAGATACCGATCCAGGAGCGCGGCGACCTGCTGGCCGCCTATATCCGCCGGCTGTTCGGCGACGACCCGCAGACCCGGCTGCACGCGGCGCGCGCCTGGAACCGGTACGAGAGCAGTTGCCTGCACCTGTGGCCACAAGCACCGGAACCGCACGACGCGTCCTCTGACGCCAGCGCGCTGGCCGTCGCCCGGATGGAAGCCCACTATTTCCAGAACCGCGGCTTCTTCACACCGGATCAGCTGCTGCGCGATGCGGGCCGGCTGCACGGCATCCCCGGAATCATCGTGCAAGGCCGCTATGACGTGATCTGTCCGCCGGTCACGGCCCAGCGCCTGCACACGGCATGGCCCCAGGCAAGGCTGCAGATCATCGAAGACGCCGGCCACTCCGCGTTCGAGCCGGGCATCGAGGCGGCGCTGGTCCAGGCCATGGACGACTTCCGCGACCATGGCGGGTTTGCGCGTACCACTGCCGGCTGAACCCGCATCGGCGCAGCCTTGAATCAGCCGTGCCAGCGGGTGAAGCTGTCAGCCGGCACCGACGTTGCCTGACCCGCGGGCGCGTCGGCAGGCGCAAACCCCAGCGCGACGCCAGCCAGCAGTTGCATATCGTCCTCGTGCACCTGCAGAACCGGCGCCACGGCGTCGGCAAGACCCCGCCAGCCGGGCTGCACCACCGCCTGCAAGCCACGGGCCTGCGCTGCCACGACGATGGTTTGCAGGAACATGCCGTAGTCCAGCACCGAACCCAGGCCCAGCTTGCGGTCGATCAGACACATCAGCGCCACCGGGGCGCCGAACAGATCGAAATATCGGGCCAGATCGTCGGCACTGCGGATCTGTCCGGCGCCAAACGCCGCATTGGCAGCGTCCGACAGTGCCGGGCCGACCTGCTCCCAGGCCGGTCCGTCCCAGTGGCTATGGCCGGGCAAGCGCCGAAACGCCGCCCAGAAACGCGCCCGCGCCTCGGTGTCGGCTTCGGCCTGTGCCAGCGCCGCACCGGCGCCCGCGCGCATCGCCGCCAGTGACGCGCCCTGGACGACGCATACCTGCCAGGGCTGCGTGTTGACCCCCGACGGCGCGCGCCGCGCCAGCGCCAGGACCTCCTCGATCAGCGCGCGCGGCACCGGCCGGGCGTCGAAGCTCGGCGCAAGGGCTGGCGGGGTCAAAGGGGTGGCGGGAGTGGACATCGTCATTGGCACCCAACATGGCAGGAGAAAACATTGTAGGGTCGGGGTCTGGCAGAGCGACCCGTCGATCTGCTACAAACCGGATCAGGAGCCCTGCCCCCCCATGACCCATCTGTCACGCCAGCATCTCGACCTGCGCCAGTTGCTGCACGGCCAGCGCGTGGCGGCCCTTGGCAGCCTGAATGCCGACGGCACGCCGATGGTATCGATGGTGCCCTATGCCATCGACCGGCAGACACCCTGCCTGGTGATCCACGTCAGCAGCCTGGCTGCGCACACCGGCAACATGCTGCGCCACAGCGCCGTCTCGCTGCTGGTGATGCGGCCGGAGGTGCCCGGCGAGCCGGTGCACGCGCTGCCGCGCGCGACCCTGCATGGCCATGCCCAGGCCCCGACACCCGAAAGCCCGCAGTGGCATCAGGCGCGGGACGCCTATCTGGCGCGCTTCCCGGAGGCTGCGCCCATGATGGAACTGGGCGACTTTCGCCTGGTGCGCATTCCTGTCGACCAGATCCGCCAGATCGCCGGCTTCGGCGCGGCACGGTCGGTCGACCCGCAGGAAGTGGCGCAACTGCTGTCGGCGCAGGCCGACTGAGCCCCCTGCCGCCGCGCGGCTCAGCTCCGGGGACGCTTGTCGATCACGCGTCGGGCCTTGCCGGTCTGCGTGCGTTCGACCGACTGGGGTGGCAGCACGTTGACGCGGGTGCTGATGCCGACCAGGCTCTTGACCCGGTGCTGCAGCCACTGGCCGATCTCGGCGATGCCATTCTGCGACTGTGCGGCATGCGCGCTCTGCAATTCGACCTGCACCTCGACATGGTCGAGCGGCCCTTCACGCGTGACGATGATCTGGTACAGCGGCGACAGCTTGCCGTGCTGCAGCACCAGCTCCTCGATCTGGGTCGGGAATACGTTGACGCCGCGGATGATCAGCATGTCGTCGGAGCGGCCGACGATCTTGCCCATGCGCCGGAATGCGCGCGAGGTCGGCGGCAGCAGCCGGGTCAGGTCGCGGGTCCGGTAGCGGATGATCGGGAACGCCTGCTTGGTCAGCGAGGTGAACACCAGCTCGCCCTCCTCGCCGTCGGGCAGCACTTCGCCGGTCAACGGGTCGATCACCTCCGGATAGAAGTGGTCCTCCCAGATCACCGGGCCATCCTTGGACTCGACGCATTCGCTGGCCACGCCCGGACCCATCACCTCGGACAGGCCGTAGATGTCGACCGCGTCCATGCCCGACTGGTTCTCGATCTCGGTGCGCATGGCCTCGGTCCAGGGTTCGGCGCCGAAGATGCCGATCTCCAGCGAGGTCTCGCGCGGATCCTTGCCCTGGCGGACCATCTCTTCCATGATGACCTGCATATAGGACGGCGTCACCATGATGATGCGTGGCTTGAAGTCCTCGATCAGCTGTACCTGCTTCTCGGTCTGTCCGCCCGACATCGGGATCACCGTGCAACCGAGCCGCTCACCACCGTAGTGCGCGCCCAGTCCGCCGGTGAACAGGCCATAGCCATAGGCCACGTGCAACAGGTCGCCGGCACGCCCGCCGGCGGCGCGGATGGAGCGCGCCACCAGGTCGGCCCAGTTGTCGATGTCCTGGCGCGTGTAGCCGACCACGGTCGGCTTGCCGGTCGTCCCCGAGGACGCATGAATGCGCGCCACCTGTTCGCGCGGCACCGCGAACATTCCGAAGGGATAGTTCGCGCGCAGGTCCTGCTTGGTGGTGAACGGAAACTTTGCCAGATCGGCCAGGCTCTTGAGGTCGTCGGGATGCACGCCGGCCGCCTTGAATGCCTGCTGGTAGTGCGGCACGTTGCGATAGACCGCGTGCAAGCTGGCCTGCAGGCGCTGCAGTTGCAGTGCGGTGATCTCGTCCCGGCTGGCGCGCTCGATCGGATCGAGCAAATCGGTGGGCGTGGTGTGGCGCGGCATCGGATGTCTCCTCTTGTTGTCGTCCGGCAAGGCCTGCGTGTGGCACGCCGACCCCGGATGCATTGTGGCAAAAAGCGTGGCGCTCAGGAGTGCGCGTGTTCGCGGTCGAAGTCGATCACCAGCGTGTCGCTGACCGGATAGCTCTGGCAGCAAAGAACGAAACCGCGGGCCACCTCGTAGTCCTCGAGCGCGAAGTTGATGTCCATCTCGACCTCGCCCTCGACCACGTTGGCGCGGCAGGTGGAGCAGACCCCGCCCTTGCAGGAATACGGCATCTCCAGCCCCGCCTTGATGCCGGCGTCCACCAGGTTGTCGGTGTTCTTGTCCATGACGAAGCTGCGCCGGGTGCCGTCCAGAACCACCTCCACCGTGCATTGCCCGCTGCCCTGCACCGGGACACGCGGCGGTCGCACCCGGCCATCGGCCAGCACGGTTCCGAACAGCTCGGTCTTGATGCGCGCAGCCGGCACGCCCTTGTCCTGCAAGGCCTTGGACGTCGCCAGCATCATGTCTTCGGGTCCGCAGATGAAGGCGGCGTCGATGCTGGACGGGTCGATCCAGTGCGTGAGCAGGCGGCTGCACTTGTCGTAGTCGATGCGGCCGTTGAACAGGTCGATGTCCTGCGACTCACGGCTCATGACCCAGACCAGGTTGAGCCGGCCCATGTAGCTGTCCTTGAGGTCTTCGAGTTCCTCCTTGAACATGACGCCGCCCGACGAGCGGTTGCCATAGACCAGCGTGACGCTGGTGGCGGGCTCGGCCAGCAGCGTGGTCTTGACGATGGACAGGATGGGTGTGATGCCGCTGCCCGATGCAAACGCCACGACATGGCGCGCCGCATCGGGCTGCAGCGGCAGGTGAAAATTGCCCTGGGGCGGCATCACGTCGATGGTGCTGCCGACCTTGAGGTGATCGGCAGCCCAGTTCGAGAACGCGCCGCCGTGCACGCGCTTGATCGCCACCCGCAGTTGCTGGTCCTGCGCGGCCGAACAGATGGAATAGGAGCGCCGGATCTCCTGGCCGTCCAGCATGGTTCGCAGCGTCAGGTACTGGCCCTGGGTGTAGTGGAAGGTGTCCGCCAGCGCTGGTGGAAGCTCGAAGGTCACGGCGATCGCATCGCGCGTGGCGTGCTGCACCTGGCGCACCTGCAGGGGATGGAATTGGGTCGTGGCCATGGCGGGTCGATCAATGCGGTTTGAAATAGTCGAAGGGTTCCAGGCAGCTGTTGCACTGGTACAAGGCCTTGCAGGCGGTCGAGCCGAACTGCGACAGCAGCCGGGTGCGGCGCGAGCCACACAGCGGGCATGGCACGGCCGGTCGATCGGCGGCACCGAGCAGCCCGGCGATGTCGACCACCTGGCTGCCGTCGATGCCGGCATGCGCCGACCCGACCGGCGGCGCAATGCCATAGGCCCGCAAGGCCTCACGCGCCTGCGGCGACATCCAGTCGGTGGTCCAGGCCGGCGACAGCCGGGTCGTGACCTCAACGTCGGGGATGCCGTGCGACTGCAAGGCCTCGCGGATGGAACGCGCAATCACCTCGGTGGCCGGGCAGCCGGAATAGGTGGGCGTGACAACCACCTGCAGACGCGGTGCTTTGGCGCCCGGTGGCAGATCTTCGCCATCGTGCCAGCGGATTTCGCGCACGATACCCAGGCCGACGACCGACACCACGGGCACCTCCGGATCCATGACCTGGTCCAGCCAGCCCATGAGCTGTTCCTGCGAGGCGCGCACTGCCACCGACGGCGGGTGGGCCGCACGGGAGGGTAGCGCGGAATTCACCACTGCGCTCCGGGATAGGCGCGCTGCACGAACTGCAGCTCGGCCAGCAGGTGACCCAGATGCTCGGTATGCACACCCAGGCGACCGCCGCGCTGGTGGCCGACATAGGTGGGCATCTGCAGCGTGGCGCGTGCCAGCACCGCCTCGACGCTGGCGCGCCAGGGCGCTGCCAGGGTCGGCGCGGCAGGGGCCAGCCCCTGATCGGCACATCCGGCGTCGACCGGATCGGACTCGAACCATTCCTGGGTATAGGGCCAGAGCTGCTCGAGCGAGGCCTGCATGCGCGCGTGGCTCAGTTCGGTGCCATCGCCCAGTGCGATCACCAGGCCGGCACTGCGCTGCACGTGGTAGCGCACCTCCTTGGCCGCCTTCTGCGCGATCTCGGCGATGCGCGGGTCCTTCGACTGGCCCAGGCCGGCCAGCAGATGCTGGTGCCAGGCGTCGAACAGGAACTGGCGCATCACGGTGTCGCCGTAATGCCCGTTCGGCAACTCGACCAGCAACAGGTTGCGAAACGCGCCACCGTCGCGCAGATAGGCCAGCGCGTCCTCGTCCCGGCCCTGCCCCTCGACCTCGCCGGCATAGCTCAGCCACATGCGGGCCTGACCCAGCAGGTCCAGCGCCACGTTGGTCAGCGCCAGGTCTTCCTCCAGCGCCGGCCCGTGGCCGCACCAGGCCCCGAGTTGCTGCGACAGCACCAGCGCGTTGTCACCCAGGCGCAGCAGGTATTCGAACTTTGGATCGGTCATGGGCGCGCGCTCAGATGTTCTTCACGCCGTCGGGCATGGGATAGAAGGTCGGATGCCGGTAGACCTTGCTTTGCGCCGGGTCGAACAAGGCTTCCTTGTCCCCCGGAGTGCTGGCCACCACGTCGCTCGCCCGCACCACCCAGATGCTGACGCCTTCATTGCGCCGGGTGTAGACATCGCGGGCATGCTGCACCGCGCTTTCGCCGTCCACCGCATGCAGGCTGCCCACATGCTTGTGTGCCAGCCCATGCTGGCTGCGCACAAATACTTCCCACAAGGGCCAGTCTGGCCGGTTCGTCTGCTGTGTCATGTCATGCCACCTTGGGTTGTTGGACGTCGATCTGCTTTTGCGCATGGGCGCTCAGGGCCTCGCGGAACCAGGCGCCCTCGTCCCACGCCTTGTTGCGGGCCGCCAGGCGCTCGCGGTTGCAAGGACCGAAACCCTTGACGACCTGGAAGAAGTCGTCCCAGTCGATCTCGCCGTAGTCGTAGTGGCCGCGCGCCTCGTTCCACTTCAGCGCCGGGTCGGGCAATTCCAGTCCGAGAAACTCGATCTGCGGAACGGTCTGGTCGATGAACTTCTGGCGCAGTTCGTCGTTGCTGTGCAGCTTGATCTTCCAGGCCATCGACTGGGCGCTGTTGACCGACTGGCCATCGGCCGGGCCGTGCATCGCGATCGACGGCCACCACCAGCGGTTCAGCGCATCCTGCGCCATCTGCTTCTGTTCCGGCGTGCCACGGCACAAGACTTCCATGATCTCGAAGCCCTGCCGCTGGTGGAACGACTCTTCCTTGCAGACCCGCACCATGGCCCGCGCATACGGGCCGAAGGAGCAGCGACAGATCGGAATCTGGTTGACGATGGCGGAGCCGTCCACCAGCCATCCGATCGCGCCGATGTCGGCCCAGGTCAGCGTCGGGTAGTTGAAGATGCTCGAGTACTTGGCCTTGCCCGACAGCAGGTCGCGATAGGTGTCGTCGCGGTTCACGCCCAGCGTCTCGACGGCGCTGTAGAGGTACAGGGCATGGCCGGCTTCGTCCTGCACCTTGGCCATCAGGATGGCCTTGCGCTTGAGCGATGGCGCACGGCCGATCCAGTTGCCTTCGGGCAGCATGCCCACATATTCGGAATGCGCATGCTGCGAGATCTGCCGGATCAGCGTGCGCCGGTAGGCCTCGGGCATCCAGTCCTTGGGCTCCATCTTGATGCCGGCGTCAATGCGTTGCTGGAACGCGCGCTCCTGCGGCTCCATCTGTTCGACCGTCTTGACGGCCTTGGCCCCTGTCTCCACCAGTTGTGCGTACATTGCGAACTCCCTCCGATACAGATTGACCCGCATCAATCGCAGGCACAGGTCGAACGGACGATGGTAGTGATACAGATGGACTCATACAATCAAAATCCGTGTATCACTTTGGAGGTCGGGATGGGACGCACGCCTGCAAGCGCCATGACACGTTCCCGCCAATTGGCGCAGATGCTGCGCACGCTCGACGTGCGCGCCAATTCGATGCTGATCACGGTGTTCGGCGACGCCATCGCGCCACGCCGCCAGTCGGTCTGGCTGGGCAGCCTGATCGCCCTGCTGGCGCCACTGGGCCTGTCGTCCCGGCTGGTGCGTACCAGCGCGTTCCGGCTCAGCGCCGACGGCTGGTTCACGGCCACCCGCGAGGGGCGGCGCAGCTACTACGGGCTGTCGGAGGTCGGGTTGCAGCGGGTGCAGCATGCCGATCGGCGCATCTACGATTTCAACCTGCCCCAGTGGGACGGACAGTGGACGCTGGTGCTGCTCGACACCACCATGCGCGCCAGTGACCGGTTGCGACTGCAGCGGGAGCTGACCTGGGAGAGTTTCGGACGCCTGTCGCCCCATGTGTTCGCACACCCGCATGCCAGCCATGCCGCACTGCACGAGATCATCGCGGCCGCCGGGCAGCAGGCCCATGTGGCTGTATTGCGCGCGCACAGCCTGGATGGATTCGCAGCGCAGCCGCTGCAGGACATCATGCACGGCACGTTCGCGCTGGACCGTGTCGCCGACGCATGGAGCCAGTTCATCCAGCGCTTCTCGCCGCTGCTGGACGCCGATGTGCCGTGGGAACCGGCCGACGCCTTCCTGGCGCGCAGCCTGCTGATCCACGAATACCGCCGCGTCCTGCTGCGCGATCCCAATCTGCCCAAGGTGTTCCTGCCTGCGGACTGGCCCGGCGTGCAGGCCCGACGCCTGTGCGAAACCCTCTACAGTGTCCTGCTCAAGGCCAGCGAAAGCCATCTGCGCGCGCGGGTGCAGACACAGGACGGCACTTTGGCGCCGACACCGCGGGCCATCACGCACCGGCTCTCACGCCATCGGCCGCGCCAGAAACCGGCCAGCGGCCCCTGATCCGCAAGACCTCGGCTACGGAGTATGCAAGGCCGTACTAGCGGTGCATCGCCGGCACCAGCCGCTCCGAAGGGGCCAGTGGCGTGTCGCCGTCGAGTTCGATTGCAACCTGGGTGCATACGGCGCGGCACAGGGTTGCCACACGCTCGCTTTGCAGCCGGTAATACATCTGCGTGCCTTCACGGCGCTTGGCCAGCACGCCGCAGCGGTACAACGTGCCCAGGTGCTGCGACATGTTGGGCTGGGTGGTGTCAATCTCGGCCAGCAGTTCCGAAACGCTCTTCTCCTTCTGGCAGACGGCGCTGATGATCTTGAGCCGAATCGGCGTGGACAGCACGGAAAACAGTTCTGCGACTGAATCGAAAACCTGGTCTTCGCTGCTCTTTGCTTCCATCTCCACTCCCGGACTGTGACTGACCGGTTCATTCTATGCGGAACCACGGATATTCTGGAAGCGAGCGCCACCCGCGACCCACCGCGCGAGGGGGAAAACGGGCCTTGCAAGGCGTCGCGCCCACCAGTCCTGCGCCAGCGGTACATTCCGCCACAATACCGCCATGCAAGAACTCGATGAACTGCGCCAGCTCACCGCCACCGTGCTGGCTGGCGCTTTCGCTGCGGCCGTGGCGTTCGGCGCCATCGCCCAGCGTACGCATTTCTGCACCATGGGCGCCATCGCCGACATCGTCAACATGGGCGACTGGACCCGGATGCGGATGTGGGTACTGGCCATCGCCGTCGCGGTGCTGGGCTTCAACGCCATGGTCGCCATGGAATGGGTCCGGGCCGAACACAGCCTGTACGCCGGCCCCCGGATACTCTGGCTGTCCCTGCTCTGCGGCGGTCTGATGTTCGGCTTCGGCATGGTGCTGGCCTCAGGCTGCGGCAGCAAGAACCTGGTGCGGGCCGGTGCCGGCAACCTCAAGGCCTGGGTGGTGCTGCTGGTGCTCGGACTGTCGGCATTCGCCACGATCAAGGGCATCACGGCTGTGCTGCGGGTGGCCACGGTGGACCGCGCCAGTGTCGAACTGCCCGGCGGGCAGGACCTGCCCGGTCTGCTGGCCGGAATCACCGGCTTGTCGACGCCCACCATTGCCGGATGGCTGGGCCTGCTGGTGGCCCTCGCGCTGACCGCATGGGTGCTGCGGGCACCGTCGGGACGCACCGCCAACGTCTGGCTCGGCGGCGCCGGCATCGGCGCCGTGATCGTCGTGATGTGGTGGATCTCGGGCCGGCTGGGCTTCGTCGCAGAACATCCCCAGACCCTGGAGAAGGCGTTCCTGGCGACCAACTCGCGCAACATGGAGTCGCTGAGCATGGTGGCTCCCGTAGGCTTTGCGCTCGACTGGCTGCTGTTCTTCAGCGACCAGTCCAAGACCCTGACGATAGGCATCGTCAGCATGGCCGGTGTGGTGGTCGGCTCCGCGCTGATGGCATTGGCCAGCCGCGAGTTCCGCTGGGAGGGTTTTGCCAATGTCGAAGACACGGCCAACCATCTGGTGGGCGCAGTGCTGATGGGCGTAGGGGGGGTCACCGCCTACGGCTGCACGATCGGACAGGGCCTGTCGGGAATCTCGACCCTGTCCCTGGGCAGCCTGCTGGCCGTCACCGCCATCGTCGTGGGAGGCGTCGCCGGATTGCGCTACCAGATCTGGCGCATGGACCGGCTGGCCTGATCGCCGCGGGCCAGCCGCTTCAGGCGGCGCGCTTGCGCAGCGCTTGCGCCAGGTCCATCAGGTCTTCCTCGAACATCTCGCCGGGAATCGCCTGCAGCAGCCGCCCCTGGGCGTCGAAGCTGCCGGTCATGGGGATGACCCGGCGCGCCGTCACGCGCTGCCGCAGTTCGCCACGATCGAGAACGACCGGAAACTGGTACTGGTTCTGCGCCATGTACTTGCGCACCGCCGCCGCATCGGTGTCGAGCGCCACACCCAGCAGACGCAGACCCCGGCCCTGCGTCTCGCGGTACAGCTTGTCCAGGTGAGCGTTGTGGCGCTTGCAGAACGGGCAGTATGTTGCCCAGAACACCACGATCGCCGGCTGCCCTTGCCAGGATGCGGCCTGCCAGGTGCTGCCGTCGAGCAGTTGCAGCGTCGGCCAGGTCACCACCGAGCCGATGGCCGCAGGCTCGGACCATGCAAGACCACCGAGCGTCGCGCCGAGCCCGGCCAGCATCCAGTCGCGTCGCTTCATTTGAATCCTTTCTGCTCCATGAGCAGGTAGGTGTTGTATGCATTCATGCGGTTGGCTGCCTTGAACAGCGGAAGCTTGTCGAAACGCGACCAGTCGGTGCGGGCGTACGCGTCCTCGAACGGCTCCATGTCGCGTGCGGCCTCGCCCATGCTCTTGCGCAGATAGACCAGGTAGTCGCGCGTGAGTTCCAGATCCGGCATCGGATCGGTCGACACACCGCCATGGCCGGGAATCATGACCCGTGGCTTGAACGCGATCAAGGCCCCCAGCGAGGTGATCCACTGCTGGCTGTCGGCCTGCCCGACAAACGGAATCCGGCCGCGGAACACCAGGTCACCGGCAAACAGCACGCCTGGCTTGTCGACATAGACCACCAGGTCTTCCGGCGTGTGGGACGGGCCGACGTAGCGGATGCGGAATTCGTAGGACCCCATGCGCAGCGTGGTCTCCGGCTGGTCGAGCCAGCGGTCGGCGCCTACCAGGCGGGTAGTCTCGTCGATCCAGGGCGCCAGGTCCTTGCGGCTGGCCTGCAGCCGCAATGCGGCGGTCTCCGAGAAGAGGTACTCGCGCCCGGCGGGATGCCCCAGGATGGTCGCGCCGGCCGCCTTGAACACCTGCAGGCCATAGATGTGGTCGGCATGGAAATGCGTCACCACCACATAACGAATCGGCTGGGACGTGACGCGGCGGATCTCGGCGATCAGTTCCTCGGCAAGCTTGGGCGAACCCAGGGCATCGACCACCAGCACTCCGTCCTCGGTGACGACGAAACCGGCATTGGAGATGAAATTGCGATTGGCCGTGGAACCCAGGGCCGCATCGCCCTGCACGAACCATACGTTGTCTGCCACCTGACGCGCCACCACGCGCGCAGCGGGCTCCGCCGCACGTGCGGGGCCGGACACGCATGCGGCAAGCAAGGCCGCCAAGATAAGGCGACACCCGAATGCACGAAGCCAGACTGCAGATGCCATGGACAAACCACCTCTTGCTTTTCACTATATCCGTATAGGATGATACGCGCGATCGATGTGCGCCGATACCCTCTGCGAGCCCATTGGCCCAAGGGTTTTCACCATATAAGCATTGACTGATATTCATGAGAATGGCGGTATGGATGCACGATGCCATCCCCCGTTCGGCGTCGGATGCGCCGCTGTTCAAAGACCTCAGGCGAAAGGACTCCCATGCCCTCCATGATGCGCAGAAACCTGCTGGCGGCAATGACGCTTGCCACCCTTGCTGCGGCAGCGCCGGTGCTGGCCCAGACAGCCAGCCGCAGCGCCAAGATCCAGGCCGTGCTGCAGGTCAGCGACAGCGACCCGCAGAAATGGGGACTGGCCCTGAACAACGTCCGCAACGTGCAGATGGACCTGGGCGAGGATGCAGTGCAACTCGAGATCGTCGTCTACGGTCCCGGCATCGGCATGCTCAAGGCGGGATCGCCGATGGCCGAACGCGTGTCGGCCGCGCTCAGGAGTGGTGTCAAGGTCGTGGCCTGCGAGAACACCATGAAGGCGATGAAGCTGGTATACGCCGACATGCTGCCCGACATCGGCTATGTGCCTGCGGGGGTGGTCGAGCTGATCAACCGCCAGCGCGAAGGCTACGCCTACATCCGCCCCTGACAGATCGTGCATGGTGGGATCTCCCTGGCCCCATGCACACGCCCGCCCGATGACGTGCACGGCCGGGCGCTTGCGCAGCGCGTATCCGGCCGTCAAGGCTTGATGTAGGCGAAACCCTGCTTCTGCAACTTGGTCAGGCGCACCACGCCCGAGGGCGTGAAGTCCGCCTCCAGGATGAACTGCGACTTCTTCAAATTGCGATTGGCCAGCGTGATCTCGCAGACCTCGAAGTTCACGCCCCGCGCCTTCAGCGCCGCGACCGGGCCGGCATAGGCGGAGCCGTTCTTGTCCTTGGCGCCCTCCATCAGGAAGTCCACACCGGCTGCATGCGTGACCACGGTGATCTTGGCCGAGGGATCGGTATCGAGGTGGTTCTTGACGTTGCGCAGGCCGCCGAGCGCCTGTTCAGCCGTGTCGTTGATGTGGTAGACCACCGTGTCCTGCGCCATCGCAAGCGACGCCGACAGTACCAGCACCATGCCGGCGATTTTTTTCCAAAGCTGCATTTCCGTCTCCTCGTTGTATGTATTGATCCGAACCGAAATCACGCGCCGCCGAAAAGGGGCCGCCCGAAGCATCCGATCGCCTTGCGTGAACCGGCTGGCCCACGCAAAGGATAGCGCCGAAGCCGAGCCCTCAGCCCTGCAACTCGAGAATGTCCGTGATGGCACGCACGCCCGCCTTGGCGCATGTGTCATCCGCATCCCCGCCCGGCGCGCCCGACACGCCGATACCGCCGAGCAGCGCGCCGCCACTCTCGATGAACTGCCCGCCGCCAGCCGCCAGCACCCGCGGAAATGCACGCAATGCGCTCATCGGTTTGCCGGCCTGCGTCTCGTTGCCCAGATCGACCGTGGCCATGCGAAAGCTGGCCGCGGTCCAGGCCTTGTCGGTCGCGACACCGGCCGTGTGGGCGCCGGCAAATCGGTCGCGCAGCAAGACCTGCGGATTGCCGAACCGGTCCACCACCGCCACCGCGACCTGGTAACCCTGGCGGCGGCATTCGTCCAGCGCCGCCCGCGCCGCCGTCAAGGCCGTCTCGGGCGTCATCAGTTTGACGCTGAAGGTGCTGCTGCCTTGCTGCGCACCGGCTGCGGTCAGGGTCAGCAGCAGGGCCGCTGCCAGCAGGGATCTGAATGTTTGCGCGCGCATGTCAGGACACCATGCCCGGATTGCCCTTGACACCCGACAGCGTTGGCACATTGAGTTTGCGCAGCGTGACCCGGCCATTCTGCGACTTGAGCCAGGTCTCGACCACATCCCAGACCGGTTGCGTGCCCGGTGCGGTCTTCGCGGCCTCGGCTACCGGTGCCCAGCCGGCGACCTTGTAGGTCTTGCCGGCCTCGATCGGCTTTCCGCCCAGGCGCATGTCGGAGATGCGGCTGCCCATCTTCTGGACCGGATCGCAGGTGTAGGCCAGTCCGCCGACCCGCACCATGTCGCCACCCTGCTGGTAGTACGGATCGGGATTGAACAGGTTGTCGGCCACGTCTTCCAGCACGGTCTTGATGGTCTCGCCGCTCATGTCGCTGACCGTCGCATAAGGATAGGTGATCGCCAGCTGGTCCATCATCAGTTCACGCGTGATCGTGTCGCCCGGCAGCAGCGTCGTGCCCCAGCGGAACCCGGGAGAGAACGCAATCTCCGCACCCTGCACCTGCATCAGCGCATCGCAGATCAGCTGGTCCCAGGAGCCATTGAAGTTGCCACGCCGATACAGCAGGCCATCGGTCACCGCCAGCTTCTCGGCCAGCTTGGCCTCATAGGGCTGGCGAACCCGGGTGATCAGGGCCTGCATGTCCGGATCGGCCTGCAGCTGGTTGGCGAAGACCGGCAGCAGCCGGTAGCGGAAATCCGCCACCTTGCCGCCCTTGACGTCGAAGTCCATGACGCCCAGGAACTTGCCATTGCTGCCCGCATTCGTGACCAGGGTCTTGCCACCGGCATTGCTGACCGGAACGGCCACTGGCACACCATCGTGGGTGTGACCACCGAAGATCGCGTCGATGCCGCGCACCCGGCTGGCCATCTGCAGGTCGACATCCATGCCGTTGTGCGACAACACCACGACGACCTGCGCCCCCTTGGCGCGCACCTCGTCGACCATCTTCTGCATGTTGTCATCCTGGATGCCGAAGCTCCAGTCGGCCACCATATACCGCGGGTTGGCGATCGGCGTGTACGGGAACGCCTGCCCGATGATGGCGCAGGACACGCCATTGATCGCGCGCAGCGTGTAGGGCTTGAACACCGGGTCACCGAAGTCGGTGGTCTTGACGTTCTGGGCCAGGAACTCGACCTTGCCCTGGAAGTCCTTTTCGACGATTTCCTTGACCCGTTCCATGCCGTAGGTGAATTCCCAGTGGCCGGTCATGATGTCCACACCCAGCAGCTTGCAGGCGTCGACCATGTCTTGCGCGTTGGTCCACAGCGCAGTGGCCGAGCCTTGCCAGGTGTCGCCGCCATCCAGCAGCAAGGCACCGGGCCGGCTGGCCTTGAGCTGCTTGACCAGGGTTGCCAGATGGGCGAAACCGCCCACCTTGCCATAGCGCCGGGCCGCCTTCTCGAAGTCCAGGCTGGTATAGGCATGGGCCAGCGGCGTGCCCGGCCGAACCCCGGCGCGCTTGAGCAGATGCTCGCCCACCAGGTGGGGCAACTCGCCGCGCATGGCATCGATGCCGATGTTGACACTGGGCTCGCGGAAATAGATGGGTTTGAGCTGCGCATGGCAGTCGGTCATGTGCAGCAAGGACACGTTGCCGAAGCGGGGAATATCGTAAAGACCCGCCTGAGCGCTTGCGGCGTCGGCTTGCGCATGGCGGGCGAGTGCCATGCCGGCAACGGATGCCGCACCCAGAACCTGCAGAAACTCGCGCTTGGACAAACTCATGGGACAACAACCGGTGAAAGAGAACAGGAAAGCCGGCCCGCACCTTGGGCGCGGGCCGCGGAGAAGGCCCAGGCCTATTGGTTCACGGGCGACTTGGGATCGAGCAGCAAAGCCATCAGATCCTGCAACTGCTTCTCGTTGAGCATGCCGGCATGGCCAAAACGCGGCATGGCCGAGCACGCGTTGTAGGCCTTGGCGTTGTACAGCTTGCCCCAGGTGTAGTCGACGATGGGCTTGGCCGCCGCACTGGCCGGATCCGTGACGCCCCGGATCTTGCCGTAGTTGTACAGGCTCGGACCAATCGTGCCGTAGGAGATCTCCGCTTGGCTGAGCTGATGGCAGTTGTAGCAGTTACCGCCGTTTTCGCTGTTGGCCGTCGACTTGTCCGACCAGGTCATGCCACCGCCGTCCTGCGCCAGCTTCTCGCCGGCCTTCCAGTCGCCGATGAACTTGCCGCCGGACGGCATCTTCACGGTCTTGAGGTTCTCGGCCTCGATGGCCTTGGCCGTCGCGTCAGCAAGGTCCTTGCCCTGGGCCTCGGAACACGCCTGGTTGGACGCGTCCTGCTTGAGCCGGTCGACCTTGGCGATGCCCTGATCGCGGAACGAGGCCTTCAGAACGGACTGCAGCATGGCGTCGTAATCCGGCGCAGGCGACACAGCCGCGCATCCGGCCAGCGACACGATGGCTGCCAGCGCGGCAGCTTGGATAGCTAGTTTCTTGTTCATGGTTTCAGTCCTTCTCAACGCTTCAGGCCAGGGGCGATCGATTCCGCACCCTTGGCGTTGACACCCATGTAGACACCCAGGGCGATCGTCACCTCGGATGCATACCCCGGATACGGGAAGCGCTGCTGGCGGAAGCAATCGTTGAGTCGCCGCTGCATGCCCCAGAGCTGGCCATTGCCCACCCGGTAGGCGGGCCAGGCGGCAAAACCGACGCCGTCACCCGGGTTGCCGGTCAGGTTCGGCAGGTCCTGCAGGCGGATGCGTTTGCCGTCCTCGCCGTGGCAGGACGCGCAGGAAAAGTCGTAGGGGCCACCGCGGTAGAAGAAGGCACGCTTGCCGACTTCGTACATGGTCTTCTCCTCACTGTGCCCTTGCGGCAGGCTGAAACGCATGCCGCGCGACTCGCCCGAGATATAGGCCACCAGCGATTCGATGTTCTTCTGCTCGTCGCGTCCGAACGGCGTCTTGGCGATGGCCGCGGCATCGAAGCCCTGCAGGGTCTGCATGCAGGTGAGCAGGCGCGACTCCAGATCCTGGACCTTGCCGGTGTCGGCGAAGAAGCGCGGCAGCTGCACGAACGCACCCTTGACCTTGCCAGGGCCCTGCCCCAGATCGCATTGCTCCAGCGACGCGTTCTTCGGCCCGCGCTTCTGTTTCCAGAGTTCTTCGCCCTTGGCTTCGAACAATTCGGCCGGATTGCCGTCTGCAATCATTCGGCGGTATTCGGCAATGCCTTCGGCTGTGGTCTTCTGTGCCGATACGCCGGCAGCCGCGGCCAACAGGATGGACGTGATCAATAGTCGTTTCATGGTCTCCTCGCTTTGATTCTTTTATGCAGGCCGTCTTGCATGCACCTGGCGCTTGCTCGGGTTGGCCGGCATGACGCCGGCCGCGTGTCAGGACACCGTGGCGTCGTCCGAGCGCTTGTCGCCCTTGTTGTCTTCCCACATCACCGTGACCTTGTCGCCGGCCTTGCCGCCCTTGACGACGAACTGCAGAAACGGGTTCTTGGAAACTGCCGGACCCCACTGGGCCGTCATCACGGTCTTGCCGTTAAGCTGTGCCGTCACCTGCTGGATGTACCAGGCCGGGATCAGCTTGCCGGACGAGTCCTTGCGCTGTCCGGTCTCCATCTCGTGGCCCATCAGGACCCGGACCGTGGTCTTGTCACCTGCGGCCTGGGCGCGTATGCGCATGGGATCTGCCATGTTGTTTCTCCTTCGTATTCAATAAGTTCGGGACGATCGACGCGAAACCGTCAGCCGCCGCATCCGCCGAGCGTGACCTTGACTTCCTTCTGGGCGAACAGCATCTTGCCGTCACCCATCATGGCCACCGCATAGACATTGGACGATTGGCCCATCTTGACGCGGGTCGCCACGCTGGCTTCCACCGCATCGGTGAGGTCGAACATCGCCGCCATCACGGCCGGGTTCTTCTCGACCAGGATCAGCAGGCGCTTGACGCCTGGCAAGCTCGTGGAAGCCCCCACCGGAACCACCGCGCCGTTCTCGGCGATGTCCGGACCGGTCACCGTCACATCCTTGCTCTCGACCGGGGCACTGGCGCCGAGCGCCTTCACCAGGTCGGCAACCGTCTTGGCTTCGAATGCGGCCGTGTTGTAGGCACCGGCCTGGGCACGGGCCAGCGTCGGCAGCATGCCGGCCGCAGCCAGCAACGCTGCCACCTGGGCCGAATGGAAAAGTACATCGCGACGTGTCTGCATAAGTTACTCCTTTATTCGTATATCCTAATTTAATGACAGTAAATGCCCCTAGGGAACTTCCCTAGGTCCGGGTCATTTGCCTGCCCCTTGCGCCAGCCACTGGGCAATCGTTCGTGCATCGGCAGCGGGCAAACCTTGCGGCGGCATTGGTATCGCGCCCCAGACGCCAGAGCCACCGGCGCGGATCTTGCCGGTCAGATAGTCGACCGCATCGGCGCGCCCGGCGTACTTGCGCGCGATCTCGCGAAAGCCCGGACCGATGATCTTGTTGTCCATGCCATGGCAGGCGACACAGGCGTTTTTCTGTGCCAGCGCAATCGCTGGCCCCGCCCCGGTTGCGGCCGGCGCCGGCGCAGCAGCAGCAGCCACCGCAACCGGTTTGGCCGGCGCCGGGACGGCGGCGGCCGCTGGCACGGACCCCGCAGCCGCAGCCGGACGCGTCGTGTCTGCGCCACGCTGCGCACCGACGAGTCGGTTCTGCTCGGCCAGGTTGCCGTGGGCATTGCGGGCAAAGTCGGGCAGGCTCGAGGCGACCTTGGTGTCCACCGGGCAATTCTTCATACAGGCGGTGGCCCGCACGTCTGGCTTCAGGTTGCCGAACTCGGGGCCTGGCCACAAGGCATGTTCGGTGGTCATGCCATTGCGGTTGGGCAGCATCGCCTGGGCCTGAGCCATGGTCTGGTCGGACAGCACGAAGTTGTCCGGCAGCACACCGCCGAGATTGAGCAGGTAGGCCGTCACCGCATAGACCTCGTCAGCTTTCAGCGATTTGGGCGCATTCCACGGCATGGCCCGATTGATGTAGTCCCACAGCGTCGAGATCTGGGACAGCTTCATCATCGTGGTCCGACCGGGAAACGCGCGGTCGTTGAGCCGTGCGACGCGCCCGCTCGCCACGTCTTCCTTCGTATTTCCGCCGGTCAGAGGGCTGAACACTTCGTTGCTTTCACCGAAGATGCCATGGCAGGATGCGCATTTGCCCTCCCAGACCTCCATGCCGGCCGCGACCGTGCCGGAACCCTTGGGCAGGCCCTTGAAGTCCGGCCGCACATCGATGTCCCAGGCGGCCAGTTCGGCCGGTGTCGCGGCACGCCCGATGCCGGCGTAGGTGGGCGACTGGGCCTGCACCCCGGCCGCGCAGACCACCAGCGCCAGCGCCCAGATGCGCTCAGGAAAGCTGAACATTTTTCACCTCCCCGTTCTCCTGCACCAGCCAGGTCTGGATCGCATTGTTGTGGTAGATCGAGCGGGTTCCGCGTACGGCCCGCAGTTGCTGGTAGCTCGGCTGCACGTAGCCAGTGTCGTCCATGGCACGGCTCTGGACCAGCGTCGGCTTGCCGTCCCAGTTCCAGTCCAGATTGAATCGGGTCAGGCACTTGGACAGCACCGGTGACTCCAGCCGGGCAGTACGCCAGTTGCGTCCACCGTCGACCGACACATCGACGCGCTTGACCGCGCCGCGGCCGGACCACGCCAGTCCGCTGATGTTGTAGAAGCCCTTGTCCAGCAGCACCTGGCCACCCGAGGGCGTGGTGATCACGCTCTTGCATTCCTGCGTGCTGGTGTACTGGCGGTGCTTGCCATCAGGCATCAGGTCGATGTAATGCAGCGTCTCATCCTTGGTGGCATAGGGCTTGTCGCCAACCTCGATGCGACGCAGGTACTTGATCCAGCTGACCCCCTGGACGCCCGGCACGATCAGGCGAAGCGGGTAGCCGTTCTCCGGACGCAGCATCTCGCCGTTCTGGCCGTAGGCCAGAAGCACCTCGCCGCTCTCGACCAGTTCCATCGGGATCGTGCGCGTCATCGACGAACCATCCGCGCCTTCGCCGAGCACAAAGCGCGCACGCTTGTAATCGACACCGCACATGTCGAGCACCACGCGCAGCGGCACACCGGTGAACTCACTGCAGCTGAGCATTCCATGGGTGTATTGACAGGTGGGCACGGCCACATTGCCCCATTCCATGCCGGTGTTCGCACCACACTCGATGAAGTGGAAGCGCGACACCGAGGGAAGGCGCATCAGCTCGTCCATCGTGAACACCCGTGGCGTCTTCAGGATGGCGGCATCCGAGCCATTGACCATCAGCCGGTGCTTGGAAGGATCGACATCCCACCATCCCTGGTGGTGGCGCTCGAAGTGCAGGCCACTGGGCGTGACGATGCCGAACAGCGACTGCAGCGGCGCAAAGGACACCGATGCCTGGGTGGTCTGGGTCAGCCCCGGACTCTGACGCCGCTGCACATTGGCCTCGTATTGCGAAGGCTTGCCATAACCATCGGTCACCACCGGCTGGCCGAGCGACTTGCTGTGCGCAGGCAGTTCGAGAATGGCCGGATCGCCATCGCCGGCCGCGGCCGCTGCACGCGCCATCGGTGCGGCAGCGACAGCCACGCCGGCAGCACCGGCAGCGGCGAATGCACGGCGAATGAAATCCCGGCGGCCACCACGGGCCTGTGCGACCACCTCGCGAATGCCCGATGGGTCCAGAAAACTCTCTGGCGCCTTGATCAG
Source organism: Rhodoferax sp. (assembly GCA_024235935.1). Classification (GTDB taxonomy): domain Bacteria; phylum Pseudomonadota; class Gammaproteobacteria; order Burkholderiales; family Burkholderiaceae_C; genus CAISIP01. The sequence continues at coordinate 148,062 of JACKLL010000002.1, read as the reverse complement.
GCGGCCTGAAACCCGACTTTCCATGATGCGCACTTCTCCTTGTTGTTGCACCCGCGGCCTCTCGGCCTGATATCGCACCTCAAACCACGGCCTGCTGGACACCTTGCGGCCCGCAGAACGCTTCGCGCAACTGCCATACCCGCTGGCTCGTGATGCGGTAGTAGACCTGCGCGCCCATGCGTCGCCGACCCAGGACGCCACCCCGGTAGAGAATCCCCAGGTGTTGCGAAACATTCGACTGACTGGCAGCCATGTGGGCCATCAATTCGCTCACGTTCTTCTCGCCTTCGCACAGCACACACACGATCTGCAGGCGCCGGGGCGCCGACAGCAGCCCAAAAAGCTCGGCCGCCGATTCGAAAACCCTGTCCTGCGCGCTGGCCGCCATCTATTTAAATATCACAATATCAGTGTAAACCAATATTAAAGGCAAACCGGCACACGGGAATCAGGGTTTACCCCCGCATCGAATCGGCGCCTGCTGCGTCGCTCCGACGCAGCAGGGCATGGCGTCAGAAGAACCTCAGGCGTCGAGCCAGAGCACCTTGCGCCCGCTGGACTCCCATTCGTCGTAATAGCGCGCGTACAGATCCTCGATGCGGTTGCGCTTGACCTTGAAGGTTGGCGTGATGATGTCGTTCTCCACCGTCCAGGGCCGGGTCACGGCCACGATGCACTGCAGCCGCTCGTGCGGGTCCAGCGTCGTGTTGATGGCCTTCAGGTGCGCAGCCAGCGATTGCTCCAGCTCGCCGCGCAGGGCGTCATCGGCAAGCCTGGGAACGTAGTCGGCGCCGAGCATGACGATGCCCAGCGGTTGCCCCAGGTTGGCACCGGTCACCACGCAGGCCTCCACCGACTCGTGCATCACCAGCTTGTCCTCGATAGGCGCTGGCGCCACGTACTTGCCCTTGCCCGTCTTGAACATGTCCTTGACACGGCCGGTGATGCGCAGCACCCCCTGGTCGTCGATGTGGCCCTTGTCGCCGGTACGCAGCCAGCCGTCTTCGGTCATGGCATCACGGGTCTGTTCGGGCGCTTTGTAATAGCCCAGCATCAACGCCGGGCTGCGCATCTGGATCTCGCTGCTTGCGGGGTCCAGCCGCTGCTCGACGCCTTCGTACGGCAGGCCGACGCTGCCTTGCTGGTTGCGACCCGGCACGGTGATGTGCGAGACGGCCAGGTTCTCGGTCATGCCGTAGCCCTCGTTGATCGGCAGACCGAGACGTCCGTACCATTGCAGCAGGGCCAGCGGCATCGGGGCAGCGCCGCCGGCGGCAATGCGGCACTGGTCCAGCCCCAGCGCCTTGAGCACCTTGCGCCGCACGATACCGCCCAGTATCGGTATGCCCAGCAGCCGGTCGAGCTTGGCCTGCGGCATCTTGTGCAGCACCCCTTGCTGGAACTTGACCCACAGGCGCGGCACCGAAAAGAAGATGGTCGGTCGGCAACGCTGCATGTCGGCGGCAAAGGTGTCGAGCGACTCGGCAAAGAACACATGCAGCCCGGTACGCAACCAGCCATGTTCGACCAGCACCCGCTCGACCACATGGGCCATCGGCAGGTAGGACAACATGCGATCGTCAGGGCCCATGGGCAGGCGCTTGATGCCGGCGTCCAGCGCCCAGGCGAAGTTGCCGAAGCTGTGCATCACGCCCTTGGGCATACCCGTGGTTCCCGAGGTGTAGATCAACGTGGCGAGTTCATCCGCCGCGCGGACCGGGTGGCCCTGCAAGCCCTTGGTCTCGGCGCAGATCGCATCCCAGCCCTTGCAGTCGCGCACCACGTCGTCCGGCGACAGCGGGTAGGCGATGCACGGCAGCCCTGCCGGCACACCGGGCTTCATCTGTTCCCACCCGTCGAGCTTGCCGACAAAGCAGGCCCTGGCCTCGCTGTGCGTCAGAATCTGGCGAACCGTGTCTGCTGCCAAGGTCGGGTACAGCGGCACCGACACATAGCCGGCCATCCAGATCGCCAGGTCGCTCATCATCCACCAGGCGCAGTTCTTGGACAGGATCGCCACCTTGGATCCACCCTCCCACCCCTGGGACTGCAGGTAGGCGGCCATGGCGCGCACCTGCTTGGCCAGTTCGCCCCAGGTCAAGTCCCTGGTCACACCCCCACCCATGGGCTGGGTCATGGCCACCCGCGTGGGGGCGGTTCGTTCCCAGTAGTACAGACGCTCCAGCGCCAGCAGTTCGGGCGAAATATCGCTCATCGTGTCTCCGTATGTGTAATGCCCCCGCAATCTACCAAGCATGCGCCACTTCGGACACAGGGTAAATCCGGTCTGCCCATCCATCGTCCGAGCGAACAGGCACCGGCCATCGTTCCCCCGGTGTACGCCATTGCGGCGCGTCGACAGGGACCCGAGCCGACGCAGTTTTCAGAACCGCGCCATCACCCGGGCGCCGCCATCTCGAACTTCGGCCAGGCCGGCGATACCGGCGTCGCCGTCGTCGATGCTCAACCGGCGTTCTTCAGAATCGCGTAGAGCTGGTCCTTCAGCAGCAGCTTTTCCTTTTTCAGGACTTCTATCTCCTCATGGGTGGCGGGGGTGATGTTCGCCTCCATGTTCTTGACCTTCTGGTCCAGCGCATTGTGCTGCTCGAACAGACGCATGAAATGGTGGTCGGTGGTCTTGAGCTGGGTAATCCGGTCGCGGAATTCTGGGAACATCGGTACTCCTCATCGTGATGCTGGGCATTGCGCAAGGCGCGCCGTGCCCATGCAGCCCTACTGTACCCCGGCCACTGCACCCGGGCTACTGATCAGGCGCAAAGCTTCAGGTCGCAGAGCGGTTGGAAGCCATCCAGGCGATCAAGGACGAGCGCATGGCCTCCTCCACCGTCATGTCGATCGGTTCCGTCCAGCTGCGTGGAACGAAGATGGTGTAGCCGCCTATCATGTAACCCATGGGCAGGTAGACCGCCACCTGGTCGGACCCCGCCAGTGCGCCGGGCAGCCCGTCCATGTCCTGGCGCGTCACCAGTCCGACCATGGCCAGCTCGCGACCCGGCATGCGCACCACCACGACCTGCTGTGCACGCTCGGTATGCGGCGAAAAGTAGTCGGCAAAATTCTTCAGCGAGGAGTAGATGCTCTTGACCACTGGCAAGCGGGTGAAGGGCAGTTCCACCCACGACAGCAGGCGCGAGGTGATCGGCTGCGAGACCAGAAAGCCCAAGGCCAGGATCACACCCACGCCCACCAGAATGCCGATGCCTGGCAGGTAGAAATCGCCGATCAGCGGGCGGATCAACCACACGGCAGCAGACTCGGTGCCTGCGACAAACAGATACAGCAGATACACCGTCAGCGCCAGGGGCAGGAAAGTGATCAGGCCACGGAAGAAATAGCGGTAGACAGTTTTCATGGGATACCCGTAGTGGCGATGCAAGGACAACGAGAGGCGCAACGCAAGGAACGTACCTGCATTGCACCATAGTCCCACAGGCCGGCTGCAGGCCGATGCAGGACTACGCAGTGCCGACGGGTTTCAAATGGAATCCGGCTGGCGGCGCCTGTTGCAGACATGGCGCTTGCAAATGGGGACAATGACCCCAGCTGGTGGAAATGGGATTCCCACATCCGCAATCCGATCCCGTTCACCACCCCAAGCCTGAACTGCGGAACTCCAAATGCCCTGCGGGGCTCGAAACTCCATGAATGGTCTGACAGATTTCATCCAGGGCGTCGTACGCGGCGCCATCAAACTGCTGCTGGTGCTGGCCGCAGCCATCTTCGTGGTCAGCCTGCTGCTGGCCGCGATCGTTGTCATGCTGGCCGTCAGCATCTGGTCGCTGATCACCGGCCGCAAGCCGGAACCCGTCCGGATCTTCAGCCAGTTTCGCCAGTCGTCGGCGCGGTTCACCCCGGGCGGCTGGCCTGGCAGATCCGGCGGCCGCAAACCTGGCGAGCCCGCGCCGGAGATTGTCGATGTGCAAGCGCATGAGGTGCCGGACAGCCCCGGATCCGATGGCGGCAAGCCACGGGCCGGCCGCCCGGGGGGCGGCGAGCCGATGGGGCGTGTGGTGCACTGAGGATCGCGTCAAGCCGCGGTACGCCAGCTCACCCCAGCCGATACACCGTCACCTCCGCCGAGCGTCCCTTGACCTTGGTCGCATGCATCAAATGCAGGTCGCCGGCATCGGCCAGCTGATCCCGCGTGACACCGCTGACCAGGATGTGGGTGCCAAACTCCTTGTTCAGCGACTCGATGCGCGAGGCCACATTGACCGCATCGCCCACCAGCGCATACGACATGCGCTCCGCACTGCCGATGTTGCCGGCCAGCACGGTACCGGTATGGATGCCGATGCCATGGTCCAGTTCGCGCTGACCGGCCGCGCGGCGGCTGCGGTTCCAGTTCTCGAGGCGGGCCTGCATGTCACGCGCCGCGGCCACCGCGTGGTCGGCATGCTGCGGATCGGGCAAGGGTGCGCCGAACACGGCCTCGATCTCGTCACCGATGTACTGCAGGACCAGCCCGCCATGGGCGCGGATGGCGATGTCCATCTCGGTGAAATACGCATTGAGTCCCTGGACCACCTCGGCCGGTGAACTGGTTTCGGCCCAGGTCGAAAAACCCCGCAGGTCGGCAAACAGGATCGTCACCTCGCGCTGGCCTCCGGCCAGCTGGGCACGACCGGCCAGGATCTCGTCGCGGATCTGCGGACTGACGTATTTTCCGAAGGTCTCGCGGATCGTCTCGCGCTCGCGCAAGCCGGCCACCATCCGGTTGAAACCTTCGGTGACCGCGCCGATCTCGTCGTTGGAGACCACCGGGCAGACGACATCCAGCTGACCCTGCTCGACCCCGGACATGGCCTCCTGGAGCGTGCGCAGCGGCATGGCGACGCTGTCTGCCACGAAGCGCGCAAGGATGACGGCCAGCACCAGGCCCACGCCCACCAGCGCCACCTGCACCACGATGAGATTCGTCAGGATCGCGGCCGCGACCTCAGCGGGTTGTTCGCGCATGCTACGCACGCGAATGATGGTGGCCACCGACAGCACGATCATCGGCAACACGCTCATCATCAGGAACACCACGACCATGCGGGTGCGAACCCGTATGCGCCGCGCACCGGTGGTCATCAGATCCCCGTTGGCAAACAGCAGCAGCAGATGTTCACGCCAGACCCTTTCCGTGGCCAGGAAGATGAACAAGGCCACAATCGCGCCGGATACGAACACCATGCCAAAGCTCTGGCGCAGCGCGCTGACCGGCGAGAACGATCCGTGCAGCAAGGGCCCGACCACGCCCCACAACACGGCCGCAAGCACCCAGCCGGTCAAGGACAGCGCGGCCAGAAAGGCCGGCACCATCACCGCGCGCCGGCGCATGCTGGCATTGGCCGGGGTGTCGACCAGGGCCACCTTGACTTTCGCCAGCGAGCGTGACCAGCGCCGCGCCGAGATTCGTCCGACCAGCAACAACAGCGAAAAGCTGACCACGAAGTAGGTGATCTCCGCACCACTGAGCGGGGACCGCCCCTCGTGCGCAGAGGTGTCGAGATAACGGAAGTAGACAAAGGTCAGCAAGGCCCCGCCCAGGTTGCCCAGCAACATGGTGAGAAACATGCGTGTCGACACTGCCATCAAATGCCTTCCGTGGTCAGGCGGAGGTACAGCCGCAACGGGTATCGATTATTCCGCAGCCAGCCGCAGCTCAGTCCAGGTCGCGCAGCGGATGTGCATGCGCAGGCCAGGGGCTGTCGAAGTATGGGGCCACCATGGACGCATCGACATCGGCGATCTGCGCCGGGTTCCAGCGCGGATGGTGGTCCTTGTCGACAGCTAGCGCCCGTACCCCTTCGACGACCTCGGTGGCTGCGCCGCTGCGCCCCAGATGCGCCGGAAAAAAGCAGTGCCGCACCAGGTCGCGCTCCATGCGCAGTTCGTCGGCCAGCGTCATCGTGCGGGCGCGGCGAATCTGCTCCAGCGTCACATGCAGCATCAACGGGCTGCGCTGGCGCAGCAGCGCGGCCGTCTCACGTGCCCAGTCGTCCTGCGCGGCGTCTTCGTCGAGCGCCTGCACGATGGCCCCCACCGACCCAAGTCCGAAGGTCCGGTCGATCGGGCCGGGCGGCCAGGGCGACGCCATGGCGTCCGCCGCCCGCGCGTCAACCTGCAAGGCGTCTGCCAGCGCGTCGCCGTCGGCAATGGCGCCACTGGCCATACGCTCCCACAAGCCCTTCAGCGCGCCAGATGCCACCCGATGGTCGGCCAGTCCCACCGCCACGGCCTGCGCGCCATCGAGCATTCGCCCGGTCAGGGCCAGGTATTCGCCGGCATGGCCGGCACAGCGGCTCAGGAAGTAGCCACCGCCGACATCGGGGAACAGGCCGATGCCGGTTTCCGGCATGGCCATCCTGGTGCGTTCGGTCACGACGCGGTGCCGTGCACCTTGTGCAATGCCCATGCCGCCGCCCATGACGATACCGTCCATCAGCGCCACGATCGGCTTGGCATAGTGGTGAATCAGGTGGTTCAGCCGGTACTCTTCGGTAAAGAAGTCCTCCAGCGCCGGGTCGCCTGCAAGTGCCGCCTGGTGGAAGAAGCGGATGTCGCCACCGGCACAGAATGCACCGAAGGGACGACTCGCCGCCGCGTCGGCAGGGTCGCGGCTGCTGCCGCGGATCGCCACCAGTTGCACGTCGGGATCATCCCGCCAGGCCAGCAAGCGGGCCGTCAGGTCGCGGATCATATCCAGCGACAAGGCATTGAGCGCCTTCGGACGCGCAAGCGTGATCAATCCTGCCGCGCCACCGCGCTGCGCATGTACAAACTCCATGGCTGACATCCTTCGGGTTTCCTCTCAATGTGCGGTTGCGCGCCGTCGGACGCACTGAAACCACCTGTCGCCCCGCTCCCCATGGGCGGCGGCGGCCCGGTGTCAGTTGTCCTCGAAATCGTAGGAACTGTCCCAGCGTTCGGTACCTGGCGGCACCTGCGGCACACAGCCGGCGACCACCGCATCGGCCTGGAACACCACCCACATGCGGCGGTTGGCGTATCCCACCTCCTGCACGCGCGCCGGGTCGACACAGGGCACGACCGATTCGCGCAGCGCAAAGATCCAGCGCTTTTGCGGTGCCTCGGCCTGCCATTGCACGGCCTCTTCGAACTGCTTTTCCCAACGCCGCTTGAAGCCGAAGTTGGTGACAGGCCGGTCGGCCATCAAGAGGTTCTGTTCCTTCCAGGCAATGACGGCGATTTCGCCCTGCGGCCCAGCCACCTCGCCGGCACGGCGCATCACGCCGACGGCCGAATTGGTGTCGTTGAACAGCAACGAAGCCCACACGCCCCAGATGATCCAGAACCCTGCCATGCCGGTCAGCAAGGCGTGGACGCCCCGACGCGGCCGCCAGCCCAGGGCGCTGAGCAGGAACACCGCTCCCATGCAGATGCCCATCCACCACAGCCAGCGCCCGTTGTCGGTGAGGCCCCGCTCGACCAGTTGCGACTGCATGCTGGTCCAGTGGCCCTGCATGGCCCAGATGCCTCCGACAAGCAATACCGCACCGGCCGCCAGCGCGGCCAGCCACGCGGTCCAGCGCATCCAGCCGGACGCCACCGACTGCTGCAGGGTGGGCGCTACCGCCAGTGCCAGCATCGGCAGCACCGGCATCAGGTAGACCTCGCGCTTGCCGCCAGCCAGGCTGAAGAAGAACACCACCAGCACACTCCAGCCGAGCAGCATCAGCAGCCGGGCGTCGCCCGCCTTCAGGCCGCGCACCCAGTAGCGCCCGGCCCCCAGGTAGGCCAGCGACAGTGGGAAAAAATGCAGCACCAGCACCGGCAGGTAGTACCAGACCGGCTGGGCATGGCCGCCCACCGATCCCTCATACCGTTTGGCCGTCTGGTGGAACAGGATGTCGCTCACATAGGCGGCGTATTCGGCGGTGCCCCGCGCATGCGCGGCCCACAGCATCGGCACCAGCCACAGGCTCACGGCCAGCAGAAAGGCAAGCGCCCCACCGGCCCAGCGCAGGCCGTCGCCGGAGGTCTGGCTCACGCCTTCCCAGCGGCGCAGCCGGGCGAAGACGAAGGGCAGCAGCATCAGCAGCGCCAGCACGCCGACGCCCTTGGTGATCACGCCCAGACCGGCGGCAAAGCAGCCCAGCCACCAGGCCCGCCAGTTCGGTCCCTTGAGCAAATGCAGCAGCAGTCCCCAGTTGGCCAGCGTGATCCACATCATCACCAGCGGGTCGATCTGGGCCCGCTTGACCTGGTAGACGAACTGGAACGAAGCCAGCACGGCGGCGGCGGCGAAAAGGCCGACCCGCGGGCTCCACAGCCGACGCCCCAGATCCCAGGTCAGCACCAGCGTCAGCATGCCCGAAAGCAGCGACGGCAACAAGAATGCGATGCGCCAGTTGCCCAGCACTTCGTAGGCGGCCGCCTCCAGCCACATCAGCATCGGCGGCTTGTCGGAGTACAGCTCGATGCCGCGGTGCGGAAACAGCCAGTCGCCCGATTCGACCATCTGCTTGGCCACCAGCGTGAAGCGCGGTTCGTCCGATGGCCAGGGGTCGCGCAGACCCATGCCGGCGCCCAGCACCACCAGCGCCGCCAGCATCAACCACCAGAACAGGCGCCGGTCGAGAGCGGCGTCTGCCGCCGTGTGGCCTGGCAAAGGCTGCGCCGTCATTGCGGCACCCCGTGCCGGAATGCCGGCAGGCACCTGGCCTTGTCGATGTCCATCATCAATCCTTCTTTGCGTCCATGCGCTGCACCTGCGGCACGCGCGCGCGGCGTTGCAGCCACATCACGCCCAGGATATCCACCAGCCCGACCCACAGCCGGTTGCTGATGCCGTAATGCGACTGGCCGTGGGTCCGGTCGCGGTGGCGGACCGGCACCGATTCGACGACGCCACCCGCGCGCCGGAACAGGGCCGGCAGAAAGCGGTGCATGTGGTCGAAATAGGGCAGCGCCAGAAAATCTGCGCGCGCGAACAGCTTGAGGCCGCAACCGGAGTCGGGTGTCGCGTCGCCCAGCAGACCGCTGCGCACCCGGTTGGCCACGCGGGACGACAGACGGCGCACCCAGGTGTCCAGTCGCTTGGCACGCCAGCCGGCGATCATCACCGCCTGCTGCGGCTGTGCCGCTTGCAAGTCTCGCCAGCGCGTGAGCAAGGCGGGAATGTCCGCCGGGTCGTTCTGCCCGTCTCCGTCAAGCGTGGCCACCAGGGGCGCGCGCGCTTCGCGAACGCCGGTGCGCACGGCCGTGCTCTGGCCGCAGTTGTTGCGGTGACGCACGACCACCAGCCATGGATGGGCACGGGCATAGTCGAGCAACAGGTCGGCCGTGTTGTCGCTGCTGAGGTCGTCGACGAACACGGCCTCGAACGGCGCCACGCCGGTCAGGGCAGCCGCGATTTCATCGAGCAGAGCCACGACATTGCCGGATTCGTTGTGGACCGGCACGACCACGGAGATTTCAGGGACCGCTGAAGACATCGGGACTAAGGGGGGACGGGGGAGCCGGCTATTGTCGCACCCGGGCGCAGGCCGTCGCGGAAGCAGCGCTGCGGCCCTCAGCCGCGCATCGGACCGTAACCGGTCTCCACCGACATGCGCAGGGCCAGGCCGTCGTCGGCGGACTTGGCCCGTTCAACGTAGTAGCCCACGCCGGGCAAGGCGCGCAGGTTGTAGGCAATGTCGGCTTCGGCACAGTGCTCCAGGATGACCCACAGCGTGGTGCCGCGTCCACTGTGGTTGGAATGCCCGCTGGCGTCGAAGTTCTGGCACATCAGGCGGGCCTGGGCGCGGGTCACTGGTGCAGGCCGGGTTCCCGGGTAGGCGCTGGCGGGCGCGATGGGTTCATCGTCCGGACCGTCGAAGCGCCCCGAGGTATGAAACGGCGGGTCAAGGGCCGCCGCATCGGACTGCGCCTCGGCCCTGCGCAGGTGTTTTTCCCGCAGCGGACGCACGCGCACACTGGGCGGCTCGACCTGCACCGAACGCATGTAGGCCACGCTGCCGGCAAAGAACTGCTCCAGCGCCGCGGCGTGCGCGCGCTCCTCGGAGTCGGCGGAGATGGTCAGGGTCTGGTACTGCTCCTGCACCAGGCGCTCGACAAACACCAGATACCGGCCCGGCACCACCGGGCTCGTTGTCGCCATCTTGCTCACAAGCGTCTCCTGTCCTGGCCCCCGTCAGCGGGTACGCGAAAACTGCGTCTGATCCTGCAGGTCCTGGCGCAATTGTGCAATGTCGCGCGACTGCTGGTGCACCAGCAGTGCCAACGAACGGTTGGTCTCCAGCATGGCCACCTCGAGACGGGTTTCGGAGGCGACCGTCTGCATGACCATGAAGAGCACGAACAGCCCCGCAGCCACGACCGGCAGGCTGTAATAGTAGGCCGCGCCGCTGGCTACCAGAAACAGCACCGACAACAGGAACAGGTCCCGCGCCACGCCCGAGCGCCGCGCCTTGTCGTGCGTGACCTGGCGCCCGTAGTCCTCCAGTGTCATCGGTCGTTCAGGCGTCTTCTTGTCCATCGGCGCAGGTCCTTGTCCGGTTCGGTGCGGTGCGATGCCGCGCAGCATCAGAAGCCACGCAGGTCATCGACCATTTGCTGAGGTTGGGAGCCGATGATATGCAGCAAGGTCTCGCTGAGCGTGGCGATGTCGTTGTCGAAGCCGCCGTGCGTCGCCTGGATGCGACGGTCCGGCAAGGCCGTCAGCATCGTGTCAGCATCGACCACGGTCAGCCTGCCAGCCTTGCGCAGACCGGCCGTGCGCACCGCCTGCTGCCAGGCACGCAGACTGTCGCCGGTGCTCGACGTGCCGTCCCAGCCGCCGTAATCCGGCTTGAACACATTTTCCAGGCCGATGATGGGGGTGCGCAGGTCCATCTCCAGCGCATTGGAGACCAGGTACAGCAGCGACTTGCGGTAGATGGCGGCGACCGAGTCGTTGCGCTCGACCCGGTCGGACAGGATGCGCAGGTACAGGCGCTGCATCAGCGCGGTATGGGGCGCATAGTGCCGGTTGGCAAACTGCACCGAGCAGGCGGGTGCGAACAGGTGCATCGACCGCACCCACCCCTGCATGCCGCGCGCAGCCAGGGCACTGAGCAGATGCCCCAGGATGATGGCGCCGGCCGAATGCCCGACCAGATGCAGTTCGAAATCCTCCCCCCAGGTATCCGCCAGTTTCTGCAAGGCCGTGATCAGCAGGTCGCCACCACGTCCGCTGCCAAACGCGAGTTCGGCGTTCTCCTTCATTTCGCTCCAGACCGGGCGCGCCATCGGCCGACCGATGGACTTCTCCACCAGCAGATCGGTGCGCTCGGCGATCCAGGCCCCGGCGCCGCCGGCCATGGCTTTCTGCTCGCGAAAGGCCTCGCTGAAGATGTTGCCCAGCGACTCCAGCAGACCGGTCTTCCAGACCAGAAACAGCGGATAGCAGCCATTGCCGATGAAATGCCGCCCCATCGCGCGCGCCCGCTCGATCGCCGCGTCCTCGCTGTTGAGCCCGCCGTGGGCGTAGATCACCACGCGCCGCGGCCCGTCGGGCGCCTCGGTGCGAAACCACTGGTCGGGAAGGCCAGCCGCCTGGTGCAGCAAGGTACGGCTGAGTTCATCTTCGGTCAGGTAGCGCTTCATGCGCCCGTCGTTGCCCAGCACCACGCTGTGCCGGTAGGCCTGGTCCCGACTCCACCACAGGCTCTGGCGCGCGCCCCCGCGGCCTGCAGCGCCGGCGCTGTCGTGCGCGCCGGCGCTGAGCCGTCCGACGACAACACCCGGAACCCCCATTGCCACCACCCAGGCATCCATGGCATTGGCCAGCCAGTCCGCATAGGACAGCAAGGCAAAGCCGCCCGAACCCCAGCCCTTGCCCCAGGAGTTCTGGATCACGAAGCCGCGGTTGTTGAACCCGACCAGCGCAAACGCATGCCCTCCGATTTCTGACGGTCGGCCGTCGAACGGAATCTCGGCGATCGTGTCATGGCCACTGGGCGCACGCCGGCGCACCGGAACCTGGTCCCAGCCGTCATGCGTGAAGGCCGACACATAGACGGCCCCGACCTCCTGAATCGCGGCCTGCACGTCGGTAATCGATTTGCGGTCGACCCGGTAATACACGCCCAGGCAGGTCGCGTTCGCACGCTGCGCATAGCCGTAGCGCGGCTGCGCGGTGGCACCGTTGTACGGCCAGTCGCTTTCCAGACACACGCCATGGTTGAACCAGCCCTTGAGCGCCCCCCGGCAGCTCGATCCCTCGTAATCCTCGCCGGCATACTCGTCATATCGCCGCGCGAAGTTGTACAACATGCGCGGGCTGACCGATTCCATGCGCTCTGGCAGATCCGCCTTGCGCCAGCGCAGGTAGTTGACGACGCAGGCCAGCCCGAAGCCGGTACAGGCACCCTCCTGGCCCTGGTCCAGGATCAGGCCTGCCCGGCCATAGGTCGGCAGGAAGCGGTGCACGTCATCGTCGAGCGGGAAGCGGTCGATCAGTCCGCGCGGCGGCGGTGTGTATTCGCGGTCGCGCAGGTCGACCGGATCCTTGCCGACATTGAGCTTGCGTGCGGCCACCGGCGCAGCGCTGGCCGCCGCAGCGGCGGCCCCTCGTTGCGGCGCCCGGGCGCGGCGCCGGGCCGTTGCGGGCACCGGGGTCGGCTCCGGCCAGACCTGGTCTGCCAGCACAAACACATCCTTGAAGCGCTCCAGGCCGTGGGCTCCACCATTGACCAGCTTGCGGGCCCGCGCGAACTGGCCGGCCTGCAAGGCCGTGCGCAAGGCCTCGGCCCGATCGGCCAGGAACAGCGCCAGCAGCATGGCGGCGACCTCAGGCGCATTGGCCAGGTCCGGACGCTCCACCAGATCCACGCCCACCGCCTTGCCGTAACGCTGGTAGTTGGCGCGCCCGGTCAACTGGACAAATCCCCGGCCCTTGAAGCGCGCACCATCGCCCGGCTCGGTATTGCCAAGGTCGCGTCGACCGTCGTACGCGGCAAATGGTGCCTGGCCCGCGCGGGTATTGAACTGCGACTGCATCTCGGCAATCGGCAGAAAGCCTTCGCTTTCGGCCCGGATCGTGCCTAGCGCGGCGCAGACCATGGTCCGATCGTGCAGGCCGCAACTCAGCAGCGCAGCGGCCACGTACGGCAGATATCGGTTGATGTTGGCAGGCTTGGTGGCTGGAAACAGCCGGCGGACGTGGTCCAGGTCCAGCGCCACGTCGGCGGCCTGGGGTTTTCGCAGCCCCAGCACACACTGGTTGTGCGGGCCGACCACGCCATCGGCGATCAGACCGACGCCCGACTGCCAGCGCCGCACCGCCGCCTCCACGTCGACGTCCAGCGTGTCGCCGCGGGCCAGGCCCGGGAACTCACGCGCATCCGCGCCCAGCTGGCGCGCCAGCTCGCTGCGCAGGCGCCGTATCGGATCGCCCTGCTGGCCCCGCACCCAAAGCTGTCCGGTCATGTTGCTGCCCCCGTCGTGTGGTCTGTGCGCCCTTCGCCGCTCACCGTAACGCGCTGCGCCGCGAACGTCAATAGCCGCAGGCCCGGCTGCTTGCCGGCGCTACAAAAACCCTGTTGCTGCCTACAATTTGCCGATCGCGGCCGGCGACAACCGAAAAACACAGGCAAGCTTGCGCCTGTTCGGCCGCCGTGCCGTGGCCCGAGCCGCACCCTGACTGGACGAACCGCCTGATGCCGACCCTCCCATCCCCATGCGCTGGATCCTGATCTTGGCCACCTTGCTGCAACTGGCGGCCTGCACCAACCCGCCGTGGCCGCGCGGAACGGTCGAGGAACTGTTTCCCCAGCCCGCCAGCCGTCCTGAACTGGCGACCGTGACGCTCGAGGGCAGGACACTACAGGTCGCACGCAGCCGGGGCGAAGGCACGACACCGATCCTGTTCGTGCATGGTTCCCCGGGGTCCTGGACATCGTGGGCCCGTTTTCTCCAGGAGCCCGCGCTGGATGGGTTCGGAGCCCGCATTGCCATGGACCGGCCCGGATTCGGCGGCTCGGCCGCCGCTGGCGTCATGCCCGACCTGCGCCGGCAGGCGGCATTGCTGGCCGAGCTGATTCCGCCCGGGCCGCCCGCCGTCCTGGTCGGCCACTCCCTCGGCGGCCCGCTGATCGCCTGGATGGCGATCGATCACCCGGAAAAAGTCTGTGGCGCGGTCATGCTGGCCGGCTCCATGGCGCCCGCGCTCGAAGCGCCGCGCTGGTACAACCTGCTGGCCGACAACTGGATCGCACGCCAGTTCCTGGCGCCGGCCATGAGCCGGTCGAACCAGGAAATGATGGTGCTGCAGGCCGAACTGGAAAAACTCGACGCCGCCTTGCCGCAGCTGCAACGCCCGATCATCGCGATGCAGGGCGACCAGGATCCGCTGGTCGATCCCCGCACAGCCGACTATCTGGACCAGCGGGCGCCGCGGGAATGGCTGCAGGTGGACCGCCTGCCCGGCCGCGACCACTTCTTCCTGTGGACCGAGCAGCGCAGCGTCGTGCAGCAGATTCTGAAGCTCCACTGCGCGGCGCCGCTGCCGAGCTGAGCCGGCGCCAGACGCCGGCCGAACGGAATCAGGGCGCGAGGGTTTCCACGCCGCCCATGTACGGCCGCAGCACCTCCGGCACCGTGACCGAGCCATCGGCGTTCTGGTAGTTCTCCAGCACCGCGACCAGCGCGCGGCCGACGGCCAGGCCGGACCCGTTGAGCGTGTGCACCAGCTCGTTCTTGCCCTGTGCGTTCTTGAAACGGGCCTGCAGCCGGCGTGCCTGGTAGGCCTCGCAATTGGAAACCGAGCTGATCTCGCGGTAGGTGTTCTGCGCCGGCAGCCAGACCTCGAGGTCATGGGTGCGGGTGGCGCTCGGTCCCATGTCCCCTGTGCACAGCGCCATCACCCGGTACGGCAGGCCGAGGCGCTGCAGGATGGTTTCCGCATGGCGCGTCATGTCTTCCAGTGCTTCGTAGCTATGCTCGGGATGCACGATCTGCACCATCTCGACCTTGTCGAACTGGTGCTGGCGGATCATGCCGCGGGTATCGCGCCCGTAGCTGCCAGCCTCGGAGCGGAAACACGGTGTGTGGGCCGTCAGCCGCATCGGCAGCGCCGACTGCGCCAGCACCTCGTCGCGCACGAAGTTGGTCAGCGGCACCTCGCTGGTCGGTATTAGGTACAGGGCCGCAGCGTCGGCGCCCTCCTGCGCGTCCTGGCCGCCCTTCTTGGCCGCAAACAGGTCTTCCTCGAACTTGGGCAGCTGCCCGGTGCCGCGCAGACTGTCGGCATTGACGATGTAGGGCGTATAGCACTCGGTGTAGCCGTGCTCCAGTGTCTGCACGTCGAGCATGAACTGCGCCAGCGCCCGGTGCAGCCGTGCGATCGGGCCCTTGAGCACGGTGAAGCGCGCGCCGGCGAGCTTCACGCCCATGTCGAAGTCCAGCCCCAGCGGCGTACCGACGTCGACATGGTCCTTGACCGGGAAATCCATCACCCGCGGCGTGCCCCAGGTCCGCAGCACGACGTTGTCGGCCTCGCCGGTGCCCACCGGCACGCTCTCATGGGGCAGATTGGGCACGGCCAGCAGCACGGTCTGCAAATCGGCCTGCAAGGCATCCAGGCGCTTGGCCGAGGATTCCAGCTCGTCCTTGATCGAGGCCACGTCGGCCATGACGGCATCGACCTCGGCCGCGGCCCCCCTGGACTTGAGCTGCCCGATCTGCTTGCTCAGGCTGTTGCGCCGGGCCTGCAGCTCTTCGGTGCGGGTCTGGATCGTCTTGCGTTCGGCCTCGAGCGTGCGAAAACGCTCCACGTCGAGGAAAGGTTGCGGATTTTTGCGCGTCTGCAGGCGCCGGACGGCTTCGTCCAGATCCTTGCGCAGGAGGTTGATATCTAGCATGCCGCCATTCTAGTGAGGCGCCAGGGCGGCACGGGGCCGCTGGCGTTCGCTGCCAAGCCTACTTGAGGCCCTTGGGCAGCGGGAACTTGATGGTTTCCTCGACGCCGGCCAGCCGCTGCACGGACACCGCGCCAAATGCCTTGATGCGCGCAATCACCTGCTGCACCAGCACCTCGGGCGCCGAGGCCCCGGCGGTGAGGCCCACACGCTGGCGGCCTTCGAGCCACTCGGCCTGCAACTCCTCGGCGTTGTCGATCATGTAGCTTTCGGTGCCGAGCTTGCGCGCCACTTCGCGCAAACGGTTGCTGTTGGAGCTGGTCGGACTGCCGACGACGATGACCACGTCGACCTGCGGGCTCAGCATCTTGACCGCGTCCTGCCGGTTCTGCGTGGCATAGCAGATGTCCTGCTGCTTGGGTTCGCGCACGTTCGGGAACCGCGCCTTCACCGCCTTCGATATCTCGGCTGCGTCATCCACGCTGAGCGTGGTCTGCGTCACCACCGCGAGCTTTTCCACCTGCCCCGGCTGCACGCGGGCCACGTCGGCAACGTCTTCGACCAGGTGGATGCCGCTGTCGAGCTGGCCCATCGTGCCCTCGACCTCGGGATGGCCCTTGTGGCCGATCATGATGAACTCGTAGCCTTCGCGGTGCAGCTTGGCCACCTCCACGTGGACCTTGGTCACCAGCGGGCAGGTGGCATCGAAGATCTGGAAGCCCCGGGCACGCGCCTCGTCGTGCACCGCGCGGCTCACGCCATGGGCAGAAAACACCAGCGTGGAGCCCGCGGGTACGTCGTCCAGCTCCTCGATGAAGATCGCGCCCTTTTCCTTGAGGTCGTTGACCACATAGGTGTTGTGCACGATCTCGTGGCGCACATAGATAGGTGCACCGAACTTCTGCAGTGCACGCTCGACGATCTCGATGGCCCGGTCGACACCGGCGCAAAAGCCGCGCGGCTCGGCCAGAATGACTTCGGATGGGCTGGAAGAGGATGGGGTCACAGGATTCCGATCAACTGAACTTCGAAGGTGACGCTCTGGCCGGCCAGCGGGTGGTTGAAATCGAACAGCACGGCCTGTCCGCCCTGCCCGTCACCCACCTGGACGACTGCACCGGCATAGCTGCCCTGCCCGTCCGGTGTCGGGAACTGGACCACGTCGCCGACGCTGTAGGTCTCGGCACGGTCGCCCAGCTTGTCCAGCAGCGCACGCGCCACCCATTGCTGCATGTCGGCCTGGCGCTCGCCAAAAGCGGCGCCGGGCGGCAGCTCGAAGGTCGCGCGGCTCCCCTCCTGCATGCCCAGCAGGCATTGCTCGACGGCCGGCGACAACGCGCCGGAACCCAGCGACAAGGTCGCCGGCTTGCCGTCGAAGGTGTTGATGATGTCGCCCCGCGGACCCGCCAGCCGGTAATGCAGGGTCAGGAACGAGCCGGGCTCGACGCGGGGGATGGTGGAGGTGTTGGAGTCGGTCACGATAACGCGCATTGTAGAAAGCCGGTGGCATCACCGCACGTCGGTGCTGCCTTCGGGGTGCTGAGCGGCTGCGCCGGGCACGCCGCCACCGGCGCGACGATCGGCCGCTGGCCTGCGGGACCGGCAAGAAATTCAGCTGGTCGGCCCGCCATCCCCCCAATCCATCACGGCAAACAGCGGCAGATCCGTCGGCTGTTCGCACAATGGAAGGCCTGGGACCCTCTGAGCCCGATTGTAGGAATCCGACCGGCACCGCAGAGATGCCGTCGCCAAAGGCCCTGACCACGACATGCCACTCAAGCACCTGCCGCCAGAATCCCGCCCACGCGAAAAGCTGCTGGCACGCGGCGCCACCGCACTCAGCGACGCCGAACTGCTGGCCTTGCTGCTGCGCACCGGCATCCGTGGCAAAAGCGTATTGCAGATGGCCGATGAATTGCTGCGCGTCGGGCGCCCGGGCGAGGTCAACCCCGGCTTCGACGGCATCGCCGGACTGCTCAACGCCAGTGCCACCGAGCTGCAAGGCATCAAGGGCCTGGGGCCGGCCAAGCGCGCCGAGCTGCTGGCCGTGCTCGAACTGGCGCGCAGGGCACTGGCCCAGCAATTGCGCCAACGCGCCGCATTCGCGTCGCCGGGTGCGGTCAAGGACTACCTGCAACTGCACCTGGCAGCCCGGGCCCATGAAGTCTTCGCCGTTCTATTCCTGGACGTGCAGAACCGGCTGCTGGCGATGGAAGAGATGTTTCGCGGCACGCTGACCCAGACCAGCGTCTACCCGCGCGAAGTCGTTTTGCGGGCCTTGCACCACCAGTGTGCGGCCGTGGTGCTGGCACACAACCATCCCAGCGGTTCGGTCCAACCCTCACGTGCGGACGAAGCCTTGACCCAGACGCTGCGCGCAGCGCTGGCGCTGGTCGATGTGCGGGTACTCGACCACGTCATCGTCGCAGCCGGTCAGTCGCTGTCGATGGCCGAACGGGGACTGGTGTGAAAACGTCCCCACAAAAGACCCGCCACCCATCATTACATTGGACAATCCGAGAAAAACAACAAGCGCACGTCTGGCATCCGCTGCCTGGCCAGCCACTTCGGAAGGCCCGGGGCCAGCCCCCCTGCCATGATGGCAACCTGGAATGATTGCGAGGTTAGTTGCCTTTTTTGTCCAGGTACGCAAACATTCGCCATTGGCTATTTGTCATTCACAACAGTCACTTGGACCCATTTCTGAGACCCGGAATAGCCCGCAGCGGCCGAGTTTTACCTCAGAGCGCAAGGTCGACATTGCATTAGCCGCTACAAGGAATTCGCAGCCATGGGACTTTTGACTTTCAGCATCAATGTCACCCTCGACGGTTGCGTCGACCACCAAGAGGGAATCGCCGACGACGAGACAACAGCCTTTTTCACTCGCCTCATGAATGAAGGTGGAGCGATGTTGTGGGGCCGCGTTACCTACGAGATGATGGAAAGCTACTGGCCGGCAGTCGCGCGAGGCGACGTGGAGGCATCGCCAGCGATCCGCGACTGGGCAGTCAAGCTAGAGAACAAGCCGAAGTACGTGGTGTCATCGACCAGACAGGACTATCGGTGGAACAACACTCGCCACGTCGTCGGCGACCTTCGCTCGGAAATACAGAAATTGAAGGATGCGACTCCGGCTGGTGTGCTCCTTGGTAGTGGCAAGCTCGCCACCGAATTGGATCGGCTGGATTTAATCGACGCGTACATGTTCCTCGTCCAACCCAGGATCGTCGGCCACGGCCCGACCCTGTACCAGAGTGGGCTGCCGAGTACACGACGGCTAGATTTGGTCTCGGCGAAACCATTCCGCTGCGGCGCAGTCGCCATGCACTATCGGCGTGAGCGCAGCTGACAATTGATGCAAGCGGACGCCGCTTCGCGGCGCGGCTTGATTCAGGCGTTAGTCGTCTAAAAGTGGCCCCGGTGCTACCAACCCATCCATGATTGACGGGTCAAGATGTACGGCGGTGGAAAGCGACCCTGAGCGCGCCAGCGAAGCCTGGGTGTTCCCTTGCACAAGGGCATGCTGGCGGGTTCAGATGGGCTGGCGGGCACTCTTGTAACATCCCCCTTGCCCGCACCGACGCGGGCGAGCGTGGGCTGCGATGGGTGAACGGGCAGACTGCGTTGCGGCCGCTTCGTTTTGCACCACCAGACATGAACCATTCACCGCAGCTTGTCCCCCTTTCGCTGGCCGCATCCACGCGGCCGCCGAGCGGCCCGGGTGCGAACGATTGCAGGTGCTGACGGTGAAGACGCCTCATCCGCCGGTCCGTACGTTCGCCGACCTGAAACAGGTCAAGCGCCAGTTGTCAGAGCAAGCCGCCGAGCGCGAACGCCTGGCCGCCGAACAGGCCGCCACGCGCCTGCGCAAGGCCAGCGCCGCGGAATTGTTCCAGCGCGCCGCCGGTGCCGTCACGGCGTTGCCCGACCGGCGCCGCGCCCAGATCGAGAGCGCGCGGCCGACGCCGATTCCGCGCCAGCGCCTGCGCGATCAGCAGGCGGTGCTGGTCGAGGCCATCAGCGACGCGTTCGATGTCAGTACCTTGCTCGACATCGACGACCAGCTCAGTTTCCGCCGCCCGGGCATCGGCACCGACGTGACCCGCAAGCTGCGCAAGGGCCACTGGAGCATCCAGCGCCAGCTCGACCTGCACGGCCTGCGCAGCGACGAGGCGCGCGAGCAGTTGTCGGCCTTTGTGCGCAATGCGCAGCTGCATGGCATCCGCTGTGTGCGCGTGGTCCATGGCAAGGGCCTGGGTTCACCGGGCAAGGCGCCGGTGCTCAAGAACAAGGTGTTTGCCTGGCTGGTTCAGAAGAACGAGGTGCTGGCCTTCGTGCAGGCACGCCCGGCCGAGGGCGGTGCTGGCGCGTTGGTGGTATTACTGCAACCCGGAGCCCAGAAATGACGGAGCCTGCGCGATCGCGACCTAGAATCGGCCTTTCCCGCTGATCGCGCCGCGACCCCATGCCCCCATTCGAGAAGTTCTTCCAGATCCCGGATCTCGATCCGGCGGTGCAGAAGAGCTTCCGGCGTGAACAGCTGAGCGAGCTTACGCTGCCGCTGGCCACCAGCCTGATGGAAGGTGGTTTCGTGTCGGTGGTCGCGGCCAAGGCCTTCGACGTGGAGCCCTGGGTCATTGCGGTGATTTCCGCCTCGCCGATGTTCGGCAACCTGTCGAGCTTCTTCTGGACCCGCATCGCCTCCGGCCGCTCCAAGGTCCCTATGGTCGTCACTTTGCAGATGATGGTGCTGCTGTGCGTGGTGGCCATCGCACTGAGCCCGCGCTCCCACGACGGCGCCTGGATCGTGCTGATCAGCGTGGTCACGGCGCGCGTCCTGATCGCCGGCATCATCACCGTGCGCAGCGTGGCCTGGAGCCTGAACTACGACCGGGCCCTGCGCGCCCGCGCAACGGGCCGGCTGCAGGCCATCACCAGCCTGACCGTCGTGCTGACTACCAGCCTGGCCGGCTGGGCGCTGGACGCCAGACCGGAGAACTTCCGCTATGTCTACGCCGCCGGCGCGGCGCTCGGCTGCATCGGTGTATGGATCTTCCGCGGTGTGCTGGTACAAGGCGAGAAGCGCCACCGGGTACTGGAGCGCCGTGGCGCGCAGGAAGGCCATCGCCGCGACGGCTTTCTCAAGGTCTTGCGCAGCGACAAGCTCTATGCACGTTACCAGCTGCACCAGTTCACCTCGGGCATGGCCAACATGATGCTGGAGCCGCCGCTGGTGTACCTGGTGTCCAAGCAGCTGGGTGCCAGCTACGTGGTCAGCATCGGCATCGTGATGCTGATTCCGTTCACGCTCAACCTGACCACGATGCCGCTGTGGGCGCGCTACCTGGACAAGGTGCACGTGACCGAGTTCCGGGCCCGCCAGAACGCCGGCTGGGTCGTCGGCGTACTGATCATGTTCTGGGGCGCCTGGACGTTTTCGCTGGCCTGGTTGGCGGTGGGCCGGGTCGTCACCGGCATCGTCAACGGCGGCGGCTCTCTGGCCTGGCAACTCGGGCACAACGACTTCGCACCCCGCGACCAGTTGTCGACCTACATGGGCATCCATGTCACCCTGACCGGCGTGCGCGGCGCGTTCGCACCCTTCCTGGGCATGGCGCTGTACCTCGGCTGGGACGCCAAGGGCTATGTGCCGGGCAGTTCGGGCCTCAGTGCATGGGTGTTTCTGCTGGCAGCCGTGCTGGGCGTGATCGCCTGGCGCGGCTTCAACCAGCTGCGCAAGGATGTGCGATCGCGGCCGCTGAACCGCTGACCGCCGATGCGCGGGTCGACCGCAGCGCCACCCGCCCGGTCCGGGCTGCAGGCAGCATCAGACGCCCTGGTTGCGCATCCAGTCGGCGGTCTGAAAGAAGCTCTCGTTCAGCCGCTTGCGCAGATCGGCATCGACGCCGGTCTCGCCCATCGCCTGGTCCATGCAGGCCAGCCACTGGTCGCGCTCGGTGATGCCGATGGCGAACGGCATGTGGCGCGCGCGCAGCCGCGGATGGCCGAAACGCTCGGTATAGTGCTGCGGCCCGCCCAGCCAACCGCACAGGAACCAGAACAGGCGCTGGCGCGCATTGGCCAGGTCCGTGCCATGCACGGCGCGCAACTGCGCGTAGGCCGGCTCCAGATCCATCAGGTCATAGAAGCGCTCGCTCAATGCGCGCACGGCGTCTTCACCACCGATCCACGCGAACGGTGTCTCGAACTTCGGCTTTTCCTGGATATTCACGTATTGGCTTCCTGCATCGTGCCGGCCATCAGGGCCGGGCGCCCGTCAAACCCTCATTGTGGCGCACGGCGCAGCGTCTCGACGACCGGTCGGCGCAACACGTCGCGCAGGCCCCACCAGCCCGCCAGCATTGCCAGCACGGCGCCGGCCACGGCTCCTTCGATCGGGACCCAGGCCGAAGCAGTCCAGGTGAAATTGAACACGTAGCGCGCCAGACCCCATCCGACCACGGTGGCCACCAGCGCCGCCAGCAACCCGGCCAGCATGCCGACACCGGCCAGCTCGGCCCGCTGCACCTGGCGCAGCAATTTGCCCTGGGCGCCCACTGCGCGCATCACCGCGAACTCCCGCGCACGTTCCTCGCGCGTGGCGGTGATGGCCGCGAACAGCACCACCAGCCCGGCTGCCAGCGTGAACCCGAACAGGAACTCGACCGCACGCACCACCTGGTCGAGCACGCGCTGGATCTGCGCCAGCGTGGCACTGACGTCGATGCTGGTGATATTCGGAAATTCGTGCACCAGCGCGTTGTCGAAGCCCTTGACGTCCGGTGCCTTGAACGCGGTCATATAGGTGACCGGGACGTCCTGCAGCGCATGCACCGGATAGATGACAAAGAAGTTGGCCCGCATCGACCCCCAGTCCACCTTGCGCAGCGAGGTGATCTTCGCATCCACGGGAATGCCGGCGATGTCGAAGCGCAGGCTGTCGCCCAGCTTCAGTCCCAGGGTTTCGGCAATGCCTTCCTCGACACTGATCGCGCCCTTCTCGTCGTTGACCCAGCGACCCGCCACGATGTCGTTGTGCGGCGGACGCTCGGCGGCGTTGGACAGGTTGAACTCGCGGTCGACCAGCCGGCGGGCCCTCTCCTCGCCCATCTCCTCGGGAACGACCGCCTTGCCGTTGATGGCCACCAGCCGGCCCCGGATCATCGGGTACCAGTCGTAGCCCCGCACACCGGCATCCTGCAGCCGCTTCTGGAACATCGCGTTCTGGTCCGGCATCACGTTGATGACGAATCGGTTGGGCGCGTCGGCCGGCGTCGCCTTGCGCCAGCTGCTGATCAGGTCGGTGCGCAACAGCACGAGCAGGATCAGCGCGAGCAGACCGACCGCCAGCGCGCTGACCTGCACCACCGCATAGGCCGGCCGGGCCGAGATCTGCCGTGTCGCCAGCACCAGCCAGCGGGGCGCCGTGCTCTCGTTGACGCTGCGCCGCAGCAGCTTGACGGCGACCCAGCTCAGGCCGGCGAACACCAACACTGCGCCGGCAAACCCACCGACGGCGATCAGGCCCAGCATGACGTCGCGGCTGGCGGCCAGCAGCAGCGCCGCAAAACCTGCGACCCCGACACCCAGCACCGCGAGCGAGGCCGGCTTGAGGTTGCCGACGTCGCGCCGGATCACGCGCAGCGGCGGCACCTGCGCCAGTTGCAGCACCGGTGGCAGGCCGAAGGCGATCAGCAAGGTCAGCCCCATACCCAGGCCGAACAGCACCGGCCAGATCGTGGGTGCCGGCAAACCGGCATCGACCAGACCCGCGAGCAATGCCACGAAGACGAAATGCACGCCAAAACCGATTGCCACACCCAGTGCGCTGGCCACCAGGCCGACCACGGTGAATTCGGTGCTGTAGGCCATCGCAATGGTGCGCTGGCTCAGACCCAGCACCCGCAGCATGGCACAGTCATCCAGATGGCTGGCCGCATACCCGCGCGCTGCCAACGCCACTGCGACCGCGCTGAGCATGGCCGCCAGCAGCGCCACCAGGTTGAGGAATTTCTCGGCCCGATCCATGGTCTGGCGCATGTCGCTGCGCCCGCTGTCCAGCGATTCGACCCGGCTGCCGCGAAGTTCACCCTTCTCCACCCGCTGCGTCGCCCACTGGCTGAACTGGCGAACCGGCGCATCGTCCCCGGCGACCGCAAAGCGGTAACGCACACGGCTGGCCGGCTGGACCAGGCCGGTGGCGGCCAGGTCGGCCGCGTTGAACATCACGCGCGGCGAGAAATTGACAAAGCCGCCGCCACGGTCCGGCTCGATGACGATGACGCGGCTGACCTTGAAGCGGGCGTCCCCAAGCAGCAGATCGTCGCCGATGCGCAGGTTCAGCGCCTCCAGCAGGGCGCCGTCGATCCAGGCCTCGCCGGGGGCCGGAACGTCCCGCGTCTTCTCCCCGGCCCCATCCGCCGTGTTGGCGACCACCAGGCTGCCACGCAGTGGATACCCTTGCGGCACCGCCTTGAGTGCCACCAGCTTGCTGGCCCCGCCGCGTTCGTCGCTCGCGCGCGCCATGGTCGGGAAACTGACCGTGGTGGCCGTTTGCAGACCCAGCCTGCGGGCCTCGGCGATCACGGCCGGCGGCGTGGCATTGTCGGTGGACAACACGAAATCGCCCCCCAGCAGCTGGCGGGCGTCGCGCTGCAGCCCCCCCTGGAGCCGGTCGGCGAAAAAGCCCACCGCCGTCAATGCGGCGACGGCCAGGGTGACGGCCACGATCAGCAGCCGCAGTTCGCCGGTACGCAGATCACGCCACAGCGAACGCAGGCCCAGGCGCCAGAAAGAGGTATTCATCCCGCAACCTTAGCCGATCCGCGATGCCCCCGTGCCGTTCGGGCCGTTCGGGCCGTTCGGGCCGTTCGGGCCGTTCGGGCCGTTCGGCAGGATGATCAGGCGGCCGCGCGCAGCCGGGAACCGGCGAGATCAGGCTGCAGTTGCAGACGTTCGGGCGCCGTGAAGCACAGGAAGCGGCGATTGGTCGCCCGACCGATGGTGCAAAGACCCAGTCCGTGCGCCACTGCATGGCCCATTTGCGTAATGCCGCTGCGCGAGACGACGATGGGCACGCCCATCTGTGCCGACTTGATGACCATCTCGCTGGTCAACCGGCCGGTGGTGTAGAACACCTTGTCGGCACCGGTCATGCCACCGGGGTGCGCGCCCGGGCCATGGGCCGGCGCTTCCTGGATGGGACCTGTTCGATCATCCGGCTGCAGCCACATCCAGCCCGCGATGGTGTCGATCGCATTGTGGCGGCCGACATCCTCCACGAACACCAGCAGTTGCTGGCCCCGGAACAGCGCGCAGCCATGCACCGAGCCGGCAGCCTTGTACGTGCTTTCCTGCAGCCGGATGGTGTCGACGATGCCGTAGAGCTGCGACTGCATCAGACGCGCTTCGGGCAGCTTCAGTTCGGCCACCTCGTCCATCAGGCCGCCGAACATGCTGCCCTGGCCGCAACCGGTGGTGACGACACGCTTGGCGGTGCGGTCTTCGATATCCGATACGCCATGGCGGGTCTTGACCGCGGCCACACCCACGTCCCAGTCCACCGTGATCGACTCGACCTCGGCCACCGAGCGCACCAGGCGCTGGTTGCGCAGATAGCCCAGCACCAGCAGTTCCGGTCGTGCGCCCAGCGTCATCAGTGTCACCAGCTCGCGCTTGTCGACATACACGGTGAGCGCGCGCTCGGCCGGAATCGACAGCGCCTGCCGATCGCCATGCTCGTTGACGACGTCGATCGACTGCGTCAGCGGAACACGGGCCGAGGTCAGGCGGGGCAGGCGGATGTGCGGCGTGATGCTCATGGGGCGAGACTACCGCACAATGGTCCGTATCCTGCAGCCCTGCAGGTACAGTACCGCTGCGACTCAGGGCTTCTTGGCGGGATTGGCAACGGCATCCGCCTGCTTCGTGCTGGGAGGGGCGGTGGCCGTGGCGGCCGGCGAATGGGCACCCGCAGCCTCGATCGGCTTGGCGTTCGCGGCCACATACGGGCCCGGGTCGGAACACGGCGGCGTCTCCACTGGCGCCGCGACCTGCTTGCCGGCCGCCCGGGCCTGTGCCAGGTAATGCGCTGCTGCCCGGTCCTGCGACTGGCACAGCTTGAACGCAGCCACCTTGTTGCCCCAGGCGGCCTTGTCGGCGGCTGCGGCAGCGGCCGCCTTGGCCTCCTCCGACAGTACCGGAACCGGCAGCTTGGCATGGACAAGACCCGTCGTTGCGGCCAGCGCCAGCGCGACCAGGGCCAGATGCATCGATATCTTCATGTTGCGCCCTTCAGGCTTGCACCGGCTTGCCCGGCGCGGAAGTGGGGGTGGAACGCTGGCTCGGGATCTTGCCGGACTTGACATCGTCGTACCAGTGTTCGTGGTGCTCCCTGGCCCAGTCCTCGTCGACATAGCCGGTGCGCATCGCCTTGTACGCGCCCTTCATGCCGATGGTGCCGATGTAGATGTGACCGATGAACATCGCCATCATCAGTACCGCCGCCACTGCATGCACCATGTGGCTGACCTGCATCGTCGCACGCTCGTACAACAGCCCCGGGATCAGCTTGTCGAGCACCAGGCCCGAGCCGACGACGATGGCACCCAGCAGCAGCACGCCCGCCCAGAACACCAGCTTCTCGCCGGCATTGAAGCGGTGTGACGGCACCTCCTTGCCCGACAGCAGGCCCCCGCCCTTGGCCAGCCATTCCCCGTCGCCTTTGCGCGGCAGGTTGTCCTTGACGAAGGTCAGGAACACGATCACCAGCGACACCGCGAACAGCGGGCCTGCAAAGTTGTGCGCGTTCTTCAGCGCGTAGGTCAGCCAGCCGAACAGCGTCGAACCGATGACCGGCAGCAGGAAGAACTTGCCGAATGCCATCACCACACCCGAAATCGCCAGCACGCAGAAGGCGATGGCATTGGCCCAGTGGGCGGAGCGCTCGAACGGTGTGAACCGCTCGATCTTGCGCGGACCCTCGCCGTCCGCATGGCCTAATGCGCCCTTGCCGAAGTAGAACAGCGCAATGGCGCCGAGCACGATCAGCAGCAGCGAGCCGCCATACGGGATGATCCACTGGTTGCGCACCTGGCGCCAGGCTTCGCCGGCATTGGTCCAACGCGAACCGGGATACTGCACGAATCCCTGGATCAGATTGCCGGCCTCCGGTGCCTCGCTGCGCGGCAGGCTGCTGGTGCCGGTAACGCCTTTGCCGACCTGGCGCCACATGGGCGCATTGTTGCCGGGTTGCACCTTGGCGCGCTCGCCATTGGTCTGCTCGGCATAACCCGGCGCCTCGCTGGCGTCGGGCCGGACCTCGAAGATGTTCTGGCTCTTGATGCCGCCGTCCGCAGCCGGAGCAGCCGTCTGCGCGCCGGCAAATGTCATGGCCAGGGACAGCAGGGCGGCGACACTCAGTGCTTTGATCATCGCGCGCTCCCGTCAGTTCTTGCGGCCGTAGTAGTCGTTCTGGCCGCGCTGGGCGCGCACCTTCAGGTGCTCTTCCCAGCTGGACTTGTCACCGGTCTTCCAGCCGGCATCGGTGAAGGCCGTCGCAGGACCGGAGTAGGCCGTCGCATCGTGGTGCTGGAAGCCATGCGCAGTCTGCGGATGCTCCGAACACGCGGTCAGGGCCAGCCCCATGACAGCGATGAGCAGTGCGGCCTTCATCACTTCGTCCCCGTGGTCGGCTGACCGGCCTGCTTGGACCCGTAGGCCGTGCCCCAGCCCCAGACTTCGGCGCCCTTGCCGCGCATCACGACACGGTTGCGGAAGATGTCGGCCACCACGTCGCCGTCGCCGGCAATCAGCGCCTTGGTCGAACACATTTCGGCACAGGCCGGCAGCTTGCCTTCGGCCAGGCGGTTGCGGCCATATTTCTCGAACTCGGCCTCGCTGCCGTTCTCTTCCGGACCGCCGGCGCAGAAGGTGCACTTGTCCATCTTGCCTCGCACGCCGAACGTGCCCTGCGACGGAAACTGCGGCGCGCCGAACGGGCAGGCATAGGAGCAGTAGCCGCAGCCGATGCAGACGTCCTTGTCGTGCAGCACCACGCCTTCGTCGGTGCGGTAGAAGCAGTCGACCGGGCATACCGCCATGCAGGGCGCATCGCTGCAATGCATGCAGGCCACCGAGATCGACTTCTCGCCGGGGACGCCATCATTGAGCGTCACCACGCGGCGCCGATTGACGCCCCACGGAATCTCATGCTCGTTCTTGCAGGCGGTCACGCAACCGTTGCATTCGATGCAACGCTCTGCGTCACAGACAAACTTCATTCGCGCCATGGTGTCTCCTGATAGATCATTTTTCCGCCGGGCCGCCTCGAGGAAAAAACGGCCCCCTCGGGGGGCAGCGTGTTACACGAAGTGAAAAGCGTGGGGGTCATGCTCGCTCGATGTTGCAGACCGTGGTCTTGGTCTCCTGCATCATCGTCACGCTGTCGTAACCGTAGGTCGTCGCGGTATTGACCGCCTCGCCGCGCACGATGGGTGCCGCACCGTTGGGGTAATAGGCCAGCATGTCTGCGCCCTGCCAGCGCCCTGAGAAGTGGAACGGCAGGAACACCGTGTCCGGACCCACCCGCTCGGTCACCAGCGCCTGCACGTTGATCCGCGCACCGGTTGGCGTCGACACCCAGGCCCGCCCGCCATTGCGGATGCCCTTGTCGGCGGCCACCTTGGGGTTGATCTCGACGAACATCTCCTGCTGCAGTTCCGCCAGCCAGGGATTGGACCGCGTCTCTTCGCCACCGCCTTCGTACTCCACCAGCCGACCCGAGGTCATGACCAGCGGGAATTTTTCGTAAACCTTGTCCGCGATGTTCTTGTCCTGCACCGTCTTGAACAGGGTCGGAAGGCGCCAGAACGCCTTCTTGTCGTCGTGGGTCGGGTACTTGGCCTGCAGGTCGGGCCGGTTGCCATACAAGGGTTCGCGGTGCTGCGGAATCGCATCCGGGAAGTTCCACACCACGGCCCGCGCCTTGGCATTTCCCAGTGGATTGCAGCCGTGGTTCTTCACGAACACGCGGATCATGCCGCCCGAGGGATCGGTCTTCCAGTTCTTGCCTTCCGCGGCCTTCTTCTCGGCCTCGTCGAGCTCGTCCCACCAGCCCAGCTTCTTGAGCAGCACATGGTCGAGCTCCGGATAACCGGTGGTGATGTCGGCCCCCATCGTGTGCGAGCCGTCCTCCGCCAGCAGGTTTACACCGTCGCGCTCGACGCCGAAGTTGGCGCGGAAGCTGCCACCGCCATCCATCATGGCCATGTCGGTGTTGTACAGATTCGGGCTGCCCGGGTGCTTGAGCGACGCGTTACCCCAGCACGGCCACGGCAGGCCGAAATAGTCACCGGTGATGTCGTAGCCGGTTTCCTGGTCCTTGCCACCGGCGGCCCTGAGCGTCTTGGGGTCGAACAGGTGCATGTTGCGCATGTGCGCCTTGAGCCGCTCCGGGGTCTGACCGGTGTAGCCGATGGTCCACACGCACTTGTTGATCTCGCGCAGGATGTCCTCGATCACCGGCTCGTCCATGCCGCCGACCTTCTGCATCTTGTAGTTCTTCGACAGCTCGGCGCCAAATCCCAGCTTGGTCGCGAGCTGGTGCATGATCATGTGGTCGCTGCGGCTCTCCCACAGCGGCTCGATGACCTTCTCGCGCCACTGGATCGAGCGGTTCGATGCGGTGACCGACCCCGAAGTCTCGAACTGCGTGGCGGCCGGCAGCAGGTAGACCGCGCGGTTGGGATTGAGATCCTCCGGCTTGCCCGGCATCGCGGCCATCGACGCGGTGGCCGACGGGTACGGATCAACGACGACCAGCAGGTCGAGTTTGTCCATGGCCCGCTTCATTTCCAGGCCCCGGGTCTGCGAGTTCGGCGCGTGGCCCCAGAAGAAGACTGCGCGCAAATTGGAGTCCTGGTCGATCAGCTCGTTGTTTTCCAGCACACCGTCGATCCAGCGCGAGACGGTGATGCCCGGTTTGCTCATCATGGCCGGTGTCGCATACCGGCCCTTGATCCAGTCGAAGTCAACGCCCCAGGTCGCGGCGAAATGCTTCCACGAGCCCTCGGCCAGACCGTAGTAGCCCGGCAGCGAGTCGGGGTTGGGGCCGACGTCGGTGGCACCCTGGACGTTGTCGTGGCCGCGGAAAATGTTGGCGCCGCCCCCGGACTTGCCGATGTTGCCCAGCGCCAGCTGCAGAATGCACGAAGCCCGCACCATGGCATTGCCGATCGTGTGCTGGGTCTGCCCCATGCACCAGACGATGGTGCCGGGCCGACTCTCGTTGAGCATGGTGGCCACGCGCAGCATCTGCTCTTCCTTGACACCACAGGCCTCCTCGACCTTGTCCGGCGTCCACTTGGCGAGCACGTCCTCGCGTACCTTCTCCATGCCATAGACACGGTCGTTGATGTATTTCTTGTCTTCCCAGCCGTTCTTGAAGATGTGGAACAGCAAGCCGAAAAGAAACGGAATGTCGGAGCCCGAGCGGATGCGCACGTATTCATCCGACTTGGCCGCGGTACGTGTGTAGCGCGGGTCGACGACGATCATCTTGCAGCCGGTTTCCTTGGCATGCAGCATGTGCAGCATGCTGACCGGATGCGCCTCTGCCGCGTTGGAGCCAATATACAGTGCGACCTTGCTGTTACGCATGTCGTTGTAGCTGTTGGTCATGGCCCCGTAGCCCCAGGTGTTGGCCACACCGGCAACCGTCGTCGAATGGCAGATCCGCGCCTGGTGGTCGCAGTTGTTGCTGCCCCAGAAGCTGACGAACTTGCGCATCAGGTACGCCTGCTCATTGTTGTGCTTGGACGAGCCGACGATGTACACCGCATCCGGGCCGCTGGCCTTGCGCAGTTCCAGCATCCGGGCGCTGATTTCCTCCAGCGCGGTATCCCAGGAGATGCGCTGGTACTTGCCAGCCACCAGCTTCATCGGATAGCGCAGCCGGTACTCGCCATGGCCGTGCTCACGCAATGCCGCACCCTTGGCGCAATGGGCACCCAGGTTGATCGGCGAATCGAACACCGGCTCCTGGCGCACCCAGACCCCGTTCTCGACCACCGCGTCCACTGCGCAGCCGACCGAGCAGTGGCTGCAGACCGTGCGCTTGACTTCGATCTTGCCCTTGCCGACGGCTGGCGCAGCCGAGCTTGCGGCCTGCGCCTTTTTCACCAGCGTCAGTTGCGAGGCAGCCAGCCCAACGCCCACACCCAGGCCGGAGCGACGCAGAAACGCCCGCCGGTCCATGGTTGGCAGGGCCTGCGACAAGCCGCGCCGCAGGCTGTGCACGAAGGGGGCGCGCGCTGCGTGCCCGGAAGACGCTGTCTTTCTGGTCAACAACATGGAACTCTCCAAAATCGGGGAAACCGGCGGGACTCAGACCCGGGTGGTCTTGTAGTAATGCTTGACGTGTTCGCTGAGCGTGTAGCCCCCGCCGCGCGCCGGCTTGGGCTGAACAAGCGGGGCTGGCGCTTCGGCCTCGGGCACCCGGGATGGCAGCAGACTGGCGACGGCGGCAATCGCACCGACCGCGCCGGCACCCGTGAATACCGTGCGACGCGACAGTCTGTTCGTGGAAGATGGCATGGGTCTGTCTCCAGCATGTGTCCGGAAAATTCCGGATGGTTACCAACGGGTTACCGGACCAGTTTATTCGGTTGCGCCCGTTTGCGCCGACAGGGGAATACCCGTGCACACTCGGCAACAACGCGTCGGGGCGACACTGGAGCCCCGACGCCCGCGACCGCGTTTCACACTCCCGGAACAACAGCATGAAGCATGCCAGCCGAACGCACGATGCCGCACCTATGCAAATCATTGCATTAGGGGTCATCCCGCAGCTTCCGTGCCCGACGGATCGCGCCAAAATGGCGGGACCCTTGCGACAAATTGTCGCGCGCAGCGTGACTTCAGAACCCCGGAACCCTTGCGCCCAGACCGTGGCGACAGCGTTGCAAACACCATGAAACCCCATTACCTGACTGATTCAGTGCGACTTGGCACCGGCTTTTTCAGCGCTCGCAGGGTCTGCACGCCACGCCACAACGCCCCCGGACCGGACGGCGCGAGGCGCATGCCCGCACGGGTGATCCGATGAGCGGCGTGCCTGAACGCTCCCCGGCAGGCGCACCGCACGGTGCGGCCGACGGGGCACTGCCGGATCAGGGTATGCGCGGCCCGGCCTCCCAGGACAAGGGGAGTGACAACTGGCCCCTGTGGTCGATTCTGGTCGTCGACGATGAGCCCGGCATGCGCAACTTTCTGGTCAAGAGCCTGGCGCCACGCTGCAGCGCGGTGTTCGAGGCCGGCAGCGCCGAAGACGGCGAGGCCATCGTGCGCAGCACCCACGTCGATCTGATCATCCTGGACATTGCCTTGCCGGGGCGCAACGGCGTGGGATGGCTCAAGGATTTGCGCGAGCAGGGCTTTTCGGGGCACGTCATCCTGATCACGGCGTTCGCTGACCTGGACACTGCCATCGAGTCGCTGCGGGCCGGTGCCTCGGACTTCATCCTCAAGCCCTTTCGCGTGCCGCAGATCCTCAATGCCGTGAAACATTGCCACGAATCCTCGCGGCTGGCGCGGGAGAACTTCGTGCTGCGCCATACGTTGTCGAGCCGGCCGGAGGCAGCCGTCGGCCTGATCGGCGATTCGACCCTGATGCGCGACCTCTGCCGCGCCTTGACCCGGGTTGCCGGCGTCCAGAGCACGGTATTGCTGCAAGGCGAATCCGGAACCGGCAAGGAACTGGCAGCGCGCGCCCTGCACAACCTGAGCCCGCGCGCCCAGGGGCCTTTCGTGCCGGTCAACTGTGCGTCGATGTCGCCGGAACTGATGGAGATCGAGCTGTTCGGTCATGCCAAGGGCGCGTTCACCGGCGCGACAAGGGCCCGCGAAGGGCTGTTCTACTACGCGCAAGGCGGCACCCTGTTTCTCGACGAAGTCGCCGACCTGCCACTGCCCTTGCAGGCCATGCTGCTGCGCGCGCTGGAGGACCGCATGATCCGCCCGGTCGGCAGTGAAAAGCAGTTGCCGGTGAATGTGCGCATCGTGGCTGCCACCAACCGTTCACTCACCGAAGCGGTGGCTGCGGGCAGCTTTCGCAAGGACCTGTACTACCGGCTCCAGGTGGTGGAGCTCACTTTGCCGCCGCTGCGCCAGCACAAGGAAGACATTGCGGCGCTGGTGCAGCACTTCATGCAGCAGCTGACGCCGTCCCTGGGCGTCGAGCCGCTGAAGATCACGCCGGCAGACCTGGCCTATCTGGCGCAGTACGACTGGCCCGGCAACGTGCGCGAGTTGCGCAACCTGATCGAGCGTTCGCTGATCCTGGGCGCGCTCAATGTGTCCGCACTGTATTCGGTCGGCCAGGGCGCAAAGTCGAATGCGGGCCGCATGGCGGCCGACGCCGGCCCGACGACCGACCTGCATACGCTGGAGAAGCAGCACATCCTGGCCGTGCTCGAGTCGGTCCAGGGGGACAAGACGCAGGCAGCCCATTTGCTGGGTATCTCGCGGCGCACGCTGGAGCGCCGCTGCGCCGAGTGGACGGGCACGCCTTGACGCAGAAGCCTGCGCGGCGCGCACTGCTGGCCCGGCTCACGCCGGACTGGATCAGCCGCTCCATCCGCAACAAGCTGCTGGCAATGGCACTGCTGCCCCTGCTGGTGGTCCTGCCCTTGCTGCTGGCGGCGCTGCTGGCCTGGGGCTCGGCCGCCTACGACCGCTTGCTGGTCACCAAGGTGCAATCCGACCTGGCCGTGGCCCGCGGGTATTTCGGGCAGGTGCAAAGCGAGGTGGGCTCTGGCACCGATGCGATCGCGGCATCGCACGAGCTGCATGTGGCCCTGGCGCGCCAGGACATCGCCGCGCTGCAGGCGCAACTGACGCGCGAACGTGCACGCATGGGCTTTGACTTCATCAACCTGTACGACCCGCAGGGCAATCTCATCACCGCGAACTGGGAGTCGCCGACGGGCGGCACGTCCCCCCGCCGCCATGCTGCGGCCCTGCGCGCAGACGACGTCAATGCCAACACCACCACCCATGCCAGCGTAACGCTGCTCGATGCCGCAGAACTGCTGGCGATGGCGCCCGACCTGGCAGCGCGCATTCACATTCCGCTGCTTCCGACCCGCGGTGCCACGCCGACGACCCGCAGCGTGGAGGACCGTGCCATGGTGCTGCTATCCACGATCCCGGTACGCGGCGCGCAGGGCGAGACAATCGCGCTGCTGCGCGGTGGCGTGCTGCTGAACCAGAACCTGCCGCTGATCGACCATATCAACCGCATCGTCTACCCGACCGGGTCGCTGCCACTGGGCAGCCACGGCACCGCCACGCTGTTCATGGACGATGTGCGCATCACGACCAATGTGCGGCTGTTCCAGGACCAGCGGGCCATCGGTACCCGGGTGTCGCAGGCCGTGCGCGATGCCGTGCTCGGTCGGGGCGATACCTGGCTGGACCGCGCCTTCGTCGTCAACGACTGGTATGTCTCGGGCTACGAGCCACTGCGCGATGCCAACGGTGAGCGCATCGGCATGCTGTACGTCGGCTATCTGGAGCAACCGTTCCGGCTGGTGAAATACACGATGCTGGCCATGATCGTCGGCATCTTCCTGCTGGTGATGGTGCTGGCGGCGCTGTTCTCCCTGCGCTGGGCGCGCAGCATCTTCAAGCCGCTCGAACTGATGAACCGCACCATGGCCCGCGCCGAAGACGGCGACACCGGCGCGCGTGTCGGCCCGCTGGAGGCTCGCGACGAGATCGGCACGCTGGCCAACCACCTGGACGAGCTGCTGGACGTCATCGACGACAAGACGCGTGCCCTGCAGCGCTGGGCTGGCGAACTCGATACCAAGGTGGTGGAGCGCACCCGGGACCTGGCCGCCAGCAACGCGGCGCTGCAGCAGGTCCAGCGCCAGCTGGTGAAATCCGAAAAGCTGGCAGCCATCGGCCAGATCGCGGCCAGCGTGGCGCACGAGATCAACAACCCGATTGCCGTCATCCAGGGCAATCTGGACCTGATGCGCGAGTCGCTCGGTGACCACGCCAGGCCGGTACAGGCCGAACTGCGCCTGCTCGACCAGCAGGTCGACCGCATGCGGCTGATCGTGACGCAGCTGCTCCAATATGCCAGGCCGACCGAATACGCCGGCTATGTGGATGCGGTCGACGTGAACCGGGCGATCGATGGGGCCCTGCTGCTGGTCGGCCACCTGCTGGCCCGCGCCACCATCCGCGTTGCGCGCGACACCGCAGCGCAGACCCGTGCCGGCATCAACCCGCAGGAACTGCAGCAGGTGCTGATCAACCTGCTGACCAATGCCTTGCAGGCCATGCCGCAGGGCGGATGCCTGTGGCTGACCACGGCGGACCAGGTCGACGACCAGGGGCGCAGCGGTGTGCGGCTGGAGGTCGGCGACTCGGGCGAGGGGCTCGATGCGCAGGCACACACGCAGCTGTTTCGCCCCTTCTTCACCACCAAGGCCGACGGCAACGGCCTGGGCTTGTGGATCAGCATTGGTCTGGTGGAGCGCTATGGCGGCAGCATCCGCGGCGAGAACTGGCGCGCACGCGGCACCGATCGTCCGGGCGCTGTCTTCTCGGTCTGGCTGCTGCGGGACCCCGTCGCATCCGGCCCGGCTGACGGCGGCGCTGCGGAATCGACGGCGGGTGACGGCGCCTGAGCGCCAGCCACCTCAGGCCAGCATGTCGAACCCCTGGGCCTCGACACTGACGAATGCGCGCGTGAACGCGGCCACCGCCGTGTAGAAGCGGGCCTGCGGGTGCGCACCGATCGCGTCGCACATGTCGAGCACCCAGGGCTGGAGATGGTCGGCGAAGAAGGCGCGCTGGTGCGTCAGGTTGGCGACCGCCACATCGTCACCGGCGATCAGGTAACGCATGACCTCGCACAGGCAGGCCACATGGTCCTCGGTTTCCGACACCGTCTCGTCGCGCGCCAGTCCGAGCGCGTCCAGCGCACCGCGCAATCGGGCCAGCGGCTTTTCGTTCAGGAAGCCGCTCAGGTAGTGCGAGCCGTAGAGGTAGACGTCCGGGCGGGTCATGCCGCCGAACAAGGCCACGTATTCGTCGGCGATGGCCTGGTCGTCCATCTCGCGCGCGGCGCCGACCAGTATCCGCCACGGCTCCTCGAGGTAGCCGCCGGCGGCGGGCGCCTCGGTCACGGCCACCCGCAAGCGGGCGGCAAGGTCGGCCGACGGCGGCGCGTAGTAGAGCTGGGCCAGCAGGCCGTAGAGCTCGGCCCGCGCGGTTTCTTCATCCAGCGCGCTGCTGGCATCGGACAAGGGCATGGACATGGGCGTCATAGGTCGGTGATCTTCACTTCGTTCGATGCCGAGTACAGGTCGATGACCCGGCAATCGCCGCACATCTTCAGGCGTTCGAGCGCCTCGCCCTGGAACATGCTGTGGCCGGCCAGCTTGCCCAGCATGGCCTCGATCGCCTTGAGCGTGCCGAAAGGCTTGCTGCAGCGCACGCAGACATAGGGCTGCATCTCGTTGATGACCACCGGGTCCTTGCGCTGCGGTGCCAGGTTCAGCCGCGGCACCAGGCTCAGCGCCTTTTCCGGGCAGGTGCCGACACACAGGCCGCACTGCACGCAGTTCTTCTCGATGAAACGCAGCTGCGGCGCGTCCGGATTGTCCTGCAGGGCTGCGGCCGGGCATGCATTGACGCAGCTCAGGCACATCGTGCAGGCATTCTTGTCGAGCGCCAGCGCACCCAGCGGCGAGCCCTGCGCCGGCAATGCGATGACATCCGATGCCGGCGGCCGGGGCGCGTGCTCGGCCAGATGCGCCAGCGCCAGCTCCAGTGTGGCCCGCTTGTCGGCCTGCACGGCAAAGCCTGCGGCGCGCGCCACACTGCCCGCCGGCGCGGCGCGCAGATCGCGGTCGAGCTGGGCCAGGTCGCGCGCGTCGCGCACGTGCAGCACCCGGAAGTGTTCGCCGGCATAACCCAGCCCGGTCATGATGGTCTGGGCCAGCGCCATCTGGTCGCGCACGGCGTCGCGGTACTGGGGCGCATCGTCATCACCAGTCAGGACCCAGACCTGCGAGGCGCCATAGGCCATCGCCGACAGCCACAACTCCAGCCCGACCGACACGTCGTGCCACAGCGGCAAGGGCATCACACGCGCCGGTATCCCGTGGGTGTCGGCATCCAGCCGCGCCGCACGACCCAGGTCCTCGAGCATGCGGCCACCGGTCTGCGTGTTGTGCAGCAGCAGGGACGGGCTCTTGCCACCGTGGCGCAGATAGGTCGTGAGCAGCGTCTTGATCCGCGTCCCCTGTTCGGCCGGGCGCGGATAGGTATAGGTCAGGGCGCCACTCGGGCACACCGTCGTGCAGGCGCCGCATCCCACGCACAGGTTCGGATTGACGACGATGCGCTGTCGGGAAGGCTCGCTGGTGATGGCCGATGCCGAGCAGATGTCGACGCAGGCATTGCAGCCCACACGCTCGTTGCGGCTGTGTGCACACAG
This sequence comes from Rhodoferax sp., assembly GCA_024235935.1. Classification (GTDB taxonomy): domain Bacteria; phylum Pseudomonadota; class Gammaproteobacteria; order Burkholderiales; family Burkholderiaceae_C; genus CAISIP01. Next base: position 110,670 of record JACKLL010000002.1, on the reverse strand, counting down.
CTTCTGCTTGTAATGAAAGAACTGCGGCTTCTCGAACGCACCCACGAGGCCGCGCAGCTGCAGCAGCGCCGCCAGGTCGCGCCCGTTCCAGTGCAGATAACCCTGGGGCGGCGCGTGCTGGGTGAAGGCCGGCTGCGCGCGCAGGTCCAGCACCAGGTCGAAGGTCTCCTGCAGGTCTTCCGGCTCCCGGCTGAAATTGATCGCGCCGGCTGCGGTGCAGACCTTGACGCAGGCGCGGTGCGACTGGCACAGCGCCATGTCGATCTGGTAGTCCAGCCCGATGGCGCCTTCCGGGCACGCCGTCACGCAGGCATTGCAGCGCGTGCACAGGTCCAGGTCGATCGGGTTGCTGCGACGCCAGCGCACGTCGAACGCGCCCAGCCAGCCGCCGACGGTACGCAGTTCCCCGGCCAGCACCGGATGGCGCCGCTCCTGCGCCACCTCGGCGTCTCCCACGCCCTGGCTGAACAAGGTGATCTCGAAGGCATCGCCCATCAGCGCCGCCGCCTGTTCGGCAGCCCCGAGTTCGCCGATGATCAGCAAGCGGCCCTGGCTGTTGAACGGCACGGTGGCGACCGGCTCGGGTTCAGGCAGATGCGCCAGCGCGAGCAGCGCCGCAATCTTGGGACCGGCCTTGCCGGCATCCTTGCTCCAGCCACCGGTTTCGCGGATGTTGACAAAGCGGATCGGCGCCACGGCCGCTTCCGATTGCTGCGCCAGCTCCAGGAACAGGCGCTTTTCCTGTGTGCAGGCGACCACCAGTTCCTCGCCCTTCTGGGCTGCCTGCAGAAAGCTTGCGGCCTCGCGCCGGCACAGGCTCGAGTGCAGCGTCAGCTTCTCGTTGAGCGCAGCGCCGAGTTCCCGCGGGTCCAGCGGCATGGTCTTGTTGCAGTCGCAGATCAGGGTCGTCATACAGCGGGGTCCGTCTTGTCGGTGTCGGGAATGGCGTTCGGCACGGGACCTGCCCCGGCGGCTTTCTGTGCCTGGTCTTCGGTCATGCCCAGGGCCGGATGGTCAGGACCGGCGGGCCCTCCGTCCAGACCCGCATCAGGTCCCGGATCCGCATCGGCATCGGCATCGGCATCGGCGTCAGCGTCGGCCATCGCAGCTGCGGCTGACGCACCGGCAGGTGTATCCGACGCGGCCGCACGCGTCTGCGACTCCTTGTCGTCGAACAGGTTCAGGAACTGGGCGCTCGCCATCTTGCGCAGCATGGCGGCTGGCAAGGGGTCCGGGATGGAGTAATCGTCGATGTAGATATCCAGCCCGTCCATCACATTGAAGTGCGGGTCGGCAAACAGCTGCTTCATGGCCGCATTGCGCACTTCAGGGGATACCGCGCGCGCCATGAAGGGCTTGAAATCGGACTCGGCATTCAGGGCGGCCACGTCCTGCATCGACGGCGGTTCCGGCTGCGCCACTGGCGCGGGTGGCGATGCCGGCTCGGCGCCGCGCCCATGTTCGGATGTCGGCGCGGGACGGGCGACTGGCGGCACGGGCGCGCGCGGGGCAGCGGGCACCCGGGGCTCGGCCGGGACGGCCGGACGGATGTCGACACTGTCCGCGGGTTTACCCTCGCGAACCGCCTGCTTGCGCTGCGACCAGCGGCCCAGAAAGCCCTCAGCCATGGCCACCACCGCCACGCCTTTTCTCGGTGCTGATCGAGGCCGGGTTGCCGAAGCGGTCGGTCAAAGCCATGAAGCTCTGCGGACGCTGGCGCCGCTTGGGTTCGATGACATGGTGCGCGTCCACGAAGGCCTGCAGCCAGGCGACCGCATCCGGCGGCGCCGGCACCTGCTCCACCAGTTCCTGGGCATCGAGCCAGCGGCCGGCGTCGTGGTAGCTCAGCGATACCTTGCAGGGCACCGGCATCGGCGCATCCGGCCACGCCGCATGCTGCTCCATGCGGTACATCACGAACCAGCACGGCGACTCGGTGGTCACGTTCAGAAAATACCCTTCGGCATCGTCCCGGAACAGCTCGACATCGAAGCCGGGATGCAGCCAGCGCTGCACCTCACCCTCATCGGCCAGCGCGCGCGGCGCCGTACCCCACGCCGGGTCGTTGTCCACCACCGCATCGAGCACCCAGCGCCAGTCCTGCCAACGGCGCATCGGGCCTTCGACAGGTTGGCGCCGCATGACGACGGCGACATGGCGTACGGGACGGGATGATGGGTTCATGTCTCCCCGCAATGTAGCGGATCGGTCCGACCCATCCTGGCGCAGGGTTGTATCAGGCCGTCGCGCCCGTGCCGTATCCGGCAGCCTCGCGCAGCGTCCCACCCGCTGTCACGGCGACCGCACAGTACTTGAATTCCGGGATCTTGCCCACCGGATCGAGTGCCGCATTGGTGAGCAGGTTGGCCGCAGCCTCGTAGTAGGCAAACGGGATGAACACCGCGCCACGCGGCGTTCCGTCGTCCCGGCGCAGATGGATGGCGACCGCGCCGCGACGCGATGCCACGGTGATCACGTCGCCGGGCGCCACACCCAGCGACTGCATGTCTGCGCCACACATCGACGCCGTCGCCATCGGTTCGATCGCGTCCAGCACGCTGGAGCGGCGCGTCATGCTGCCGGTATGCCAGTGCTCGAGCTGCCGCCCGGTGATCAGCACGAAGGGATAGTCCGCGTCCGGCCGTTCGTTGGCTGGAATGATGTCGGCCGGGACCAGGCGCACCCGCCCGTCCGCGGTCGGAAAATCGTCGATGAACACGGTCGGATGGCCCGGATCGTCGGCATCCAGGCACGGATAGGTCACGCTGGACTCGCGTTGCAGCCGCTCCCAGCTGATGCCGGCGATGGCCGTGTGCATGGCCTGGCGCATTTCCTCGAAGACCGCCGCCACGCCATGGTGCTCGCCGGGATAGTCCCAGGCGCCACCCGGCCCCTGCGGCGCACCGGCTGCCGCGTCGCGCGGCGCATACGCCCCCAGACGCTGGCCCATCTGCTGGATGATCCACAGGTCGGCGCGCGCATCCCCCGGCGGCTCGACCGCCTGCTTGCCCAGCTGCACCATGCGGTCGGTGTTGCTGACGGTACCGGTCTTCTCCGGCCAGGCCGTGGCCGGCAACACGACGTCGGCCAGCCAGGCGGTTTCCGTCATGAAGATGTCCTGCACCACCAGATGCTCCAGACTGGCCAGTGCATGGCGCGCATGGTTCAGGTCGGGGTCGCTCATGGCCGGGTTCTCGCCCATGATGTACATGCCGCGGACCTTGTGCGGATCGGTGTCCGCCGCCAGCGCCTTGTGCATGATCTCGACCACCGTGTAGCCCGGCTTGTCGTCCAGCCTGGCATTCCAGAACTGCTCGAACCAGGCGTGGGCACCGGCGCCATCCACCCGCTGGTAGTTCGGGAACATCATCGGAATCAGTCCGGCGTCGCTGGCGCCCTGCACGTTGTTCTGCCCGCGCAGCGGGTGCAGGCCGGACCCCGGCTTGCCGATCTGGCCGGCCACCGTGGCCAGCGCGATCAGGCAGCGCGCATTGTCGGTACCGTGCACGTGCTGGCTCACGCCCATGCCCCACAGGATCATCGACCCCTTGATCGCACCAGGCCTGGAGCCGGCCGGCCGTGCGTATTCGCGCGCCACCTCGCGCAGTGTCTGCGCCGGCACGCCACAGATCGGTGCCATCGCCTCGGGGCTGTAGGCCTTGACGTTATCGCGCAGGGCTTCGAAGTTGCTGGCACGGTCGCGAATGAAGTCCTCGTCGACCAGCCCTTCGTCGATGATGGTGTGGATCAGGGCATTGAGCATGGCCACGTCGGTGTCGGGCTTGAACTGCAGCGTGCGCCAGGCATGTTTGCCGATGTCGGTCATGCGCGGGTCGGCCAGCACGATCTTCACGCCCTTGCGGGCCGCATTCTTCATCCAGGTGGCGGCCACCGGGTGGTTGCTGGTCGGGTTGGAGCCGATGACCAGGATCAGCCCGGCATGCTCGACGTCATTGACCTGGTTGCTGACCGCACCCGAACCCACGCCCTCCAGCAGGGCCGCCACGCTGGACGCATGGCATAGCCGCGTGCAGTGGTCGACGTTGTTCGAGCCGAAGCCGGTGCGTACCAGCTTCTGGAACAGATAGGCCTCTTCGTTGCTGCCCTTGGCCGAACCAAAGCCGGCCAGCGACTTGGCGCCATAGGTGTCGCGCAGCGCCTTGAGGCTGCCGCCCGCCAGCGCCAGCGCCTCGTCCCAGCTCGCCTCGCGGAACACCGCCTGCCAGTTCCCCGGCTCGGGCGCCGCTGCCGGGTCCTTGGCGACGCCGGGCTTGCGGATCAGCGGCTTCGTCAGCCGCTGCGGATGGTGGGCATAGTCGAAACCGAAGCGCCCCTTGACGCACAGGCGGCTGTGGTTGGCCGGTCCGTCGCGACCATCGACGCTGACAATCTTGTTGTCCCGGACGTTGTAGGTCAGCAGACAGCCTACGCCACAGAATGGACACACCGAATCGACCTTCTTGTCGACCACCTGGGATCCGATCCGGGTCTTGGCCGTCAAGGCACCCGTGGGGCAGGCCTGGACGCATTCACCGCAGGCCACACAGCTGCTGGCGCCCATGCCGTCATCGAGATCGAACACGATGGCGCTGTGCGAACCGCGCCGCGCATAACCGATGACGTCGTTGACCTGCTCCTCGCGGCAGGCGCGCACGCAGCGGTTGCACTGGATGCAGGCGTCGAGGTTGACCGCCATCGCCGGATGCGACAGATCCGCCGCCGGTTGTTCGCGCCGCAAGGCGTTGAGCGCCGGGCGCACCTGCACGTCCATGCGCGCTGCCCAATCGCTGAGTTCACCATGCGGCGACGCACCCTCGGCATCGTTCCACAGATAGCCCTGGTCCGGCATGTCCGACAGCAGCATCTCCAGCACCATCTGCTGGCTCTTGACGGCGCGCGGACTCTGGCTGCGCACCTCCATGCCGTCGATGGCACTGCGACAGCAACTCGGTGCCAGCGTGCGCTCGCCGGTGATCTCGACCACGCAGGCGCGGCAGTTTCCGTCGGCCCGGTAGCCATTCTTGTGGCACAGGTGCGGAATCGCGATGCCATGGCGCTGCGCCGCATCCAGAATGGATTCGCCTTCGAACGCTTCGACCGAGCGGCCGTCGAGCTGGAAGGCAATGGTCCGGGGGGTGACTTCCGATAGTTTGGCGGGTGCGTTCATCAGCGGATCTCCTGCGCAAAATAGGTCTGCACGCTGCGGATCGGATTGGGCGCGGCCTGGCCCAGGCCGCAGATCGAGGCATCGGTCATGACCTGGTTCAGGTCCTCCAGCGTGTCGTTGTCCCAGACCGGCGCCTGCATCAGCAGCGCGGCCTTGGCCGTACCGACGCGGCATGGCGTGCACTGGCCGCAACTCTCATCGGCGAAGAATTGCAGCATGTTCAGTGCCGCGTCACGCGCCCTGTCATGCTGGCTGAGCACGATGACCGCAGCCGAGCCGATGAAGCAGCCGTGGGGCTGCAAGGTGTCGAAGTCCAGCGGTTCGTCCGCCAGGTGCGCCGGCAAAATGCCGCCGGAAGCGCCCCCTGGCAGGTAGGCATACAGATCATGCCCGTCCAGCATGCCGTCGCAGTATTCGGCTATCAGTTCGCGCAGGCTGATGCCGGCCGGCGCCAGCTTGACGCCGGGCGAGCGGACCCGCCCGCTGACGCTGTACGAGCGCAGACCCTTGCGCCCATTGCGGCCGAAGCCGGCAAACCATTCGGGGCCCTTTTCGAGAATGTCGCGCACCCAGTACAGGGTCTCGAAGTTGTGCTCCAGCGTCGGGTGACCGAACACGCCGACACTGGCAATATACGGCGGACGTTTGCGCGGCTCGCCGCGCTTGCCCTCGATGCTCTCGATCATGGCCGACTCTTCGCCGCAGATATAGGCACCGGCACCACGGCGCAGCTCGATGTGCGGCAGCGGGAACGGGGCCTCGGCACGCAGCTTTTCGAGTTCCGCCTCCAGGATGGCGCGACAGCCATGGTATTCGTCGCGCAGGTAGATGTAGCAGGACTGCACGCCCACCACCCGTGCGGCAATCAGCATGCCTTCGAGGAATCGGTGCGGGTCGCGTTCGAGATAGGTGCGGTCCTTGAAGGTACCGGGTTCGCCCTCGTCGATGTTGACGGCCATCATGCGCGGCCCTTCCATCCGGCGCACGATGCGCCACTTGCGCCCCGCCGGGAAGCCGGCACCGCCCAGGCCACGCAGGCCCGAGCTCTCCATCACGTGGATGAAATGCTCGGCCTCATGCCTCTCGGCCACAAGTGCCGCCAGCAGCGCATACCCGCCCTGCGCCTGGTAAGCGCGCAGCCCGACATAGGCCGGGGCGACCTCGACGTCCACCGGGCCGCTGGTGATGCTGCGCTCGACCTGCGCGGCCAGAGCGAACGAACCGGTATCGGCTGCCGCCGGATGTGCAATCGTGCGGGCTGTAACGGCGTCGGTCACCTTGCGCACATCGGCATGCGGTACCGGATGCTGGTGCACCACGGCCATCGGACCCTGCTCGCAGCGACCCAGGCAGGGCGCTGGGATCACCCGTACATCGGCCGAACCCACCGCAGTCTGCAGCTTCTGAAGCAATTGCGCCCCACCGCCCAGTGCGCAGCTCAGGCCGCTGCAGACGCGTACCGTCAGCGCAGGCGCCGCAGCGTCGGCATCCAGAACTTCGAAGTGGTGATAGAAGGTCGCGACCTCGTAGACCTCGGCCATGCCGATCTTCATGGCGCCCGCCAATGCCACCAGATGGCGCGCATGCAGACCGCGGTAGGTGTCATTGAGCCGGTGCAGGTACTCGATCAGCAGGTCGCGCCGGTATCCGGAAGCTGGTGGCTCGCCGATCAGCGCGCGAACTTCAGCGGCCGATTCGGCATCGATCTGCCGACCCTTGAGCTGGCGCTTTTGCCGGATTCGTGCGCGCATGTCGTCGACGCTGGCCAGCGCGATGCCGGTGGAGGATGGGGATGGGTGGTTGGAGCTCATGGTATGGCAATGAATGGCGGGCACTCCGGCACCGGGAGCGGCAGCCACCGGAGCCTGGCTTCGGCGGCCGGGATGTCGGACCGGCGCTGCGCGCGCGGGAATCAAGCTCGTCGGGCCTGGACCTGCCATCGCCCGGCAGCACCCGACGCACGGGATACGCTTGCGGCTCCAGTATCGCGCCGCCGGCCCCTGAGGTCCAATTGAATCGGAACACCGGGCAATTCAATCCCTGAATGTCGGGTATACCCTCAGATCAACGCGCCGGCATTGGCCGTGACCTGGCCCAGCCAGGCAGGCTCCTGCGCCAGTGCCAAGGCCGCATTCAGGGTGCGCGACGGCTGGTCACTGGCCTGGACCATGAATCCGACCGGCGTACGCATCTCCGGACGAATCAGCGGCAGGGCTTCCAGGCCGTGCTGGTCACGGAATGCCGCCACCAGCGCGCCTGGCATCACGCTGCAGACGACGCCGTTGGCCGCACTGAGTGCCAGCGTCACGATCGAGTTGGTTTCCATCACCGGCTGCACCGCCACGCCGGCCGCAGCAAATGCGCCATCGACCAGCGTGCGGTTGTGCATGTCCGGCGTGAGCAGGCACAACGGCAGGCGCGACGCATCGGCCCAGCGGATCGCGGCGCCGAACGGCGGCGCCAGCGCTGCCTGTTGCGCCGGGGCCGGTTCCCGGCGGCGGACCAGGAAATAGTGTTCGGTGTACTGCGGTACCACGCGCAGGTGCAGCCCAAGCGCGCGCAGCCGCTCGGTATAGCCCAGTCCGATATCCAGTGACAGGTTCTCCAGCCCGGCCTCGATCTCGGGCGAACTCAGCGACAGTACCGCGGGTGTGATACCAGGGTGGCGCGCCTGCAGTCGCGCGGCGAAACGCGCGGCGATCGGCATCGCGGTCGGGATGCAACCGATCTTGAGCGCACCGCGGGGATTGTCGGCACCGCTGTCCAGGTCCTGGCGCAGGCGCTCGTGTTCGCGCAGCATGCGCCGGGCGCTGTCGAGCACCCGCTGGCCTTCGGGCGTCAGCCCGACATAGCTGCGCCCGCGCAGCACGATGGCGCAGCCGAATTCCTTCTCCATCGCCCGCAAGGCGTTGGACAGGGCGGGCTGGGTGATATGGCAGGCCTGCGCGGCGCGGCCGAAATGCCGGTGCTCGTCGAGCGCAACGAGGTACTTGAGCGAGCCAAGCAGGTTCATGGGGCGACGGCCGACGGCCAGGTTTCTGGGTCACGATCGGCGCCGGGCCGCACGCCGATCGCAAGCAACCGACGACCGCCCACGCGGCATCGGATGTGCGGGTTTCAGGTCTCCTTGGATATCTTGATCGACGGAAATCTGGACGAGAAGTCCTTGTTCTTGGCCGCAATCGAGACCGCCACCTGGCGCGCCACCGACTTGTAGATGGCTGCAACCTCGCTGTCCGGGTCGGCCACCACCGTGGGTTTGCCACTGTCGGCCTGCAGCCGGATCTGCATATTCAGCGGCAAGGCACCCAGATAGTCCATGTCGTATTCGGCCGCCATGGTCTTGCCACCATCGGCGCCGAAAATGTGTTCGACGTGGCCGCACTGGCTGCACACGTGCACCGCCATGTTCTCGACGATGCCCAGGATCGGAACCCCGACCTTCTGGAACATCTTGATGCCCTTCTTGGCATCGAGCAGGGCAATGTCCTGCGGGGTCGTGACGATCACTGCGCCGGTCATCGGCACACGCTGGCTCAGCGTCAGCTGGATGTCACCGGTGCCCGGCGGCATGTCGACAATCAGGTAGTCCAGGTCGCGCCAGTTGGTCTGGCGCAGCAACTGCTCGAGCGCCTGGGTGGCCATCGGGCCGCGCCAGATCATGGCCTCGTCCTGCGCCACCAGGAAACCGATCGACATCACCTGCAGGCCGTAGTTCTCCAGCGGATCCATGGTCTTGCCGTCGTCGGATTCGGGTTTTCCCGAGATACCCATCATCATCGGCACGCTGGGGCCGTAGATGTCGGCATCCAGGATGCCGACCGAGGCACCTTCGGCTGCCAGTGCCAGGGCGAGGTTGACGGCGGTCGTGCTCTTGCCCACTCCGCCTTTGCCCGATGCCACGGCAACGATGTTCTTGACATTGGGCATCAGCTGCACGCCGCGCTGCACCGCGTGCGGAATGATCTTCATGCGGATGTTGACCGACACGTTGTCCACGCCGGCCACGGTCTTGGCCGCGCCGACCAGGGCCTTGCGAAAGCCGGGAATCTGGCTCTTGCACGGATACCCCAGCTCCACGTCGAACGCCACGTCACCCTCTGAAATGGTCAGGTTGCGAAGTGCGCGCGAAGTGACGAAGTCCTGCCCGGTATTGGGGTCGATGACGGTCCTGAGCGCGTCCATCAAAACCTGTTCCGTGATCGCCATGCGTTGCTCCAAAAGGTTGTACTGTCGAGCCCGGTAGTCTAGCGAACGCCGCGGCCGGTTCCAGCCGGTAGGGGCAATCCATAATCCGGACATGACAGGCACCGGCCCCCCGCGCTCCCGAACCGGCCTGCTGCTCACCGGCGGCGGCGCCCGGGCGGCCTACCAGGTCGGCGTGCTGGAAGCAGTGGCCGACATCCGCCGGTCCTGCGCGGCCCATGCGCAGGGCAACCCGTTTCCCATCATCACCGGCACCTCGGCCGGCGCCATCAATGCGGCGGCCCTGGCCAGCGGCGCCCATGATTTCGACGCCGCCGTGCGCCGGCTGGTCGATGTCTGGCACAACTTTCATGCCGGCCAGGTGTACCGGGCGGACTCGATCGGGGTGATGCGTACCGGCGCCAGCTGGCTCACGCTGATGTCGGTCGGCTGGGTACTGGCACGCTGGCGCAAGCTCAAGCCGCGCTCGTTGCTGGACAACGCGCCACTGCTGGACCTTTTGCGCAGCACGATCCCGTTGCCGCAGATACCGGCGTGCATCGCCCAGGGCCAGCTGCACGCACTGGCGGTCACGGCGTCCAGCTATACCTCGGGCGAGCACACGACGTTTTTCGATGGTGCGCCCGACATCGCGGCCTGGACCCGGTCCCAGCGTTTTGGCGTGCGCGAAACCATCACCTACCAGCACCTGCTGGCATCGTCCGCGATTCCCTTCGTGTTTCCGGCCAAGTCCCTGATGGTCAATGGCAGCCCCGAATATTTCGGCGACGGCACCATGCGCCAGTCGGCGCCGGTGGCAGCCGCCATTCACCTGGGCGCGGAGCGCATCCTGGTGATCGGGGCCGGCCGCATGCACGAACCCAAGACCGACCGGAGCCTGGCGCCACCGCCGAACTACCCCTCGCTGGCGCAGATCGCCGGCCATGCGCTGTCCAACATCTTTCTGGACGCGCTGGCGGTGGATGTCGAACGCGTGCGTCGCATCAACCACACCATCGGCCTGGTGCCGCCGCAGGCCCGTGGTCAAAGCGACCTGCGTCCGATCGAACTGCTGGTGATCTCGCCGTCGCAGCGCATAGACGCCATTGCGGCCCAGCATGTCGGCGACCTGCCGCGACCCGTACGCGCCCTGCTCGGCGGCGTCGGCGTCACGTCGGACAAAAGCGACTTCCAGGGCGCGGCGCTGGCCAGCTACCTGCTGTTCGAGGCCAACTACACCCGCGAGCTGATGGCGCTGGGCCGCAGCGACGCCGAGCGCCAGCGGGACGAGATCTGTCGCTTCTTTGGCTGGACCGATCCCTGCGCCGTTGACGCATCCGGCCAGGCCCCGGCCTTTGTCGAGCGTCGGCGCGACCCGCTGCGCCTGCGCTGAGGCAGCCGGTCCGGCCCGGCCCGACTAAAATCGGGCGCTTTCGCCGCACCCCGCGGCCTCCCCTACCGATCGACGCCCGATGCCCCGCCAACTCTTCGTCACGACCGCCCTGCCGTATGCCAACGGCAAGTTCCATATCGGCCACATCATGGAGTACATCCAGGCCGACATCTGGGTGCGGCACCAGCGCATGCAGGGCCATGCGGTGGACTTCGTCTGCGCCGACGACGCCCATGGCGCGCCGATCATGATCGCAGCGGAGAAGGCGGGCAAGACACCGCAGCAGTTCGTTGCCGACATCGCGGCCGGCCGCAAGCCCTACCTGGACGGCTTCCACATTGCGTTCGACAACTGGCACTCGACCGACGCCCCCGAAAACCACGCGCTCGCGCAGCAGATCTACCGCGACCTGCGCGACCGCGCCGACGGCTCGCTGATCGAAACCCGCACCATCGAGCAGTTCTTCGATCCCGAGAAGAACATGTTCCTGCCGGACCGCTTCATCAAGGGCGAATGCCCGCGTTGCCACTCCAAAGACCAGTATGGCGACAACTGCGAGGTCTGCGGCGCCGTCTATGCCCCGACCGACCTGATCGAGCCGTACTCCGCACTGTCCGGCGCCAAGCCGGTGCTCAAGAGCTCGGAGCATTTCTTCTTCAAGCTGTCGGACCCACGCTGCGTGGAGTTCCTGCAGCGCTGGACGCAGGACGGACGGCTGCAACCGGAGGTGGCGAACAAGGTCAAGGAATGGTTCAGCGTTCGCAAGAACCCGGACGGCAGCACCAGCGAGGGCCTGGGTGACTGGGACATCAGCCGTGACGCCCCGTATTTCGGCATCGAGATTCCGGACGCCCCGGGCAAGTATTTCTACGTCTGGCTGGACGCGCCCATCGGCTACCTGGCCTCGCTGAAGAATCTCCTCGAAAGCGCGGCCAGGATTACGAGGCCTACATGGCCAACCCGGCGCTGGAGCAGTACCACTTCATCGGCAAGGACATCGTCACCTTCCATACGCTGTTCTGGCCGGCGACCCTGCATTTCAGCGGCCGCAAGACCCCGGACAACATCTTCGTGCACGGCTTTCTGACCGTGAACAACGGCGAGAAGATGAGCAAGAGCCGCGGCACCGGGCTGGACCCGCTGAAGTACCTGAACCTGGGCATGAACCCGGAGTGGCTTCGCTACTACCTCGCCGCCAAGCTCAACGGACGCAACGAGGATATCGACTTCAATGCCGAGGACTTCATGTTGCGGGTCAACAGCGACCTGATCGGCAAGTACGTCAACATTGCGAGCCGGGCCGTCAAGTTCATTCCGAACGGCACGCTGCACGCCGCCGCGCCCGAGCCCGGCGCGCAAGAGCTGGTGACACAGGTGCGCGAGCTTTACGAAGCCCGTGACTATGGCCGCGCCCTGCGCGAAATCATGGCGTTCGCAGACAAGGTGAACCTGCGTTTCGACAGTGCCGCACCATGGAAACTCGTCAAGGACGGCCAGGTCGACGAAGCGGCCGGCGTCTGTTCGGCCTGCATCGAAGGCTTCAAGCTCATGACCGCGTGCCTGAAGCCGGTTCTGCCGATGCTGGCGGCGCAGGCAGAGAAGTTTCTCAATGCGCCCGTGCTCGACTGGTCCAATGCCGCCACGCCGCTGGGCGCCGGACATGCCATCGGCAAGTACGAGCACCTGATGCAGCGCGTCGACATCAAGCAACTCGATGCGCTGTTCGAGCCGCCGGCGCCACCGGTGCTCGAAGCGACGGTTCCCGGTGGCGAAGCGATTGCCGAGACCATCACCATTGACGATTTCGCCAAGGTCGACCTGCGCATCGCGAAGATCGTCCAGTGCGAAGCGGTCGAGGGTTCGACCAAGCTGCTGCGCCTGACGCTGGACGTCGGCGAAGGTCGCACGCGCAATGTGTTCTCAGGCATTGCCAGCGTCTACAAGCCGGAGCAGCTGGTCGGCAAGATGACGGTGATGGTCGCCAACCTGGCGCCACGCAAGATGAAGTTCGGCATCAGTGAAGGCATGGTGCTGGCGGCCGCCCATGCCGACGAGAAGGCGACGCCTGGCATCTACGTGCTGGAACCTTTCACAGGGGCGCAGGCCGGGATGCGAGTGCGTTGACCATCTCCGGGTTGTAGTACTCGGCCCGTGCGCGGCCGGCCTTCTTGGCGCAGTACACGGCGCTGTCGGCCTGCATCACCAGCGTCGCACGGGTCTCGCCGGGCGTAGCAACCATGCTGGCCACGCCGACGCTGACGCTGAGCCAGGGCGACTGCGGCGCGTCGGCATGCGCAATCCGCGCATTGGCGATCTCCTGGACGCAGCGCTGGCCGATCGCCATCGCATCTTCCGCATCGGTGGCCGGTAGCAGGATCGCGAATTCCTCGCCGCCATACCGCGCCACCAGTTCACCAGAGCGCTTCGCACACATCACCAGGATGCGCGCGACCTGGCGCAGGCATTCGTCCCCCGTCTGATGACCGTAGGTTTCGTTGTACTGCCTGAAATGGTCGATGTCGATCATCAGCAGCGCAAGATGGCTGCGGTTGCGTGCGCAGCGCTGCCATTCGCTCTGCAGGGTCTGGTCGAACTGCCGGCGGCTCGCGATGCCGGTCAGGCCGTCCGTGGTGGACAGGCGCATCAGTTGCTCGTTGGCCTTTTCGAGCGCAAGCCCTTTCTCGACCAGTGGCGTGATGTCCTGCCGGGTCATCACCAGATAGCCCGAGGAAGTGCGAATCTCGTGGAAGTGCACCCACTGCCCGTCGTGGGTATGGCGCAGCATTGGCGTCTGCGAGGCGCCGCGCCCGGCCATGCGCACGGCCAGCCATTCATCCTCCCGTCCGACCGCGTCGGGAATCAGGCCTTGCGCCAGCGTACGGCGCATCAGCTTTTCATAAGTCTGTCCGACCACTTCCCCGTCGCTGCAGTAAGGATGCTGGCGCGAAACCTCCTGGTTGACGATCATCAGCCGGTCCTGGCTGTCGTAGACAGCCACGCCGACCGGAACCGCATCGAGGACCTCGCGCAAGCGTGCCTCGGCATCACGCAGGCGGGTGCGACTGAACTCCAGCTCCTCGTCCATGCGCTGCACCTGGCGCGAAACAGCCCCTTGCCGCTCCTGCCCCCGCGCCAGCCGCCACACGATCCAGGCCATGGCCAGACTGCCGGCCAGGCCGGCCAGACCGAGCACCACCATCCACGGCACCGGCTGGCTCCAGGCCCAGCCGCCCACAACCACGATCGCCACATGTCCCAGTGACACGAGCAGCAACCACGCTGCCAGAGACAGGCCCAGCGCGCCCGCTGCCGGCTTATTGGACGGGGCCATGGGGAATCTTGCGCCGAGGAAGCCAGCGCGCACGCGCCATCCATAGCCCCGGCGTCAATGCGCAGGTGCAGGAATGAGGGTACGTCGCTTCAGTGTCCATCGTCAGGCATTCGCTGGCGTACAGAACACGCCACAGCTGCGCGGCGAACGGCAATACCCGCCCCCCGCAAAGGCCACATCCTAATGGATCAGGCGTCGGCCCGGGGGCGGCCTGTCACGGAACCCGCTGCCAGGGCTCAACGCCGTTGGTCGCCGTGCAGCGCAGGGTCGCTCACCGAACCCGTCGACAGCACGCGCAGGTCCGCATCGAACACCACGGTGAAGACCCGCGAATCGCTGGCATTGGGGCCGTCGTGGTAACGCCAGTCGTAATGGGTTTCACGCTTGAGCTCGTAACGGCTGATGCGCATCGGTTTGCCCAGCATGCGGCGCACGTCCTCCATCATCATGCCCGGCGTGACCTTGGCAAAGTTTGCCGGGGTCAGCACCTGGCGCAAGGCGCTCATCTTGCCATCGGGGCCGATGGTGATCATGTAATTCTGGTAGCCCGCCGGCTGGCGGTTGTACTCCAGGGTGCGGCCCCCACCCGGCGCATCCCAGATGTTCTCGGGCTCGCCAAAACGGGCCCGCACGTCGGCTTCCGTCGACATGCCCTCCTCCAGTTCCGCGATATTTTGAGGATCGCACGCCGCCAGAACCAGCACCATGGCCAGCAAACCCCACCACCATTTCAGACCGACCATGCCCGCCCCTGTAAAATTCACGCCTTCGAGGGTCCAAGTCTATGTCCATATTTCGCCGTCCGGATTACGAGTCCGATACCACCCAGTTCATCCACCGGCTCAAGTCCGAAAAGCCCGAGCTGGAAGGCCAGCAGCGCCAAGGCCGCGAACTGCTGTGGGACAAACTGCTGGATCGCAATGCCTGGCGCGCCTATCGCCAGGCCGAGGTGCCGCAAAAGCCCTACGTGTACCAGACGGATCCGAAATAAGCGCTCGGCGCGGCCCGGACAAGGCCTTGGCAGTGACGGCAAACGCGTCGTTGACCACCGACTCGGGGCAGTTGGGCGGGATGCCCGACGTCGTCGACCAGGTGGCGCTGGCGCGGCTGTACGGCGAGCCCTTGTTCGCGATTCCGCAAGACCTGTACATCCCGCCCGATGCGCTCGAGGTGTTCCTGGAGGCCTTCGAAGGCCCGCTGGACCTGTTGCTGTACCTGATCCGCAAGCAGAATTTCAATATCCTGGACATCCCGATGGCCGGGGTCACGCGCCAGTACCTGGCCTATGTGGACGAGATCCGCGGCCGCAATCTGGAGCTGGCGGCCGAATACCTGCTGATGGCGGCCATGCTGATCGAGATCAAGTCGCGCATGCTGCTGCCGCCGCGCAAGGTGGCCGATGGCGAGGAAGCCGAGGATCCACGGGCGGAACTGGTACGCCGGCTGCTCGAATACGAACGCATCAAGCTGGCGGCCGCCGCGCTGAACACAGCACCGGTCCTGGGCCGCGACTTCCTGCGCGCACAGGTCATGATCGAGCAGTCCCTGCAACCACGGTTTCCCGATGTCGATTTGTCCGACCTGCAGGAAGCCTGGCGCGACATCCTGCGCCGCGCCAAGCTGGTGCAACACCACCACATCTCCCGCGAGCAGTTGTCGGTCCGTGAGCACATGGGCATCGTGCTGCGCCAGTTGCAAGGGCAGCGGTTTGTCGAATTCGAGCATCTGTTCGATGCGAACCAGGGCCCCCAGGTGCTGGTGGTGACCTTCATCGCTCTGCTCGAACTGGCCAAGGAAACGCTGATCGAGATCACGCAGGCCGAGTCGTTCGCGCCGATCTACGTGCGCCTGGCCTACAGCACGGCCTCTGCCGACGCCGACTGATCCACCAGCCGCACCGCGTCAGACTTCGTCGCGGGCCTCGCGGGACATCAATTCGGATACGGCCTGTGCCGGATCCAGGCGGCCATCCAGCAAGGCATCCACAGCCTCTGCAATCGGCATCTCGATACCCAGCGACGCCGCACGGCGCACCACGGTGCGGGCACAGTAGACGCCTTCGGCAACATGGCCGAGCGACTGCACCGCCTGTGCCAGGGTCTGCCCGCTTGCCAGGGCCAGGCCGACACGCCGGTTGCGCGAAAGATCGCCGGTGGCGGTGAGCACCAGGTCACCGAGCCCACTCAGGCCCATGAAGGTTTCGGGGTTGGCGCCCAGCGCCACGCCGAGCCGCGTCATTTCGTGCAGACCGCGTGTGATCAGCGCTGCGCGTGCATTGAGACCCAGCTGCAGCCCATCACACAGTCCGGTGGCGATCGCCAGCACATTCTTGACCGCACCACCGACCTCGACGCCCACGATGTCATCGCTGGCATAGATGCGCAGTGTCGGGCCATGAAAGGCACCCACCATCGCCGCACGCACATCCTCATGGACGCTGGCCGCCACCAGGGCAGCCGGCTGGCCAACAGCCACTTCCTGCGCAAAACTCGGGCCGCTGAGCACACCGGCGCGCAGGTCAGGCGCCACCTGCGCCTGCACTTCGTGGGCCATGAGGCCCAGCGCCCGGGCATCGTCACCTCCGGGCATCCGCTCGAAGCCTTTGCACAACCAGACCACGGGCACCGGACAGTCGCGCAACTGCGTCAGCATGTCGCGCAAAGCCGCCATCGGCCCGGCCAATACGACCAGCGACGCGCTGGCCAAGGTCTGCAAGGAATCACCGCCCGGCTGCGCACCCGGCCATTGCCGGAGCTCCAGAGAGGGGGGGAACGGAACGTCGGGCAGATAGCGCTGGTTGACGCGCTGCTCGCGCATGGCGTCCAGCTGTGCGGCATCGCGCGCCCACAGACTGACAGCATGGGGCGCCTGTGCCCGGGCCGCGGCGCTCACCGCCAGCGCGGTGCCCCAGGCACCGGCACCGACAATGGCAATAGACATGTTGTCCGGACGACCCGCGCTGCGCAGCGCGATTACTGGGTGACAGTACCGGCAGGGGCCCCTTCGGCCTGCTGCGCGCGCTGCTGCTCGTACATGGCCTGGAAGTTGATCTCGGACAAATGCACCGGCGGGAAGCCGCTGCGCTGGATCAGGTCGGCCACGTTGGCGCGCAGGTACGGATAGACGATCTGAGGACAGGCGATGCCCATGATCTGGCTCATCTGTTCCTGCTCGATGTTGCGGATCTCGAAAATGCCGGCCTGCTTGACCTCGACCAGGAACACGGTGCGCTCCTGCAGCTTGGTATGCACGGTCGCGGTGACGCAGATCTCGTAGACGCCCTCCGCTGCCGTATTGGCCTCGACGCCCAGCTGGATGTCGACCGCAGGTTGTGCCTGTTCGAGCAGGATGCCCGGCGAATTAGGCTGCTCCAGCGACGACTCCTTGAGGTAGATGCGCTGGATCTGGAAGGTGGGGGTATTTTCTTCGGCCATGGAGTCTCTTTCAGGTTTGAAGGTAGCGGGCCGGCTTCAGCCGGCGCAACGCGGAATTATCTCAGGTGCGTGTGACAGGACGGCCGGTTCAGTCGCCCGCCAGCAGCGGCACCAGTCCACCGCGCCGGTCCAGCGCTTCGAGGTCGTCACAGCCACCGACGTGGGTCTGCCCGATGAAGATCTGCGGAACGGTGCGCTGGCCGGTGATTTCCATCATCTGGATCCGCTGCCCGTGGTCCATGTCGACGCGTATTTCGTCGATCTGCTCGACGCCGCGCTGGCGCAGCAACTGCTTGGCGCGAATGCAATAGGGGCACACGGCGGTGGAATACATCTTGACGGTCTGCATGGAGCGGCTCTCGTGGCAACAGGGCTGGGGGAAATGCGCCGGTCGGCGCGCGGAATCAGGACTTCTCGATCGGCAGGCTGGCCGAACGCCAGGCGCCGAGACCGCCCGACAGGGATTGCACATTGTCATAGCCGAGCTTCTTGGCTATGGCCACGGCACGCCCGGAGCGGGCGCCACTCTGGCAGACCAGGATCAGAGGCAAGGCCTTGTTCTTGACGGCCGACGGCAACTTCTCCTCGAGCTGGCCCAGTGGAATGTTCTTGGCGCTGCCCAGATGGCCTGCGGCAAATTCCGCGGTCTCGCAGACGTCGATGACCACCGCCTTTTCACGGTTGATCATGTTCACGGCCTGTGTGGGGCTCAGGCCGGATGTGGCGGCGCCGCGCAAGGCAGGCATGAACAACATCGTGCCCGAGGCCAGCGCCACCAGGATCAACCACCAGTTTTCAACAACAAAAGTCACAGCATTCCTTGAAGGTCATAAGCACGCACCGGGCGTGCGCCAGCGCGCATTTTAGAATGCAGGCTATTGACGATGCCGCCAACGCGGCTTTGGCCCTCCATCCACGGCCCGGTCCCGCGAGCGCCCAGGCGGACGCCCCGAACCCGGATTGCCATTTTCTCGATGACCACGATGCACAAACTTGTTCTGATCCGACACGGAGAATCGACCTGGAACCTGGAAAACCGGTTCACCGGCTGGACGGACGTCGACCTCACGCCCACCGGCATCGAGCAGGCCAAGACCGCCGGCCGGCTGCTGCGCGAGAACCACTACGAGTTCGACCTGGCCTATACCAGCGTTCTCAAGCGCGCCACCCGCACCCTGTGGCACTGCCTCGACGAAATGGACCGCACCTGGCTGCCGGTGGTGCACAGCTGGCGCCTGAACGAACGCCACTATGGCGACCTGCAGGGCCTGAACAAGGCCGACATGGCACGCCAGTACGGCGATGCCCAGGTTCTGGTCTGGCGCCGCAGCTACGATACGCCACCACCGCCGCTGGACCCACAGGACCCGCGCTGCGAACGCGGTGATATCCGGTATGCCGGACTCGAGCCTGGGCAGGTCCCGCTGACCGAGTGCCTGAAGGACACGGTCGAACGGGTCATGCCGTTCTGGAACGAGACCATGGCGCCAGCGATCCGCGCCGGCAAGAACATCGTGGTGGCCGCGCACGGCAACTCCATCCGCGCACTGGTGAAATACCTCGACAAGATCTCGGACAGCGACATCGTCGGGGTGAACATCCCCAATGGCATCCCGCTGGTCTACGAACTCGACGCCGATCTGGCGCCGCTGCGGCATTACTACCTGGGCGATCCGGCGGCGGTGGCAGCCGCCACCCATGCGGTCGCCGCGCAGGGCAAGGCCTGAGCATTGCCCGCTTTGCGCAACAAGGCAATTTTCGACCCCGAGGCGAATGGCCGGAACCACCTCACGACAATCGAGTCCAAGGTGTATATTGAGTCAGCAGAGGATTAATCATGGGTCATAAACTGAAGGTTGCCGGCTGGATCTCCGTGGGCGTGATCACCGGGGCGTTGACGACTGTTTCGTTGCAAACCGTTGCGCGCGGCACGTTGGCGCCACTCCCGCTGGAGGAACTGCAGCAGCTGGCGGCCGTCTTCAGCATGGTCAAGACCGACTACGTCGAGCCCATCGATGAAAAGAAGCTGATCACCGACGCCATTTCCGGCATGGTGGCCAGCCTGGACCCGCACTCCCAGTACTTCGACAAGAAGTCCTTCAAGGAATTCCGCGAAGGCACGACCGGCCGCTTCGTCGGCGTCGGCATCGAAATCACGCAGGAAGACGGCCTGGTCAAGATCGTGACGCCGATCGAAGGCACACCGGCATTTCGCGCCGGGCTCAAGACCAACGACCTGATCACCAAGATCGACGACACCGCGGTCAAGGGCCTGTCGCTCAACGATGCCGTCAAGCGCATGCGGGGTGAGCCGAACAGCAAGGTCACCCTGATGATCCTGCGCAAGGACGAGAACCGCACCTTCCCGGTCACGATCACCCGCGAGGAAATCCGCACCCAATCGGTGCGCAGCAAGGTCATCGAACCGGGTTACGCCTGGGTCCGGCTGAGCCAGTTCCAGGAACGCACGGTCGACGACTTCGTGCGCAAGATGGAAGACATCTACAAGCAGGAGCCCAACCTGAAGGGCCTGGTGCTTGACCTGCGCAACGATCCGGGCGGTCTGCTCGACGCGGCGGTGGCGATTTCTGCGGCCTTCCTGCCCGAAAACGTGACCGTGGTCTCGACCAACGGCCAGTTGCCCGAGAGCAAGTTCATCTACCGTGCGTCGCCTGAAGCCTATGTGCGCCGCGGCGCCAGCGACCCCCTCAAGCGACTGCCGGCCGCGATCAAGAACGTGCCCCTGGTGGTGCTGGTCAACGAAGGATCGGCCTCCGCGAGCGAAATCGTCGCCGGCGCGCTGCAGGACCACAAGCGCGCGACCATCATGGGCCGCCAGACCTTCGGCAAGGGCTCGGTGCAGACCGTGCGCCCGCTCGGACCCGACACCGGCCTGAAGATCACGACCGCACGCTATTACACCCCCAGCGGTGCCTCGATCCAGGCCAAGGGCATCGTCCCGGACGTCATGGTCGACGAGACCGAAGAGGGCAATGTGTTTGCGGCCTTGCGCACGCGTGAGGCCGACCTCGAAAAGCACCTGAGCAGCGGCCAGGGCAAGGAAGAAAAAGACGTTGCGCGTGAGAAGGCGCGCGAAATCGCGCTCAAGAAGCTCGAAGAGGACAGCAAGAAGCCGCCGGTGGATCGCAAGATGCCCGAGTTCGGCACCGACAAGGACTTCCCGCTGGTCCAGGCGATCAATCAGCTCAAGGGCCGTCCGGTCATGGTGAGCAAGACGCTGACCGAGCGCAAGGAAGAGCCCAAGAGCAACTGAGACCACGGCTTGCCACGCGACCCGCAGCCGGCCACACCGTGAACGACGCGCAGCTGCTGCGGTATTCGCGCCACATCCTGCTCGACGAGATCGGCATCGAAGGGCAGGAGCGCCTTCGGGCCGCCCATGTGCTGGTCATCGGCGCCGGTGGACTGGGCTCCCCGGCAGCCCTGTATCTGGCCTCGGCCGGCGTCGGCCGGATCACGCTGGTCGACCACGACACCGTCGACCTGACCAATCTGCAGCGCCAGATCGCCCACACGACCGCGCGCGTCGGCCAGGCCAAGGTTGCGTCGGCCCAGGCGGCTATCGCAGCCATCAACCCGGACGTGCAGGTCGACGGCCTGCAACAGCGGGCCGACGACGAGCTGCTGGCCCATTGGCTGCCACAGGTGGATGTGGTGCTCGACTGCAGCGACAACTTCGACACCCGGCAAAGAGTCAATGGCGCCTGCGTGCGCAGCCGCAAGCCGCTGGTGTCTGGCGCGGCGATCCGCTTCGATGGCCAGATCAGCGTCTACGACAGCCGCGACGCCGGGTCGCCGTGTTATGCCTGCCTCTTTCCGCCGGACGCCACCTTCGAGGAGATCAATTGCGCCACCATGGGCGTATTTGCCCCGCTGGTCGGCATCATCGGCACCATGCAGGCCGCCGAGGCGCTGAAGCTTCTCACCGGCGTCGGCCAGTCGCTTGCTGGTCGCCTGCAGATGCTCGATGCACGCGCCATGGAGTGGAACGAGGTTCAGGTCCCGCGCAATTCCCGTTGCCCGGTCTGCGCGAATCGCTGACGCCTCGCCCTCGGATCGGGCCGCGCCCGCCGGAGCCGATACGGCGCTGGCCCGCGAATTGGCAGGCAAACGCGGGGTATTCCGGCGCGCTGGGCACAGGGGCTTGCTGTTAAACTTTCCCGGCACCATTCTCCACAAGCCTGTGACCTCATCGATCGCTCCATCCGTCGTCGATATCAGCGACCTTCGACTGGGCGATGCGCGTGCGCTTCTGGAACATGGTTCCTCATTTGAACTGCCCGATTGCGAGACATCACCGACCGAATTCGTGCAAAGTGTCATCGACGGCCTGTGCGAGTTGTCGCTCAAGGACCCGATGACCGGGCTTGCCAACCGCCGCCATTTCCTGTCCGTGCTGGAGCGAGAGATAGACGGTGTCGCCCGCTCCGGTGAGCCGGCATTGCTGTTGATGCTGGACATCGACCATTTCAAGAGCATCAACGACACCCATGGACACCTGGCCGGCGACCAGGTCCTGCAGGCCGTGGCCCGCTGCCTGTCACGCTGCATCCGGCCAATGGATACGGTGGCACGCTACGGCGGCGAAGAGTTTGCCGTCGTGCTGCCCAATTGCCTGGTATCGGTGGGAGAGGCGGTGGCGGAGCGGATCCGGATGACGGTGGAGTCGCTGATGATTTCCGTCGGCCCATCCAGCCATGTGAAGGCCACCATCAGCATCGGGGGAGCCTATGCGCCGGCGTGGGTTCGGTCTACGGCACCTCTGTGGATAGAGCGCGCCGACAACCTGTTGTACCGCGCCAAGTCCGAGGGACGCAATCGCGTCTGCATCGATCACCAGCAGGCCATCGCGGTCAGTGCCGAGGAGAAGAACCTGTTGTTTGGACATTTGGCGTTGGGCGAGCCGGCGTGGCTTGAACGTGTCGCTGTGGAACCTGCCAGTGGCAGCGTGAGTGGAGTAGGCGAATGAGCGACGAATTGCAAGCAGCCGCAGAGGCCAAGCCACCGGAGCCGACCGTGCCTTTGGCACCGCCGGGCAAGGTCATGGCCGTCACCAGCGGCAAGGGCGGCGTCGGCAAGACCTTCGTCTCCGCCAATCTGGCAGCTGCGCTGGCCAAGCGCGGCCAGCGGGTGCTGGTGCTGGACGCCGACCTCGGGCTGGCCAACCTTGACGTGGTCTTGAATCTGTATCCGAAGGTCACGCTGCATGACGTGTTCAGCGGCAAGGCGACGATCGAGGAAGCCATCGTCCAGGCGCCCGGTGGATTCTCCGTTCTGCTGGCTGGCTCGGGCATGGTCGAGTATTCCCGCCTGACGCCGGAGATCCGGGCCGATTTTCTGCGCATCATCCACGGCCTGATCCCGCGTTACGACGTCGTGCTGCTCGACACCGGCGCCGGCATTTCGGATGTGGTGCTGTTCGCGGTGTCGCTGGCCTCTGTGGTGCTGGTCGTGGCCACGCCTGAGCCGACCTCGCTGACCGATGCCTACGCCACGATCAAGGTGCTGGCAGGCCAGCAGCACCGCGCCAACATTCACATGGTGATCAACCAGACCGCCCGTCTGGGCGATGGACGCGCCATCACCGGGCAGTTGCAGCAGGTGCTGGACCGCTTCGTCGTCACCGAGCCCGGCCGTGGCGTGCGCCTGATCCATCTGGCCGACATTCCGTCCGATCCGTCGGTACGGCAAGCCGTGATGCGGCGCCAGTTGCTGATGCAGACCCTGCCCGGCTGTCCGGCTGCGCTGGCCATGACACAACTCGCGCGCAAGCTCGAGGAAACCGTCATCAAGTCAGGCCGTTGACGGCAAGGCACTGACGATCCAGCCCTCCAGCGGATCGACATCGGACAGCGGCAGGCCGAACGACGGCCAGCCGTGGCTTTGGCCCCACGCGGCCTGCATCAGGCATAACACCGCGTCGAGTGCGTCTGCGCTGCCATCGGAGATCAGTTGCGCCCGCTGCTCCCCGGTCAACGCCAGCTGCAAACCCAGACGGGTCTGCCCACGCGCCAGGGCGTCGACGAGGCGCGCCCGTCGCTCAGACCGCTCTGGCGTCTGTTTGGCCGGATCATCGCTCTTGTAACTCTCCCGGCCCAGCACCTCCCGCGCCAGCAATCCGGGATAGGCCTCCAGCGCGACCCGCCGCGGCCGGCCCCGTGCATCGACATCTGCCGGGTCACCGGCATGCAGGCCCGCAATGGCCACGCCGGCGTCCACCAGCAGCGGTACGCCGGCATGCAGCATGTAGGCGACCGGCGGATTGACCCATTTCATCGACGGGCTGGATCCGGCCCAGCGATCGGTCGCGCGGTGGGCAAACTTGTGGCCCACCGGCCGGGAATCGCAGAATGCAGCGAACAGATCCCGAATCTGCGCCCGACTCAGCGCCTGGTAGGTGCGCAGGCATTCCAGCCATTGCGTCGGCCAGCCCAGCGTCTGAACCAGTTCACGAGGCAAACCGAACGGAAGGTCAAACCCGCCCACCCAGTTTCGATGCTGGCGCAAGGCCGCGGCAAACGCGTCGAGCGTCGGGATGGACTGCAAGGCCTCGAGCGTGACCACATGCCCTTGCAAGCGGCCCCATGCCATGGCGATGGGCTTGCGGGGCCCTGGCCGGCTGCTGAAATCACACCCCATCAGCAGCATGCGAAAGTGCGCTGATGGGTGAGCAGGCGGGGTACCAAGGTCTGGTCTTTTCGCAGCACCGGGCGATACGTGCCAGGCAACAGCGGGCCTGGCACAACCGGGCCAGGATCAGGCGCGACCCATGATGGAGGCGGTCGCCATCAGTTCCTCGAGCAAGGCCAGCGATACCGAACCCGACACCGAATAAGGATCGAGCTCCGGGCGCTCGGCATACTTCAGCAGGATGGACACGTTGATGCGCGACATGTTCACCTGGCCCATGGTCCAGCCGCCGAAGCGCCGCTCGGAGATCTCCTCGTAATGCAGCAGCACCACGTCCTTGTGCCGCGCATCCTTCTGGATATGGCCAAACAGTTCGCTGACCGCCATGCGGCCGCCTTCGATGGCCTGCAGAAAGATGCCGCCACCGTAACACAGGATGCCGGTGATGCCGCACACCGGGTTGGACTGGCGGGACTGCGACAGGATCGCGTCAATGGCCTCCGTGCTGGTATCCACCGCACGGCTCGCATACAAGAGTCTTACCAACATGGCTTCAGCCCTTTCCGGGAATCAGAGACAGGAATTCGCGGCGCAGGTTGGGGTCTTTCAGAAAGGAGCCGCGCATGACCGAATTGATCATCTTGCTGTCCATGTCCTTGACGCCGCGCCAGGCCATGCAGTAGTGGCTGGCCTCCATGACGATGGCCAGGCCGTCGGGCTGCGTCTTGACCTGGATCAGATCGGCCAGTTGCACCACCGCCTCCTCCTGGATCTGTGGCCGCCCCATGACCCATTCGGCCAGTCTGGCGTATTTGGACAGCCCGATGACATTGGTATGTTCATTGGGCATGACCCCGATCCAGATCTTGCCGATGACCGGGCAGAAATGGTGGCTGCACGCACTGCGCACCGTGATGGGCCCGACGATCATCAGCTCGTTCAGATGTTCGGCATTCGGGAATTCGGTGATCGTCGGCGCCTTGACGAAGCGGCCGCGAAACACCTCGTTGACATACATCTTGGCCACCCGCCGCGCGGTATTGTCGGTGTTGTGGT
This sequence comes from Rhodoferax sp., assembly GCA_024235935.1. GTDB lineage: Bacteria > Pseudomonadota > Gammaproteobacteria > Burkholderiales > Burkholderiaceae_C > CAISIP01. Next base: position 85,453 of record JACKLL010000002.1, on the reverse strand, counting down.
CGTTCTCGGTGTCGATGACCATGCTGCTCAGAACGCCCTTCATCTTGGACTCGACTTCATCGAGCAGCAGTTCCAGTTCACCCGGCTCGATGAAGTCCGCGATGTTGTCGTTGGCATGGAACCGCTTGCGGGCCGCCTGCAGTCGCTCACGTATCTTGACCGATACCGGCGTCCCTTCTTCGGTGTCTGTTGCGCTCATGGTGGAGGGTGTCGACATTAACATCGGCCCATCCTACCAGCGATTGCCCGGCGCATCCGGCTGGCCTGCAAACCCCTGAAACGCGTCGGGGCAAGGCGATCACGTCAATAGCGGCGCCCCACCAGCAGCAAACCCAGGCGCATCGCACCGTACGCCAGTTGCTCCAGAAAACGCAGGCGCCAGGAACGGTTGGCGAACGCCTGCGCGTCGACCAGGCGCCCGCCCTGCGCCATCGCCAGTTCCAGCCGGGCGCGCAAGTCCTGCGCGAAATCGTGGTCGCGCACCACGATATTGGCCTCGCGCGCCAGCAGCAGACTCAGTGGATCGAGGTTCGAGGAGCCGACCGTGGCCCAGTGTCCGTCCACCACTGCGACCTTGGCATGCAGGAAACTGGCGGCGTATTCATGGATCTCGACCCCGGCGGCGAGCAGCGCACTGTAAACCGGCCGCGAGCCGTGAAACTGCAGGAAATACTCGTAGCGCCCCTGCAGCAGCAGACGCACCCGCACGCCGCGCCGCGCCGCATGGACCAGCGCCCGGCGCAAGCGCACCCCGGGCAGGAAATACGCATTGGCAATGACGATCTCCGTGCGCGCTGCGCCAATGGCCTTCAGATAGGCGCGCTCGATGCGCCGCCGGTTGCGCAGGTTGTCGCGCAGCACCAGGTTGGCACGGGCCCCCCTTCCGTTTGCAGACGCAGGCTGTGAGTCAGGCGCTTGCGGCGTCGCGTCCTTCGCCTGCTCGCGCGCGGCCAGAGCCTGGCGCATCCTCTGCTGCAGGTCATGCCAGGCCGCTGGCAATTCCCGTTCGCGCAGATCATGGGCCACCGTCATGCGCCACCAGAACCGGGATGTCGTCTCCAGCAGTTCGAGAACCAGCGGCCCGGTCACCTGAACCGCGAAATCCAGTCGCGGTTCGGACAATGCGCCGGCGCCCGGATCATGAAAGTCATCCATGATGTTGATGCCACCGCAGAACGCCGTTTCACCGTCGATGACACAGACCTTGCGATGCAGCCGACGCCAGCGGCTGGGCATGGCCGCGCCCCACAGCCCCAGTGGCTGGAACACATGCCACGCGACCCCGGCGGTGTCGAAGCGCTGCGACCACGAGGACGGCAGTGCAGGCGTGCCCACGCCATCGACGGTCAGAAAGACCTTGACGCCGCGGCCGGCAGCGCGGATCAAGGCTTCGGCAATTGCTTGACCCGCCGCATCGAAACTGAAGATATAGGTTTCCAGCCGCACTTCATGGCGCGCCGCGTTCAGCGCCTGCTCGAGTGCCGGAAAGTACTCCCCTCCCCCCTGCAACAGGGTGATCCGGTGGCCGGCCCGATGGCCGTCCGCATTGCGGGAAGAGGTACGCATCAGTCCGGCAGGACGCACTCGGCCACCAGCGGAAGGTGGTCCGACATGCGCCACCAGATGCGTCCGCGTGGCACCTGCAGGCTCAGCGGCTCCATGCCCCGGACAAAGATCTGGTCGAGCTGGGCCATCGGCATGCGCGATGGAAACGTGGGGTGCGACTGGCCGGCGAATCCAGACAGACCGATGGCCGCCATGGCGTGCTGCACGGTCTTGCCCCAGTCGTTGAAGTCACCGGCCACGACCAGTGGCGCGTCTCCTGGAACCTCGCGGTCGATGAAGCGCTGCAATTGCGCCAGTTGCCGCACCCGGCTGGCACGGATCAGGCCCAGATGCACAACCACCACATGCACGGGCCGACCATGCAGTGCAATCTCGGAATGCAGCAGCCCGCGCTGCTCGAACCGGTGGTCCGACATGTCCTCGTGCTGATGGTCGATCACCGGCCAGCGCGACAGCATGGCGTTGCCATGCTCACCATGGCGCGTCGTGGCATTGGTGCGGTAGATCGCCTCGTAACCCGGTGGCGCCAGAAATTCCGCCTGCGGCATCTCGGGCCAGCGGGCAAAAAACTGGGCTTCGCGCCGATGCAGCTTGCGCACCTCCTGCAGACAGACGATGTCGGCATCGAGCTGCTCCACCGCATGGCCCAGGTTGTGGATCTCCAGCCGCCGGCGCGGGCCGACGCCCTGTACACCCTTGTGGATGTTGTAAGTGGCCACTCGAACAATATTCATGCGCTTGCCCCCAGCTCCGACCAGCGCGGCAGCATCAGGATGGCCTCGGCATTGGACGGCGAGAAACAGGCCTCTGCGGCTTCGCGCCAGGGCAGCCAGCGCCAGGCCCGGTGCTCGCGCGGATTGAGTGTCACAGAGATGTCCGCCGGCACCGTCAGGCCGAACAGGTGCTCGGTATTGCGCGTGACACCTGGCGCATACCGATGGCGCCAGCGCGGATAGATCTCATAGACGTTTTCCAGATGCCAGTCGCGCAGGCTGGCTGCCAGCGGACTGCCGGTGCGGCAATCGATGCCGGTTTCCTCATGCACTTCGCGGGCGGCCGTCGTGCGCAAACGCTCGCGCAAGCGGTCCTTGCTGCCGGTCACCGACTGCCAGAAATCCGGCGCATCGGCACGCTGGATCAACAGGACGTCGAGCGCCGCGGTGTGGATCACCACCAGCACCGACTGCGGGATCTTGTAGGCGATGGGCATGGGTGCAGCTGCCTGGGTATCACCGGCTGCATTCTGCACCATCACCGCCCCGTCACATGCTCAATCTGCCGTGACGTTACGCAACCGGATGTGCAGTTCGCGCAGCTGCTTCTCGTCCACCGGCGACGGGGCCTGCGTCAACAGGCACTGGGCGCGCTGGGTCTTGGGGAAGGCGATCACGTCGCGGATCGACTCGGCACCGGTCATCAGCGTCACGATGCGGTCCAGGCCGAAGGCCAGGCCGCCGTGCGGCGGTGCACCGTATTGCAGTGCGTCGAGCAGGAAGCCGAACTTGAGCTGCGCTTCCTCGGGCGTGATCTTGAGGGCATCGAACACCTTCTGCTGCACGTCGGCGCGGTGGATACGGACCGAACCGCCTCCCATTTCCCAGCCATTGAGCACCATGTCGTAGCCCTTGGAGATGCACTTGCCCGGATCGGACACCATCCAGTCCTCATGCCCGTCCTTGGGCGCGGTGAACGGGTGATGGGTCGCGGTGTAGCGCTGGGCCTCGTCGTCGAATTCGAACATCGGGAAGTCCACCACCCACATCGGACGCCAGCCGGCGGTGAACAAGCCGTTGTTGCGACCGAACTCGCTGTGGCCGATCTTGAGCCGCAAGGCGCCCATCGCATCGTTGACGACCTTGGCCTTGTCGGCACCGAAAAAGATCAGGTCGCCATTTTGCGCGCCGGTGCGCGCCAGGATCTGGGTCAGTGCCGCATCGTGCAGGTTCTTCACGATCGGGCTTTGCAGCCCGGCCCAGCGGTTCGACGCCTCGCCCGGACCGGCCACGGCATCGTTGACCTTGATGTAGGCCAGGCCCTTGGCCCCGTAGATCTTGACGAACTCCGTGTAAGCGTCGATCTCGCCGCGGCTCATGCCACCGCTGTCGCGCGCACCACCAGGAACCCGCAATGCCACCACACGGCCACCCGGGGTGTTCGCGGCGCTGGAGAACACCTTGAAATCGACGTCGGTCATCACGTCGGTCATCTCGGTGAATTCCATGTTGACGCGCAGATCCGGCTTGTCGGAACCATACAGCCGCATGGCATCGGCATAGGTCATGACCGGGAACTCGCCCAGGTCGACCTTGATGGTGTTCTTGAACACGGTGATGATCATGGCCTGCGTCAGGTCACGAATCTCCTGCTCGCCGAGGAACGAGGTCTCGATATCGATCTGCGTAAATTCCGGCTGGCGGTCTGCACGCAGGTCTTCGTCGCGGAAGCACTTGGTGATCTGGTAGTAGCGGTCGTAGCCAGCCACCATCAGCAACTGCTTGAACAGTTGCGGCGACTGCGGCAGCGCAAAGAAGTGGCCATCGTGCACCCGGCTCGGAACCAGGTAGTCGCGCGCACCTTCCGGCGTCGACTTGGTCAGCATCGGCGTTTCGATGTCGATGAACCCCTCACCGTCGAGGAACTTGCGCACCTCCATGGCCACCCGATGGCGCAGCATCAGGTTGTTCTGCATGTAGGGCCGGCGCAGGTCCAGCACCCGGTGGGTCAGTCGCGTCGTCTCGCTCAGGTTTTCGTCGTCGATCTGGAACGGCGGCGTCACCGATGCGTTGAGCACCACCAGTTCGTGGCACAGCACCTCGATCTTCCCGCTCTTGAGGCCTTCGTTGACCGTGCCCTCCGGACGCGCGCGCACCAGACCCTTGATCTGCACACAGAACTCGTTGCGCAGGCCCTCGGCCAGCGCAAACATCTCCGCGCGGTCAGGGTCACAGACCACCTGCACATAGCCCTCACGGTCGCGCACGTCGACGAAGATCACGCCACCGTGGTCGCGGCGCCGGTTGACCCAGCCGCAAAGGGTGACGACCTGGCCCATCAGGGCTTCGGTCACAAGACCGCAATAGTGGGAACGCATGCTCATGAGGAACTTTCAATGGCCACAAACGCCTTGCGCTGCAGCGGGTCAATATTTCAGTGTTCGATCCGGTGGACACCGGCTCCGGGCGCTACCGCGCCCATGGAAATGACGTAGGTGAGTGCCTCATCGACGGTCATGTCCAGTTCGATCACATCGGAGCGCGGCAACATCAGGAAGAAGCCGCTGGTGGGGTTGGGCGTCGTCGGCACATAGACGCTGACGAACCCGGCGCCCAGGTGGCGCGCCGCCTCGCCCTGTGGCGTGCCGGTCTGGAACGCAATGGTCCACACACCTGCACGCGGATACTGGATCAGCATGGCCGTGCGAAACGCATTGCCATCGCTGGAGAACAGCGTGTGGGAGATCTTCTTGACGCTGTTGTAGATCGACTTGATGAACGGGATGTTCGCAAACAGACGGTCCCATTGCGCGACCATCCAGCGGCCGGCCACGTTCGATACCAGGGCGCCGGTGAGAAGCAGCGTCAGGAACACCAGCAGCAGTCCCAGTCCGTGGATGGCCCGCAGCCGGTCGATGATCACGTTCTGACCATTGCCCGGCAAAAAGGCTTCCAGTCCCGACAGCACGCCGCCGAAGATGCCATCCATCAAGCCGATCAGCCAGGTGATGACCCAGACGGTAATCGCCAGTGGCAACCAGACCAGCAGTCCGGTGATCAGATACTTCTTGAACGGCATGCGCGAAACCCGATGCCCGTCGCTCAACTACCGGAGCCGGCGCTGGGCGTGGATTCGGTCTTCTTGGCAGCAGGTGTGCTGGTGGACGCCGTATCCGAGGACGTCTTGGCCGAGCCGCCCGACTCCGTCGATGCGCTGGCGCCGGATTTGGCGTCCCCCGACTTGGAGTCGCTGACGGCAGGCACGGCCGTGTTGCCACCCTTGAAGTCGGTGGCATACCAGCCGGAGCCCTTGAGCTGGAATCCGGCTGCAGTCACCTGCTTCTTGAATGTCTGCGCCTGGCAGGACGGGCATTGCACCAGGGGTTGGTCGGAAATCTTCTGCAAAACATCCTTGGCAAACCCGCAAGAATCACATTTGTACGCGTAGATGGGCATGCTGGTATCGCTCTGGTTGGGAAAGCCGCAAAACCCTCGATTATAGAGGGCGCCCCATGCCCGGCAGTCCCTGGGGACGCTTCAAAAAAGGCGCACGTGCACCAGCAGTTGCATGGCCAGCAGCCCGAGCGCGAATCCGATGCCGCCGTAAACCAGGCCCTGGAGCAGCCGATTGGTACGCCGCTGCTCGACCAGCAACTCCTTGATCTCCCGTGGCAGGCCATCGGGTTGGCGGCGCAGATAGTCGTGCAGCAAGCGCGGCAGGCCCGGCAGCAGCTTGGCATAGCGCGGCGCCTCTTCCTTGAGCTGTTCGAGCAGTTTCTGCGGCCCGACCTGCTCGAGCATCCATTTCTCGAGAAAGGGCCTGGCCGTGCTCCACAGGTCGAGCTCCGGGTCCAGGTCGCGCCCCAGGCCCTCGATATTGAGCAGCGTCTTTTGCAGCAGCACCAGTTGCGGCTGGATCTCGACGTGGAAGCGGCGCGAGGTCTGGAACAGCCGCATCAGCACCATGCCCAGCGAGATTTCCCGCAGCGGCCGGTCGAAATAGGGTTCGCAGACCGTGCGCACGGCCGCTTCGAGCTCGTCCACCCGGGTGCCGGGCGGCACCCAGCCCGACTCGATATGCAGTTCCGCGACCCGTTTGTAATCGCGCCGGAAGAACGCGGTGAAATTCTGCGCCAGGTATTCCTTGTCGAACTCGGTCAGTGTTCCGACGATGCCGAAGTCGAGCGAGATATAGCGCCCGAACGTCGCCGGCTCGATACTGACCTGGATATTGCCCGGATGCATGTCGGCATGGAAGAAGCCGTCGCGGAACACCTGTGTGAAGAACAGCGTGACCCCGTCGCGCGCAAGTTTCGGAATGTCCACGCCCGCCGCACGCAGCCGGTCCACCTGGCTGATCGGGATGCCCCGCATGCGCTCCATGACGATCACCTCGGGGCTGCAGTAATCCCAGTACATCTCGGGGATCAGCACCAGATCCAGTCCGGCCATGTTGCGCCGCAGCTGCGCTGCGCATGCCGCCTCCCGGACCAGATCGAGCTCGTCGTGCAGGTACTTGTCGAATTCGGCCACCACCTCGCGTGGCTTGAGGCGCCGACCGTCACTGGACAGCCCGCCCACCCACGAGGCCATGGTACGCATCAGGCCCAGGTCCTTCTCGATCGCCGGCAGCATGCCCGGGCGCAGGACCTTGACCGCGACGTCGCGCTGCACACCATGGCGGTCGATCAGCACCGCGAAGTGAACCTGCGCAATCGATGCGCTGGCGACCGGTACACGCTCGAACGAGGCGAAGATATCACCGACCGGCTTGCGAAACGCCCGCTCGATGGTCCGGATCGCGATGTCCGAATCGAACGGCGGCACGCGGTCCTGCAGGCGCGCCAGTTCGTCGGCCACGTCCAGCGGCAGCAGATCGCGCCGCGTCGACAAGACCTGTCCGAATTTGACAAAGATCGGCCCCAGCCGCTCAAGCGCCTCGCGCAGCCGCACGCCGCGCGGTGCATCGAGCCGCCGTCCGATCGAAACCAGCCGGGCGAGCGCCCGCAGCCAGGGCTTCTGGAAACTGTTCAGGAACAATTCGTCCAGGCCATACCGCAGCACGACCCAGATGATGAAGACGCCGCGAAACAGCCGCGTCATGGGGCTGCACCGTCCGGCCCGCGGGAGGCCGCCGGAGACACACCGCCCACGAACTGGCGCAGGACCTGCGCCATGCGCCGCGCGACCATGCCCAGCGTATGCGCCGGCGCATCGCCCACGACACGCGCCAGATCGTCCTCGACGTCCCAGCGTACATGGTCGACCAGCCAGTTGACGTCAGCCGCCAGTTGCACGTCGCCCTCGATGCGGATCGCCGGCTTGTCGCCACGCAGCAACGACTGCGCAATGGTACCGACAGACTCGTCGGTGGCCGTCAGACTCAGGTCGGCCATGGCATCGGGGCGTGCCAGGTCGAGCAGGCCGGCCGGCGTGATCAGGAAACGGATGAAGAAGGTGCGCCACTGCACCAGCACGACCCGGCCCTTCTGCCGCACCAGCCGTTCGGTGGCCGCGCTCTCGCGCATCAGCACATGGTTGAGCAGCAACACGATGCGCCGCTGCACTTCGTCGATGGCCCATGCGGGCGGCTGCATGCGGCCCGCAAGCGTCTGGGCCAGGCCTTCGAACAATTGAAAAGGGGACTGTGTTGCCATAGTCCCCGATTATTCCCGCATTCGCCCCGCGATCAGGGCGTGTGGGTCTTATTGCAGTGCCTGTACGCCTGCGACCAGCCAGCCGCTGGAGCCGGATTTCGGCTTGGTCATGTTCCAGACCTCCCGGAACGGGCTCGGACCCGCCGATGGCTCCTCGCGAATCATGCCGGAAAACTCCACGCTGGCCATGTAATCGCTACCGATGTCCTCGATGCCCAACAGCTTGGCGTCGATCATGACGACATCGGTGCGGTTGACAGGACCGCCGGTATGCGCCTCGCGCTCGGCCAGCTGGGTCTGGATCTCGCCCAGCATCTCGTCCGTCATCATGGCGCGCAGGGAGGCGATGTCCGATTGGTCCCAGGCCGCCTGCAGCGTCACGAAATTGGTCTTGGCGGCCGACAGAAAGCCGTCGACATCGAAGCCGGCCGGAATGCCCCAGGTCTGCGAGCCCAGCAGCGCCGAACCGATGATGGATTCGCGGTTCTGGTTGCCGCCGAGTGCGTCCAGCGGCATCGCATTGCTGCGCTCCCAGGGACGCGCCGACGCATCATTGCCGACATTCTCCGGGCGATAGGGGCGCGGCTCCTCGACCGAAGCACCGTTACCCGCGCCCTGGAACGCAAACGGCGCGCTGCGTGCCGGCGCGGCCTTGTTCCGGCGCATCAGCCAGCCGATCACGCCAACCGCCAGCATGGCAAACAGCGCCAGCATCAGCACCTGACCGAACTCCTCGCCAAAACCCAGCGAATGGGCCAGCCATGCCAGACCCAGTCCGGCCGCCAGGCCGCCCAGCATGGAACCCCAGGGTTTTCGGGCAGCCTGCGCCGCGCCACCGGCCGGTGTCGCAGGCTTGGGCGTCGCATTGTTCACGCCCTGGGCCGGCGTCGCCGGCGCCTGGCGCTGGAGCACATTGCCCGACTGCTTGCCGAACGACCCGCCACCACCCAGACGCCGCGCATCGGCATCAAAGCCGGCCATCACCAGCGCCAATCCGAGTACCAATGTCCAGAGTTTCATCCTGCCTCCCGATTTATTACAAACTGCTCACACCACAAAAAACCGACGATACCTGTTCAACACTTGATGCCGACATGCAGGGCCACCATTCCACCTGTCAGATTGTGGTAATCGACATGGCCAAAGCCGCATGACTGCATCAGCGTCTTGAGTTCTTCCTGCGACGGATGCATGCGGATCGACTCCGCCAGGTAGCGGTAGCTGGCGTCGTCACCTGCGACCAGCTTGCCCAAACGCGGCAGGACCTTGAACGAGTACCAGTCGTACGCCTTCTCGAGCGGCTTGGCGACGCGGGAGAACTCCAGCGCCAGAAGCTTGCCGCCCGGCTTGAGGACGCGCTGCATCTCGCGCAGGGCCTGGTCCTTGTGGGTCATGTTGCGCAGACCGAAGGCCACGCTGACACGGTCGAATTGCGCATCGGAAAAGGGCAGCTTCTCGGCGTCACAGACGACGGCATCGACCATCAGGCCCGCGTCGGCCAGGCGGTCGCGCCCCACCCGCAGCATTGCCTCGTTGATGTCCGACAGCACGACCCGGCCCGTGCGCCCCACCTGGCGCGCAAAGGCCTTGGCCAGATCGCCGGTACCACCGGCAATGTCGAGCACCTGGTGCCCTTCCCGCACGTCGGCCACCAGGACCGTGTAGGCCTTCCAGGCCCGATGCAGGCCCGCCGACATCAGGTCATTCATCAGGTCGTACTTGGGCGCAACCGAATCGAACACGCCACGCACGCGGCGCGCCTTGTCTGCCTCGTCGACGGATTCAAAACCGAAATGGGTCGTTGTCATGGTGTTTGATGCTAGATCGGATTGTGGGCGAGACCCCGACAACCCCGTGCGCACGCGGGAAATCTGTCGTGTTATTGATGAAAGGCCGGCTCAGGCCGGCCTGCGCGAGAGCATCCGTCTGCTGCCCGCCCGGAGCGCACGCTCCCGCGGGCATCTTGCGGTGCCCGTTCCGGGCGCCCTCAGTGGCTGGCGCAACCATGGCCGGCCGCTGCAGGCATTTCGGCGTCGCGATCGACACCGGCCTGCGCCAGCCGCGCCTCGTACTGGGCCCATAGCTGGTCCTGCTGAGAGCCCAGGAAATAGAGATAGTCCCAACTGAAGATGCCGGTGTCATGCCCGTCGGAGAAACGCGGCTGCACGGCATAGTTGCCCACCGGGTCCAGCGACTCCAGCTCCACCAGCCGCTTGCCGGTCTGCAATACCTCCTGGCCCGGGCCGTGACCCTGCACCTCCGCCGACGGCGAATACACCCGCATCAGCTCGAATGGAATCCGATAGCGCGAGCCGTCGGAAAAGCCCACCTCCAGCACCCGCGACTGTCCATGAACCGTGATGGATTCCGGTGCCGGTGCACCGGGTTTAAGACCTGCCATGACGCGACCCCTCGTAGTTGTTGATGATGATGACGAATTCTTGCCGCGCGATGCCTGACACCGCGCGATCGAAAGCCCGGCAGACACATGCCGGCTGCTGCGGGACGAAGGTATCACGCTTGCCATACCGACCCGCACCGGACACCGGCAAGCCCCGGATCACGCCAGGGCCGGCCCGCCCGCGAAGGCCGGCGTCCTGCCATGCCGCCTGCTAGACCAGTACCCGCTCGATACCCCCGGCATTCGCCTTGGCGACGTATTCCTCCAGCCACTGCTCGCCCAGGATGTGGCGCGCCATTTCGACGACGATGTAGTCCGCCTCGAGCAGGCCGTTCTGCAGGTCGTTGCCATAGCGGCTCAGGCCCTGCAGGCAGCTCGGGCACGAGGTCAGGATCTTCACGTTCGCGTCCGGCGTCACGGCGCCGCTCTGGCGCAGGGCGGCCTCGTCCTTGCGCAGCTCTTCTTCCTTGCGAAAGCGCACCTGGGTCGAGATATCGGGCCGGGTGATGCCCAGCGTGCCGCTCTCGCCGCAGCAGCGCTTGCTCTCCAGCACCTGGTCCGGCGCATCGCCTCCGACCAGCGCCCGCACCGTCTTCATCGGCGCCTGCAGCTTCATCGGGCTGTGGCAGGGGTCGTGGTAGAGATAGGCGCCACCCGCCTCGAGCCGGATGTTCTTCTCCAGCAGGTACTCGTGGATGTCGATGATGCGGCAGCCCGGGAAGATGTCCTCGAACTTGTAGCCCTGCAACTGGTCATAGCAGGTACCACAGCTGACAACCACGGTGCGGATGTCCAGATAGTTCAGCGTGTTGGCGACCCGGTGGAACAGCACCCGGTTGTCGGTGATGATCTTCTCGGCCTTGTCGAACTGCCCGGAGCCGCGCTGCGGATAGCCGCAACACAGATAACCCGGCGGCAGGACCGTCTGCACCCCGGCATGCCACAGCATCGCCTGCGTGGCCAGGCCGACCTGGCTGAACAGGCGCTCCGATCCGCAGCCCGGGAAGTAGAACACCGCCTCGGTGTCCGGGCTCGTCAGCACCGGGTCCCGGATGATCGGCACATAGTCCGCATCCTCGATGTCGAGCAAGGCGCGGGCCGTCTTCTTGGGCAAGCCGCCCGGCATCTTCTTGTTGATGAAATGGATCACCTGCTCCTTGAGCGGGGCCTTGCCGACGGTCGCTGGCGGATGCTGGGTCTGCTTGCGCGCGAAACCGCGCAGCAGGTCGCTGGCGATGTTCTGCGCCTTGAACCCGATGTCGACCATGGCCGTGCGCGCCATCTTGATGGTCTGCGGATTGGTCGCGTTCAAGAAGAACATCGCCGCCGCGTTGGCCGGTCGGAACGACTTCTGACCCATCTTGCGCAGCAGATTGCGCATGTTCATCGACACATCGCCGAAGTCAATGTCCACCGGGCATGGGGACAGGCATTTGTGGCAGACGGTGCAGTGATCGGCGACGTCCTCGAACTCCTCCCAGTGCTTGATGCTGATGCCGCGCCGGGTCTGCTCCTCGTACAGGAATGCCTCGACCAGCAAGGATGTCGCCAGAATCTTGTTGCGCGGGCTGTACAGCAGGTTGGCGCGCGGCACATGGGTGGCGCACACCGGCTTGCACTTGCCACAGCGCAGGCAATCCTTGATCGAATCGGATATGGCGCCGATATCGGATTGCTGCATGATCAGCGACTCGTGCCCCATCAGCCCGAAGCTGGGGGTATAGGCGTTGCTCAAATCGGCAAACACCATGTCCTGGCCCAGGCACTCCTGCGCCGACACCGCGCCAGGCGCCACGCGCAGCAACTTGCCCTTGTTGAAGCGGCCCTCGGGGTCGATGCGCTGCTTGTACTCGGCAAACGGGCGCAGTTCGTCTTCGCTCAGGAACTCCAGCTTGGTGATGCCGATGCCGTGCTCACCCGAGATCACGCCGCCCAGCGAGCGCGCCAGCGCCATGATCCGCTTGACGGCCTGGTGCGCCGTCTGCAGCATGTCGTAGTCATCGCTGTTGACCGGGATATTGGTGTGGACATTGCCATCGCCCGCGTGCATGTGCAGGGCCACCCAGACCCGCCCCTTGAGCACCCGCTTGTGGATGGCACTGCATTCCTGCAGGATCGGCTCGAAGGCCGCGCCGGAGAATATCGTGCGCAGCGGCGCGCGCAGCTGCGTCTTCCAGCTGGCACGCAGGCTGTGGTCCTGCAGTTGCACAAACTGGGCGTCGATGTCGGTCAGCCAGCCCTGCCACTGGGCCTGGACGGTCTGGATCAGGCCGCGCGCCTGCGCAACCCGGTCCTCGAGCAGTTCGGCCGACGTCACCTGCTGGGTGTCGTCGGGACGCCCCAGCGGCAACCGGGGCAACGCAAAGAAAGCCAGCAGCGCATCGCACAGTGCGAGCTTGTTGCGCAGGCTCAGCTCGATGTTCATGCGCTCGATGCCATCGGTGTAATCGGCCATGCGCGGCAGCGGGATCACGACGTCCTCGTTGATCTTGAACGCGTTGGTGTGCCGCGAAATCGCCGCCGTGCGCTTGCGATCGAGCCAGAACTTCTTGCGCGCATCCTCGCTGACCGCGACAAAACCCTCGCCCCCACGCTGGTTGGCCAGGCGCACGACCTCGGACGTGATGCGCGCGACATCGTCGGCGTTCTCGCCGGCAATGTCGCCGATCAGCACCATCTTGGGCAGGCCGGAGCCGGTTCCGCCAGCCCGCTTGGACTTGGTGGCATAACCCACCGCCTTCAGGTAACGGTCGTCCAGGTGCTCCAGGCCAGCCAGCAGCACGCCGGAGCGTTTCTGCTCGGCAAACATGAAGTCGATGATGTCGACGATGCCGGGGACGGCGTCACGCGGGTTGCCGAAAAACTCCAGGCACACGGTGCGGACCTGGCTCGGCATCTTGTGCACCACCCAGCGGGCGCTGGTGATCAGGCCATCGCAACCCTCTTTCTGGATCCCGGGCAGTCCGCTCAGAAACTTGTCGGTCACGTCCTTGCCCAGGCCCGCCTTGCGAAAGCTTGCGCCGGGAATCACCAGTTTCTCGGTGCGCTCCAGCGTCTGGCCGTCGGCCTTGTAGTGGCGCAGCTCGAAGGTGGCGACCTCGGCGTCGTGAATCTTGCCCAGGTTGTGGTCCATCCGGACCACCTCGAGCCAGGTCGCCTGCGGCGTCACCATGCGCCAGGACAGCAGGTTGTCCAGTGCGGTGCCCCACAGGACCGCCTTCTTGCCACCTGCATTCATGGCCACGTTGCCGCCGATGCACGAGGCCTCCGCCGACGTCGGATCGACGGCAAACACGAACCCAGCCCGTTCGGCCGCATCGGCCACACGCTGCGTCACCACCCCAGCCTCTGTCCAGATCGTCGGCAGGGGCTGCGCATGGCCGGGCACGGCACGCATCTCGACCTCGGTCATGGTTTCGAGCTTCTCGGTGTTGATGACCGCGCTCTTCCAGGTCAGCGGACAGGCCCCACCGGTGTATCCGGTACCGCCCCCGCGCGGAATGATGGTCAGCCCCAGGTCGATGCAGCCCTTGACCAGGCCCGCCATCTCCGCTTCCGAATCGGGCGTCAGGACCACGAACGGGTACTCGATGCGCCAGTCGGTCGCATCGGTCACGTGGGATACCCGGCTCAGGCCGTCGAACTTGATGTTGTCGCGGGCGGTCAGCCGCCCCAGCGTCCGCTGCGTCTTGCGCCGCAACTCGCGGATCTGCACAAAACCCTTGTCGAAGGTCTCGACCGCCTTGCGTGCGGCCAGCAGCATCTCGCCGACCAGCGCATCGCGCTCGCCATCCTGCTCGGGCGTGCGGCGCTTCTCGATCTCCGCCAGACGGTGGTGCAAGGCCTCGACCAGCAGACGGCGGCGCTTGGGGTTGTCCAGCAGGTCATCCTGCAGGTAGGGGTTGCGCTGCACCACCCAGATGTCGCCCAGAACCTCGTACAACATGCGGGCCGAACGACCGGTCCGGCGTTCACCGCGCAGGCGCAGCAGCGTGGCCCAGGCCGAAGCGCCCAGCAGCCGGATCACGATCTCGCGATCGGAGAACGAGGTGTAGTTGTACGGAATCTCCCGAATGCGCTCGGACGCTGTCGCCCCCGTGACGGTCTGGGGCATCAGTTGTTCAGGTCGGATTACAGCGTTCATGTAGTTCGGGTCGGGTGGCTGTCAGGGGCAAGAAGCAGGCTGGCGTCTGGCATGCCCCGGCATCCGCACCACCGGGAAGCGGGGGAAACGGACCAAGTGCGCATTATCGCAGCGCAACATTTTCCGTTCTTGCGAAAGGTCGTCTCATGGAAATCCCTCTATCGCAACCGCGGTCATGCCGTTGTAATTCGTTTGTCACGAACCAAGGGCAATAATCGCCCTTTTTCTAAGGATTCACGATGAAATTCAAGCTTGCGGCGGTTGCCCTGGCAGCCACATTTTCTTTTGCGGCGCAGGCCCAGACCGAGATCCAGTGGTGGCACTCCATGACCGGCGCCAATGGCGACCGCGTCAACGCCATGGCCAGCGGCTTCAACGCCAGCCAGAAGGACTACAAGGTGGTCCCGGTCTACAAGGGCAGCTACGGTGAGTCGATGACGGCTGCCATCGCCGCCTTCCGCGCGGGCAAGGCGCCCAACATCGTGCAGGTCTTCGAGGTCGGCACCGCCACGATGATGAGCGCCAAGGGCGCCATCGTTCCGGTCTACAAGCTGATGAAGGACTCGGGCGTGAAATTCGACCCCAAGGCCTATGTCAGCGCCGTCGCGGGTTACTACACCGACTCCAAGGGCAACATGTTGTCCTTCCCGTTCAATTCCTCCACCCCGGTGTTCTACATCAACAAGGACGCCTTCAAGAAAGCGGGCCTGGATCCCAATGCCGCGCCCAAGACCTGGAAGGAGTTCGCGGCGGTCGCCGGCAAGCTCAAGGCCAGCGGCCAGGAGTGCGTCTATACCTCGGGTTGGCCGAGCTGGGTCCATGTCGAGAACTTCAGCGCCTGGCACAACCTGCCCATCGGCACGATGGAAAACGGCATCGCCGGGCTGGGTACCAAGTTCACGATCAACTCCAAGCCGCATGTGGACCACATCCAGATGCTGGTCGACTATGCCAAGAATGGCTGGTTCACCTATGCCGGCCGCACCAACGAGGCCGAGGCCAAGTTCTTCAGCGGTGAATGCGCCATGCTGACCT
Source organism: Rhodoferax sp. (assembly GCA_024235935.1). Lineage (GTDB taxonomy): Bacteria > Pseudomonadota > Gammaproteobacteria > Burkholderiales > Burkholderiaceae_C > CAISIP01. Next base: position 69,937 of record JACKLL010000002.1, on the reverse strand, counting down.
CCAGCTCGGCCGCACAGGGCAACATCCGCAAGAACGCCAAATTCGAGTTCTCGGTCAACTTCCTGCCGTACAACGACGCCATCAAGGGTGCACCGCAGAACTCCATCATCGGCGGCGCCAGCCTGTGGGTGCTCGGCGGCAAGACGGCCAAGGAGAACAAGGGCGTGGCCCAGTTCTTCAACTACCTGTCGGCACCTGAGCTGCAGATGCAGTGGCACGAGGACAGCGGTTATGTGCCAATCACCAATGCAGCGGCAGAACTGACCAAGAAGTCCGGCTACTACGAGAAGAATCCAGGCACCGACGTGGCCGTGAAGCAGCTCAACTTCAAGACACCCACCGCCAACTCCAAGGGCCTGCGCTTCGGCAACTACGTGCAAGGCCGCGCGGTGATCGAAGAGGAAATCGAAGCGGCACTGGCCGGCAAGAAGACGCCGCAACAGGCCATGGACGATGCCGTCAGCCGCGGCAACGAGATCCTGCGCAAGTTCGAGTCGACGAACAAGGGCGGCTGATCCGGCTCACCCCTGGAATGCCGGCCGCTGCCTCCGGGTGGCGGCCGGCTTGACGTTTGTACAATGCCACTCCCTCGCGCCTCAGCCGTTCACCGGTCCCTGATGGATCTGTCCACGGCCGGCGCGGCTCCATTTGAAATCTCTCCATCCATCGGGCGCGACCCGTCTGTCGCCGACATGAACCTGCCCTTGCGTTTCTTGCGCCCGTCACTCCCGCATGGCGTGAGGTGCACTGTGGGACCGGACAGGCATTGCTGATATGGAAAAGCGCGTCGTCTTCCGTTCCCGCTGGCTGCCGTACCTGCTGGTTGCACCGCAACTGGCCATCACGGTGATCTTCTTTTTCTGGCCGGCAGGTCAGGCCCTGTGGTACTCGTTCCAGAGTCAGGATGCGTTCGGCATGAACGTAACGTTTGCCGGGCTGGAGAATTTCCGCTACCTGCTGGGCGACCAGGCCTATCTCGATTCCTTCAAGGTCACGGCCGTTTTCTCGCTGCTGGTGGCCAGTGGCGGCATCGTCATTGCGTTGCTGATGGCGGTGATGGCCGACCGTGTCGTCAAGGGCGCACTGGCCTACCGCGCACTGCTGATCTGGCCCTACGCCGTGGCTGCGGCCGTCGCCGGCGTTTTGTGGGGCTTTCTGTTCGCTCCATCGATCGGCATCGTGACCTTTGCACTCAAGCAGTTCGGCATCGACTGGAACTGGGTGCTGCAAGGCGACCAGGCGATGCTGCTGATCGTGATCGCGTCGATCTGGAAGCAGATCTCCTACAACTTCCTGTTTTTCCTGGCCGGTCTGCAATCGATTCCGCGCTCGCTGATCGAAGCTGCGGCCATCGATGGCGCCCGCCCGATGCGGCGCTTCTGGACCATCGTCTTCCCGCTGCTGTCGCCGGTCACCTTCTTCCTGCTGGTGGTGAACATCGTCTACGCGTTCTTCGACACCTTTGGCGTCATCGACGCGACCACCCAGGGCGGCCCCGCCGGCGCAACGCAGATCCTGGTCTACAAGGTCTTTGTCGACGGCGTGAAGTCGGCCGACCTGGGCGGCTCGTCGGCACAGTCGGCGGTGCTGATGGTGATCGTTATCGCGCTCACGGTCGCGCAGTTCCGTTTCGTCGAACGCAAGGTCAACTACTGATATGAAAGACGCCCCCTGTCTGTCCGGCTTCACTGCGTGTAAGCCGGCCGAACCCCCCACTGGGGGGCGGGCCGGCCACTTCGGAGCGGCCGTGCGCGGCGGCCCCTGGACCTTTCACGCCCTGCGGGTGGCGCGCAGCGCCGTGGAAAACTGATATATGGTCGAACGCCGCCCCCTGCTCACCTTCCTGACCCATGCGGGTCTGATCCTGGGCATCATCGTCATCGCGTTTCCGCTCTATGTGACCTTCGTCGCGTCGACGCTGACGCTCGAGCAGGTGCTGGAGGTTCCGATGCGCCTGCTTCCGGGTGACCAGTTCTGGGCCAACTACGCGCAGGTGCTGGGTGCCGGTTCGACACGCGGCTCATCGGCGCCGGTGGCCCCGATGATGCTCAACAGCCTGATCATGGCGCTGGTCATTGCCGTCGGCAAGATCGCCATCTCCATCATCAGCGCCTTCGCCATCGTCTATTTCCGGTTTCCACTGCGCAACTTCTTCTTCTGGATGATCTTCGTGACGCTGATGCTGCCAGTCGAGGTGCGCATCATCCCGACCTACAAGGTGGTCGCCGACCTGGGCATGCTCGACAGCTATGCCGGCCTCACACTGCCGCTGATCGCATCGGCCACTGCCACCTTCCTGTTCCGGCAGTTCTTCCTGACGGTTCCGGACGAGCTGGCCGAAGCCGCACGGATGGACGGCGCCGGACCGATGCGATTCTTCTTCGACGTGCTGCTGCCCCTGTCATCGACGACGATCGCAGCCTTGTTCGTGATCCAGTTCATCTATGGCTGGAACCAGTACCTGTGGCCCCTGCTCATCACCAACGACGAGTCGATGTACACGGCGGTGATCGGCATCAAGCGCATGATCGTCGGCGGTGACGCGCTCACCGAGTGGAATCTGGTGATGGCCACGGCCATTCTGGCCATGCTGCCACCGGCCCTGGTCGTGCTGCTGATGCAGAAATGGTTCGTCAAGGGTCTGGTGGATACGGAAAAATAGGCGCGCAAGGCAATCACTCATGGCATCGGTACAACTCAAGAACGTCGTCAAGCGCTACGGCCGCGGCAAAACCAGCAACCAGGTCATCCACGGCGTCAACGCCGAGATCCGGGATGGTGAATTCATCGTCATCGTCGGCCCGTCGGGCTGCGGCAAGTCGACACTGCTGCGCATGGTCGCCGGGCTGGAGGAAATCAGCGACGGCGAGATTCTCATCGGCGACAAGGTCGTCAACCAGATGGAGCCGGCCGACCGGGACATCGCGATGGTGTTCCAGAACTACGCGCTGTATCCGCACATGACCGTGTTCGACAACATGGCCTATGCGCTGAAGATCGCGAAGGTACCGGTCAGCGAGATCAAGACCCGGGTCGACAAGGCCGCCGGCATTCTGGAACTGGCCCCCTATCTGGCACGCAAGCCGCGCGAACTCTCCGGCGGCCAGCGCCAGCGCGTGGCCATGGGCCGGGCCATCGTGCGCCAGCCCCAGGTGTTCCTGTTCGACGAGCCGCTGAGCAACCTGGATGCCAAGCTGCGGGCCCAGACCCGGCTCGAGATCCAGAAGCTGCACCGCGAACTCGGCATCACCTCGCTCTTCGTGACCCATGACCAGGTCGAAGCCATGACGCTGGCCCAGCGCATGATCGTCATGAACGGCGGCGTCATGGAGCAGTTCGGCACCCCCGAGGAGGTCTACACCCGGCCCGCGACGACGTTTGTGGCCAGCTTCATCGGATCACCGCCGATGAACCTGTTGCGCGACGCTCCCGACGCCCGCGCGGACACCATTGTCGGCATCCGGCCAGAGCACCTGGACATCACGGAAACCGGCTGGGCCCTGCGCGTCGAGGCGGTTGAAATGCTGGGTGCGGAACGGCTGGTCTATGGCCGCTGGTCGCATGGCACGGGTCAGGAGATGGTGATCATCCGTACCGAAGAAGCGGATGCCGTGCCGGCCATCGGCGCCACCATCCATGTGACGCCGCGACCCGATCGGCTGCACGCGTTCGACGCCAAGACGGGCAAACGTCTGTGACAAACCCTGCCTGGCCGTACCCGCGCTGGATTGCCCACCGGGGCGCCGGCAAGCTGGCCCCGGAAAACACACTGGCAGCCTTGCGCCTGGGCGCCAGCCACGGCTACCGGATGTTCGAATGCGACGTCAAGCTCAGCCAGGACGGAGTCCCGTTCCTGATGCACGACGCAGACCTGCGGCGCACCACCGACGGGACGGGTATCGGCGGTGACCATCCCTGGCACATGCTCTCGCAGCGCGACGCCGGCAGCTGGCATTCACGCCGGTACGCTGGTGAAGGCCTGCCCAGTCTGGAGAACATCGCCCGCTTCTGCCTGCACAACGGGCACCTGCTGAATATCGAAATCAAGCCGACGCCGGGCACCGAACGCCATACCGGCGAGGTGGTGGCGCGCCATGCGGCCCGCCTGTGGGCGCAATCCCCCATCCCGCCCCTCATGACGTCGTTCGACGTGGCGGCGCTCGAGGGCGCCCAGGCAATCGCACCGGCACTGCCGCGCGGCCTGTTGCTCGACAAACCCCGGGCGGACTGGCTGGACCTGGCCAGCCGGCTCGACTGCGTCGCCATCGTCTGCCACTACAGCCTGTGGGACACCGGCACGGTCGCCGCAGCGCACGGCGCCGGATTGCGCTGCCTGAGCTACACCGTCAACGATGAGTGGATCGCGCAGCGGCTGCTGGACCTGGGCACCGACGGCATCATCACCGACCGGGTCGACCTGTTCTCGCCCGCCTGAGGCCGCGCCATGCCCAGCTCCCCTGCCGTCGATACGGCGCCGCGCCTGCTGCTGCTGAGCAACTCGCGCAACCCTGCCGGGCAGTACCTGGTGCATGCGCGCGCAGCGCTGACGCGGTTTGCCGGCAGCCGCAAGACGGCCCTGTTCATTCCGTTTGCCGGCACCACCACCTCCTGGGACGACTACCTGGCCTTGGCGCAACAGGCGCTGGAGCCGGTCGGACTGCGCCTGCAGGGCGCCCACCAGTGTGCCGACCTGGGGCAGGCCATTGCGTCGGCCGAGATGCTGCTGGTCGGCGGCGGCAACACGTTCTGCCTGCTCCAGGCCTTGCGCCAGCGCGGCGGGCTGCAGCCAATCCGTGACGCCGTGGCAAAAGGTCTGCCCTATGTCGGATGGAGCGCTGGCTCGGTTCTCGCAAGCCCGTCGATTGCCACCACCAACGACATGCCGATCGTCGATCCGGGCGGGTTCGATGCCCTGGGCCTGGTTGCGTTTCAGATCAATGCGCACTACACCAATGCGCTGCCAGTCGGGCATCAGGGCGAAACGCGCAACCAGCGCATCGCCGAGTTCCTGGTCAAGAACCCTGATCGGCCCGTGCTCGGCCTGCCCGAAGGCAACTGGATCGAGGTCGACGGAACCCGGCACAGCTTGCACGGGCCCCACAGTGCCTGGTGGTTCCGCAGCGGCCGCGCGCCGGTCATGCTCGAAAGCGGGCCGCTGGACCCGGCCTGAGCGGGTACCGAACGCGCGTGACCGGGTCACCGGATAACCCCAGCAATGAAATCTCAGTCGGGGTCGCCTCGCCGACAATACGCGCCATGACAATCCTTGGCCCCTCTGCAATCGACGGTGCGGATCCTCGGCCAGGTTTCCGGCGCTTTTCGCGCATGGTCAGCAGGCTCGGAGTCCTGCGCGCCACGGTGCTGCTGTGTCTTGTCAGTTCTTTCGGCTCACTGGGCCTGACCTGGCTTTTCCTGGCCGCGACCGACCGCAGCGCCATGGGCAGCGCCTTCTGGATCTCGCTGCTGGTGCCGATTCCCCTGACCCTGGTTTTTGGTGGCGTATGCGTATTTCTGGTGGTCTCGCTGGACCAGGCCTGGGACCGCGCGCACGAACTGGCGATGCAGGACGCCCTGACCGGCCTGAGCAATCGCCGGCATTTCATGCCGGCGGCCCAGCGCGAAATCGAACTCGCGCAGCGCCATGGCCAGCCACTGGCACTCATGGTGCTGGACGTCGACCATTTCAAGTCCATCAACGACTCCGTAGGCCACCTGGGCGGTGACGAGGTCCTTGTGCAGGTCGCGAACCGTTGCCGGCAGGCCTTGCGCACCACCGATCTGCTGGCGCGCTGGGGCGGCGAAGAGTTCATCATGCTGCTGCCCAACACCCCGCTGGCACAGGCGCGCCAGTTGGCGGAGCGGGTGCGTGAAATGATGCTTGCACCCCCCTCGATCATGGTCAATGGACAGACGGTGGCGGTGACGGCCAGCCTGGGTGCAGCCGGCATGTATCCGGGGCAGACGCCGACGCTGGAGGAACTGGTCCGAAGAGCCGACACGGCGCTATATCTGGCCAAATCCGCAGGCCGGGACCAGGTATCGATATCCGAGCCCGACCATCCCTGGGTGGACGGCCTGCACCTGCCGACACCAATGGTCCCGGCAGATTAAGTGGGGCAGGCCGGGAAATCCACCCTCAGCGCCGCCAGGCACCCAGCATCAGCCACTGGGTGCTGGCACAGGCCACGACCATGGCCAGGTAGCTCGCCAGCTTGCCATCGTGGCCCCAGAACCACAGGCCGCCGGCCAGCGCCAGCAGGCCGGCCACGACATTGACCAGGCCTTGCCACCAGAATCCCGGCCGGGCTTGCCGCCCGAGCGCTGAAAAACGGGTCAAAGACGGCAGCATCAGCCCCACGGCCACGGCCGGAAGCGCAAAATTGAATACGTGGTTTATCAGGTCAGGAACACCCATGGCGGCGCCAATTTTATAATCGGCACAAATTCGACTATATGGCTGTCTGGGCACTTGGCATCAACCACACGACTGCGCCGCTGGATCTGCGCGGCCGGCTTGCGTTCGACAGTGCGCAAATCGTACCCACGCTACAGGGCCTGCGGCAGTCGCTGACGCGTCCGCCGGAAGCCGCCATCATCTCCACCTGCAACCGGACCGAGATCTATTGCGCCGGCGACAGGGCTGAATTCGAACCGGCGCTCGACTGGCTGGCCCGCTCGGGCGGCGTCTCCGGCGCAGTCCTGCGCTCGCACTCCTACACGCTGGAAGACGGTCTAGCTGCCCGCCATGCCTTCCGCGTTGCCAGTGGCCTGGACTCCATGGTGCTGGGCGAACCGCAGATCCTGGGCCAGCTCAAGGAGGCCGTGCGGGTGGCCCAGCAGGCCGGCGCGCTCGGCACCACACTGAGCCAGATGTTTCAGCGCTCGTTCTCGATCGCCAAGGAGGTGCGCTCCTCGACCGAAATCGGGGCCCACTCCATCAGCATGGCAGCGGCGACGGTACGCCTGGCCAGCCAGCTTTTCGAGGATCTGGCCCAGGTCAAGGTCCTGTTCATTGGCGCCGGCGACATGATCGAGTTGTGCTCGACCCATTTTGCCGCGCGCAAGCCCAAGTCCATCACCGTGGCCAACCGCACGCTGGAACGGGGCGAAAAACTGGCCGCCCAGCTCGGCGGCACCGTCATGCGGCTGGCGGACCTGCCCGAACGCCTGCACGAGTTCGATGCCGTCATCAGCTGCACGGCCAGTTCGCTGCCCATCGTTGGGCTCGGCGCCGTGGAGCGCGCACTCAAGCGCCGCAAGCACCGTCCGATGTTCATGGTCGACCTGGCCGTTCCCAGCGACATCGAACCCGAGGTCAAGGAACTGCAGGACGTCTACCTGTATACCGTCGATGACCTGGCGCACGTGGTCCAGACCGGGCGCGCCAACCGCCAGGCCGCCGTCGCGCAGGCCGAAGTCATCATCGACGCCGGCGTACAGAGCTTCATGCACTGGATCGACCAGCGCGATGCGGTCCCCCTGATCCAGCAGCTCAACGCCCAGGCCGACGAATGGCGCCAGGCCGAAATCGCCCGTGCCCGCAAGCTGCTGGCCAAGGGCGAAGACGTGGATGCGGTGCTCGAGGCACTGTCCCGCGGACTGACGCAGAAGATGCTGCACGGCGCCATGGCCGAGCTGCGCGCCGGCGATGCAGATGCGCGCAAGCATGCCGGCTCTGCGGTGCAGCAGTTCTTCCTGCGCAAGGAGCGTTAGCGACGCCCGCGCTGTTCCGCGCGGCGGAACAGCTTCTGCGCCGGCCCCCGCGGCCCGGCAATTCCCTTGTTCCCGCGCCTGACCCGACCAGGCGAGCCACCGAAGCACCGCCATGAAAGCCTTTTTCCGCCAGCAACTCGACCGCTACACCGACCGCCTCGGCGAGCTGGAGTTCCTGTTGTCGCGCGAAGACATCATGAAGGATATGGAGCAATTCCTGAAGCTCTCGCGCGAACACTCCGACGTGGCCGCCGTGGCCACCCGATGGAGCCGCTACCAGCAGCGCGAAAAGGACCTGTCCCAGGCGCGCGAAATGCTGGAGGCGGCCGGCCAGGACCCTGAGATGGCCGCCCTGGCCCAGGAGGAGGTGGAGAGCGCCACCGCCGAAATCGCTCAGCTGGCGACCGAACTGCAGCGCATGCTGTTGCCCAAGGATCCGGATGACGTCCGCAATGCATTCCTGGAGATCCGGGCCGGGACCGGCGGCGACGAGTCCGCGCTGTTTGCCGGCGACCTGGTTCGTATGTATACGCGGTACTGCGAACGGCGGGGCTGGAAAACCGAGGTCATCAGCGCGTCGGAGTCGGAACTCGGCGGCTTCAAGGACATCGTGCTGCGCATCGTCGGCCCCAACGTCTATGGCGATCTGAAGTTCGAATCCGGCGGTCACCGGGTGCAACGCGTGCCTGCCACCGAAACCCAGGGCCGCATCCATACCAGCGCCTGTACCGTGGCCGTGCTGGCCGAGCCCGATGAATCGGTCGCGGTACAGATCAATCCGGCCGACCTGCGTATCGACACCTACCGTGCCAGCGGCGCCGGCGGCCAGCACATCAACAAGACCGACTCCGCCGTGCGTATCACCCACATTCCGACCGGCATCGTCGCCGAGTGCCAGGACGACCGCAGCCAGCACCGCAACAAGGCCAAGGCCTTGCAGGTGCTGTCGGCCCGCATCCAGGAAAAGGACCGTGCGGAACGGGCCGCCCGTGATGCGGCCGAACGCAAGAGCCTGATCGGCAGCGGCGACCGCAGCGACCGTATTCGCACCTACAACTTCCCGCAGGGCCGCTTGACCGACCACCGCATCAACCTGACGCTCTACAAGCTGCTGATCATCATGGAGGGCGACATGGACGACGTGATCCAGGCGCTGCAGGCTGCGCAGGCGGCCGAGCAACTCGCTGCGCTGGAAGTCGGCGCCAGCGCCTGAGTCCGGCCCACCATGACGACTCTCTCGCAATGCCTGACGGCCGCCCGCACTGCAGGTCTGGACCGGCTCGACGCCGACCTGCTGCTGTTGCACGCCATCGGCGTTGCGACAGAGCACCTGCACCAGCGCCGCAGCTGGTTGCTGGCGCACGACGATGACCCGATGACCGCGCAGACGCAGGCGAAGTTCGATCAACTGGTGCAGCGCCGCAAGGCCGGCGAACCACTGGCCTACATCCTGGGCCACAAGGAGTTTTTCGGCCTGGATCTGCTGGTCGACCCGCGCGTGCTGGTGCCCCGACCGGACACGGAGATCCTGGTCGAATGGGCCCTCGCCTGTATCGACGCGCCGTCCAGCGGCACACCTGGCGCCCCGCTGCGTCTGCTGGATCTCGGAACCGGCAGCGGCGCCATCGCACTGGCCATCCAGCATGCGCGACCGCTGGCCCGGGTCGATGCGGTCGATGCGAGTGCCGACGCGCTGGCGCTGGCACGTGCCAACGCCGAGCGCCTGGGACTGCCCCTGCAGTACCTGCAGGGCTCGTGGTTTGAACCGGTCACCGGCCCCTATGACGTGATCGTGTCCAATCCGCCCTACATTCGCGAGGCCGACCCGCACCTGCCCGACCTCAGCCATGAGCCGACGATGGCACTGACCGCAGGTCCTGACGGCTTGCGCGACATCCGCCACATCGTGGAACACGCCGGCCAGCATCTGGCGCCGGGTGGCTGGCTGCTGCTCGAGCACGGGTTCGACCAGGGTACGCAAGTCCGGGAATTGCTGCAGGCGGCCGGATTCCACCCGGTCGCGTCGCGCCAGGACCTGGCCGGCCATTGGCGCTGCAGCGGTGGACAATGGAGACCGGATGACCCTGGCCAAGCCGGGGCATGGGCAACGCCGGCCCCGGTAAAGTGAAATAATCGACCCCACGATTCCCCAGGAGAAGCAGATGAGCGACACACAACAACGCATCGATGAGCTGGTCAAGTCCAACCAGGTCTTGCTGTTCATGAAAGGCACCGCCAGTTTTCCGCAATGCGGCTTTTCGGGCCGTGCCATTCAGATCCTCAAGGCCTGTGGCGTGGATACCCGCCAGCTCAAGACGGTCAACGTGCTGGAAGACATGGAGATCCGCGCCGGCATCAAGGACTACAGCCAGTGGCCGACCATTCCCCAGCTGTACGTCAACGGTGAATTCATCGGAGGCTCGGACATCATGATGGAGATGTACGAGAACGGCGAACTGCAGCAGGTGTTGACCCCCAAGCAAGGCTGACGGCACAACGACGTCCTGTTGGACGAACCGGGGCGGTGCAATGCCACCCGGTGTGCACTGGCGTTCGCCAGACTGTGCATGGGCGAAATACTGACTGCCATCTTTGTCGGCGGTTTGCAACAAATTCCCGAGCCCGCTGCATGCCGCATGTTTGCACTGCAGCAAACCTGTGATTGAATGATCACAAGGTATTTGCAAAGGAGCCCGTCATGGAGTTCGAGAAGCCTGTTCCCCCGCCTTCGACGTTCCGCTTGCCGGTCGCCCAGATGCGGCGGGTGTTCGAACCCCATGAGGTGCAGCGCAAGCTCGACGGGCTGGCCGAGCGCGACTACGACAGCCTGCGCGCCACCTACCAGCGCATGCTGGACCGCGGCCCGCAGCGGTTTCAGGTCAAGCCTTCGGGCGTGCCGGACATGGGTGCGCTGTATGCGGCCCTGCCCAATTTCCACGAAGTGCTGGATGACGTCAAACGGCACGTGGCACTGGCACAGGACAGCCGCGACGGCCTTGAGGTCACGCCCCTGCTGCTGCTGGGCCCACCCGGCATCGGCAAGACCCATTTCGCACGCAAGTTGGCCGATCTGCTGGGCACGGGCATGAGTCTGGTGCCGATGAGTTCGATGACGGCCGGATGGCTGCTGTCGGGCGCATCTTCCCAATGGAAGGGCGCCAAACCCGGCAAGGTGTTCGAAGCCCTGGTGGACGGCGAATACGCCAATCCGGTGATCGTGGTGGACGAGATCGACAAGGCCAGCGCGGATGCCCAGTACGATCCACTGGGCGCCTTGTACAGCCTGCTGGAACACGATACCGCGCAGAACTTCACCGACGAGTTTGCCGAAGTGGCGATCGATGCCAGCCAGGTGATCTGGATCACGACCGCCAACGACGAACGCACGATTCCCGAGCCCATCCTCAACCGCATGAATGTGTTCTGCGTCGATGCGCCCGATGACGACGCGGCGCGCCAGATCGCCCGCAACCTGTACCAGACGATTCGCAACAGCCACGGCTGGGGTGCGCGATTCGACCCCGAACCGACACCGGACCTGCTGGAGCGGCTGGCAACGCTGTCCCCGCGCGACATGCGGCGTGCCTTGATGACCGGCTTCGGCAATGCCCGGCTTGACGAACGGGATACGGTTCAGGTCGCCGATCTGCCCCGTGCTGGAGGGCGCAAGTCCGCGATCGGTTTCATGCAGTAGCCGGCGTCGCCGCTCAGGCGTCGCGGTGCTGCCACTGGCGACTGGCGCCCATCACGGCACGCGGATAGGCGTCCTTGCCGCGTGAGCCGTTGTAGCGTCCGAGCGCCATGAACAGATTGCCGTTTTCCCGATCCAGGTAGTGGCGCAGGATCACGCAGCCAAAGCGCAGGTTGGTCTGCATGTGGAACAGCACCGATGGATCCCCCGAAGCCAGCACACGGGTCCAGAACGGCATGACCTGCATGTAGCCCCTGGCCCCGGCGCTGGATACCGCAAACTTGCGAAAACCACTCTCGACCTGAATCAGGCCCATGACCAGCGTGGTGTCGAGTCCGGCGCGTTTGCTCTCGTACCAGACGGTCTGCAGGAATTCCTTGCGGGTCTCGAGATCGGTCTTGCGGCGGCGCAATTGCGTACTCATGGCCGCGAGCCAGCGCAGATAGGCAATCCGCGCCGCGGTGTCGGCAAACACGGGGACCGGCGGTGCCGTGCTGTTGACCGACGCGCTCAGTGCCGTTCGCACGGAGTCGACCAGAGGCTCCTCGAGTTGGCCGCCGGCATGGGCCGGCAACTGCAGACCCGCCAGGGCACCGGCCGGCAGCCAGGAAACCAGCCAGTGGCGACGCGAGACATGGCTGCCGTCGACACCGCGGGCATTGCGCTGGAGATCGCTGCTTGCCAAATCCCTCATTTCTCCAATCTGGAAGTCACGAAGCCCAGGATCTCATCGACGGAAACCTTGGTGGCCGTCGCATCCCTGCGGTGCTGGTACTCGACCTGCCCGTCCTTGAGGCCGCGATCGCCAATGGTGACACGATGCGGCACGCCGATCAACTCCCAATCGGCAAACATGGCGCCGGGGCGCTCGCCGCGATCATCCAGGATCACGTCCACACCCGCCTGCAGCAGTTGCGCGTAAAGCGTCTCGGCGGCCGCCTTGACCTCCGGACTGCGGTCCGGTCCGATCGGGCAGACCACCACGGTGAACGGCGCCAGCGCGTCCGGCCAGATGATGCCGCGCTCGTCATGGTTCTGTTCGATGGCGGCCGCCGGCAGACGCGTGATGCCGATGCCGTAGCAGCCCATTTCGTGGAACTGCGGCTTTCCATTGGCGTCGAGGAAGGTTGCGTTCATCGCGCGGCTGTACTTGGTACCCAGGTAGAACACATGGCCGACCTCGATGCCACGCTCGATCGCCAGCACGCCCTGGCCATCGGGCGAGGGATCGCCGGCAACGACGTTGCGCAGATCTGCTACCAGGTCCGGCTCGGGCAGGTCACGGCCCCAGTTGACGCCGGTGTAGTGGTAGTCGGGTTCGTTGGCGCCGCAGATCCAGTCGTGCATGACGGCCACCTCGCGATCGACCACCACCCGCACCGGCTTGCGCATATTGATCAGTCCCAGGTAGCCCGGCTTGCAGCCGAAGTGATCATCGATCTCCTGCAGGGTCGAAAACCGGAAGCCGGACTCCAGGCCCGGCACCTTGTTGGCCTTGACCTCGTTGAGCTCGTGATCACCCCGCAGCAGGAGCAGCCAGACCTGCGTCTTGGCGACATTTCCGGCGTCATCCAGCGCCTCCGTCGTCACCACCAGGGACTTGACCGTCTGCTGTAGCGGAACACCCAGGTACTGGGCCACATCTGCACAGGTACTCTTGCCGGGCGTGGCGGTCTTGGCCAGCGCCTCGCCAGGGACCGGCCGCGGCTGGCTGGGCGCCAGGGCTTCGGCTTTCTCCATGTTGGCGGCATAGTCGCTGCCCGGGCAGTAGACGATGGCGTCTTCGCCAGTGGCCGCAATGACCTGGAACTCCTCGCTCAGGTCGCCGCCGATCGCACCGCTGTCTGCCGCTACCGCACGGTACTGCAGTCCGAAGCGGTCGAAGATACGCCGATAGGCCAGCGCCATGGTCTGGTAGCTGGCCTTGGCGCTGGCGACGTCCTGGTCGAAGCTGTAGGCATCCTTCATCGTGAACTCGCGCCCACGCATCAGCCCGAAACGGGGCCTGCGCTCGTCCCGGAACTTGGTTTGGATCTGATAGAAGTTACGCGGCAACTGCTTGTAGCTGCGGATCTCCTGGCGCACGATGTCGGTCACCACTTCCTCGCTGGTGGGTTGCACGACATAGTCACGCGCATGCCGATCCTGGATGCGCAAGAGCTCGGGGCCCATCTTGGCGAAGCGGCCGGTCTCCTGCCACAGTTCGGCCGGTTGCACCACCGGCATCGACAGCTCGACGGCGCCGGCGCGGTTCATCTCCTCGCGCACGATGGCCTCGACCTTGCGGATGACGCGCAGGCCCATCGGCATGTAGGTGTAAATGCCGGCGCCGAGCTTCTTGATCAGACCGGCACGCATCATCAGCTTGTGGCTGGCGACCTCTGCATCGGCTGGCGCTTCCTTCAGGGTGGAGATGAAAAATCGGGAGGCTTTCATGGGGCTTGAAACAAGGCAGAGACCTTTGCCACGCGCCGCTTGCCGGGCATAATGGTCTCAGTTAGAAAATTGGGGTTTGATTATGCTTGACCGGGACGGATTTCGGCCCAATGTCGGCATCGTTCTGCTCAACCAGAGGAACCAGGTATTCTGGGGCAAGCGCATTCGCACCCACTCTTGGCAGTTTCCGCAGGGTGGCATTGACCGGGGGGAGACCCCCGAGCAGGCCATGTACCGCGAACTGCACGAGGAAGTGGGACTCCACCCGGAGCATGTCTGTGTCGTCGCCCGTACCCGGGACTGGTTGCGTTATGAGGTGCCTGACCGATTCATACGACGCGATGCGCGCGGCCACTACAAGGGGCAAAAGCAGATCTGGTTCCTTTTGCAGCTGACCGGCTATGACTGGCAGTTGAACCTGCGCGCCACGGACCACCCCGAGTTCGATGCCTGGCGCTGGAACGACTACTGGGTGCCACTGGATATGGTGGTCGAGTTCAAGCGTGGCGTCTACGAAATGGCCCTGACCGAGCTGGCGCGATTCCTGCCGCGCCACGACGTGCGCAACCGCTACCTGCGCAGCGGTAGCCGTGCCCGTGACCACGACCTGCAGTCCGACGGCCCCCCGGGGGCCTCGTTTGCATTGCCACCGGGCGCGAGTTTCGAGCCCGACCCACAGACCAATTCCGTTGTCGACGAGTCCGGAGATCCGCATGCGCGTTAGTGTGATTCTTGCAGCATGCCTGCTCCTGGCGGGCAATGCCTGGTCGCAGATCGCCGACCTCGATCCTGACTGGAAAGAGCTGGAAGTGGCGCCGCCTGCCCGGTTCAGCGTCGACCGCCTGGTGCCGCTCGACATGCCGCGTTATGTCTCCGTCAAGGTTGGCGTCGATCCCGACAGCCTGAGCATCGGCACGGACGGCGTCGTTCGCTATGTCGTGGTGGCGGTATCGCAAAGTGGCAATGTCAATGCCATGTTCGAAGGCATCTGGTGTCTCAAGGGCGAAGTCAAGACCTATGCCCGCTTCGGCAGTGACGGCAAATGGAACCCGGTGGAGAACGCCGAATGGTTGCCGCTCAATGGCAACCAGCGCTCCATGCATGCGCTGGCGCTGGCACGCCAGGGCGCCTGCGATGGGCGTGCGGCAACGGCCAGTTCCACGACCGCCATCATTCGCAAGCTGAAGCAGTCACGATTCGACGGCATGCAGAAGTGATCGCCTTGCCGCAACGATGCAGGCGCGCCTGACCATGCAGCGCGCCCGTGGCATGGTGCTTTCTTGCCCGCGCCAGGCTCAGCGGGTAATCACCAGATTGTCGCGGTGCAGCATCTCTGGCTCGGCCACATAACCCAGCAGGCCCTCCAGCGCATGGGACGGCTTGCGACAGATCAGCCGGGCTTCGAAGCTGGAATAGTTGGCCAGGCCACGCGCAATCTCGATACCCGACATTTCCCTGACCGCTATGACATCACCGCGCGAAAACTCGCCGGTGACGCTGACCATGCCGATCGGCAGCAGGCTCTTGCCTTCGTCGCGCAGCTTGGTCACTGCGCCGGCATCGACGGTGACAGAACCCCGCATCTGCAGGTGGTCGGCAATCCACTGCTTGCGCGCCTGCGTTTTCTGGGTCTGTGCCACCAGCAGCGTCCCGATGGCCTCGCCTCCGATCAGGCGACGCAGCACATCCGGTTCCCGACCCCAGGCAATGACGGTGGATGCGCCTGAGCCGGCGGCCCTGCGCGCCGCCAGAATCTTGGTGATCATGCCACCGCGGCCCAGGCTGGATCCGGCACCGCCGGCCATCAGTTCCAGTGCGGGGTCGCCCGCCTTGGCCTCGTGCACGAATTGCGCCCCAGGGTCCTTGCGCGGGTCTGCCGTGTACAGGCCCTTCTGGTCCGTGAGGATGACCAGCAGATCTGCCTCCACCAGGTTGGCGACCAAGGCGCCCAGCGTGTCGTTGTCGCCGAACTTGATCTCGTCGTTGACGACGGTGTCGTTCTCGTTGATGACTGGCACGATACCCAGCTTGAGCAGGGTCAACAGGGTCGATCGGGCATTGAGGTAGCGCTCCCGATCGGCAAGGTCGGCATGGGTGAGCAGCACCTGCGCACTGCCCAGGCCTTGCGCGCGCAGCTTGGTCTCGTACATCTGGGCCAGGCCCATTTGTCCGACCGCAGCCGCGGCCTGCAATTCATGCACCTCATGCGGGCGGGTCCTCCAGCCGAGCCGCTTCATGCCTTCGGCGATGGCCCCGCTGGACACCATGACAACCTCGCGACGCTCATGAACCAGCGACGCGAGTTGGCGACACCACTCGCCAATCGCCTCTTCATCCAGTCCGCGACCATCATTGGTGACCAGACTGGAGCCGACTTTGACAACGATGCGTCGGGCCTGACGCATCACGGTTGGCGTGACAACTTTGCTCATCTTTTCAGGAGGTGCATCGCACAGTTCGCGAGAACCGGTGGGAACGGGATGGGGGCAGGCCTCAGGCCGACGGGTCGCTGGTGAATCGCGGATCCACGACCGGCACGACCACTTCCGTCGCCTGCTGCTTCTTGACCTGGTTGTAGACCGCCTGGACCAGTCCCTCGCAGCCTTCACGCGTCAGCGCGGAGATCTCGAATACCGGGCCCTTGAACCGCATTCGGCGCACAAAGGTCGCGACCAGTTCGGCGCGTTTGTCCTCGGGCACCATGTCCAGCTTGTTGAGCACCAGCCAGCGCGGCTTGCGGTACAGCTTCGGATCGTATTTCTTCAGTTCGTTGACGATCGCCTTGGCCTGGGCCACGTTGTCGATGCTGTCGTCGAACGGCGCCATGTCGACGACATGCAGCAGCAGACGGGTGCGCTGCAGATGGCGCAGGAACAGGTGTCCCAGACCCGCGCCATCGGATGCGCCTTCGATCAGTCCGGGCAGATCCGCAACGACGAAACTCTGCGAAGGGCCGACCCGCACCACGCCCAGGTTCGGATGCAGCGTCGTGAACGGATAGTCGGCAATACGGGGGCGCGCGTTGGAGATCGCGGAGATCAGGGTCGATTTGCCTGCATTGGGCATGCCCAGCAGACCGACATCGGCCAGCACCTTGAGCTCCAGCTTCAGGCTCTTCTTCTCGCCAGGCCATCCGGGCGTCTTCTGGCGCGGCGCGCGGTTGATGGCGCTCTTGAACCGCATGTTGCCGAAGCCACCGTCACCACCCTTTGCGATCGTGATGACCTCGCCAGGCGTCAGCAGTTCGTACAGGACTTCGCCGGTCTCGGCATCCGAGATCACCGTACCAACCGGCATGCGCAAAGTGATGTCCTCGCCTGCCGCACCGAACATGTCCGACCCCATGCCATGCTGACCGCGCTTGGCGTCATGCCGACGGGAGTAGCGAAAATCCACCAGGGTATTGAGGCCGACATCCGCCACGGCAAACACGTGACCGCCACGGCCACCGTCCCCGCCATTGGGGCCGCCGAACTCCTTGTATTTCTCATGCCGGAACGAGACGCAGCCCGCCCCTCCGTCTCCGGCGGAAACGTCGATATAGGCTTCGTCAACAAATTTCATGGCAATCGCTTCAGCTGCACCTGGATTCCGCGCAATTCACAGTGTCGCAACCGTCCAGACCGGCGTGCGCTGCATCTTGCGGGGGAATCAGACCTTATAAACGAAAAACCCTGCGCGTGGCGCAGGGTTTCGTGTCGGAAGACAGCCGGATCAGGCCGTTGTCACGTTCACCGTGTGCTTGTTCATCGCACCCTTGACCGCGAACGACACCTTGCCGTCCACCAGAGCATACAAGGTGTGATCCTTGCCGCAGCCGACATTGGTGCCGGGGTGGAATTTGGTGCCGCGCTGACGCACGATGATCGCGCCTGCAGAGATCACTTCTCCGCCGAACTTCTTCACACCCAGCATCTTGGGCTTGGAATCGCGCCCGTTTCGCGTTGAGCCGCCGCCTTTTTTCTGTGCCATTTATCTTCTCCAGTCAGTCTGAAACAGGAAGTTCCGGTTTCAAGGGGTCATCAGGCGGCAATCGCGCCGATTTGCAGTTCGGTGAACTGCTGGCGATGACCTTGACGTTTTTGATAGTGCTTGCGACGGCGCATCTTGAAGATGGTCACTTTTTCGTGTTTGCCGTGTGCCAGAACCGTGGCTGTAACTGTTGCGCCGGATACCAGGGGCGTACCAACCTTGATTTCAGCGCCGTTTCCGACGGCCAGAACCTGGTCGATGACGATTTCCTGGCCTACATCCGCAGCAATCTGTTCTACTTTAATTTTTTCGCCGGCAGCAACCCGATATTGCTTGCCACC
The DNA here is from genome assembly GCA_024235935.1 of Rhodoferax sp. Lineage (GTDB taxonomy): Bacteria > Pseudomonadota > Gammaproteobacteria > Burkholderiales > Burkholderiaceae_C > CAISIP01. Next base: position 51,784 of record JACKLL010000002.1, on the reverse strand, counting down.
GGTTTTTATGACCGCGTACATGTTGACCTCTTCAATCTCAAGTCTCTCTTGACTCTTGCATAGCTGCGCAGACGGAATTCCGCGCAGCCCAAGAGCATAGCACACCCACCAAGAACTCGGCAAGGCTTTGTTTGCGCCTGGCGCAATTCTGCCTGCCCGCTTCCTATAATCGCCACACCTTGAACGAGTCACCCCCCTTGCAGGCCCCAGCCAATCCGTCATCACCCGGCTTGTCCGTCATTTCCGCGGACATGCGCGAAGTGGACGCCGTCATCACCCAGCGACTGACGTCCGGCGTACCGCTGGTCGGTCAGGTGTCCCGCTACATCATCGGCGCTGGCGGCAAACGCCTGCGGCCCGCCTTGCTGCTGCTGACCTGCGGCGCCCTGGGCTACCGGGAAGCGCAGAGATTCAACCTGGCGGCCGTCGTCGAATTCATCCATACCGCCACCTTGCTGCACGACGACGTGGTCGATGGCTCTGCCTTGCGTCGCGGCAACGCCACCGCCAATGAGACCTTCGGCAATCCGGCCAGTGTGCTGGTGGGCGACTTCCTGTACTCACGCGCTTTCCAGATGATGGTGGACGCGAAGGACCTGCGCATCATGGAGGTCCTCGCGGACGCGACCAACGTCATCGCGGAAGGGGAAGTCCAGCAACTGATGAACATGCACGATGCCACGCTCGACAGCGCTGGCTATTTGCATGTCATCCGCTCCAAGACCGCCAAGTTGTTCGAAGCCAGCGCACGGGTGGGCGCCATCCTCGCAGGTGCCTCACCGGCCCTCGAGCAGGCATGCGCCGATTACGGCCAGGCGCTGGGCACGGCCTTCCAGGTGATCGACGACGTACTGGACTACGCCGGCGACAGCGAAAAGATGGGCAAGAACCTGGGCGATGACCTGCGCGAGGGCAAGACCACGCTGCCGCTGATCTGCGCCATGCAGCGGGGCACCGCGGAACAGAAGGCCCTGATTTCCGGCGCCATCGAGACCGGCGCAGTGGACCTGCTCGACCAGATCGTGGCGATCGTCCGCGAGACCGGCGCGCTGACCTATTCGCGCGATGCAGCGGCGGCAGAAGCGCAGCGCGCAATCGACGCCGCAGGCCAACTTCCGGGCGGGCCGCACACGGATTGTTTGGTACACTTGGCGTCGCAACTTTTGGAGCGCAACAGCTGATTCGATCAGGTGGTGTGACCGAGATCGGGGTGTAGCTTAGCCTGGTAGAGCGCTACGTTCGGGACGTAGAGGCCGGAGGTTCGAATCCTCTCACCCCGACCAGGATTGCGAGTGTTGTCAATCAACCTCCTTCAAAGTGGCATGGACCCGCTTTCGATTTACATCGATCGGGCAATCGGAGATGATTAGGCGATTGCCTCCCGCCGTAGTACATTTTCAGTCCATGTCCGCAGTCGATACAGCCAATCGCGATAACAACTCCATTGCCCTTCCCGGTCTGGGCCGCGCCCTGATCCTCGCGGGCAAGCTCGGGCAAAAGTCGGCGGAAGACATCTACCGCAAGGCATCGTCCGGCAAAACCAGCTTCATCGCGGAGTTGACGGGTTCCGGCGCAGTTTCGGCGTCCGACCTCGCCCACACGATGTCGTCGGCCTATGCGGCGCCGCTGGTCGACCTCGACGCCATTGACCAGCAACGCCTGCCCAAGGGTCTGCTGGACCCCAAGATCTGCCAGGCCTACCGGGTCATCGTGCTGAGCAAGCGCAATAACCGGCTGACCGTGGCAACGGCAGACCCGTCCGACCAGGAAGCGATCGAGAAAATCAAGTTTGCGTCGCAGCTCGGCGTGGACTGGGTCATTGCCGAGTACGACAAGGTCCTCAAGCTGGTCGATGCCGCTGCCGCGTCCACGACCGAGACGATGGAAGAGATCATCGGCGGGGAATTCGAATTCGATGATGCTGCGGCAGACGGCATGTCGGAGAACGAGCAAGCCGCGTCGACGTCGGAAGTCGACGACGCCCCGGTGGTCAAGTTCCTGCACAAGATGCTGCTCGACGCATTCAGCATGCGCGCCTCCGACCTGCATTTCGAGCCCTACGAGCACACCTACCGCGTCCGCTTCCGGATCGACGGCGAATTGCGCGAGATCGCCTCGCCGCCGATTGCCATCAAGGACAAGCTGGCGTCGCGCATCAAGGTGATCTCCAAGATGGACATCTCCGAGAAGCGGGTGCCTCAGGACGGCAAGATGAAGCTGAAGATCGGGCCCAACAAGGTCATCGATTTTCGCGTGAGCACCCTGCCGACCCTGTTCGGCGAGAAGATCGTGATCCGGATTCTCGACCCCAGCAGCGCCAAGCTCGGCGTCGATGCGCTCGGCTACGAGCCGGTGGAGAAGCAGCGGCTGCTCGATGCGATCGGGCGCCCGTACGGCATGATCCTGGTCACCGGCCCCACCGGTTCGGGCAAGACCGTCTCGCTGTATACCTGCCTGAACCTGCTGAACAAGCCTGGGGTCAACATCGCCACCGCCGAGGACCCGTCGGAAATCAACCTGCCGGGTGTCAACCAGGTCAATGTGAACGACAAGGCGGGACTGACGTTTGCAGCTGCGCTCAAGTCCTTCCTGCGCCAGGATCCGGACATCATCATGGTCGGCGAGATCCGCGACCTGGAGACGGCGGATATCGCCATCAAGGCGGCCCAGACCGGTCACCTGGTGCTGTCGACTCTGCACACCAACGACGCCCCCACCACACTGACGCGGATGCGCAACATGGGCATCGCGCCATTCAATATCGCATCGAGCGTGATCCTGATCACCGCGCAGCGACTGGCCCGGCGACTGTGCACCAACTGCAAGGCGGATGCAGACATCCCCAACAAGGCCTTGATCGACGCCGGCTTCAAGGAGAGTGAAATCGACGGCAGCTGGACCACCTACCGGCCAGTCGGATGCTCCATGTGCAATGGGGGTTACAAGGGCCGTGTCGGCATCTACCAGGTCATGCCGATCACCGAAGAGATCCAGCGCATCATCCTGCAGGACGGAAGCGCGTTGGATATCGCCCAGCAGGCTGCCAGGGAAGGGGTCGATTCATTGCGGCGCTCCGGACTGCGCAAGGTCAAGCAGGGTCTGACCTCTCTGGAAGAAGTGCTCGCTGTCACCAACGAATAAATCAGGGACTCAGAGACCATATGGCAACTGCGAAGCCCAAGGGCATTACCGAATCCGTCTTCGAATGGGAGGGCAAGGACCGCAACGGCAAGCAGGTGCGTGGGGAATCGCGGGCCATTGGTGTCAATCAGGTACAGGCCACGCTGCGGCGCCAGGGCGTCACGCCGACCAAGATCAAGAAGCGGCGCATGAGTGGCGGCTCCGCCATCAAGCCCAAGGACATGGCGATCTTCACGCGCCAGCTCGCCACCATGATGAAGGCGGGCGTGCCTTTGCTGCAGGCATTTGACATCGTGGGACGGGGCAACCCCAATCCCAGGGTCACCAAGCTGCTCAGCGACATCCGCACCGACGTCGAAACCGGCACCTCGCTGAGTGTGGCTTTCCGCAAATACCCGCTGTACTTCGACAATCTGTACTGCAACCTGGTCGAGGCCGGTGAGTCGGCCGGTATTCTGGACCAGTTGCTGGATCGCCTTGCCGTCTACATGGAAAAGACCGAGGCCATCAAATCCAAGATCAAGTCTGCGCTGATGTACCCGATCACCGTGCTGGTCGTGGCGTTTGTCGTGGTGGCGGTCATCATGATCTTCGTGATCCCGGCGTTCAAGGAGGTGTTCTCGAACTTCGGCGGCGAGTTGCCGATGCCCACGCTCATCGTCATCGCCATGAGCGAGTTCTTCGTCAAATACTGGTACCTGATCTTCGGCGGGCTCGGCGGTGGCGTCTATTTCTTCATGGAAGCATGGAAGCGCAACGAAAAGATGCAGAACATCATGGACCGTGTCCTGCTGAAGTTGCCGATCTTCGGGGTTCTGGTCGAGAAGTCCTGCATCGCCCGCTGGACGCGGACCCTGTCGACCATGTTTGCCGCCGGCGTGCCACTGGTGGAGGCGCTGGATTCGGTCGGGGGTGCTTCCGGCAACTCGGTCTTCGAGCGCGCGACCACCCGGATCCAGCATGAGGTCTCGACCGGCACCGCGCTGACGGTGGCCATGACCAATGCCAACATCTTCCCCTCGATGGTCCTGCAGATGTGCGCCATCGGCGAGGAATCCGGCTCGATCGACCACATGCTGGGCAAGGCCGCCGACTTCTATGAGGCGGAGGTCGACGACATGGTGGCGGGCATCTCGAGCCTGATGGAGCCCATCATCATCGTGATTCTGGGTACGGTCATCGGCGGTATCGTGGTGGCGATGTACCTGCCCATCTTCAAGCTGGGAGCCGTGGTCTGATGTGGGTGTCCCCGGGCTTCGACGCCGCATTGTTCGGCGTGCTGGGCCTGCTTGTCGGTAGCTTCCTGAACGTCGTCATTCATCGGCTGCCGAAGATGATGGAACTGGAGTGGGCGGCAAACTGCGCCGAACTGGCCGGCACGGAGGTGCCGGAGTCTGCCCCATTCAACCTGTCGCGTCCCCGCTCCCGCTGCCCCCATTGCCAGCACCAGATCCGCTGGTATGAGAACGTGCCCGTGCTGAGCTACCTGGTCCTGCGGGGGCGTTGCTCCAGTTGCAAGGCCCCGATCAGTATTCGCTACCCGGTGATCGAGATCATCACCGGCCTGTTCTTCGTCGCGATGGCCCACATGTATGGCCTCACGCCGACCGGCATGGTCTGGGCTGCGCTGGCCTGCCTGCTGATTGCACAGTTCTGGATCGACTTCGACACCCAGTTGCTGCCCGACGACCTGAACTACCTCATTCTTTGGCTGGGCCTGATCGCGTCGGCCATGGGGTGGACCACGGTTGCGCTGCCGTCATCCGTCTGGGGGGCCGTGTTCGGCTACCTGAGCCTGTGGTCGGTCTACCAGTTGCACCATCGCCTGACGGGCAAGCAAGGCATGGGGCACGGTGACTTCAAGCTCCTGGCAGGACTGGGCGCCTGGTTCGGCGCCGAGTATCTGGTGGCCTTGATCCTGCTGTCCTCCGTCGTAGGTTCGATCCTCGGCGGCGTGCTTCTGCTGGTCGGCAGGCTGTCCAACAAGGACATTCCCATTCCGTTCGGCCCCTTTCTTGCGGGCGCTGGCATGGTGGCAATGCTGGCTGGGCCCGGTCGCCTCGAAGCTCTGCTGCCATTCGCATTCCCGTTCTCCCATCTCGCACGATGATCTGATGCTGCGACTCGGCCTGACCGGTGGCATCGGAAGCGGAAAAAGCACAGTGGCAGACATGTTCGCCCTGCTGGGCGCAGTGGTGATCGATGCCGATGCGATCTCACGTGCAACCACGGCGCCCGGCGGTCCGGCCATCCAGCCGATCGCAGAGGCGTTCGGCGCGGAATTCATCGCGGCCGATGGCGCACTGGACCGGGCCAGGATGCGCCAGGCCAGCTTTTCCGACTCCGCCGCGCGAGCCAAGCTGGAGGCCATCATCCACCCGCTGGTGGGACAGGAGACTGCGCGGCGCGAGCGGGCCGCCGAGGCGGCCGGCGCAATATGCGTGGTCTTCGATGTCCCCCTGCTGGTCGAGTCCCGCCGTTGGCGCAAGCGGGTCGACCGGGTGCTGGTGGTGGACTGCGTGCCGGAGCTCCAGATCAGCCGGGTCATGGCCCGCAGCGGTTTGGCACGCGATGAAGTCGAACGCATCATTGCCAGCCAGGCCTCGCGCATGGACCGCCTGCGTGCCGCCGACATCGTGCTGTTCAATGGCGGTCCGACCCGGGAACAGATCGCACACGAAGTGAAACAGTTGGCCCGGCGCTTGGGGCTATGATTGCCGGAACGGAAATAGCAGCGTGATTCTTTACGAATATCCCTTCAACGAACGCATCAGGACCTACCTTCGCATCGAGCATCTGTTTCGACGCCTGGCGGAACTGGTCGCACGCGATCACCCGATCGACCACCACTACGCACTGTCCACGATCTTCGAGGTCATGGATGTGGGTGCGCGCGCCGATCTCAAGTCCGATCTGCTCAAGGACCTGGAAAAGCAGCGGCAGATCCTGCACGCCTACCGGGGAAATCCAGCCATTTCCGAGCGCGCACTGGATGCCATCATTGGCCAGCTCGACAATTGCTACAACAGCCTGAGCAGCGTTCAGGGCAAGGCCGGTCATGTACTCACCGAAAACGACTGGCTGATGAGCATCCGCAGCCGGGTCGGCATACCCGGCGGCACCTGCGAGTTCGATCTGCCCGCCTACTACGCATGGCAACAGCAAAGTGGCGAATCGCGCCGCGCCGACCTGCACCGTTGGGCGTCGACGCTCGCGCCGATGGCCGAGTCGGTCACCCTGCTGATGAAGATGTTGCGCGAATCCGGTGCCCCGCAAAAGGTGGTCGCGCATGCCGGCCAGTACCAACAGAACCTGCCCCAGGGCAAGACCTTTCAGTTGCTGCGCCTGTCCATCAATCCATCGCTGGGGGTCATACCCGAGATCAGCGGCAACCGGCTGATGGTGTCGATACGTTTCATGCGGCAGGAGGCGGACAACCGCCTGCATGCCACCAGCGACGACTGCAACTTCGAATTGACCCTTTGTTCATGATGCGGAACAGACCCGGAACCCGCAACGAGACTTCCCAAGACGACGCCGACACAGCGCCGCCCCCGCTGGACAAGGTCCGCATCGTGCGCTGCCCCGGATGCAGTGGCGACAGCGTCTACGCGACCACCAATCCCTATCGACCGTTTTGCAGCGCCCGCTGCAAGGGCCTGGACTTCGGTGCCTGGGCAGGTGAATCCTTTCGCCTGGCTGCCGAGACCGAGCCCGACGCGCTGGCACCGCCAGACACGCGGCTGCAATAGCCGGCGATGGGTGCCGCACCTGCTGCGGTGCCATCCGAACAGAGGCCTGGGCCGCCAGAGCAGCCGCCCCGCCTGCAAGGCTCAGTGGGTGGCGCCTTCGAAACCCCGCTCCTGGGCCAGCCACTGCAACACGGGCACCGTGCCGGGCAGGACCGGATGCACATGAACCGGCAAGTCCTGCCAGGCAGACGACTGACCCTCGCGCATCTGCAGTTCACCGGACCATTGCGTAACCTTGCAGAAATTCAGCCGCACCAGCGCGTGCGGATAGTCGACGATCTCGGTCCGCCAGCAAGACCCGTCGCGCATGCCGATTCCGAGCTCTTCCTTCAGCTCGCGCGCCAGCGCCTGCAGCACGTCCTCGCCGGCTTCGAGCTTGCCACCGGGGAACTCCCAGTAACCGGCATAGACCTTGCCGGCCGGGCGGCTGGTAAGCAGAAAGCGTCCGTCCGGCCGCAGCAGGATACCGACGGCCACATCCACCAGCGGGCGGTCAACACCCCCCTGGCGTGGGAGGTCCGGATCTGCAGTCAGCCGCAGGCCGCTCATGCGTCCTTCCTGGACTTGGACAGCGTCGAGGTCTTGCGCGCCATGCGCTGAGCGCTCACGCCAGAGCGCCGCGACTGCCGCTGTAGTCGCGGGCAAACTGGTAGGCCACACGGCCGCTGCGTGAGCCCCGCTCCAGCGCCCAGACCAGTGACGGTGCCCGTGCTGCGGCAATGCCGGCTTCATCGACGCCGAAGGACTGCAGCCACTGCGCGACGATGGTCAGGTACTCGTCCTGCGTGAATGGGTAGAAGCTGACCCACAGGCCAAAGCGCTCCGACAGGGAAATCTTTTCCTCGACCACCTCACCCGGATGCACTTCACCGTCTTCGGTATGCGTGTAGGTGAGGTTTTCCGTCATGTATTCAGGCAACAGGTGGCGCCGGTTGCTGGTCGCATACACCAGCACGTTGGCAGCCGAGCCCGCCACCGAGCCGTCCAGAATGGACTTGAGCGCCTTGTAGCCGGGCTCGCCCTCCTCGAAGCTCAGGTCGTCGCAGAACACGATGAATTTTTCCGGCCGATCCGACACCACATCCACGATGTCGGGCAGGTCCACCAGATCGGCCTTGTCGACCTCGATCAGGCGCAAGCCTGCAGGCGCGAACTCGCGCAGGCAGGCCTTGATCAGTGACGACTTCCCGGTGCCCCGCGCACCCGTCAGCAATACGTTGTTGGCCGTCTTGCCTTCCACGAAATGCAAGGTGTTGCGCCGGATCTTGTCCTTCTGAACCTCGATCTCCTGCAGGTCGGTCAGAGCCACCAGTGCCGCATGTCGAACCGGCTCCAGCACGCCATGGCCGGAGCTGCGCTTGCGGTAGCGAAAGGCGATGCCGGCATTCCAGTCGGGCGCCGACAGCGGCTGCGGCAATACCGCTTCGATGCGGCTGATCAGTTGTTCTGCCCGCACCAGCAGGTGCTGCAATTTATCGTCCATGCTTGATGCCTGTTGATGCCTGTTGATGCCGGCGCTGACCCGGTTGATGGCGGAGTCCTCAGGAACGGTAGTCCGCGTTGATCGTCACGTACTCGTGGCTGAAGTCGCAGGTCCAGACCGTGTCGGTCGCGCTTCCGCGCCCCAGATCGACCCGCACCTGGATCTCACTCTGCTTCATGACGCGCTGGCCGTCGGCCTCCTGGTAAGCCGGGTTGCGCCCGCCCCCGGTGGCCACATGCACATCGTCCAGGTACAGCTCGATCTTCGTCTGGTCCAGGTCGGCGATGCCGGCGTAACCGACAGCGGCCAGAATGCGGCCCAGGTTGGGGTCGCTTGCGAAAAATGCGGTCTTCACCAGCGGTGAATGGGCGATGGCATAGGCCACGGCCAGGCATTCGGAGGTGTCGCGCCCGCCCTGCACCGTGATCGTGATGAACTTCGTGGCGCCTTCTCCGTCGCGCACGATGGCATGGGCCAGCGTGCGGGCCACCTGCAGCATGGCCGCCTTGAGCGCACGCCCGTCGTCGCTGTCGAGCGACTCGATGCACGCATGGTTTGCCTTGTTGGTGGCGATCACGACGAACGAATCGTTGGTCGATGTATCGCCGTCCACTGTCACCCGGTTGAACGTCGCATCGGCAAGCTGCTGCGCCAGTTGCGACATCAGGCCGGGTGCGACGCGGGCGTCGGTCGCCATGAAACCCAGCATCGTCGCCATGTTCGGCCGGATCATGCCAGCACCCTTGCTGATGCCGGTAACCGTGACGGTGGCGCCGCCCACGGTGGCCTGGACGCTGCTGGCCTTGGGCACCGTGTCGGTCGTCATGATGGCCTGGGCCGCATTGAACCAGTTGTCCTGGGTCGCGTCGGCAACCGCAGCGGGCAGACCTGCCACGATGCGGTCGACCGGCAGCTGCTCCATGATGACGCCAGTCGAGAACGGCAACACCTGCTGCGCTGCCAGGCCCAGACTGGAGGCCAATGCCGCGCTGCTGGCGCGCGCACGCTCCAGCCCCTGGGCACCGGTGCCGGCATTGGCATTCCCGGTGTTGATCAGCAAGGCCCGTATCTCCTGCGGCCCGGCCAGGTGCTCGCGGCAGACCTGCACCGGTGCAGCGCAGAACCGGTTCCTGGTGAACACGGCACCGACGCCAGCGCCGGGCTCGAGCAGCATGACCGTCAGGTCCTTGCGGTTGGCCTTGCGGATACCGGCCTCGGCGATGCCGATGCGCACACCCGGGACCGGGTGCAGATCAGCGGCTTGTGGAACAACGAGATTGACGGGCATTGCGGACCTTCAGGACAGTTTGCCGTGGCATTGCTTGTATTTCTTGCCACTGCCGCACGGGCAGGGCTCATTGCGGCCGACACGCGGGACCTGGCCACCCGCCGCCACTGCGGCTGCCACACCGGTGCGCCGGGCCATGCGGTCGGCATCCTGCGTGGTCTCCACCTCGCCCGTCTCGGTCGGGGCGGTGTAGGTGACGTTACTGATGCTGTCGGCCCGGCTTTCCATCTCCTGGGCCGCCTGATCGAGCTGCTCGCCCGACTGGATCCGCACCGTCATCAGCAGCTTGGTGACTTCGCTCTTGACGGAGTCGAGCAACTGGCCAAACAACTCGAAAGCCTCGCGCTTGTACTCCTGCTTGGGCTGCTTCTGGGCATATCCGCGCAGGTGAATGCCCTGGCGCAGGTAGTCCAGTGCGCTCAGATGCTCGCGCCAGTGCGTATCGATGCTTTGCAGCAGAACCATGCGCTCGAACTGCAGAAAGCCGTCGTTGCCGACCAGCGCCACCTTGGCATCGAAGGCTTCATTGGCCGCGGCCTGGACCTTCTCCAGCACATCCTCATCGGTAATCGCGCTGGACTGCTGCACGATCTCCTTGAGGGCGATCGGAATCTGCCACTCCTCGGCCAGAACTTTTTCGAGGCCGTCCAGGTCCCACTGCTCCTCCACCGACTCGGCCGGCACGTACTGCCGTACCAGATCGGCAAAGCTGCCTTCGCGCAATGCGGCAACCTGCGCCGACAGGTCGCTGGCATCCAGGATCGCGTTGCGCTGCTGGTAGATCACCTTGCGCTGGTCGTTCGACACGTCGTCGTATTCCAGCAGCTGCTTGCGCATGTCGAAGTTGCGGGCCTCGACCTTGCGCTGCGCGCTTTCGATGCTGCGCGTGACGATGCCCGCCTCGATCGCCTCCCCGTCCGGCATCTTGAGCCGATCCATGATCGAGCGAACCCGATCCCCGGCGAAGATGCGCATCAGCGCATCGTCCAGGCTCAGATAGAAACGCGACGAGCCAGGGTCGCCCTGGCGGCCGGAACGGCCTCTCAGCTGGTTGTCGATGCGGCGCGACTCGTGGCGCTCGGTGGCGATGATGCGCAGACCTCCGGCAGCCGTGACGGCCTCGTGGTCACGGGTCCATTGCTCGCGCAACTGCGCGATCTTCGATGCGCGGGCAGCCTCATCGAGTGCCGGATCGGCCTCGATGGCCTGCACCAGCTTGTCGATGTTGCCCCCCAGCACGATGTCGGTACCACGACCGGCCATGTTGGTGGCAATCGTGATCATCTTGGGGCGACCGGCCTGCGCGACGATGTCGGCTTCGCGCGCATGCTGCTTGGCATTGAGCACCTGGTGCGGCAGCTTCTCGCGCTCGAGCAACTGGTCGATGATCTCCGAGTTCTCGATCGACGTCGTGCCCACCAGCACCGGCTGGCCGCGTTCGTAACATTCGCGGATATCGGCAATCGCGGCTTCGTATTTCTCGCGCGTGGTCTTGTAGACCCGGTCCAGCTGATCAACGCGCTTGCTCGGGCGGTTATGCGGAATCACCACCGTCTCGAGGCCGTAGATCTCCTGGAATTCGTAGGCTTCGGTGTCGGCGGTACCGGTCATTCCGGCGAGCTTGCCGTACAGACGGAAGTAGTTCTGGAACGTGATGGATGCCAGGGTCTGGTTCTCGGCCTGGATCGCAACACCTTCCTTGGCCTCCACCGCCTGGTGCAGGCCATCGCTCCAGCGACGGCCCGACATCAGCCGGCCGGTGAATTCGTCGACGATGACGATCTCGCCGCCCTGCACCACATAGTGCTGGTCGCGGTGGTACAGATGGGCCGCCCGCAGCGCTGCGTACAGGTGGTGCACCAGCGTGATGGTGGAGGGGTCGTACAGGGTGGCACCCTTGGAGAGCATGCCGTTCTCGAACAGGATGCGCTCGGCATTCTCGTGGCCCTGCTCGGTGAGCACGATCTGGCGGCCTTTTTCGTCGACGGTGAAGTCGCCGGGTTTGATCACGCCCTCACCGGTGCGCGGATCCGCTTCGCCTTCCTGCTTGGTCAGGAATGGCACGACCTTGTTGATCGCCAGGTACAGCGCCGTGTGGTCCTCGGCCTGGCCGCTGATGATCAGTGGCGTGCGGGCCTCGTCGATCAGGATCGAGTCGACCTCGTCGACGATCGCGTAGTTCAGTCCACGCTGGACCCGATCGGCGACCTCGTAGACCATGTTGTCGCGCAGGTAGTCGAAGCCGAATTCATTGTTCGTTCCGTAGGTGATGTCCGCCTGGTAGGCCGCCTGCTTTTCCTCGCGCGGCATCTGCGGCAGGTTGACCCCGACCGTCAGTCCCAGGAAGTTGTACAGCTTACCCATCCACTGGGCATCGCGGCTGGCCAGGTAATCGTTGACCGTGACCACGTGGACGCCCTTGCCCGACAAGGCATTGAGGTAGACCGGCAAGGTCGCAGTGAGGGTCTTGCCCTCACCGGTACCCATCTCCGAGATCTTGCCGTAATGCAGAGACATGCCGCCGAGCAGCTGCACATCGAAATGGCGCATCTTCATCACGCGCTTGGAGCCTTCGCGCACAACGGCAAAGGCCTCGACCAGCAGGTCGTCCAGCGAGGTGCCGTTGGCGACGCGGTCCTTGAACTCCTGGGTCTTGGCGCGCAGCGCGTCATCGCTCAGCGCCTCGAGCTCGACCTCCATCGCGTTGATGCGCTTGACCGTACTGCGGTACTGCTTGAGAAGGCGGTCATTGCGACTACCGAAGATTTTTGTCAGGAAGTTGGTTGCCATGAATGCCCGTCCCGCCAGCTGGCCACTTGTGACCCGCCGGAAGGCGCAATCCTTTTATCAAACAGAATATGGAAGTGGGGTCTCACCCGCCGCACTGACGCACATGCGGACGTCGCCCGCAGAGAATCCGATGGGCGCGATTTTACCTTTGCGGGGCCCGTGCCCTGGACGTGCGGGCAGAAGGCGCTGTGGATGTGGTGCGACGCGGTCTTTCGCTCTGCGCGGCAAGCTGCTGCGCGGCGGCCAGATTCCCGCCCGCCGTCAAGAACTTCTGGGGATCCTGCGGCACCCCCTGCACCAGCACTTCGAAATGCAGATGCGCACCGGTCGAGCGTCCGGTGGAGCCGACGGCAGCGATCTTCTGCCCCCGGCGCACGATATCGCCCTTCTTGACGTACACGGCCGACGCGTGCGCGTAACGCGTCACCAGGTCGTTGCCATGATCGATCTCCACCATGTTGCCGTAGGCCGCGTGGTATTCCTGCACCACCACGACGCCACCGGCCGCAGCGAGGATGGGCTTGCCGGCGTCGGCCTGGAAGTCAAGGCCGGTATGCAGAGCGGAGCGACCGGTAATCGGATCGATGCGCCAACCGAAATCCGACCCCAGGTTGCCGTCGGACACTGGCTTCTGGGTGGGAATCATCATGTTGCGCATCTTCTGGTCGAACAGCCGGGACTCCAGCACGGTCAACAAATCCGTCCGCTGGGCCGTCAACCGGTCGAGGTCGGCCAGCGTCGCCTGCAATTCGTCCATCGACAGAGGCCGCCCGGTCACCAGCGCGCCGCCCTGCCCTGGCTTGGCCTTGATCTCCGATGCATTGATGCCCGCCAGACCCGACACGCGCTCGCCCAGGGATTCCAGCTGCGTCAGCTTCGCCTGCATCTCACCCAATTGCCGGGCCAGCACGTCCAGGTTCTCGCGCATGAACTTGTCACGTTGCTCGAACTCATCTTGCACCACCAGCCGCACCAGGGAACCGACAATGGGCCAGCGCTCACGCGCACCCTTGAGAAACACCCAGTGGTACAGGCCGGCAGCAACCACCATCAAGACCAGCGACATCAGCAGTGCAGACAGGACGAGCCGCGTCCCCGAAAGATGGATGGCCCGGCTTCTGGCCAGCCACGCGTCCGTGATAATCAAGTGCATTCAAACCCCCGTCTATCATTCGGCCATGGATCGGCGCTCACAATCCGTCACACTTCAGCAAGCTACCGAGGCGTCGCCCACGCTGGCACGCCTGGTGGAACTGGGTCGCGACTCCGTGGCGCGGCTGCAATCCATCATGCCCCTGATTCCCCAGGCGCTGCGACCGGCCGTCAAGGCCGGTCCGATCGAAGGCAGCACCTGGTGTCTGCTGCTCGACAACAATGCCACTGCGGCCAAGATGCGCCAGCTGTTGCCCTCCCTGGAAGCCCATTTGCGCGTCAAGGGATGGGAGATCGCCGCTATCCGGCTCAAGGTTCAGGAATCACGCGCACGCCGGATCTGACCGGTGCGTAACGATATGGTGCCGATTGTCGGAATCGAACTGACGACCTACCGCTTACAAGGCGGTTGCTCTACCAACTGAGCTAAATCGGCACGGGGAAATTCTACAAGATGCGTCGGGGCAGCTCGATGCAGCGCCCGGACACCGCGCTATTTGATACGCGTCAGCTTGGGCCGCTTGCCCGAGCCCGGCGCCTTGGGAGCCGCACCACCGGTGCCATCAGGCGGTGGCGCCGTACCAGGATTTACGAGCCGCACATCGACATCGGGCGCCCTTGGCGCCTCCTGCGGGGAGGCCTGGACAGCAGGCTCGGCGGGCGCTTCCGCTCCACCTGACGGCGGCGCTGCCGAACGCGGAAACGCCATGCCCTGGCCGTTTTCACGGGCATAGATCGCGATCACCCGATCCACCGGGATCATGATTTCGCGCGGCTTGCCGGCGAACCGGGCGCTGAACACGATCAGGTCATTGCCGAGCTTGAGCGAGCTGGTCGCATCGAAACTGATGTTCAGGACGATTTCGCCGTCCTTCACGTATTCGCGCGGAACCTGCACGGTTTCATCGACCTGCACCGCTACATACGGCGTCAGGCCATTGTCCGTGCACCATTCGTACAGCGCCCGAATCAGATAAGGGCGGGTCGACGTGGAACTCTGAGCATCAATCATCGGCAAACGGGCGGCGCAATTTACTTGCGCATCACCTTTTCGGACGGGGTCAATGCCTCAATATACGCCGGTCGCGAGAAAATGCGTTCTGCATATTTGAGCAGCGGAGCCGCGTTCTTGCTCAGATCGATGCCGTAGAAGTCCAGGCGCCACAGCAGCGGGGCAATGGCCACGTCCAGCATGGAGAAGCCTTCACCCAGCATGTATTTGTTCTTCAGGAAGATCGGCGCCAGTTGGGTCAGGCGGTCACGGATGTGCGAACGCGCCTTTTCCAGCAGCTTTTCATTGCTCTTGGCCGCACGCGACTCCAGTGTCGAGACATGCACGAACAGTTCCTTCTCGAAGTTGAGCAGAAACAGGCGCACGCGGGCACGGTCGACCGGGTCGCCGGGCATCAGTTGCGGATGCGGGAAGCGCTCATCGATGTATTCGTTGATGATGTTCGACTCGTACAGGATCAGATCACGTTCGACCAGGATGGGAACCTGCCCATACGGGTTCATCACGTTGATGTCTTCGGGCTTGTTGTAGAGGTCGACATCGCGAATCTCGAAGTCCATGCCTTTCTCGAACAGCACGAAACGGCAACGATGGGAAAAAGGGCAGGTGGTTCCTGAATACAACACCATCATGGCGGGAGCTCCTCAATATCAAAAACAGTTTCGGCACAGGCCGACCGGAGAACAGGTCGTCGTCGAAACTAAAAAGAGTGGGATGCATGTTTGCAAACCCACTCTGAAAACACAAGCCCCTCGTCCTGCGAAGGGCCTGGGCGGCTCAAGCCTTACTTGACTTCTTTCCAGAACGAGGCGTTCAGGCGCCACGTGAACACGGTCAGCAAGGCGAGGAACAGCAGGACGCCGACGCCGACCCGCTTGCGGGTATTTTGCGCCGGCTCGCCCATCCACTGCAAATAGCTGACCAGATCGCCGACGGCGTTGTCGTACTCGAGCGTGGACATCGTACCGGGCGTGACCTGCTCCCAACCCTTGAACACCTTGACCTCATGGCCATGCTCGGTCTCGGTTTCGTAGACCGGCACACGGTTGCCCTGCAATTGCCAAAGCACATGCGGCATGCCGACATTGGGGAAGGCCAGGTTGTTCCAGCCGGTCGGCTTGGCCGGGTCCGGGTAGAAGGTTCGCATATAGGTGTACAGGTAATCCGCACCGCTGCCCTGGCCCGCGGCCGCACGCGAACGCGCAATCACGGTCAGGTCGGGCGGGTTGCCACCGAACCACTGCTTGGCTTCCTTGGGGTCGATGGCCGCGACCATCGTGTCGCCGACCTTGTCGGTCGTGAAGAGCAGGTTGTCCTTGATCTGCTGCAGGGTCAGGCCGATGTCGGTCAGGCGGTTGTAACGCATGAACGCGGCTGAATGGCAGTTCAGGCAATAGTTGACGAACAGCTTGGCACCGTTTTGCAGCGACACCAGGTCATTGGTCTTGTTGGGCGCCTTGTCCCAGGGGATACCGCCTTCAGCCGCGTGTGCGCCTGTCAGCAAACCCAGCGATGCGATGATCGCGCAGGCGGCCTTGCTGATGAGTCCTGAGGTTTTCATTATGGTGGTCTCCTGCTCAGTGGGCTGCAAAATTGACGCGTGCAGGCACGGGCTTGGGCTCACCCAGTGTGCTCCACCACGGCATCAGCAGGAAGAATCCGAAATAGAACAGCGTACCGGCCTGCGACACGCGCTCGCCGATCGGCGACGGCGGCTGCACACCCAGGTAGGCCAGCACGAAGAAGTTGAGCACGAAGATCGCGTAGAGATACTTGTGCCAGTCCGGACGGTAGCGGATCGACTTCACCGGGCTGTGATCCAGCCAGGGCAGGAAGAACAGGATGATGACGGCACCACCCATGACCAGCACGCCCCAGAACTTCGCATCGATGTTCCACATCATCAGGACAACCGCCAGTGCAGCCACCAGGATGGCGGGCTTGAGGAAGCTCGGCATCTTCACCTTGAGCACCAGCAGCAGGGAGCCGCCGACCACGCAGGCGATCAGCGCGTACATCATCTCGCTGGTGATGGCACGCAGCATCGAGTAGAACGGCGTGAAGTACCAGACCGGCGCGATGTGCAACGGTGTCTTGAACGGATCTGCCGGGATGAAGTTGTTGTATTCCAGGAAGTAGCCGCCGAATTCGGGCGCGAAGAACACGATGGCGCTGAACACCATCAGGAACATGCTGACGGCAAAGATGTCGTGCACCGTGTAGTACGGATGGAACGGGATGCCGTCCACCGGATGACCGTCTGCGCCCTTGTTGGCCTTGATCTCGATGCCATCGGGGTTGTTGGAGCCGACCTCATGCAGTGCAATGATGTGCGCAACCACCAGGCCCAGCAGCACCAGCGGGACCGCAATCACGTGGAAGCTGAAGAAGCGGTTCAGCGTCGCATCACCCACCACGTAGTCACCACGGATCAGCAGAGCGAGGTCCGGACCGACGAACGGGATCGCGGCAAACAGGTTCACGATGACCTGGGCGCCCCAGTAGCTCATCTGGCCCCATGGCAGCAGGTAGCCCATGAAGGCCTCGGCCATCAGGCACAGGAAGATCGCACAACCGAACACCCAGATCAGTTCGCGCGGCTTGCGATAGCTGCCGTAAATCAGGCCACGGAACATGTGCAGATAGACCACGACGAAGAATGCCGAAGCACCGGTCGAGTGCATGTAGCGAATCAGCCAGCCCCAGGGCACATCGCGCATGATGTACTCGACCGAGCCGAAGGCCAGCGCCGCATCGGGCTTGTAGTGCATGACCAGGAAAATGCCGGTCACGATCTGGATCACCAGCACCAGCATCGCGAGCGAGCCGAAGATGTACCAGAAATTGAAGTTCTTGGGCGCGTAGTACTCACCCATGTGCTCGTTGTAGAGCTTGGACAACGGGAAGCGGTTGTCGACCCAATTCAGCAGCTTGGCGGAAGCCGGCGCATTGGGGGAGATCTCTTTCATTTCAGCCACGTTTTGCTCCGGTGCGGGATGTCTTCATGGGGTCAGGCCTTCTTGTCTTCACCGATCAGCAACCGGTTGTCCGACAGGTACATGTGGGGCGGCACAACCAGGTTGTCCGGCGCCGGCTTGTTCTTGAAAACCCGTCCGGCGAGGTCGAACGTGGAACCATGGCAGGGACAGAAGAAACCGCCCCTCCAGTCATTGGGCAGCGATGGCTGCGGACCGGTCTGGAAGCGGTCGGACGGCGAGCATCCGAGGTGGGTGCAGATACCCACCACCACCAGCACGTCCGGTTTGATCGAGCGGGTCTCGTTGCGCGCATATTCGGGCGTGAACTCGTCCGGCTTGCGCAGTGACTTCGGGTCGGCCAGTTCCGGGTCGTTCTGGGGCAGCGCATCCAGCTCTTCCTTGGTCCGGCGCATGATCCAGACGGGTTTCCCGCGCCATTCGACCGTGATCTTTTCGCCCGGCTTGAGCGAAGAAATATCGGCTTCTACCGGTGCACCGGCAGCCTTGGCGCGCTCTGAAGGCTCGAAACTGCTGACAAACGGGACGGCTGTGAAGGCGCCGCCGACTGCACCTGCACAGCCAGACGCGATGAGCCACGTCCGTTTGCTGGTGTCGACTGGGGTGTCACTCATGGGAATCCTCAATGAAAACATCGCTCTTGGGTCAGCGCGGGATTGTAGCTGACCGACTCGCCGTCTTTCACGGCCCGGCCCGGCCGTCCATACAGCCCGTCGGCCATCCGTGGCTACGTCGAGTCCTTTACATTTCGCGGTTACCCCCACCCCTACAATTCCCTTTTTCAGCAAGAACAGGACGGAGACCCCATGAGCATGATGTCGGAATTCAAGGAATTTGCCGTAAAAGGCAACGTGATGGACCTCGCAGTCGGTGTCATCATCGGCGGGGCGTTTGGCAAGATCGTCACGTCGATGGTCGATGACCTGATCATGCCGGTTGTCGGCGCCGTCATCGGCAATCTCGATTTTTCCAGCATGTACGTGCTGCTCGGCAAAGTGCCTGAAGGCGTCGGTAGCGGATTGGCAGAACTGAAAAAGGCGGGCGTTCCGGTCTTTGCCTATGGCAACTTCATCACCGTGGCCGTGAACTTCGCGATCCTGGCATTCATCATCTTCATGATGGTCAAGCAGATGAACCGCCTCAAGCGCGAAGCCCCGCCGCCACCACCCGCGCCTGCGGCAACGCCGGAAGACATTCTGTTGCTGCGCCAGATCCGGGACAGCCTGAACAAGTAGGTCACGCCCTGACCCGCGCCCCTGGCTCGGGTGCTGTTCCCTGTACGGGGCGCCAGTCCCGTACGCTCAGGCCGCGACTGCCAGGTGGCGGGAGCCGGTCGACAGTTGCCGGGCCATTCGAATCGCCTCGATGAGGCTGGCCGCATCGGCTCTCCCCGTCCCGGCAATGTCGAATGCCGTGCCATGGTCCGGACTCGTCCGCACCAGCGGCAGACCCAGGGTCACGTTGACCCCCTGCTCGACCCCCATGTATTTCACCGGGATCAGTCCCTGGTCGTGGTACATCGCGATCACCACATCGAACTCCGCGGCCTTGCCTGGCCCGCTGCGTGCACGCATGAAGACCGTATCGGGGGCAAACGGACCATGCACGTCCATGCCCTCGGCGCGTGCGCGGGCAATGGCCGGCGCTATGGTCTCGATTTCCTCGCGGCCGAACAGGCCACCCTCCCCGGCATGGGGGTTGAGACCGGCCACGGCCATGCGCGGGGCGCGGCCCAGGACAGGTCGCAGCGCGGCGTCGGTGATCTGCAGGGTCTGCAGCACATTGTCGAAGGTCACGGCGGACAGTGCGTCGCGCAGCGACATGTGGATGCTCACCAGCACCGTGCGCAACGCGTCATTGGCCAGCATCATGCGCACCGGCATGTCCTGCAGCGGGATCTGTCGAAAAGCGGCTGCGCGTGCCTGCAGCATTTCCGTGTGGCCAGGATAAGCGTCATGCGGCGCACCCGCCGCCGACAGCGCCTCCTTGTGCAGCGGCGCGGTAACCATCGCAGCCACCTCGCCACGCAGCGCGGCTTCGGCGGCCCAAACCACGCTCTCGGCCGCCATCCGACCTGCCGCAGCACTGATGCGTCCGACGCAGACCGGTTGCGGTCCGGGATCCACCACCTGCAGAACTGCAATGCAGGCCCGTGGCAAGTCCAGCGCATCGGAGGAGCGCTCGATCACGGCCACAGGTAGCGGCAGCTCGCCTGGCTTCACCGCCCAGGCGGCGGCACGGCGCATCGAGGCCACGTCGCCGGCCACAAAACACCCACGCGTCAGGGCTGGCGCGTCCCGGAACGCCTTGGCGATGATTTCGGGGCCGATACCTGCCGGGTCGCCCATCGTGATGGCGATCGGCAAGGGTGCGGCGGGCTCAGGCCGGGTTGTCGATGTCGACAAATTCATGCTCCAGTGACAATTGCGCGGCCACATGGCCCGCCACCGCCGGCGCGCCGAAACGTTCGCTGGCATGGTGGCCGCAGGCCAGATAGCTGACGCCGCATTCGCGCGCATAGTGGGCCTGCGGCTCCGAAATCTCGCCGGTGATGAAGGCATCCGCGCCGGCCGCGATGGCCGCCTCGAAATAGCCCTGGGCGCCGCCGGTACACCAGGCGACACGGCGGATAGGCTGGCTGCGGTTGTCGACCACCGTCACATGGCGGCCCAGCGCCAGTTCGATGCGCCGCGCGAGCACAGCCGCGCTGTCGAAGTCGCGACCGTCGGCACTGGCCCCGAGAAACCCCAGCTCCTGCTCTCCGAACCGCGACGACGCCGCAAGTCCGAGGCGCAGGCCGAGCTGCGCATTGTTGCCCCATTGCGGATGGGCATCGAGCGGCAGGTGGTAGGCGAAGAGATTGATGTCGTGTTGCAGCAGCAGGGCCAGACGCTGCTTCATCCAGCCCGTCACCCGCCCGTCCTGGCCCCGCCAGAACAGGCCATGGTGCACGAATACGGTGTCGGCACCGCGCGCGACCGCCGCCTCGATCAAGGCCAGGCTGGCGGTGACACCCGAGACGATCTTGCGCACCTCCAGACGGCCTTCCACTTGCAGTCCATTCGGACCGTAGTCGCGGAATTTTTCGGGCATCAGCAGCGTATCAAGGGTCCGGGCCAGCAGGATTCGATCGGTCATGGAGAAAGTCTACTTGTCGTCCAAGGTGGATTCATCTGCGCCGGCGGCTGGGCGCGCAGCGGTCCCACCGATTGTGGCGCACGTGCCGCAGGCATGGACAAGCCGCCATCCCGGTCGGATGCGCAGTGCCGGGCCGAGCGGCAACCGGGCCGCTGCCGGGATATGCGCCGGTCATGCTGCGTCGCCGCCAATCGGTGGCTCCACCTGCAGATCGCAATCGCAGCCCGTACCCACCGCAATACCCCGAAGCGCGAGATAGCCTAGCACTGGCGCCAGCACGCCCGCCAGGGGTCGCAGCATTGCGGGGAGCACATCGCGCAGCACCAGGCCGGGCTGCACCAGGGCCCCACAGTGGTAGCGGGTTTGCCCTTCGTCCCAACGCAAGGCGACGCAGACGCCCTGGCGCCGGCGCGACAAAACCATACCCACCGGACAGGGCTCGGACAGGCAGCAGATACCGCAACCATTACATGGCGCGCCCCATTGCGGCTTGGCGGGTGCCAACGGTTCGATGGCGATCGTCCTGCGTGTATCCGGCATGCGGCCTTTCGAGTAGCCGCCATGGTACGTCAGCCTTGCGCGCGGGCGTGGCGCACACAGGCAACTGCGCACGCGTCCCGGGTCACACCGGGAGGGCCACACCGGGAGGGCCGCTCCGATCACCCCGCAACCCGGCAAGGCGCCTGTCGCCGCCTACAATTTGCGCATGAAGCGACTGTGGCTTGTTTTCTCCCAGACTGCGACCGTTCTGCTGGCCGCCTATTTCGTCGTGGCCACGCTCAAACCGGCCTGGCTGGGACCGATGGGCGCACCACGCGCCGCCATCACCCTGATCGAGGCGCCGGCATCCGCCGACGCCAGTCCGCCTGCCGGCAGCTTTCGGCTCGCCGCCCGCAAGGCCTCCTCCGCGGTGGTCAGCATCAGCACCAGCAAGGCTGCCAGCCGGGATCCGCGCAGCAATGACCCGTGGTTCCGGTTTTTCTTTGGCGATCAGAACCAGGAGCCCCGCGCCGGATTGGGCAGCGGGGTCATCGTCAGCTCGGACGGCTTCATCCTGACCAACAACCACGTGGTCGAGGGTGCCGATGAGATCGAGGTGATGCTCAACGACAGCCGCAAGGCCATTGCGAAGGTGATCGGCACCGACCCGGAGACCGATCTCGCGGTGCTGAAGATTGACCTGGACAAGCTGCCGGTCGTCGTGATCGGCAACTCGGACGCAGTGCAGGTCGGCGACCAGGTGCTGGCCATCGGCAATCCGTTCGGCGTCGGCCAGACCGTCACCAGCGGCATCATCAGCGCATTGGGGCGCAACCAGCTGGGCATCAATACCTTCGAGAATTTCATCCAGACCGATGCGGCCATCAACCCGGGCAACTCCGGCGGAGCCCTGGTGGACACCCAGGGCCATCTGCTCGGTATCAACACCGCCATCTATTCGCGCTCCGGCGGCAGCATGGGCATCGGATTCGCGATTCCCATGTCGACGGCCCGGCAGGTGATGGAGGGCCTGGTCAGGGATGGCCAGGTCACCCGTGGCTGGATCGGTGTCGAGCCCAACGACCTGTCGCCCGAACTGGCCGAAACATTCGGTGTGAAGGCGCGTCAGGGGGTCATCATCACCGGCGTTCTGCAGGACGGGCCCGCGGCCCGCGCCGGTATCAGGCCCGGTGACGTGATCACATCGGTTGCCGGCAACGAGGTACACAACGTCGCGGAGTTGCTGACCCGGGTTGCCGGCCTGAAGCCCGGCGTCGCTTCGCGCTTTTCACTGCAGCGCCAGGACAACCAGCTGGAACTCGATGTGGTCCCGGGGCTGCGGCCCAAACCGCGCCGCCCGTCCTGAGCATCCGGCACGGGTGCAGCCGCCCGTAGCGCCATCACGACTTGGGTGCGTCGTCGTCCTTTTTGTCGGCAGCGTCAGACTCTTCGCCATCCTCGTCCTTCGCATGCTTGATGAACATCTTCGCTGCGAAGATACCAGCCTCGTACAGCAGGCACATCGGCACTGCGAGCGCCAGCTGAGAAATCACGTCCGGCGGCGTCAGGATGGCGGCCACCACGAATGACAGCACGATGAAGTAGCCACGGAACTGCTTGAGCTTGTCGATGCTGACCATGTTCATGCGCACCAGCAGCACGACCACGATCGGCACCTGGAACGCCACGCCAAAGGCCAGGTACAGTCCCAGAATCGCCTCCACGTAGGAGGCGATATCCGGGGTGGCGGCCACGCTGGCAGGGGTCACCGCCTGGATGAAGGCGAACATCTTGTCCAGCACGAACAGCTGCACGAAGGCAATGCCGCCATAGGCCAGGATGCTGCCGAAGAAGATCAGTGGCAAGGCCAGCCGCTTTTCGTGGCCGTAAAGGCCCGGCGCCACGAAAGCCCAGGCCTGGTACATCAACCAGGGCAGGCACAGCAGCACGCCGGCCATCATCAAGACCTTGAGCGGAACAAAGAACGGCGAGAACACGCCCACAGCGATCAGCTTGGCACCCGGCGGCATGTGCGCCCGGATCGGCATGGCGATCAGATCGATCAGGCCGCTGGGCGACGGCCAGAATGCGAGAAGCACCATGCAGACCGCCAGCCCAGCCAGGCTGTACATCAGCCGGTCGCGCAATTCCATCAGGTGCTGCACGAATGGCTGTTCGGTACCGGCGAGTTCGTCTTCTTTGTTGCTGGTGTCAGTCATCGTGTCATGTGTGCCGCGCGCCCGCCGGAACTATGGGCTCCAGGGCGCGGGACGATACCCGTTCTATCAGTCGAATTTTCGCGGTCGGTATCGCGCAACCCTGGCCGCACCCGACAACGCACGTGTACGGGTGCCCGTGCGCGCCTTGTACCAGTTCGGCAAGGCGCCGCGCTTGACACGCCAGCGCTTGTTGGGGTGTCGGTAGGCTGGGTAACTGTCGGGAACCTCGTAATGGTTACCGAGCTGAGAGTTGTCATTCATGCCGGTGGCGTCGGCCCAGGTCTTCTCGATCTCGCTGGCGTTGGACTGGATGGTGTTCTCCATGTCCTTGGCTGCGTCGGTCATCGAATCCTTCATCTTGCGCAGCTCGTCGAGCTCCATCGACCGGCTGACCTCGGCCTTCACGTCGGACACGTACCGCTGCGCCTTGCCCAGCAAGGCGCCGACGGTACGGGCGACACGTGGCAGCTTCTCCGGCCCGATGACGATCAACGCCACCACGCCGATCAGCGCCATCTTTGAAACACCAAGATCAAGCACGGAGACGCTGTCCTGCTATCAGGATTTCTGCTTGGCTTCGACGTCGATCGTCGACTTGTCGGCGCTCTTGGCACTGTTCGACACCTGCGCTGCCGGCCCCGATTTCACGTCCTCGTCCGAAGACGATCCGTCCTTCATGCCATCCTTGAATCCCTTGACCGCACTGCCCAGATCACTGCCCATGTTCTTGAGCTTCTTGGTGCCGAACACCATGACGACGATCAGCAGAACGATCAGCCAATGCCAAATTGAAAACGAACCCATAGTTGACTCCTAAACGGTAATGCGGATTTTAGACGCTTGCACATGGCCTGCGCCCAAAGCCCTTGAGTATCAGCCCCGCAGCCAGGGGCGAGGTCCGCCCATGACATGCACATGCAGGTGGTGGACTTCCTGGCCGCCTTCGGCGCCGGTGTTGCTGACGATGCGGTAGCCCCCCTCGGGATAGGCATTGCAGCCCTCCTGAAGGGCCAGCACCGGGGCCAGCGTCATCATGTGACCCATCAGCGTCGCATGCTCCGGCCCCAGTTGTGCCATGGACGGAATATGTTGTTTGGGCACCATCAGAAAATGCACAGGCGCCCAGGGGTGAATGTCGTGAAAGGCGTAGACATGCTCGTCTTCATAAACCTTCTTCGACGGAATCTTGCCCTCGATGATCTTGCAGAACAGGCAATCCGGATCATGCGTCATACGCTTTGTTTCTCCTCGAACGGTCAGGAACCGACGGCACGGTCGGCATTCATCGCGACCATGCCCTTGACGATCCGGTACAGGAACCAGATCGACACCAACAGCCATGCCAGTTGCCCCGGCAGGATGAACAACAGGAACAGCGGCGCGGTCAGCAAGTACATCAGGCCTGCCAGCAGCACCGAATGGATGCGCCACGAGAAATGGCTGGATTGCCAGGTACCGTGGGCTTCGGGCCGCTTCACGAGGTCGATGACCAGTGCCACCACCAGCAGCAGGGCACCCGCCTGCGCGCCCGGGATGATGGCGCCCACCGCCACGATCAGGTGCAGCACGTAGCTCAGCCAGCCGACGGATTTCAAGGCCTGGGCCTGTTCCTCGCCGCGTGGCGTGACATCGGTGATATCGCTCATGCCGGGATCCTTTCCTGATGGTGCGGGGCGCTCAGGTGCCCTCGCGCGCAATGGCCTTGCGCAAGGCCTTTTCCTCGATGCCGCTGGTGCCTTCGCGACGTGCGAGCTCATCGGTCACATCCGAAGGGCGCAGACCGTAATGGGCCAGTGCCACCATGCAGTGAAACCACAGGTCCGCGACTTCGCCAACCAGCTTGGCACGGCGGTCATCGACGCCGGCGCCAATGGCCAGCGCGACATCCAGGTCCTTGGACGCCATCACCACTTCCGTCGCCTCTTCGCCGACCTTCTTCAGAAAGGCGTCCGGGCCGCGCTGCAACAGGCGCGCGACATAGCTGGCATTCGCGTCGCCACCATGGGCCGGCAGCCGGCTTTCGATCGTGATGGCCAACCGATCCAGTACCTGGCCGGTCGACGCGGGATTGTCAGAGGGTTGTACGTCCATCTTGTGCTACTTGTAGATCGATTGCGGGTCTTTCAAGACCGGATCGGTGATTTCCCACTGCCCGTGCTCGCCACTTCCGACCAGATGCTGAAAAAAGCAGCTATGGCGACCGGTGTGGCAGGCGATACCGGGTTCGTGCCCGGTTTGCGTGACCTTGAGCAGGACCACGTCCTGGTCGCAGTCCACCCGGATGTCATGCACCAGTTGCACGTGGCCCGACTCCTCGCCCTTGGGCCACAGGCGCTGGCGGGAACGGCTGAAGTACACGGCACGCCCGGTCGCCGCCGTACGCGCAAGCGCTTCGCGGTCCATCCACGCAAACATCAACACATCGCCGGTGGACTGTTCCTGTGCGATCACGGGTACCAGACCCACCGCGTCCCACTTGATTTGATCGAGCCATGTCATGGCGGTATTGTCGACGATCGGCGTAGCGCGCCGCGCCGCAGCCGGACGCAAGCCGGTGCCCCATGCGGTCAGGACTCAGATCCGCACGGCGATGCCGCGGGCGTGCATGTGCTGCTTGGCCTGACCGACGCTGAATTCACCGTAATGGAAGATGCTGGCTGCCAGCACGGCATCGGCGCCGCCGAACAGGATGCCGTCGGCGAGATGGTCCAGGTCGCCGACACCACCGGAGGCGATCACCGGGATGTCGATCGCATGGCTGACCGCACGGGTCAGTTCCAGATCGAAACCCGACTTGGTGCCGTCCCGGTCCATGCTGGTGAGAAGAATTTCGCCCGCACCGCGCCGTGCCATCTCGGTGGCCCACGCCACGGCGTCGCGGCCGGTGTTGGTACGCCCACCGTGGCTGAAGACATCCCATCCCGGACCCGCGACCGTGCCATCGTGCGCCACACGCCGCTCCTGCTCGTCGGTACGGCGCTTGGCATCGATCGCCACGACGATGCACTGCGAACCGTACTTGCCGGACACGTCGTCGATCAGCTGTGGATTGGCGATGGCGGCCGAATTGAAGCTGGTCTTGTCCGCGCCGGCATTGAGCAACCTGCGCACGTCTTCGACCGAACGCACGCCACCACCGACCGTCAGCGGAATGAACACCTGGCTTGCGACGGCCTCGATGATGTGCAGGATCAGATCGCGGCCGTCACTGGTCGCGGTGATATCGAGAAACGTCAGCTCGTCGGCGCCCTGTTCGTTGTAGCGCGCAGCGATCTCCACCGGGTCGCCGGCGTCACGCAGGGACACGAAATTGACGCCCTTGACGACCCGTCCACCGGTGACATCCAGACACGGAATGATGCGCTTGGCCAGCATGCAGGGCGCTGGCTTTCAGCCGTTGAGTTCGTCGGCGCGGGCCTGGGCCGCGGTGAAATCGAGGTCGCCGCTGTAGATCGCGCGCCCGCAGATGACGCCTTCGACACCTTCGCTCTCGACCTCGCACAAGGCCTCGATATCGGCCATGGTGCTGAGGCCGCCGGAGGCGATGACCGGTATCGACAAGGCCTGCGCCAGCTTGACCGTGGCATCGACGTTGATGCCCGACAGCATGCCGTCGCGGCCGATGTCGGTGTAGATGATGGATTCGACGCCATAATCCTCGAACTTCTTGCCCAGGTCGATCACGTCGTGGCGTGTGAGCTTGCTCCATCCGTCGGTGGCGATCTTGCCGTCTTTCGCATCGAGCCCGACGATGATGTGACCACCGAAGGCGGTGCAGGCATCCTGCAGAAAGCCGGGATTCTTGACGGCCGCCGTGCCGATGATCACGTAACGGAGGCCTGCATCGAGGTAACGCTCGACCGTGTCGAGGTCGCGGATGCCGCCGCCGAGCTGGACGTCGATCTCGCTGCCCACCTCCTTGAGAATCCGTCGGATCGCGATCTCGTTTTTCGGATGGCCGGCAAACGCGCCGTTCAGGTCGACCAGATGCAGGCGGCGCGCCCCCTTCGTGACCCAGTTGCGGGCCATCTCCGCGGGGTCTTCGCCGAACGTGGTGGATTGGTCCATGTCGCCCTGCTTGAGGCGAACACAATGACCATCTTTCAAATCAATCGCAGGGATGAGCAGCATGGAGGATGCGAGGGAAGGGAATCAGGGCTTCCAGCGTAGGAAGTTGCGGTAAAGCGCGAGGCCTTGGTCAGAACTCTTCTCGGGGTGGAATTGGGTGGCGAAAATATTATCGCGTGCAACTGCCGCCGTAAAGCGGCCGCCGTAGTCCGCCTCGCCCGCGCTGTGGCGCGCATCAGACGGTCGGGCGTAGTAGCTGTGCACGAAATAGTAGTAGCTCGCGTCCGCAATCCCGTCCCACAGGGCATGGACGCGTCCGTCCGGGCGGGTCTGGTGCACCTGGTTCCAGCCCATTTGTGGCACTTTGTAACGGCTGCCATCGGGTTGCAGCCGCCCCGCCAGATCAAAGCGCACGACCTCGCCCGGAATCAGGCCCAGGCCGGGCGTGCCGTCCTTGCCGCCCTCCTCGCTATGGTTCAGCAGCATCTGCATGCCGACGCAGACACCGAACAGCGGCTTGTTGCGGGCGGCGTCCAGCACCGGCTCGAGCAAGCCGGAGTCACGCAACTCACGCATGCAATCGGCAATGGCGCCCTGCCCCGGCAGCACGATCCGCTGCGCGGCATGAACCTGCTCCGGGTCGGCAGTCACCACGACCCTATGGCTGCCACCGGCCGCAGCCATCTGCACGGCATTGGCAACCGAGCGCAGGTTCCCCATGCCGTAGTCCACCACTGCCACCGTCGCACCGGCTGCCGTCACCAT
This sequence comes from Rhodoferax sp., assembly GCA_024235935.1. Taxonomy (GTDB): domain Bacteria; phylum Pseudomonadota; class Gammaproteobacteria; order Burkholderiales; family Burkholderiaceae_C; genus CAISIP01. The sequence goes on along the minus strand of JACKLL010000002.1, from coordinate 23,500 downwards.
GAAATCCCACCCTTGTTCATTGATACCCTGGCTGCGCCAGTCCTCAGAGCGAGCCCTTGGTCGATGCAATGGTCCCGGCTGCGCGCGGATCGACTTCCACCGCTGCGCGCAAGGCGCGTGCAAAGGCCTTGAAAACCGTTTCGGCCTGGTGGTGCGCGTTTTCGCCACGCAGATTGTCGATATGCAATGTGACCAGCGCATGGTTGACGAAGCCCTGGAAGAACTCGTGGGCCAGCTGGCTGTCGAAGCTGCCGATCATGCCGCTCTTGAACGGCACCTGCATCACCAGGCCCGGACGGCCCGAGAAATCGATGACGACACGGCTGAGCGCCTCGTCCAGCGGCACGTAGGCGTGGCCGAAGCGGCGGATGCCCTTGCGGTCGCCCAACGCCTTGTGCACCGCCTGGCCCAGGGTGATGCCCACGTCTTCCACCGTGTGATGGCCGTCGATGTGCAGGTCGCCATCGGCGTGGATGTCGAGGTCGATCAGGCCGTGGCGCGCGATCTGGTCCAGCATATGGTCAAAAAAGCCAATGCCGGTATGCAGCTTCGACTTGCCGCTGCCATCGAGATCGATGCGCACCGTGATACGGGTCTCCGCCGTGTTGCGGGTGACTTCGGCGTGGCGCGGCGCCGCGCCAGCGGCGAGGGAGGATTCAGGACTCATAGACATTCCTTCAAGGCCTGCAGCATGGCCTGGTTTTCGGGCTCTGTGCCCACGGTCAGCCGCAGGCAGTTGCGCAACAAGGGGTGCATGCCCGAGACATCCTTGACCAGCACGCCACGCGCACGCATGCCCGCGAATGCCGCTGCAGACGCCGATGGCCCATCGGCAGCCGCAGCTTCGGGCAGCCGGACCAGCAGCATGTTGGCTTCGCTGGCAAAGCAGTGCACACCCGGCAACTGCGACAGCTGCGCGACCAACCATTGCCGCTGCACCACGATATCCTGCGCCTGCGCAGCGAAGACCTCGGCATGTTCCAGCGCAAACAGCGCGCATTCCGCATTCAGCACACTGACGTTGTACGGAGGGCGCACCTTGTCGATCTCTGCGATCAGCGGTGAGCGGCCGATCAGGTAGCCGATGCGCACGCCCGCCAGACCGAACTTGCTCATGGTGCGCATCAACAGCACATGCGCGTGGGCTGCCAGACGGTCGATGAAGCTGCGCCCGGCAAACGGCTGGTAGGCCTCATCCATCACCACCAGGCCCGGTGCGGCGGCAATCAGCCGGTCGATCACCGCGTCATCCCACAGATTGGCGGTCGGATTGTTGGGATAGGCCAGGTACAGGATGGCCGGCTGGTGCTCGGCAATCGCCTGAAGCATCGCGCCCTCGTCGAGTTCGAAATCTGCGGTCAGATCGACGCCGACGAAACGCAAGCCCTGCAGCTGGGCACTCATCCTGTACATCACGAAGCCGGGCACCGGCGCCATGATGGTCGCATCCGGCACGTCACAGGCGATGGCCAGCATCGAGATCAGTTCGTCCGAACCATTGCCCAGCATCAGGTCGAAGCCATCCGGGACCTGGGCATGGGTCATCAGCGCACGGCGCAGGTCATCGATACGGCCATCGGGATAGCGGTTGAGCGCAAGTGCACCCAGGCGCTGGCCCAGTTGCTGCTGCATCGCGGCCGGCAAACGGTGCGGATTCTCCATCGCGTCGAGCTTGTGCAGTCCGCGCGCGTCCTGAACCGCATAGGCATGCATGCCGGCAACGTCGCTGCGCAGCGTGCGTGCCATCCGTTCGGCGAGAGAAACAGTCTTGGAAGTCATATTGGATCGTGCGGCGGGCAGACCAGGGACCGGCGGACCTGAGCAATGGCCGCCAAAGCCATGCTGGCCTCAGCAGGCATACGCGGCCACCATGGCGTTGAGCAGGACGAGCTGGACCGGCATGTCGGCTTCGTAGAGGCCGGCATTGCGCCGCAACTCGCCGTCGTACAGCGGCTTTGCCATGCGCGGCTCGAGTTTGCGGCCGTTCGGGCAGATCGAAGGCTTGCCGCCCGAGCGGGCCTGCTGTGCACTGGCCTCCAGCATACCCTCCATCGCGCCGACCAGGTAGTACTGCACATAGAGCACGCCCTGGTCCTTGTCGGACGCCTCCAGTGCGCGCAGTTCACGAATGCTCATGGCCGACGCACTGGCAGCCACTACGGCCAGTGTCAGCCCCAGCAGCGCCGTGCGCAGACGGCGGGACGCACGCCGCCCGTTTGCAATGCCGTCGGCTTCGGACAACGCTGTGGTTTTCATCGGAGCCTCATTTCAGCGGCGCGTGCGTGGGCCTGCAATCCTTCCCCATGCGCCAGGACCGAGGCCACCTTTCCCAGGGCCTGCGCGCCGGCGGCACTGACCTCGATCAGGCTGCTGCGCTTCTGGAAGTCGTACACCCCCAGCGGGCTGGAAAAGCGTGCCGTGGCACCTGTGGGCAGGACATGGTTGGGCCCGGCGCAATAGTCGCCCAGGCTCTCGCTGGTATAGGCCCCCAGGAAGATCGCACCGGCATGGCGCAGCAGGGGCTCCCAGCGATGGGGCTCGTTGCTGCTCACTTCCAGATGCTCGGGTGCCACCCGGTTGCTGATGGCGCAGGCCTCCTCCATGGAGCGGGTCTGCACCAACGCGCCACGGCCATTGAGCGAACTGGCGATGATGGCGCTGCGGGGCATCTCGGGCAGCAGTCGATCGATCTCGGCCTGCACCCGCGCGATGTAATCCGGGTCCGGGCACAGCAAGATGCTCTGGGCCAGTTCGTCGTGCTCGGCCTGGCTGAACAGGTCCATGGCCACCCAGTCCGGCGGCGTCGAGCCGTCGGCCAGCACCAGGATCTCGCTCGGACCGGCAATCATGTCGATGCCCACCGTGCCGAACACCCGGCGTTTGGCCGCCGCGACATAGGCATTGCCAGGACCGGTGATCTTGTCCACCTTGGGAACTGTCGCCGTGCCGTAGGCCAGCGCTGCCACCGCCTGGGCACCACCGATCGTGAACACCCGCGACACGCCTGCAACATGTGCAGCGGCCAGCACCAGCGGGTTGCGCTCGCCCTGTCCGGCGGCGCTGCCCTTGCCCGCCGGCGTCGGAACCACCATGATGATTTCCGCAACGCCCGCCACGTGCGCCGGGATCGCGTTCATCAGCACCGAGGACGGATAGGCGGCCTTGCCGCCGGGGACATAGATGCCGACCCGGTCCAGCGGCGTCACCTTCTGGCCCAGCAGGCTGCCGTCGGCATCCCGGTAGCTCCAGCTCTGGCCACAGGCCTGCTTTTGTGCCTCGTGGTAACTGCGCACGCGGTTTGCGGCAAACAGCAGGGCCTCGCGCTGTTCGTCAGGCAAGCCGTCGAAGGCGTCCTTGAGCGCGCTCGGCGCAATCTCCAGCGCGGCCACGGACGGCACCGAGACGCCGTCGAAACGCGCCGTATATTCCAGCACCGCCGCATCGCCGCGCGCCTGCACATCGGCCAGGATGTCGGCCACACGCTGCTCGATTGCGGCATCGGCGTCGCTGGACCAGAACAGCCGCTGCTGGAACGCTGCGTCGAAGCCCGCATCCTCGGTACGCAGCCGCATCGGCCGGGCCAGCACGCTCATTGCGGCTCTCCCCGGTCGCGGACCGCCGCCGCGAAGGCGTCGATGATGCGGCGCATCGGCACCGGCTTGAGCTTGAGCGCAGCCTGGTTGACGACCAGACGCGAGCTGATGTCCATGATCCGTTCCACCTCGACCAGGTTGTTGGCGCGCAAGGTGCTGCCGGTCGACACCAGGTCGACGATGGCATCGGCCAGTCCGGTCAGTGGCGCGAGCTCCATGCTGCCGTACAACTTGACCAGATCGGCATGCACGCCCTTGGCCGCGAAGAAGTCGCGCGCAATGGCCATGTACTTGGTCGCGACCGTCAGCCGCGAGCCCTGGCGCACGCTGGATGCGTAGTCAAATCCGGCGCGAACTGCCACGCTGATACGGCAGCGGGCAATCTGCAGGTCCAGGGGCTGGTACATGCCATCGCTGCCATGTTCGAGCAAGGTGTCCAGGCCGGTGATGCCAAGGTCGGCGCCACCATATTGCACGTAGGTGGGGACATCCGTCGCCCGCACCACCAGCACCCGCACGTCATCGCGGTTGGTGTCCAGAATCAGCTTGCGCGATTTTTCCGGGTCGTCCAGCACCTCGATGTCGGCCGCGCGCAGCAGCGGCAAGGCATCGTCGAAGATGCGTCCCTTGGATAGCGCCAGCGTGATCATGCGTAAGCCCCGTTCACGCCGACACGCGCTCGATGTCGGCCCCCAGGCCGCGCAGTTTCGATTCCATGCGGTCGTAGCCCCGGTCAAGATGGTAGATGCGGTCCACCACGGTCTGCCCCTCGGCGACCAGGCCTGCGATGACCAGGCTGGCCGATGCCCGCAGATCGGTCGCCATGATGCTCGCACCCGAGAGCCGTGGTACACCCTGGACCACCGAGCGCCGTCCGTCGATCTGGATATGCGCCCCCAGGCGGACCAGTTCGTTCACATGCATGAAGCGGTTCTCGAAGATCGTCTCGGTGACGGTTGCCGTTCCATCGGATATGCAGTTCAGGGCCATGAACTGCGCCTGCATGTCGGTCGGAAAACCGGGGTATTCCGTGGTGCGGAAACTCTGGGCTGTCAGCCGCCCCTGCGAAACCACGCGAATGCCGCCCTCCACCGCCGTGACCTGCGCGCCGGCCGCCTGCAGCTTTTCGATCACCGCTTCCAGATGGTCGGCACGCGCCCCGGTCAGCACCACATCACCGCCGGTTGCGGCCACGGCACACAGAAAGGTGCCAGCCTCGATCCGGTCTGCCACCACCTGGTGCCGGGCACCATGCAATTCCTTGACACCGTTCACCACGATATGGCTGGTGCCATGCCCTTCGATCTGCGCACCCATGGCAATCAGCATCTCGGCCAGGTCACTGATCTCGGGCTCCTGCGCCGCGTTTTCAAGCACGGTTTCACCATCGGCCAGTGCCGCCGCCATCAGAAAATTCTCGGTGCCGGTCACGGTCACCATGTCGGTCGTGATGCGCGCACCATGCAGACGGTCCAGCCCCTTGGCCAGCCGCGCAATCATGTAGCCATGTTCGACCACGATGTCCGCGCCCATGGCGGTCAGCCCCATGATGTGCTGATCCACCGGGCGTGAACCGATCGCACAGCCACCGGGCAGGGACACGGTTGCCTCGCCGAACCGCGCCAGCAGCGGGCCCAGTGCGAGCACCGACGCCCGCATGGTCTTGACCAGCTCGTAAGGCGCCTCCGGCGACGTCAGGGCGCTGGCGTCGACACGCACCTGGCCGGCGTCGTCCCGCTCGACCACGACACCCATGTTGCGGATCAGGCGCACCATCGTGTTGACGTCCTGCAAATGAGGAACGTTGTCGAGCGTGACCGGCTCTGCCGTCAGCAGGCAGGCACACAACTCGGGCAGCGCCGCATTCTTGGCGCCGGAGATCGGTACCACGCCTCTGAGATTGCGACCACCGCGAATCAGCAACTTATCCATGGGTCTTCCATTCGTCAGGGGTCAATGTCTTCATCGACAAGGCATGCACCTCGTCGGTCTGGATCCGGGCGCCCAGCGTGGCGTAGACCATCTGATGGCGCTGGATGGCGCGTTTGCCCTCGAATGCGTCGGAGACGATGATGGCCTGCCAATGGCGGCCATCACCGTCGAGTTCGCAGTGGGTGCAATGCAGGCCTTCGGTGATGATGGCCTTGAGTTCTTCAGCAGTCATGTCAGTGGGGCCCGACCGTTCCGATGCCACGCGCGCGCCCCAGAAGGGACGGCGAAGGCAGCGGGTATGGGGGCAGCTTCATTTAAAGGTCCGGTCAGCTGCGGATCTTGTATCCGATGCGCAGCAAGCGAATGGCGGCGGCGCTAGCCGCAAGCATCGACGATCCGACGATGGCCAGGCTCAGCCAGGGCGACACATCGCTCTGGCCGAAGAATCCGTAGCGAAAGCCGTCGATCATGTAGAAGAAGGGGTTCAGGTGGCTGACGGCCAGCCAGAACGGCGGCAGCGACTTGATCGAATAGAACACGCCGCTGAGAAATGTCATCGGCATGATGATGAAGTTCTGGAATACCGCCAGCTGATCGAACTTTTCAGCCCAAAGGCCGGCGATCAGGCCCAGCGTGCCCATCAGCGCTGCCCCCAGCACGGCGAACACCCCGATCCATGCCACCGCAACGAACGGCAGGTCGGTGAACCAGACCGTCACCAGCAGCACGCCAGCCCCCACAACCAGGCCGCGCACCACCGACGAGGCCACGTACGCGGTAAACCAGTGCCAGTGCGACAGCGGCGTCAGCAGCAGGAACACCAGGTTGCCCATGATCTTGCTCTGGATCAGCGACGACGAACTGTTGGCGAACGCGTTCTGCAACACGCTCATCATGACCAGGCCGGGTATCAGGAATGCCGTGTAGGAAACCGTTCCGAAGACCCGCACCCGGTCCTCGAGCACATGCCCGAAGACCAGCAGGTACAGGATGGCGGTGAGCATGGGCGCACCGACCGTCTGAAAGCCCACCTTCCAGAAGCGCAGGATCTCCTTGAGGAACAGCGTGCGCCACCCCACCATGGCACCGCCCTGCGGCTGCTGCACCGGCAGCAGTCCGGCCACGGCGAGTTGCGATTCGGGGGACATGGGGGCCTGGGTTTGCACAATGGGTTCCTGTTCGCCTGCGCGCGTCAAACGGCCACGCCGGCGACCGAGTCCCGGTGCTGCGCCATCACTTCGACGAACACGTCTTCAAGGTCTGCCTTGCGGATCTCCACGTCGTGCGCGATCAGACCGGCTTCGCGTACGGCAGCCAGGTAGGCCTCTATCTCGCGCGCGTCCTGCGCCGGCATCTGCACGATGCGCCCGGTGACCCGGGCCTTTTCGGCCAGCGCCGCCGGCAGGTCTCCGTCGATCTTGAAGCGCAGCACGTTGCTGGAGGCCGCCTTGAGCAATTCGCTGGTGCTGTCCAGTGCCACGATGCGACCAGACTTGAGCATGGCGATACGCCCGCACAAGGCTTCGGCCTCCTCCAGGTAATGCGTGGTGAGCAATACGGTATGGCCCTGCCGATTGAGTTTGGCAATGAACTGCCACAGGGTCTGGCGCAATTCCACGTCGACACCGGCCGTCGGCTCATCCAGCACGATCACCGGCGGCTTGTGGACCAGGGCCTGCGCCACCAGCATGCGCCGCTTCATGCCACCGGACAGCTGTCGGGTGTTGGCACCCGCCTTGTCGGCCAGGCCGAGGCTTTGCAGCAATTCGTCGATCCAGGCGTCATTGTTGCGGATGCCGAAGTAACCGGACTGGAAACGCAGTGCTTCGCGCACGCTGAAGAACGGGTCGAACACCAGTTCCTGCGGCACGATGCCGAGATTGCGGCGCGCCTGCGCGAAATCGGTGACCACATCACTGCCCAGCACGGAGACGGTTCCGGCACTGGCGCGGGCCAGCCCCGCCAAAATGCTGATCATGGTGGTCTTGCCCGCCCCGTTCGGACCCAGGAGCCCGAAGAACTCGCCGCGCTCGATCTGCAGGCTGACCCGGTCAAGTGCCAGAAAGGATTTGCTCGGGGAGCGGGGCGACGGGTAGGACTTGGAGACCGACTGAAAGGAGATTGCGGGCATGGGAGCCGGCGATTTTAGCCGGTCACGTCACTCTGCGGAGAGCAGCTCCGCAATCCCGTAGACATTGCCGAGGTCGCGCAGGCGCTCCGGCAAGGCCCGGATCCGCAAGCTCTTGCCCTGGGCCTGGCTCTCCCGGCGCAGTTCCAGCAGCACGGCCAGCGCCGACGAGTCAAAGCGCTGCAGCGCACTGGCGTCGACCACGACGACCGCATCCGCCAGCGACTTGAGGCCCTGGACGAGCATCTGCAGGCAGGCGGTGGCCTGGTTGCGCGTCAGGTCGGCAGGAAGGACCAGCACCCTGGCTCAGCCCTTGGCCAGGTTGGCCTTGTTGCGATCGCTGAGCACCTTGATCAGACCGTCGATACCGCTGTTGCTGATTTCACGGGCAAACTGGCTGCGGTAGGTTTCGACCAGCCACACCCCCAGCACGTTGAGGTTGTAGATCTTCCAGCCACTGCCCTCGCCCGGCGTCTTCTCCAGCCGGTAATCCAGCTGGATCGGATCGCCGCGGCCGCGCACCTCGGTTCGCACGACCAGTTCCTTGTCACCCGGGGCTGCGCGCAAGGGCTTGATCAGAATGGTCTGATCGCTCACCTGGGCCAGGGCGCCGGCATAGATGCGCACCAGCAGGATCTTGAACTCCTCCTGCAGGCGCTTTTGCTGCTCGGGCGTGGCCTGGCGCCAGGCCGGGCCGACCGCCGAGGCCGTCATGCGCTTGAAATTAACGTCCGGCATGATCTTGCTGTCGACCAGTGCGATCACCTGCGAGATGTCGCCATCCTTGATGGACTTGTCGCTGCGGATGTTGTCGAGCACGGAATTGGACAGCCGCTGGATCATGGCGTCTGGCTGCTCGTCGGCTGCCCATGCCGGCAGTTGCAAGGCACATGCAGCGCCGACAAGGCATGCGGAAACAAGGCGGTAAAAATTTCGACGTTGAATCACGGTTCTGGTCCTTCAATAACCCGGGCAAGGCCCGGACGCAGTGGCAATCGGGGGCTGCTGTGCCAGCCCCACACCATGGTGTGGATGCTCTCGGCGCAGCTGCAGTCTAAATCTAACGGATATCGTTCCCTGTAACAGGGTCGATGTCGGGCGGATTGCCGTCATAGACCGCGTTACGGCGCCGCTGCAGGAAGGCGTCGCGGGCGAAACTGTATTTGTCCAGCGCGACATCGTCGAGTGCAGACGACAAGCCCAGCAGACTGGCCCTGGTATCGATCACGTTGAGCGCCCGCAACGAGTTGCGGGTCGGGACATCACCGGCGCGCGACGCCAGGTCTCCGCTGAAATCCACCGGCAAGGCCGCGGTGTCACGAAACGTCGACGGACCGAACACCGGCAGCACCAGATAGGCACCCGGACCAAAGCCCCAGGCGCCCAGGGTCTGACCGAAGTCCTCCGAATGCCGATCGATCTGCATCTCGCTGGCCACGTCCAGCACCCCAAACAGACCAAACGTGGTGTTCACGCCAAAGCGCATGAAGTTGTCGACCGCATCGCGCAGCTTGAACTGCAGCAGACTGTTGACGAAGGACCAGGCATCGTCCAGATTGCCCAGGAAATTGCCGACACCCGAGCGCACCAGCTGTGGCGTCACATCGCGATAGACCGTCGCGACAGGTTTGAGCACGGCCTTGTCCAGCCCCTCGTTGAAGCTGAAAACGCCACGGTTGAACGATTCCAGCGGATCACGCGGATCGGGTGCCTGCACGGTGGCGCAGCCATGGCAGGCCAGAAGCACCAATCCGATGCCCATCACGCGACGCATCGAGGCGCGCGTAGCTGCAGGCGCAGTTGCTTTCATTTCTTGTCCTTGCTCCCTGAGGCACTGTTGTACAGGAACTGACCGATCAGGTCTTCAAGCACAACCGCCGACTGAGTGCTGGAAATGGTATCACCAGCCACCAGATTTTTCTCGTCCGCCCCCGGGGACAGCCCCAGGTACTGCTCACCCAGCAAGCCGCTGGTAAGAATCTTCAAGGAACTGTCCTTGGGAAACGCAAAGCGGCTGTCCATCGCCATCGTGACACGGGCCTGAAAGGTCTTGTCGTCGAACGTGATGGCGTCGACCCGCCCCACCAGCACGCCAGCGCTGCGTACCGCCGCCTTGGGCTTGAGGCCCCCGACATCCACGAACCTGGCATCGAGTTGGTAGGTCGGCTGGAAGTTCAGGCTGAGCAGATTCGCCGACTGCAGCGCCAGGAACAGGATCGCAGCTGCACCCAGCAGTACGAACAGACCCACCCAAATATCAATCTTCGAACGTTGCACTTCTTACTCCTGATTGCCGGTCAGACCGGCCACACCGTACCGCACCGCTGGCGGCGACCCTCGACTGCACATCACAAGCTGAACATCATCGCCGTGAGTATGAAGTCCAGGCCCAGCACCGCCAGCGACGCCATCACCACCGTCCGGGTCGTCGCCTTGGACACGCCTTCCGGTGTCGCCTGGGCCTCGTAGCCTTGCAGCAAGGCGATAAAGGTCACGGTAAAGCCAAAAACGACGCTCTTGATCAGACCGTTGCCGACGTCCTGCCAGACATCCACGCCTCCCTGGATCTGGCTCCAGAACGAGCCGGCATCCACTCCGATCATCAGCACGCCAACGACCCAGCCACCAATGATGCCGGTGGCACTGAACACGGCCGCCAGCAAAGGCATCACGATGACGCCGGCCCAGAATCGGGGTGCCAGCACCCGCTGCACCGGGTCCACCGCCATCATTTCCATGACACTGATCTGCTCGCCGGCCTTCATCAGACCGATCTCTGCGGTCAGCGATGTGCCGGCGCGCCCTGCAAACAGCAAGGCGGTCACGACCGGTCCCAGTTCGCGCACCAGGGTCAGGGTCACGAGCAGGCCCAGCGCCTCCGCCGAGCCATACCGCTGCAGCGTGTAGTACCCCTGCAGCCCGAACACGAAGCCCACGAACAAGCCGGAAACGGCAATGATCGCCAGCGAATAATTACCCAGGAAGTGAATCTGATCGCGGATCAGCCCGAATCGGCGAAACGCACGCCCGAACAGCATCAACAGGCGCACGAAAAGGCGCGCGCCCAGGCCCAGATCGGCCAGTTGCGAGCGCAGCGAGAATCCGACGTCGGAGGGACGGTACCAGCTCATGGGGCGATCCTCCGTGTAGGGGTGCGCGCCAGAATTCGCCTTGGGGCAGCCCGGCGGCTCATGACCACGCTCCCAGCCTGGACGGCGGCACCAGGGGCGCAGGCGCCACCCCGAAATCCTGTTCGACCGTGGGCCCCGGGTAGTGGAATCGCACCGGTCCGTCCGGCAAGGCATGCACGTATTGCGACACCAGCGGGTCTTCACTCTTGCGCACGTCTTCGGGCTTGCCCTGGGCGGCGACCTTGCCATTGGCCAGAATGATCACATGATCGGCAATCTGGAACGTCTCCTCCAGTTCATGCGAGACAAACACGCTGGTCAAGCCCATCGAATCGTTGAGCTGGCGGATCAGCCGTGCCGCCGTGCCGAGCGAAATGGGATCGAGACCGGAAAACGGCTCGTCGTACATCACCAGTTCCGGATCCAGCGCAATCGCCCGGGCCAGTGCGACCCGGCGCGCCATGCCACCGGAGATTTCACTGGGCATCAGATGGCGCGCCCCGCGCAGACCGACGGCATTGAGTTTCATCAGCACGATGTCCCGGACCATGCCGTCGGACAGGTTTGCATGTTCGCGCAGCGGAAAGGCCACATTCTCGAACACGCTGAGGTCGGCAAACAGGGCGCCGAACTGGAACAACATGCCCATGCGTCGGCGTGCGGCATACAACTGCTCCTGGTCCAGCGCACCCACGTCGACGTGGTCACCGCCAGCGCCATAAAGACGGAGCTCCCCCTTCTGGGCCCGGTTCTGGCCACCGATCAGGCGCAGGATCGTGGTCTTGCCGCCGCCCGAAGCCCCCATCAACGCCGTGACCTTGCCACGGGGCACCGTCAGCGAGACGCCATCGAGAATGACCCGCTCTCCGTAACCGAAGGTCAGATCGCGCAGTTCGACGAGGGGATCAGAAAAGGATGGGGCCATGCAAAAAACAAAGACCGGCTGCAGGCCGACCGGCAAATGATACGGGATTTCCGCCCCACCCCGTCATCACATGGCCTGCGGGACGGCGCGCCGCTGCGGCCGGCACCGCTGTGTCGACCGCAATGGCTGAGGTTGGCGCGGGATCAGCGCGGCAGGTCGCTGAATCCCATCAGGAATTCATCCACTGCCCGTGCCGCCTGGCGCCCTTCCCGGATCGCCCAGACCACCAGGCTCTGGCCCCGGCGCATGTCGCCGGCGGCAAAGACCTTGGCCACGCCGGTCGCATAGCCACCATCGAAATCGGTCGTGGCACGCGCATTGCCGCGGGCGTCCTTCTCGACACCGAAGGCGTCGAGCACCGACGCCACCGGCGAAACGAAGCCCATGGCCAGCAGCACCAGATCGGCCGGTAACACCTGCTCGGACCCTGGCACCTCGACCATCTTGCCGTCTTTCCATTCGACGCGCACCGTCTTGAGACTCTTGACGCGCCCCTTCTCGCCCAGCAATTCCTTGGTCGAGATCGCAAACTCACGGTCGCAGCCCTCTTCGTGGCTGGAACTGGTGCGCAGCTTGATCGGCCAGTACGGCCAGGTCATGGGGCGGTTTTCCTCGATCGGCGGCTCCGGCAGCAACTCGAACTGCGTCACGCTCTTGGCGCCGTGGCGGTTGCTGGTGCCCACGCAGTCGCTTCCGGTATCGCCACCGCCGATGACGATCACATGCTTGCCGTCGGCCCGCAGCTGGTCCTTGACCTTGTCGCCGGCATTGACCTTGTTCTGCTGGGGCAGGAACTCCATCGCGAAATGCACACCCTTGAGGTCGCGCCCCGGCACCGGCAGGTCGCGCGACTGCTCGGCACCACCGGCCAGCAGCACGGCGTCGAAGTCCTGCTGCAACTGCTCGGCGCTGATGGTTTCCTTGGCCAGGTTCGTGACCTTGCTGTCCTTGGGGAACGCACCGATCAGCACGCCGGTGCGGAACACCACACCTTCGGCCTGCATCTGCTCGACCCGGCGGTCGATGTGCGATTTCTCCAGCTTGAAGTCGGGGATGCCGTAGCGCAGCAAGCCGCCGACCCGGTCGTTCTTCTCGAACACGGTCACGTCGTGGCCCACACGCGCCAGTTGCTGCGCCGCGGCCAGCCCGGCCGGCCCGGAGCCAACGACGGCGACCGACTTGCCAGTGCGGTGCTTGGCGATCTGCGGTTTGACCCAGCCGTTGGACCAGGCCTTGTCACTGATCGCGTGCTCGATCGACTTGATGCCGACAGCGTCGTCGTTCACGTTGAGCGTGCAGGCCGCCTCACACGGTGCCGGACAGATCCGCCCGGTGAACTCCGGGAAGTTGTTGGTGCTGTGCAGCACAGCCGCAGCATTCTTCCAGTCGCCCTGATAGACCAGGTCGTTGAAATCCGGAATGATGTTGTTGACCGGGCAGCCGTTGTTGCAGAACGGTGTCCCGCAGTCCATGCAGCGTGCTGCCTGGATCTTGGCCTTGCCATCATCCAGCGTCACCACGAACTCGCGATATTCCTTGACCCGCTCTGCAACCGGCCGGTAGGCCTCTTCCTGCCGCGGGTACTCCATGAATCCAGTGATTTTTCCCATGCTCAATCCTGCTGATGTCTGCAACTATGCGGGTTACTTGGCCGCCACGGCGCGGGTCTTTGCGGCAACTGCCGCTGTGGGCGGGGTCGACGGCGTATCGCCGGACGCAGCCGACTTGCGTGCGGCGATCTCGGCCAGTGCCCGCTTGTACTCGATCGGAAAGACCTTGACGAAGCGGGAACGGCTGACATCCCAGTTGTCGAGCAGGTCGCGTGCCCGCTTGCTGCCGGTCCAGCGGTTGTGGTCCTCCAGCATCTTCTTGAGCTGCGCCTCGTCCGACTGGCCGCGGTGCCAGACCGCCGGGTCGACCATGGCCTGCTGCTCACGTGCAGGCAACACGTTCTCCAGCGACACCATGGCGGTGTTGCAGCGCTGCGCAAATTTTCCGTCCTCGTCGTAGACATAGGCGATGCCACCGCTCATGCCTGCGGCGAAGTTGCGCCCCGTCAATCCCAGCACGGCCACCGTGCCGCCGGTCATGTATTCGCAGCCATGGTCGCCCGTGCCTTCGACGACGGTCGTGGCACCCGACAGGCGGACCGCGAACCGTTCGCCGGCCACGCCGCCGAAGAAGGCTTCGCCGGTGGTGGCCCCATACAGGGCCGTGTTACCGATGATGATGTTGCGGGTCGGATCGCCGCGGAACTCGATGCTCGGACGCACCACCACCCGGCCGCCACTGAGGCCCTTGCCGGTGTAATCATTGGCATCGCCGATCAGGTACAGCGAGATGCCGTTGGCCAGGAAGGCGCCGAACGACTGACCGCCAGTGCCTTCGAGCTGGATGCGGATGGTGTCGTCCGGCAGGCCCTGCGGATGCACCTTGGTGAGGGCGCCGGAGAGCATCGCACCGACCGAGCGGTTGACGTTGTGCACGACCTCGATGAACTTGACCTTCTCCCCTCGTTCGAACGCGGGACGGCAGCGCTCGATCAGCACCCGATCGAGCGCGCGATCCAGGCCGTGGTCCTGTTCCTGGACATGGAAGCGCGAAACATCGGCCGGCACCTTGGGCTGGGCGAACAGGCGGCTGAAATCCAGGCCGCGGGCCTTCCAGTGGCCAATGCTGCGGGCGGTGTCGAGCAGGTCGGCACGGCCGATCATGTCGTCGAACTTGCGGATGCCGAGCTGCGCCATGATCTGACGCACCTCTTCTGCGACGAAGAAGAAGTAGTTGACGACATGCTCGGGCTTGCCGGCAAACTTCTTGCGCAGCACCGGGTCCTGCGTGGCCACACCGACCGGGCAGGTGTTCAGGTGGCACTTGCGCATCATGATGCAGCCCTGCACCACCAGCGGTGCAGTCGCGAAGCCGAACTCGTCGGCACCGAGCAAGGCGCCGATGGCCACGTCGCGGCCGGTCTTCATCTGGCCGTCGGCCTGCACACGGATACGTCCGCGCAGGCGGTTCAGCACCAGCGTCTGCTGGGTTTCGGCCAGGCCGATTTCCCAGGGGCTGCCGGCGTGCTTGATCGACGACCAGGGCGAAGCGCCGGTACCGCCGTCGTGGCCGGCGATCACGACGTGGTCGCTCTTGCACTTGGCCACGCCTGCTGCAATGGTGCCGACGCCGATTTCACTGACCAGCTTGACGCTGACACTTGCGTGGGGCGCGACGTTCTTCAGGTCATGGATCAGCTGGGCCAGATCCTCGATCGAATAGATGTCGTGGTGCGGCGGCGGCGAGATCAGACCGACACCGGGAACCGAATAGCGCAGCTTGCCGATGTAGTCCGACACCTTGCCGCCGGGCAGCTGCCCGCCCTCGCCCGGCTTGGCGCCCTGCGCCATCTTGATCTGGATCTGGTCGGCACTGCTGAGGTATTCCGCCGTGACGCCAAAGCGGCCGGAGGCCACCTGCTTGATGCGCGAGCGCAGTGAGTCGCCCTGGTGCAGCGGGTAGTCGGACTCGACGACATCGTGGCCCATGATGTCGCCCAGGGTCTGGCCCTGGTTGATCGGAATACCCTTGAGTTCCTGGCGATAGCGCGCCGGGTCCTCACCACCTTCGCCGGTGTTGCTCTTGCCGCCAATGCGGTTCATCGCGACGGCCAGCGTGGCGTGGGCTTCGGTGGAGATCGAGCCCAGCGACATGGCGCCGGTGGCAAATCGTTTGACGATCTCGCTGGCGGGCTCGACCTCGTCAACCGAGATGGCCTTGGACGGATCGATCCGGAACTCGAACAGGCCGCGCAGCGTCATGTGGCGGCGCGACTGGTCGTTGATCAGCTGGGCGTATTCCTTGTACGTGTTCCAGTTGTTGGCGCGCGTGCTGTGCTGCAGCTTGGCGATCGCGTCCGGCGACCACATGTGCTCCTCGCCGCGGGCGCGCCAGGCGTATTCGCCGCCGGCATCGAGCATGTTCTCCAGCACCGGATCGTCGCCGAAGGCCGCCTTGTGCATGCGGATCGCCTCCTTGGCGATCTCGAAGACGCCAATACCCTCGACCCGGCTGGGTGTGCCGGGGAAATACTGCTCGACGGTCACCGTGTTGAGACCGATCGCCTCGAACAGCTGGGCGCCGCAGTAGCTCATGTAGGTCGACACGCCCATCTTGGACATGATCTTGGACAGGCCCTTGCCGATCGCCTTGATGTAGTTGGCGATTGCCTTTTCGGCGCTCAGGTCACCCGACAGGTGCTGATGGATGTCGCACAGCGTCTCGAGCGCCAGATACGGGTGCACGGCCTCTGCGCCGAAACCGGCCAGTGTGGCGAAGTGGTGGACCTCCCGCGCGCTGCCGGTCTCCACGACCAGTCCGGCCGAAGTGCGCAGGCCCTCACGCACCAGGTGCTGGTGCACGGCGCTGAGCGCCAGCAGGGCCGGAATCGCGATCTGGGTGGCGCTGACACGCCGGTCGGTGATGATCAGGATGTTCTTGCCGCCGCGGATCGCATCGACCGCTTCCGCACACAGAGACGCCAGCTTGGCCTCGACACCCTCGTAGCCCCAGGCCAGCGGGTAGGTGATGTCCAGCGCGCTGGAGCGGAACTTGCCATGGGTATGGCGCTCGATGTCATACAGCTTGGCCATGTCGGCCAGATCGAGGATCGGCTGGGCAACTTCCAGCCGCATTGGCGGATTGACCTGGTTGATGTCCAGCAGATTCGGCTTGGGGCCGATGAAGGACACCAGCGACATCACGATCGACTCGCGGATCGGATCGATCGGCGGATTGGTCACCTGGGCAAACAGCTGCTTGAAATAGCTGTACAGCGGCTTGTTCTTGTCCGACAGCACGGCCAGCGGGCTGTCGTTGCCCATGGAGCCGATGGCCTCCTCCCCGGCCATGGCCATCGGGCCCATCAGGAACTTGATGTCTTCCTGGGTGTATCCAAACGCCTGCTGGCGGTCGAGCAGTGCGGGTTTGTCGACGTTGACGCCATGGGGGGTGGAGGGCACGGCCGTGGCGGCGCCGGCCTTGGCCTTGGCCTGGGCATCGACATCGTCCAGCCGGATACGCAGGTTCTCGATCCACTGCTGGTAGGGCTTGATGTTGGCGAGGTTGGACTTCAGTTCCTCGTCGTCGATCATGCGGCCCTGCTCCAGATCGATCAGGAACATCTTGCCCGGCTGCAGGCGCCACTTGCGCACGATCTTGTTCTCGGGCACCGGCAGCACGCCGGATTCCGATGCCATGATGACCTGGTCGTCGTCGGTGACGCAGAACCGCGAGGGGCGCAGTCCGTTGCGGTCCAGCGTCGCGCCGATCTGGCGGCCGTCGGTGAACACAATGGACGCCGGACCGTCCCAGGGCTCCATCATCGCGGCGTGATACTCGTAAAAGGCCTTGCGGCGCGGATCCATCGTCGAATGCTGCTCCCACGGCTCGGGAATCATCATCATGACAGCCTGGCTGATCGGGTAGCCGGCCATCGTCAACAGTTCGAGGCAGTTGTCGAACGTGGCGGTATCGGACTGGCTGGCGAAACTGATCGGATACAGCTTCTGCAGGTCGGCACCGAGCACCGGCGACGACATCACCCCTTCGCGGGCCTTCATCCAGTTGTAATTGCCCTTGACCGTGTTGATTTCACCGTTGTGCGCCACATAGCGATACGGATGTGCAAGTGGCCACTCCGGGAAGGTGTTGGTGGAGAACCGCTGGTGCACCAGGCCCAGGGCGGAGACGCAGCGCGCGTCTTCCAGATCCCGAAAATAGACCCCGACCTGACCGGCCAGCAGCAGGCCCTTGTAGACCACGGTGCGGCTGGACATGCTCGGCACATAGTATTCCTTGCTGTGCTTGAGCTTGAGACGCTGAATGGACGCGCTGGCAGTCTTGCGGATGACATACAGCTTGCGCTCCAGCGCATCCTGCACGATGACGTCGTCACCGCGGCCAATGAAAACCTGGCGCAGGATGGGCTCTTTCAGGCGCACGGTGGGCGACATCGGCATTTCGGTGTTCACCGGCACATCGCGCCAACCGAGCAACACCTGCCCTTCGGCCTTGATCGCACGCTCCATCTCCTGCTCGCAGGCCATGCGCGAGGCATGCTCCTTGGGCAGAAAGATCATCCCCACACCGTATTCGCCGGGCGCCGGCAGGAAAACGCCTTGGGCGGCCATTTCCTCACGGTACAGGGCATCCGGCAACTGGATCAGAATGCCGGCACCGTCCCCCATCAGGCTGTCTGCGCCGACCGCACCACGATGGTCAAGATTCTGGAGAATTTTCAGTGCATTGCGCACGATGTCGTGCGACTTGGCACCCCGAATGTTGGCAACGAAGCCCACGCCACAGGAGTCATGCTCGTTCGCCCGCGCGTACAGGCCATTCTTTTCCAGATCGTCGATTTCGGCTGCAGTCGCCATGATTCTTCCTCGGTTGTCAAAGGCCAGACGCCCGTGCATCGGTGCGCCACTCCCAACCGGCACGGATCAGCGATCCACGCGCGGGCGTTACAGTTTAGTGCAGTGCAACATGCATGCCAATATTTTTTAATTGGGGTCAGATTCCAATTAATTCCATCAAGCTATCTCGATTGAAAAAATGGGGACAGATACAATCCTGGCGCGCCGCCTTGCTGCAGCGCGCTGCGGGCGTCAGTCGGCCCGCTCCTGCTTTGGGGGCCGCCCTGGCGATGAACGGGTGAGTCGCCGCTCGACCCGCTGCTGCAAGCCGGCCACGAATTCGCTGTCGCCCACGACCCAGCCATTGGTCACGGCCTGGCCCAGGACCATCCTCTGGCGTTCCGTGACGCCAGACTGCACCAGCTCCCGGTAGCGCGATTCGCGGTCGAAGGGTGTGTTGCCGAGCCCCCATACCAGCGCATGGGGCGTGACCCGTCGATCGCTTCGAATGCCCGCATAGTGGGCGTAGCTGGACCATGGGTAGTCCTGCGCCCGCGACACGAGCCCGGCGCGCACAGGATTGAGATCCAGATAAACCATGCACGCCAGCAGATAGCGCTCGGTCTGCACCAAAGCGGACTTGTACCGGCCCTCCCACAAGGTGCCACTGCGTTTGTGCACATCATTGAAATAACGGACGTACTTGCGGCCCACGGCCTGCATCATCCTGGGCAAGCTGTCGTCGGCATTCGGCGTCAGCAGCAGATGGAAGTGGTTGTCCATCAGGACATAGGCGTGGATGGCAACGTCGAAGCGACGTGCGTTCTCATCCAGCAATTCCCGCATGGTCTCGCGGTCGCCGTCAGACGTGAAGATTCGCTGACGATTGTTTCCGCGCTGGATCACGTGATAGGGATATCCGGGAACACTGACGCGGGCAAGTCGGGCCATGCGATCGCACCATGATGGTTAGCATCATGGCAATTGGATTCTGACCCCGATATGTTAGCGGGTGCCCGGCGCCTTGGTGACCCTGGATTTGCCGCCCGTCGTGACGAGAATCACGGCGTCGCCGGGCTGCAGGACTTCATTTCCACGCGCCTGAACGATGGCGCGGCGCTCACCGTTGCGCAATTGCAGCAGGATCTCGACCGCCTCTTCACGGGTGGTCGAACGCTCGAGTGCATTGCCTGCGACGGCACCGGCCACCGCCCCCAGCACCCCGACGATGATGCCTTCACGGCGCCCACCCACACTGGCACCGGCCACGCCGCCGACCACGCCGCCGGCCACCGAGCCCACGCCCGACTGCGTACCCTCGACCGTCACCGGACGCACCGACAGAACGGTGGCATCGATCACGCTGGAGAGACGCTGGGCGTCGCCGCGCTGAACCACATCCGGACTGGTCGACGTACAACCGGCCAGTGCCACGATCAGAAGCATTGCTGCAATTCGTTTCAAACTTGTTCCCCTCTCGGTGGCAAACCACCTTCAGCGTCGATTCTTGCAGAAAGAAGCACTTCGGGCCTGCCGGACAAACATCTTTACAGATGCATCTCAGGCAGGCGAAACCGCGTCTCCAGCAATGCCAGCAAGCCGAATTGCTCCAGCAACGCCCGCAGGCTTTCCGAGGCGCTGCGGCGCAACTGGCCGGTATGGCGCGCAATGATCAACTCGTTCTTGAGACTGTGCTCCCATCCGACGAGTTCGGTCACCGTGACCTGGTAACCCCAGGCCTCCAGATAGAGGCAGCGCAGCACGTTGCTGAGCTGGCTGCCGACCTCCCGGGTGTGCAAGGGATGGCGCCACAACTCGGCCAGGGGCGTACGGCGCAGATGGAGGGCCTTGCCAGCATTGAGCAGCCGTGCCAGCTCTGCCTGGCAACAGGGCACCAGAACCATGCTGCGGGCCTTCTTGGCCAGGCCGAAGGCAATGGCATCGTCGGTGGCGGTGTCGCAGGCATGCAGCGCTGTCACCATGTCGATCTGCTCGGGGAGTTCCTGCGCCTTGGCCGACTCCGCCACACTCAGGTTGAGAAAGGACATGCGCTCAAAACCGAGCGCCCCGGCCAGCTGCTTCGATTTATCGACCAGTTCCGAGCGTGTCTCGATACCGTAGACCCATCCGTCGCGACGGCTGCGGAAAAACAGGTCATACAGAATGAAGCCCAGATACGACTTGCCCGCACCATGGTCGGCGACCGTCAGCGCGGCCGCCCGCTCCTGCGCTGGCGCAGCGTCCGAAGCGGCCGCGAGTTCCAGCAAGATCTTCTCGATGAACTGGTACAGGTGGTACACCTGCTTGAGCTTGCGACGCGAATCCTGATTCAGCCTGGCATCGCGCGTGAGGATGTGCAGCTCCTGCAACAAGGCGATCGACTGCCCGGGTCGCAACTCCGCTGCAACCTCGGGTGATACCGACGAAGCGGCGTGCGGAGCCTTGATGGCCCGCGACTTGGAAGATGTGTTCATCACCGTATCGTGCCACGTCGCTGGCCACCGCGGCCGGGCGACCGTTGCGCCACTTCGGGTGGCACGGGTACGCTGCGCTCCACGCCCAGCTGCGCCCATCCCTCGCGGCCGAGCTGGCGCAGGGTGTCGATGTTCTGCTCGAAGATGGCCTCCGCCTGCGGAAATGCCGCAACCGCGCGGTCGATGCTGGCTTCGCGCAACAGGTGCAGTGTGGGATACGGCGCGCGGTTCGTGTAGTTGCCGATGTCGCCGCGTCCGGTGCCGGCAAACTGGAATTGCGGGTGAAAGCTGGCGATCTGCACCACCCCTTCGAGGTCCAGCGAAGCCAGGCAGCTATCGGCCACGCCCAGGAAGTCGTTGAACGCCATGAATGACGACAGACAGTCAGGCGCCATCAGCAGCGTCGTGTCGCGCACCTGCGGGTCCGCTTGCACCAGCGCCTTCAACTCGTGTATCAACGCGCTCTCGAGCTGCTCCGTGTCGGTCGCACGGCTGACCACATAGTGCACCTGCCCGCGCACATGCACGGCCTTGGCGAACGGACACAGATTGAGGCCGATCACCGCCTGCTCCAGCCAATGCCGCATGTCCTGAATCACCATCCCTGCGTAATCCAGCCGTTCAGTTTCTTGCACGCCCCACCTCCCGACCAATGCGATGCGCCACCAGCAGGCCCAGGACAGAGCAGCTGCCGGTAACCACCCAGGTCCACTGCCAGCCGCCTGCTTGCGCCGCAACCCACGCCACCACCGGCGGGCCGACAAACTGCCCCAACGCCGACAACTGCTGCATCCAGCCAACCGTAGTCGAGATGCTGCCCTCGTCCGGCGCCAGCACGACCGTCAGTGAAAACAGCGTACCGGGTATCACACCGCCGACCATGGAAAACATCAAGACCCCCAGGTACCGCACCAGCAGCAGCGGATCCGCCCCGCCAGCTGCGTTCGAACCGGCAAACGCCACCACCGCGCCCAAGGCCATGGCGCAAAAACCGGTCGCCAGCAGTACCTTGGCCCGCACGCCGCGCTGAAGCAGCCGTCCAGAGGCCACATTGCCCACGGCATTGACCAGGGCAACCATGGCCAACAAGGGTGCAATACCGCCACCGGTGAGGCCCGACTGCTCGGCCATCGAGGGCAGGAAACCGATCACGGCCAGCCACTGCCCCGAATACAAGGCAAAGCAGGCCGCGACCAGCCAGGGGCCAACCGCACCCAGGGTGCGCCGCACACGCTGGACCCATGCGCCGGGGCGACGTGCACCGCTCCTGGCTCTGGGTCGGTCATGCGAAGCATCAGCATCGGGCGTGACAACCAGGTAGACCCCGCACACCATGACCAGCGTCACCACGGCCAGCCACAGCCACCACGAGCGCCAACCGACCCAAGCGATCAGCAGAGGCCCGCCCGCCAGTGCAATTGCCGTTCCGAAGGGCATGTAGGCCCCCCACATGCCCATCGCGGACGGCAGTTTGGACACCGGCGTCAGTCGCCGGATCAGGCCTGGCGCTGGCATGACGGCGAGCAGGAAGCCGCATCCCTCCACCGCACGCAACAGCAACAGACTTGCAGGATCCTGCGCCAATGCCCCCAGGGCGCTGGCCACCGACAGCAAGGCCAATCCGCCCAGCATGGCGCGCCGCAGACCGATGCCGTCGGCCGCCAGGCCGACCAGAAGGCCCATCAGCATGCCGGCCATCTGCACCAGTGAAAGCAGAAAACCCGCCTGCACCAGGCTGACGCCCAGGCTGTCCCGCAACACCGGTATCGCAGGCGGCAACTTGCCGATATGCAGCGCTGCCGCCACGCCGGCCAGGATGACCACGTACTCGGGATGACGCACCAGGACGAGCGCCCGCATTCAAATCATCCCAGCAGGTGCAGGCCCGTCATCCGCTCGTGCTCGCGCACGGCAAACCGATCGGTCATGCCGGCAATGAAGTCGGCCACGGTACGGGCCCGCACCTGCATGGCGTCTGGCTCCGCATCCGCCGCCTCGCAGCGCGCAGCGAAGCCGGGTTGCATGTCCGAGGGCGTCTCCATGTAGGCCGCGTACAGGTCGCGCACGATGCGACGGGCCTGGTTGGTGGTCTCCATCACCTGGGGATGGCGGTACAGATTGCGCAGCAGGAACTGCTTGAGTGCGGTCGAGTCCTTGCGCATGCTGTCGGAAAACCGCACCAGGGGCGGCAAGCTCCGTACGGCCGTCACACTGTCTGCCCCCGTCGCATCAAGTTGCCTGCGCGTGGCCTCGATCACATCGTAGACCTGGGCGCTGAGCATCTGGCGAATTGCCTCGTACAGCAGACGGCGGTCCTGATCGGTGTCGTGCAGATGCGGATGGCGGGCCCGTGTCTGGGCCAGGAAGTGGTTGAACAGATCCACCGAAGCCAGTTGCTCCAGGTTGATCAGTCCGGATCGCACGCCATCGTCGATGTCATGGGCGTTGTACGCAATCTCGTCGGCGAGGTTGCACAGTTGCGCTTCGAGGCTGGGCTGGCCGCGATCGAGAAAACGCCGGCCGACGCCGCCCAGACCATCCGCATAGGCCGGCTCGACTGCCTCGAGTGCCCTCGCGTTGACCACCGCGCAATGCTTCAGGATTCCTTCGCGGGTTTCGAACGTGAGGTTGAGGCCATCGAAGTCCGGGTAACGCTCCTCCAGAATGTCGACGATGCGCAGGCTCTGCAGGTTGTGCTCGAAGCCGCCATGGTCCGCCATGCAGGCATTGAGTGCATCCTGCCCGGCATGGCCAAACGGCGTATGCCCGAGGTCATGGGACAGGGCAATGGCCTCGATCAGGTCTTCGTTGAGCCCCAGCGAACGACCGATCGAGCGCCCCAGTTGCGCGACTTCCAGCGAATGCGTCAAGCGGGTCCGGAACAGGTCGCCCTCATGGTTGAGAAACACC
>JACKLL010000001.1 GCA_024235935.1 Rhodoferax sp. | reverse complement strand
CCATCGGTTCTGACGCCTACAACCAGGCTTTGTCGATGCGCCGTTCTGAAGCCGTCAAGGCTTATCTGGTGTCTAACGGCATCGAAAAGAACCGCGTCTACACCGAAGGCAAGGGCGAGAAGCAGCCAGTGGCTGACAATAAGACCAAAGAAGGTCGCGCCAAGAACCGTCGCGTGGAAATCGAAGTGGTCGGTACCCGCAACAACAAGTAATCTTGTTGAGTCCCCCAGGCGTCCTGCAAGGGATGCCTGATCAAACCCCGCCTCGGCGGGGTTTTGTCGTTTGGGGCCCGGCCCGAAATGTCCTCCGGGGCTGAGGGTGGGTTCGCAGTTGTCGATAATCAGCACATGAACACCAGCTCCAACGTGGACCCGGCCGAACTGGCCAAATTCTCCGACCTTGCCCATCGCTGGTGGGACAAGGACAGCGAGTTTCGCCCCTTGCACCAGATCAACCCGTTGCGTCTGGACTGGATTGCTTCCCTGTGCCCGTTGGCAGACGCCGCCGCGCTGGATGTCGGTTGTGGTGGCGGCATTCTCGCGGACGCCATGGCGCGCCGCGGCGCCCAGGTGCTGGGCATCGACCTTGCCACCAAGGCCTTGCGGGTGGCCCAGTTGCATGCCCTGGAGGCCCAGACGCCCAATGTCACCTATCGGGAGGTCAGTGCGGAGGCGCTGGCCAAGGAGCAACCTGGCCAGTATGACGTGGTCACCTGCATGGAGATGCTGGAACATGTGCCGGATCCTGCGGCCATTGTCCGGGCCTGTCGCACCCTGGTGAAGCCGGGGGGCTGGGTGTTTTTCTCGACCATCAACCGCAACGCCAAGTCTTTCCTGTTTGCCATCGTCGGGGCCGAATATGTGCTGGGCATGCTTCCGAAGGGCACGCACAGCTATGACCGTCTGATCCGCCCTAGCGAACTGGCGCGCTATTGCCGCGACAGCGGGCTGGAGTTACGCCACACCCGGGGCATGGAGTACAACCCGCTGACCCGGCGCTACTGGCTCAGTGCCGATACCAGCGTCAACTACATGTTCGCGACGCAAAGACCATCGGAGCTTGGATGATGGCGGCGCGTGGTCCGCTGGCGCGGGAGGCGATCGATGCCGTGCTGTTTGATCTGGATGGAACCCTGATCGACAGCGCACCTGATCTTGGTGCGGCGGCAGACCAGATGCGGGTCCGGCGGGGGATGCCATCGCTTCCGCTGGCAAAGTACCGGCCCATGGCTGGCGCCGGTGCACGTGGCATGTTGTCGGTCGCCTTTGGCCTGACGCCCGACGACGCATCCTTTGCCGAGCTCAAGGAGGAGTTCTTCGTCAACTACGAGCGGTGCATGACCGAGCGGACCTATGCCTTCGAGGGCGTACAGGCGCTGATCGCGCAACTGGAGCAGCGCGGGCTGCCCTGGGGTGTCGTGACGAACAAATCGACGCGGTTCACCGACCCGCTCACGCGTGCCATGCCCTTGTTTGCATCGGCGGCCGTGGTCATCAGCGGCGACACCACGCCGCATGCCAAACCACATCCCGAGCCCTTGTTCGAAGCGGCACGCCGCATTGGCATTGCGCCTGAGCGCTGTGTGTATGTCGGTGACGACGAGCGGGACATCGTCGCGGGGCTGGCGGCTGGAATGGCCACGGTGGCCGCCACCTACGGATATCTCGGCCTCAAGGCCGATACGGCGAAGTGGGGCGCGCACGCATCGATAGAAAATCCGCTGGCGCTATTGCAATTGCTGGTATCGGCCTAAAATAGCGATTGAGGGGCTGCATTGGTTTCGACGTGGGTACGGAATCGCTGTGGTGCATGTCGAGCTGAATGCGCTCGTAAAACAGATTCAAACAAACTAACTGCAAACGACGAACGTTTCGCACTCGCTGCTTAATAACCAGTGAGCTTTACAACAGCAGGCCGATGGGCTGGGCAAGGGTGTCGTGATCGCAAGATCGTGATGTCCAGGCTGTAAAGTTATTCACATCGGCTGGCTCCTGACCGGGTACCTTGGTAAGGGGCAAGAAAATAGGGTACTGGCGTTCGTTATAGCGTGTGGCTGCGCGATACCGGAGGCGAGACTCAAATCAGACCACTAAACATGTAGATCTGCTCGAAGATGGCTTGCGGACGGGGGTTCAAATCCCCCCAGCTCCACCATATCCCTCTTGAAAAGCCGCCAGGTATCAGTGCCTGGCGGCTTTTTCATGGGTCTATCGTCAACTGCGCACTACTTGGCGCCAGTGGCGATTTCCTGTTGCCTGAATGCCTCGTTTCGGCCCGCCCGAAGAACTTGTGTTGCGCCGACGTAATTGCGAAAACGGCAGTCGCAATTGGAGCTTCAACCCCCTATGGGCCCAATACACTTTGCCCGGTTGCCGACAATCGGCGGGGGGTGTGCGTGGTTTTGTCACACGGCCCACAGGTGATCCAATTTCCCTAGGAGCAAGCGTAAATGGCCAAATTCCCTGAACGCGCAAAAGTCGTCATCATTGGCCAAGGCGGCATCGTGGGCGCTTCGGTGGCGCACCACCTGATCGAACGTGGTTGGGACGATATCGTCGGCATCGACAAGTCCGCCATCCCCACCGATGTGGGCTCCACCGCACACGCGTCTGACTTCTGCTTCAACACGATGCACGATCAGATGACGATCTTCACCACCAAATACAGCATCGACTTCTACGACAGGATGGGCCGCTACGAGCGCATCGGCGGACTGGAAGTGGCACGCGTCGGTGATGACGAGCGCATGCGCGAGCTCGAGCGACGCGTCGCATCCGGCAAGGCCTTCGGCAACCGGGTGGAGTTGATCACCCCGGCCCAGGCCAAGGCCCGGTTCCCGCTGCTCGAGGAGAGCATGATCCAGGGCGCCCTGTGGGATCCGGATGCCGGCCTGGTCAAGCCGCGCTCGCAGATGGTGGCGGGCGAACTGGTGGACGCCGCCGTGGCCACCGGCAAGCTGCGCTCGATTGCCAATACGGCGTGTACCGGGCTGCGCATTGAGAACGGCCGTATCCAGGGCGTGGAAACCACCAGGGGTTATATCGCCGCCGACCATGTGGTGGTATGCGCCGGCTTGTGGGGTCGCCTGATTGCGGGCATGGCCGGTGAAGACCTGCCCATCATGCCGGTGGATCACCCGCTCACGTTCTTCAAACCCTATCTGGAATTTGCCGGTACCGGCAAGGACATCGGTTACCCGCTGCTGCGCGACCAGGGCAATTCGGCCTACCTGCGCGACACCGGCGACCCGAAGACGCCCGAAGGCGGCCAGATCGAATGGGGTTACTACGAAGAAAAGAACCCACGCATGTGCCACCCGCGCGACCTGCTCGAGAAGGAGCAGGCCCGCCTGTCGCCGTCGCAGCGCGACCTGGAACTGGAACAGATCATGGAGCCGCTGGAGCGGGCGATCGAACTGACACCGATCCTGGCCGAACTGGGTTACGACGAGAAACATTCCTTCAACGGCTTGTTGCAGGTCACCGTCGATGGCAACCCCTCCATTGGTGAGTCGTCCAAGGTGCGTGGCCTGTGGTACGCCGAGGCCGTGTGGGTGAAGGACGCACCAGGTGTTGGCAAGCTGGTCGCCGACTGGATGACCGATGGATTCACCCACCTGGACCATGCCCGCATCGACGTGGCACGCACCTATCCGTACCAGCAGGAGGAGCAGTACATCCACGACCGCTGCTACGAGGGTGCCTTCAAGATCTACAACCCGCCGGTGCACAACCGCGAGCCTTACAGCGCCGGGCGCGGCATTTTCAAGAGCCCGTTCTACGAGCGCGAAAAGGCACTCGGCGCCTATTTCATGGAACTCTCCGGCTGGGAGCGTGCACACGGTTATGCCAGCAACGAGCATCTGCTGGAGGTTTATGGCGACAGGGTGCCGGTGCGGGACAACGAGTGGGACAACCGCCATTTCTGGCGCGTGTCCAATGCCGAGCATCTGAAGATGTCGGAAGACGTGGGCATGATCAACGTCTCGCACTTTGCCGAGATCGACGTGGTGGGCCCCGATGCCGCAGATCTGCTGGAGTACATCTGCGTGGCCAAGGTGGGCGGCGACACGCCGGTGGGCAAGGGCATCTACACCCACTTCCTGGACGCCAAGGGCGGGGTGCGGGCCGACCTGACGGTGCTGCGCCTGGGGCAGGACCACTACCGCGTGGTCGACAGGGCCGACGCCGGCCACCGCGACCTGACCTGGATCCGCCGCATGGCGCTGGGACCGGGCGCCAGGGTCGAGGTGACGGACACCACGACGCAATACGGCTGCCTCAGGTGTGTGGGGTCCCAACGCCCGTACCACGATCCAGAAAATTGCCGACGAGCCCGAGGCCTGGACGAACGAGAACTTCCCGTTTGCGGCCCTGCGCAACCTGACGATCAAGGGTGTGCCGGTGCTGGCCTTCCGCATCTCGTACGTCGGCGAGCAGGGCTGGGAGCTGCACTTCAAATATGAAGACGGCCTGGCCCTGTGGGATGCGCTGCATGCGCTGGGCGTGACCCCCGTGGGCGTGGAAACCTATGCCAACAGCCGCCGTATGGAAAAGAGCCTGCGCCTGCAGAACGCCGACCTGCTGACCGAATACAACCTGTACGAATGCGACCTGGCCCGTCCCAAGGTGAAGGCCGCCGACTTCCATGGCAAGGAGGCGCACCTGAAGTTCCGCGAGCGCGAGCACCAGCCTGCGACCTTGTGCACCCTGGTCATGACCAGCAATATCGACAGCACCGGCGTGGCGCGTTATCCGGTGGGCATCTGCCCGGTGATGGACCCCGCAACCGGTGCCACCCTGGTCGACGCATTGGGCCGCCGCTCGTACACCAGCAGCATTGCGTTCGGTCCGAGCCTGGGCAAGAACATCGCGCTGGCGTATCTGCCACATGAATACTGTCAGGTAGGGCGCGAGCTGCAGATCCAGTACTTTTCGGATGTCTACCCGGTCAAGGTCGAGGCGGTGGGTTACCAGTCCTTGTACGACCCGGAGAACGGCAAGCCGCGGTCCTGACAGCGGCCATGGATTGCCTGTCGGCACTGGATGATTGCATAGTCATCCAGGCATCCGCTGGTTGAAACCCACCGCGCCGAATGGCTCGCCTTGGCGCGCAGGCGCGGCGTCACGGGTGTTCGCATCGTTGAGAGCCAGCCTCATCCGATATGCATACCCACGCTTCAGGTTGTGCGCAACCGAAGGCGGGGGTAACTGGTCGGCGTCGTGCCACGTCCAACGCCAGTAGCACTTTCGAGCAGCTGACGCCGTCAGTGTCGCGCAATTCGCGCCACCACCGACCCGGTTGCCATGCATCGGTCACGACAGGGTCCATGTCAACGCGTCGTGGCCAGCCGCATCGCGGAGAAAGGTGGATGCTACGCTCGCCCTTGGGTCCGAGAAGTCCAACACAACATTCCCACCACTTGCCGGCCATGCCATCACCAGAAAAATCTTTCCTAGGCCGCGTCCGCGACGCATTGGCCACGCTGCATCCGGCCGAACGACGGCTGGCTGATTTCGTCTGCGATTTCCCCGGCGAACTGGCCAGCTACTCGGGCTCGGAACTGGCGGACTTGGCGCATGTCTCGAAGGCCACGGTATCGCGTTTCGTCAAGCGACTGGGATACGACAGCTACGAAGCGGCACGTCGACATGCGCGCGAGGAAAAGCAAACCGGTTCGCGCTTGTTCCTTGCCACGGCCGCCAAGTCTTCCGCCGTGCAGCCGCTACAGACGCATCTGGCACAAGGCATCGCCAATCTGGAGGCCACATTCCTGGCCATCAGTGATGGGCAGATCGACGCGGCGACCCGGGCCCTGCTCGAAGCGCGCAAGGTCTGGGTGATCGGCTTTCGCGCCAGCCAGCCCTTTGCAAGCTACCTGCAATGGCAGTTGACGCAGGTGATCGAGAACATCGTTGCCATTCCTGGCGCAGGGCAGACGCTGGGAGAGCATCTGGCCAGCCTCCAGCGGGAAGACATGGTGGTCGTGTTTGGCCTGCGCCGGCGTATCGCGCGCATGCCGCTGCTGCTGGCCGAAATACAGCGCAGCGGCGCACAGCTGCTCTACATCACCGACGAGGGCGTGCCGTTCCAGACCGGCGCGGCCTGGCATTTCCGCTGTCAGTCGCTGGCTCCAGGGCCACTTTTCAACCACGTGCCAGTCATGGCCGTGTGCCACCTGCTGGCCACCCGCGCCATCGAACACGCCGGCACCGCCGGCCGCAGGCGCTTGCGCGGCATCGAAGCGCTCAACGACAGCCTAGAAGAGCTCTGACATTCCCAACGCGGGGCGCGCCGCACCAATTTGCCCCCGTTTTCGCACCAAATGGAACCACGGGAAATCCCCCGCGAGACCCCGCTTGCGCTTTCTCCGCTGTGAAACTACAGTTTCACAATTCTTGGCAAGAAACTTGCGTTTCTCTGTAAGCGGTATCGACCGTAACCCCACTCCTCAACCTAAAGGAACCTGCCATGTCTTTGCGCACCTGCTCCCTGCTACTCGCCGCCTGCCTGGCGACCGGCGCCCATGCCCAGCAAGTCACGATCAAGGTACTGGGGCAGCCAGCCGGCTCCGGGCTGATCCAGAAAAACAAGGAACAGCCATTCTTCGAGAAGCTGGCCGCTACCACCGGCATCAATGCCAATGTGTCCTACGTGCCGGTTGACGTATCCGGCATTCCCGACACCGACGGGCTGCGCGTGCTGAAGTCTGGCCTGTTCGGCCTGGTGTCGATTCGAGGCCCACAGGTAAGCCGCGACGAACCCACCATTCTGGGTTTTGACCTGGTCGGGCTGAATCCCAGCTTCGAGGCCGGCAAGAAGCACACCGAAGCATTCTTTTCCACGGTGGACAAGCGCCTGCAGGCCAACTTCAACGCCAAGCTGTTGGGCGTGTGGCCAGCCGGCCCACAGGTGATCTTCTGCAAACCCAAGATCACTGGGCTGGCTGACCTCAAGGGTCTGAAGATTCGCGTGGGTGACCAGAGCAGCGCCAATTTCGTCGCTGGTCTGGGCGCCTCAGGGGTGCCGATGCCCTTCGGCGAGGTGCAGCAGTCGCTGGCGCGTGGGGTGGTGGACTGTGCCATCACGGGGCCGGCATCGGCCAACTCCGCTGGCTGGCCCGAGGCGGTCACCACGGTCATGCCACTGGCCTTGCAATTGGCGGTGAACGCCTACGCGATCAACCTCAACGTGTGGCGCCAGCTCAACCCGGCCGATCAGGAAAAGCTGCAAAAGGCGGTGGATGGCCTGGTGAAGGACATCTGGGCCTACTCGGCCGAACTCTACGACGATGCCATGCGCTGCAATACCGGTGCCACACCATGCAATCTGGGCAAACCGTACAAGCTGATCAGTGTGCCCGTCACCCCGGCCGACCTGGCAACGGTCAAGTCCGCTCTGAACGAACGCTCGCTGCCGGTCTGGGCCAAGCAATGCAACGCCGTCAACCCCAGCTGTGAAGCGGACTGGAAGAAAACCGTAGGCGCCGGTCTCTGAGCGGGCGATCGGACTTCCCGCGATGAGAAATTACACCCGCGTGGCCAGCCTGGTGTTTGGCGTAACGATGCTGCTGCTTTCTTTCCTGGTGACGGCCGAAACACTGCTGCGCAAGCTGGCCTCGGTCTCGATCGGTGGCGTCGACGAACTATCGGGATATGCCATCGCCGTCGGCGCACCGCTGGCCTTCACCGTGGCGCTCGCCGAGCGCTCGCACATCCGAATCAACCTGCTGTACCTGCGGCTCGGGACTCGCGCCAAGGGCCTGCTGGACGCGCTGTGCATGGTGGCGCTTGGCGCGCTGGCGTTGTTCTTGGCCTACTTCACCGTGAAGACGGTGATCGACACCCAGGCCTACCACTCCATCGCCCAGACGCCCTGGGCTACGCCCCTGATCTACCCGCAGGCACTCTGGCTGGCCGCAATGCTGGTGTTCACGTTGCCGGCGGTTTGGCTGGCCGGCAAAGCCGCCTGGATGCTGGGCCATGGCCAATGGCAGGCGCTCACGAGCGGCTTCGGGCCCGAGTCTGTGGAAGAGGAGCTGCGAGCCGAGCTCGACGATCTCCAGCGCCGCTGAACGGAACGACGCCATGAGCATCATCTCGCTGGCCATCGGCTTCTCCGCCATGTTGGCCCTCATGTTCCTCAGCCTTCCCGTGGCGTTCTCCATCATCGTGGTGGGGACGCTGGGCGGGTTTCTTGCCTTCGGTGCACCACTTCTCGACATGATGGGCGGCGTCGTGTGGGGCACCCTCAACAACTCCGTCATGACCGCGATTCCGCTGTTCATGCTGCTGGGCGAGATCCTGCTGCGTGGTGGCGTCGCGGACAAGATGTTCGATGCGCTGTCGGTTTGGCTGGGCCGCCTGCCAGGTGGCCTGCTGCACACAAACATCGGTACCTGCGCACTGTTCTCCGCCACCTCGGGCTCCTCGGTTGCCACCGCGGCTACGGTGGGCACCGTGGCCTTGCCAGCGCTGCGTGCGCGCAATTACCCGGCAGCCGCGTCACTGGGGTCGCTGGCTGCGGGCGGAACCTTGGGCATCCTGATCCCGCCTAGCGTGAACCTGCTGGTCTATGGCTCCCTGGCCAATGTGTCGGTGGGCCAGCTGTTCATGGCAGGCGTCGTGCCGGGCCTGCTGCTGACAGCCTTGTTCTCGCTCTACATCCTGGTGTTCCATGGCGATGCCGGCAAGGACTCGGACACCGAGCCCGAACAGGTCGACATGGCCTCGAAGATCGCCTTGCTGCGCCATCTGGTGCCGCCGGGCCTGATTTTTCTGGTGGTGATGGGCAGCATCTACGGCGGCTTGGCAACGCCGACCGAGTCGGCGGCGCTGGGCGTGGTGACGTCGCTGTTCTTCGTCTGGCGCAGCGGCCGGCTGAATTGGACGCTGCTGGAGCACTGCTTCCAGCAATCGGCCAAGACCACCGGGATGGTGGTCCTCATCATCGTCTGCGCGCTCATGCTCAACGTCACGTTGTCAATGCTGGGTACCACCCAGACCGTCACGCAGTGGGTGGCGACGCTCGGTCTTACGCACTACACGCTGCTGTTGATGCTGGTCGTTTTCTACATCATCCTGGGCATGTTCATGGACGCCATGTCGATGCTGGTGCTGACCGTGCCCATCGCCGTGCCGATGGTGGTCGCGGTCGGTGTGGACCCGGTGTGGTTCGGCATCTTCATCGTGGTGATGTGCGAGATCGCATTGATAACACCGCCCGTGGGCATGAACCTGTTCGTGGTGCAGGGGCTGCGCACCGACGGTGGCAGCTTCGGCGACGTGGTGCGTGGCGCATTGCCTTATGTGTTCATCATGCTGGCCTTCACCGCGATGCTGATCGTCTGGCCGCAAATCGCGTTGTGGCTGCCAGGTTCCACCTGATTCACATGCCACCTGTCCCCGCTGACCCGCGGTCCACCGCGGCGCAAGACATATCGACCGTCGCACGGCTGTTGGTGATCAACCCCAACACCAATCCGGAGGTGACCGACCGGGTGCGGCGCGTGGCGCAAACTTTCGCCCGCGACGATCTGCGAATGGAAGTATGCAATCCCGCACACGGTCCTCTGTCCATCGAAAATGCCGCGCAGCGGGCGCAGGCAGAACAGATGGTAATGGCGCTGCTGGAGGCCTTGCCTCCACCAGGTCCGCACGCCTTTGTGCTGGCGTGCTTCGACGACCTGGCCTTGCATCAGGCACGCGCACTCACCGGTCGGCCTGTCGTCGGCACATGCGAGGCCGGTATCGCCGCTGCACGCGCTGTGTCGCCACGTTTCGCCATCGTGACGACAGTGCATGACGCCGTGCCAGGCATCCGGGCCATGATGCATCGCTATGGTGCCGGTCCGCTGGCGACGGTGCGGGCAGCTGGCATCGGCGTTGCTGCTGCTGCGGCGGCGGGGCCGCAGGTACTGGAGGTGATTCTGGAGACCGCCCGCACGACCATGCGCGACGATGGCGCGCAGGCTATCCTGCTGGCCTCCGGAGGGCTCACGGGGCTGGCAGGCGATTTGAGCGAACAGCTCGGTGTCCCGGTGATCGACGGGGTGCAGGCTGCCATCGCACACGCTGCCGCGCTGCTCGGGGCCACATTACCCCGGCGGGACCTCGGGGAGACATAAGCCACCAGGGCGACGCTGGCCATCGGAGCCCGCGTTTTCCAACACAGGTCAATCAGCGCAGCAAAGCCAGCACACCTTGTGGCAGCTGATTGGCCTGCACCACCATGGCCGTGCCTGCCTGTTGCAGGATCTGGGACCGTGTGAGGCTGGCGGTTTCTGCGGCGAAGTCGGCGTCGAGAATCCGGCTGCGGGACGCGGAGAGATTCTCCGATGTCGTTTGCAAATTGGATACGGAGCTTTCCAGGCGCGATTGCAGGGCGCCGAGCCCGGCGCGGGCCTTGCTGATCTGCTGCAACGCATAGTCCACCGTCTGGATCGCGTCGCTGGCGCCGGACACCGTGCCGATGTCCATGGAGGACACCTTCAGGCTTTTGGAAATCGCATCGCTCGGGCTTCCGGAGGGTGCTGGCGAGGTATTGGAGATGGTGCCGCCCGACGTGACCGTGGGACCGATGGCGGAACCCGTCGCGTTCAAGGCGCCGCCCGACATCACCAGATTGCGGACAACGCTATTGGTCAAGGTCACCGTTCCGCCGGATATGCTGAGGCTGTCCAGCACCACGTTGTCCAACACCAGGTCGCCGCCGCTGACGCCTGCGCTTGCGATGGCGGCATAGCTGTAGCTCTGGGTGCCGCCGCTTACCCCGACACCTCCGATGCTTGTGGTGGTGGTCACTTGCAGGCCTTGCAGCAACTGCAGGTCATTCGCGGTGGATCCTTTGCCCTCCGTCACCTGGATGAAGCCGGGAATCGTGGTGGACAGCGTGATACCCGCGGACAAGGTGACGTTGGGTTCTGCGCCGGCAACACCATTGAAAGTGGACAACACGCCAAATGGCGCAGCGTCTGCCAGTGTCAGGTCGTTGCCGCTGGCCGTTGTGAAGCTCAGGCGGTTTCCGGCGGCTGTCACGGTGACGCCCGTGGTGGATGCAACCGCTTTCATCGCGTCAGCCACTTGGTCGATCGTTGCATTGGCGGCGATCGAGACGAATGTGCCATTGACCTTCACCGTGTGGTCCTGCGCCATGTCGGGGAAGTAGTTGGCCGTATTCACGTTGGGGAAGTTGCGGCTTGCATGGACGCCGGTGGCTTCGGACTGCGCGTTGATGGCAAACACCACGTCGGCCACACTCTGTGCCGACGCAGTGCTGATGCCGGTGCCATTGATCACGATGCCACCTGTCAGAGAGGCACGATTGGTGGCAACCCCGGTGATCACGCCTGCACCGGAACTCAGCGTGGCGGCGCCCAGACGGTTCGCGCGCGCATCGGCCATGTCCGCGGTGATGAGCTGGTTGGCATTGGCGCCCACCTGGAAACTCTGTGCGGTGAACGACCCGTCGAGCAGCTTCTTGCCGTTGAACTCGGTGACCTGCGAGATGCGTTCGAGTTCGGACACCAGTTGGCTGACCTCGGTGTTCAAGGCCCGGCGATCCGACGCGCTATTGGTCGCATTGGCGGACTGCACCGCAAGCTCGCGCACGCGCTGCAGAATCCCCCCGGAAGCGCTCAGCGCGCCTTCGGCGGTCTGGGCCAGAGAGATGGCGTCATTCGCATTGCGAACGGCCTGATTCAGTCCCTTGATCTGGCTGGTGAAGCGTTCAGAAATGGCCAGGCCGGCCGCGTCGTCCTTGGCGCTGTTGATGCGCAAGCCGGACGACAGGCGCTGTATGGATGTCGTATATGAAGACTGTTGGATTCCCAGGTTGCGTTGGGCGGTGAGTGAAGCGCTATTGGTATTGATTGTTGAGGCCAACTGAGATTCCGATTGAATGTCTGAGCTGTTTGTCGTCCCATTTACTGCTGTCCTTCTTATCGGCATGTGCAACAGGAAGTTGAGGCGCAAAATGCGGTGACGCGCCGTGCGCCTGACCGACGCCGTCGGGTTTCTGCAGAAGCCGTTCAGCGAACATCACGTGCGGAAATGGGGGGCGTCAGCCTTGGCCGACGACCGGTGGGCGCACTGGCGCATTGAAAATCGAATCCATGTCCGAGTCCGTGCATGAACGCGTGAATGGCGAGCCGGCCTTGGCCCGGTAAACTTGGTGGCTGGTGTGCCGTTCGCGCGGCATGTTCGGCTTGTTCTTCCGTTTGACGCGTAGCTCTCCCCATGCAATTGCAGGATGTGCTTTATTCCCAGGGATTCGGCACCCGCCGCGTCTGTGCCGGATTGATCCAGCAGGGCCTGGTGCAGGTTCATGCAGGGGGCGATGGCGGCTCTCCCCGCAGCGTGACCGACGCAGCGCAGGACGTCGACCCCCGGGGCTTGCGCGTTCGGGTGCAGGGCGTCGACTGGCCGTACCACGAAAAGGCCTACCTGATGCTGCACAAGCCCGCCGGCACCGAATGCTCGCAGAAGCCGTCGACCTATCCCAGCATCTACACGCTGTTGCCGTCGCCACTGCGCATGCGCCCGCAGAAGGGGGCGGTGCAGGGCGTTCAGGCGGTTGGTCGGCTCGACCAGGACACGACCGGCATGCTTTTGCTTACCGATGACGGCAAGTTCATCCACCGCATGAGTTCGCCGCGCCACCACGTTCCCAAGGTTTACGAGGTCACGGTCAAGCATCCGCTGGACGAAAGCCAGGTGATGCGCTTGCTGGCCGGCGTGGTCCTCGACGACGACCCCAAGCCAGTGCGCGCTGCAGCCTGCGAGGCGCATGGCAGCCACCAGCTGAGCCTCACGCTGACGGAAGGCAAGTACCACCAGGTCAAGCGCATGTTGGCCGCGGTCGGCAACCGGGTCGAGGGCCTGCACCGCTCCCGCATTGGCGGATTGGCATTGCCAGACGATCTGCTGCCGGGCCAGTGGCGCTGGCTGGGTGCCGATGATCTGGCGCTGATGGCCGGTTGAGGGTCTCTGCGCAAACCCGCTGCAACGACGGGTCCCTCCAGCAGGCACCTGAGTGCGAAGGGATACAGGCTTCAGCCGAGCGCGGAGAGAAAGTCCGTGATCAG
The DNA here is from genome assembly GCA_024235935.1 of Rhodoferax sp. Classification (GTDB taxonomy): domain Bacteria; phylum Pseudomonadota; class Gammaproteobacteria; order Burkholderiales; family Burkholderiaceae_C; genus CAISIP01. The sequence goes on along the minus strand of JACKLL010000001.1, from coordinate 559,544 downwards.
CGCAGTCGTCTGCTCCGTCTGGTCGCGGTGCGGCGAGTGACCACACGGGGCCAGCACCTCGCGGCGGATCTGCTGCGCCGGCAGATCGATGCCCTTGATCTGCGCCAGGCTGCCGTAGGGATCCTGCGCACCCTGTATCGCCAGCACCGGCGCCTGGATATGCCGGCAGTCTTCGCGTATGTCGAAGGCCCGGAACTCCGGGCTGAGCCAGATATCGTTCCACTGCCAGAATGCGCAGTCCACGTCCTGGTGGTAGCGGGCCAGCCGATCGCGCAAGTCGCCGTTTTCAAAGGCATCGCGTGCCTGCGTGATGCTGCGGATCGACTCATCCTCGACGACGATGTGGGGCGCCATCACGATGCAGGCCGTCACCGGATGGCGGCTGGCATGTAGCAGCGCGATCGTGCCGCCATCGGAATGGCCGATCAGGACCGGGCACCGGACACGGCAATCTTCCAGCAAGTGCGGCAATACCGTCCACGCCTCATGGTGCATGTAGTCCGGCAGCAGGCGCCCGCCGCGAACGCCCCCGACCACGGTCGCCGGACCGCGAACGTCCGGTACGGGTTCGGAGCAACCGTAGCCGCGGCGTGAATAGATCCAGCCTTCGCGCCCGGTGCGTGCGCACACGGTTTGCGGCCAGTCGCGCCACATGGCCACCGATCCAAGACCCTCGTGCAGGAACACCAGGGGTGCGCGGGGCACCGTTCCTGCATCGGCGGCGATATGCTGCACTTCCAGGCGGGAGTTGGCGATAAGGCGTTCGGTCATGGCTGCAATACTACCCAAGGCAGCGACGGCCATGCATCCCCGCGGTATGCTTGCCGAATGAACCTGTTTCTCGATTCGTTCTGGCGCGCCGCGGCAGACTGCCTGCGTCCGAGGGTCATCGTTCTGTCGATGCTGCCGCTGATCCTGATGGTGGCCTTGTCGCTGACGCTGGGCTATTTCTACTGGGACTCCGCACTCGACGGCGTGCGCGGCATGCTCGAGGGCTCGTCTCTGCTCACAACGCTGTTCGAGTGGTTGCAGGGCATTGGTGCCGAAGGCTTAAAGACGGTGCTGGCGCCGCTGATCGTGGTTTTTGCCGTGACCCCGCTGATCGTGCTGATGTCGCTGCTGGTGGTGGCGCTGCTGATGACGCCGGCGCTGGTCACGATGGTGGCCGAGCGCCGGTTCGGGCAGCTCGAGCGCAAGCGCGGAGGCTCCTTGCTGGCGAGCGTGTTCTGGTCGCTGGGCTCCACGCTGCTGGCGCTGGTCGCCCTGCTGGTGTCGATTCCGCTGTGGCTGATTCCCCCGTTGATCCTGATCCTGCCGCCCCTGATCTGGGGCTGGCTCACCTACCGGGTCATGGCCTTCGATGCCTTGGCCGAACACGCCAGCAAGCCGGAGCGCCTGGAGATCCTGCGCCGGCATCGCAGCTCCCTGCTCGCCATCGGCGTGATTTCCGGCTACCTGGGCGCGGCTCCCAGCCTGCTGTGGGCCTCCGGCGCCTTGTTCGTCGTGGCCTTCGTCATCCTGGTTCCCATTGCGATCTGGGTCTACACGCTGGTCTTCGCGTTTTCCTCCTTGTGGTTCACCCACTACAGCCTGGCTGCGCTGCAGACCATGCGCAGCCTCGACAATGGCGCTCCCTTACCCACGACTGCCCAGTTGCCCAACAATGCCCGTCCATGACATCCGCGATGCGCAAGCGCGCAAGACCGTTCCCGCCTTCGGCCTGATCATCATCGGCGACGAGATCATGTCGGGCAAGCGCGCCGACAAGCATCTGCCTGCTGTGATCGAACGGCTGCATGCGCGGGGCCTGCAACTGGCCTATGCCGACTACGTGGGCGATTCGCGTGCACGGATCACGTCGTCGCTGGAGCGCGCGTTTGCGTCTTCCGATGTGGTGTTCTCCTGCGGCGGCATCGGCGCCACACCAGACGACCACACGCGGCAATGTGCCGCGTTGGCCCTGGGGCTGGGGCTCGAGCTCCATCCACAGGCGCGGCTGCTGATTGAAGATCGCATGCGTGACGTGGCCCGCGAGCAGGGCGAGACATTCGACCCCGATCGCGCCGACAACGTGCACCGCTTGAACATGGGCGTTTTCCCGGCGGGCGCAGACATCATTCCCAACCCTTACAACAAGATCCCCGGCTTCAGCTGTGACGCCGCCCGTCTGACCGGAAAAGGTGCGGGGGTGGTGCATTTCGTGCCGGGTTTCCCGGTCATGGCCTGGCCGATGATCGAGTGGGTGCTGGACCAGCATTACGCAGACTGCTTCCATCGCAGTCCGTCGGTGGAGAAGTCCGTCATCGCCTTTGGCGCCATGGAGGCTGCCCTGACGCCCCTGATGGAAGATATCGAGCGGCGCTTCGCCACGGTGCGTGTGTTCAGTCTCCCCAGTGTGGACCATCCCGAATACGGTCGCCATATCGAATTGGGTGTCAAGGGCGAGGTGGCCGATGTCGATGCAGCCTATGGTGCCCTGCTGGACGGTTTGCGGCAGCGGCAGGTTCGACTAGGCCCTGAAATGGTGCGAAATTGAAATGCACCAAATAGGGATATTCTTGAGAATTTGCACCAAAATAGCTCATCTTTGAGCCGTGCTCAATTTTGGGTCGGCCGCAACTGCCGTGTCCCAGCAGCGAAAACCGCAGGCAAAATAGCGGGCTGGACCCACTGGCGCCAATACGGGGTGATTGGCACAAAAACTGCGTTTGTCCGCAGGTAACGTATTTCAACAACTGTTCAACAGGAGTAATTGATGGCCAAGACCGTCGCAGACGTGATGAAGATGGTGAAGGAAAACGAAGTCAAGTTCGTTGACTTCCGTTTTACCGACACCCGGGGCAAGGAGCAGCACGTGACGGTGCCTGTTTCGCATTTCGACGAAGACAAGTTCTCGTCCGGTCATGCCTTCGACGGTTCCTCGATTGGCGGCTGGAAAGGCATTGAAGCCTCGGACATGCAGCTGATGCCTGACCCGAATACCGCCAACATCGATCCGTTCTTCGAAGAAACCACGCTGTTCATGAGCTGCGACGTGGTCGAACCCAGCGACGGCAAGGCCTACGACCGCGATCCGCGTTCGATCGCCAAGCGCGCAGAAGCCTACCTCAAGTCCTCCGGCATTGGCGACACCGCCTACTTCGGTCCGGAACCCGAGTTCTTCATCTTCGACGACGTGCGCTGGGGCGCAGACGGCTCGGGCTCTTTCGTCAAGATCGACGAATACGAAGCACCGTGGAACACCGGCAAGAAGATCGATGGCGGCAACCGCGGCCATCGCCCGACCGTCAAGGGCGGCTACTTCCCCGTTCCCCCGGTCGACAGCACGCAGGACCTGCGCGCCGAGATCGCGCTGATCCTCGAATCGCTGGGCATTCCGGTTGAAGTGTTCCACCATGAAGTGGCAGGCGCCGGCCAGAACGAGATCGGCACCAAGTTCAGCACGCTGGTTCAGCGCGCGGACTGGACGCAGATCCTGAAATACGTGGTCTGGAACGTGTCCAACTCGTACGGCAAGACCGCGACCTTCATGCCCAAGCCCATCGTTGGCGACAACGGCTCCGGCATGCACGTGCACCAGTCGGTGTGGAAAGACGGCAAGAACCTGTTTGCCGGCGACGGCTATGCAGGTCTTTCGGACTTCGCGCTGTACTACATCGGCGGCATCATCAAGCATGCCCGCGCACTGAACGCGATCACGAATCCGGGTACCAACAGCTACAAGCGCCTGGTGCCTGGTTTCGAAGCTCCGGTGAAGCTGGCGTACTCCGCCAAGAACCGCTCGGCATCGATCCGCATTCCGTTCGTGGCCAACCCCAAGGGCCGTCGCGTCGAAGCACGTTTCCCGGATCCACTGGCGAACCCCTACCTGTGCTTCTCGGCTCTGCTCATGGCCGGTCTGGACGGCGTCGAGAACAAGATCCATCCTGGCGAAGCCGCCACCAAGGATCTGTACCATCTGCCGCCGGAAGAAGACGCGCTGATCCCGACCGTTTGCCACAGCCTGGATCAGGCGCTGGAGTACCTCGACAAGGACCGCGACTTCCTGACCAAGGGCGGTGTGTTCTCAGACACCATGATCGATGCCTACATCGAGCTCAAGATGGGCGAAGTGACCCGCATGCGCATGGCGACCCATCCGGTCGAGTTCGACATGTACTATTCGCTGTAACAAGCAGCGGCCGGGTTGGCCCCACGGCAACCCGGGATCACAGTAACAAGGGCGGTCCTGACCGCCCTTGTCCTTTTGTGGGATATGCGCCGGTTTGGTCGAAGCGGTCAATTGGCGCATACTTGGAGGCCGTCCCTGCATCCTGTGACGCGTGGAGAGAGCATCATGCATTTGTCGTCGATACCTTTGGTTGCCATCCTGCTGGTTCTGGCCGGCCCGACACAGGCCCAGATTTACCGCTGCGGCAACGAATACACCAACAAGATCACCGATGCCCAGAAGGGGCAGTGCAAGCTGCTCGAGGGTGGGAACGTCACGGTGATCCAGGGCTTCAAGCCGCCTGCAGCGCCTTCAGGCTCTGCCGCTGCGCCGGCCGCCGGTGCCCCGACGGTCAAGCTGGCCTCCGCTGCCCCGCCGGCATCGCGCGTGGACAACGCCGAGCAGAAGGCGCGCGACTCCGATGCCAAGCTGATCCTGGAGTCGGAGCTAAAGAAGGCCGAGGCGCGCAACGCCGATTTGTTGCGAGAGTACAACAATGGCGAGCCTGAAAAGCGTGGCGACGAAGCCCGCAACTACCAGAAATATCTCGATCGCGTCGCCGAACTCAAGGCGTCGCTGGCCCGCAACGAGAGCGACATCGCCGGCATCCGGCGTGAGCTCGGTCGGGTGACTGCCGCAAAATAGCGCGCTTGAGCCCCGCCCACTTTCCAGCCCTGACCGACTTCCTGCCGTCGCGATTCAGGTCCTTCGATCTGCTCGCGACCCTGGTGGCGGTCGTGCGCGAAGACGGCATCGTCGTGTTTGCGAACGCGGCACTCGAAGATGCGCTGGGCGTCTCGCGCCGCGCCATCGTCGCCTCGCAGTTTGCCGACAATTTTGCGGAACCCGAGGCCTTGCTTCATGCGCTCGCGGGTGCCGGAGGCAATGCATTTGCCACGATGCGTTACGACACCTTGCTCAAGCGCCTCAACCATGATCCGATGCCGGTACACGTCATCGTCACGCAGACCGAATCGCGGCGGGAAATCATCGTCGAGTTGCTGCCGCAGGAGCAGCAGGCGCGCCAGGAGCGCGAGGACCGCTTGACGGACCAGGCGCAAGCCAACAAGGAGCTGATCCGCAACCTCGCACACGAGATCAAGAATCCCTTGGGCGGCATCCGGGGTGCGGCGCAGCTGCTGGAGATGGAGATCGAAGGCCGCGGTCTCAACGAGTACACGCAGGTCATCATTCGCGAGGCAGACCGGTTGCAGTCGCTGGTGGACCGGTTGCTGGCTCCGCACCGATTTCCCCAGCGCATGGGCGACGTCAATATCCACGAGGTGTGCGAGCGCGTGCGCTCGCTGATCGTGGCCGAGTTTCCGCGCGGCTTGCGCGTGGTGCGCGACTATGACACTTCGATTCCGGAGTTGCGCGCCGACCGCGAGCAACTGATTCAGACCGTTCTCAACATCGCGCAGAACGCCTGTCTGGCGCTTGCCGAGCGCATTGCGGCGGGCGATGGGATGCTGACCTTGCGTACGCGGGTCGCGCGGCAGGTGACATTTGGCAAACAAAGGTACAGACTGGCATTGGAATTGCATGTCATCGACAACGGGCCTGGTGTTCCAGACTCGATCAAGGACCGCATCTTTTACCCGCTGGTGTCGGGCAGGGATGGTGGATCCGGGCTGGGGTTGACGCTGGCACAGACGTTTGTGCAGCAACACCATGGCCTGATCGAGGTGGACAGCGTGCCTGGTCGAACCGACTTCAAGATCCTCATACCTCTGTCCTGAATTTTGTCCAAAAAAATCACCAACTGCCGGCGCGCCATGCGCCACACACCATCATGAAGCCCATCTGGATCGTCGACGATGATCAGTCCATCCGCTTCGTGCTCGAGAAGGCATTGCTGCGTGAGAACCTGGCGACCCGCAGCTTCACCAACATGCGCGATGTGTTGTCCGCGCTGGAATCCGCAGGCGAAGCCGAAGGCCCGCAGATTCTGGTGAGCGACATCCGCATGCCGGGTGGCTCTGGTCTGGAGTTGCTGGAGCGCGTCAAGCACGAGCGCCCGACCTTGCCAGTCATCATCATGACCGCTTTCTCCGATCTGGAGAGTGCGGTGTCGGCGTTCCAGGGGGGTGCGTTCGAGTACCTCCCCAAGCCGTTCGATCTGCCCAAGGCCGTGGAGCTGATCCGCCGCGCGATGCAGGAGAGCCAACGCGAGGAGGTCTCCGAGCAGCGCATTGCGGCGACACCGGAAATGCTCGGTCAGGCACCTGCCATGCAGGATGTGTTCAGGGCCATCGGCCGGCTCAGCCAGAGCAATGTGACAGTGATGATCACCGGTGAGTCCGGTACCGGCAAGGAGCTGGTTGCCCGGGCACTGCACAAGCACTCGCCACGCGGCAATGGCGGCAGTGCGCCGTTTGTCGCCATCAACACGGCAGCCATTCCCAAGGACCTGCTCGAGAGTGAATTGTTCGGTCATGAGCGCGGCGCGTTCACGGGCGCACAGACCATGCGCAGAGGCCGCTTCGAGCAGGCCGATGGTGGCACCTTGTTTCTGGACGAGATCGGCGACATGCCTTTCGACCTGCAGACGCGTTTGCTGCGTGTGCTGTCGGACGGCAATTTCTACCGGGTCGGTGGCCACGATGCGATCAAGACCAATGTCCGCGTGATCGCAGCCACCCACCAGGACCTGGAGCAGCGGGTCAAGGAAGGCGTGTTCCGCGAGGACTTGTTCCACCGCCTCAACGTGATCCGCCTGCGCCTGCCGCCCTTGCGTGAGCGCCGTGAAGACATTCCCGGATTGACGCGCCACTTCCTGCAGCAAAGTGCCCGCCAGCTCGAGGTCGAACCCAAGCGCATCTCCGAACTGGCGCTGGCACAGCTGTCGCGCTTTGCATTCCCGGGCAACGTGCGCCAGCTCGAGAACATCTGCCATTGGCTGACGGTCATGGCACCGGCGCAGGTGATCGACGCCAAGGACCTGCCGCCCGAGGTGCTTGGAACCACCGGCGCAGGCCTGATGGCGGAACCGGCACCGGCACCGGGCGGCCAGCAGTCCGGCGATGCCGTCATGTTGCATCACATGGCCAGTTCCGCGTCGGCAGGGGCGCCGCCGGTCACGACTACGCCGCTGAGCCAGCCCTTCGAATCAGCGCCGTCCGATCAGGCAGCCTGGGAGTCGGGTGTCGAGATCGAGGCCGGCCAGATGCTGGCGGCCGGCCGGCAGGACGTGTGGGAGGTGCTGACGCGCCGCTTTGAATCCCGGCTGATCCTCACCGCGCTGGCCAATACCCGTGGCAGGCGCATCGAGGCCGCGCAGAAACTCGGTATCGGGCGCAACACCATCACCCGCAAGATCCAGGACCTCGGACTGGAATAGTCCAGGCAGGAGGCCCGCTGCGCACCGGCAGCGAGTCGTACCAGGCGCCATACGTGAAGCCTGGGTGGATCAGTCCTGCAGCTCGACCACGACCGGCGTGTGGTCGCTCGGGCGCTCGTTCTTGCGTGGTGCCCTGTCGATGGTGCAGGCGGTGACGCGCGGCTTGAGTGCGTCGCTGACCAGCACGTAGTCGATGCGCAGGCCGCGGTTGCGCCGGAAAGCGAATTCCCGGTAGTCCCACCAGCTGTACGTCTTCTCGGCCTGTTCGAACAGGCGGAAGCTGTCGTGCAGGCCCAGTTGCAGCACGGCCTGGAAGTGCTCCCGCTCCTGCGTGGTGTGGTGAATGGTTTCGCGCAAACCGTCCGGGTCCCAGCTGTCGCGGTCGTCGGCCGTGACGTTGAAGTCGCCCAGCAGCGCAAGTTGGGGATACGCGCTCAGCTCGGCACGCAGGTAGGCGTGCAGCGCCTCGAGCCAGCGCATCTTGTAGGCGAACTTTTCGCTGCCCGGCTCCTGGCCATTGACGAAGTAGCCGTTGACGATGCGCATCGGACCGGCGGCTGTGTCGATGGTGGCTGCGATCACGCGCGACTGCTCGTCGGCGAAGCCCGGGATGTTGGTCACCACGTCGCGCATTGGCGTCCGGCTCAGGATCGCGACGCCGTTGTAGGTCTTCTGGCCGAATACGGCGCTGTGGTAGCCGGCCTGCTGCAATGCATCGCGCGGAAACTTGTCGTCGCTGAGCTTGAGCTCCTGCAGGCACAGCACATCCACCGGGTTGGTGGCGAGCCAGTCGAGCACCTGTGGCAGGCGGACGGTCAGGGAGTTGATGTTCCAGGTTGCGAGTTTCATGGGGTGATTGTCCACAACGCGGCCGCAGCGCGGCCGCTGCGGGCGGCCGACCGGCGATGGGCCCTGTTGGTGCGCATGGATTGGCTCGGGCTCAGCGGCCGCCCGTCACGTCGATGGTCGTGCCATGCACGTAGGACGCCTGCGGGCCGAGCAGCCAGATGGCCGCATCGGCGATCTCCTCGGGCTGTCCGACCCGTCCGAGCGGGATGCTGGGTGCCACCGTGTGGACCAGTGTCGATCCACCCATCGGCTCCAGGATGTCGGTCTCGATGATGCCCGGCCGGATGCCGACCACACGGATGCCCTGAGCACCGACCTCCTTGGCCAGACCGGTGGTCAGGCTGTCGATCGCGCCCTTGCTGGCCGCATAGGCGACCATGCCGGGCAGACCGCCGAGCCGCGCAGCGGCCGACGAGATGTTGACGATGACGCCGCCGCTGCCGCCGTGGCGTGGCGCCATGCGGCGGATCGCCGCGCTGCAGCAATGGACGCAGGCGTAGACATTGGTACGGAACAAGGCCTCCAGTGCCTCGGGGCGCATGTCCTCCAGCGGCTGGATCGCACCGCCGATGCCCGCGTTGTTGATCAGCGCCGTCACCTTGCCGAAGTGGACATCGGACTGTGCGAACAGCTCCTCCACCGCGTCGGGCCGGGACACATCGGCGCGAATGGCGATCGCGGAGCCGCCCACCTTCTCGATATCGGCCACCACGGCCAACGCCGCATCTCGGCTGCTGCTGTAATTCACGACGACCCGGTATCCGGCGCGCGCGCCGGCGCGTGCACACGCGGCGCCGATGCCGCGCGAGGCGCCGGTGACGATCAGCACCGGCGGGCCGTGGCGCGGATCGGGCTTGTCGGACTGGGACATGGAAGCACTCCTTCAGGCCGGACGCGCGCTGCGCGCCTGCGGGTTGACAAGATAGGGCGGGGTACGGCCCTGTGCGACATCGATGACGGCCCGGAACGCGCTCTCGGCCAGGCTGCGCATGCATTCATCGGTGAAGCAGATGGCATGCGGGGTCACGACGACGTTGTCCAGCTGCAGGATCGGATTGTCCTTCGGCGTCGGCTCCTGTTCGAACACGTCCAGGCCGGCGCCGGCAATGCGCCCGCTGGCCAGCGCGGCATACAGCGCCTTCTCGTCGACGATGGGTCCGCGCGCCGTATTGATCAGGTAGGCGCCGGGTTTCATCAGCGCCAGCTTGCGGGCGTCGACCAGTCCATGCGTGTGTTCGTTCAGCGGGCAGTTGACGGTCAGGAAGTCCGACTCGCGAAACAGCGTGTCCATGTCCACCAGCCGTATGCCCATCGCGGCGGCCTGTGCCGGATCGATGGCCGGGTCGTGGGCGATGGCGACCATGTCCAGCGGTCGGGCCAGCCGGAACAACTCGGCCCCGATGTTGCCAATGCCGATCGAACCCAGGGTGCGGCCAGTGAGGCCTGTTCCCATATGGTCCAGCTTTTCGCTCCAGCGGCCGCTGCGGGTCAGCCGGTCCTTGATCAGCACCTTCTGCGCCAGCATCAGCATCAGCGTCAGCGCCGAGGTGGCGACCGGGCGGCGCACGCCATCCGGCGCGATCGTCAGCCATACACCCGCGGCATTACACGCCGGCACATCGATGGTGTCGTACCCGACGCCGAAGCGCGCGACCAGCTTGAGACGGATGTCCGGGCCGCTCAGGCTGGCCGGCGTCAGACGTGTGAGCATGGCGCAGATGGCGTCGTAGCGGGCCACATGGGCGGGGGTGAGTTCGCTGGAGTCGCTGTCCATGATCTCCCACGCGACGCCGGGTTGTTCGAGCAAGGACAGCGGGGCCTTGCCGAAGATGGGTGTGCCGTCGGACTGCAGGACATCGGCGGTGATGCCGACGCGAAACGTGTTCATGGGTCAACTCCTCGTATCCGGCGCACCAGGTGTCCAATGCGGCAACCGTGGCCGCAGATATTACAGGGTGCAAGGCGCATGGCCATCGGCAGGCGCGAATGGCGCGCCGCATCCGTGTGGCATGGATGCCGGTCAGACGGTGCATAAGCGGCTATATTCGTGTCGTTCGCCAATGACGCCGTGGACTGCCGGCGCCGCAACACCCAAGGACGTGCAGCCATCCGATCGCACGCCACATCGACCAGGAGACAGCATGACAGGCGCCCCGGATCGCGACAACGCACCATGACCCCGAACGCCATCAAGCAGGACGTGCTGGCCGGCCAGACCGTGGCCGGCGCCATGGTGTTCGAATTCTTCTCGCCCGGCATGAGTGCCATCCTGGCCAATGCCGGCTGCCGCTTCGTGCTGTACGACATGGAGCACACCGGGCTCGGCTTTGAGACCCTGAAGTGGCTTTTCTCAAGTTGCCGCGGCTTGCCGATCGAGCCCATGGTCCGGGTGCCGCGCGGCGAATATACCTGGCTGGCACGGGCGCTCGACCTGGGCGCACGCGGCGTGATGATTCCGATGGTGGAGTCGGCGGATCAGGCGCGCAGCATCGTGCAGGCCTGCCGATACCCGCCGGTGGGCCGGCGTGGCGCCGCGTTCGGTTTTGCCCAATGCGATTACCAGGGCGGCGAGGTCGGCCAGAAGATCCGTGAAGCCAATGCACGCACCATGGTGATCGCGCAGATCGAGACCGAGCACGGCCTGGCCAACGTCGATGCGATTGCCGCTGTCGAGGGCGTCGATGTGTTGTGGGTCGGACACTTCGACCTGTCGAACTTCATGGGCATTCCCGGGCAGTTTGACGATCCGCGCTTCGATGGCGCGATGCGCGACGTGGTCCGCGCCTGTCGACTGCACGGCAAGGCGGCCGGATTCATGGCCACCGACGCGGCGTGGATAAGGCGGGCGCGCGAGATGGGCTACACCATGATCGCAGCCGGCACCGACAACGGACTGCTGCAACAGGCCTTCACCCGAATGGTGGGCCATATCGATGAAGGACGGACACCATGATGATGCGGGGACACCATGTTTGACCTGACCGGAAAAATCGCGCTGGTCACCGGCGCCTCGCGCGGGCTGGGCTGGGCCATGGCGCAGTCGCTGGCGCGCAGCGGCGCCCATGTCGTGCTCAACGCCCGTGACCCGGCGGCGCTCGACGCGCGGGTGGGTGAGTTGCACAGCGAGGGGCTGTCTGGCGAGGCCGCGGCGTTCGACGTCAACGACACCGCTGCGGTGGAGCGCTGCGTGCGCGATACCGTTGCACGGCACGGGCAGCTGGATGTCCTGGTGGCCAATGCCGGCATCAACCACCGCGCACCGATCGGTGACTTCGCCCTGGCCGACTTCCAGCGGATCATGAACACCAACCTGACGTCGGTCTGGGTGCTGTGCCGCGCGGCTGCGGGCGTGATGGCACCCCGGCGCCAGGGCCGCATCATCCTGACCGGCTCCATCAGCGCCATCAATGCGCGTGGTTCGATATCGGCCTATGTGGCCAGCAAGGGTGCAGTCCATGCGCTGACCCGGCAACTGGCGGTGGAACTGGCGCCGTCCGAGATCACCGTCAACTGCATCGCACCGGGCTTCTTTGCCACCGAGATGAATACGCCGCTGCTGGAGAACCAGGAGTTCAACGACTGGGTCTGCCGCCGCACGCCTGCTGGTCGCTGGGGGCGTGTGCAGGAGATCGGGCCTGCGGCGGTATTCCTGGCGTCGGACGAAGCCTCCTACGTCAGCGGGCTGATCATGACCGTCGACGGAGGCTTCACGGCCTCCATGTAAGTGCCTGCGAGGCCCTTGCAGGTGCCGGCACGGCGCCGGCCTCCCTGCATCGTTCCAACTTCAATTCAAGGATCAGGACAAACATGCGCACACTGCGGGATAGATTCGGACGCCCCTTGCGGCTGGCCGTTGTGGGCGGCGGCCCAGGCGCCTGGATCGGCGACATGCACCGCGGCGCAGCCCAGCTGGATGGCCACTGGCAGGTGGTGGCAGGCGTGTTTTCCAGCGACCCGGAGCGTTCGCACGCCGCCGGCATGGCGCTTGGACTGGCGCCCGAGCGGGCCTATGGCGACGTGGCGCAGATGATTGCGCGTGAGCGGGGCCGGGACGACGCCGTTGACGCGGTGGCCATCATGACGCCCAACGACACCCACCACCCCTATGCGGCAGCGGCGCTGGACGCCGGCTTCGACGTGGTCGGCGACAAGCCGGTGGCCCATGACTTCGCGCAGGCCTGCGACCTGCTGCAGCGCACGCGCAAGGGCGGACGGCTGTTCGCCGTCACCCACGGCTATTCGGCCTATCCGATGACACGCTATGCGCGCCATCTGGTGCGCGATGGCGTGCTGGGCGATGTGCGCCTGGTGCAGGTCGAATACATCCAGAGCGGCCTGGCGACCCGCGTCGAGGACGGTCCCCCGAACCGGCGCTACGACTGGATCCTGAATCCGCAGCGCAGCGGCCTGGCCCTGGTCATGGGCGCCATCGGATGCCATGCCCAGCATCTGGCCTGCTTCGTCGCCGACGCATCGATCGCCAGGGTCAGCGCCGAGGTGGGCGCCCTGATGCCGGGCCGGCGCGTGGTCGACCATGTATCTGCGCTGCTGGCGTTCGACAACGGCGCGCGCGGCACGTTCACCGTCACGCAGGCGGCCGCCGGCGCCGAGAACGATATCCGCCTGCGCGTGTTCGGGGAGAAGGGATCGCTGGAGTGGTCGCATCGCCAGGCCAGCTACCTGCAACTGGCCTTGCAGGGTGAGGCGCCGCGCACCATCGGTCGTGGCGACGCCTTTCTGCCACCCGAGATACTGGCCGCCGGACGCACCCCGCGTGGCCATCCGGAAGGACTGCGCGAGGCCTTCGCCAACATCTACCGCGAGGTGGCCGCAGAGCGCATGGCGCTCGCGCTGGGCGAGACACCAGTGCAGGCACCGTATCCGCGTATTGCGGATGGCGCCCACACCATGGCGTTCATCGAGGCCTGCATCCGCTCGCACCAGGATGGCCGCTGGGCGCAGGTGGCGCCGCTGCCGCAGTAGCCGGCCGGGTCTGCACACCGGGACCGCGCGGCGCGTGAGGCCTGCGCCGCGCCGTGTCGCCTGCCGGCAGCGCAGGCGGTGATGTCATCGCGCTGTCACGGCACCTCACTAAGCTCCAGATCACCCGTTGAGACGTCCACGCCAACGGGGCGCGGCGATGTGCGCACCCGGGGAGGGTGTCGCATGCCGGTTCTGCACCAACTATCTGGAGAAACAACATGACCCCCATTCGCAAGCCCTTGCTGCGCATTGCCGCCGTCCTGCTCGTCGCGAGTGCCACGATGGCCCAAGCCCAGGTCAGGATCACCGAATTCTCGCCATGGAGCAGCGGCAACAGTGGCTCGCCCTACCGTGCAGACTGGTTCGAGCTGACCAACTTCGGCAGTGCGGCGATCGACCTCTCCGGCTGGTCGATGGACGATGACTCGCAGAACGCTGGCGTCGCATTCCTCACCGGCATCGGCAGCATTGCCGCTGGGCAGTCGGTGATTTTTCTGGAAGGCACGGGTTCGGACAATGCGACCTTCGTCAGCACCTGGTTCGGCGCCAGTGCGCCCGCCGGTTTCGCCATCGGCAACTATTCGGGGTCCGGCATCGGGCTGAGCACGGGCGGCGACCAGATCAACATTTTCAACAGCGCGGGTGCGCTGCAGGCCAGCGTCAGCTTCGGGGAGAGCACGCGGGGTCGGACCTTCGACAATGCCGCCGGCGTGAACGGAACCGCAGCGGTTCCTGCTTTCGTCAGCCAACTGAGCACCGTCGGTATCCATGGTGCATTCATGAGTGTCAGCGGCAACGAGATCGGCTCGCCGGGCGCCATCGCCGCCGCCGTCCCGGAACCCGAGACCTATGCCATGCTGCTGGCCGGCCTGGGCGTGGTCGGCGCGATCGCCCGTCGCCGTCGGCGCCAGGCCTGAATGCGGAGTTCCAGCACCATGAAGATCCGCATTCTGCTGGCCGCCATCGTTGCGGCGACATCGCTATCCGCACAGGCGGCCAGCTCCATCCATCTTGGCAACTACCAGGTGGTCGGCACCTATGGGCTCGACATCCTGAACGGTACCAGTGGCGGCATCTCCGGCCTGGAGGCATCGGCCGTCACCTATGCGCGGGACCGCGGGACCTTGTTCTATGTCGGCGACGAAGGCACAGGTGTCATCGAGATATCGCTCACCGGCCAGACCCTGGGCTACAACGTCTTCGACTGGAGCGGCACCGGCAGCACCAAGCACGACACCGAAGGCTTGACCTACCTGGGAAATGGCGTGCTGGTGGTGGGCGAAGAGCGGTTGCAGGACGCCTACCGTTTCACCTACAACAATGCCTCGGGCAGTTCGATCAGCCTGAAGGACAACTTCGTGTCGATCAGCGACGCGAAAGTCGGCAACAACGGGATGGAGGGCATCAGCTACGACCCGCGCGGCACTGGCAGCTTCGTGACAGTCAAGCAGCAGAGCCCGCAGGGTGTGCTGGCCGGCAGCCTGACATTCGGGCCGGCCACGGGCCTTCCACCATCGACCAGTGGCGACGGAAGCAGCCCTGCCGGGGGCGGCGTATCGACCGTGGTCAGCCTTTTCGATCCGGTGTCCATGGGCTTGTCGACGCTGTCGGATGTCCAGACCTTGTCGCCCGTCGACAGCTTTGCCGGCACGCCGGCAGCCGACAACCTGCTGGTGCTCAGCCTGGGTTCGCGCATGCTGGTGGAAGTCAACCGCAGTGGTCAGGTCCTGAGTTCCCTCGACCTGTCGAACATCCTGCCCCATAACGGCATCGAGGGTGTGACGGTGGACGAGAAGGGCACCATCTACCTGGTGGCCGAGCAGATCCAGGACGGATTCAATGCGGGTCTGGATCCCAATCCCCGCTCGCAGCTGATCGTGCTGGCGGCCCCCGTACCCGAGCCCGAAACCTTTGCCATGCTGCTCAGCGGCCTGGGCGTGCTGGCCGCCGTGGCCGCACGGCGCCGAAAGCCCGCGCAGGTCTGAGCGTTCGTTCAGCCAGCAGCCGGTGGCACACCCACCGCGCTGCTGCGCTCATAGGTGACGAATGCGTAGCCCATGCCGTCATCGGCCACATGGGACTCGCGGGCGGTCTCTTCCCATGGTCCTTCGAGCCTGGGCGCGAACACATCTCCCTCGAAGTCCCGATCCAGTTCGGTCACGATGGCCCGTGTCGCAAGCGCCATGGCCGCGGCGAACAATTGCGCACCGCCGATCACCCAGAGCTCATCCGGCGTCGGTGTCATGCCGGTGCACAGTGCGCAGCCCCATTCCAGGCTGTCCACGGCCAGCGCGCCTTCGCAGCGCCAGTCGCGCTGGCGCGTGACCACGATGTTGGTGCGCCCCGGCAGTGGCCTGAACCGCGGCGGCAAAGATTCCCAGGTCTTGCGGCCCATCATGACGGGTGCGCCCGCGGTCTGCTGCTTGAAATGCGCCAGGTCCTGCGGCAGATGCCAGGGCAGGGCATTGTTGGCGCCGATGACGCCATTGCGGGCGCGGGCGTAGATCAGGTTGATGCGCATGGCGGGTGGTTCCGTGTGTCCTTGTCAGACTGCGACAGGTGCCTTGATCGCCGGATGGCACTGGTAGTCCTGCACTTCGAAGTCCTCGAACTGATAGTCGAAAATCGAGGCCGGGCGACGCTTGATGTGCAGCTTCGGATAGGCGAAGGGTGCGCGGCTCAGCTGCAGCTTCACCTGCTCCTGGTGGTTGCTGTAGATGTGGCAGTCGCCACCGGTCCAGATGAAGTCGCCGACGGCCAGGTCACACTGCTGCGCAACCATGTGTGTCAGCAAGGCATAGCTGGCGATGTTGAAGGGCACGCCGAGGAAGATGTCGGCGCTGCGCTGGTACAGCTGGCAGCTGAGCCGGCCGGGCTCGCCCGCCACGGCGGACGGCGCGACATAGAACTGGAAGAACGCGTGGCAGGGCATCAGCGCCATCTTGTCGAGGTCGGCCACGTTCCAGGCGCTGACGATGATGCGGCGCGAATCGGGGTTTGTCTTGAGCGTCTGGATCACATGGGCGATCTGGTCGATGTGGCCGCCGTCGGGCGTCGGCCAGCTGCGCCACTGCACGCCGTAGACCGGCCCCAGGTCGCCGTCGGGTCGGGCCCATTCGTCCCATATGCTGACGCCGCGCTCCTGCAGCCAGTGGTTGCTCGACGAGCCGGTCAGGAACCACAGCAGCTCCTGGATGATGGAGCGCAGATGGACCTTCTTGGTGGTGACCAGCGGAAAGCCCTCGTTCAGGTCGAAGCGCATCTGGTGGCCAAACACGCTGGTGGTGCCGGTGCCGGTGCGGTCACCCTTGTGCACACCATGTTCGAGCACATGGCGCATGAAGTCTTCGTATTGGGATCGGATCGGCGCGGTCATGGCAATCGGTTCGGGTTGTTCAGGGTGCAGATGTTGCCCGGTCCGTCGCGGCGCGCATATCGCTGCAAACCGCGCCGCATTGTGCGCAATAGTGCACAGACCGGTGCTTGACCCGATTGTGCCTCAGGCTAAAGTGGCAAGCGTCGGTGTCGGGGCGATCATCCCCGCCAGCAGCTGCACCAGTGGCCTTATTCGACGTGGTGCCACCGACGCCAAACCCGTGCTCGGCCGGCGATGCCGTCCGCGTTGAGCTGCAAGACCCGGTCCGCCATCTGTGCCGCCGCCGGCGAATGGGTCACCAGCACCAGCGAGGTGCCATGTTCCCGGGTTTGCGCCACCAGTGCCGCCATGACCCTGGCCGCGGTGGTCGGGTCCAGATTGCCGGTGGGCTCATCGGCCAGCAGCAGCCGGGGCCGGTGGACCAGTGCCCTGGCGATGGCCACCCGCTGCAACTGGCCGCCGCTGAGCTGCTGCGGCAGCCGCGCACCGAGTCCGGACAGGCCGACGGCATCCAGCATGGCCTCGACCCGCAACATGTCGCTGGCGTGATCGCGCGCGCCGAGCAGCATCAGCGGCAACGCGATGTTCTGCGCAACGTCCAGGTGGGGCAATACATGAAAGGCCTGGAACACGAATCCGATCCGCTCGCGGCGAAAGCGTGCCCGCGCGCTGTCGTCCATCCGTCCGATGTCGACGCCGTCCAGCGCGACCGTGCCGGCATCCCAGTCGTCCAGCCCGGCCATGCAGTTGAGCAGGGTGGACTTGCCGACGCCGGATTCACCGACGATGGCGACGAACTCGCCGGGGGCGATGGTGAGCGAGACGTTGCGGAACACGCTGACACCGTCGTAGTCCTTGCGCAGGCCCGCGACGACCAGACCCGCAGGCACATCGGTTTGCCCGTCGGAATGCCTTGTGGCGGTGGCGGCCATTGCCGCAGGTCTTTGCGCGCTCATGGCTTTCCCGCCAGGGCCTTGCCGGCGGCCAGTATCTGCGCCAGCACCGTGTCGTCGTCGCAGGCGAACACCTGGCGTGCCGGCATGCTGCGCAGCCAGGTCAGCTGCCGCTTGGCCAGCTGCCGCGTGGCGATGATGCTGCGTTCGCGCCACTCGGACAGCGGCGCGCCGCTGTCCAGTGCCTCCCACGCCTGGCGGTATCCGACGCAGCGCATCGACGGCAGGTCCAGGTGCAGGTCGCCGCGCGCGCGCAGCGCCCGCACCTCGTCCATGAAGCCGTGTTCGATCATGGCATCGAGGCGTTGTGCAATGCGTTCATGCAGCCAGTGCCGCTGCGCGGGTTCGAGCGACAGCATCGGCATGGCTGCGAAGCGCGAAGCGCTGGCGCCGGGTTTGTGATCGGCATGCCAGGCGCTGAGCGGCCGTCCGGTGAGGCGCTGCACCTCCAGCGCGCGCTGGATGCGCTGGCTGTCCAGCGGCGCCAGTCGCGCCGCTGTCACCGGATCGACGCGGGCGAGTTCGGCGTGCACGGCCGGCCAGCCTTCGGCGGCGGCCTGCTGGTCGATGGCCGCGCGAATGTCGGCATCCCGCCCGGGCATGTCATGCAGGCCGTCGACCAGCGCCTTGAAATACAGCATCGTGCCCCCGACGAACAGTGCCAGGCGGCCGCGTGCATTGATCGCGTCGACCAGCTGAGTCGCGTCCCGGGCGAATTCGGCGGCGTTGTAGGACTGCAGGGGATCGCGGATGTCGATCAGGTGGTGCGGCACGGCGGCGCGCTCTTCGCGCGAGGGCTTGGCGGTGCCGATGTCCATGCCGCAGTAGACCAGCGCCGAGTCCACGCTGATGATCTCCAGCGGCAACTGCTGTGCCAAGGCCAGGGCAGCGGCCGTCTTTCCGCTGGCGGTCGGTCCAGCCAGCGCCAGGCACCAGGGAGGGGACTCAGTCACGGACGATAGGGTCCGGCTTCGGGACCCCGTGTTTCTGCACCAGGGTCCACCCGGTGACCGAGATGACGATGCTCCAGAACCATATGCCATTGGTCAGCGGAAAGACGGTGCCGTCCATGCGCCAGCCGAGCCAGCCGCCCATTGCAAATGCGGCGACCATCATGAGGAAGCCGTTGAGTGCCGACGCCGTGCCCGCGATGCGCGGAAACGGGCCGACAGCGCCACTCTGGCTGCAGGGCTGGTGCACCCCGTGCGCGAGCGTGAACAGGTAGAACGGCAGGATGATGAACCAGGTGCCATGCGGCCCGCTGCTCCAGCCGGCCAGCGCGAACAGGCCGATCATGGTGCCGCTGGCCAGCGTCATGCCGCTGGCGATGGCAACCGCATGGCGCACCCCCACACGTGCCAGCAGGCTGCGGCACAGAAAGGTGCCGGACAGGTAGCTCAGCGACATCGAGAACATCAGCATGCCGAACTGCATCTTGCTCAGCGACAGCACCTGGATGAAGACGAACGACGATGCCGCCAGAAATGTGAACAGGCCGCCATATGA
This sequence comes from Rhodoferax sp., assembly GCA_024235935.1. GTDB lineage: Bacteria > Pseudomonadota > Gammaproteobacteria > Burkholderiales > Burkholderiaceae_C > CAISIP01. Next base: position 540,327 of record JACKLL010000001.1, on the reverse strand, counting down.
GGCTGCGGCCAGCAGGCTGTAGGCGATAAAGGTCGGGTTGCGTGCGATATGCAGCCAGTTGCGGGCCAGCTCGCGGGGCGCGAGTGCATGCGGCTTGGCGTGCCCTAGCGTCTCCTGGAAGCGCAGCGCGACCAGTACCAGCGAGGCGGCGCCGAAAGCGGCCAGCGGCACCAAGGCGACACGCCAGTTGAACCATTCGGACAACAGGCCGCCGGTGGGGGCGCTCAGGCAGGCGATCAGGCCCAGGCCGGACAAGGCCTTGGACATCACCTGCGCGCCTTCGGCCGGGTCGTACAGGTCGCGAATGATGGCGCGTGCGCACATGACGCCGGCCCCCATGGCAACGCCTTGCACGGTTCGCCAGGCCACCAGCATCTCCATGGAGGGTGCCATCGCCGCACCGGTGGCGGCAAGGATGTAGGTGGACAGTCCCACCAGCAGTACCGGCCGGCGGCCGAATCGGTCCGACAAGGGTCCCCACACCAGCTGCGAGAGGCCGAATGCCAGCAACAGCGCGGTCAGGGTGAGTTGCGCCTGCGACATGCTGGCGCCAAAGCCGCTCGTCAGGGCCGGCAACGCAGGCAGATACAGGTCGGTCGTGACCGGCTGTATGCCCAGCAGGGCTGCAAGAATCAGGACGACGACGCTGGCGGTCATGGGTTTGCGACCGGGGCTTGCCACGGGGGAGATCGATGGGGGCGGCAAGGGCATGGGCACCGAGCGTAGCAGATGGTCTCTTGCGCGAGACGCGCATCCGGCAATCACGCTTCGCGTTTCTGCGCCGATCCGGTGTCGCCGCGGTCCGCGTCCCGCGCGACAATGGACAGGCCCGGCGCCGGGTCTTATCCGCATTGCATGCCATGAATCCACCCCCCTTCAGTCCGTCCGCCGAACGCAACAAGCAGCCCATTCTTCAGGTGCTGCAGGACCTGCTGCCACCCGCGGGCCAGGCGCTGGAGATCGCGTCGGGCACCGGCCAGCACGCAGCCTGGTTCACGGCCGCCTTGCCACAGTGGCGCTGGCAGACCTCGGAGCATGAGGCCGCAGCACTGCCGGGCATTGCGCATTGGCTGGCGGACAGTGCCGCTGCTTCGCAGCCGGCGCCGGTGCGCATCGACGTATGCGATACCGCGTGGCCGTCGCCCGATACGGAATTTGTCCACGGGCAGTTCGACCTCGTCTATTGCGCGAACATGCTGCACATTGCACCATGGGCCTGTTGCGCTGGCCTGATGCAGGGCAGTCGCCGCTACCTGGCTGCCAACGGTCGGCTGGTGGTGTACGGCCCTTTTCTGGAGGCCGATGTACCGACGTCGGAAGGCAACCGGGTGTTCGACCGTGACCTGCGCGCCCGTAATCCGTCCTGGGGACTGCGCAAGGTCGACGAGGTACGGGCGCAGGCGTCTGTTGCCGGCCTCATGCTGGTGCAGCGCCATGCCATGCCGGCCAACAATCTGTTGCTGGTATTCGGCCATCAGGCCGGCTGAAGCACCTGCGGACGGCGCGCGTCAGCGCCCGCGCAGGAACAGCTTGTCGAGATCCTGCACGGTGACCTGACGCCAGGTCGGCCGTCCATGGTTGCACTGGTCGGAGCGGTCGGTTTCCTCCATCTGGCGCAGCAGGGCGTCCATCTCCTGCAGCGTCAGCCTCCGGTTGGCGCGCACGGCGCCATGGCAGGCCATGGTGGCCAGAATCTCGTCGCGTGCGCGTTGCACGATGGTGCTGGCTTCGTGCTGGGCAAGCTCGGCGAGCACGCTGCGCGCCAAGGCGGTCGCATCGCTCTGGGCCAGGGTGCTGGGCACGGCGCGAACCGCCAGCGTGGTGGCCGACAGGGCTGTGATCTCCAGTCCCAGCGTCTGCAGCGCCGCTGCATGCTCCTCGGCCGTGGCCTGTTCGAGTGCCGTTGCCGAGAAGGTCGCCGGAATCAGCAGCGGCTGGCTCGGCAACGCGCTTGCTTGCGGCAGCGTGCCGAGTTGTGCCTTCAGGCGTTCATAGACGATGCGCTCATGCGCGGCATGCATGTCGACAATGACCAGGCCCTGGCTGTTCTCGGCCAGGATGTACACGCCCTGCAATTGCGCGATGGCCCGTCCCAGCGGCCAGTCACCGGTCGGCAGGGCGGCCGGATCGGGGAAGCCCAGGGTGGCGTCCCCGGCCATGTCTGTCGGTCCGGTGATTCCAGCGTCGGTGGAAGCCGGCGTGGCGCCAGCGGTCGCGGACAAGCTGTCTGACGCCACGGCACGCGCCGTGGCATCGGTGCGGCGCACCGGCCACAAGGCTTCGAAATCGGAGACCCGATGCCCGCCAGCCGGCGCACCGAAATGCATGGGCGGCTGCGACCAGCCACGGGCGGCGAAGGGAATGGCACCGGTGGTGCCGGGCGGCGGGACCAGCGCGGCAGTGGCGGCGGCATTCGGATCCGGGTTCAGAGCCTGTTCGGCGCTACCGGCACGGGGCCGCGCCAGCGCATCCTGCACGGCGTGGCGCACTGCCTGGTGCACCTCGCGGCTGTCGCGAAAGCGCACCTCGATCTTGGTCGGATGCACGTTCACGTCGACCCGGGTCGGGTCGATGTCCAGGTACAGCACGTAGACCGGCTGGCGATGGCCGTGCAGCACGTCCTCGTAGGCGCTGCGCACCGCATGTGTCAGCACCTTGTCGCGTACGAAGCGGCCGTTGACATAGCAGAACTGCTGGTCGGCGCGGGCACGCGCTGCGTCGGGTATGCCGACGCGGCCGCGCACGCGCACCGGGTGGCGGGTATCGCGCCGGTCTGCCGGTGTGTCGCCGCCCATGGCCGGGCCGGCATCCAGTGTCAGCGATTGCGCGATGAATTCGGAACCCAGCACGTCGCCGACGCGCTGGTCGAACGCGGTCGGCTGTCCAGGGGCGGAAGAGGGCGACTGCGCGCGCCACTGCTGCACCAGCCGTCCTTCGTGCCACAGGGCGAATCCGACATCGGGCCGCGCCAGCGCCGGGCGGCGCACGGCCTCCAGGCAATGGGCGAGTTCGGTGGCATCGGTTTTCAGGAACTTGCGCCGCGCCGGCGTGCTGAAGAACAGCTCCTTGACCTCGACGGTGGTGCCGGTGGCGCGTGCCACCGGGCGCAGTTCGCCGCTTTGCCCGTCGAGTGCGAATGCCTGGGCAGCCCCACTGGCGCGGGAGGACACGGTGCAGTCGGCGATCGCATTGATGGCGGCCAGGGCCTCGCCGCGAAAACCGAAACTGCCGACCGATTCGAGTTCCTGCAGGTCGCGGATCTTGCTGGTGGCGTGGCGCTTGAGCGCCATTGGCAACTCCTCGCGCACGATGCCGATGCCGTTGTCCTCGACCGCGATCAGGCGAACGCCACCGGCCAGCAGCCGCACCGTCACCTGCGTGGCACCGGCGTCCAGCGCGTTGTCGATCAGTTCGCGCACCACCGAGGCCGGCCGCTCGACCACCTCGCCGGCCGCGATCTGGCTGATCAGTTCGTCCGGCAATTCCCGGATGGCGCGGCGGGGGGCAGGGGCGAGGATGGCGTTCACCGGGGCATTTTAGGTGGCGGTGCCGGACTGTCACATGGGGGCAGCGATAATCCTGCGCCATGGAACTAGTTGCCTTCATCCTCGATTTCATTCTGCATGTCGACAAGCACCTGGAGGTGTTCGTCCAGAACTATGGCGCCTGGGTCTACGCGCTGCTCTTCCTGATCATCTTCGTCGAGACCGGCCTGGTCGTGATGCCGTTCCTGCCCGGCGATTCCCTGCTGTTTGTCGTCGGTGCGATGTGTGGCGTCGGGCTGATGGATGTGAAGCTGATTGTTCCGCTGCTGGTGGTGGCGGCAGTGCTGGGCGACCAGTGCAATTTCAGCATCGGGCGTTATTTCGGCCCCAAGGTGTTCCAGTGGGAGGACTCGCGCTTCTTCAACAAGCGCGCCTTCGACCAGGCCCATGCGTTCTATGAGCGTTATGGCGGCGTCACCATCATCACCGCCCGCTTTCTGCCGTTCGTGCGCACATTCGCGCCCTTCGTGGCCGGTGTGGCCGACATGACCCGCTCCAAATTCACCATGTTCAACGTGGTCGGGGCGCTGATCTGGGTCATCGGCGTGGTCGCCATCGGCTACCTGTTCGGCAACATCCCGTTCGTCAAGACCCATCTGGACAAGTTCATCTGGGCGATGATCTTCGTGCCCGGTGCGCTGGTGCTGCTGGGCGGCTGGCGTGCCAAGCGCAAGGCGGCGGCGCAGGCGGCGGCGGACGCCACCTGAACTGCTGGTGGCTCACAGCTGTGCCGTGCCTTGCCAGCTGAACGGGCGGCGTTTTGTGGGCGCGCCTCGCGACAGACGGGATCCGGCGCAGGCGCATGGTGGAGCGGTCGGGCGCTGAACGCGCCGACGGCCCTGCGGTGCTCGCGGATGGGGCGCATCGCGCAACTCACTACGCGCCCTTCGGCCGCTGCGTTCAGACAAGCGCGATGAGAATGATCACGAAGCGCGCTGCGCGCGCCGCCCCACCCGCTGCGCGCCTCGGCGCCCCACAATGCGCCCGCGCCGGATCCCGTCTGCCGCGAGGGGACTGTGGGGTTTGATGCTGCGGGATCTGGCATTGATTTGACGTCTTGGCGCTGTTGCCTGGAAAGAAGAGGAAAACGATATGCTGTTGACTGATATCGCCGTCGAGCACACGCTGGTGTCCAAGAAGGATGGGGTTCATCAGACCTTCTTGCTGCATCCGTTTACCAATACGCAACGAGATTCGCTAGGTAAATTCGAGATCGTTCGCGACATCAGTGAGCCAGGGATGAAGGTAGTCAAACGCTCAGCCTTCGTGACGTTTCAACAATTGGCGGAGTTGTATGCGAAAGGCGTACTCGACGAATTCGGGTTTTCCGTCCGCATGTGTCCGGTGCAGGGCACGTACCCGACTGCGAATCCTGTAAAGAAGGTACTGCCATCCAGCATCAGGCCAGGCTCACCGTTCGACCTGGCTGTTCAAAAGGTGGATATTGCAAAACCTGCCAACCGCGAATTGAGAACAGCTTTGCTGCGCACCAACGTCAAGCTATCGGCGTAACGACGCAAGTTTGTGGCCTGTCCACCGTTGAAGGCCCATGACTCGAAGACAAATGGCTTGATCCGTGCCTTGCACGGCGCGGGGTGCGACAGAGCGCAGAAAATGGCGCGATCCGATATGGGAGTTTCAGTGAATCCATCCGTTGCCCATGCCGAACTCATCGCCACTTTCAGGCGGGCGCAAGCAGATGCTGATCACAAGTTCGGATTGATCAAAGCTGCTGCGCGAAAAGGGCCCAAGGCAGTCCAGGCGGCTGTCGAAACAGCTGCAAAGGCAACAAAACGCAGGGACTCGTATGCAAAGAAGCTGGATGCCCTGGGGGTGAGCCTCAAGGATTGAGGGTGGCTCAGCGTATGGCCTGACGCCAGTCTTTGGCGACTACCGCCTCAACTGGCTCCAAGCGATAGCGGCAACCGACCCTTTGCGGTCCTACGGTCGGCGTCGCCGGACGTCAGCATCGCAGCGAGTCCGGTCGTTCGCGACAGGCAGCTAGTTGGAAGTTCAATTCGTTCTTTTTGATTACGGAAAGGCCGACGCGATCGATGAAAGCCACGGCACTGTGCAATGTGGGTTTAAGTAGTTGTGGCAGGGATTGCTCGCGCGTCGTTTGAGCAGACGTTGGGTGGCACAATTCTCCTCATGCACCCGTCTCCCACGCAACCCCGTCGCGTCATCAACGCATGGGGCACTGCTACGCCGTTTGGCGTGTCACGCTGCGATGCGGCGGTGGCGCAGGCAGCGGCGGAAATGCTACGGCGCTACGTGGTCATGGCGGAATTACAGGCACTTGCAGGTGAGAGGATCGCCCGCTGGAGCGGGTCGCCAGCGGCGTGTGTGACGCATTGCACGGCTGCGGCGCTGACGCTGTCGGCTGCGGCCTGCATTGCGGGCAGCGACCCAGCGCGTATTGCGCTATTGCCGGATGCACAAGGGTGGCCGCGGCGCATTCCAATGCTGGCAACACAGCAGGTGAACTATGGACAATCGATCGTGCAAGCCTTGCGAATCGCGGGTGCACTGCCTGAGGCGTATGCCGATCTCTCGGAACTGGATGTGGCGCTCTCGCGCCCCGGCGTAGCTTGTATCGTGGCGGTTGAGTCGCACCTTGCGTCGGGGTCGGGGCCGCAGGTCACGCGAGAGTTGTCGGCGCGGGCTCGGGCGGCCGGGGTACCGTTGGTCTTGGACGGCGCAGCGCAGGATTGGCGCATGGCCGAGCTCGTGGCAAGCGGTGCAGATCTCGTGCTGGTAAGCGCGCACAAATATTTGCGAGCGCCGACGGCTGGAGTGGTTGTGGGACGCGCCGATCTGGTTGCCGCTGTCGATGCGCAGCACGCGGGCATTGGGCGCGGCATGAAGCCAACGAAGGAAGCGATTGCGGGTGTCATTGCGGCAGTCGAGGCGCGACAGGACTTGCCCCCCACGCTTTGGCAGTCGCAACAACGGCTGAAGGTCGATGCGGTTGTGCAAGCGGCTGCCGCGTGGAAGGGCATCGGTGTGCGGCGTCAGGCTGATCCCCAAGGCAACGGCTTCGAGCGGCTGTGGCTGGCTGTGGATGCTGTCGCAGTGGGTAAGGACGCCGCGCAGCTGGTGCGATTGTTGCGCGATGGCGATCCGGCAGTGGCGGTCTCCCCGCATGGCGTATTGGGCGGCGAAATCGGACTGGAGTTGACGGGCGTCGAGGATGACGAAATCGGCGAGCTGTGTGCATTGCTCGAAGCCGCCATCGCTTCAAGCCCCCGCTGACAGCTTCTTCCCTGCGTTGCCATGCGCCGACCTTACCGTTGAATTGACCGATACCGACGCTATGGCCGCTCTTGAGAAGGCAAATCAAAAATTTCTACTACCGGTACGGGTCTGGTGCTGTCGTCCGCCACGCCAGGGTGACCGTCCGCTGATGGCCGAGTGCGGGTACTCGAGTTGCCGGAAATGGCGCCACCTTGCCGACCTTTCAAGGTATACCTGAACGACCGGTCTGGAGCGGGCAGTTCCGAAAGTCGAACGTCGCCTGGCAGTCTGAAGCGGGTACCCGGCTGGCAGCGGTCAATGTGAGTCCCTGGCCGGTTCGAGCCGACGAAAAGTCATCCAGCGCCCCCATTGCGAAGGCCTGCCGAACCCCTGCGCGGCGCGCCTGTGTGGCGCCGAGGAGCGCAGGGCTTGCGCCCCGCGCGCAGCGCGTTCGTCATCATGCTCATCGCGCTTGTTTGAACGCAGCGCCCGCAGGGCGCGTAGTGAGTTGCGCGATGCGGGCGCAAGACCGAGCACCGCAGGGAAGTCGGCGCGTTCAGCGCCTGACCGCCACAGTGAAGCGCCGTGCAGGGGTTCGGCGGGCCTGCGCAGCACCCGCGCAATCGTTCAACGCTGGACAGTTCCGACGGCAAATGAGCCAGATGCCTTGCGGTACGGACAACGCGCCTGAGAAATGCATCAGCAACACCATCGGCAGTACGACCCGCGCTCAGTGGCCAGAATCAGAAGGGGATGGCTGGCGTTTCAGGGCACCAGCCCGAAGTGGCGTGCGATCGAGCGGGTGATGCGATCGTGCAGCACGGGCCTGTCGGTGCCGGGCGGATCGGAGCACACCGGGTCGTCGTTGTCCTCCGCCAGCAGCTTGGCCCCCGCAGGTTTGCAAACCGGCAGCGCGGAGAAGTGAAAGGCCGGTGCCATGATTTCGATGCGGGCCTTGGGCAGGATACCCGTGAGCGTGGCGCCGGGCGCGGAGAAATCCGTATCGGGCAACCGGTCGGCGCCTTGACCCAGGCCGATCAGCAGCACCTGGTCGACCATGTCGCTGGCGTTTGCAGCGTTCAGACCTTGGTGCAGCGCCGGGTCGACGGCGGCAACCGCCTTCACGCGCGGATCGCGGTAGCTGCGGCTCCAGACACGGGCGTCCAGTTTCGTCAGGTCGATACCAGCCCGTGCAATGTCGCGGCAATGGCGGTGTCCCGATCGGGCGCAATAGTCGGCGTAGGCATGTAAGTCACCACGCAGTCCGCCAATGGAAAGTGACGTCCATCCTCCCAATGAAAAGCCCGCCACGTAAATGCGCTGCGAGTCTATATGAGGGCCCATGGCGGCATCTGCGAGCAGGGCATCGAGTGTGGTCTTCAGATCGCTCACCCGGGAGCCGTGGTTCAGGCTGCGGCGCATTTCGTAGTCGCCGAATGTGCTGCCCGGGTGGTTGACGCCGACAACGATCGCACCCTGCTGCGCCAGGCCAGCCCCCAGCCAGGCCAAACTCCGCCAGTGGCCTCCGACGCCGTGCGACAGCAGCACCAGTGGCCATCGGCCGGGTCGAATGGCTGCATCTGGCTGCACCGGCACACCCTGGAAAATCGGCGAGTCAAACTGGGGCATGGCCGGGCCGGCGCCAGCGGCCGGGTACCAGATACCCCCGGCCAGTGGCTTTTTGGACTCCGACATGGGCCCGTGCCATGCCCTGAACCCGGCAGCCAGCGATGCATGGGCCTGCGATGCGGCTGCGGCGGCTGGCGTTTGCGCGAATGCAGTCGTTGCGATGGCAACAAGGTACAGCCCGATGAGAAGTTGACGCATGGTGGGTTTTTTCGAGGAGTTGGGATGCACCTATGATGGCTATCCGGCCTGTCCCGGGCGTCCTGAAACGCGTTTCAGGACGTCCCAAAACCGGTTTCCGTCCACATTTGCATCCATGCTGACCCTGCCGCTGCCCGTTGTTGTCGCCTTGGCCCTGGCCTATACCGCCGCCCGGACCTGGTTCGGGGGCGACCGCGCGCGCTGGCACCCGCTCCTGGTCCTGCTGGTGGTGGCCGCGGCGGCGCAGAGCTTGCTCGTGGCGCTTGTGCAGCATTACGGCGTGACAGGGCTGCGCTGGCTGCAGCCCGTCACCGCGTCCGCGCTACCCCCGCTGACCTGGTGCGCTTTCGTCGCGGTGCAGGTTCGCCCGCTGCGGGCGCGCGATGCTTGGCACGGGTTGGCGCCGCTGATCGTGCTGTTGGGCCTCCTGTTCTGGCCGGACGGGCTGGACCTGCTGGTGATCGGCGCGTTCGTGACTTACGGCGTGGCCCTGCTGCTGGCTCTGCGCCCCGGCGCCGCCGAACTCCCCTTGTCCCGACTGGCCAGCGACAACGTGCCACGCTGGCTGTGGCAATTTGTCGCGCTGACGCTGCTGGTCTCTGCCCTGGGCGATGGGCTGATCTATCTGGATCAATTGATGCAATCGGGCGAATCGCGGGCGCGCTTGATCAGCGTCATGTCATCCCTCATGTTGCTGGCGCTCGGGTCTATCGGCTTGTCGCCTGAATGGCGGTTGCCAGACTCCCTCGACGATTCGAGGGGTGCTCAACAACCGGCCAGCCAGATTCCATCGGATTCGGCGCATGCAGAACCCGCCGCAGACGTGTTGGATGCTGCCGACCCGGCCCTGCTGGCGCGGCTGGATGCCTACATGCGCGAGGCGCGGCCGTGGCTCAACCCCGATCTGACCCTGGTGGCGCTGGCCCGCAAACTCGGGGTGCCGTCCAAGACCTTGTCAGCCGCGGTGAACCTGGGACATGGAGAAAACGTGGCCCGCTACGTGAACCGCCGCCGCATCGAACACGCGTGCAAGCTGCTGATGGCCGGGCAGGCGGTGACGCGTGCGCTGTTTGACAGCGGGTTCAACACCAAGTCAAACTTTCACCGCGAATTTCAACGCATCCACCATCTGACGCCCACCCAGTGGCTTGCGCAGGCAGGCACGCCCCCCCAGCGTGAAGGATTTGGCAACCGACCGCCACAGTGATACGCCGCCCAGCGGTTCGGCGGGCCTTGGCCGCACCCGCAAAGCAACACAAGACTCAGACCGCCCGGCTGCGCGCCAGCGGCGGATTGCGCGAGAAGTAGCCCTCGATGCCGCGCACCAGGGCATCGGCGAGCTGGGCGATGTATTTCTCGTCGTTGAGCCGGGCTTCTTCCTCGGGGTTGCTGATGAAGGCGGCCTCGACCAGCACGCTGGGAATGTCGGGGGCCTTGAGCACCGCGAAGCCGGCCTGCTCGACGCGTGGCTTGTGCAGCTTGCCGACGCGGCCGATCTCGCCCAGCATGGCGCTGCCGAGCATGAGGCTGTCCTTGATCTGCGCGGTGGTGCTCATGTCGAGCATGGCGCGTTGCACCTCGGCGTCGCGGGAGGCCACGTTGACGCCGCCGATCAGGTCGGCCTTGTTTTCCTTGTCGGCCATCCAGCGCGCGGCGCTGCTCGATGCACCGCCCTGGCTCAGCGCGAACACGCTGGCACCCTGGGGGCGCGGCGTGTAGAACGCGTCGGCATGCAGGCTCACGAACAGGTCGGCCTGGACCCGGCGGGCCTTTTGCACCCGCACGTGCAGCGGCACGAAGAAGTCGGCGTCGCGCGTGAGGTAGGCGCGCATGGCATTGCCGCCGACCGTCATGCCGTTGATGCGTTCGCGCAGCTGGTGCGCCAGCCGCAGCACCACGTCCTTTTCGCGGGTGCCGCCGGGGCCGATGGCGCCGGGGTCTTCACCGCCATGGCCCGGGTCGAGCGCGATGATGATCAGGCGGTCGGTGCGGGCATTCGGGTCGATGGTCGGCGTTGCCGCTCGTTTGCTCGACGCCACGATTGCCGGGGCGGCGGCCGGGGCCGTCGGCATTGCGGGTTTGTCAGGTGCGGATGTGCCTGCGGTGGCGCTGCCGCTGCCGGTGGCGCGCTGTGCGATCAGCTCACCCAGCGGGTCGGTGCCGGGAGCCGTTTGTGGCTTCACGGCTGCGAGGTCGCGCGGCGAAATGGTCTGTGGTGCGCCGATCCGCTCGGCGATCAGCGCCTCCAGCGGGTCGGCGACGACGCTGGGGTACATGTCCAGCACCAGCCGGTGCTGGTACGCAGCCACCGGCATCAGCGTGAACACCTGCGGCTTGGCCGTCTGCTTGAGGTCGAGCACCAGGCGCACCACGCCGGGCGCGAACTGGCCGACACGGATGCCGGCAATCGTCGGGTCGTCGGACTGGACCTTGGCCACCAGCTCCTTTAGCGCGGCGTTGAGTTCGATGCCCTCGATATCCACCGCCAGCCGCGGCGGATTGCCGACGAACAACTGGCTGGTCTTGAGCATGGCGTCGGACTCGATGGTCACGCGCGAATAATCGGGCGCCGGCCAGACCCGTACCGCCAGGATGGTTGCGCCGCGGGCGATCTCGGCAGCGCCGAGCAGCAGCACCAGGCTTCCCATCTGCAGCAGGTCGCGGCGCTTCATGGCGTGATGTTCTCCAGTACCGCGGCGCCGGCGGCGGTGTTGGCGACCAGGCGCACCTGGCGCAGTGCGTCCGTCTCCACGGCAATGTGCAGGTCGATGTCGGCCATGGGCAGCTTGTCGGCCACCTTTTCGGGCCACTCGGCGAGCTTGAGCCCGGTGCTGGCGAAAATCTCGCGAAAGCCGGCTTCCTCCCATTCGTCGGGATCGTCGAAGCGGTAGAAGTCGAAGTGCCAGATATCCAGCGGACGGGTGTCGGCTCCGTGTTCGGAAACGGTATAGGACTCGAGCACCGCGTAGGTCGGGCTCTTGATGCGGCCCGTCACGCCCAGGGCCTGCAGCAGATAACGCACGAAGCTGGTCTTGCCGGCACCGAGTTCGCCATGCAGGGCGACAAAACATTGCGCCAGCGCAGGTTGTGCCGCAAGGCTGGCGGCAAACAGACGGGTCGCGGCCTCGTCAGGCCAGACCAGGCTTTTTACAATGGGCAGATGGTGGCCACCCGCATGCTCGTCGATCAAGATCAATTGTCTGGTCGCATTACGCGATGGGGTCAGGAACTCGGATTTTCGCAAATCGGCTTCTCCCGGATCGATTTATCCGGTGCAGAACAGGGGTTGCTGTCGTGGCTTGACAACGGTTTTCATGGCGACATGGCCTATATGGCCGCGCACGGGCTCAAAAGGGCACGTCCGGCAGAGCTGGTGCCCGGCACCGTGACGGTGCTCACGGCCCGCATGGACTATTTGAGCACAGGCACTGCGCAAGCATGGCAGGAAATCGAGTTCGCGCGCCTGGGCCGACCACGTGAAGGCATTGTTTCGCTGTACGCACGGGGCCGCGACTACCACAAGGTGTTACGCCAGCGCCTGCAGAAGCTGGCCGACCGCATCCAGGCCGAGGTCGGCGCGCTGGGGCACCGGGTCTTCACCGACTCGGCCCCGGTGCTCGAGGCGGAGCTGGCTGTGCGCAGTGGGCAGGGCTGGCGCGGCAAGCACACACTGGTGCTGCACCGGGACGCCGGCTCGATGTTTTTTCTCGGTGAGATCTTTCTCAACCTGCACCTGCCCGAGACCGCGCCGGTGGCATCACATTGCGGCAGTTGTAAGGCCTGTATCGAAACATGTCCGACCCAGGCGATTGTTGCGCCATACCAACTCGATGCGCGCCGTTGCATCTCCTACCTGACGATCGAACACGCCGGTGCGATCCCGCTGGCGCTGCGACCGCTGATCGGCAACCGCATCTATGGCTGCGACGATTGCCAGCTGGCCTGCCCATGGAACAAGTACGCGCAGCGCAGTGCGCTGCCGGATTTCGATCCCCGCGCGGGGCTGGCCGGTGCGCAGCTGGTGGATCTGTTCGGCTGGACCGAAGCGCAGTTCCTGCAATACACCGAAGGCAGTCCGATCCGGCGCATCGGCCATGCGCGCTGGCTGCGCAATATCGCGGTCGCGCTGGGCAATGCGCTGTGCGCCGAGGACGACCCGCTGCTGGTGCAGGCCTTACAGGCGCGGGCCGACCATCCGGATGCCCTGGTACGGGAACACGTGGCCTGGGCCTTGGGCTACCATCGAGACCGAACTCCCGTGTGAAGCTTTGCCGGCCTACCAGCCCCTCCTTGCATGAAACGCATCCAGCTGCTTGTCATTGACCCCCAGAACGACTTCATGGATGTCGAAGGTGCCGCCTTGCCGGTTCCCGGTGCCAGTGCCGACATGGCGCGCCTGGCCGGGTTCATCGATGCGATGGGTCCCTGGATCGACGACATCGTCGTCACGCTGGACTCGCATGCCAGCGTGGGTATCGAGCGCACCAGCTTCTGGCTCGATGCGCAGGGCGCACCGGTGGCGCCCTTCACCGTGATCACCGCGGCCCAGCTGGCGTCGGGCGAGTACCGGCCACGCGACACCCGCCGCCGCGAAGAGGCGCTGGCGTATCTGCAGGCGCTGGAGGCCGGTGGCGAACGCACGCTGGTGGTCTGGCCGGTGCATTGCGTGCTCGGTACCTGGGGCCACAACATCGCGCCGGCGCTGGCGCAGCGGCTGGCGGCATGGGAGATGGCGAGCGGTCAGATCTGCGAGAAAGTGCTCAAGGGTCTGAATCCGATGACCGAGCAGTACAGCGCGTTTCGCGCCGACGTGCCGCGTGCCGACGATCCGCGCACGCAGCTCCATGCCGCTTTGCTGGCGCGCCTTGGCAGCGATGACACCTTGCTGGTGGTGGCCGGCGAGGCGCTGAGCCATTGCGTGGCGGCCTCCGGGCAGGACATGCTGGCCCACATGGATGCGGCGCGCTTGCGCAACACCGTCTTCCTGACCGACTGCATGAGCCCGGTCACCGGCTTCGAGGCCGCTGGCGCTGCGTTCCTGCAGCAACTGCAGGAGCGCGGGGTGCAGACGCGCACGACGCGCGACATGGCCGGGCTGCTCGCATGATGGCCGGCGGCGCGGTGTTCCGTTCATCTGCCTTCGCAGGCGGCAGGACGCCACGGCCATGACGGAGGCCCAGAACCCGTCGACGCGTGCCACGGCAGACCCGGTGCTGGCGCGTTTCGCCCGGGCCGGGGCGGTGGCCAGTGCCACCGCCAGCGCCAGCGCCGACCAGTTGCTGCAGATGGCGCCGGCCGCGCTGACGCAGACGCCGATACGCTGGTTGCGGGGCTGGTGGGCCGTGGCCCAGTTCGGTGCACAGATGCTGGTGCTGATGTTGTCCCCGTCGAGTTACAGGCGCAGCCAGCACCCGGCCCTGTACTACCAGCTGCACGCCGCCAGCGTCCCGATCCTGCCCGGATTTGTCGCGATGTCGGCACTGCTGAGCCTGGTCATCATTCGCATCGTCGTGGCGACCGCGCAGTCCTATGGCTTGTCGCAATATGCGCTGGACGTGCTGGTGCGCACGCTGGTGCTGGAGCTGCTGCCTTTGCTGGTCGCCTTGTACGTGGCCTTGCGTTTCACGATGCCTGCTGGCGAGGCGGTGGCCGAATTGCGCGAGCAGGGCCAGTTGCAGGCCTTGTGGCGCGCCGGCGGCGATCCGGCCCGCGACGTGCTGCTGCCGCGTGTGCTGGGCGGCGTGTTCTCTGTCGTGCTGCTGGCAGCGCTCAGTGCCATCATGGCGCTGGTCATGACCTATGTGACGTTGTACGGCTTCACCAACTGGGGCTTTGCGTCCTATACGCGCGACGTCGGCCAGGTGTTCAACCCGGCTGCGACCGTCATCCTGTGCATGAAGGCCTTCTTCTTCAGTCTGGTGGTCGCCATCCTGCCACTGGCGCCAGATCCGCGCCATGAAGGCGCCAGCCTGCAGCGGCGCGACGAGATCAGCCAGCTCGGGCGCCTGTTTGCGCTGATCCTGCTGATCGAGGTCCTGTCGCTGGTTGGCAACTACTACTGATTCACCGTCGCCATGAGCCTGCCGCCCGATTCCCCACCGCCGATTCCGAACCTGGAACTCAAGGCCCGCCTGTTGCTGCTGGTCATGGTGGTGCTGGTCGCCGGTGCCATCAGCTACCTCATGTATGCGCGTGGCGCCTTCGAGCGTACGCAGGAGGTGGTGTTGATTGCCGACGACTCCGAAGGCATATCGGTGGGCATGAACATGACCTTCTCCGGCTTTGCGATCGGCCGCGTCGGGCGCATCGAACTCTCGCCCGAGGGCAATGCCCGCATCATCGTCAACGTGCCGCACAAGGATGCGCACTGGCTGCGCGAGTCCAGCGTGTTCACGATGGAAAGCGGCCTGGTGGGGGGCACCAAGATCCGCGCCTTCACCGGCGTCCTGACCGATCCGCCGCTGCCCGACGGCGCCGAGCGCAAGGTCCTGCGCGGCGATGCGGCGGCCGAGATTCCGCGCATGATTGCCAGTGTGCGCGAGCTGGTCAACAATCTGGGCGCTCTGACGGGGCCGGAGGCGCCCCTCAACCTGAGTCTGGCCAACCTGCAGCGCACGGCCGAGAAGCTCAACGGCCCGCAGGGCGCGATCGGTGTGCTGCTGGGCAACGATGCCGACGCCAAACGCCTGTCGCTGGCGCTGGAACGCAGCAATGCCTTGCTGGCCCGGCTCGATGGCCTGGTGCTCAAGGCCGACGGGATTGCCGCGCGCACCGACGGCATCATCGCCCATGCCGACGAACAGGTGTTCGGCGCCAAGGGTCTGATGCCTGAGACCCGAGCGACCGTGGTGCAGCTCAATGGCTTGCTGGCCGAAACCCGTAACAGCCTGAAGAAGGTCGATGCGGTGCTGGTGGAGGCGCAGGCCATCGGGGCCAACACGCGTGAAGCCACGACCGATCTGGGCGCCTTGCGCGCCGAGGTCGAGGCCAGCCTGCGCAAGGTCGAACACCTGGTCAACGAGGTCAACCGCAAATGGCCGTTCGCCCGCGACGCCCAGATCAAGCTGCCATGATGAACAAGACCCTGTCATGGCGCTGCCTGCCGCTATTGATCGCGACCCTGCTGGCGGCCTGTGCCAACGCGCCACCGCCGCCCGACTGGAAGCTCAATGCCCAGGGTGCCCTCGAGCGTGCGCAGGATGCATATCTGGCCGGCAACAGTGCGATCGAGGCGGTCGAATTCGCCCGCGCGCGTGCCGAGATCGCCCGCACCGGACGGGCCGACCTGCTGGCACGGGTCGAACTGGTGCGCTGTGCGACCCGCGTGGCCAGTCTGGTTCTGGAGCCCTGCGCCGCCTACGATGCGCTGGCGCAGGACGCAGCGCCACCGGAGCGCGCCTATGCCCGCTACCTGGCTGGGCTGGCGACGGCGGCCGATGTGGCGCTGTTGCCGCCCCAGCATCGGGCGCTCGCGCAGCAGGGGGCAGGGGGCACGGCAGTGGCTGCGCTGGAGGACCCACTGGCGCGGCTGGTCGCGGCCGGGGTGCTGATGCGCCGCGGACAGGCCGACCCGCTGACGATCACGACGGCCATCGACGCGGCCTCGTCGCAGGGCTGGCGCCGGCCGCTGCTGGCCTGGCTGGGTGTGCAGGCCTACCGTGCCGAACAGGCGGATGACCGCGCGGCACTGGCGCAGATCCGGCGGCGGATCGCGCTGGTCGGCGGCGACGCGCCACGCTGACGCAGGAGTGGCGGTGCGGATGCGGCGCTACTTCGCATTTGCCGCCCGCACGCCGGTCCTGCTGACGTCGCTGGTCTGCGCGCTGCTGATTCTTTTCGGGGTGTTTCCTGCCTTGCCGATCGGCGCCGAAGTGCTCGACGTGCGCAACGGCTACAGCTACCCGGAGCTGGTCGCCGCGATGGAGCAGTATGGCGCGTCGGGCCGGCGGGTCTATGCCTGGACCAGCCCGACCGTCGACACGCTGTTTCCCCTGGCCTACGTCACCTTGTTCTGCGGCATCCTGTACCGCTTCCGGCCGCTGGAGGGTTTGTGGGTCATGGCCTGGATACCGGTGTTTGCCGGCATCTGGGACCTGTGCGAGAACGCCCAGATCACTGCCATGCTGCTGATGTATCCCGACATCGGCGAAACGCAGGTGGCCTGGGCCTCGTTCTTCACCCACGTCAAGACAGCCTGGATCGGGCCGGCCTACCAGTGGCCGGCGATTGCATTCGTGCTGGTCGCGCTGTGGCGGGCAGCGATGCGCCGATGGTCCCGGTAGTCGCCATCATCGCTCCTGGCGACTTTGGCAATGCCGGCAATGCGATACTTGATCGGGGATCGATGCATGTCCCTGCCGGGGCTGCAGTGACTGCGCCCTGTGCCGGGCACGCGCCCTGGCACAAGGCAAACCTTTGACGCTTTGGAGAGGACCACGCGCATGATTTCTGCAAGTCTCGTCATCCTGATCCTGCTGGCGGTCGTCGCCGTGCTGGGCATCGGCATCTACAACAAGCTGACCCGTCTGCGCAACGCCATCGCCAATGGCTTTGCGCAGATCGACGTGCAGCTCAAGCGCCGCTATGACCTGATCCCGAACCTGGTCGAGACGGCGCGCAAATACCTGCAGCATGAACGCGAGACGCTGGAGGCGGTGATCAACGCGCGCAACCAGGCGCAGGCCGCGGCCGGCAAGGTGCGCAGCGATGTCGCGGGCGCTGGCAATGTCGCCGCGCTCGGTGCCGCAGAGGCTGCGCTCGGTGGTGCACTGGGCCGCCTGATGGTGGTGGTCGAGTCCTACCCCGAACTCAAGGCGGATCGCAACATGCGCGAATTTGCCGAGGAGCTGACCTCGACCGAGAACCGGATCGGCTTCGCGCGCCAGGCCTACAACGACAGCGTGCTGCAGTACAACGATGCCGCCATGCAGTTCCCGGCCAACGTCGTGGCCGGCATGTTCTCGTTCAAGGAAGCCACGATGCTGCAGGCGACCCAATCGGCGGCCGAGCGCGCGGCGCCCCAGGTCCGGTTCTGACGCACCGGGCAGGCGCACGGGATCCCGGATTCACGGCGCAGGCACGGAGCAGCTGTGCGGTTTCGCGAGCACCAGGACCAGGCCCGTGCCGCGACGCGGCGGCTGTTGCTGCTGTTCCTGCTGACCGTGCTGCTGACGGTGGTGGCACTCAACGGGGTGCTGGCGCTGCTTTGGAAGCTGCAGGTGGGCGGGGCGTTCGGCTTTCCGCGCTGGTTCTTCGAGACCAATACGGTGGTGGCCGCCGCCTTCATTCTGGGCGGCAGCTGGCTGGAGGCCTTGCAGCTGCGCAAGGGTGGCGCCCATGTGGCGCAGATGGTGGGCGGCCGCGAACTGCTGGTGGCGGGCGACGAGCGGGAGCGGCGGCTGCGCAACACCGTTGAGGAGATCGCCATCGCCTCGGGCCTGCGCGCGCCGCGGATCTTCGTGCTGCCGCGGGATGACAGCATCAACGCCTTCGCCGCCGGCTGGGAGCAGCAGGACAGCGTGATCGCGGTCACGCGTGGCGCGCTCGAGCGCCTGACCCGCGATGAACTGCAAGGTGTCGTCGCCCACGAGTTCAGCCACATCCTGCATGGCGATGCACGGCTCAACATGCGCCTGATCGGACACGTCTGGGGGCTGCAGCTGCTGTTCATGCTGGGCCGCGACCTGTTCGACATGACCGATGCGCGCGGACGCCGCAGCGTCTTCGTGTTGCTGGGCCTGGGCCTGATGGCGGTGGGCAGCATCGGCTGGCTGGCCGGTCGGCTGCTCAAGGCCGCCGTGTCCCGCCAGCGCGAATTTCTGGCCGATGCCGCGGCGGTGCAGTTCACGCGCCTGCCGTCCGGCATCGGTGGCGCCTTGCGCAAGATTGCCGGTCAAGCCACGCCCGATGCGCCGCGGGTGCGCAGTTCCCGTGCCGAGGCGATCTCGCACATGCTGCTGGCGTCCGACATCTTCATCGGCGGGGGGGCGCTTGCCACGCATCCGCCGCTGAGCGAGCGGATACGGCGCATCTTTGGCCGGCCGATGCCCGCCTTGCCCAGCCCGGTGCTGGCGCAGAGCGCGCCGGTGGATGGTGCTGCCGACATCGGTGCGCCTATCCCTTGGAGCGTGTCGACGCCCGGGGTGTCTGCGGTGGCAGCGAATGGGTTTGGGGACGGCGATACGCCAGCGCCGCCATCAGCACAGCCGGAACCTGCGGTGCCTGCGCAGGTGAACTGGATCGACGATTTCCTGCAGATCGCCTTGCCCTTCGATCTGACGCCGGCCACGCTGGCGTTTCTGGTGCGTGCGGGCAACGAAGCCGAGCTGCAGGCCTGGCACGGACTCTTCGACGAGTTGCAGCTGCCACGGCGGGAGCGTCTGATGGCGCAGGTCCAGGCGTTGGCGCCGGCCGCCCACCAGCTCGGGCTCGAGCGTCTGCTGACGCGCTGTTCCGCCTTGCCGATGGCCGAACGCAAGACGCTGCGGCACCAGGCCCATCGCATCGTGCTGGCCGATGGGCGCCTGAGCCTGCTTGAGCTGTGGCGTTGCCTGCTGCTCGACCATGTGCTGGGCCTGGCGCGCGAAAGCATGCTGCGCGAAACCCATGTGCTCACGCTGGAATCATGCGCTGCGGCGATCCATGTGGTCACCACCGCGCTGGCCTGGCAGCACCGCGACGGCTCGGGCGACGCACAGACGGTGGCGCACCAGTGGCGGGATGCCATCAGCGCGGCCTTGGGGCTGGCGCCGCCCGCTCCCGCGGGCGTGACGCCGCCGTCGCTGGGCGCGTTGACGGCGGCGATGCGGCAGCTGGCGCAGTTGGCGCCGATGCGTCGGCCGCAGCTGCTCAAGGCCTGGTGCGCCTTGCTGCTGGCCGATCCGCTGCCGGCAGCGCAGCCGCTGTGGAACAGCCTGCGCTGCATCTGCCTGCTGATCGATACGCCCTTGCCGCCCGAAGTCCAGGCGCGCTACATCTGAGCGGCCCGCTCGGGTGTGCCGGGGCCTGCGGCTGAACGGCGCGGGCCTTCCTGCGGCGCCGCAGTGTCCCCCCGCTTGCTGCAGGGTCGCAAAGGGCCTTACAGCGCGCGCAGGATGCCCAGCGCAAAGGGCAGGCTGGCCATGCCGAGCAAGGTGGACAGTGTCACCAGCCCTGCGGCGTAGGCACCGTCATAACCCATGCGCACGGCCAGCACATAGCAGCTGGACGCGGTCGGCAGCGCCGAGAAGATCAGCAGCACGGTGCGCTGCGCGTCGTCCAGGCCCATGAAGCGGCCCAGCAACCAGGCTACGACCGGAAGCCAGAAATGCCGGATCGACAGCAGCCCGACCGACAGGATCGGGGCGTCCTTCATGCGGCCGAGCTGCAGCCCGGCGCCGGCGGACATCAGCCCCATGGCCAGCGCCGCGGCCCCGATGCGGCTGGCGGTCGGTGTCAGCCACTGCGGCATCGTGAATCCGGCCAGGTTGGCCGCCAGCCCGGCGACGGTGGCCAGGATCAGCGGATTGCGTATCAGCTCCCCCAGCAGGCCGCGCTGCGCGTGGCGGGCCATCGGCCAGACGGCGGCCACGTTCAGCAATGGCACGCAGACGCCGATCAGCACCGCGATCAGCACGGTGCCGGGCGCCCCGAGCAGGCGCTCGGCCAGCGCCAATGCGATATAGGTGTTGAAACGAAACGCCACCTGTGCGCCGGCGGCATGTTCGCGCCGGTCGATCCGAGCGCCGATCCAGGGCAGGTAGGGCAGCACATAGGCCATCGCGATGCCGCTCAGGCACAGGGCCCAGCCGGCGAAGACCAGCGAGGAGGCCGCACCGAAGTCGAGCGGGCTCCTGACGATGGAGTGGAACAGCAGGACCGGAAACAGCAGGTAATACACCACGCTCTCGATCGGCCCCCAGACGCTGCGGTTGAGTGCCGTGAAGCGGCACACGAGAAATCCGATCAGGATGAGCGAAAAGTCGGGGAACAGGAGTTGGGCGTAATTCACCGGCTGGAGCATACCAACTGGGCGGCGAGCGGACTGGCCGCACGATCACAGAGGTTCGCAGGGCGCAGGCATGGCGGCCGTTACCATCGACGCTTGCTGTTCGCAGCGTCGCATGCGCAAACCGACGCTGCGGCGTCCTTGCGCGTACGACCCGAGCTTGCCATCCATGCCCGCAACTGCCCCGAACCCGACCGATCTGCTGCAGATCGACGCATTCACCGACGCGGTGTGGCTGGAGCAAGGTCTGTCCCGCAACACGATGTCGGCCTATCGGCGCGATCTTGTGTTGCTGGCGGTCTGGCTGCGGGCGCAGGGGGGCGGTCTGCTGGAGGCGGGCGAGCTGCAGCTCAATGCCTATTTCGCGGCACGGCATGCGCAGACCAAGGCGACCACGGCCAACCGCCGACTGACGGTGTTCAAGCGCTTCTTTCGCTGGGCCTTGCGCGAGAACCGTGTGGCCGTGGATCCGACGCTCAAGTTGCAGGCCGCGCGCCAGGCGCTGCGCGTGCCCAAGACCCTGACCGAGGCCCAGGTCGAGGCCTTGCTGGCCGCGCCCGACGTGTCGACACTGCTGGGCGTGCGCGACCGCACCATGCTGGAGCTGATGTATGCCAGTGGCTTGCGCGTCAGCGAACTGGTCGGCCTGCGGGTGCTGAACATCAGTCTGCAGGAGAACGTGCTGCGGGTCTTCGGCAAGGGCAACAAGGAGCGCCTGGTGCCGTTCGGCGAAGAGGCCAGCGCATGGCTGGGGCGCTACCTGCAGCAGGTCCGGCCGCAGCTGCTGGGTGCGCACCAGACCGTGTCTCTGTTCGTCACCAGCAGCGGCATCCATGCCGGCAGTGCGATGTCCCGGGTGATGTTCTGGAACATCGTCAAGAAATACGCGCGCCAGGCGGGGTTGGCGACGGCGCCGTCACCGCACACGCTGCGCCATGCCTTCGCCACGCACCTGCTCAACCATGGCGCCGATCTGCGGGCGGTGCAGATGCTGCTTGGCCATGCCGACATCTCGACCACGACGATCTACACGCACATCGCGCGCGAGCGGCTCAAGTCATTGCATGCGCAGCACCACCCGCGCGGGTGAGGCACCTACCAGCTGCGGACGCGGCCGGTGTCGACATGCACGAACTGGTCGCGCATGTAGGTGCCGACGCCACCGGTCCTGAGCGCCAGTGCGGCGTCGCGCAGATCGGTCAGCGGGACGCCGGGAATGCGGATGTCGATGGCCTTGCCGTCCATGTGCAGGCTGCGCCTGGCAACGCCGCCACCGCCTGTCGACCGCAAACGTTCATTGGTCTTCGGACAGCGGTAGCCGGAGATCACCTGGAACGGCCGGGGCGCGCCGAGGGAGACCTGCACCTCGTGCAGCAGATCGAGCAGGCCCGGATCGATGGCGCCGACCTCGCCGGTGTAATGGTCGCGCAGGAAGTGGTTCAGTTGCTGCAATGCCTGCGGCAGGTATTGGCCGGCCGAGGCGTAGACCAGCGAGATCTTCTCGCCGGTATGGGTATGGTCCAGCTGCAGGCTGCGCGTGTCGGTGGACGCAGCGCGCGCCGGAAGCGAAAGCAGCGGCCATGCAGCAGTGGCCAGGACAAGGCGGGAGGTGTCGCGCAGAATCCGGCGGCGCGCCGGCGCAATCAGGGATGTCGGCATGGCCGTTAGCGTATCACGCGGGGGAAAAGTGCCGGATTCATGGCAATTCGGCGTGGCGAATCGCGCGCGAATAGTCCTGCAGCGCCTTGTCGAGCGTGGCGTCGTGCCCGTAGATATCGGGCAGGAAAAAAACCATGCCCTGCTTCACGACGACGGTGCTGTACGCGATCAGTACCGGGATGGGTTCCTGCAGGCGAATGGTCCGGGACACTCCGAGCGTCATCGCGTCGCGAATCCGCGCTTCGGTCCATGCCGGGTCGTCCTGCAGAACGAAACGGGCCAGGGCCACCGGCGCCTCGACCCGGATGCAGCCGTGGCTGAAGTCCCGCCGTGTGCGCGCGAACAGGCCCGGTGAAGGCGTGTGGTGCAGGTAGATCGCATCGTTGTTCGGGAAGATGAACTTGATGTCTCCCAGGGCGTTCAACGGTCCGGGGCGCTGGCGGATGCGCCAGCGCCCCGCCAGCACGGCATCCAGATGCGCCGGGCTCAGCGTGTCGACCACGGCGCCGGTATCCGTGACGAACTCGAAGCCCTGTTGGGTGAAATAGGCCGGCTCCTTGCGCAGGCGTGGCACCAGCTCCTTGCTGGCAATGGAATACGGCACGTTCCAGTTCGGGCTGAACTCGATGAATCGCATGTCTTCGTCGAACAGCGGTGTGCGGGTGTCCAGCGCCTTGCCGACGATGATGTTCATCGTCAGCCGCACGTCCATCCGGCCTTGCCGGACTTCATAGGCGCGCAGCACGAACTCGGGCACGTTGACGACGATCATGCGCGGGGCCTGCAGCAAGGGCGTCCAGCGCATGCGTTCCATCGCCAGCGCGATCTGACGTGCCCGCTGCTGCGGCGTGACCGCCAGCTGTGCCAGTGTGTTGCGTCCGACCACGCCGTCGACCAACAGGCCATGGCGCAGCTGGAAGCGCTCGACCGCCGCTGTCAGGCGGGTGTCCATCACCTCGGGCGGGGTGCTGTCCGCTGGCAGATCGCCCAGCAGCATCAGCCGGCCGACCAGCGTCGCCATGCCAGTGTAGGCCTGGCCGGATACCAGTTTGCCCCCCGGGGGAGGTGGCAAGGGGATGTCCCAGAGCCGGCTCTGCGCCATCGCGCGGTAATGGGCCAGCAGATCGCGCAGCCGGGCGGCCATGGGCGCCTGGTCCGCCATGTGGGATGCCAGCGCGTCGAACCCGCCGCTGGCCAGTGCCGTCTGCAGTTGCATGCCGATGTCGAATGCCCCATGGCTGGCGGGGCTGAAGTCGGCGCCGACGCGCGACGGTGCGACACGGCCGCGGGCCAGATCCGTGAGGTAGCGCTGCACGGCCTGGGTCAGCGCGGCGTCGAGCCGGGCGCGCTGGGGTGCGTCAATGACGAACCCTTGCCGGGCCCGCTGGACGGCGTGGTCCAGCCGCTGTGCATCGTAGTCGGCCGGCTCCAGGCCCTGCGTGTCTGCCGATACCAGCAGCGCCGCCGCCTGCAAGGCCTGTGCGCTCGGACGTTCGGCTTCGAACCATGGCAGGGCCAGGTCGGCAAGCGCCGCCAGTGGGACGCAGGCGACCGCCAGCAGCACACCGGCAATGGCGCGGCGAAACCGGACGGCAAGACCCGCGGGTGCTGCGTCAGGCCGATGCTGCAGCGTCGCAATGGGAGAACTCTTCACAGGCACTGAGCATAGCCGTGATCGCAGGGCCGAGGCACAATGGTCAGCGTTTGCGCCCGGATGGGCGTGACGGCCACCGACACCCCATGCCTGAATCCGATGTTCTTGCCCAGTGGCTGGGCGACCGCAGTTTCTATGCCGGCCTGATCCTGGTGCTGCTGGCGATCGGCCTGTTGCTGGCGCTGGCGCGCCGGCACAGGTCGCGCGGCGGCTCCGCGCCGCGCCCTGCCCAAGGCGGCAAGCGCACACGCCACCGTCGAACGTTGCGCTAATGGCGGCCGTAGCCTTGCTGTACCGGGCGGTCGCGCCCGCGCGTGGCCGGCGTGGCGGCATCAACAGCCCGCAAATCGGCGGCGCGGGTCAGTCGCTGCGCCACAATGCCTGCATCGCCGATTCGAAATTCCCGGCGATCGCAGCCTCGTCGGGGTGGCGGCCGTTCGTCAGGCGCACCGCGCCGGCGACGAGGACCTCCGACAGCACCGGCTCGCCCGAGGC
The DNA here is from genome assembly GCA_024235935.1 of Rhodoferax sp. GTDB lineage: Bacteria > Pseudomonadota > Gammaproteobacteria > Burkholderiales > Burkholderiaceae_C > CAISIP01. Next base: position 515,924 of record JACKLL010000001.1, on the reverse strand, counting down.
GAACACCAGCGCATCGAGCTGGTGGCTGGCCGGGATGCCCCGCAGTGCGGGCGCCGTGGTGTCCAGGACCAGTGCGTCGGCCCTGGCGCCGCAGACCAGGCCCCAGGCAGACTGGCCAGCAGCTTTGCCGCCAGCACCCAGCGCCGCATCGAACAGACGCGCTGCGGTCGCACTTTGCCGACCGGGCCAGGCGGCGACATTGCGCTTGCGGTGCACCAGGCGCTGACCGTACTCGAGCCAGCGCAGTTCCTCCGGCCAGTTGCGCACGACATGGCTGTCCGAGCCGATGGCCATGGGCACACCGGCGTGCAGCCAGCCCGCCAGGTCGGTCAGTCCGTCGCCCAGGTTGCCTTCGGTCGCAGGGCAGATGACGATGCCCGCGCCGCTGCGACCGACTGCCTCGATCTCGGCCGCTGTCGCGTGGGTGGCGTGCACCAGTTGCCAGCGGGCATCCGGCGCCAGGTCTTCGCACAGGTAGCCGATCGGGCGCTTGCCGGTGGCCTTGAGGCAGTCATCGACCTCCGCCGTCTGCTCCGCGACGTGGATGTGGACGGGCATGTCGGTGTCGCCGACCAGCGCCATCAATTCCCGGATCGCATCCGGTCCGGCGGCGCGCAGCGAATGCACGGCCACGCCAGCGTTGATGTTCGCGCGGCCGCTGGACTGTGCCGCCCGGCACAGGTCGTGCACCATCGCCGGCGAGCCGGCGAAACGGCGCTGGTCATCGCGCAGCGTGGGTAGTGCAAACCCGGCGCGCTGGTACAGCACCGGCAGCAGGGTCAGCCCGATCCCGGCGTCGTGCGCCGCATCTGCCACGGCCCATCCCATCGTGGCAGGGTCGGCATAGGGTTTGCCGGAGACGTCATGGTGCAGGTAATGGAATTCGCAGACCTGGGTATAACCGCCGCGCAGCAGCTCCACATACAGCTGGGCCGCGATCGCGCGCATCTGCTGGGGCGTGATGCGCAGCGCCACCCGGTACATGCGCTCGCGCCAGGACCAGAAATCGTCCGACTCCGATTCACGCCGCTCGGACAGACCGGCGAACGCGCGCTGAAACGCATGGCTGTGCGCGTCGACCAGGCCCGGCAGTACAGGCCCGCGAAGTACGCGTGCATGTGCTGGCGGATGGGGCACATCTGGTGTGATGGCATGCCAGCGGCCCTGGGCGTCGATGTCCAGCAGGACCGCGCTCTGCCAGCGGCCGTCGATCCAGGCCTGCGGGGCCCACAGGCTTTGCTCAGGCATCGGGGCTCCAGTCCAGCATGGTCTGCACCAGTGCCTTCAGGGTCGGCTCCAGCGCTGCTGCGCGCGTCGCATCGAGCGCGTAGGGTGGCGTTTCCTGCATGTAGGTGCTCCAGCACATTTCGAGCTGGACGGCATGGATACCGTCTTGCGGCTGCCCGTAATGGCGCGTGATGTGGCCGCCCTTGAAGCGGCCATCGGTGACCTGCGTGAAGCGATCCTGATCTTCCAGCACCTTCATCAGGGCGGCGCGCAGATCCGGTGCGCAGCTGGCCCCGTTTGCGGTGCCCAGGTTGAGGTCTGGCAACTTGCCTTCGAACAGCCAGGGCAGCGTGGACTTGATGCTGTGCCCGTCGAACAGCACCGCATGGCCGTGTTCGGCCTTGAGCCGCGCCAGCTCATGCGCCAGCGCATCGTGGTACGGCTGCCAGTAGATCTGGCGGCGCCGCTGGACCTCGTCGGCATCGGGGGCCTGCCCTTCGTGGTAGATCGGCTCGCCGGTGAAGAAGCGGGTGGGGCACAGCTCGGTGTTGTTGGCCCCCGCATACATGGGCGTGTTGTCCGGCGAACGGTTGAGGTCGATCAGGAAGCGGGAATAACGCGGCACGATCAGGCTCGCACCCATGGCCTTGGCAAAGGCGTAGACGCGTTCGAGATGCCAGTCGGTGTCCTCCACGTCGAGGGCGCGTGGCAGGTAGCGCTGCTTCTGGTCGACCGGGATGCGGGTGCCCACGTGGGGCACGCTGATCAGCAGCGGGCGGGTGCCGCGGTGCAGGGTATGGATGGTTTCTGTCATGAAGAGAGGTCGATGCCGCCGGCGACGACGCGCCGGCAGGGGTTGTAGCCGAACCCGTAGGCCAGTTCATTCGGATGCTCCAGGTCCCAGACGGCGAAGTCGGCCCGCAGGCCGGTCCGCAGTCGGCCGCGGTCGCCCAGCCCGAGTGCGCGTGCGCCGTGCGCGGTGACGCCCAGCACGGCTTCGAGCGGGGTCAGGCGGAACAGGGTACAGGCCATGTTGACCATCAGCAGCAATGACAGGCCGGGGCTGGAGCCGGGGTTGTGGTCGCTCGCCAGCGCGATCGGCACGCCGGCAAGGCGCAGGCTGGCAATCGGCGGCAGCCGTGTCTCGCGCAGGTAATAGTAGGCACCGGGCAGCAGCACGGCGACCGTACCGCTGGCGCGCATGGACTGGACGCCGGCCTCGCTGAGCCATTCGAGGTGGTCGCACGACAAGGCGCCGAAGCTGGCGGCCAGCGTGGCGCCGCCCTGGTCGCTGAGTTGTTCGGCATGCAGCTTCACCGGCAGACCGAGGCTGCGCGCAGTCTCGAACACCCGGCGCGTCTGCGCGGGCGTGAAGCCGATGTTCTCGCAGAACGCGTCGACCGCATCGATCAGGCCTTCACCCTGCAGCACCGGCATCCAGGCGCAGACGGCGTCGATGTAGGCGTCGGCGCGGCCGTCGAATTCGGGCGGCAGCGCATGTGCGGCCAGAAAGCTGGTGCACACCGTCAGCGGCATGTCATTGCCAAGTGCGCGCGCCACCGACAGGCAGCGCCGCTCGTCCTGCAGGGACAGCCCGTAGCCGGACTTGATCTCGAGGGTGGTCACGCCTTCTGCCAGCAGTGCCGCGGCGCGCTTGCGGGCGGACTGCAGCAACTGCCCGTCGCTGGCGGCGCGGGTTGCCGCAACCGTTGCGCGGATGCCGCCGCCAGCCCGGGCGATCGCCTCGTAGCTGGCGCCTTGCAGGCGCATTTCGAATTCACGTGCGCGCTGGCCGCCGTATACGAGGTGGGTGTGGCAATCCACCAGGCCAGGAGTCACGAGTGCGCCGCCCAGGTCGACCTCGCGCGCCACTGTGTGGCGCAGGGCGGGCGGCAGGTCGCGCAGGGCACCGACCCAGGCCAGCTTGCCGGAATCGACCAGCAAGGCGCCGTCGTCGATCAAACCCCAGTCGGTGTCGTCGGTCAGGGTCGCCAAACGGGTATTGCGCCAGAGCGTGGGTTCTGCCATGGGTCTATTTTGCCGGCGAGAAGCCCAGCCACCATGCCAGTGTTTCTGCTTCGGCCTCGAATTGCCAGGGCCTGGTCGCCGGCGCGTCATCCCACAGCAGGGTGTGGGCCGGCAGTACGCGCTGCTGCGCACCATCGCGCCAGACGCCCGCAGCTGTGGTGTACAGGCCGCGCATCCGATACGGCGTGGTCCATGGCAGCTGCGCGCGGACCCTCTCCATCAGGGCATCACCACCATGGGTCATCAGGTTGAGGTCTTGCGTGGCACCGTCCAGCAGCCGGCATCCGGGGGCCTGGGCGCCGTCGAAGCACAAGGCCGGGTCGCCCGCATGCAGGATGTGCCGTGCGTCACCGAACTGCAGCTCGACGCCAGTGCCTTGAAGCACCGCAAACCAGCGCCGCACGCCCGGGAACGCCGAGAACGGGCCATCGCGGTCGATGTCGGCGCGGCTGATGCGCAGCTGCCAGGGTCCGGTGGATGGCCAAGTCCACAGTTCGCGGGTCTGGCCGCCGCCATTGCGCCAGGCCTGGGGCTGGACGGCATTCACATCGATCTGGTGCAGGGTCATGGAGAGAACTGGCCTTCGAGCCGGTAGCGGGCGCCTGGATGGACCAGGCGTGCCAGCGTGATGGGCACATTGTGGTTGACGGTGCGGCGCACGATGATCAGGCAGGGGTCGCGCGCGCCGATGCCCAGCAGCCGCGCTTCCTGCGCGGTGGCATTGCCGGACTCGATGGCATATTGGGCTTCCCACAGCGGCGCGACCTCGAGCAGATAGTGGGTCGGCGTGGTCTGTGTGAAGTCGACCGTCAGGTAGTCCGGCGCGCACGCCGGATTGACGTAGCGGTCTTCGCACTGAAGCGCGATGTCGTTTTCGTAATGGACGATCAGCGAGTGGAACACCGGATCGCCCGTTGTCAGGCCGAGCCTGGGCGCCAGCATGGCCGTGCAGGGCTCTTCGCGCGCGAAGTGCACCACCGCGTGGTGGCGGTGACCGCGCGCCGCGATTTCGTCGTGCAGGTCGCGGATGGTCAGCGTGGATGAGACGGGCGCCAGATGGGCGGCATAGGTGCCCAGGCCCTGGACCCGCGTCACCAGACCCTCGGATTGCAGCTCGCGCAAGGCGCGCGTCACCGTCATGCGGCTGACGCCGAACTGTGACACCAGTTCGGATTCGGACGGCATCAGCGCGTCCGGTGGCCAGCGACCGCTGGAGAGTCCCTGCTTGAGAAAGGCCTTGACCCGGGCATACGGCGCCCGGGTGGCGCGGCTTTCGGCATCGGATGCCGCAGCGGAAGGTGGCATGGCGGGTGGTCCTGGTCCCATGAAAACGGTCGTGGACGGATCATAGTTGCATATACTTGTCTAGTCAAGTAAACTGCGCTCCGTACATCATCGCAGTCACACCCGTCCAAGGAGATTTCCATGTCCGATCTGTCCCCCCTGCACCAGAGTGCCAAGGCCCGTCCGGTACGCGCACCCCGCGGCACCACGCTGCATTGCAAGAACTGGCTGATCGAGGCCGCCTACCGCATGGTGCAGAACAACCTCGACCCCGAAGTGGCGGAGAACCCGGATGCGCTGGTGGTGTACGGCGGCATCGGCAAGGCGGCCCGCAACTGGGACTGCTTCGAGGCCATCCTGGAGAGTCTGCGCACGCTGGGCGAAGACGAGACCCTGCTGGTGCAGTCCGGCAAGCCGGTAGGTGTATTTCGCACCCATGTCGACGCGCCGCGCGTGCTGATTGCCAACTCCAACCTGGTGCCCAAATGGGCGACCTGGGAGCACTTCCACGAACTCGACCGCAAGGGTCTGATGATGTACGGCCAGATGACGGCCGGCTCGTGGATCTACATCGGCAGCCAGGGCATCGTGCAGGGCACCTACGAAACCTTCGTGGAGGCCGGTCGCCAGCATTACAACGGCGACCTCGCCGGACGCTGGATCCTGACCGCCGGCCTCGGTGGCATGGGCGGCGCACAACCGCTGGCCGCCAGCTTTGCCAGTGCCAGTTCGCTGAACATCGAATGCCAGCAGTCGCGCATCGACTTCCGGCTCAAAACCCGTTACCTGGACGAGCAGGCGAGCAGCATCGACGACGCGCTGGAGCGGCTGGCGCGCTACCGCGACGAGAAGCGGGCGGTGTCGATCGGCCTGCTGGGGAACGCCGCCGACATCCTGCCCGAACTGGTGCGCCGCGCCCGTGCCGGCGGCCTGCGCCCGGACCTGGTGACGGACCAGACCTCGGCCCATGATCTGGTCAACGGCTACCTGCCATCGGGCTGGACCGTCGAGCGCTGGCGTGCCGCCCAGATCGACGACAGCCAGCATGCGCCCCTGCGCAAGGCCGCCGCCGGCAGCTGCGCGGTGCATGTGCAGGCCATGCTCGACTTCCAGTCCATGGGTATTCCCACCGTCGACTACGGCAACAACATCCGCCAGGTGGCCTTCGACGAGGGTGTGACCAAGGCCTTCGATTTCCCTGGTTTCGTTCCCGCCTATGTGCGACCGCTGTTCTGCCGTGGCAAGGGGCCGTTCCGTTGGGTGGCCTTGTCGGGTGACCCACAAGACATTCGCAAGACCGACGCCAAGATGAAGGAGCTGTTCCCGGATGATGCCCATCTGCACCGCTGGCTCGACATGGCATCCGGCCGCATCGCCTTCCAGGGCCTGCCGGCGCGCATTTGCTGGATCGGCCTGGGCGAGCGCCACCGGGCCGGCCTGGCGTTCAACGAGATGGTGAAGTCGGGCGAGCTCAAGGCACCGATCGTGATCGGCCGCGACCATCTGGACAGCGGCTCCGTCGCCTCGCCCAACCGCGAGACCGAGTCCATGCGCGACGGCTCCGATGCCGTCTCCGACTGGCCGCTGCTCAATGCCTTGCTCAACACCGCCGGCGGGGCGACCTGGGTCTCGCTGCACCATGGCGGCGGGGTCGGCATGGGCTATTCGCAGCACTCCGGTGTCGTGATCGTCTGCGATGGCACCGACGCTGCCGCCCAACGCATCGAGCGGGTGTTGTGGAACGACCCCGCGACCGGCGTCATGCGCCATGCGGACGCTGGCTACGACAGCGCGCTTGCCTGCGCACGCGAGCAGGGTCTGAATCTGCCGATGCTGGGGAAATGACATGGTGATCGAACCTGGAGCCCTCACCCTGGAACAGTTGCAGCGCATTCACCAGGGAGCCGATCCTCTGACGCTGTCTGAAGCCTGCCGTTCCGGCATCCGCGCCAGCGCCGCGGTGGTTCGCGCCGCAGCAGACGGCGACGCGCCGGTGTACGGCGTCAACACGGGGTTCGGCAAGCTGGCCAACCAGCGCATCAGCAAGTCGGATCTGGCCATCCTGCAGCTCAATCTGATTCGCTCGCACAGCGTCGGCGTGGGCGAACCCCTGTCGGCACCAGTCGTGCGCCTGATGCTGGCGCTCAAGGCGGCCAGCCTGGCGCGTGGCTTTTCGGGCGTGCGCGAAGTGGTGGTGGACACCATCCTGGCCGTGCTCAATGCCGGCCTGGTGCCCTGGGTGCCGGCGCGCGGCTCGGTGGGCGCCTCCGGCGACCTGGCGCCGCTGGCCCACATGACGCTGGCTTTGATGGGCGAGGGCTCCATGCTGCAGGACGGCAGGCAGGTGCCGTCGCTGCCGGCCCTGACGCAAGCCGGCATCGCGCCGTTGACACTGGGCCCCAAGGAGGGCCTGGCGCTGATCAACGGTACGCAGACCTCGACGGCGCTGGCCTTGCACGGCCTGCTCGCGTTCGAGCCGGTGCTGGAAGCTGCGCTGGTGATCGGTGCGTTGACCGTCGACGCGGCGCGCGGCAGCGACGGGCCGTTCGATCCGCGCATCCATGCCTTGCGCGGCCAGCCGGGGCAGATCGACGTGGCGCAGTACTACCGCAGCCTTCTGGCCGGCAGCGAGATCCGCCACTCGCATCTGGACGGCGACGACCGGGTACAGGATCCGTACAGCCTGCGCTGCCAGCCGCAGGTCGTGGGGGCCTGCCTCGACAGCCTGCGCCATGCCGCCCTGGTGCTGGTGCGCGAGGCCAACGCCGTCACCGACAACCCGCTGGTGTTCGCGCAGGATGGTGCAATGGTCTCCGGCGGCAACTTCCATGCCGAACCGGTGGCACTGGCGGCCGACGCCATGGCCCTGGCGATCGCCGAAGTAGGTGCCATCGCCGAGCGGCGCATCGCGATGCTGATCGACGCCAGCGTGTCCCGCCTGCCGCCGTTCCTGACGGCCGACGCCGGACTCAACAGCGGCTTCATGATCGCCCACGTGACGGCCGCGGCACTGGCGTCCGAGAACAAGTCGCTGGCACACCCGGCCAGCGTCGACAGCCTGCCGACCAGCGCCAACCAGGAAGACCATGTGTCCATGGCGACCTTTGCTGCGCGTCGTTTGCAGGACATGATTGCCAATACGGCGCACATCCTGGGCATCGAGTGGCTGGCTGCGGCCCAGGGCATCGAGTTTCTGCGCCCGCTGCGCAGTTCGCCGGCGCTGGAGCAGGCCCACGCACTGCTGCGCGAGCAGGTTCCGGCCCTGGGGCAGGACCGCTACCTGGCACCGGATATTGCCCATGCCTGCGCGCGCGTGCGCGACGGTTCGCTGTCGCCGATTCTGCGTTCCTTGCCAGCCCTGCCGGAGTTGTGGGTCGCAGTCTGAATAGTTCTGCGTCGGCGCTGGCCGGCGCGGCCTTCATCGGGAGCGCAGGGCCAACGTTGTTTGCGGGCGACAGGCAGGCAGGTGCCCGGTATTGCGGCGTTTGGCCCTGACCGGCCAATGATAGTATTTGGCCCTGTACGGCCGTGCGAAACCAAGCGGACAAGCGGCCCATGGGGGCGCGCTCAGTCTTTCTGATCTGGTGGTCCGATCCGGTTCGGATCGTGGTCCGGATTGGAAGTGGCCGATGAACCGGGAGTGTGCGGGTGATTCAGCTGTCATTGATGATGTTGCAAGTTCGCGTGGTCGATCCAGGCCCGTGGCTGAGCTGGCGCTGACCTGAGGCATGGGCGGAAATCCATCGACGCCCAGACCTGCGCTTCCGGGCTTGGGCCGGCAATCCATCCGGGTCCAACTCGCGGTCCTGGTCCTGGTCGCCGCATTGCCGGTATTCCTGCTGTCGATCTGGCAACTGCTGCAGCAGCGGGACCGTGATCGGGCGGTGGCCCGCGAACACGTGCGACTGCTGGTGGACGGAACGGTCAACCGGTTGCAGGCCAGCCTGGACGACTACGCAGTGACCCTGTCGCTGATCGCCAGCCAGCCGAGGGTCAAGGCAGTGGACGCTGGCGGTTGCGATCCGCTGATCGACGGGTTCGTGCGCCTGCACCCGGAATTCGTCACCATCGGTACGCGCGATCTCCAGGGCAATGCGATCTGCACCTACCTGAAGAATCCCCCGGGGGCTGCGCAAATGCGCGGCTTTCCCTGGTTTGCAGCTGCGGTGGCGGCCGGGCAGTTTCATGTCTCCGACGCCTTTCTGGCGCCGTTGGCCGGGCGCTGGGTGACGGTATTGAGCGCACCGATCCGGGATGCAGCGCAGGAGCAGCGTGGCCTGGTCATTCTGCCGCTGGACCTCCAGCTGCTCAACCAGCTGACGATGCAGGATGTGCCCAAGGGGTCGACGACGCTGGTGCTGGACCGCCAGCAACGCATCATGCTGCGCTCGTCTGACGCAGCGCAGTGGGTGGCCAGGCCGTCTTCCAGCGTGCTGCCGGGCCTGGCAGCCCAAATGGCCAGGCAGCCCTCCGCGGTGGCGTCGCTGGTCGATGCCGCCGGCGTGCCCCAGCTCGTGGCGTACCGGCAAATGCCGGCGTCCGGATGGACGGTGGTGTCCATCATGCCGCAGGCTGCGGTGTTCTCGGCGGCCGACGAGACGCTGCTGCGCAGTGCCTTGATCAGCATCGTCCTGCTGGGGATTGCGCTTTTGCTGGCGTGGCGCCTGGCGCGCGGCATCGTGCGTCCGCTCGAGACCATGGCGGCCACCACGTCGCGGATCGCCGCCGGCGACCGGGATGTGCGCATGCCCGCCTACGATGGCGTGCCTGAAATCGTGGCGCTGGAGCGGGCTTTCAAGCGCATGGTGCAGGCTCGCAACCTGGTGGAGCTGGCGCTGCGGGAAAACGAGAGCAGCCTCTCGTTGACGCTGCAATCGATCGGCGATGCCGTGATTGCGACCGACCCTGAGGGGCGCATCACCCGCATGAACCCGGCGGCGGAGCGCCTGACCGGCTGGCCGCTGGGTGAGGCCTTGACGCTGCCGCTGACCGAGGTATTCCGGATTCGACGTGCCGGCGGCGGCGATGCGATCAATCCGGTCCAGACTGTTCTGCAGACCGGGGAGGTGGTTGGCCTGGCCAATGACACCGAACTGCAGTCGCGTGACGGCCGTCGGCTGCAGATTTCCGACAGCGCTGCGCCGATCCGGGATGCCGAGGGCGCCGTGGTCGGCGTGGTGCTGGTGTTCAGCGACGTCACCGCCCAGTACGTGGCGCAGCGGGAGCTGCGCGAGACCTTCAACTTCGTGCGCCAGATCATCGACAACCTGCCCTTGGGCTTGTATGTCCTGGACTTGCAGCAGCGTTTTGTCGAGTGGAACCCGGCCATGGCGCAACTGCGGGGTCAGACCCGGGAAGAGATGCTCGGCCGCACGCTGGAGGAGGCCATCACGCCGCATTCGCCCGAGCGCTACAGCGAAGTCAAGGACGCCGTCGCACGGACGCTTCGCGGCGAGCAGGTCGAGCGGGCGGAGCGGCCGGTCGTGGGCAGTCATCCGCCCCGGTGGACCACGATACGCCATTCACCGGTGCGCAATGCCCAGGGCATCGTGACGGGCACGCTGTCCATCATGCAGGATGTGACCGACCGCATGCTGGTTGAAAAGGCGCTGCGCGAGAGCGAGGAGAATCTGTCGATCACGCTGAGATCGATCGGCGACGCGGTGATCGCCACCGATATCACGGGCGCCATCACACGCATGAACCCGACAGCCGAGCGCCTGACGGGCTGGACCTTGTCGCAGGCGCTGGGTCGGCCGTTGGTCGAGGTGTTTCGCATCGTCAATGCGGTCACGCGCGAAACGCCGGTCGATCCGGTTGCGCGGGTGCTGGAGACCGGTCAGGTCGTGGGGCTTGCCAACCATACGGCGCTGATCGCCCGCGACGGCAGCGAGTGCCAGATCTACGACAGCGCGGCGCCGATACGGGACGCAGAGGACCGCATGGTGGGCGTCGTGCTGGTGTTCAGCGATGTGACCGAGCAATACCGCCTGCAACAGGTGCTGGTCGAGAGCGAGGAGCGTTACCGGGCGCTGGTGCAGTTGTCGCCGGTTGGCGTCGTCGTGCATGTGGATGAAAAGCTGGTCTTCGCCAATCCGGCGGCTTTGCACATGATGGGTGCGGACAACGCGCAGCAGGTGCTTGGCCGCAACATCCGGGAATTCGTTCATTCGCGCCTGCATGAGCTGATCGACGCGCGCGTGGAGGCGGCGAAAGCCGACAAGTCCGTGTTTCCGACCCAGGAGTGGCGCTATCTGCGAGTGGATGGCACGACCCTGGATGTACAGGCACAGGCCTGTGTGATCCGGCTGGGCGGCCAGAGCGCGGTGCAGGTCAGCTTCATGGACATCACCGAACGCAAGCGCGCACAGGAGCAGTTGCGTGAAAACGAAGCCCGCTTCCGGGCTTTGACGAGTCTGTCTTCCGACTGGTATTGGGAGCAGGACGAGGAACTGCGATTTGTACGGGTCAAGGGGACGGATGGCGACTGGACCGAGGCCGCCGGTGATTTTTACCCGAACATGGACTACATCGGCAAGAAGCGGTGGGAGCTGGGTCCGACGCAGCTCACCAAGGCCCAATGGGAGCAGCATCGCAGCGTGCTGGAGTCGCACCAGGAGTTTCGTGACCTGGAACTGCGCTTCGAGCTGGATGGTGGCGGGTATCGCTGGGCCTCGGTCAGTGGCATGCCGATTTACGACGACGAAGGCCGGTTCCGCGGCTACCGGGGCATCGGGCGGGACATCACGCAGCACAAGATGGCGCAGGAGCAGATCAATGCACTGGCCTTCTACGATGCCCTGACCGAACTGCCCAACCGCCGGATGCTGATCGAGCAGCTCAAGCGCGCCTTGTTGACCCATGCCCGCAACCAGCGCCATGCGGCGCTGCTGTTCATCGACCTGGACAACTTCAAGACGCTGAACGACACACTGGGCCATGAGACCGGTGACCTGCTGCTGCAGCAGGTGGCCCGGCGGCTGCTGGGCTGCGTACGCGAGGCCGATTCGGTCGCCCGGCTCGGTGGCGACGAGTTCGTCGTGATGCTGCAGGGCCTGAGCTCCGACGCGCTGGAGGCCGCGACCGATGCCGAGCAGGTCGGACACAAGATCCTCGATGCCTTTGCGCCGCTGTTTGTGCTGGCGGGACGCGAGTACCGCAGCACGCCGAGCATCGGCATCACCTTGTTCGGCAACGGTTCGCAAGGTGTCGAAGACCTGCTCAAGCAGGCCGATCTGGCCATGTACCAGGCCAAGGCGGCCGGTCGCAATACCATGCGCATGTTCGACCAGGGCATGCAGGCCGCGGTCGATGCGCGCGCGGCCATGGAGTCGGATATCCGCGCGGCGCTGGTCCAGTCCCAGTTTGCCTTGCACTACCAGCCGGTCGTCGATCGCAGCGGCATGGTCACCGGCGCCGAAGCCCTGGTGCGCTGGCGCCATCCCACCCGGGGCCCGATCTCGCCCGGGCAGTTCATCCCGCTGGCCGAGTCGACCGGGCTGATTGTCCCGCTGGGGCAATGGGTCCTCGATACTGCGTGTCGGCAGATTGCCTCCTGGAGTCAGACCGCCACGACCCGCCACCTGACACTGGCGGTGAACGTCAGCGCCCATCAGTTCAAGGCACCCGACTTCGTCGCACAGGTGCTTGCCGCGCTGGAGCGCCAGAATGCGGATCCGGCCCGGCTGAAGCTGGAGTTGACCGAAAGCCTGCTGGCCGACAACGTCGAGGACGTGGTGGAGAAGATGACGGCCTTGCGGGCCCGAGGCGTCGACTTTTCGCTCGACGATTTCGGGACCGGCTATTCGTCGCTGAGTTATCTCAAGCGCCTGCCGCTGGCCCATCTCAAGATCGACCAGTCGTTCGTGCGCGACCTGCTGGTGGACGCGAACGATGCGGCCATTGCCCGCACCATCGTGGCACTGGGGGAGAGCCTGGGCCTGGCCGTCATCGCCGAGGGAGTCGAGACCAAGGGGCAGCTGGCCTTGCTGCAATCCATGGGCTGCGAGACCTTTCAGGGCTATCTGTTTGCGCGCCCGGTGGCGATTGCCGAGTTCGACATGCTGCTACCAGGGCCCTTGCCGGCCGCGCGCTGACGACGGCGCGTACCAGCCTGTGCGACATGCCGACTCCGGACCGACCCGCGGGTCGTTGGGTGCAGGGCCGGACAGCCCATGCGTTGCGAGCCGTTGTCAGTCGCCCGGCAGCAAGCTTCCCGGGTGGAAGCGCTCTTCGATCAGTCGTGCATCGTCGAAGTGCCGCTGGCCGACGAAGGCCGTGGCATGCCGTCCCCACTGTCGCATGGCACCGGCGCGGGCAATGCCCATGGGCCAGAACAGCCAGGACTCCAGCCGGTCGGTGCCCGGCATGATGCCGTCGGGCCCGAACACACTGCGATGGTCACCGTCCGGCGTCGGCAGGGATCGCAGCGTGTCGTAGTCGCGCCATTGGTAGACGTCCGTCGCGTTGCCCGGCGCAGTGGCCGCCTGCGTGCTGATGCCCTCCAGATAGTGGGTTCCGGCCGCCACCCGCAGCACGATTCTCTGGCCGGGGCCCGGCATCGGCGCGTCGGCGGGACTGAAGGCCCATTCGCCTTGCCCCGGCGGGGCGGTGCGCGGCGTGACGCCCGGCACCGGAAAGAACATGTGGTAGCAGCCGCAGGGATGGATGCTGTCGTAGACCCATGGCGCTCCGTCCGCAGACAGTGTCACGCGCCACACCAGGCCGTCGATGGGGCCGGCCAGCAGGTCGACCGGCACCGTGCTTGCCGTTCGCGCACCGAACCACAGCGTGTAGACCAGTTGCAGCAGGCTGGTGTCGCCATATCGGGTGTACGCCAGTTGCCGGTAGACGACGGGTTGACCGGTGTTGACGGCAGGTGCCGATTCTGCCGAAGCCGACGTGTTCCAGAACAGTGCACCGGGCCGATCGTCGTCGCTTGCGATGCCCAGGTCGAATACCGGCGCATGGCGGGCAAACAGTTGCGCGGCCTGTTCCGGCGTCGGCAGCGGGATGCCCAGAGGATGATCGGCGGCTGCTCGCCACAGGCCCTCCAGGTCCCGGGCCTGTGGCCCGGGTTCGTCCGGCGGCAGCAGGCGCAGCTGCCGCGTGCCAGGCGGCACACCCACGCCGGTGCCAAAGCGCTGGCGGGTCTGCGCTTCGAATTGACGCACACCGGCCAGAAATGGCAGGCGGGTCAGTGGGTACAGGCCGAGCAGCCGATAGGCGCCGACATAGTCGTCCGGTACGGCCAGCTGGGCACGCAATTGCTGGAGCTGCTGCGCTGTGGCCAGCTCGGCTTGCACCCGTTGTTCGCCGCAACTCCGGGTGTAGGCGGCCATGGCCGCTGCGTCCGGCAAGTCGAACCGGATGGCCAGAGCCCGCCGGGTGGCGGGCGGCAGATTGGCCAGTTCATGCTGGCGCGCCTGGCGGTCGAGTTCCAGCATGCGCGCGACCCAGAGCGTCCACGCCGCCGGCGGGCTTTGCGGTTCTCGCCATGCAGGCAGTCGGTCGACCAGCGAGGCCGTGAAACGGTCCACCCGCAAATAGGCATGGTCCTTGACGGGCGCCGTACCCGCGTCGCGGACGCCAGCGCGTGCCACCTGGGCGTCGAGCGCCTGGAACCAGGCCTGGCAGGGCGAGGTCGCTGCCACCGATGCGGGTGGCAATGGGGGCGTCGGCATCTGGGCGCAACCTGCTGCAAACAGCGCCAGCGCGAGCCCCAGCCCCAACGCGCCCATGCCGCGCGCCCGTGGTGGGCGCGCCAGCGCGGCGCCGGCATCATCGGTGGCTGGCACGCGGCTCCTGCACCTTCACGCGGGTTCCGGCGCGACGCTCGATCTCATGCACCATGCCCACGAACTGGTCCTGGATCGACAGCCGCACCAGCGCGGTCTCGATCAGCGGCGGCAAGTCGGCATCGGGAGACACGGCCCCCGTCCAGCGCAGCAAGACCTTGCCACTGGCTTGCGGCGTGGCCTCGTAGCGGCCTTCCAGATGCCGGATGCTGCCTTTCACCCGGCGCACCTCGACCACGTCGGGCGGACGCTCCGTGGATTCCAGCGTGACCGATATGGGCACGGTCAGAAACAGGAACCGCGCCTCGCCAGTTTGTTCCACGGTGACCACGGCACCATTGCGCGCGACGACTCGGCTGCTGGCAAGGCCCGGTATGAACGCGGGCAGGCTTTCATAGTCGGTCAGCGTACGCCAGACCACGGCCATGGGCGCACGCAGCAGGGCGCGCGCCTGCACGTGGATCAGCCCGGCATTGCGCTCGGCCTGCACGTCGATGCTGTCGTCGGTGGCCTGGGCCCGTGCCGCCGTGACCGGCGCTGCCAGGAAAATCCAGCAGGCGATGCGCCAGAGCCAGCGCACACGCGTGGCAGCCTGCGGATCGTTGCGGGGGGCGGCGGGGGCGCTTCGCATAGGTGAGAGCGCCAGTGTAAGACCCGCTTACCGCAAGCGGTCCGTCCGGTGGAATTCCCGACCGGCTTGACCGACTGGTCAGAGCGAGGTGCGCAGCGACCAGATCTCCGGGAACAGAACCACATCCAGCATCTTGCGCAGGTAGCTGACACCGCCGGTGCCGCCGGTACCGCGCTTGAAGCCGATGACGCGCTCCACCGTGGTGACATGGCGAAAGCGCCACAGCCGGAACGCATCTTCCAGATCGGTCAGTTCCTCGCCGAGCTGGTACAGGTCCCAGTACTTCTTCGGATCGCGGTAGACCACCAGCCAGGCCTGCGTGACGGCCTCGCTTTCCTGGTAGGGCTGTGTCCAGTCGCGTTCCGTGCGGTCCTGCGGCACGGCAATGCCGCGCCGCGAGAGCAGGCGCAGCGCCTCGTCGTACAGCGAAGGGGCGTCGTACGCGGCGCGCACCCTGGCCAGCAGGTCGGGCCGATGCTGGTGCGGCTTGAGCATGGCGGCATTCTTGTTGCCCAGTGCGAACTCGATGCAGCGGTACTGGGCGCTCTGAAAGCCGCTGGAATTGGCCAGGTAGGGGCGGATGGCGCTGTATTCAGGCGGTGTCATGGTGGCCAGCACATCCCAGGCGTGGACCAGTTGTTCCATGATGCGACTGACCCGGGCCAGCATCTTGAACGCGCTGCCGAGCTCGTCCTGCGCGACGCACTGGATCGCGGCCTGCAGCTCGTGCAGCATCAGCTTCATCCACAGCTCGCTGGTCTGGTGCTGGATGATGAACAGCATCTCGTTGTGGTCCGGGGAGAGCGGGTGCTGGGCACCCAGTACCGCGTCCAGATGGAGGTAGTCGCCATAGCTCATGGACTTGCTGAAGTCCAGCTGGGCTTTTTCCTCGAGGACGATGTTTTCGGGCTTCTGGGGTGTATGCATGGTGGTCTATGGCAATTTCGGGTTGAAAGGGGGCGATCAGCCAATGCCGCGCGGGCCCTGGCGCGAGGTCTTGGATGGGGTGTCAGTCCAGTGCGCGCAGAACAGCGCGAACGGGACTGGCATCGGCATGCGTCAGCTTGAGCGGAAGAGCGATGAGCTCGTAGTCGCCTTCGGCTACTTCGTCGAGCACCAGGTTCTCCAGCACCCGCATGTCGTGCTGCAGCAGCTGGTGGTGGGCGTCGAGATCGGAACTGGTGGCGGGGTCGACGCTGGGGGTATCGATGCCCACCAGTTGCACGCCCAGCGTGGACAGATGCGCCAGCGTTGCGGGCGCGAATGCGGTGAACGGCTCCCAGCTCTGGCGGGCCTGGCGCAAGGTGCGCACCAGCAGCCGGGCCGGCATGTCGCGAAGCGCAGCCGCCAGGTGGTGCCGCTCGATCAGCGGGCCGACATCGACGCAATGCACGACGCGGCAGGGACCCAGGTAGGGCTCCAGCGCGACCGCACCGATGGCCGGAGCGCCAGCCGCATAGTGCAGCGGCGCGTCGGCGTGTGCACCGGTATGGGGCGACATCGTGATGCGGCACACATTGACCGGGCACTCCGGCCCGAGCGCGAAATGGCTTTGCTGCGTGTAGGGTGTGTCACCCGGAAATACGGCCGAAGTGGCATCGACCGCAGGAGAGATATCCCAGAGTTTTTTCATGGCGCAGCGAAGGTAACATCGCCAAAAACGCCGTGGTGTCGGTTATTTCCAACAAATGGCCACTATTTGTCGCGCATCCATGTCGATCGATGCGCTCTGGTGTACGCCGCGGGAGCCGGTGGTCTGTGCGAACACCGCCGTCCGGCTCAGGCCTGGCGTCCGAGCAGCAGGTATTCCATCAGTGCCTTCTGGGCATGCATGCGGTTTTCCGCCTCGTCCCAGACCACCGATTGCGGCCCGTCGATCACATCGGCATCGACTTCCTCGCCGCGGTGTGCCGGCAGGCAGTGCATGAAAAGGGCATCCTTGTGGGCGGCGCGCATCATGTCCGCATCGACGCGCCAGTCGGCGAAAGCCTTGCGGCGTGCGTCATTCTCGGCTTCGAAGCCCATGCTGGTCCAGACGTCGGTGGTCACCAGGTCGGCGCCGGCGCAGGCCTGCATCGGGTCCTTGAACACCTCGTAGCTGTTGCTCGAGCGCAGGCCGGCGATCGACTGGTCGATCTCGTAGCCACGCGGCGTGCTCACATGGACCTTGAAGCCCAGGATCTCGCTGGCCTGCAGCCAGCTGTTGGCCATGTTGTTGCCGTCACCGACCCAGGCGACAGTCTTGCCGGTGATGGATCCGCGGTGCTCGATGTAGGTGAAGATGTCGGCCAGGATCTGGCAGGGGTGAAATTCGTTGGTGAGGCCATTGATGACCGGCACGCGCGAATGCGCGGCAAAGCTCTCGATCTTGGTCTGCTCGAACGTGCGGATCATGACCAGGTCGACCATGCGGCTGATGACCTTGGCGCTGTCCTCGATCGGCTCGGCACGGCCGAGCTGGCTGTCGCCCGTGGTCAGGTGCACGACGCTGCCGCCCATCTGGTACATGCCGGCCTCGAAGCTGACGCGGGTGCGGGTCGAGGCCTTCTCGAAGATCAGCGCCAGCGTGCGGTCGCTCAGCGTATGGTGCTTCTCGTAGCTCTTGAACTTGCGCTTGATCAGCGCGGCGCGCTCGAACAGGTAGGCGTATTCGCTGGCGTCCAGGTCGGAGAACTGCAGATAGTGTTTCATGTCGGGTTGCCGGCGAGGAATGTCTTGATCAGGGGGCACAGGATGGCGATGACCTCGTCCGCCTGCGCGGTGGTCATGATCAGTGGCGGCAGCAGCCGCACGACCGAGTCGGCCGTCACGCTGATCAGCAGTCCGTGCTCGGCGCAGCTGTTCAGCAGAGCGCCGCACGGGCGGTCCAGTTCGAGACCGATCATCAGGCCCATGCCGCGCAGGTCACGGACGGCGCCGGATGCGATCTCCTGCGCCAGTTCGCGTGCCAGGGCATCGTGCAGATGCTTGCCGACGCGGGTCGCGTTCTCCAGCAGGCCATCCTCCTGCATGATGCGCAGCGTCTCCACGCCGGCCCGCATGGCCAGTGGATTGCCGCCGAAGGTCGTACCGTGGTTGCCCGGGCCGAACAATTGCGCGGCGCGTGGTCCGGCCACGACAGCGCCGATCGGCACGCCCGAACCCAGGCCCTTGGCCAGCGGCATGACGTCGGGCTGGATGCCTGCCCACTGGTGGGCAAACCATTTGCCAGTGCGGCCCATGCCGCATTGCACTTCGTCGATCATCAGCAGCCAGTCGCGTTCGTCGCACAGCTTGCGGACCTGCTGCAGATATTCGGCCTGCATCGGGCGAATGCCGCCTTCGCCCTGGATGGCTTCGAAAAACACCGCCACGACATCGGGATTTCCTTCAGTGGCCTTGCGCAGCGCGTCCATGTCATTGAGCGGTATGCGGATGAAACCCTCGACCAGCGGGCCGAATCCGGCCTGGACCTTGGGGTTGCCGGTGGCGCTGAGCGTGGCAATGCTGCGGCCATGGAAGGCGTTCTCGTAGACGACGATCTGCGGCCGTTCGATGCCCTTGTTGTGGCCGAACTTGCGCGCCAGCTTGATGGCGGCCTCGTTGGCCTCCAGCCCGGTCGAGCAGAAGAACACATTGGTCATGCCGGACAGTTCGACCAGCTGCGCGGCCAGGGTTTCCTGCTGCGGCACATGGTAGTAGTTGGACGTGTGGATCAGTTTGCTCAGCTGGTCCTGCAAGGCCGGCACCAGCTTGGGGTGGTTGTGCCCCAGCGTATTGACGGCGATGCCGGCCAGCGCGTCCAGGTAGCGTCGGCCGTTCACATCCCACACCTCGCAGCCTTGTCCGTGGGACAGTGCGATCGGCAGGCGCCCGTAGGTGTTCATGACGTGGGGCGAGGCGGCGGTGATTTCAGGCTTGGTGGCGGCGTTCATGGTGTTCCGTTCAAAGCAAAGCGGCCCATCGGGCCGTTGTTCCACCATTCTATGGCCATGAAATGGCACGATTACTGCAAGTTCCGCATCACGGTGATGCGCGATGGTCCATGACCGTACCCGATGGCCCCGGGAGGGTCCCGCAGCCTGTTAGAGTGGTGGCGCTATCATTGCGCGCCTTTTCTTCCGATTTTCCGATGCAACCCCTCGACGCCAATGAATTCCTGATCGTGGGCATGACCATCGACGGCAGGCAGTTCCGACCGTCTGACTGGTCCGAGCGCCTGACGGGTGTCATGAGCCAGTTCCGGCCCGGCGGTCCGCAGCCGGGCAGCCATCTGGGATATTCCCCCTGGTGCCACCCCGTGGTGCGCAATGGCATCAAATGCGTGGTGGTGCACCGCGATCTGCGCGAGCACGATGTGATGGCCTGGGATTTCTGCGTCAATTTTGCGCGCGACAACCAGCTGCAGGTCGAAGTGGGGCGATCGGTTTCGCGACAAAAGTCGGCAACGTCCGCGCCGGGCACAAAAAAACCGCCCTGAGGCGGTTTTTTCGCTTTTGCTGGCAGCGCACCCGTTACAAACGGCAGAAACCTGAACTGGTGTTGTCGGCGGGGTGATGACCCCGGTCCGACCCGTGCAGGTTTCCGTGCGATCGGTCTGAGTGGGTCAGTCCGGGGTTCAGGCTGCGGCAGGGGCGGCGAGCGCCAGTGCCTTGACCTTGGTCGACAGGCGACTCTTGTCGCGTGCGGCCTTGTTCTTGTGAAAGATGCCCTTGTCGGCAACGGAGTCGACGACGGCCTGCATCTTCGCGAACAGCTCGGTGGCCTTGGTCTTGTCGCCGGCCACAACGGCCTTCTCGACATTCTTCACCGCGCTGCGGTACTGCGAGCGCAGCGACGTGTTGGCGGCGTTGATCTTGACGTCCTGGCGGACGCGTTTGCGGCCCGACGCCAGGCGCGGGTTCTTTTTCTTGGGTTTGGTAGATGCCATGGTTGTGTTTCCTTGTGTCTGAGGATGTTGCCAGCAAAGCCCGCGATTGTAGCATTTGAAGCAGTTTTGCCTCTATGGGGTGCGCTGCGCCGGCTACACTCGCTGCCGTGAGCCTTTTCAAAGCTGCCTCGACCGTATCCCTGCTGACCCTGGCCTCACGCGTCACGGGCATGGTGCGCGACTTGCTGATGGCCTCGGTGTTCGGCGCCAGCGCCATGACAGACGCGTTCAATGTCGCATTCCGCCTGCCCAACATGTTCCGCCGCCTGTTCGGCGAAGGGGCCTTCAGCCAGGCTTTCGTGCCGGTACTGGGTGCGACCAAGGGCGAACAGGGCGAGGCGGCGACCCGTTTGCTGATCGACCGGGTGGCGACGATTCTCAGTGCCGTGCTGGCGCTGACATGTATTGCCGGCGTCATCGCGGCGCCGGTGCTGGTCTGGGTCATGGCCAGCGGCCTGGAGCAGGATCCGCGCGGCTTTGAGGCGGCGGTCGTGATGTCGCGCTGGATGTTTCCCTACATCGGCTTCATGTCCTTGGTGGCGCTGGGCGCCGGCATTCTCAATACCTGGCGCAAGTTCGCCATACCGGCCTTCACCCCGGTGTTGCTCAATGTGGCCATGATCGCCGCGATCTGGTTCGCTGCGCCCTGGTTCGCGCGGATCGGCATCGAGCCCATCTACGCACTGGTGATCGGAGTCATGGGCGGCGGTGTGCTGCAACTGGGCCTGCAGGCCGTGGCCTTGCGCCGCATGGGCCTGCTGCCGCATGTGCAGTGGCGCTGGAGCGCGATCCGTACGGCCTGGGCCGACCCCGGAACCCGGCGCATTGCCACGCTGATGGGGCCGGCGCTGCTGGGTGTGGGCGTGGCGCATCTGTCGGCCATCATCAACCTGCAGATTGCCTCGCACCTGACACCGGGCAGCGTGAGCTGGATGAGTTATGCCGAACGCCTGATGGAGTTCCCGACGGCGATGCTGGGCGTGGCGCTGGGCGTCGTGCTGACACCGCAGCTGGTTGCGGCCAATGCCGCCAAGGACACGCAGCGCTATTCCGAAATGCTCGACTGGGGGCTGCGGCTGGTGGTGCTGCTGGCCTTGCCCTGCACGGTGGCCCTGCTGGTTTTTTCCGAGCCCCTGGTGGCCACGCTGTACCACCGCGGCGCGTTCTCGGTGCAAGACGTGCAGCAGACGACGCGGGCCCTGATGGGTTACGGCGCCGGCCTGATCGGCATCGTGGCGATCAAGGTGCTGGCGCCTGGCTTTTACGCCAGCCAGGACATCCGCACGCCGGTGCGCATCGCGGTCATGGTGCTGATCGTGACCCAGTTGTTCAACCTGGTGCTGGTGCCGCTGTTTGCCCAGGCCGGTCTGACCTTGGCCATCGGTCTGGGTGCCCTGGTCAATGCCGGCGCCCTGTTGTGGGGCCTGATCCGGCGCGGTCGCTACACGCCATCGGCGGGCTGGTCGATGTTCTTCTTCCAGGTGATCGCGGCCACCGCCCTGCTGGCGATCTTTCTGATCTGGACCGCGCGGACGCTGCCCTGGATCGGCCCGGCCGTGCATGACCTGCAGCGCATCGGCATGCTGGCCATGGTGCTGGCGGCGTCGGCGGCGATCTATTTCCTGGCCCTGTGGGGTGCGGGACTCAAGCTGCGCCAATTCATGCGCGCCTGAACCGGACGCGCGTATGCCCCGCCCCGACGTTCAGGCATGGCGTGCTGATTTGGCAGCCTTGCAGTTCGGGGTCAAAATGCCATCAGGCTGACGCGCATGGGCGCCATGCAGCGAACCAGGAGACCCGCACGATGCAACTGTCCTACTCAGTCCCGACACCGCTGGAGTACTTTGCGTCCCTGGTGCAGAGTGACGCCGAATTTCCGCTGCTCGAGGCCGCTGTCAGCCTGGCCCAGGACGAATATCCCGATCTCGACGTGCAGCAGGTGCTCGGCGAGATGGACCAGCTGCTGGCACGGCTCAAGCGCCGGGTGCCGGCCGATGCCGTGCCATTGCTCAAATTGCGCGCCGTCAACCAGTTTTTTTTCCGGGACCTGAGTTTCCGGGCCAACGTCAACAACTACTACGATCCGGACAACAGTTACCTGAACGTGGTGCTGCGCACCCGCTGTGCGATTCCGATCTCGGCTGCGGTGCTGTGGCTGGAACTTGCGCAGGGTATGGGCCTGTCGGCGCGTGGGGTGGGGTTTCCCGGGCACTTCATGGTCAAGGTGAACCTGCCCAAGGGGCAGGTCGTGATCGACCCGCTCGACGGGCAGTCGCTGAGCCGTGAGCAACTGGCCGAGCGGCTCGAACCCTATCGCAGGCAAAGCGGCCTCATCGACGAGTTCGAGGTGCCGCTGGGGCTGTACCTGCAGGCCTCGCCGCCGCGCGAGATCGTGGCGCGCATGTTGCGCAACCTCAAGGAGATTCACCGCGCGCAGGAGGACTGGGGCCGCATGGTCGCGGTGCAGGACCGTTTGTTGATCCTGTTGCCGCAGGCCTGGTCCGAGTTTCGCGACCGTGGCCTGGCCCATGCCGAACTGGGCCACAGCGCACAGGCCGTGCAGGACCTGGAGACCTACCTGGCCAACGTCGAGGAGGGCCTGGACATCGACGCCATCAGCCACCGGGTGGCCGAACTGCGGCGCGCGCCCAGCGCTTAGCAGCTGGCGCGTGCGGCGGCCATTGCGCTAGTCGCCAGGGGCCGACGGGTCCCGGCCTGCCGCGCACACGCGCAGCCGATTCAGACCAGTTCGACGGCGGCGCCAGCGCCGATGGGCGCGATCACACCGATGCGATGCACCGACTCACCGGCGGCACGCAGGGTCTGCGCGGTTGCTTCGGCGTGTGCGGCATCCACCACCACGACCATGCCGATGCCATTGTTGAAGGTCCGGTTCATCTCGTGGTCGCTGATGGCCGCGGTCTGCTGCAGCCAGGCAAAAAGCTCCGAACGTGGCCAGCTGCCCTTGGTCAGGTGCGCCGCCGTGCCTTCGGGCAGTACGCGCGGAATGTTCTCCAGCAGGCCGCCGCCGGTGATGTGGGCCAGCGCCTTGATCGGGTGTGCGGCCATGGCGGCCAGCACGGGTTTCACGTACAGACGGGTCGGCGCCATCAGTGCGGTCCGGAAAGCCTGCCCGTCGAGTTGCTGCGGCAACCGGCTGTCGTCGCGGTCGGCGCCAGTGCCGGCCACGCGGTCGATGCATTTGCGCACCAGGCTGAAACCGTTGGAATGCACGCCGCTGCTGGACAGGCCCAGCACCACGTCGCCCGGGCTGACGTCCTTGCCGGTCAGGATGGCTGACTTTTCCACCACGCCGACGGCAAATCCGGCCAGGTCGTATTCGCCCGCCGGGTACATGCCCGGCATTTCGGCGGTTTCGCCACCGATCAGCGCGCAACCCGAGAGCTCGCAGCCCTTGGCAATGCCGCCGACCACGGTGGCAGCGGTGTCCACGTCGAGCTTGCCGCAGGCAAAGTAGTCAAGAAAGAACAGGGGCTCCGCGCCCTGGACCAGCACGTCATTGACGCTCATGGCGACCAGGTCGATGCCGACCGTGTCGTGCATGTTCCATTCGAACGCGAGCTTGAGCTTGGTGCCGACGCCGTCGGTACCGCTGACCAGCACCGGTTCGCGGTAGCGCTTGGGCACCTCGAACAAGGCGCCGAAACCGCCGATGCCGGCCAGCACGCCATCGCGCATCGTCTTGCGCGCCAGGGGTTTGATGCGTTCGACCAGGGCATCTCCGGCATCGATGTCGACACCGGCATCCTTGTAGGACAGGGCGGAAGAGGGGCTTGCAGTGGTCATGGCGCTCGTGATGGGTCTGCCGGGGCAGGGGCGGCAACAAGGGGCCGCAGCGGACCCCGATAGAATTTGCCCAGATTCTACGGGTTCGCCCCATCCCGCCATATGCAATTTACCCCCGCACAGAAGTCCGCCGCCGCCTGGGGTGCGATTGCTGCGTTCGTCATCTTCTGTCTGTGGCTGCTCGGACCGGTTCTGACCCCTTTTGTCGTGTCGGCCGTGTTCGCGTATGCACTCACACCGCTGGTGAACCGCCTCGACCGCAAGCGCGGCGGCAGACTGCCGCGGGTGCTGGCCGTGCTGCTGGTGCAGTTCCTGTTGTTTGTCGTGCTGCTGGGTGTGGCGCTGCTGATCGTGCCCATTCTGGCCAAGGAGCTGCCGCTGATGCGCGACCAGGTGCCAGTGCTGTTCGACCGCGCCAATGCCGTCATCAAGCCGCTGCTCGAGCGCTTCAACGTGAGCCTGTCGCTGGACGTGGCCAACATCAAGGCCTTCGTGCTGAAATACCTGAACGCCAATTTCGAAGACGCCTTCACGCGCATGATGGCCTCGCTCAAGCTCGGCGGCAGTGTGGCGTTCGCGATCATCGGCAACGCGGTGCTGGTGCCCGTGGCGCTGTTCTACCTGCTGATGGACTGGGACCGCTTCGTCGCATCGTTCCAGCAACTGGTTCCGCCCCGTGCGCGCGGCACTTTCGACAGTTTCACGACCGAGGCCGACCTGGTGCTGGGCCAGTACCTGCGCGGGCAACTGCTGGTGATGCTGATCCTGGCGGCGTTCTACAGCATCGGACTGGCGGCGTTCGGGCTGGACCTGGCGATGCCGATCGGCATCTTCACCGGCCTGGCGGTTTTCGTGCCTTACCTGGGCTTTGGCCTGGGCCTGATCATGGCCACACTGGCCGGTGTGCTGGAGTTCTCGGCCAATGCCGGGCCGGGCAAGGCGATCCTGATGGTGGCCGTGGTCTACGGGTTGGGGCAGTTGATCGAGAGCATGTACCTGACGCCACGTCTGCTCGGCGAGCGCATCGGCCTGCACCCGCTGGCGGTGATCTTCGCCTTGCTGGCCTTCGGGCAGTTGCTCGGATTCGTCGGCGTCCTGATCGCCTTGCCGGCCAGCGCGGTGCTGCTGGTGGCGATCCGGCGTGCCTGGCGTACCTATCTGGAGAGCAACCTGTACAAGGGCGTCGATTCGGCATGAAGCAGATCGCGCTTGACATCGGCCTCACCACCGGCCCGACACTGCAGAACTTCTTTCCGGGGCCGAACCACCTGGCCCATGCCCATCTGGCCCTGTGGCTGGGCCGGGGCAGCGGTGCAACGCCCCGCTCGCCGGTGCCGACCTACCTGTGGGGTAGCAGCGGCAGTGGCAAGACCCATCTGCTCGAGGCCGTGCGTGCGGCCTTGCGCGAGCAGGGTTCCCGTGTAGGCTGGATGGACGCGCAGGATCCGGAGCCGGAGCCATTCTCCGAGCACTGGGAGGCCGTGCTGATCGACGACGTGCACCTGTACACGGCGGTGCAGCAGCAGGCGGCGTTCAACTGGTTCGTCAACGCCCAGACGCACCAGCGCAGCGTCATCGCCACCGGCGACCAGCCACCGGCCGGCCTGCTGCTGCGTGACGACCTGCGTACGCGCCTGGGCTGGGGCCATGTATTCGGCCTCAAGGTGCTCAGCGAGCCTGAGCGGCGCGCCGTGCTGCGCAAGGCCGCCGACGAGCGCGGCATCTTCCTGGGCGATGAGGTGATGGATTTCATGCTCACCCGCTTCAGCCGCGACCTGGCCAGCCTGATGGAACTGCTCGACCTGATCGACGCCTATGCCTTGCGTACCAAGCGCGCGATCACAGTGCCGATGATCCGCGCCATGATGGACGAATCCTGATGTCGTCGCATATGCCTGGAAAGGCCGAGACCGCAGGTCCAGACGGCCGCATCCGCGTCGCCTTGTTCGACCTGGACCACACGCTGCTGCCGATCGACTCCGACTACGAATGGGGCGTTTTCACCACCACCATCGGCTGGACCGATCCGGTCGCCTTTGCACGGCGCAATGAAGAATTCTTTGCGCAATACCAGGCCGGCACCCTTGATATCCACGACTACGTGCGTTTTGCGACCGCCGCCGTGCAGGCGCATGGTGCGCAGGCCGCGGCGGCAGCACACGCCGAGTTCATGCGCAAGGTCGTGCAGCCCGCCATTCGCCCGCAGGCTCTGGAACTGGTGCGTCAGCACCAGGCGCAGGACGCCCATGTGGTCATCATCACGGCCACCAATGAATTCGTGACCCGCCCGATCGCCGATGCGTTCGGCGTGCCTGACCTGATTGCCGTGGAGCTGGTGCGCGACAATCGGCCGGACGGCAGCGGCTGGATCACCGGTGACATCGCCGGTGTGCCTTCGGCGCGCGAAGGCAAGGTGGTGCGATTCGACCAGTGGCTGCAGCGGCAAGGGCTGGCACGCGGCGACGTGCACGTCACGTTCTATTCCGATTCCACCAACGACCTGCCGCTGCTCGAACGTGCCGATGTACCGGTGGCCACCAACCCCGACCCGCGTCTGCGGGCAATCGCCCACACCCGTGGATGGCGCATACTGGACCTGTTTACCGACCCCCCATGATCAAGAAATTCATCGACAAGCTGCTGGGCAAGAAAGCCGCCGGCACCCCTTCCCAACCCGATTTCGGCAAGCGGCGCGACGTTCCGGTCAGCGAGCACAAGATAGACCCGGCCCTGGTGGACGAACGCGCCAGCAATGTGGTGCGCACACTCAAGCAGGCCGGCTACGAGGCCTATATCGTCGGTGGCGCGGTGCGCGACCTGCTGGTCGGACTGCGGCCCAAGGATTTCGACGTGGCCACCAACGCCACGCCGGAGCAGGTCAAGTCGCTGTTCCGGCGCGCCTTCATCATCGGTCGGCGTTTTCGCATCGTGCACGTGGTGTTCGGCCGCGGGCGTGAGCACGAGGTGATCGAGGTGTCGACCTTTCGCGCCTATCTGGACAACACCGCCGCAGGCCAGGTGACGGGCAACGAGCGCACCAGCAAGAGCGAGCTGGCCGGCATGACGCATGCCGTCGATGCCAGCGGCCGGGTGCTGCGCGACAACGTCTGGGGACCGCAGGAGCAGGATGCCGTGCGGCGCGACTTCACGATCAACGCCATGTATTACGACCCCGAGACGCAGGTCGTGGTCGACTACCATGGCGGCATCAAGGATTCCGCCAAGCGGGTCATGCGCATGATCGGCGATCCGGCCCAGCGCTACCGCGAGGATCCGGTGCGCATCATCCGCGCGATCCGCTTCTCCGCCAAGCTCAAGGCCCTCGGCTTCAAGATCGAGCCGCGCACGGCCGCGCCGCTGGTGGCCATGAAGTCGCTGCTGGCCGACGTGCCGCAAAGCCGCCTGTTCGACGAGATGCTCAAGCTGCTGCAGACCGGCCATGCGCTGGCAACGATTGCGCAGCTCAAGG
Organism: Rhodoferax sp.; assembly: GCA_024235935.1. Taxonomy (GTDB): domain Bacteria; phylum Pseudomonadota; class Gammaproteobacteria; order Burkholderiales; family Burkholderiaceae_C; genus CAISIP01. Next base: position 488,772 of record JACKLL010000001.1, on the reverse strand, counting down.
AGCTGGGCCTGGACAAGGGCATCTACCCGCTGCTGGACCTGGTGGTCGAGCGGGCCGAACAGCCCTTCGTCAAGGCGGCGCTGCAGGACACCGACCGCCGCGTCGGCGAGGGTAAGCCGGTGGCCCCGAGCTTTCTGCTGGCCTGCGTGCTGTGGTCCGACGTGCGCAAGGGCTGGAGCCGGCGCATGGAGTCGTCGCAGCGCCTGCCCGCCTTTCCAGCGCTTCAGGAGGCGATCGACCAGGTGTTTGCCGAGCGCATCGGTGATGTCTCCGGTGGCGGGCGGCTGGCCTCGGACATGCGCGAGATCTGGATGATGCAGCCGCGCTTCGAGAAGCGTGTCGGTCCGTCGGCCTTTGGCCTGGTCGACCAGCCGCGTTTTCGAGCGGCCTTCGATTTCATGCGCCTGCGCGCCGATGTCGGCGAGGTGGAGGAGGTGCTGGCCGACTGGTGGCAGGAATTCAGCATGGCCAACGACAACCTGCGCGCCGACATGGTCGAGCAGCAGCGGCTCGAGCAGGGCAAGCGGTCCCGCGCGCCGCGCGCGCCCAGGCCGCAGGCAGCGGATGGCGATCAAGCGTCCGCCCGCGACAGCGACGATGCGGCTCCGCCATCCGGCGAGATGGCCGATGGGGCGCAGGCCGATGCGACAGCCCCCCGCAAGCGTCGGCGCCGGCGCAAGCCTGCGGGCGCCCGCGCAACCGGTGACGCCGGCGGGGCAGCGCAGGGCGGATCCGAGACCTGACAGCGGCAGCGCCATGCGGGAACCGGTGCTGGCCTACCTGGCCCTGGGGGCCAATCTGGGGGATGCGCAGGCGACCCTTCTTGATGCGATCATGGCTATCGCCGCCAGCCCGGGCTGCCGGCTGCGCCGGCGCTCGTCGCTGTACCGCACGGCGCCGGTGGACTCTGCAGGACCGGATTACATCAATGCCGTCATCGCGGTGGAGACTACACGGACCGCGCCCGATCTGCTGCGTCTGCTGCAGGCGCTCGAAGTGCAGGCCGGTCGCGAGCGGCCGTACCGCAATGCGCCGCGCACGCTGGACCTGGACATTCTGCTGTACGGCGATGCGCGCATGCACAGTCCACAACTGGAGCTGCCCCATCCGCGGATGTACACCCGTGCATTCGTACTGGTACCCCTGGCGCAGATCGCGCCGGATCGGGTTACGGCCGCACAGCTGCAGGCGGTGGCCGACCAGGCTTGTACGCGGCTGGACGACTGAAGCCGGCTGCTGCATGCGACACTTGCAGCCATGGACGTTGACCTTCTCGGACAGCAGCTGACCTTCATCCGTGAGGCGGAGCGCCTCAAGAACGTGCTGCGCAGCGGCCACACATCGCAGGGCCGTGCGGAAAGCACGGCCGAACACAGCTGGCGGCTGTGCCTGATGGTGCTGGTATTCGCGCGCGAGCTCGAAGGCCTGGACCTGGCGCGCTTGCTGCAGATCTGCATCGTCCACGATCTGGGCGAGGCCATCAGTGGCGATATTCCCGCGGTCGACCAGCATGCGGTTCCCGACAAGGCCGAGAATGAACGGCGTGACCTGCTGCAGTTGCTGGCGCCACTGCCAGCCGGGCAGCAGGCGCATTTTGTCGGCTTGTGGGACGAATACGAGCAGGCCCGCACGCCCGAGGCGCGCGCCGCCAAGGCGCTGGACAAGCTGGAGACCATCATCCAGCACAACCAGGGCGCCAATCCGCCCGATTTCGATTACCTGTTCAACCTGGACTACGGACGCAAGTACACCCGTGCGGAGCCGCTGTTCGCGCAACTGCGTGAACTGGTGGATGCCGATACGCGGCGCAGGGCCGCAGGCGGCTGACACCCGCCAGGCGCGCGCCGCAGGTGACCGTCTGCGCGGCGGATGGCCCGCCGCCGGGCCATCACTCGATCTCGGCGACCATTTCGATCTCGACGCAGGCGCCCATGGGGATCTGGGCCACGCCGAAGGCGCTGCGGGCATGCGCGCCCTTGTCGCCGAACACCTGGCCGATCAGCTCGCTGGCACCGTTGGTGACCAGGTGCTGTTCGGTGAAGTCGCCGGTGGAATTGACCAGGGACATCAGCTTGACGATGCGCCTGACCTTGTTCAGGTCGCCGCCCACGGCCACGTGCAGCGTGCCCATCAGCTCGATCGCGATGCTGCGTGCGGCCGCCTTGCCTTCGTCGGTTGTCATGGTCTTGCCCAGCTGGCCGACCCAGGGCTTGCCATCCTTGCGCGCGATATGGCCGCTGAGGAAGATCAGCTTGCCGGTCTGCACGAAGGGCAGGTAGGCCGCGGCCGGGATGGCCACCGGCGGCAGCGTGATGTCGAGTTCGGTGAGTTTGTCGTAGATGTTCATGGTGATTTCGTCTGTGTCTGTGACTGCGTCTGAGACTGGGATTGGCTCTGGGCCATGCCTGAAAGTGTAGCGGTGGGCGGATCCAGCGGCATCACGGTGACGGCCACTGTCAGCTCGTGGCTGGCCCCGCCATGGATGACGCCGCGGATCGGAGAGACGTCGGCATAGTCGCGGCCGACGGCCAGCACCACGTAGTCCTCGCCCGGAGCGCCCCAGCCCCAGCGGTCATTGGTGGGGTCGAAGTCGCACCAGCGCAACTGGCCGGGCATGGTCGGCAGCAGCACCGACACCCATGCATGGGAAGCGTCGTTGCCGATCAGACGGGGCTGTCCGGGGGGTGGTTCGGTCAGCAGGTAGCCGCTGACATAGCGTGCCGCCAGTCCCAGCGAGCGCAGGCAGGCGATCATGATGTGCGCGAAGTCCTGGCACACCCCCTTGCGCAGGCGCAGCGCCTCCAGCGCCGGCGTGTGTACATCGGTGCTGTGACTGTCGTAGGTGAAGTCGGCGTGGATGCGGTGCATCAGGTCCAGTGCGCCGGCGTGAACGCCGACATCCGGCGCAAAGCTGGACCTGGCGTAATCGGCAAATTCCGTATGGCGCGGCACATGCGGCGAGCTGAAGACGAACTCGACATCGGGGTCGTAGGTTCCGTCGACCCGGTAGCGCAGATGGGCGTGTGCCAGTTCCCACGGCTGGTCGTGGTCCGGCAGGACCTGCATCTGGGTCTCGACCGTGCTCTGGGCGACCAGAATCAGTTCCGAATGCGGAATCTGCAGCGAAATGAAGGTCCGCAGGTTGCCGAACACGTCGGGCGCACTCTTGCGCTGCGACGGTGTCGGCGTGATCTGCAGTGCATGCGCCAGCAGGCGCTGGCTCGCTGTCTGCAGCGGCTGCAGGCAGGCGATATGCTGCGCCACGTCGACCGGCGGTGCGTAGTCATACCGGGTTTCGTGCGTGATCGACAGGCGCATCACGCCACCACGCTTTTTTCCGCCGAGCCGGAGTGGGTGAAATAGGTGGCGCTGATGCGCTCGGACACATCGTGCGCTGCCTGCCAGCACTGGTCCAGTACCTCCTGCAGCAGCGGCAGCGACGGAATCGGCGTCGCCAGCGCCGGTGCACCGGTCTGCGGATCGGCGGCACACAGGGTCGCCAGGTCCCAGGTCGCGGGGTCTGGCACCTGCAGCGACATCGGGCTGAGTTCGTTCGGCTCGCTGCCCGCAAGTTTGGCCAGCCGGCCCCGCAGGGTATGGGCCACCCAGGCCAGCGAACGCGGGTTGTCGCGGTTCAGGACCAGCAGGTCGACCAGAGCCAGCATTTCCCGGCTCTGCTGGAACTGCGCATGGAAGGAGATCGTGCTGTCGAACAGGGCGACCATGGCCTCGAAGCCGGCGTCGTTGCAGACGGAGCCGGTTTCCAGGCCCGCCGACAAGGAGGAGGCCAGAAAACCCAGTCGTTCGACATGGCGGCCGATGCTGAGCAGCCGCCAGCCATCGTCTCGCGTCATGCGGTCGGTCTGCGCGCCGGTGATGGCCGCCATGTGGCGGCCGAGGCGCTTGAGCATGTCCAGGGCATCCAGCGTGCCGAAATCGGCCGGGCTGGACAGCGCGGAAAACGCCTGTACCAGTTCGCTGTCGGCGCGTTCGATCAGGTTCCAGTGTTCGTACGAGAGACGTTCGCGCACCGCGGAGCCGGCGCTGCGCACCGCGCGCAGATTGAAACCGACGCTGCTGGCGAGCTGGTCCCCGACCAGCCCGGCCACCAGCGAGCGTTCGAACACCCGACGCGACTGCGTCAGGGCCGGCACGTCGGGCAGCACCAGGGTGTTGAAGCGCGCCATCTGGTCCAGCCATGCCAGCAGGCTGGGGCAGGTCTGGTCTTCGCCGATCAGGCACTCGATGGTCAGCCGGGCCAGCGCAATCGTGTTCTCGGCGCGTTCGGTGTAGCGTCCCAGCCAATACAGGTTTTCTGCGCCGCGACTGGTCACGAGGCGGCGGCGCTGCGCCACCATGGCGACCGTCAGGGCCGGTGGCAACAGCGTGGTGCGGTCGATGGCGTTCGGGGTCATGACCCAGACGTCGGCACTGCTGCCACCGCGCTGCATCGCGGCAATCTCGGCCCGGTTGTGCGCAACCCGCGCCATGCCGCCGGGGATCACCTGCCAGGACTTCTCGCCGTCACTGACGGCAAACACCCGCAACATGGCGGAACGGGGAACGATCTGGCCGGAGTCCGGCCCCGCACCCGGTTGCCAGGTCGGCACCTGTGACAACGGAAGATAGGATTGCACGGTATGGTCGTCGCCATGCAGCGCGATGCGTCCGGCCCACTCGTCGAGTTCGCGAGGGGACAGGTCGCGGCCCAGTACCGACTGAAAACCGCGGGCGTCGCCTGCCGGCGGATAGGTCGACTTGATCGCGCAGGCAGACAGGCGCGGCAGCGCAGCGTCCATGGCCGCGCGTTCGCCGCACCACCAGGTCGCCAGTGAGGGCAACTGCAGTTCTTCGCCCAGCAGATGGCGGGACAGGGCCGGCAGAAATCCGAGCAGGGCTGGCGACTCCAGGAACGCCGAGCCCGGCGCATTGGCCATCAGTACATTGCCGGCACGCACGGCCTGCAGCAGTCCGGGAATGCCCAGCGTCGAGTCGGGTCGCAGTTCGAGCGGATCGAGGAACGGGTCGTCGAGCCGCTTGAGCAAGCCGTGCACCGGAACCAGACCCCGCAATGTCTTGAGGTACAGGCGCTCGTCCCGCACCACCATGTCGCCGCCCTGGACCAGGGTCAGTCCCAGGTAACGCGCCAGGTAGGCGTGCTCGAAATAGGTTTCGTTGTACGGGCCCGGCGTCAGCAGCGCAATATGCGAATCGCGTCCACCGGGGCTGGCGGCCTTGAGGTTGTCGACCAGGGCGCGGTAGACGCCGGCCAGGCGCTGCGCGCGCATGTGCTCGAAGGCTTCCGGAAACAGGCGCGAGATGGCCAGCCGGTTCTCCAGCAGGTAGCCCAGGCCCGACGGTGCCTGGGTCCGCTGCGAGACGATCCACCAGTTGCCATCCGGGCCGTGGGCGAGGTCGAATGCCGCAATGTGCAGCCGCGTCGCGCCCACCGGGTCGACATCGCGCATGGCCCGCATGTAGCCGGGATGGCCTTGCACCAGCGCCGGCGGCAGCAAGGCGCGCTTGAGCAGCTGCTGTGGGCCGTAGGTGTCGTCCAGCACATGCTCGAGCAGGCGTACCCGCTGGCGCACGCCGGCTTCGATCTTTTGCCAGCTTTGCGGGGTGACGATGAAAGGGAACAGATCGAGTGACCAGGGGCGCTGCGGCCCGCCGGCATCGGCGTACACGTTGTAGGTGACGCCGTTGTCGCGCAGCTGGCGCTCCAGCCGGCTTGCCTTGGCATTGAGCTCGCGGGGCGATTGCGGCCCGAGGTGATCGAAGAAGCGGGCCCAGTGCGGCGCCAGCGCAGGCGCCTGGCTGGTGTCCGGCGTCGGCCGCGCATGGTCGGCCGGGCCTGCGACGGCCCGCAATTCGTCAAAGTGGCCTGAAGCCGCCCGCGACGGTGCTGCATCCACGGCCGCCGGGGGCGGCGGGACCGCTGCCTGCGCCAGCGTTTTCAGGTCACCGCTCATGCCCCGTGCGGCCGGTGGCGCAGGTCCAGCGTGAACGGAAATTCACGATTGGCCGGCACGTCGATACTGGCCGGGACCTTGGGCATGTCGCCGGCCGTGTGCCCCATGGGGACGAAGCGCGACAGGCGACGGCTTTCGGCCTCGTTGGCATTGACCGGAAAGCTTTCATAGCTCAGACCGCCGGGATGCGTCACATGGTACTGGCAACCGCCGACCGAGCGTTGCATCCAGGTGTCGACCACATCGAAGGTGAGCGGCGAATGGATGCCGATCGAGGGATGCAGCGAGGACGGCGGGTTCCATGCCTTGTAGCGAACACCGGCAACATAGCTGCCGACGACACCGGTGGCCTGCATCGGCAGCGGGTATCCGTTGCAGGTGATGGCATAGCGGCTTTCATTGAAGCCGCTGACGTGGACCTCGATGCGTTCGAGCGAGGAGTCCACGTAACGGGCGGTACCGCCAGCCGAATTCTCTTCGCCCATGACATGCCAGGGCTCGAGTGCGTTGCGCAGTGTCAGCTCCATGCCGCTGACCTGGATCTGTCCGACCAGCGGGAAGCGGAACTGCAGGTGCGGTGCGAACCAGGTCGGGTCGAACGGATAACCCGCCAGCTGCATCTCGGTGATGACGTCGTTGAAGTCGGCCTGGATGAAGGTCGGCAACATGAACCGGTCGTGCAGCTGCGTGCCCCAGCGGGTCACATTGCCACGGTAGGGCTGTTTCCAGAACCGCGCCACCATGGCCCGCAACAGCAACTGCTGGGCGATGCTCATGCGGGCATGCGGCGGCATCTCGAATGCCCGCAGCTCCAGCAGACCGAGCCGGCCCGTCGAGGAGTCGGGCGAATACATCTTGTCGATCGAGAATTCGCTGCGATGCGTATTGCCGGTGACGTCGATCAGGATGTTGCGCAGCGTCCGGTCGACCAGCCAGGGCGGCATGCTGGCACCATATTTCTCGCGGTTGCGGTGGATCTCCTGCAGTGCGATCTCCAGTTCGTAGAGCTGGTCGTTGCGCGCTTCATCGACACGCGGTGCCTGGCTGGTGGGACCGACGAACATGCCGCTGAACAGGTAGCTCAGGCTCGGATGGTTGTGCCAGTACAGCAGCAGGCTGGCCAGCAGTTCCGGCTTGCGCAGGAAGGGGCTGTCCGACGGCGTGGCGCCACCCATCACGAAATGGTTGCCGCCGCCGGTGCCGGTATGGCGACCATCGGTCATGAATTTCTCGGCCGACAGGCGCGACTCCCAGGCCACGTGGTACAGGAACTCGGTGTTTTCTACGAGTTCGCGCCAGTTGCTGACCGGGTGCACGTTGACCTCGATGACGCCGGGGTCGGGTGTGACCTGCAACAGCTTGAGACGCGGATCGCGGGGGGGCGGGTAGCCCTCGAGCACCAGCTTCACGCCTTGTTCGACGGCGGTGGCCTCGATCGCGGCGAGCAGGTCCAGGTAATCCTCCAGCCGCTCCAGCGGCGGCATGAAGACATACATGACGCCCGATGCATGGCCGACTGCCTCGGCCTTGGGGCCACTGGCGCGGCGCGGATCGCGCACTTCGACACACAAGGCCGTGCGGCTGAGCCAGTGCGCGGACTCCTGGCGTTCGGGCATGCGCACGAAGTCGGCGGGCTCGGCCTGCCCGGCAGCCGTTGCCGGACCATTGCCGGCGGCGGCAGCGCTGCCAGGTTGTTGCAGGATGCGGGTGGCTTCCGACGCCGCACCGGTGCCAGCCAGGTAGGGCATGGCTCCGGGTACCGAAGCCCCGGTCGATGCACGGGTGGCCGCCGGCGCGGAGCCGGCGGCACCGGCCAGACCATAGCGCCCGGCCATCGCGGCGTAGGCCGGCAACGCGCCCCGCGCGTCGTAGGGATCCTGCGGCGTGTGGTACGGGAAATCTGCGGCGCTGATCCACGGCAAGGAGTCCAGCGGAAGGCGCAGGCCCATCGGGGAGTCGCCCGGCATCAGGTACAGACGCTCATCGCGCACGAACCAGGGGCCGGTGATCCAGCGCGGGCCCTGCAGGCGCGGACCTTCGGCGACCTTGACCGGAAGGACATAGCCGACGGCGGTATCGAGCTTCTGGGTGAAGACGCGCCGCAGCCGGGCACGTTCCATTTCGTCATCCAGGCGCGACTTGAACGGATCGACGTTGACCGGCAGCCGACGCTCGCGCCAAAGGTAATACCAGCTGTCCTCGTAACCCGGCTGTATGTATTGCGTGGTCAGGCCCAGCCGCGTTGCGAGGCCTTGCGTGAAGCGCTGTGCTTCGGCGCTGGTGTAGTGCGTCGGATCGCGTTCGTCGACGAAAATCTCCGGGTGGCTCCAGACCGGTTGCCCGTCGGCGCGCCAGTAGATGTTCAGGGCCCAGCGCGGCAGTTGCTCGCCCGGATACCACTTGCCCTGGCCGAAGTGCAGGAAGCCGCCCTTGCCATAGCGGTCGCGCAGCTTGTGCACCAGCGCTGTCGCAAAGCCGCGCTTGGTCGGGCCGAGCGCGTCGGTATTCCATTCGGCGGCGTCGCGGTCGTTGACCGCGACAAAGGTCGGCTCGCCGCCCATGGTCAGGCGCACGTCGCCGGCATCGAGCTCGGCGTCGACCGCCTCGCCCAGCTTCATGACGGCGTCCCACTGCGTTTCGGTATACGGCTTGGTGACGCGGGGCGCCTCGTACAGCCGGGTCACCTTCATTTCGTGGGCGAATTCCACCTCGGCCTTGTCGACCCCGCCTTCGATCGGCGCGGCGCCCGACGGCTGCGGCGTGCATGCCAGCGGAATATGGCCTTCGCCTGCAAGCAGTCCGGAGGTGGCGTCAAGCCCGATCCAGCCGGCGCCTGGCAGATAGACCTCGCACCAGGCATGCAGGTCGGTGAAGTCGACCTCGGTGCCGCTGGGGCCGTCGAGCGCCTTGACGTCAGGGGTGAGCTGTATCAGGTAGCCGGACGCGAAGCGCGCCGCCAGGCCACAGTTGCGCAGCAGCTGCACCAGCAGCCATGCCGAGTCGCGGCAGGAGCCGGCTTTCAGTGTCAGCGTCTCCTCTGGCGTCTGCACGCCGGGTTCCATGCGGATCAGATAGCGGATGTCCTTGTGCAGCATTTGGTTGACGTCGACCAGGAAGTCGATGCTGCGACGTTCACGGCGGTCGATGCGGTCCAGGCATTGCTGCACCAGGGGCGTCATCGGCTCGGTCGCCAGATAAGGTGCCAGTTCCTGCTTGAGCAGGCTGTCGTAGGCGAACGGAAACTTTTCGGCCGAAGGCTCGAGGAAGAAATCGAACGGGTTGTAGACGGCCATTTCGGCCACCATGTCCACCGTTACCTTGAACTCGCGCGTCTTCTCGGGGAACACCAGTCGGGCCTGGTAGTTCGCGAACGGGTCCTGCTGCCAGTTGATGAAGTGGCCTGCCGGCTCGATCTTCAGCGAATACGACAGAATCTTGCTGCGGCAATGCGGCGCGGGCCGCAAGCGGATGACCTGGGGCCCGAGCGTGACAGGGCGGTCGTAGCGGTAATGGGTAACGTGGTGGAGGGCTGCGTGAATGGACATGCGGTGCCTTGGTTGGGTCGATGCGTACTTGCAAGAAACTGGCCAGGCAAAATCGCCCTTCCAAGCCTTGATACTAGCAGCCCGAAGGCATTTTTCCTTCGGGTGTTGGTGGCTGTAGACCGATACCGCAAGCGCCGCAGGACGGAAGCAGGAGATCACGATGTTGGCAGGATTTTACGAACGCACCGGTTTGGCGCACGCGGTGCTGCAGCTTGCAGAGCTGCCCGACCCGGTGCCGGGTCCGGGCGAGGTCCGGGTGCGCGTGCACTGGTCTGGTGTCAATCCGTCGGACGTCAAGTCGCGGGCCGGGCTGCGCTCGGCCCAGATGCCGTTTCCCCGGGTGGTGCCGCACAGCGACGGCATGGGCGTGATCGATGCGCTGGGCGAGGGCGTGCCCAAGTCGCGCCTGGGCCAGCGGGTCTGGCTCTGGAATGCGGCCTGGGGCCGGCCCAACGGTACCGCCGCCCAGTGGGTGGTGCTGCGCCAGGATATGGCCGTACCCTTGCCCGATGCCACCAGCGATGAGGCCGGCGCATGCCTGGGCATACCGGCGATGACCGCCTTGCACGCGATGCTGGCCCATGGGGGTGTTGCGGGCCAGCGCGTGCTGGTGGCCGGTGGCGCCGGTGCCGTCGGTCACTACGCCATCCAGTTTGCGCGGCTGCTGGGCGCCCGCCAGGTGCTGGCGAGCGTCAGTTCGCAGCAAAAGGGTGCCCTGGCGCAGGCTGCGGGGGCCGATGCGGTGATCAACTACCGCGATGAGCCACTTGCAGCGCGGGTGCGCGAGGCTACGCTGGGGCAGGGCGTCGACCGCATTGTCGAGGTGGATATTGCGGCCAATGCACCATCCGACCTGGAAATGCTGCGGCCCGGCGGGCAACTGGTGGTGTACGGAAGTGGTGCAGCCGCGTTCGAATTGCCGTTCTTTCCGCTGATCGTCAACAACATGGCGCTGAGCTTCTTCATTGTCTACAACCTGTCGGTGGCCGATCGGCAACATGCGCAGTCGGTTCTGGACGGCTGGCTGGTGCGCGGCATGCTGACGCACAACATCGCACGGCGCTTGCCGCTGGCCGAGATTGCCGACGCACACCAATGTGTGGAGCAGGGCGCGCTGGTCGGAAACCTGGTGCTGGCGGTGCCATGACCGCGGGCGGCGGGCCAACATCGGTCAAAGGGAGTGCAAGATCATGAAATCGGGTGCAAACCGGGGTGGCCTCGTCTATTCGACGGACAGCGGTCGCATGTGCCCTGAATGCCGTCGTCCGCTGGCAGACTGTGTCTGCCGCGTGGCAAGGCCGGCGTCCGCCGGCGATGGCGTGGCCAAAGTCATGCGCGAGAAGAAGGGGCGTGCCGGCAAGACGGTTACGGTGGTGCGTAACCTGGTACTGGACCCGGTAGAACTGACCGCACTGGCGCGCGAGCTGAAGAATGCCTGTGGCAGCGGCGGCACCTTGCGGGACGGCGTGCTGGAAATTCAGGGAGATCATGTGGATAGGGTCTTGCAGGCGCTCGAGGCGCGCGGTCTGAAGGCCAAGCGCGCGGGCGGCTGAGCGGCGTCGCAACGCGACGGGTGCTGCGGGCCTGCGCGGCAGGCGGATTCATCCGGCATTGGGGGGAGGGCCTGCACGCGCGTCGGTGGCGCTGCCGCCTAGCATAGCGGCATGCAACAAGGCACCCGGCAGGCCAGCGGCCACGCGAGCTGGCTGGTTCCGGCCTTGTTGGGCGTGCCCCTGGGAACGGCCATCCAGGTGGTCCAGGCCGGGCTGCTGTCCGCCTCCGTGCTCGGCACCATGCTGGTCGCCGGGGTCGTGCTGTTCTGGTGCGTGTGCAGGGCGGGCAGGCACCAGGGGCCGTATGCGGTGGCCATGCTGCTGGTGGTGGCTGCGATCGTGTTTGCCCAGATCAGCGGGCGCGCACTGCTTTTCCAGGCGCAGGCCCTGTCGCCTGCGCTGGAGGGGCGAGACCTGCAACTGACCGGCATCGTGAGCGCCATGCCGCAAGTCACCGATGCCGGGCTGCGCTTTCCGATGCGGGTCGAACAGGCCCGCCTCGACGGGGTGTTGGTGCGTCTGCCACCAAGGATTCTTGTCGGCTGGTATGGCGATGGATGGCGGCACAGTGGTGACGACGACGATGACGCCGCCGCCGCCGCACGACCACCGGCCCTTGTCGCAGGCGAGCGCTGGCAGATGGTGGTGCGCCTCAAGGCACCGCACGGGAATCTGAATCCGTTTGGTTTCGACTACGAGTTGTGGATGTGGGCCAATGATTGGCAGGCCAGCGGCTATGTGCGCGGCACACCGACGGATGGCACGGGTGTGCGGATGGGGCAGACCTGGCGGCACCCCGTCGAATGGGCCCGCCAGCAGGTGCGCGAGCGCATTGCCGCGCGTCTGGGGCGGGAACGCCAGGCCGGCTGGATCACCGCGCTGGTGACGGGGGACCAGAACGCCATCGAGCAGGCCGACTGGGATGTCTTTCGCGCCACCGGCGTGGCGCACCTGATGGCGATCTCGGGCCTGCACGTGACCATGTTCGCCTGGCTTGCCGGCACGGTGGCGGCCGCTTTGTGGCGCCGTTCGGCGCGGTGTTGCCTCGCTTTCCCGGCGCCACACGCGGCATTGCTGGCCGGGCTGCTGCTGGCGACCCTGTATGCGGTGTTCAGCGGCTGGGGCGTGCCGTCGCGACGCACCATCTGGATGCTGGCCTGGGTCAGCCTGCTGCGCCTGTCGGGTCGGCGCTGGCCCTGGCCACTGGTCTGGTTGACGGCGGCGGACCTGGTACTGCTGATCGACCCCTGGGCGCTGACGCAGGCGGGCTTCTGGCTCAGTTTCGTTGCCGTGGGGGTGCTGTTTGCCTCCGGTGTGCCGCAGGAGCAGTCCGCATCAACGGGTTTGCGCGTGCGGGCAGGCGCGATGCTGCGCGAGCAGGCGGTGATCACCCTGGCCTTGTCTCCCCTGGTGCTGCTGCTGTTCGGGCAGGTGTCGCTGGTGGGTTTGCTTGCCAATCTGCTCGCCATTCCGTGGGTCACGCTCGTCGTGACTCCGCTGGCCATGGCGGGCGTCGGGTGGGCGCCGTTGTGGGATCTGGCCGGCTGGGCGGTAGGTGTGCTGTCAATCTGGCTGCAGGGGTTGGCCCAGCTGCGCTGGGCGACCCTGTCGCTGGCCATGGCGCCCACCGGGTTGGGTGCGGTGGCGGTGCTCGGCGGTGTGCTGCTGGTGCTTCGGCTGCCTCCGGCCCTGCGACTGGCAGGTGCAGCCTTGATGCTGCCCGCGCTGCTGTGGCAGCATCCGCGCCCGGCTCACGGCCAGTTCGAACTGCTGTTTGCCGATGTCGGGCAAGGCAATGCGGTGCTGGTTCGCACGGCCAGTCATGTGCTGCTGTATGACGCCGGGCCGAAGTATTCGCGCGAGACCGACGCCGGGCAGCGCGTGCTGGTGCCGCTGTTGCGGGCGCTGGACCTGCAATTGGACATGCTGGTGCTTAGCCACCGCGATACGGACCATGTCGGCGGCGCCGAAGCGGTGCTGGCGCAGCAACCCGGGGCGGCGCTGCGCAGTTCGTTGGCACCCGACCATGTCCTGAACCCGCCAGGCCGCGGCCGGCGCTGTGAAGCGGGCCAGCAATGGCACTGGGACGGGGTCGATTTCGAGATCCTGCATCCGCGCGCCGTCGACTATGACCGTGTTGCCAAACCCAATGCCTTGTCGTGTGTGCTGCGGATTTCTGCCACCGGTGCCGGCGGGCGTACGGGTACGACCGCCTTGCTGGTGGGGGATATCGAAGCCGCGCAGGAGGCGCGCCTCGTGGCCGATGCTGCGCCCCAACTGGCGGCTGATCTGCTGCTGGTTCCGCACCATGGCAGCAAGACGTCGAGTTCGGCCGTGTTTCTCGATGCGGTGCGGCCAAGGATCGCGTTCGTGCAAAGCGGCTACCGCAACCGGTTTGGTCATCCGGCGCCCGAACCGACGGCGCGATACCGACAGCGTAATATTGTGTTGGCCGATTCGCCCCATTGTGGTGCCATGCATTGGCGCTCTGAATTCCCGCTATTGGTGCGTTGCGAACGCATGGTGCAGCGTCGGTATTGGCACCACATTGCGCCACCGTGACCGTATCTGGAATGCGAATTGCACCATGATGTGAACAGTGGCGGCTTGAAACTTGCTAAGCTGTGCACAGGAGAAACACAGATGAATAGATTCGACGAGATGTACACGAGCCTGCCGTACGAGTTCTTCAGTGGCGGCGAAAAGATACGGGACCACTACAAGATCTACGACGAATGGCTGGCGCGCCAGCCGGGCGACATGATGGCCAATCGGCGTGAGGAAGCGGAGATGATTTTCCGCCGAGTGGGCATCACGTTTGCCGTCTATGGTGACAAGGATGAAGGCGGGGCCGGTAACGAACGCCTGATCCCGTTCGACCTGATCCCGCGCATCATTGCCGCCAAGGAGTGGGACGAACTTGAAAAAGGTCTGACACAGCGGGTCACCGCCCTGAACCGTTTCATCCACGATTGCTACCATGACCAGGAGATATTCAAGGCCGGTCTGGTGCCGTCGGACCAGTTGGTCGGAAACGCGCAGTTCCGTCCCGAGATGGTCGGCGTCGAGGTTGCCGGAGGCATCTATTCGCATATCTCGGGCGTCGACATCGTGCGGGCCCTGAATGCCGAGGGTCAACCCGAGTATTACGTGCTGGAGGACAACCTGCGGGTTCCCAGTGGCGTGAGCTACATGCTCGAGAACCGCAAGATGACGATGCGTCTGTTCCCGGAGTTGTTCGGCGCGCACAAGGTGGCGCCGGTCGACCATTACCCGGACCTGCTGCTCGAGACGCTGCGCGAGTCGAGCCCGGCGACCACGGCCGAACCGACCGTCGTGGTGCTGACCCCGGGCATGCACAACAGTGCCTATTTCGAACATGCCTTCCTGGCGCAGCAGATGGGGGTGGAACTGGTAGAAGGGCAGGACCTGTTCACCAAGGACAAGTTTCTGTACATGCGAACCACCCGTGGCCCGCAGCGGGTCGACGTGATCTACCGCCGTGTCGACGACGATTTCCTGGATCCCGACGTGTTCCGTTCCGACTCCGCGCTGGGTTGTGCGGGCCTGATGGAGGTCTACCGGGCCGGCCACGTGACGATCTGCAATGCGGTGGGAACGGGTATCGCGGACGACAAGTCGATCTATCCCTACGTGCCCAAGATGATCGAGTTCTATCTGGGCGAGAAGCCGCTGCTCAGCAATGTCCCGACGCTGATGTGCCGCAATGCGGACGACCTGATGTATACGCTGGACAACCTGAAGGATCTCGTCGTCAAGGAGGTCCATGGCGCCGGTGGTTATGGCATGCTCGTGGGCCCGGCTGCGACCAAGGCCGAGATCGCGAAATTTGCGGAAGTGCTGCGTGCCTATCCCGACCGCTACATTGCCCAGCCGACGCTGAGCCTGTCGAGTTGCCCCACCTTCGTCGAAAGCGGCATTGCGCCGCGCCACATCGATCTGCGCCCGTATGTGCTCAGCGGCAAGAAGGTCCGGATGGCCCCTGGCGGCCTGACCCGGGTGGCACTCAAGGAGGGTTCGCTGGTCGTCAATTCCTCACAGGGTGGCGGGACCAAGGATACCTGGGTGCTCGAGGACTAGATGAAACGGCCCTCGCGCCCACAATAGAAGAAAGAAAGGATCGCACATGCTCAGCCGAACCGCCGACCATCTGTTCTGGATGTCCCGCTATACCGAGCGGGCCGAGAACACTGCCCGTTTGCTGGACGTCAACTACCAGACCTCGCTGCTGCCCCAATCGGAGGCGAAGGCGCTGGTGGGTTGGCAGGGACTGATCGGCATCAGTGAACTGCTGCCGGCCTACACCGAAAAATACGGGGCCGTCAGCGCCAGGGACGTCATGGACTTCATGGTGAAGGACGAGGCCAACCCCTCCAGCATCGTTTCCTGCCTGTCGGCTGCACGCGAGAATGCCCGCGCAGTTCGCGGCACATTGACGACCGAAGTGTGGGAAACCCAGAACCAGACCTGGCTGGAAGTGCGACGCAACCTCAAGGCCGGCGCACTGGAGCGCGACCCTGGCCAGTTCTTCGAGTGGGTGAAATACCGCTCCCACCTGTCGCGCGGCGTCACCGTCGGGACGATGCTGATGGACGAAGCGCTGTATTTCATGCGCCTGGGTACTTTCCTTGAACGCGCCGACAACACGGCCCGGTTGATGGACGTGAAGTTCCATGGCGTGCACAGCGACTTCTACGGCACCGACGAGAACACCAAGGAGGAGTACGACTTCTACCACTGGAGCGCCATCCTGCGTTGTGTCTCCGGTTTCGAGAACTACCGCAAGGTGTACCGCGACATCATCAAGCCCGAGCGCGTGGCGGAACTGATGATTCTGCGCCGGGACATGCCACGTTCGCTGCACGCCAGCCTCAACGAGGTGGTTCATAACCTCGAATTGCTGGCAACCGACAACGCGGGGGACACCTTGCGCCGTGCCGGCAAACTGTGCGCCGAGTTGCGTTTTGGCCAGCTGGACGAGATCCTGGCGACCGGCCTGCATGCCTTCCTGACCCAGTTCCTGGACCGGGTCAATGATCTGGGTTCGCACATCAGCCGCGATTTCCTGGTGCCGTCGCCGCAATAAGTCCATGTTCCAGGTGCGGGGCCACTCCGGCAACCCATGGGGTTGCGCGGCACACCTCGCGTGCCGGTGCCGTACGCCATGCAACTTCGCGGTTGCATCGGCCCTTTGCGCCTGGGAGACCGCCGCGGCATGAAATCCTTCTGGCGTTCCGTCATGGCCAGCGCGACGCCGCAGGTGCGGCAGGAGC
This sequence comes from Rhodoferax sp., assembly GCA_024235935.1. Lineage (GTDB taxonomy): Bacteria > Pseudomonadota > Gammaproteobacteria > Burkholderiales > Burkholderiaceae_C > CAISIP01. The sequence continues at coordinate 472,408 of JACKLL010000001.1, read as the reverse complement.
AATTGCGGCTGCACTCCCGGACGCTGCCGGCCGCGGTGGCGGGCAGTGCCGTGCTGGGCCTGATCGTTTCCCTGGTGATGGGCCGCATCATGGGGCCTGTGCCGGCCTGGGGCTGGTTCGCCGGTCTTTGCGTGACCCTGTTGGCGCGGCTATGGGTCTATCGCGCCCACAGGCGGGACAAGGACCCGGCGCCCCAGGATGTCATGCGCTGGATTACGGTGTACCGGCGCATGGCTGTGCTGCATGGGCTGGTATGGGCATCCAGCAGCCTGCTGCTGTTTCCGGCGGACGATCTCGGGTACCAGCTGTTCCTCGTATTCGCCCTGGCGGGTATTTGCGTCAGCGCCTTGTCCGGATATGCGTTTGACCTGAAAGCTGCACTGGCCTTGTGTGGTCCGGTGCTGCTGCTGATGCTGTTGCGTCTGCTGGCCGAAGGCAGCGAGACCAGCCTGGCCCTGGCACTGATGCTGACACTGTTCATGGTCTACGTCATGGCCATCGCACTGCGAGGACACAGGGCCATGCGAGAGAACGTCGACCTGCGGGCGACCCATGAGGCCCAGCACGCCGCACTGCGTAGCAGCCACCAGCGCCTGAGCCGCGCTGAAACGCTGGCCAATCTGGGCAGCTTCTTCTGGCATCCCGGCACGCAGACGCTGGAGTGGTCCGAGGGCCACTTCCGCTTGTGGGGCCTGGTGCCTGGCAGTGTGGTGCCTGACATGGCCATTTTTCGCGCATCGGTTCATCCCCAGGACCTGCCGCGCGTCAACACGGTCATCGAAGCTGTTCTCGCTGGCAGTTCGACCGACGACTGCCAGTTCCGGATCCGCTGGCCGGATGGCAGCGAGCATCACATGCTGGCGCGCAGCGAAACCGTGCGCGACGCCGACGGTCAGCTGGTTGCGATGACGGGGACCGTTCAGGATGTGACCGATCGGGTACGGACCCAGGACCGCCTGCTTGAAAAGCAGCAGCTGCTGACCGTCATGCAGCAGACCACCCAGCTCGGCTTCTGGTTTGTCGATGCACAGGGAATCACCACCGACGCCAATCCTGCCGCGTGCGAGCTGTTCGGACATGCCCGTGACAAGTTGCTGGGACGGCACATCGGTGCGCTGGTGGACACCACCTATGCCGCCAGATTGCACGACAGTCTGGCCGGTGGCAGGCGGGACGACGTTGCGGGCGCGCCGCTGGAGATCGCGCGGCCCGATGGTTCCGTGCGCGAGTGCCTGGGCCACCACACGGTGCTGGTGGATGCTGCGGCACGCGTCGTTGGCCTGGTGGTCACCCTGTCCGATCTGAGTGCGATAGAGAGTGCGCGTGAGGCGCAGCATGTATCCGAGTTCGTCGTGAACTCGGTGCAGGATATGGTCAGCGTCATCGATCTGGATACCCGCTACCGGTTTGTCAACGATACCTGGTGCGAGCGCACCGGAAAGTCGCGCCGGGAGGTGATGGGTCGCACGGTCGAGGAAGTCGTACCCCAGCTGATGTCGAAGGAGCGCCGCGACGCCTTGCAGGCCTGCGGCCGCTTTGGCGAGGTCCGCCGGGTGCGGGCCCAGGTGGGGTTCGCGAACACCGGTGTCCGCACCATGGAAACGGTGATGACGCCCTACGTCAACCGGGAGGCCGTGGTGCTGGGGGTGGTCTCCGTGACGCGCGACATCAGCGAGCAGGTAAAGACCCAGGAAGCCCTGGCGCAGAGCCTGTCCAATCTGCGACGTGTCTTCGATGGCTCCAGTGACGGCATGTTCGCTTATGAGGTGAGCGAACCGCAGGGCAGGCTGCTGTTCGTCAACGAGCGCTTTCTCGAGATGTGGGAGATGGCGCCGTCGACGGCGCAGACGCTGACCCGTTCCGACGTGACGGCGGCTGCGCGCAAGTTCTTCATCGACGCAGAGTGGGAGGAGCAGCGCATCGCCGACATTCTGAAGCGCGACGAGAGCCATGCCGACCGCATGGAACTGCGCGATGGGCGCATCCTGGAGCGGCGCAGCGTGCCATTGCGGACGCCGCAAGGGCAGACCCGCGTCTGGACGATACGCGACGTTACGTTGCAGGAACAGGCGCTCGCTGCGCTGCGCGCGAGCGATGGGCAGCAGCGGGCGATGATGGACGCTTTTCCCGGCTATGTGAGCGTGATCGACCAGGATTTCGCCTATACCTATGTCAATGCGCGCATGGCCGCCCTTTTCGGCGTGTCCGCCAGCGCCATGGTCGGACGCCATGTGCGCGACTTCATCGGGGAGCAGCGCTATCAGCAGAACCGCGCGGAGATCGAACAACTGCATGTGGGGGCCAACGTGGTGGTCGAGCGCTTTTACGAAGGCAATGCCGACCGTCCGCCGGTGGTGCTGCAGGTGACCCAGGTGATGGGCGTCAAAGGTCAGGGCGGGCTGCAGCGCTACTACGCCTTCGGTGTGGACATCACCGAGCTCAAGCGGGCCGAGGAAGCGCTGCGTTCGGCCAAGGAGGAGGCCGAGCGGGCCAACCGCGCCAAGAGTGCGTTCCTGGCCGGCGTCAGCCATGAACTGCGCACGCCGCTCAATGCCATTCTGGGTTTCTCGCAGCTGCTGCGAACCGAGGCACAGGTGTCACGGCTCGCCAGTGACAACGCGGGAGAGATCGAACGCGCGGGCCGGCATCTGCTGTCGCTGGTCGACGACCTGATCGAACTCGGTGGGGTCGAGGCGGGCCAGTTCGAGCTGTCGATCGCGCCGGTGGCGGTCGAGACCGTCATCAACGAAAGTCTGTCCATGGTCGCGCCGTTGGCCGCGAACCAGGGTATCCGTGTCGTGTTCGAAGGCGGCGATGCGCGCCATGCGCTGGTGTCGGCGGATGCGGTCCGGCTGCGCCAGATCATCATCAACCTGCTGTCCAACGCCATCAAGTACAACCGCCCGGAGGGTTCGGTGCGGGTGTCATGCACGCACCGCGAGGCATCCGCCGAGCCGGGGCGCAAGCCGGTGCGGATTGCCGTGCGTGACACCGGCACCGGCATCGCCCCGGCGCTGGCCAGCCGGGTGTTCTCCGCGTTCGAGCGCCTGGGAGCCGAACGCGGACATATCGAGGGCACGGGCATTGGGCTGGCGATCTCGCGCCGCCTCGTCAATGCCATGGGCGGGACCATGGGTTTTGACAGCCGGGTGCAGGAGGGCAGCACTTTCTGGGTGGATCTGCCGGCTGCACGGCCAGCCGTGCAGGAGTCGCCGCTTGCCGCCGACGCGCTGGCGGCGCCGCCACACGGGCGCGGCCTCGCGCCCCACCCGCCACGGGTGCTGGTTGCGGAGGACTATGGCCCGAACCAGGTGGTGCTGCGCCAGCAGCTCTCGACGCTGGGCTGCGATGTCGATGTGGTCAATGACGGTGTGGCCGCTTTGGCGCAACGCAGCGCGCAGACCTACGACCTGGTGCTCAGTGACCTCGACATGCCGAACATGGGGGGCCATGCCCTGGCGCGCGCGATTCGCCGCCAGGAGGCGGCCACCGGCGCGGTGCCGGTTCCCATCGTCGCGATCAGCGCCGCCGTGGTTGTAGGCGAGCGTGGTCGTTGCATTGCTGCGGGCATGGATGACATGCTGACCAAACCGATTTCACTGGAGGATCTGGCGCGACTGCTGAAGCGCTGGCTGGATCCGGCGAACTCGGTGACGCGAACCCATGCTGCCGATACGCCCGCCGACCCGCCAATGCCGCATGTCGCCGACGCGCCGACACCGCAGCCGGCACCGGACCTGGATCTGGATCTGGATCTGGATCTGGACGCGCTGTACCGGGTCCTGGGGCGAGTCAGTACCGGCAAGGCGCGCAGCTTGCTGGCCACGTTCCTCGCGTCGGCGGACGCGGGCCTGAAGAGCCTGGTGAACAGTGTCGCCGACAACGCGGTCGTGGCACGTGAAATGCACCGCCAGGCGTCATCGGCGCGCACCGTCGGTGCGATGCGGTATGCCGGCCTCGCGCAGGCCCTGGAGTTGAGGGCCCGTGAACAAGCGCCGTTGCTGCCGGGTCGCTGGCTGGTCGATCTGCAGGACGCACTCGGGGAAGTGCGACGGCAGGCGGCCGAACTCGAGCACGCAGAAATGACCTCCATGCCGGCGCCGCTGCAGCCCGCGCTGCCGAGCGAGGCGGTCTGCGAGACGGTGCTGGTGGTGGATGACGATCCGGTCGTGCTGATGCAGATGCAGCAGATGCTTTCCGGCATCGGCGTCCAGGAGGTCCTGACGGCGTCGGATGGTGCGCAGGCGATCGCATCCATGGCCAGCCGCAGGACGCCGATCGACGTCGTCATCTGCGACCTCAACATGCCGCAGATGGACGGCGTCGAGATGATCCGGCGCTTCGGCCAAAGTGGTTTTCGGGGAGGGCTGGTCCTGATGAGTGGTGCCGACGAACAACTGCTGGCCACGGTCGGCAACCTGGCCCAACTGCAGGGATTGAGCGTGCTGGGCCAGGTGCAGAAGCCGGCGACGCCGCAGCAGATGGTCGCGCTGCTGCAGCGCACGGTACCGGTGACCGGGCGACTGCGGACGGCTGGCGTGGACTCGGTGACGACCCCGCAGGCCATTCTGGCTGCCATGCGCAAGCATGAGTTTTCGATCTGGCTGCAACCCAAGGTCGATGCGCGCACCCTTGCCCCGGTCGGGGTAGAGGCGCTGGCGCGCTGGCGCCAGCGCGACGGCAGCTTTGTCTCCCCGGACCTGTTCATCGTGGCGGCAGAACGCGCAGGCATCATCGGCCAGCTGTCGAACGAACTGCTGCAGATTGCGCTCCACGAGGCGGCGCAGCTGCATGCAGAGGGCTTCCCGATGGCGATCTCGGTGAATCTGTCCGCCTTGTGGCTGGACGATCTGAATCTGCCGGACCTGCTGCTGCGTACGGCGCTCGATCGCGGCCTGCAGCCAGCCGACATCACGCTCGAGGTCACGGAGACGGGCGTGACCAAGGACATCGCCATTGCGCTGGATGTGCTGACGCGACTGCGGCTCAAGGGCTTTCGGCTGTCGATCGACGACTTCGGCATCGGATATTCGTCGTTCGAGCAGCTCGGCCGCATCCCGTTCACCGAGATGAAGCTGGACCGCAGCTTCGTGCAGCGTGGCACCCGCGACGCCGCCGCGCGTGCGATTCTCGAGAGCAGCATGGCGATGGCCGGCAAGCTGGAGTTGCGCACGGTCGCCGAAGGCGTGGAGACGCAAGCGGAGCTGCAGCTGATGCGCGAACTCGGATTCGATGATGTTCAGGGCTACCTGATTGCACGTCCAATGCCGCGCGACGATCTGCTGCGCTGGCTGCGCAAGCGATCGCAGGCGCCATCGGGCCCGCCGGGCTGACCGCCGGCCGTCAGCGCGCGCGTGCGGCCGCGATCTCCTGGCCCAGCTCGATCACCGCCAGGGCATAGTAGCTGCTCCAGTTGTAGCGCGTGACCACGTAGAAGTTCTCTGTTCCGGCGACATACGACGGCGCTGCATCGCCATTGAACAACTCGACCAGGGCCAGGGGGCCGTCGTGCTGCTGACCGGCGACGTCGGGGATCGCTCCCTTGGCCATGAAGCTCTGCACACTGAAAGTGGGCAGGATGTCGGGTGCCAGCAGCGTGTCCAGGTCGAGCACGGACTTGTCGAAGTGCACCGGGTAATGCGTCGGCATGCCCTTTTTCCAGCCGAAGGCCTGGAAGTAGTGGGCCACCGAGCCGATGACGTCGGACGCGCTGTCGAACAGGTCGATGCGACCATCGGCATCGAAGTCGATGGCATACCGCACCCAGCTCGAGGGCATGAATTGCGGCATGCCCATCGCACCGGCATAGCTGCCCTTGTACTGCATCGGATCGGTCGACGCGCGCTGTGCCAGCGACAGCAGCTGTTCGAGTTCCCCGCGGAAGAAAGCGCGCCGTTCGGTCGCCCGCGGATGGGCGTCCGGGAAGTCGAGGCTCAGCGTGACCAGTGCATCCATGACGCGGAAGTTGCCGGTCTGGCGGCCATAGATCGACTCCACGCCGATGATGCCGACGATGATTTCCGCCGGCACGCCATAGGTCTGCTGGGCCCGCGCAAGTTCGGCCTCGTTGGCCTGCCAGAACGCGACGCCCGCCCGGATGCGGACCGGCTCGATGAATCGGCTACGGTAGACACGCCAGTTCTTGGCCGTCGGCGAGGCGGCAGGAAGAACCCAGCGCGCGACCTGCGGCAGGTGGCGCGACTGACCGATGGCCTGGCGAACCCACGCGCGGTCCAGGCCGCGTTGCTCGGCAATCTCGTCTGCCAGGCGCATCGCATCCTCCCGACCGGCGTACAAGGTGCCGGCATCGGCCTGCGCCATCACCTTGCGCTTGCTGCTCGGTTTGGCTGCGTCGGCCGGCATCTGGCACAGGCACAGCAGGCAGGCGAGCAGGAAGGAGCGGGAGGGTGCAGGCATCATCGGGACCAGGGGAGTTGGGAGAATTCTCGCCGCAAATCTGCCAGCCGCGGCGACATCGCGGTGCGGGCGCGGGCATACCGCAGGGATTCCAGTGCCAGCAGCCAGCGGGTGAGCTTTTGCGTTCGCTGATCGGCAGCGCCCCAGTGGGTGCGTACCGTCTGAGCCATGGTGCGTGGCGGCATGCCCGGGGCCACGGGTACGCCGGCTGCACGCAGCCGGCGCGCCGCGCGCTCCAGCAGCCGCAGCCACGGGTCTTGCCGGTTGCGGTCCCACAGAGTCCAGCCCGCGCCCACGAGACTGGCCAACACCACCAGGGCGATCAGCACGTAGCCCAGGTCCTCCCAGCTCGGCGTATCGAAGCCGATGTTCTTGAGCAGGTCGAGCTGTGCGCTCTGGTTGTAGTTCAGGACCCACTGATTCCAGCTGTTGTTGAGGGCCTCCCAGGTGGCCCGAATCTGCGCCCAGACCTGCGGATTGACCGCCTCCATGGCGGTGGCCATGACGCCCGTCGGTGCCCGCAGCCGCTGCAGGCTGCCGGTGCGTCCGGGGGCGACCGCCGCCGTCGGATCGACCCGCACCCAGCCACGCCCGGCCAGCCAGACCTCGACCCAGGCATGGGCGTCGCTCTGGCGGATGGTCCAGTAACCGTCGACACTGTTCACTTCGCCACCCTGGTAGCCGGTGACGATCCGGGCCGGGATGTCGAGCGAGCGCATCATGATCGCGAACGCCGATGCGATGTGTTCGCAAAATCCGGCGCGCCGGTCGAACCAGAACTCGTCCGCAGTGTTCTGGCCGTAGACGCCAGGCTCCAGCGTGTAGCTGTAGCCGCCGGTGCGCAGCCGCTGCAGTACGGCGTCGATCAAAGCCTGCGGGTCGGAACCCAGCACCGCATCGCGTCGCAGTTCGCTGGCCCAGGCCATTGTGCGGGGGTTCAGACCGGGCGGCAGGTCCAGATAGTCCTGCAAGGCGGCGGTCCTGCGCAGCGGGCCATGCTGGAATTGCGTGTGGCTTTGCGCGCTGTACCGCAGAAGATCGGCCACCGGACGCTCGGCGATCCATTGCAGCTGGGGCGACATGGCCATCGGCATGCCGCGGGCGTCGGGCCGGTCTATGGCCGCATCGAGCACGAAGATCCATGGCCGGTTGTTCGGTTCGAGCGTGACCTGGTAGCGGACCGCTGCTCCGGAGACCTGCAGTTGGGCTGCGTCCTGCATGCGCGCCGGAAAGCCCGAGCGCAGCGGCTGCCACTGCCGTCCCTGCAAGGTGGACAGTACCGGCCCGCGGAAATACAGATCCGATTGCCGCGGCGGCGGATCGTCGAACCGGATCCGCATGGCGATGCTGTCGTCGAGCGCCAGCTCCGCGATGCTGCCAACCTCCATCGTCGCCGAAAGGCCGCTGCGCCCGGCCATGGCGTCGCTGGGCACGCCCCACAGCGGAGCCAGGCGTGGAAACAGCAGGAACATCACCAGCATGATCGGGGCGCCCAGCGCCGCCATGGTCAATGCGATGCCGGCCGATTCACGCAAGGGTGGCTTGCCGACCGGCATGTGCGTGTTGACCAGTGCTGTCAGCAGACCCATCAAGGCCACCAGCATCGCAGCCGCCGTCAGCAAGGACTGCGAGAAGAAGAAGTTGGTGAGCATGGTGAAGAAGCTCAGGAAGAACACCACGAAGGCATCGCGCCGCGCACGCAGTTCCAGCGTCTTGAGCGTCAGCAGCACGACCAGCAGCGTGACACCCGCATCGCGGCCGAGCAGGGTGCGATGCGTCATCAGCGTGGCGCCGATGGTCAGCACCAGCAGCCCCAGCAGCCACCAGCGGGAGGGCAGGGGACGGGCGTTCCAGGCCAGCGTCGCGCGCCAGCCCAGCACCGCCAGCACCAGGCCGGTGCACCACAACGGCAAGCGGCTGAACTGCGGCGCGATCACCCAGGCGATCACCAGCAGCAGGAACAAGGTGTCGCGCGCGTCGCGTGGCAGATGGCGCAGGCGCTCCAGCATCGTCTTCATTCCGCCGTTACCCCGTAGCGTGCCAACGCCTCCAGGCAGCGTCGCCTGTGCGCCGGCCCGCTGCCGGGGCGGATCTCCTGCGGGCCCAGGCGCAGCCCGAAGTCCAGGCCCTGGCGGTCGGCCAGCAATACCCAGGCGCACAGGCGGGACAGGGCCGGCTCCAGCGGCAGACCGGTCTGGGCCAGGTCCAGCCACAGCTGGTGGCGTTGGCTCTGCTGGGTGTCGCGACTGACCAGTTCGTCGGCCTTGGCCCACTTCTTCCACACCACCAGCTTGAGCGGGTCCCCGCGCTGGTAGGCGCGTACGCCGTCGAAGTCACCGCTGGCAGGCCGTGCTTGCACATGGGCGGCATCGCCGGCCAGTGGCTGGCCATCGGGCAGCGGGGGTGGTCGTTGCTCCGGTGCCGGGTAGACGAGCACGCGAGAGGCCGGCCGCCAGACTGTCCAGACACGGAAGGTGCCAAGCGGGAAACGGGTCTCCGCGGTGAGCGCGGGGATGGCAACCAGGCCACGCTGCTGTGGCGTGAAGGCCACGTGGACGGTGGCGCGTCCCTGGGACGGGACATCGCTCCACACCCAATGGTCACCGTCGAGCAGCCGCATGCCGATGCCATGCCGAACCCGCTTGCGGGTGCTGACCAGATCCACCGACAGCATGGTCGTGGCGCCCTGGAAGCCAGGCTCCACCGGCAGCAGTTGCAGTGACAGGCCGCGCAAGGTGCCATGGCACAGATGCATGCCGACCAGTGCGCTGCCGGCGAGCAGAAAGGTCAGCAGGTAGCCCAGGTTGAGCTGGTAGTTGATGGATGCCACCAGCAGCACCAGCAGCGTGGCCGCGAGCATGAGCCCGGGTCGGGTCGGCAGGATGTAGACGTTGCGCTGCGTCAGCAGCATCACGTCGCGTGGCGTCAGTCGCGCCTGCAACCAGCGGCGAAAGCGGGCCCGCACCAGGCGTCCGGGATGCCATGGGAAGCGGGGCAACGGCTGCGTAGGCGCCATCGCGTGTGTCAGGCCAGGGGAACTGCGAGCAGCATCGCGCGCACCTGCTCGACCGCGCCGCGGCCGGCATCACCCACCGGTTGCAGGCGGTGCGCGATGGTCTGGGGCAGGATGGCCTGCACGTCGTCGGGCGCCACGTAGTCGCGGCCGCTCAGAAACGCCTGCGCCTTTGCGGCCCGGATCACCGCGATGCCCGCACGCGGACTGAGGCCCTGCAGAAACCACTGGCCGCTGCGCGTGGCGGCAATCAGGTCCTGCACATAGTCCAGCAGGGGATCGGCGGCGTGAACAGCCAGCACCTGTTGCTGCAACTGCAGCAGTTCCTGCGGCGACATCAGCTTGTCCATGGCGTTGACCATGTCGCGCCTGTCGTTGCCGGCCAGCAGCAGGCGCTCCGAGGCACGGTCCGGATAACCGACGGAGATGCGCATCAGAAAGCGGTCCAGTTGGGATTCGGGGAGCGCGTAGGTACCGAGCTGGTCATGCGGGTTCTGGGTGGCGATGACGAAGAACGGGTCGGGCAGGGGCCGCGTCTCGCCTTCGGCCGTGACCTGCTTCTCTTCCATGGCTTCCAGCAGGGCGCTCTGCGTCTTGGGACTGGCACGGTTGATCTCGTCGGCCAGCAGCACCTGGGCGAAGATCGGGCCGGGATGGAAGACGAAACCCTCCTTGCCGCGCTCGTAGATCGATACGCCTGAGAGGTCGCTGGGCATCAGGTCGGACGTGAACTGTACCCGCGAAAAATGCAGGCCGAAGCTGCGCGCGAGCGCGTGTGCCAGCGTGGTCTTGCCGACGCCGGGCACGTCCTCGATCAGCAGGTGGCCGCCGGCCAGCAGGCAGGCGACACAATCCTGGATTTGCGCCGATTTCCCGACGATGACCGTGTTAAGCTGACTGAGCAGCTGTTGGACTTTTTCTTGTGGATGCATGGCATGACGTTACATGAAAACATTGGCGGGTTCCGGGCATCATGAACAAGACCGGATACTATGTGCAGGCCCCCTGCCGCCAGCACGAAATGGGGCATGGACACCCCGAATGCCCGGAGCGGCTCGATGCGATCGAGGACCGGCTTCTGATCTCCGGCGTCGGTGACGCGCTGGAGCGGCGCGAGGCGCCGCCGGCACCGCTGGCCGATATCGAACTGGCCCACGACCGCATGTATGTGGCCTCGCTGCGTGGCCTGTCCGACGGACTGCAGGAAGAGATCGATGCCGGTGGCCCCGACCACGTGCAGATCGATCCCGACACCATGCTGGGCGTCCATACCTGGAATGCGGCGCTGCATGCGGCCGGGGCGGCACTGGCGGCCACCGACGCGGTGATCGCCGGGGAACTCGAGAATGCGTTCTGTGCCGTGCGCCCGCCCGGTCACCATGCCTGCCGGGCGCAGGCGATGGGCTTCTGCTTTTTCAACAACGTGGCGGTGGCCGCGAAATACGCGCTGCAGCGCCACGGCCTCAAGCGGGTGGCGATCGTCGACTTCGACGTGCACCATGGCAACGGCACCGAGGATATCGTCGCCAATGATCCGCGCATCCTGATGGTGAGCATCTACCAGCATCCGTACTACCCGTATGGCGGTGCGGTGTCGAATGCCGCACACATGGTGAACCTGCCGGTTGCAGCCTATACCCGGGGGCCGGAGATCCGCGAGATCATCGAGGCGGGCTGGATTCCGGCGCTGGAGGCGCACAAGCCGGAGATGATTTTCATCAGCGCGGGCTTCGATGCCCACCGGGAGGACGATCTGGGGCAGCTCGGCCTGGTCGAGCAAGACTATGCCTGGATCACGCAGCGCATCAAGGACGTGGCGCGGCGACACGCCAATGGGCGTATCGTGTCCTGCCTGGAGGGGGGCTACAACCTCAGTGCACTGGGGCGCAGCGTGGAGGCGCATCTGCGGGTTCTGGCCGACGTTTGATCCAGTTGCCTGGCGGGGGGCTAGTGTGTGCGCGATCAGGCGGGCGTGGCACTGTGCTCCGCGAATGTCCCCCGGCCTTCGGCCTCCGCCTATATTTCGCTACGCAGAGCGCCACGCCCGCCTGATCGGGGCCGGTGTCTATGGTGCCTGGGTTTGAGCCCGATCCTTGAGGGCTATGGTCGCGGTCTTGCTTGTTGCGATTGGCTGCGTGGGCGTTGGCGTGTGTGCGCGATCAGGCGGGCGTGGCACTCTGCTCCGCGAATGTCCCCCGCCCTTCGGCCTCCGCCTTTATTTCGCTACTCAGAGCGCCCCGCCCGCCTGATCGGGGCTGGTGGTTGTTGCGCTATGGGATCGGCAGGTCTCGCTGCTCGCGCCTCGTGGATCGATGCGTCACCTGGCAGTTCAGGGAGGGTGAACGGCGTAGCGAAATAAAGGAGGAGAAACGGGCGCAGCCCGTTTCGGGGGACATTCGCGGAGCCGTTGACCCTCCCTGATCTGCCCACCACAGGCGTTCGCCAACGCGCAAGGGCCTGCCCTGGAGGGGCCACGGTTCACCCGATGCCCCAACGGCGCAAGCTTGCTATTGCATGAACGACGGCAGCCAGAGGCTGAGGACGGGGAAGGCCACCAGCACGATCAGCATCAGCACCTGCACCACCACGAACGGCCAGACACCGCGGAAGATGGTGCCCAGGCGCACGCCCGGAAGCAGGGTGTTGAGCACGAACAGGTTCATGCCCACTGGTGGCGAGATCAGGCCGATCTGTATCACCATGACGATCAGCACGCCGAACCAGACCGGATCGAAGCCGAGGCCGACGACGATCGGGAAGAACAGCGGAATCGTCAGCAGAACCATGCTGAGTTCTTCCATGACGGTGCCCAGCAGCACGTAGATGACCATCATCGCGGCCACGATCATCGGTGGCGACAGTCCCAGGTGGGTGATCCACTCCTTGAGGTCGCCCGGCATCGACGTGAAGTTGACGAAGTTTGCAAAGATGGTCGCGGCAATCAGCAGCGTGAACAGCATGGCCGTGGTGCGGGCGGATTCGACCAGGATATCGAACAGCACCTTCCAGGTCAGCGCGCGGCGGGCCAGCGCAAACAGGAACGCGCCGGAAGCGCCGATGCCGGCCCCTTCGGTGGCGGTGAACACGCCGCCATAAATGCCGCCGAGCACGACGATCACCAGTAGCAGAACGCCCCAGATGCCGCGCACGGCGGCCCAGCGCTGCGACCATGTGGAGCGCTCGCCTGGGGGGGCATGCTCCGGATCGCGCGAGGTCACGACGACGATGGCCATCATCATCGCCAGTGCCGTCAGCAGCCCTGGAACGACGCCGGCCGCAAACAGCTTGCCGATGTTGGTTTCGGTGACGATGCCGTAGATCACCATGATGGTCGAAGGCGGAATCATGATGCCCAGCGTGCCGCCGGCGGCCATCACGCCGGTCGACAGTGACTCGCTGTAACCGAGCTTTTGCATCGACGGGTAGGCCACCTTGCTCATCGTGGCTGCGGTGGCGATGGACGAGCCGCAGATGGCGCCAAAGCCGGCACAGGCCGCGATGGTGGCGTGCGCCAGGCCGCCGCGCAGATGGCCGATGAAGACGTAGGCGGCGCGGAACAGCTCGTGCGCCAGCCCGGCACGGGCAACGAAATTGCCCATCAGGATAAACAGCGGAATGACCGACAGCGTGTAGGCGAATCCGGTCTCGTAGACCACCTGCGACGTGCTGTAGAACGCCGCCGGCCAGCTGCGTGTGAGTCCCATGCCGACCACGCCCACGACGCCCATCGCGAACGCCAGTGGTACGCGTAGAAAGGCCAGCAGGAAGATGGCACCGAAGCCCAGCAGTGCTTCGGTCATGGGGCACTGCTTTCCGCGATCGCAGGCTCGAAGCGACGCAACACGACGCGCAGCAGATGAACGGCGCCTGTGATGCCGCACAACACCGACATGCCGTAGATGAAGGGTGCCTTGAGCAGCTTGAGCTGCGCGGTGGTTTCGCCCGTCTGCGCGAACTCGCCGGCGGTGCGCCACATCAGCCAGGCCAGTGCGATGAGCAGTCCGCCGCAGATGAGGTTGACCAGCAATGACTGCAGCTTGCGCACCACGCGCGGCAGCACATGGTCAAGCGAGTCGAAGACCACGTGCTCGCGCCGGATCGACACCAGTGGCAGGGCCGCGAAGATCACCACGACCATCAGCAACTCGGTCAGCTCCAGCGATCCGGGGATCGATGCGGATGCCAGCTTGCGACCACCGACGTCGAAGAACGTCAGCGTCATGATGCAAAAAAGTGCGACTGCGGCCAAGGCGCCGCACACCCATTCAAACAGTCTGTTCACGTTGGTTCCGAGAGGCCAAAAACAAGGCGGCTCTCAGTGTGCATGAGAGCCGCTTGGATGCCGGTGCCCGCATCGGGCGCTACCGGGGCGTTTACTTTTCCTGCTTGGCGATTTCGGCTCGGAACTCGGCCAGAACCTTGGCCGGGTCCTTCAGGCCCGCAGCCTTGGCGTCCGCGACCCACTTGGCTTCGAGCGGCGCGGTCTTGGCCTTGACGTCGGCCACGAACTTCGCGTCAGCCTTGCTGATCTGCACGCCATTGGCCTGCATCATGGCGGTCGCACGCAGGTCGACCTTGTCCCAGGCCCGGCCGAACATGCGCGCATAGGTCTCGCCGGAGATCGCGTCGATGGCCTTTTTCTCGTCCGCGCTGAGCTTGTCGTAGCGCGCCTGATTCATCATGGCGACGAACGAGGTGTTGTAGAGGCCACCGGGGAAGGTGGTGGCGTAGCGGATGATCTTGTCGATCTTGAACGACTCGGTGGATTCGGCCGGGAACAGGGTGCCGTCCATGACGCCGCCCGACAGCAGTTCGTAGGACTCGGGCGCCGGCTTGAGCGTGACGTTCATGCCCAGCGACTTGGAGATCTCGTTGACCATGCCGCCACCCACGCGGAACTTCAGGCCGCTGAGATCATCGACCTTGGTGATCGGGCGCTTGGTGTTGAAGACGATGCCTGGGCCGTGGGTGAACAGGGCCAGCACCTTGACGCCCTGGTGCTCCTTGTTGAATTCCGGGTACTTGGCGGCGATCTTGTTGAACGCGACCGAGATCGACTCCGAGCTGTTGCCCAGGAAAGGGAACTCGGCCATCTGCGGCGACACGAAGCGGCCCGGGGTATAGCCGTGCACCGTATAGGAGATGTCGGCCAGGCCGTTCTTCACGGCATCGAAGGTGCCGGGAGGTGCGGACACGCCGCGCGGCAGGATATTGCACTTCATCTTGCCGCTTGTGTTCTTCTCGAGCAGATCACACCAGTCCTTCTGGGTTGTGCTCAGCGCATGGCTCGGCGGCAACCAGGAGGAGACCGTCAATACGGTCTGGGCGCCGGCAGTTCCGGCAAACAGGCTGGTGACGGCTGCGGTGGCCGCGGCAAGGGCAAAACGTTTCATGGATCAGGAACTCCGGAATAGGCAAACAGTCAGTCTACGTGGAGGAAGTGCCCTTGTCAGTCCATGAAAACCCGCGGCCTGGGCGTTGCAAGGCACGCAGAGGGCGGGCCCGAACCGGGGGGTATTCGGGTTCCTGCCTATAATGAAAAAGCACGATCGTTCTTTTTTGGAGTCGGGAGCATGTCGCGACTTTGGCGGAACCTGTCGCCCCGGCGAAGCGGGTCCCGAATCGCGCCGCATAGAATGAACGGTTCTGTCCGGACGTCCGTCGTCCGATGCAGGGAAAACAATTTTTACCAATCAATTGGAGTCGCAGCAATGAAGGTACTGGTGCCTGTGAAGCGCGTGGTGGATTACAACGTCAAGGTTCGCGTCAAATCGGACGGAAGCGGGGTGGACATCGCCAACGTCAAGATGAGCATGAATCCGTTCGACGAGATCGCGATCGAAGAGGCCGTGCGCCTGCGCGAGAAAGGCGCCGCCACCGAGGTGATCGCCGTGTCGTGCGGCGTGCTGCAGTGCCAGGAAACCTTGCGTACTGCCATGGCGATCGGTGCCGACCGCGCCATCCTGGTTGAAACGTCCGAGGAACTGCAGCCCCTGGCTGTGGCCAAGCTGCTGAAGGCCCTGGTGGACAAGGAGCAGCCGGGCCTGGTGATTCTCGGCAAGCAGGCGATCGATGACGACTGCAACCAGACCGGGCAGATGCTCGCCGCACTGTGCGACCTGCCGCAAGCCACCTTCGCCAGCAAGATCGAAGTGGCGGACGGCAAGGCCAACGTGACCCGCGAGGTCGACGGCGGTCTGGAGACGGTGTCGGTGACACTGCCGGCGATCGTGACCACCGACCTGCGCCTGAACGAGCCGCGCTACGTGACACTGCCCAACATCATGAAGGCCAAGAAGAAGCAGCTCGACAACTTCAAGCCTGCCGACCTGGGGGTCGATGTCAAGGCTCACCTGAAGATTCTCAAGGTCAAGGAACCACCGCAGCGCGGTGCGGGTGTCAAGGTGCCCGATGTCGCCACGCTGGTCGACAAGCTAAAAAACGAAGCAAAGGTCATCTGACCCCTGCATTGCATCGTCTCAACAGATATTGGATGTTCACTTTGCGGGACAGATTGCAGTCGATGGCTGCAGGCTGACACTGTCCCCCACTGACTAGAGGAATTTTTCATGACTTCACTCGTAATTGCCGAGCACGACAACAAGAGCATCAAGGGAGCTACGCTCAATACCGTGACTGCCGCGCTGCAGTGCGGCGGCGACGTGCACGTGCTGGTGGCGGGTTCCGACGCTGCTGCCGCAGCAGCCGACGCCGCCAAGATCGCCGGCGTCACCAAGGTGCTGCACGCCGACGATGCCGGGCTGGCCCATGGCCTGGCCGAAAACATGGCGGCCCAGGTGCTGGCGATCGCCAAGGACTACAGCCATATTCTGTTTCCCGCCACCGCCTCCGGCAAGAACATCGCGCCTCGCGTCGCGGCCAAGCTGGATGTGGGACAGGTGTCTGACATCACCAAGGTCGACAGCCCCGACACGTTTGAGCGGCCGATCTACGCTGGCAATGCAATTGCCACGGTGCAAAGCCTGGACGCCATCAAGGTGCTGACGGTGCGGACCACCGGTTTCGATCCGGCTGCCGCCGACGGTGGCTCGGCTGCGGTCGAGACGCTGGCTGCTGTCGCCGCCAGTGCCAACACCACGTTTGTGGGCAGCGAGATTGCCAAGAACGACCGTCCGGAACTGACCGCGGCCAAGATTGTCGTCAGCGGTGGCCGCGCGCTGGGCAGCGCCGAGAAATTTGCCGAGGTCATGACACCACTGGCCGACAAGCTGGGTGCGGCCATGGGCGCTTCGCGCGCAGCCGTGGACGCCGGTTACGCGCCCAATGACTGGCAGGTCGGTCAGACCGGCAAGATCGTGGCCCCTCAGTTGTACGTGGCATGCGGCATCAGCGGCGCCATCCAGCATCTGGCCGGCATGAAGGATTCCAAGGTGATCGTTGCGATCAACAAGGACCCTGAAGCACCGATCTTCAGCGTGGCCGACTACGGCCTGGAGGCGGATCTGTTCGTCGCAGTACCGGAGATGGTCAAGGCGCTGTGACCTGAAAATCGTGGGCAGACCGCACACCGTCAGGTGCGCGGTCTGCCCGTAGTACGCGCCGCGCCTGATCCGCCCCCGGGAGGATCAACGCGGCGTTTTTGGTTCTGGAGGTAATCGTGAGCTACGTCGCACCCGTCAAGGACATGCTGTTCAACATCGCGCATCTGGCTGGTCTGGAGCAGGTCGCTGCCATGCCTGGTTTTGAGGATGCCGGCCTGGAGACTGCGCAGGCTGTGCTGGAAGAGGCCGCGCGCTTCAACCAGGAAGTGCTTGCGCCACTGAATTGGGACGGCGACGTCAAGCCCTCGTCCTGGAAGGACGGTGTGGTCACGACGACCGCCGGATTCAAGCAGGCCTATGTCCAGTTCGCCGAGGCCGGCTGGCAAGGCCTGCAGCACCCGGCCGACTATGGTGGGCAGGGCCTGCCCAAGACGATTGGCGCGGCCTGCATCGAGATGGTCAACAGTGCCAACATGAGTTTTGCGCTGTGTCCGCTGCTCACCGACGGCGCGATCGAGGCCTTGCTGACCGCCGGCTCCGACGATCTCAAGGCCATCTACCTGGAGAATCTGGTCAGTGGCAAATGGACCGGCACGATGAACCTGACCGAGCC
This sequence comes from Rhodoferax sp., assembly GCA_024235935.1. Taxonomy (GTDB): domain Bacteria; phylum Pseudomonadota; class Gammaproteobacteria; order Burkholderiales; family Burkholderiaceae_C; genus CAISIP01. Next base: position 454,863 of record JACKLL010000001.1, on the reverse strand, counting down.
TCAGGCAGGTTCGGACCTGGCGATGGTTCGCTCGCGTGCTGAACCGCAGCCCGATGGAAGCTACAAGGTCTTCGGTACCAAGATCTTCATCACCTATGGTGAGCACGACATGGCCGAGAACATCGTCCATCTCGTGCTGGCCCGCGTCAGTGGTGCACCGGAAGGCGTGAAAGGCATCAGCCTGTTCGTCGTGCCCAAGTTCATGGTCAATGCCGATGGCAGCGTCGGGGCGCGCAACGATGTGCACTGCGTCAGCATCGAGCACAAGCTCGGCATCAAGGCGTCGCCGACGGCGGTGCTGCAGTATGGCGACAACGGCGGTGCCGTCGGCTACCTGGTGGGCCAGGAGAACCGCGGTCTCGAATACATGTTCATCATGATGAATGCTGCGCGCTATGCCGTCGGCGTGCAGGGCATTGCGATCGCCGAGCGGGCGTACCAGAAGGCCGTGAGCTTTGCCCGCGAGCGCGTGCAGTCGCGACCGGTGGACGGTTCGATCAAGGCCAGCGCGCCCATCATCCACCACCCCGACGTCAAGCGCATGTTGATGACGATGCGTGCGCTGACCGAAGGCTGCCGCGCCATGGCATCGGTTGCCGCGGCTGCCTACGATGCTGCGCACCACCACACGGACGCCGAGGTACGCAAGCAGAACCAGGCCTTCTACGAGTATCTGGTGCCCTTGGTCAAGGGCTACAGCACTGAGATGAGCCTGGAGGTGACCAGCCTGGGTGTGCAGGTCCACGGCGGCATGGGCTTCATCGAGGAGACCGGCGCGGCGCAGTATTACCGCGATGCACGTATCCTGCCGATCTACGAAGGCACGACGGCGATCCAGGCCAACGACCTGGTCGGTCGCAAGACCAGCCGCGATGGCGGGCAGACAGCGTTGGCGATTGCCGCGCAGGTCGAGGCGACCGAGAAGGCCTTGCTGGGCCAGGGTTCGGATGACGCCAAGGCCATGGCCCGCCGGCTGGGCGCGACGCGTGCGGCGTTTGTCGACGTCGTGCAATTCGTTGCCGATCAGTCCAAGGGTTCGCCGAACGCGGTGTTCGCCGGCAGCGTGCCGTACCTGATGCTGGCCGGCAATCTGATGGCCGGCTGGCAATTGGCCCGCGCCATGCTGGTCGCACTGGAGCAGCTGGCCGCAGGCAGCGATGCCGCATTCATGCAGGCGAAGGTCACGACCGCGCGTTTCTATGCCGACCATATCCTGACGCGCGCCCCTGGCATGCGCGATGCCATCGTCGAAGGCTCCAACAGTGTCAATGCGCTGGCACTGGACGCATATTGAACGGTTTCTCAACCCATTTCCTCCTCACCATGTCCAAACTCCCCCCGCCGCTGGATCGCCTGCCACTGCCCATCATCGGATCGCCGCTGTTCATCATCAGCAACCCGAAACTGGTGATTGCCCAGTGCATTGCCGGCGTGGTCGGCGCGATGCCGGCGCTCAACGCACGACCCGCTGCGCAACTCGAGGACTGGCTGGCCGAGATCACCGAGACGCTGGCCGCCCATGACAAGGCCCATCCGGACCGGCCGGCAGCGCCGTTCGCGATCAACCAGATCGTGCACAAGAGCAATGACCGACTCGAACACGACATGGCCCTGTGCGTGAAGTACAAGGTGCCGATCATCATCACCAGCCTGGGCGCACGCGAGGACATCAATGCCGCGGCGCACAGCTATGGTGGTGTGGTGATGCATGACATCATCAACAACCGGTTTGCCCACAAGGCGATCGAGAAGGGCGCCGACGGACTGATTGCCGTGGCGGCCGGTGCCGGCGGCCATGCCGGCGTCAAAAGCCCGTTCGCCCTGATCCAGGAAATCCGCCAGTGGTTCGACGGCCCGCTGGCGCTGTCTGGTGCCATTGCGACCGGCGGCGCCGTGCTGGCGGCGCAGGCCATGGGTGCGGATTTCGCGTACATCGGCTCGGCCTTCATCGCGACGGAAGAGGCCCGTGCGCAAGACGCCTACAAGCAGGCCATCGTCGACGGAAGTTCGGACGACATCGTCTACAGCAACCTGTTCACCGGTGTGCACGGCAACTACCTGGCGCCGAGCATCCGCGCGGCCGGGCTCGACCCCGAGCATCTTCCCGTCAGCGATCCCAGTACGATGAACTTCGGTGGCGACGCCAAGAAGGCCTGGAAGGACATCTGGGGTTGCGGCCAGGGCATCGGTGCGGTGGACAAGGTGCAGAGTGCGGGGGACTTCGTGGCGCAGTTGCGCCGCGAATACGAGGCGGCCCGTGCACGCTTGCTGTCGACGCCGGTGCAGGCCTGACACACGGCGCGCGTGTCGGGCCGCAAGCCCGACGCGCGATGGCGAGCTCCCGCGCGGATGCCATTGGCAGCTTCTGTCGCGGGGGCGTGATTTTTCGTTGACCCCTCAGGAGCGCATCTCTATACTGTACGCATGAACAGTATTGGGTTTTGCATCATCGCACGCCTTCCACCGCGCGACACGCTGCCAGCAGGGGCGGTGCGTGGTTGACGTCGCGATCCCGGTGCACGCGATCAAGGGTCGCGGTGCTGCGGGACAAGTGGCGCACCGGTTTTCGGTCGATGCCCGCGCGGCGTTCGACGACGGCTGGGGCACGTTGGACGAATCGCAGGGCGCAGGCCGGCAAACCGGCGTCCCGACCCGCGTGCAGGCGCAAGCCGCCGCCAGCGCGATCAGCCGCAATCAGTCGCCCGACATCCATTTCGACTATGGGCTGAATCCTTACCGCGGCTGCGAACATGGCTGCGTTTATTGCTACGCGCGGCCCACCCACAGCTATCTCAACCTGTCGCCCGGGCTGGATTTCGAGACCCGCATCTTCGCCAAGACGAACTTGGCGGAGCAACTGGCCCGAGAGCTGCAGTCGCGCAGCTACGTGCCCAGCCAGATCGTCATCGGCTCGGTTACCGACGCCTACCAACCGGCCGAGCGCCAGTGGCGCGTGACCCGGTCCGTCATTGAACTGCTGTCGGCATGCGACCATCCGCTGGCGATCGTCACCAAGGGCAGTGGTGTGGAGCGCGACATCGACCTGCTTGCCGCCATGGCGCGCAAGAACCTGGCCGCGGTCTACGTGACAATCACCACGCTCGACGCAGCGCTGGCCCGCGCGCTGGAGCCCCGTGCCAGCGCGCCGCATCGCCGATTGCGCACGATCCGGGCGCTGGCCGATGCCGGCATCCCGGTCGGCGTCAGCGTCGCGCCGCAGATTCCCTTCATCAACGAGGACATGGAAAAGGTGCTGGAGGCGGCAGCCGAAGCTGGTGCCACATCAGCCTTCTACACGGTGCTGCGTCTGCCTTGGGAGCTCAACGCGGTGTTCCAGCAATGGCTGGAACTGCACTATCCGCAGCGCGCCGCGCGCGTGATGGCCCGCGTGCGCGAGATGCGGGGCGGTCGCGACTATGACGCCGATTTTTCCACCCGCATGAAGGGCAGTGGCGTCTGGGCGCAGCTGCTGGGCCAGCGCTTCGAGAAGACCTGCGCCCGGCTGGGCCTGAACCGCGCCCGAATGCCGCTGGAACGGGGCCTGTTCCGGCCCGCAGCCTTGTCGGCGCAGCAGAGCCTGTTCTGATCGCAGGGGCGGACGTCCGTTGCCTGCGCGGAGATGCGCAGCTGCGACGTGCCCTCAAGCCTTGGGCGGCTCGTCGACCTCCAGCGCTTCATCGTAGGTCTGGCCGTGGCGCATGCGGCGGTACAGCGGCAGTGCCAGCAGACCGGCCAGCAGGAACAGCACGATCGACGACCCGATGCGCCAGTGCGACTCCACGGTCAGGCCGTCGCCTGCCAGTGCAAAAATCAGCGCCTGGGGCAGGTATCCGACGAAGCTGCCGGCAAAGAAACCTGTCTTGCGAATACTCGACACGCCGGCCACCAGATTGGTGATCAGGTTGCTGCCGACCGGTAGCAGGCGAATCAGCAGCGTCATGGAGAACGGGTCACCCCGCACGAAATCGTCGAAGCGCCGCAGCCGTTCGGGAAACAGGCGCTTCACCACCGCGCGCCCGAACAGCCGTGCGTAATAGAAGGCCAGGATGCAGCCGCCGAGCGCCGCCGCAGCCGCAAGCACGGTGCCGGTCAGCACGCCGAATGCATAGCCACCGAAAAAGGCCACCATCTGGCGCGGCAGGCCGACGGCACAGATGACGGCGCCGGCCGCCAGGTAGACGGCATAGCCCTTGAGCCCGTGCCCGCGCACGTTGGCATTGATCCACTCGCGATCGAAGATGTGGTCGAGTCCCGCGTTCTTTAGCAGCAGACCGATCCCCACCAGGGACAGAATGATGAAAATGCCGCGCATCCAGACCGGCAAATGGGGTTTGTTCACGGTGGGCGCATCCCTGTGACTTGGCGGCGTTGATGTTTCGCGCAAAGCCTCGATTGTGCATGGACTTGCTGCCGCGTCCGATCCGCGCCCGGTTGCGCGACGGTCGATCCGCGCGGTGTGGTGCTGTGCGCCACCAATGGCTGCAAACACACCGCATCGTTTCCACGGTTTCGGATCCGCGCCCGACACGGATAGATTCTGCGTGTGCGGCCACGGGCCGCGCATGACCGGCTTCAGGTCGGCCAGACCGACCCGTGTTCCGGCACCAGCGCCCGCCAGCCCAGTTCGTGACCGATGCGTTTGCGCAATTCATCCGACGCGCGGCGCTCGCCATGCACCACGTAGACCTGCCCCGGCGTGCCGGGCATGGTCCTGAGCCACGCGATCAGCTGCCGGGCGTCGGCATGGGCAGACGCTGCCTGCAACTGCGCGATCTCCGCGTTCACGTCGATGTCGCGGCCGTGGATGCGAACCGTGCGGGCGCCGTCGGCCAACGCTGCGCCACGGGTTCCGGGTGCCTGAAACCCGGTCAGGATCACCATGTTGCGATGGTCGCCCAGGTATTGCGTCAGGTGATGCAGAATCCGGCCACCCGTGGCCATGCCGCTGGCCGACAGGATCACCATCGGGCCGCGGCGCCTGGCGAGCGCCTTGGACTCGTCGGTGCTGCTGACCATGGTGGCACTGCGGGTCAGCGCCCGCGAGTCTTTCTCGCTCAGGCGATGTTCGCCCAGGTGTTGCTCGAACAGATGGGTGGTGTGCACGGCCATCGGACTGTCCAGGAACACCGGAAGGGAGCGCGGAATCTGCTTGCGCGCCTTGAGCAGCGCGATCGCATGCAGCAGAGCCTGCGCGCGCCCGACCGCGAACACCGGTACCACGGCCACGCCGCCTCGTCCTGCGACCTTGCGCAACAGCGGGGCGAGTTCGCTCAGCAGGTCGTCGGTGGGGTGCTCGCGGTCGCCGTAGGTCGACTCGATCAACACCGTATCGGCCAGCGGTGCATTGGCGGGTGGGTTCATGATCAGGTCGTCCGAGCGACCCAGATCGCCTGAGAACAGGATGCGCCGTCCGGCCACCTCGAGCAGCACACTGGCCGCACCCAGAATGTGCCCGGCCTCCTGGAAGGTGACGTACCAGCCCGGGATGGGACTGAAGCGCTTGCCGAATGCGGTTGCCTTGATCTGCTTGAGGCTGGCGCGTGCGTCGTTGCGGGTGTACAGCGGCAGTGCGGGGGCGTGCTTGGAGAAGCCATGGCGGTTGGCGAATGCCGCGTCCTCTTCCTGCAGATGGCCGCTGTCGGGCAGCAGAATCTTGCACAGGTCGCGGGTGCCGGGGGTCGCATGGACCTTGCCGGCGAAGCCTTCCTTCACCAGAAGGGGCAGGTAGCCGCTGTGGTCCAGGTGGGCATGGGTCAAGACCACGGCGTCGATCTGGTCGGGCACGACCGGCAATGGTGCACGGTTGCGCAGGCGCAGCTGTTTCACGCCCTGGAAAAGTCCGCAATCGACGAGCAGGCAATGCTTGTCGTGGCGGACCAGGTATTTGGAGCCGGTGACGGTATCTGCGCCGCCGAGGAAGGTGATGGTGACCGACATGCGATGTCTCCTGCCGTGTGCCGAACCCTTTGCCCGCGGGCGCGGTCGGCCTGCATGAAAAAAGCTGCAGGTGCCGGAGCAGCTGCAGCTTTCATTGGACATCAGGCCCCTGTTCAGGGCTTGATGTCGGTCAAGTGAAGAAGCTTTTCAGTCGGTCGGTCCAGCTTTCGCTGCTGGGCGAGTGCTTGCCCGCGCCTTTCTGGAACGACTCCTCGAGTTCGCGCAACAGCTTGCGCTGGGCCTCATTGAGCTTGACCGGCGTCTCGACCACGATGTGGCAATACAGGTCGCCGGGATAGCTGGCGCGTACCCCCTTGATGCCCTTGCCGCGCAGCCGGAACTGCTTGCCGGTCTGCGTGCCTTCGGGAATGTCGATCACAGCCTTGCCCGCCAGCGTGGGCACATCGATTTCGCCGCCGAGGGACGCCGTGATGATGCTGATCGGCACCGAGCAGTGCAGGTCGTCGCCGTCGCGCTCGAAGATGTCGTGCTTCTTCAGCCGGATCTCGATGTAGAGGTCGCCGGCCGGGCCGCCATTGGTGCCCGGTTCGCCGTTGCCCGTGCTGCGGATGCGCATGCCGCCGTCGATGCCGGCGGGAATCTTGACCTCGAGCGTCTTCTGCTTCTTGATGCGCCCCTGGCCCTGGCAGGCCGTACAGGGCTCGGGAATCACCTTGCCGGCACCGCGGCAGGTCGGGCAGGTCTGCTGCACGCTGAAGAAGCCCTGGCGCATTTGCACGGCGCCGGCACCCGCACAGGTACTGCAGGTCTTGACCTGGGTACCCGGCTTGGCACCCGACCCGTGGCAGGTATCGCAGGCTTCCCAGCTCGGGATGCGGATCTGCGCGTCCTTGCCGCGTGCCGCTTCCTCGAGCGTGATCTCCATGGCGTAGCTCAGGTCGCCACCACGGAACACCTGGCGACCACCGGCTCCGCGTCCACCGCGCTGCTGGCCGAACATGTCGCCGAATATGTCGCCAAAGGCCTCGGCGAATCCGCCAAAGCCTTCCTGGCCCGGTCCGCCGCGCATGTTCGGGTCCACGCCGGCGTGGCCATACTGGTCGTATGCGGCCCGCTTCTGCGGGTCGGACAACATCTCGTAGGCCTCCTTGCACTCCTTGAACTTCTCCTCGGCGCCCTTGGAGGCGTCTCCCTGGTTGCGGTCAGGGTGGTGCTTCATCGCATGCTTGCGATAGGCTTTCTTGATCTCGTCGTCCGAGGCGTTCTTCGGAACACCCAGCGTTTCGTAATAGTCTCTCTTGGCCATCGTCGTTCTCTGTCAGCGCGCAGCTGCGCGGTATTCGCCTGCTGCGCTGAGTCGTTCCATCAATGCAGATCGCCGCGCCGACGATTCCATGCAGGAATCGTGCGAGCGCGGCGTGCGCCGAGACAGCGCGGCTGTCATCAACCCTTCTTGACTTCTTTCACCTCGGCATCGACCACGTCGTCGTCCGACGCACGCGATGCACTTTCCGCCGATGCGCCATCCGCGCCGCCGCCCATGCCGCCGGCGGGCTGATCGCCCCCTTGCTTGGCCTGCATGTCGGCATACATATGCTCGCCCAGCTTCTGGCTGGCGGTCATCAGCGCGGTGTTCTTCTCGTCGATCGCGGCCTTGTCCTCACCCTTGAGGGCTTCTTCCACATCCTTGATCGCCGCCTCGATCTTTTCCTTCTCGCCGGCGTCGAGCTTGTCGCCGAACTCGGTCAGGCTCTTCTTGACGCTGTGCACGCTGGCCTCGGCCTGGTTGCGCGATTGCACCAGCTCGAGCTTGCGCTTGTCGTCGGCGGCATTGAGTTCCGCGTCCTTGACCATCTGCTGGATCTCGGCTTCGCTCAGGCCGGAGTTGGCCTTGATCGTGATCTTGTTTTCCTTGCCGGTACCCTTGTCCTTGGCGCCGACGTGCAGGATGCCGTTGGCGTCGATGTCGAACGACACCTCGATCTGCGGCGTGCCGCGTGCGGACGGCGGAATGCCTTCGAGGTTGAACTCGCCCAGCATCTTGTTGCCGGCGGCGATCTCGCGCTCGCCCTGGAACACCTTGATCGTCACGGCCGGCTGGTTGTCGTCGGCGGTCGAGAAGGTCTGTGCGCGAACTTGGTCGGGATCGTCGTGTTCTTGCTGATCATCTTGGTCATGACGCCACCCAGCGTCTCGATGCCCAGAGACAGCGGGGTCACGTCGAGCAGCAGCACGTCCTTGCGGTCACCGGTCAGCACCTGACCCTGGATGGCGGCGCCTACGGCCACGGCCTCGTCCGGATTCACGTCCTTGCGCGGATCGCGGCCGAAGAAGGCCTTGACCTTTTCCTGCACCTTGGGCATGCGGGTCATGCCGCCGACCAGGATCACGTCGTGGATGTCGGACACTTCGACGCCGGCGTCCTTGATGGCGGTGCGGCAGGGCGCAATGGTGCGCTCGATCAGGTCTTCCACCAGCGACTCCAGCTTGGAGCGGGTCAGCTTGATGTTCAGGTGCTTCGGGCCCGAAGCATCGGCCGTCACAGCTACGGCAGGTTGATGTCGGTCTGGGCGCTGTTGGAGAGTTCGATCTTGGCCTTTTCGGCGGCTTCCTTCAGGCGCTGAAGCGCGAGCACGTCCTTGCCCAGGTCGACGCCCCTGTTCCTTCTTGAACTCGGAGATGATGTAGTCGATCACGCGCTGGTCGAAGTCCTCGCCACCCGAGGAAGGTGTCGCCATTGGTCGACAGCACTTCGAACTGCTTCTCGCCGTCGACATCGGCGATCTCGATGATGGACACGTCGAACGTGCCGCCACCCAGGTCATAGACGGCAATCTTGCGGTCACCGCGCTCGGTCTTGTCCAGGCCGAAGGCCAGGGCAGCCGCCGTCGGCTCGTTGATGATGCGTTTGACATCCAGACCGGCAATACGGCCGGCGTCCTTGGTCGCCTGGCGCTGCGCGTCATTGAAATAGGCCGGTACCGTGATGACGGCTTCGGTCACGGGTTCGCCGAGGTAGTCTTCGGCGGTCTTCTTCATCTTGCGCAGAACGTCGGCGCTGACCTGCTGGGCCGCCATGGCCTTGCCGCGCACCTTGACCCAGGCGTCGCCGTTGTCGGCCGCCACGATCTCGTAGGGCATCAGTGCGATGTCCTTCTGCACTTCCTTCTCGACGAACTTGCGGCCGATCAGGCGCTTGACCGCGTACAGCGTGTTGCGCGGGTTGGTGACTGCCTGGCGCTTGGCCGAGGCTCCGACCAGCACTTCACCATCTTCCTGGTACGCAATGATCGACGGCGTCGTACGGGCGCCCTCGGAGTTCTCGATGACCCGGGGCACGTTGCCTTCCATGATGGCCACGCAGCTGTTGGTGGTACCCAGGTCAATGCCAATGATTCTTCCCATGTTCTTCTCCAAAATTGCCCGGTTTCAGCGTTGCGCGACCCGGTGCGAGTTGCTTACAAATCAATCCTGCTCAGGAAATGCGGGTATTCCGCACAATTTCAAGGCCTTATCCAGGCCTTACTTTGGGCCTGCGACAACAACCAGTGCAGGGCGCAGGACGCGGTCGGCGATCAGGTAGCCTTTTTGCAGCACGTTGACGATGGTGTTGGCCTCCTGATCGCTCGGCGCGACGGAGATGGCCTGGTGCTGGTGCGGGTCGAACTTGGCGCCAGCGGTCGGGTTGATCTGCAAGACCTTGTTGCGCTCGAGGGCCGACATCAGCTGGCGCAAGGTGGCCTGGGCGCCTTCGCGGATCTGCTCCAGCGTGGCGTCCTTGATGGTCAGACCGGCTTCCAGGCTGTCGATCACCGGCAGCATGTTCTCGGCAAACGACTCGATGGCGAACTTGCGGGACTTGGCGATCTCGTCGTCGGCGCGGCGGCGGGCGTTCTCGGCTTCGGCCTTGGCACGCAGGTACTGATCGGCCAGTTCGGCGCTCTTGGCCTGCAAAGCGGCCAGGTCAGCCTGGGCCTTGGACTGGGCATCCGATTCCTGGGCCGCCTGGGCGGCTGCCATCTCTTCGGTGCTCTGGTACTCGTGCGCGGGATTGTGGGGGTCTGGTTGCTTTTGATCGGACATTGGCGTGGTGGGTCAAAAAGTCGGTGACGAAAACGGCTTTGTGCGCCGGCAGTCGGCAGATGGCGGCGTTGTTGTGGTTTTCAAGGGTTTCGTGCGGCCGCCATGCGCGAAACCCTGCCCGGCGGCTGCGCGGCGGCTGCCGTGCAGCCGCCGGGCCGCGGTCAGAACGGGTCAGCCGGAGACGCCGAGCAGTTCCACGTCGAACTTGAGGGTCGCGTTTGGCGGGATCACACCGCCGGCGCCGCGTGCGCCATAGCCGAGTCCTGGCGGAATCACCAAGGTGCGGGCACCGCCGATGCGCATGCCGGCAACGCCTTCGTCCCAGCCGCGGATCACCATGCCGGCACCGAGCGAGAAGGCAAACGGATTGCCACGGTCCTTGCTGGAATCAAATTTGGCGCCCTGGGTGCCATCGTTGTAGAGCCAGCCGGTGTAATGCACCGTGACCTGTTGGCCGGCCTTGGCTTCGGCACCTTCGCCGATGGTGGTGTCGAGATATTGCAGTCCGGAGTCGGTAGTGTTCATGGGCGTTTCCAGCGGATGGGTTCAGGCTGGCCGCGTACCGGGCACGCCGGTGGCACGGCCCCGAGGGAATTGGCGCAGCCCCGCAGGATGGGGGCTGCGCCGAAGAGCCTTGGATTATGCCAGCAGTCCGCGGCGCGCCAGGTCGCGCATCAGGGCGCCGGTGCCATAGGTCCAGGCCGGGGCCTTGTCGGAATGCGTGACCTGGTTGACCAGCATGCCCAGTTTCGGAGTTGCCACCGAGACGATGTCACCCAGTTCATGGGTGAAACCCTGCCCCGGGCCATGGCGGTCCTGCGTGGGGGCGAACATGGTGCCCAGGTACAGCAGAAAACCGTCCGGATACTGGTGGGTGCGCGCTTGCGGCGCACCCATGGTCTGGTTCACCAGGTCCAGCGGATCGCGGCTGATCATGGCCAGGCTGCTGGCGCCGTGCATCTCGAAACCGCCATCGCAGGCCGTGACGCGCATGGCCAGCTCACAGTTGCGCACGTCGTCGATACCGAAGTCTGCGTCGAACAGACGGATGAACGGGCCGATCGCGGCAGAGGCATTGTTGTCCTTGGCCTTGCCCAGCAGCAGCGCGCTGCGGCCCTCGAAGTCGCGCAGATTGACATCGTTGCCCAGCGTGCAGCCGCGGGTTTCGCCGCGGCTGTTGACGGCCAGCACGATCTCGGGTTCCGGGTTGTTCCAGACGCTCTTGGGATGCAGGCCGATGTCGGCACCGATGCCGACCGCGCTCATTGGCTGGGCCTTGGTGAAGACCTCGGCGTCTTCGCCGATGCCCACCTCCAGGTACTGCGACCAGACGCCCTGGGCGATCAGTACGTCACGCAACTTTGCCGCCTGCTCGGAGCCGGGTTTGACGCTGCGCAGGTTGTCGCCGATGATGCCGACCACCGACTTGCGCACCGCCTCGGCGCGTCCGGCATCGCCACGGGCCTGCTCTTCGATGACGCGCTCCAGCATGGATGCGACGAAGGTCACGCCGGCGGCCTTGATGGCCTGCAGATCGCAGGGGGCGAGAAACCATGGCAGCGCCGGGTCGTGTCGACCGCTGGCCGAATTGGCCAGGATGGCGGCCGTGCCGCCGATACGCGGGCCGCCGATCTCGCGCACTGCGCCGACCGGATCGTCCATCTCCAGCAGTGCGGCGCTGGTGGCAGCGATGCCCGAGATGTCGAACACATGGTCGGCGGTGACGCGCACCAGCGTAGGGCCGAGGCCGTCCGTCCAGACGCGGCCGATCAGCAGGGCGCGTTCGTGGTCGTGCGGGAGAATGTTCGAAGTTGTCAGCAGCGTGTCAATCATGGGCAAGGGGGGTGAAAGGGTCAAAGAAAGGGGTCAGGGTTTCTTTCTGGCCTGGGCTGAAGCCCAGCGCACCGCAAAGGCCGGCAATTCTCCCAGCCGACGCAGCAGGTCGGCGCCAGAAGCGGTCAGGATATAGCCTTCGTCGCCATGCGACATCAGGCCTGCCAGGCGCAGTTCCTTGATGCGGGTGTTCAGCGTGTTGGGCGTAATGCCGCCCACACTGTCCTGCAGCAGGCGAAAGGTTTGGGGGTGGCCGTCCTTGAGGGCCCAGAGCACCCGGATGGCGTAACGCGATTCCAGCAAACTCAGCAACTGGCTTATGGCTGCCATTTCCTTTGTGACCATCCGGCGGTACTCCTCGAACGCACTGATTCTTGTTTGGGTCCCAAGTGTAGGCGGCCCGATGCCGTGCAACAAGCGAAGTCTGCCGGCACGCATGCGCGGTGCCGCTGTTGGTGTGCTCCTGCTTCGATAGCTCGCACCGTGGCGCAGGTGCACGGCGCGCGCGTGTGCGGGCTATCAGCCAGCGGCGTCATGGCCGCGGGCGCGCGGCGCCCGGACGACGACGATGGTGCTCAGCGGCAACTGAAGCTGGCCGCGTCGTTGATATCGCCGTGGCCCTGATAGGTGGCCATCTGCGGATACGCGCACAAGGGGCGGCTGCGGGGCTTGCCCGCCGTCTGCCAGTTCGCCGGAACGTCCGGGTTGGCGCCGGTGCGCGCGGTGGCGACCACCGACTGCGGCGCCTTGCCGTTCTCGACCCAGTCCACCAATGCGCTCAACATGTCAAATTGCTCGGTGGCAGGGCCGCCCTGGCAGTGGTTCATGCCGGGTACCGGGAACAGGCGCGCAAAGTCGGCCGCGCGCCCCTGGTGGTTGCGGTTCAGGGCCTCGTACCAGTTGCGGGTGTCGTTGTACGAGAACACCGGGTCGCTGGTGCCGTGGTAGACGATCATCTTGCGTCCACGCGCCTTGAAGTCGGCCAGTTCGGTGGCTTTGGGCGGCGTCATGAACTGCATGGCGGACTCGGTGAACAGGCCCTGGGTCGCGTAGATTTTCGGTGCGTCGGTGTCGAAGTTGTAGTCGAGCATCGACTTGATCAGCGCCGGGGGATTGCCGGCCACCGGCTTGGGCGGCGTGGTGAAGGTGAAGGCGACCGACCCGGCTCCGAGGGCGCCGATGATGGGCACGCCGGCGATCGGACCTTGCAGCTTCCAGGCGCGCCAGCTGCCAAAGCCCATCTGCGAAGCGCCCACGCCCGCATCCCACGGCCAGTCGCTGTAGAGCCTGTCGCCCTTGCTGTTGACCGGACCCGAGAACACCTTGTCCAGCGCGGTGACCTGGGCCGCGCTGAGGCACTGCGCGCCCTTGTCGCCCTTGCATTGCAGCGCGCGGATGTCGAACGCCTTCTGGCAGGCGGGCAGGTTGTTCACCATGCCATCGGCCAGGCCATCGAGCGCATCGCATTTGTCCAGCACGGCGTTGGCCACCAGGCGCATGTCATCCGGCGGGAAGGCGGCTTTGATGTCGGGATTGACGGCGCTGAAGGCCTGGATGTCCCAGGCGTGCTGGACGGCAGCCTTGGGCAGGTTGAATCCCGGATTACCGGCAAGGACGCCATCGAACTGGTCGGCATAGCGTGCGGCAGCCACCATCGCATGGCGTCCGCCGTTGGAGCAGCCCATCATGTACGAGGTCTTCGGCGCCTTGCCGTAATGCGTGGCGATCAGCTTCTTGGCCATGGGGGCCAGTGCGCCATTGGCCTGGTAGCCATAGTCCAGGCGCGCCTGGGGGTCCACACTGAACAGATTGCCGCCCACCAGGCCGACCGCCGGACCCGACTCCGCGGTATGGCCGGCATCGCTGGACAGAACGGCGAAGCCCTGCATCAAGGCGTTGGTGGTGGCGCCGTTGACGACCACGTTGCCGAAAGCCGGCTGCACGACGCCGTCGGCGCCGCCGTTGGCCTGCAGCAGGAAGCGCCCGGACCACTGCACCGGCAGGCGCATCTCGAATCCGATCGCGTACGGCTTGCCATCCACACCGGTGCGTTCGTTCATCTTGCCAGTGACCTTGCAGTGGGCCGGCATAGGGTAGGGTTGCGCCATGCCCGGCACCGTTACGCCCTGGGCAATGGCTTCGACCGATGTGATGCGGGTGTGGGGCGAGGCGAAGCTGCTTGCCAGTTCCGCGCACCCGACGGGTGTTCGGGCGACCATTTCCGGTGTTGATGAACAGGCGGCAAGGACAAGGGTCGCGGCGGCGATGGCAACGGGACGCAAGATTGGCATGGCGGTGTTTCCTCGGTGTTTTGGGGTCGGTGGGGCCCCCTGGATGTGGTCATTTTAGTTATTGAAAATAATCAAAACAAGCGAGGAAACATGCAATACCATGCACGTTTTCCCTAAGAACTTTCATTCATCAGGAGACTGCATGGACCACCAGAACCTCGTCGCCATCGACATCCACACCCATGCGGAAGTCAGCTGCTGGAACCCGTTCGACAACTACGGGGAGGAGTACGACCGCGCCGCAGACAAGTATTTCCGCAGCAACCGCCGGCCATCGATCGCCGAGACGATTGCGTACTACCGTGAACGCAGGATCGGCCTGGTGATGTTCACCGTAGACGCTGAAACGCAGATGGGCCGCCGGCGCATTCCTAACGAGGAGATCGCACAGGCCGCGCGCGAAAACGCCGACATGATGATCGCGTTTGCCAGCATCGACCCGCACAAGGGCAAGATGGGCGCCCGCGAGGCGCGTCGGCTGATCGAGCAGGAGGGGATCAAGGGCTTCAAGTTTCATCCGACGGTGCAGGGCTACCACCCGTACGACAAGATGGCCTGGCCGATCTACGAGGTGATCAACGAATACAAGCTGCCTGCCATCTTTCATACCGGTCACAGCGGCATTGGCAGCGGCATGCGCTGTGGCGGCGGCCTGCGCCTGGAGTACAGCAACCCGATGCACCTGGATGACGTGGCGATCAGCTTTCCCGACATGCAGATCGTGATGGCCCACCCCAGCTTCCCGTGGCAGGACGAGGCGCTCAGCGTGGCGACGCACAAGCCCAATGTGTGGATCGACCTGAGCGGCTGGAGCCCCAAATACTTCCCCAAGCAGCTGGTGCAGTACGCCAACACCTTGCTCAAGGACCGCATCCTGTTCGGCAGCGACTATCCGCTGATCACGCCCGACCGCTGGATGAAGGACTTCGAAGACGCCGGCTTCAAGCCCGAGGTCATGCCGGGCATTCTCAAGGGCAATGCCGTGCGTCTGCTGGGCCTGGCGAACGCCTGATCCGGCGCGCCGGGGCATTGAACCTAGGGTAATCCCGGGGCAATGGGCCTTGGTCTGCGCTGAACCAATTCGCGGTCTGCGGGTCATCCTGTGTCCACCCACGCCAGGAGATCCCCATGCCACGCAAGACCGCCGCAGATTTCGACCAGGAATTGCTGATCCTGTTCGATGCCTATGTCCATGGCGGCATCGACCGCCGTGGCTTTCTCGAGCGCGCCCAGAAGTTCGCCGTCGGTGGCATGACCGCCAGCATGCTGCTGGCTGCACTCAGCCCGGATTTCGCGGCGGCGCAGGTCGTCCCCAAGGATGACAAGCGCATCCACACGGAAACCCTGAGCTACGCATCGCCCCAGGGTTCGGGAACGATGAAAGGCTATCTGGCCATGCCGGCCAAGCCCGCCGGCAAGTTGCCCGGTGTGCTGGTGGTCCATGAAAATCGGGGCCTCAACCCCCATATCGAGGACATCGCGCGACGGTTGGCACTGGACAACTTCGTCGCGTTTGCCCCTGACGCCCTGACGCCGCTGGGGGGATACCCTGGGGACGAAGACAAGGCCCGCAGTCTGTTCGGCCAGCTCGACCAGGCCAAGACCCGCGAGGATTTCATGATGGCGGCCGCGGTGTTGCGCGAGCGACCCGAATGCAGCGGCAAATACGGGGCCGTCGGCTTCTGCTACGGCGGTGGCGTCGTGCACATGCTGTCGACCCGTTTACCCGACCTGGCGGCCGGTGTGCCGTTCTATGGCAATCTGCCGGCTCCGGCCGATGCAGCCCGCGTCAAGACCCCCTTGCAGATCCACTTTGCCGGCGTGGACGAACGCATCAATGCCGCCTGGCCGGCCTATGAGGCAGCGCTCAAGGCCGCTGGCGCCCCGTACACCGCATACCAGTACGCCGGCACGCAGCACGGCTTCAACAACGACACCACGCCGCGCTTCGATGCCGCGGCGGCCAGGACGGCGTGGGAGCGCACCGTGGCATTTTTCAACCAGCATCTGCGTTCCTGATCGGCAGGCAAGGCGGCGTGCACCCGTGGCATCGCCGGCCGAACCGCGTTGTTGCAAGCGGCATGAGGTGCATTCCTTCATGCCGGATTGTTATATCTGTTAGTACGCTGGCAGGCATCCCGACGCTTGTACAGCGCGCACAATCGACACCGTTGCCGTGGTCCGGCCGTCCGACCGGGTTGCAACGGACATTCCCTGCTGTCCCGTCGCAGACGTGCAGCGTTCATCCAATTGCCAGTCGCGCTTGCGGGTCGGTGCCCGCGCGCGTATTTCAGGAGACAGAGATGCAGATGTGGAAACGGTGTGCCATGGTGGCGGGTATGGCGCTGCTGGCCTTGACCAGCCAGGCCCAGACCTTCCCGACCAAGACGATCCGGATCGTGGTTCCGTTTGGCGCCGGCGGCGTCGCCGACATCACCGCGCGTACCGTGGCGCAGAAACTCAGCCAGTCGCTGGGCCAGTCGGTCGTGATCGACAACAAGCCCGGAGCGGGCGGCGTGAGTGCTGGTGATGTGGTGGCCAAGGCCGATCCGGACGGCCATACGCTGCTGCTGATTTCCAACGGCACGGCCGTCAGTGCCGGCATTTTCAAGTCCCTGCCCTTCGACACCTTGAAGGACTTCGCGCCGATCTCGACATTGGCCAGCTTCGACATTGCCATCGTGACGCCTGTCGACTCGCCTTTCCAGACCTTGGCCGACCTGCTCGCGTTTGCCAAAGCGAATCCGGGCAAGCTGAATCTGGGCACCATCAATATCGGCAGCACGCAGAACCTGACCGCCGAGCTGTTCAAGTCGGCTGCCAACATTGACGTGCAGATCGTGCCGTTCAACGGCACGCCCGCCGTGATCACGGCCCTGCGCGGGCGCCAGATCGATGCCGCCGTGGAGATCCTGGGACCGGTGATTCCGCAGATCAGTACCAAGGCCCTGCGGGCCCTGGCCGTGACGGGTGCCAAGCGCTCGGCGGTGTTGCCCGACGTGCCGACGGCGGTCGAAAGCGGTGTTCCCGGACTGGTAGCCACGTCCTGGAACGGGCTGGCAGCACCTGCCGGTACGCCGGCGGCCGTGATCAACCGTCTGAACAAGGACATCGTCGCGGCGGTCAATGCGCCCGACGTCAAGTCCAAGCTGCATGCGCTGAATGTCGAGGCCCAGTCCAGCAGCCCGGAACAGGCGGCCAGCCTGCTGGCCAGCGAAACCAGGCGCTGGGGCGACATCATCAGCCGAGCAAAGATTCCGACCCAGTGACAGGCACAGACCCACGGAGGCCGGACATGAACCTGCGACAGATCAGCGTGCTGGGATATGGTGAAGTCGGCAAGACCTTTGCGGCGGGTTTGTTGCCGGCGGTCGACAGCGTCAGCGCGTGGGACCTGAAGTTCGCCAATCCGCCGATCCGCGACACCGAGCGGGCACACGCGGCGCTGGCCGGGATTCGCGCTGCCGAATCCATGGCGGATGCCGCTGGCACGGCGGATCTGCTGATCAGTGCGGTCACCGCGTCCCACACACTGGACGTTGCGCGCGAAGCTGCTGCCGTGCTGCGGCCGGGCGCCTTCTACCTCGACCTGAACTCCGCCTCTCCGGGGACCAAGCAGCAGGCGGCCGAAACCATCAACGGCGCCGGTGGGCACTATGTCGAGGCTGGGGTGATGACCTCAGTACCTCCCTACGGCATCCGGGTTCCCATGCTGCTCGGTGGGGAACACGCGGCGGCTCTGGCCGAGCAGCTCCTGGCCTGGGGCATGGATGCCAAACCCGTGTCCGAGCAACTCGGCGTGGCCAGTGCCATCAAGATGTGCCGCAGCGTGATGATCAAGGGCCT
This sequence comes from Rhodoferax sp., assembly GCA_024235935.1. Taxonomy (GTDB): domain Bacteria; phylum Pseudomonadota; class Gammaproteobacteria; order Burkholderiales; family Burkholderiaceae_C; genus CAISIP01. Next base: position 436,912 of record JACKLL010000001.1, on the reverse strand, counting down.
GGAGGCCCTGGTAATCGAAAGCTATGCCACGGCGCGCGCCTATGGCGTGGAGGAGCACGTGCTTCCGACGCTGCAGGAGACGTTCCCCAGCATCGACTGGCAGCAGACCGGCGCCTATTTCTTCAGCCGCGTCGTGCAGCACGGCCAACGCCGCGCGGAAGAAATGCGGGAGGCTGCGCATACGGTGAGCGAGGCGGGCTTCGAACCCTTCATGGCCCGCGCCATTGCCGACAAGCAGCAGTGGGTGGCAGACCAGGCCCGCGAAGCCTTGTTTCTGGGGCTGCCCAAGGACGCACCATGGCAGGACTACGCCGACCGGCTGCTCGCTGCGCGCAAGCGCTGAGTCTCAGCCTGCGGTTGCCGTTTGGCCTGCGCCGCTGCTGCCGACAAAGCTGAGGTCCACCATCAGCTCGTTGGCCAGGCCTTCCAGGCCAGCCTGGAGCTGATCGGTATCCAGGTCCTGTGGAATCGTCAGCTGCGCTTCCAGGTGAAACATCTGTTCGCCCGACATGGCGCCGCTGGCAATATGGGTCTTCATCTTGTCGATGCTGACCCCGTGTTCGGCGAGCCGCGTGGCGATCGAATGGATGATGCCGGGCCGGTCGTGGCCGACCAGTTCCAGCGCCATTTGCCGCTGACCCGTTGTGGCGGCCGCGGCGCTGGCCAGCGTCACCTGGACGTGCAAGGCATCGGAGTCGAGGGCGCGCAGTGCCGCCTGCAGCGCCGCGCTGTGGTCCGTTGACGCCTGCAGGTGGACGATGCCGGCAAACTGGCCGGCGAAGTTGGCCATGACGCTGTCGGTCCAGTTGGCGCCGAATGCAGCCGCCGTGTCGGACAGGGTACGCACGACGCCGGGACGGTCCGGACCGACGACGGTGATGACGAGTGACTGCATGGGCAACTCCTTGCGATGCGGTGAAGGGCGCCGACCGCATCGCGCAAAGTACGCGTATTCGGTCGACGGGCCTATCTTACGTGGGCCTCACGGCGGGCCTGCCTTGCCACGTCGGGACGATGGCGTCACCGAGGCCAGTGTGTCCGCGATCAGCGCCTGGGTGGCCTGCTGCGTCAATGTGGCGGGGCGCTGGGCACTGACGGCCAGCGAAATCTGGGCATGCAGCCGCGGCTCCCGGATGGCGCGCAGCCGGAACAGGCCGGGTTTTACCGAACTGGCCACGGCATTGCCGGAGAGAACCGCGTTGCCGGCGCCGTCGGCCACAAGGTCCAGGATGGCCGAGACGCCATCAATTTCCAGCGCGATCTTCGGGCTGCAGCCGATCGCCGCCATTTCGGATTCGACCCGCATCCGGATTGCGTTCGGCCGGCTGGGAATCACCAGCGGCAGCGCGGCCAGCGCCTGCAGGCTGATCGTGCCCGTGTCGGTCGCATGGGCGCGTGACTGGACCAGGAACAGCTCTTCCTGCTGCAGCGGCGTGATCTCGATATCGGGGCTGGGCCGGGCGTTGTACAGCAGCGCGATGTCGAGCCGCCCGTTGACCAGCGACTCCAGCATCGCGCTGGACAGGCCTTCGCTGATGGAAATGGTGGCTTCCGGCATCTGGCGGTCGAACGCCCGGGTCAGGGGCACCGTCAACACCCGCGCCAGGCTGGTTGGCAGACCGACCGCGACACGACCGGCCAGCGCGCCGCGCAATTTGCCAAGCTCTTCGCGCGCCCGTTCGACCTGGTGCAGGATGCCGCGGCCATGGGCCAGCAGCAGACGTCCCGCTTCGGTAGGGACGGCGCCACGCCCGTCGCGCGTCAACAGGGTCTGTCGCAGCTCGACCTCGAGCAGTCGGACCTGGCGGCTGAGCGCCGGCTGGGCAATGCCCAGTGCGGCCGAGGCCCGGGTGAATCCCCCGAGTTCGGCCACCCGTACGAAGTATTCGATCTGGCGCAGGTCCATGGCGTATGGGCGGTATCTGGAAGTTTGAATACCATTCTATGGGTTATGCCAAGTCGTTATAACTGCTAGAGGCCGCGCGGCCTTCTTCTTTGCGCGCAAACCGCCCACAATGCCCCAGGCGAAAGCAGGTGGCTGCACCGCAGCTGCGACCACCCCCGACATGCGGTACGCCGCATACGAAGACCCCCAGAGACGCGAGGAGAAACAGCAATGACAAATCCGATGGTCATCGATTGCCACGGCCACTACACGACGGCACCCAAGGCACTGGAGCAGTGGCGCAATCGCCAGATTGCCGGCATCCAGGACCCGGCCTCCATGCCCAAGGTCAGCGAACTGCGGATCAGCGACGACGAATTGCGCGAGTCCATCGAGACCAACCAGTTGCGCCTGATGAAGGAGCGCGGCTCCGACCTGACCATTTTTTCGCCACGCGCCAGCTTCATGGCCCACCATATCGGCGACTTCAACGTGTCGTCGACGTGGGCGGCCATCTGCAACGAGCTGTGCTGGCGCGTCTCGCAGCTGTTTCCCGACAACTTCATCGGTGCCGCGATGCTGCCGCAGTCGCCCGGCGTCGATCCTGCGACCTGTGTGGCCGAGCTGGAGAAGTGCGTCACCCAGTACGGCAATGTCGGCATCAACCTGAACCCGGATCCCAGCGGCGGGCACTGGACCTCGCCACCCTTGAGCGACAAGCACTGGTTCCCGATCTACGAGAAGATGGTCGAGTACGACATTCCGGCCATGATCCATGTGTCGACCAGCTGCAATCCGTGCTTTCATACCACTGGCGCGCACTACCTGAACGCGGACACCACGGCCTTCATGCAGTGCCTGACTTCCGACCTGTTCAAGGAATTCCCGACGCTGCGCTTCCTGATCCCCCATGGCGGTGGCGCCGTGCCCTACCACTGGGGCCGTTTCCGCGGATTGGCGCAGGAGCTGAAGAAGCCGCTGCTGCAGGACCACCTGCTCAACAACATCTACTTCGACACCTGCGTCTACCACCAGCCGGGCATTGATTTGCTCAATACCGTGATCCCGGTCAAGAACGTGCTTTTCGCATCCGAGATGATTGGTGCGGTGCGCGGCATCGACCCGGAAACCGGCAATTACTACGACGATACCAAGCGCTATATCGAGGCCTCGAAGATCCTGAGCGCCGAAGACCGTTACCAGATCTACGAAGGCAATGCCCGGCGCGTGTTTCCGCGTCTGGACGCCGCATTGAAGAAAAAGGGGAAATGACCATGACGCAACTCGGTATCGTCAAACGCAACATCGCACGGGCGGACAAGGTCGCCGTGGACCAGCTGTCGGGCTTCGGTGTCGCAACCATCCACGAGGCCATGGGCCGCGTCGGCCTGATGAAGCCGTACATGCGCCCCATCTATACCGGCGCACAGCTGTGCGGCACCGCGGTCACGGTGCTGCTGCATCCGGGCGACAACTGGATGATGCATGTCGTGGCGGAGCAGTTGCAGCCCGGCGACGTGGTGATTGCCGCCGTGACATCGGACAACGCCGACGGATTTTTCGGTGACCTGCTGGCGACTTCGTTCCGTGCCCGCGGCGCGGTGGGCCTGGTCATCGACGGTGGCGTGCGAGACGTGAAGGACCTGACCGGCATGCAGTTCCCGGTGTTCTCCAAAGCGGTCCATGCCAAGGGCACGATCAAGGCCACGCTGGGCTCGGTCAATATTCCGGTGGTGTGCGCCGGTGCGATGGTGAACCCTGGCGACGTGGTCATTGCCGACGACGACGGCGTGGTGGTGGTCCCGGCCGCGCTTGCGCAGCAGGTGGCCGATGCGGCTGCAGCGCGCGAAGCCAATGAAACTGAAAAGCGCGCCAAGCTGGCCGCCGGCGTGCTGGGGCTGGACATGTACAACATGCGTCCGGCCCTTGAGAAGGCCGGCCTGAAATACATCGACTGACGCCGACACCCCCACCCGAGGAGAGACAGACCCCATGGAATTCACCAAGACACCGGGCTGGCTGGACTGGTTCAACGGCCCCAGCAAACCCCGCTTCCAATTGCCCGCCGGCGCGGTCGATGCCCATTGCCACGTGTTCGGACCCGGCAAGGTTTTTCCGTATGCGCCCGAGCGCAAATACACGCCGTGCGATGCGTCGAAGGAACAACTCTTCGCGCTGCGCGACCACCTGGGTTTCGACAAGAACGTCATTGTGCAGGCCACCTGCCACGGCAGTGACAACCGGGCCCTGGTCGACGCACTCGAGGCGTCAAACGGCAAGGCGCGGGGCGTGGCCACCGTCAACCGCAACGTGACCGATGCCGAACTGCAGCAGATGCACGCCGCGGGCGTGCGCGGCACGCGCTTCAACTTCGTCAAGCGCCTGGCCGACTTCACGCCGCGCGAGGTGTTGCTGGAGATCGCCAACCGCATTGCGCCGCTGGGCTGGCATGTGGTGGTGTATTTCGAGGCCCAGGATCTGCCGGATCTGTACGAGTTCTTCACCGCATTGCCGACCACGGTCGTCGTCGACCACATGGGGCGTCCCGACGTCGCCAAGCCGGTCGACGGACCGGAGTTCAGCCTGTTCGTGAAGATGATGCACGAACATCCCAACATCTGGAGCAAGGTCAGCTGCCCGGAGCGCTTGTCCAGGAGTGGCCCCAGCGCTTTGAACGGTGAACAGCATGCCTACCGCGACGTCGTGCCGTTTGCCCGCAAGCTGGTCGAGACGTTCCCGGACCGGGTGTTGTGGGGCACAGACTGGCCGCACCCGAACCTGAAAGACCATATGCCCGACGACGGACTGCTGGTCGATTTCATTCCGCAGATCGCCACCACAGCCGAACTGCAGCAAAAGTTGCTGGTCGACAACCCGACCCGCCTGTACTGGACCTGAAAGAGGAACATCACCATGTCGCTGGACAAACCCTACCTGGACGTTCCCGGAACGACGATCTTCGATGCAGAGCAGTCGCGCAAGGGCTACCACCTGAATCAGTTCTGCATGTCGCTGATGAAGGCCGATAACCGCACCCGCTTCAAGGCCGACGAACGCGCCTACCTGGATGAGTGGCCGATGACCGAGGCGCAAAAGCAGGCGGTGCTTGCACGTGACCTGAACCGCTGCATTGCGCTGGGCGGCAACATCTACTTCCTCGCCAAGATCGGCGCCACCGATGGCAAGAGTTTCCAGCAGATGGCGGGCAGCATGACCGGCATGACCGAGGACGAGTACCGCGCCATGATGCTTGCCGGCGGCCGTTCGGCGCAAGGCAACCGGGTCGTGGGCGAAGACGGCGACGCGCAGGCACACCGCCAGCCGCAGGGACGCGCAGGACAACAGAAAGGAGCCGTTTGATGGCCAGGATCACCGCCAGTGTCTATACCTCCCACGTGCCGGCGATCGGCGCTGCAATCGATCTCGGCAAGACCACCGAGGCCTATTGGAAGCCGGTGTTCCAGGGCTACGATTTCTCCAAGCAGTGGATGAAGGACAACGCGCCCGACGTGATTTTTCTGGTCTACAACGACCACGCCACCGCGTTCAGCCTGGAGATGATTCCGACCTTCGCCATCGGCACCGCTGCCGAGTTCCAGCCTGCCGACGAAGGCTACGGTCCACGTCCGGTGCCCAAGGTCATCGGTCATCCCGAACTGGCATCGCACATTGCGCAGTCGGTGATCCAGGATGATTTCGACCTGACCATCGTCAACAAGATGGATGTGGACCATGGCCTGACGGTGCCACTGTCGCTGATGTGTGGCCAGCCGCAGGCATGGCCATGCCCGGTGATTCCGTTCGCGGTCAACGTGGTGCAGTACCCGGTGCCGTCCGGGCGCCGCTGTTTCGAACTGGGCAAGGCCATCGGCCGTGCCATCGCGTCCTTCGACACGCCGCTGAATGTGCAGATCTGGGGCACGGGTGGCATGAGCCACCAGTTGCAGGGGCCGCGCGCGGGCCTGATCAACAAGGAGTTCGACAACATGTTCCTGGACCGGCTGATTGCCGATCCGGCGGGCCTGGCACAGGTGCCGCATATCGACTACGTGCGCGAGGCTGGCTCCGAAGGCATCGAATTGGTGATGTGGCTGATCGCCCGTGGTGCCATGGCCGACATCGCCGGCGGTGGCAAGCCGCATGTGGCGCATCGGTTCTATCATGTGCCGGCGTCGAATACCGCCGTGGGCCACTTGATCCTCGAGAACCCGGCCTGACACGCCTGCGATAAAGCCGCACGGCAGCGACCCGGCTTCCGCTGCGGGGGGCGTCGCCGGCCCGGCTCCGGTCGTCAATGGGGTCGTCGCCGATGGCCTGGACGTCGTTGCTGGCGACGGTCCGCATCGGCCACGTCGCCTTGGCTGCGGCAATATGTTGAAATCGATCTGTAAGGAGAACCCATCATGACAAGAACCATCAAGGTTGCGCTGGCAGGTGCCGGCGCGTTTGGCATCAAGCATCTGGACGGCATCAAGAACATCGAGGGCATCGACGTGGTGTCGCTGGTCGGCCGTGAACTGGACAAGACACGCGAGGTTGCCGCCAAATACGGCATTGGCCATGTGTGCACCGATCTGGCCGAGAGCCTGGCCATCAAGGACGTCGAGGCGGTGATCCTGTGTACGCCGACGCAGATGCACGCCGAGCAAAGCGTGGCCTGCCTGCGCGCGGGCAAACATGTGCAGGTCGAGATCCCGCTGGCCGACAGCGTGCAGGGCGCGCAGCAGGTGGCGGCCCTGGCGGAAAAGACCGGACTGGTGGCGATGTGCGGCCATACGCGCCGCTTCAATCCGAGCCATCAGTATGTGAGGAACCGCATCGCAGCAGGCGAATTCAACATCCAGCAGATGGATGTGCAGACCTATTTCTTTCGCCGTACCAATACCAATGCACTGGGCCAGCCACGCTCCTGGACCGACCACCTGCTGTGGCACCACGCGGCGCACACGGTCGACCTGTTCGCTTACCAGTGCGGCAGTCCGATCGTGCAGGCCAACGCCTTGCAGGGGCCTATCCATCCGACGCTGGGGATCGCGATGGACATGAGCATTCAGCTCAAGACCGCCAGCGAGGCGATCTGCACCCTGTCGCTGAGCTTCAACAACGATGGCCCGCTGGGTACCTATTTCCGCTATATCGGTGACACGGCCACCTACATTGCCCGGTACGATGACCTCTACAACGGCAAGGAAGAGAAGATCGATGTCTCGGACGTGGCCGTGTCGATGAACGGCATCGAGTTGCAGGACCGCGAATTCTTTGCGGCGATCCGTGAAGGCCGTGAGCCGAATTCCAGCGTGGCCAGCGTGTTGCCCTGCTACGAAGTCCTGCACAAGCTGCAGCATCAACTGGGCAGCTGAGTCTCAGGCCGTTCCCCGGGGCCCCGCGTCGCGCCGCAAGGTCGCCAAGACGGTACACCCCCGTTCCATCATTGCTGACGAAGAGGACTCCCATGCAACAACGACAGATCGGGCCATTCACGGTGTCTGCCATCGGCCTGGGCTGCATGAACCTGAGCCATGCGTATGGTGTTCCGCCGTCGGCGGAGCAGGGCGAGCGGGTGCTGCTCGCCGCCCTCGATGCAGGTGTCACGCTGTTCGACACCGCGGCCTTGTACGGCTTCGGTGCCAACGAGAAGCTGGTGGGGCAGGTGCTGCGCCGCCATCGCAGCGAGTTCACACTCGCAAGCAAGGGCGGCATGGCTGGCGTGGGTTTCTCCGACGGGGTCAAGCGCGTCATCGACGGGAGTCCGCAAGCCATCCGGCGCGACTGTGAAAACAGCCTGCGCAACCTGCAGACCGACGTGATCGATCTGTACTACCTGCACCGCTGGGACAAGAAGGTCCCGATCGAGGACAGCGTCGGCGCGATGGCCGATCTGGTCGCTGCCGGCAAGGTGCGGGCGATCGGCTTGTCCGAAGTGTCGGAGGTCACCTTGCGGCGGGCGCACGCCGTGCACCCCGTCAGCGCCGTGCAGACCGAGTATTCGCTGTGGAGCCGCAATCCCGAGATCGCAGTGCTCAAAGCCTGCAAAGAGATCGGTGCCGCGTTCGTCGCGTTCAGTCCGGTCGCGCGGGGTTTCCTGAGCGATACGCCCCTGGATCTGGCCGCGCTCGACGCCAAGGACATCCGCCGCGGAATGCCGCGCTTTGCGCCGGAGAATTTTGCCGCCAACCAGAATTTGCTGCCGCCCTTCAAGGCGCTGGCCGCAGCGGCCGGTTGCACCTCGGCCCAACTGGCCCTGGCCTGGCTGCTGCACAAGGCGCCCCACATCATTCCGATACCGGGGACCACCAGCGTGCCGCACCTGCAGGAAGACCTGGGGGCAGATCAGGTGCAACTGAGCCTGGACACCATCGCGGCGGTTGAGGCCCTGATCAACCAGAACACGGTGACCGGCGCGCGGTACAACGCTCAGGCGTCATCCGAAGTCGATACCGAGACGTTCTGAGCGCCCGCAGTCCTGAACCTTGTCCGACGTCAAGGTGGGGGATGCCCGACATGGCATGCTGCACGCATGTCTTTGCCCTCTGTAGCGCCCCTTTCGCTGGCCTTGTTGCGCGATCCCACGCGTTTCCTCTTCTTTACGGGCAAAGGGGGCGTCGGCAAGACCTCGCTGTCTGCCGCGGTGGCCGTTCGGCTGGCCGATGGCGGCAAGCGCGTGCTGCTGGTGAGCACGGACGCGGCATCCAACCTGGACGAGATGCTGGGCGCTCCCTTGTCCAACCATCCGGTACAGGTGCCGGGTGTGCCGGGATTGTCGATGCTGAACATCGATCCCGACACCGCGGCCGAGGCCTACCGGCAGCGTGTACTGGCGCAACTCGAGGCCGATGCCAGTGATGCCGAACGCGCCACGGTTCGGGAGCAATTGTCGGGCGCATGCACCACCGAGATTGCCGCCTTCGATGAGTTTGCGGCTTTGCTGGCGCAGAAAATCGAGCCGCAGGGCCCCTCATCGGGCCCTGCATATGACCACATCGTGTTCGACACGGCGCCCACCGGACACACCTTGCGCCTGCTGAGCCTGCCCAAGGCCTGGTCCGGCTTTCTGGCCGACAACGACCGCGGGGCGTCCTGCCTGGGGCCGCATTCCGGATTGAAGATGCAGGAGGCGCGGTTCAATGCGGCGCTGCAGGCGCTGAGCGACCCTGCACGCACCACCGTCGTGCTGGTGACGCGTCCCGACCCGCGGCCCATGCTGGAAGCCGCCCGCACGGCGCAGGAGTTGCGCAGCCTTGGACTGGGCAACCAGCGGCTTGCCATCAACGGCGTGTTCCATGCCAGCAGCCAGGGCGATGCCACGGCCGACGCGATCGAGGCGCTGGGTCGCCAGGCCCTGGAGCAGATGCCCGATGCGCTGGCGCGATTGCCGCGCGACGAGGTGCCGCTGCGCGCCTTCGACACCGTGGGACTGCCCGCGCTGCGGGCCTTGCTGGGCGACGCACCGGCGCCGATCGCGCAGACGGCGCAAACCCGCACCACCGCGCGGCCGGTGTTGGCCGCCGAGCCGCTGGGCCGCATGGTCGACGAACTGGCGGCCACCGGTCGTGGGCTGGTGATGGTCATGGGCAAGGGCGGCGTCGGCAAGACGACGGTTGCCGCCGCGCTGGCGGTGGGTCTGGTGCAACGCGGCCACAGCGTGCACCTGACCACGACCGATCCGGCGGCCCATGTGGCCGACGCCTTGAACGGCACGCTGGCCAATCTCAAGGTGGGGCGCATCGATCCCAAGGCGGAGACCGAGGCCTACATCGCCAAGATCATGGCCAGCCGCGGCAAGGACCTGGATGCGCAGGGCAGAGCCTTGCTGCTGGAGGACCTGCAGTCTCCGTGTACCGAAGAGGTAGCGGTGTTCCATGCCTTCAGCCGCGTGGTGAACGAGGCGCGAACGGCCTTTGTCGTGCTGGATACCGCGCCGACCGGCCACAGCCTGTTGCTGATGGATGCCACCGGTGCCTACCATCGCCAGATGACGCGCCAGTACGAAGGCAGCGCCCATGCCGGCCACATCATCACGCCCTTGATGCGCTTGCAGGATGCCGACATGACGCGGGTCGTCATCGTCACGCTGCCGGAGGTGACGCCGGTGAGCCAGGCCGCCGCTTTGCAGGAGGACCTTCGCCGCGCCAGGATCGAGCCCTGGGCCTGGGTCATCAACAAGAGCGTCGCCGCGGCCGGCACCACCGACCCGCTGCTGCAGGCCCGGCTGGTGGGCGAGCAGCGCCAGTGCGAACGCATTGCAGGCGGTTTGGCCCAACGGTCGTTTGTCGTGCCCTGGCTCAGCGCGCCACCCGTCGGGGTGCCCGCGCTGCAGCGCCTGTCGGCAACACCGTGACATGTTCGGTGGCGCCGGCTCCGGCAGCGCACATGGTGTGCGGACCGGCCTTGACGCTGCTGTATCGGCCGTAGACCCGACCCGTGCTGGCGATCAGCCCGGCGGGTCCCAACCCGCCGGGGGGAGGTTCACAACTGCCGGAAGGCCTTGGTGAAGAAGTCGTCGGTCCCGAAATTCCCGGACTTGAGCGTGATGTGCAGGTCGCCGAACGCGCACTGCGCATGGCACCATGGCACGCCCGGATCGATCTGCGGACCGATCTGCATGCGGCTGATCTCCAGTGCCTGCACGCAGGCGCCCGAGGTCTCGCCACCGGCCACCACCAGCTGGCGCACGCCACGCTCCACCAGGCCACGTGCGATCGCGGCGATCGTGCGCTCGACCATCGCACCCGCCTCCTCGACGCCGAGTCGGGACTGGATGCTCTTGACGGAACCGGTCTCGGCCGTCGAATAGACCAGCACCGGGCCATCGGCCAGCAGGGGGGCGGCCCACGCCAGTGCATCGCCGACGACATCGGCGCCGGAGGCGATCTGCATCGGATCGATGGCCCGCGCCGGGCGGCCCGATGCGATGAATGCAGCCACCTGGCGGTTGGTGGCCATCGAACAACTGCCGGAGACCACGGCTTGCAGGCCCGCGGCCCTGGGCAGGGCGCTGGCCTGCAGCGAGGGTTCGATGCCGAAGTTCTGCGGCAGGCCGATGGCCACGCCGGATCCGGCGGTGACCAGCGCCATGCCCTTGAGTGCCGGGCCCAGGCGCAGCAGGTCGTCGTTGGTGACGGCGTCGACGATGGCCACGCCCACGCCTTGGGTCTGCAACTCGGCGATGCGCGACTTCACCGCATCCGCGCTTTGCGCCACGGCGCTGTAGTCGATCAGTCCGACCTTGCGCCGCGTCTGCGCCTGCATCACCCGCACCAGATTGGGGTCGCCCATGGGGGTCAGCGGGTGGTTCTGCATGCCGCTTTCGTTGAGCAGCACGTCACCGACGAACAGGTAGCCCTTGAACACGCTGCGCTTGTTGTCGGGGAACGCCGGCGTCGCGATGGTGAAGTCCGCGCCGAGGGCATCCATCAGCGCCTCGGTCACCGGGCCGATGTTGCCCTGGGCCGTGCTGTCGAACGTGGAGCAGTACTTGAAATAGATCTGCTGTGCGCCCTGGGCCTGGAGCCAGCGCAAGGCCTCCAGGGATTGCGCCACGGCATCGGCCGGCGCGATGGTGCGCGACTTCAATGCGACGACCACGGCGTCGATGTCGGCGTCCAGCGGGGTCTGCGGTACGCCGATTGTCTGCATCGTGCGCATGCCCGCACGGACCAGGTTGTTGGCCAGGTCGGTTGCGCCGGTGAAGTCGTCTGCGATACAGCCCAGAAGTGTGCTTGCCATGGTGGTTCGGGATCAGAAGGTGAGGGGAGGGTGGTGAATACGTGTCGCTCAGGGCGTGGATTTTCCGGCAGGCAGGTCGATGCCTGGAAAGATCTTGATCACGGCGCTGTCGTCCTCACGCGCGAAACCGGCGGTCGATGCCTGCATGAACATCTGGTGCGCGGTCGAGGACAGCGGCAACGGGAATTTGCTCGCGCGGGCCATGTCGAGCACCAGGCCCAGGTCCTTGACGAAGATATCGACCGCCGACAGCGGCGTGTAGTCGGCCGCCAGCACGTGGGCCATGCGGTTCTCGAACATCCAGCTGTTGCCTGCGCTGTGCGTGATCACCTCGTACAGCGCGGCCGGGTCCACCCCTTCGCGCAGGCCCAGCGCCATCGCCTCGGCCGCTGCAGCGATATGCACGCCCGCCAGCAACTGGTTGATGATCTTGACCTTGCTGCCGGCACCGGCGCTGTCGCCCAGCTTGTAGACCTTGCCGGCCATGGCCTGAAGGACCGGTTCGGCCACGGCATAGGCGGCCGGCGTGCCGGCCGTCATCATGGTCATTTCGCCGTTGGCGGCCTTGGCCGCTCCGCCGGAGATGGGCGCATCGATGTACAGCAGCCCCAGGTCGGCCAGGCGCCTTTCCAGCTGGATCGACCAGTTCGGGTCGACCGTGGAGCACATCACGAACACCGATCCCGGGCGCATGGCTGCAGCGCATCCTTGCGGGCCGAACAGCACCTGCTCGGTCTGTGCCGCATTGACCACCACCGACACGACGACATCGCAACCGTTGGCCAGGTCCGCAGGCGAGGTACAGGCCACGCCGCCGTCCCGGGCAAACGCCTCGGTCGCTTCCGGACGCACGTCGAACACGCGAACCGCGTAGCCTGAACGGCGCAAGGATTGCGCAATGCCCTTGCCCATGGCGCCAAGGCCAATCACTCCAGCCACAGTCTGCATCATCTGCTCCATTCAATGGGGGAAGGGGGCGCCGCGCCGGTTGCGCGGGCCGCCATCGGATCGCGGAGCATTGTCGCTCAATGCCTGCGAACGGCACGGCAAGCCCGGTGGGCGTGGTATCAGGGGCCCCGGGCCTTGCGCAGCATGAACAGTCCGGACGCCACCATCAACACGATGCCCGACCAGGACAGGGCATTGGGTACATCGCCCCAGACCAGCCAGCCCAGCAGCAGGGCATAGATCAGCGCCGTGTAGCGAAACGGCGCCACCAGGCTGAGGTCGCCGCTGCGCATGCCGATGATGACCAGGTAGTAGGCGCTGCTCAGAAATACGCTGGCACCGGCGAGCAGGGCCAGTTGCCGGCCGCCGACGGGTGCCCACCCCTGTAGCAGGCTCCAGGGGCCGGTCAACAGCAGCACGGCGATGGAGGTGGTCAGCGTGATCAGGATGGACGGCACGGCCAGTGCGATCGTGCGCGTGACCAGGTCGCGGGCGGTGTGCAGCAAGGTCGCAAACAGGCACAGCAGACTCCAGGAGTTGAAGCCGTCCGCCGCGGGTTGAACAATCAGCAGCACGCCGGCGAAGCCGCCGGCCATGGCCAACCAGCGACTGACGCTGATCTGCTCGCGCCAGGCGATGGCCGAATACAGCGCAATGAACATCGGCGAGGCCATGTTGATGGCAGAGGCATTGCCGATCGGCAGGTGAAACAGCGAGGTCAGGTAGGCCATCGTGGCCAATGCATCCAGCGCTGCGCGTACCAGTACCGGGCGCTGCGTCAACTGGCGCCGGGCATCGGTCCGGGCCAGCGCGCCGGGCCGCAGCGCACCCATGAACCAGGCCGCCGCCAGCAACAGGCTGGTGGCAAACAGCCCGCGGACGAAGATCAGCTGCGCGGCCGGCAGCGATGCACTGACGTATTTCACGAGTGCATCGTTGGCGATGAACAGGGCCATGGCCAGGCACATGGCCATGATTCCCTTGCGATTGGCGGCATCGGTCAAGCTGGACATGTGCCGCGATGGTAGCGCGCGGGCCGCGCTTCGGTGTCGACCTGGCGACCGGCGCCGGCCAGGCTGTCGCATACCATTGCAGGCATGCAGAACCCCACGCGTCACCTGGCACTCGATGGCAGCACGAATTTCCGAGACCTTGGCGGTTATGCCGGGCGTGACGGACGACCCGTGCGCTGGCGCCGGCTGTACCGCTCCGACCATCTGGGCGCCTTGACGCCGCAGGACCTGTCAACCCTGTCGGCTCTGGGACTGGCGCGGGTCTGCGATTTCCGCGGCGTGCACGAGCGCAGTGCGCATCCCTGCGCATTGCCGGGTGTTGCCGTACATGCCTTGTCCATCGAGCCGACCGTCGTGCAGGGCATGCAGTCGCTGCTGGCCGAGGGCAAGGCCCTGACGCCGGCGCTCACGGCGGAGTTGATGCGTCAGACCTACCGCGATTTCGTCAGCGACAACAGCCCGCGCTTTGCCGAACTGTTCGACCATCTGCTGCAGGACGACGCGCCGCTGGTGTTCCACTGCACGGCGGGCAAGGATCGGACCGGCTTTGCCGCGGCAATGATCCTGTCGGCGCTGGGAGTCCCGCGGCCGGTGGTGATGCAGGATTACCTGCTGACCAACGATTTCTATCGCCAGCCCCAGGCCGCAAACGGCTTCGCCTCGCAGGACGTGCTGGATGTCCTGTGGAAGGTGCAGGCCGATTTCCTGGAGGCCGCCCTGCAGGTGGTGCAGACCGACCACGGCGGTGTGGACCGCTATCTGGAACAGTCCCTCGGGCTCGGGCCGGCGCGGCGCATGCGGCTGCAGCAGCTGTATCTCGAGCCCTGAGGGCGCGGTTGCCGGCCTCAGGGTGGGCTGACGGCTTGTTGCCAGAAGGCTTCGGCGGCGGGGGCCTGTGGCGCACGGCGCCGGAACAGGCGGATGTCCAGCGGAACCTGCCAGCGTTCGTCGCCCGCAAGGACCAGTCGCGCGTGTTGCAGGTCAACCTGAATCAGGCTGCGCGGCAACCAGGCGACGCCGCGTCCGTCCAGCACCATGGTCCTGAGCAGTTCGGCGTGCTGCGCACGGAATACGATTGGATGATCGAGGAAGGCCGCCGCAAGGTGGTGGCGCAGGATGCGACCCAGTCCGGACGCTTCGCTGTAGCCCAGCACCGGCAGACCATGCGGGATCGATGCTGCAAGCCACCATCGCGACGTGCCGCCGCTATCGGGGCGCGCAACCGGCAACAGCACATCGTCGCCGATCCGGGTTGAGATGAATTGCGGCTCATCGAGCCGACCTGCCACGGAGGTGTGGCTGTGGCACAGCACGAACTGGACCTTGCGCTGCAGCATCAGTTCCTCGCAGGCCGCCATGCTGTCGGACACGACTTCGATCTGGCCCAGCGCCAGTTGCGCCTCGATCACGGCGAGCCAGGTTGGAAAGTAGTGCAGTGACAGCACATGGGTCGCCGCAAACCGCAGACGTTGTGCCGCCAGGCCGTCCGCATCGCGTGCTGCGCGTCGCGCCATCTGCAGGTTTTCCAGCAGGCTGGCGATGGCTGGCAGAAACCGTTTGCCGGCGTCGGTCAGTGAGGCCGGATGGGTGCCGCGATCGACCAGGGGCACGCCGACCCATTCCTCCAGCGACCGGATGTGGCGGCTGAAGGCCGGTTGCGCAATGGCGCGCAGTTCGGCTGCGCGGGAGAAGTTGCCACTCTCGGCCAGCGTCTGGAAGTCTTCCAGCCACTCCAGGTCCAGCGGTCGGTTGTCGGGGCCCATGGGGAATAGTTGTATGCGGATCGGGTATTGGACGGTGCCGGGCGGCGCGTGGAAGATACCGACTCCAGCCGGGGAGTCCGATCGCGCCATGGCAGCGAGGCTCTGCGGCATTATGTGCGCCTGCGCGTGAACCACCTGGACCTGCCCCCATGCAAATCGTCAACATCCTCGAATCCACCCGCCCTATCAGCTCGAACATCCGCAATGCGTTCATCGATTTCTCGAAGATGACGCTCAGCCTGGTGGCGGTCGTGACCGACGTCATCCGCGACGGCAAGCCGGTGGTCGGTTACGGGTTCAACTCCAACGGGCGCTACGGACAGGGCAGCCTGATCCGCGAGCGCTTCCGTCCGCGTGTGCTCGAGGCCGACCCGGCCAGCCTGCGTGACGCCACCGGAGACAACCTTGACCCGCACGCGATCTGGGCCTGCATGATGCACAACGAAAAGCCGGGCGGTCATGGCGAGCGCTCCGTGGCGGTCGGCACGATCGACATGGCCGTCTGGGATGCTGTCGCCAAAATTGCCGGACTGCCGCTGCATGAAATGCTGGCGCAGCGTTATGGCACCGGCAAGGCCAACCCCAGGGTCTTTGTCTACGCTGCAGGCGGCTATTACCACCCTGGCAAGGGCCTCGATGGCTTGCGCGCCGAGATGGCCAGCTACATCGAGCGCGGCTACTCGGTGGTGAAGATGAAGATCGGTGGCGCGCCGCTGGCGCGGGATGTCGAACGCATCGAGGCAGTGCTGGCCATGCTGCAACCGGGCCAGCAACTGGCCGTGGATGCGAATGGCCGCTTCGACCTGCCGACAGCGCTGGCGTATGGCAAGGCCTTGGCGCAATACCCGCTGTTCTGGTATGAGGAAGCGGGAGACCCGCTCGACTACGAACTGCAGGCCCGTCTGGCCGAGGCCTACCCGGGCGCCCTGGCAACGGGCGAGAACCTGTTCTCGATGCAGGATGCGCGCAACCTGATCCGCTACGGTGGCATGCGGCCGGACCGGGACTGGTTGCAGTTCGACTGCGCGCTGAGTTACGGCCTGGTCGAGTACCTGCGTACCCTGGACATGCTCCGGGACCATGGCTGGTCGCCGAGCCGCTGTGTTCCCCACGGCGGCCACCAGATGTCGCTGGCCATTGCCTCCGGCCTGGGTCTGGGGGGCAACGAGTCCTATCCCGATCTGTTTCAGCCGTATGGCGGATTCCCCGACGGCGTGAAGGTCGACAAGGGCTTCGTGACGCTGCCGGCATTGCCGGGTATCGGCTTTGAAGGCAAGGCCGATCTCTTCGCCGAGATGCAGGCACTGGCGCGCTGATATGTCGACCGCGGTTTGTGCCCTCGCGCACCGGCGCCGCGGTCTGGCGTTCGCTTCTCGCGGTCCAGGAAAAAGGCCGCTGCCCTTGCGGAGCAGCGGCCTTTGGCCATTCGCGGACGCGCCGCTTACAGGCTGTCGGTAAAGCTGCGCAGCTTGTCCGAGCGGCTCGGATGCTTGAGCTTGCGCAGTGCCTTCGCCTCGATCTGGCGGATGCGTTCGCGCGTCACGTCGAACTGCTTGCCCACCTCTTCGAGCGTGTGGTCGCTGGTCATCTCGATGCCGAAGCGCATGCGCAGCACCTTGGCCTCGCGCGGCGTCAGGCTGTCCAGGATGTCCTTGACCACGTCGCGCAGGCCGGCCTGCATGGCCGCTTCCATTGGCGCGGTGTTGGCGCTGTCCTCGATGAAGTCGCCCAGGTGCGAATCCTCGTCGTCGCCGATCGGCGTTTCCATCGAGATCGGTTCCTTGGCGATCTTGAGCACCTTGCGGATCTTGTCCTCGGGCATCTCCATGCGCTCGGCCAGCACGCTGGCATCGGGCTCGAAGCCGAACTCCTGCAGATGCTGACGGCTGATGCGGTTCATCTTGTTGATCGTCTCGATCATGTGCACCGGAATGCGGATCGTGCGCGCCTGGTCGGCGATCGAGCGCGTGATGGCCTGGCGGATCCACCAGGTCGCGTAGGTCGAGAACTTGTAGCCGCGGCGGTATTCGAACTTGTCGACCGCCTTCATCAGGCCGATGTTGCCTTCCTGGATGAGGTCCAGGAACTGCAGTCCGCGGTTGGTGTACTTCTTGGCGATCGAGATCACCAGGCGCAGGTTGGCCTCGATCATCTCCTTCTTGGCGCTGCGCGAAGAAGCCTCGCCCGCGTTCATGCGCTTGTTGATGCCCTTGAGCTGCCACAGCGGCACCACGACCTGGGCCTGGATGTCCATCAGCTTTTGCTGCAGATCCTGCACCGGCGGAATGTTGCGCTCCATGATCGTCGACCATGGCTTGCCGGCGGCCGCCTGCTTCTCGATCCACTTGAGATTGAGCAGGTTGCTCGGAACGTCCTTGCCGTGCTTGTCCTTGCCACTGAAATCGGCAATGAACAGCTCCTGCGGGTAGCCGCACTTGTCGACGATGATGCGGCGAAGTTCGCGCTCCTTCTTGCGCACATCGTCGACCTGCCCACGCACCATGTCGCACAGCTTCTCGATGGCCTTGGCGGTGAACCGGATCGACATCAGCTCCTCGCTGAGCGACTTCTGCGCCTTCATGTAGGTGGGTGTGCCATAACCCTCCTTGTCGTAGGTGCGGTGGATCTTCTCGAACAGCTCGCGCAGACGGTCGAAGCGGGTCAGGGCCTCGCGCTTGAGTTCCTCGAGCTTCTTGGTCAGCGCCTTGGAGCCGCCCTTGCCGTCGTCGTCGTCCTCTTCGTCGAACTCGTCGAAGTCTTCCTCGGCCACATAGTCGTCGGCCTCGTTGGGGTCGGTGAAGCCATCGACGATCGTCGTGATGACGACCTTGCCTTCGCGGATTTCCTCGCCCAGGCGCAGAATTTCGGCGATGGTGGCAGGGGAGGCGGAAATCGCCTCCATCATGTCCATCAGGCCACCTTCGATGCGTTTGGCGATCTCGATCTCGCCTTCACGTGTCAGCAGCTCGACCGTACCCATTTCGCGCATGTACATGCGCACCGGGTCGGTGGTGCGGCCGAACTCGCTGTCCACGGTGGACAAGGCGGCTTCAGCTTCTTCTTCGGCTTCTTCCTCGGTGGTCGAGCCGGTGGTGTTGTTGAGCAGCAGCGTCTCGGCGTCTGGCGTCTGTTCGTACACCGCCACGCCCATGTCGTTGAGCATGGAGATCACGACCTCCATGGTCTCGGCATCGACCAGCTTGTCGGGCAGGTGGTCGGAGATCTCGCCGTGGGTCAGGTAGCCGCGGGTCTTGCCGAGCTTGAGCAAGGCCTTGAGCTGCAGTCGGCGCTTGACCAGGTCTTCTTCGGACAGCACCGCCTCGTCGAGTCCGAACTCCTTCATCAAGGCCCGTTCCTTGGCCTTGCTGATCTTCATGCGCAGCGGCTTGACCTTCTCGGTGCTGGTCGAGGTCTCTTCAACCTGTTCGGGTTCGTCGTCCGGCACCTCGTCGGTATCGATGTCGTCATCGAGCAGGCTGCCCTTGGGTTTGGGGCCACGTTTGGCGCCGACACGCACCGGTACGCCGGGTTTGGCAGCGGCTGCGGCCTTGGGCGGGCGGCCGGGCTTCTTCTTGGCGACGGGTTCGGTGCTGCTGGCAGCAGTCTTCTTCGGTTCGGTGGCCGCGGCAGCGGCTTTCTTGTCCTTGGTGGTCGACGGGGAAGCGGTCTTCGATGTTGGCACTGACGGGGCTTTCTTTGCAGGCGGGGAAGCGGTCTTGCTGGCGGCGGCCTTGGCGCCGGCTTTGGCCACTGACGGTGTCGCGACCTTGGTCTTGGTCAGCGCGACACGCTTGTCTTGTGGCGGGGCAGACTTCGGAGACTTTTGAGCAGGCATGAACAACCTCTGGGCATCAAAGAAACAAAGAAAACCGGCGCCGTAACAGGACGCACATACGGCAGGGGCGAGAGCGGGTACTTGGCCGGCAAGATGTCTGGGCGAACATTTGGAGTGCAGTCCTTGCGGTTGGTTGGCCGGTCGTGAACGTCGTCATCGGTTGGCCGGGCCCGGAGGTGCTGCTGTCGCTCTTGCGCGGACAACGTTGGATTATACCAATTTGATGCCGGAATCGGCAAGCCGCCAGGCCGAAAAACCCGGCTGGCGTCAAGGCTGGATGCGGTTCGCCGACTCCAGAGACAGACGGCGGGCCACCAGTTCGCGATAGCGCTGCAAGGCGTTCGGGTCGTTCTGCGCGGCCTGGATCTCCTGGGTTTCCTGCGCCTTGAGGTGTTCGATCAGCATGCGTTGCAGCAGATTGCGCAACTCCTGCACCGCGTCGCGCTCGTCGTCGATGGTGGCGAGCTGCGGGTCGGCCATCACCCGCAGTGCCAGTTCCTCCGCACCGTGGTCGCGCAAGCCTTCGCGGATCGCGCCCCAGGGCTGCGCGCCACGCTCGTGCAGCTCGTGCTCGAGCCAGACGAACAACTCGCCGTGCGGCTGAGGCAGCTGACACAGCAAGGCATGGTCCTCGGCCGAGAACAGGTCCCAGGCCGCCATGTGGCCCAGCAGGATACGCGCCGCATGGTCGGCCCGGCTGGCCGGCATGGCCCGGCCCGATGGGCGCCGGACTGGCTGCGGTCGGCGCCAGCGGGAGGACGGCGCCTCCGGGCTCTGGTAGCTGGCGTCCCCAGTCGGGTGTTGCGGGGCCTGACGCCTGGCCGGTACGGGATCGGGCGGGCCCCACAGCTGCGTTAGATCCTGTGCTGGCAGTTGCACCAACCCCGCGATCTCCCCCAGCAACTGGCGCTTGAGCGCGCCGTCCGGCAAGGGTGTCCACAGCGCACGCGCATGGCTGGCCATCAGGGAGCGCCCTTCGGCCGTGTGCAGGTCACAGCCTTCGCTGGCGCTGTCGATCAGGAAGCGGCTCAGGGGCACCGCGTCATGGATGCACTGTGCGAATGCCTCCTGACCATGGGCCCGGATGAAGCTGTCCGGGTCGTGTTCGGGCGGCAGGAACAGAAACTTCACATTGCGCACGTCGGTCGCCAGGGGCAGGGCGCCTTCGAGCGCCTTGCGCGCGGCGCGCCGTCCCGCAGCATCGCCGTCGAAGCTGAAAACAACGGCGTCCGTGAATCGGAACAGCTTTTGCACGTGCTCCGGCGTGCACGCGGTGCCCAGCGTGGCCACTGCATTGGCGAAGCCGAGCTGGGCCAGCGCAACGACGTCCATGTAGCCTTCGGTGACCAGCACGAAGCCTTTCTCGCGCAGCGCGGTGCGGGCCTCGAAAAGTCCATACAGCTCGCGGCCCTTGCTGAACACCGGGGTTTCCGGCGAGTTCAGGTATTTGGGTTTGTCGTCGCCCAGCACCCGGCCGCCAAAGCCGATGCATTCGCCCTTGACGTTGCGGATCGGGAACATCAACCGGTCGCGAAACCGGTCGTAGCGCTTCTCATCGTTGGCGTCGTCCTGGTTCAGGATCACGAGCCCGCTTTCCACCAGCAGCGGATCGTCGTAGTTCGCAAAGACGCTGGCCAGGCTGCGCCAGCCCTGGGGCGCATAACCCAGGCCGAAGCGCCGCGCGATGTCGCCGCTCAGGCCCCGCCCCTTGCAATAGTCGATGGCGCGGGGCGCTTCCTTCAGGTGCTTGCGGTAGGCCTCGCCGGCTTTCTCCAACACGCTGCTCAGCGTGTTCTGCTTTTCCCGCTGCTCTGCGGCACGCGCCCGCTGCTGGGGCGACAGGTCCTCGTCCGGCACCTGCATGCCGTATTGACCGGCAAGATCCTTGACGGCTTCGACAAACCCCATGCCGGCGTGGTCCATCAGAAAGCCGATGGCGTTGCCGTTCTTGCCGCAGCCGAAGCAGTGGTAGAACTGTTTGCTCGGGCTAACCGTGAAGGATGGCGACTTCTCGGAGTGGAACGGGCACAGGCCGGAGAAGTTGGCGCCAGCCTTCTTCAGTTGCACATAACGTCCGACGATCTCCACCACGTCGGCGCGGGCGACGAGTTCCTGGATGAAGGACTGGGGGATGGACACGGGGCTATTTTCCGCGCACCGACGGCGCGGGCGTCGTCGGCCTAGAGGGCGGTTGGGAACGGGCAGGCGTACTTGCTGCAGAACGGCTCCAGCATCGGCGCAATGCTGGGGTGCAGTGCGACGCCACCGGTCAATTGCTGCGCGCGGCGCTGCATGCCGCCTTGCCCTGGCAAGCGCACCGCAGGTCCGCCCGCCCGCGGCGGATTGTCCTTGCAGGCATTGGCCAGCCAGTCCATCTGGCGCAGGAATTCGGCGGACCCGCCATAGGCGTCGGGATCGTGGATCGTGATGTGAACCGTGGCGCCCCAGCCTTCGCGCGGATCGGCGCGGCCGTGACCGGCCAGTGCGGCGGTCAGGGCTTCGACCGTCAGGCCGAGGCCATAACCCTTGTGGCCATAGCTGATGCCGCCGATCGGCAGAATGGTT
Organism: Rhodoferax sp.; assembly: GCA_024235935.1. Taxonomy (GTDB): domain Bacteria; phylum Pseudomonadota; class Gammaproteobacteria; order Burkholderiales; family Burkholderiaceae_C; genus CAISIP01. Next base: position 415,177 of record JACKLL010000001.1, on the reverse strand, counting down.
CCGGGTGGGTCCTGCGCCAGCACGGCCGGGTCACGGCTCGGGTTGCCCTGGGCATCCATCAGCCAGGCTTCGGCGAACGTCTCGCCGGCGGAGGCCTTGCGGTTGCTCATGCCGTTGGTCGTGATCGATGCCGAGATGTCGATCAGCACCGGACCGCTGGAGGTGGGAAACCCGATCGCGATCGGGTTGGGCGTCATGACGGCACGGGTGCCGCCAAAGGGCGCCACGCTGGCGGTATTCGGGTCCGAGCAGGCCACGATGCCGAGCATGCCTTCTTCGGCCACCCGCATCAGGTAGACCGCCAGACAGGCGATATGGTGGCTGCGCCGTATCACCATCGACGACAGGCCGAAGCTGCGGGCGGCGGGAATCATCCGGTCCAGCGCGAGTTCCATCAGCCAGGGGCCGGGCAGCCGTTGGCCGTCCCACAGCATCGCCGCCGGCTTGGCATTGATCTCCTTCGGCTGGCCACTGCGGGCCATGCGGCCCTGTTCGATTTCGCGCAGATACGGGGCCAGCAAGGCCAGGCCATGGGTGTCGTGGCCGAGCAGGTCACCATCGCACAGCGTGCGCGCAACGCTGGTCGCCGGTGCGGCGTCGAGTCCGGCCGCGAGAAGAAGATCCCGGGCCATGGTTTGCAAAGCATCGGCGTGATAACGTGCGGTCATGTCGTCCTTGGTGAAGTGGCGGCTGAAATTACGGCAATGATGCCAGACCACTGGCCCATGACCCAGGCTCTGGTTCGAGGAGACAAGCGATGACCGGCATTTTTGACCAGGACCTGGAGCGCAACGCTGCCAACCATGCGCCGCTGACGCCACTGTCCTTCATCGAGCGCACCGCCGAGGTGTATCCGCAGCGCCTGGCGATCGTGCATGGCAGCCTGCGCCGTAGCTGGACCGAGGTGTACCGGCGTTGCCGGCAACTGGCCAGTGCCCTGTCCCGCAGCGGGGTCGGCAAGGGCGATACGGTGGCGGCGATGTTGCCCAATACACCCGCCATGGTCGAGGCGCATTTCGGTGTGCCCATGGCCGGCGCCGTGCTCAATGCCCTCAATACGCGGCTCGACGCGGAGACGATTGCGTTCATGCTGGACCATGGCGAGGCGCGCGTCGTGCTGGTCGACAGCGAATTCGCCGCCGTGATGCAGCAGGCCTTGGCCCTGCGCCAGCGCACGGAGCCCCTGGTGGTGGTCGACGTGGCCGACGCCGTGTTCGGGCCTGGCACGGCGATCGGTTCTGTGGAGTATGAAGATTTTCTGCAACAGGGCGACCCGGACTTTGCCTGGCAGTTGCCCGGCGACGAGTGGGATGCGATTGCGCTGAACTACACCAGCGGCACCACCGGCAATCCGAAGGGCGTGGTCTACCACCACCGGGGTGCTGCGATCAATGCGATCTCCAATATTCTGGAGTGGGACATGGGCAAACACCCGGTCTACCTCTGGACCCTGCCGATGTTTCACTGCAATGGCTGGTGCTTTCCGTGGACCATCGCCGCGCGGGCCGGTGTCAATGTGTGCCTGCGCAAGGTCGATCCGCAGGCAATTTTTGATGCGATGCGCAACCATGGCGTGACCCATTACTGCGGTGCCCCCATCGTCCATGGATTGCTGGTGAATGCACCAGACACCCAGAAGCAGGGTGTGCCGACCGGTATCAGGGCCATGGTGGCAGGGGCGGCGCCGCCGGCCTCGATGATCGAGGGCATGGAGCGCATGGGTTTTGACCTGACCCATGTCTATGGCCTGACCGAGGTCTACGGGCCGGCAACGGTTTGCGCCAAAGATCCGCAATGGGATGCGCTGGACATCGGAGAGCGGGCGCGGCTGAACGCGCGCCAGGGCGTGCGTTACCACCTGGAGCGCGATGTGCGGGTGCTGGACGCCAGCACCATGCAGCCGGTGCCGCAGGACGGCGAGACGATGGGTGAGATCATGTTCCGCGGCAACATTGCGATGAAGGGATACCTGAAGAATCCCAAGGCCACGCAGGAGGCCTTTGCCGGCGGCTGGTTTCACAGCGGCGATCTGGCCGTCATGTACCCGGACGGCTACATGAAGATCAAGGACCGCAGCAAGGACATCATCATCTCGGGCGGCGAGAACATCTCGTCGATCGAAGTGGAGGACGTGCTGTACCGCCATCCCGCCGTGCTGGCTGCGGCGGTCGTGGCCAAACCCGATTCGCGCTGGGGCGAGACGCCGTGCGCCTTCGTCGAGCTCAAGGCCGGCGTGGAGCTGACGGCCCAGGATGTGGTGGCGCATTGCAAGCAGCACCTCGCCGGGTTCAAGGTGCCGCGTGCCGTGGTCTTCGGCGAACTGCCCAAGACCGCCACCGGCAAGATCCAGAAGTTCGAATTGCGCCGCCAGGCGGGCTCAGCCGAGGCGATCGACGTTTAGACCGACAGATCGGTGGCGCGGAGTTGTGCCGCATCACCGAGCTACGCCACCGACATTCAGTCGCCCATCACGATGCCTTCGCGGCGCGGATCGGCGCCACCCATCCACAAGGTCTTGCCATGGGCCTGCCCGCGGGTGATGGCCTGCAGGCCACTGGTCATGTTGACTTCCCGAACCTCATGGCCGCGCGCCTTGAGTGCGTCGACCGTGGCGGCGGGAAACCGCTTTTCCTCCAGCACGGTCGGCCCATTGAGCGAGGCGAAATTGGGCAGGTTGATGGCCTGCTGCGGCAGCATGCCCCAGTTGAGCACGCCGTACAGGATCTTGGCCGTGTAGTGGATGATCAGCGCGCCGCCCGGGCTGCCGCCACTCATCAGCAGCTCCCCCGTGGCCTTGTCGAACACCAGGGTCGGTGCCATCGACGAGCGTGGCCGCTTGCCGGGCTGTACGCGATTGGCGATTGGCGCACCCGAGGCGTCGGTCGGCGCGAAGCTGAAGTCGGTCAACTCGTTGTTGAGCAGAAATCCGCGCACCATCTGGCGCGCGCCGAAGCCGTCCTCGATGGTCGTCGTCATGGCGATCGCTTCGCCGTAGGCATCGACGATCGAGATATGCGAGGTGCCGTACTCGATCTGCGTCGGCATCGGTGCGAACGAGGTCTTGACGCCCGCCGGCGAACCGGGTTTGGCGGTCTTCATGCTCGGGGCGCCGGGCGCCGGATCGATCAGGCTGGCCCGCTGTGCCAGGTAGCCGGCGTCGAGCATGTTCATCCAGTTTCCACCCGGGGCCTGCACGAACGCCGGATCGGCCACGTAAAGGGCGCGGTCAGCGAAGGCCAGCCGCGACGCCTCGGTGTACAGGTGCAGCCAATCGGCCGAAGGCTGGCCATTCTGCAGCGGCAATGAGGCCGCCTTGGTGTCGCCCAGGATGCCCAGGATCTGGCCGATCGCCAGTGCGCCGGAGCTTGGCGGGGGCATGCCGCAGACGCGGAATTCGCGTGCCTGGGCGCGGTAGTCGAAGCACAGCGGATCGCGCTTGATGGCCTTGTAGGCGGCGAGGTCCTGCAGACTCAGCTTGCCGGGATTGGTCGGGTGGCCCTGCACCTTGTCGACGATGGCCTTGGCGACATCGCCTTCGAGCAGCGCCTTGGACCCGTTGCTGGCAATGGCGCGCAGCACTTGGGCCAGTTCCGGGTTGCGCAGGGTTTCGCCCACTGCATGCGGGGTGCCGTCGGGGCGGTAGAAGTAGGCGGCGGCGACCGGGTCGTTGCGCAGGTATTTCTCACTTGCCAGCAAGCCGTTGAGTCGGGCGCTGACCTTGAATCCGCCTTCGGCCAGCGTGATCGCAGGCTCGAACAGGCGGGCCCAGGGCAGCTTGCCATGTTGCTGGTGGGCCAGCTCCAGCATGCGCACGGTGCCCGGAACGCCCACGGAACGGCCACCGACGACGGCCTCGTAAAAGGGCAGGGGCTTGCCGTCTGCGCCCAGGAACAGCCGCTCGTCTGCGGCAGCCGGAGCGGTCTCGCGGCCGTCATAGGCTTCGATCGCCTTTCCGTCGAAATGCAGCATGAATGCCCCGCCACCCAGGCCACTGGACTGCGGCTCGACCAGCGCCAGCACCATCTGCACGGCGATGGCCGCATCCACCGCGCTGCCGCCGGCCTTGAGCACCTGGTAGCCCGCATCGGTGGCCAGAGGGTTGGCCGCTGCCACGGCGAACTTCTGCGTGGCCCAGCCGGGTTTTTCGGCGTAGCCCGTCGAACCCTCTGGCTGGTCCGGAACGGTATAGCTGAATTTGCCCGGGCCGCTGGCGCAGGCCGTGAGCAGGGTGGCCAGTGCGATGGCGCTCAGGCGCATGGTGATTTTGGCGTTCATGGTGATGGAGGGGGGCGTGTTGAGGAAAATGGGGTGGGTCGACTTGCGAGGGCAGGGCGGGGGCGTGGATGCCATGCGTCGATGCGAGGCGTTCCAGTGGGCGAATTCAGTCCACGAATCCGGGCGGCGCAGGTTCGGTCGCGTCGAAGTCGAGTTCGACCCGGGCGCCATCCGGGTCATGGCAGAACAATTGCCAGGTGCCGTCACCGACCAGTCGCCGCAGGTCGAAGCGGATCGCGCGCTGCTGCAGTTGGGTCACCGTGTCGGCAAGGCCCTGGGCCGTGAACGCCATGTGGTCGATCACACCGGCGGGATCCGCTGGCAGCGGGCGACCGGCGATCACGTGCAGCACCGCGGTGTCGCCGCTGTACAACCACGCGCCGGGGAAGTCGAATGGCGGCCGTCGACCGCTGTGCAGTCCCAGCACATCGCAGTAGAAAGCCAGCGTCGCGTCCAGGTTGCCGGACAGGATGGTGAAGTGGTTCATGCCGAGTATGGCCATGGGATCTCCGTCAGTTGGCGGTGGTCGTGTGCCGCCGTATAGCCAGTAGCGCGGCGCGCGCCTGATCGCCTGCTGCGAACCGCTGCCCTATGCGCAGGGGCGCCATCGGACGGCAAGGCGAATTCGGCACAGCCTTGGGGAAGTTCAGCGCGGTGCCAGGCGGATGGCACCATCGAGACGGATCACCTCGCCGTTGAGCATGTCGTTCTCGATGATGTGCCGGGCCAGCTTCGCGTAGTCTTGCGGGGTACCCAGGCGGGACGGGAATGGCACATTGGCGGCGAGCGCATCCTGTACTTCCTTGGGCATGCCGAACAGCATCGGGGTGCCGAAGATGCCGGGGGCGATGGTCATGTTGCGAATGCCGTTGCGCGCGAGGTCGCGTGCGATCGGCAGGGTCATGCCGACGATGCCACCCTTGGATGCACTGTAGGCGGCCTGGCCGATCTGCCCGTCGTAGGCCGCCACCGACGCGGTGGAGATCAGTACACCCCGCTCGCCGGTGGATTCAGGATCGTTCTTGCACATGGCGTCGGCCGCCAGGCGGATCATGTTGAAGCTGCCGATCAGGTTGACCGTGATCGTCTTGCTGAACAGGGCCAGGTTGTGCGCGCCGTTCTTGCCGACAGTCTTTTCCGCGGGCGCAATGCCGGCGCAGTTGATCAGGCCCATGAGCTTGCCCATGGACACGGCCTTGGCCACGACCGCCTGTCCATCCGCCTCCTGCGACACATCACACTTGACGAATGCACCGCCGATGTCCTTCGCAATGGCTTCGCCTTTTTCAGCCTGCATGTCGGCGATGACGACCTTGCCGCCCTGGGCTGCCAGCATGCGCGCGGCGCCTTCGCCCAGACCCGATGCGCCACCGGTCACGATGAATACTTTTCCTGCGATTTCCATGACTGTCTTTCCTTTTTTGCGAGGGATGGAGAGAGGCCTTTTCGGCCCGCCGGACAATTATGGCGCACGCACTGCAGAAGGCCGAAAACTTGCTGCTATACTCTCGTTCTCGGTTAAATCCCAGGCGCGTAGCTCAGCTGGTTAGAGCACCACCTTGACATGGTGGGGGTCGTTGGTTCGAGTCCAATCGCGCCTACCAGGGAACCCATGAATGACGGCATCTCCGGATGCCGTTTTCATTTCCGGTTGTTCCCTGTCTGCCTGTCGTTTCGGCAGGCTCTTACAATTCACTTTCATGCCGACGAGTGCCCGCATGCCTTTTGAGGCCGCGGGCGTCTCTCATATTCAGGGTAATCCTTGGGGCATGTCCGGGCGTGCGCTGCCTAGAATGGCTTCAGACCACCTTCAGCATGCCATCCATAGCCAGTTCCAAAGGACGCCCCGCAAATGAGCAGCAACAAGACCGAGGTCTCACACAGTGATCGGCGGGTCATCAAGAAATATCCGAACCGGCGCCTGTACGACACCAACAGCTCGGCCTACATCACCTTGACGGAAGTGCGGCAGCTGGTCATGGATTGCGAGCCGTTCGTGGTCGTCGATGCCAAGTCGGGTGAAGACCTGACGCGCAGCATTCTGCTGCAGATCATCCTGGAGCAGGAGGCGAATGGCTCGCCGATGTTCACGGCACCGGTGTTGTCCAACATCATCCGGTTCTATGGGCACACCATGCAGGGCTTCATGGGGGGATACCTTGAGAAAAACATGCAGACCCTGATGGACGTGCAGACGCGTCTGGGCGAACAGTCCGAGAAGATGACGCCCGACGTGTGGAAGCAGTTCATGAACATGCAGCTGCCGATGGTGCAGGGCATGATGGGCTCCAATCTGGACCAGTCCAAGAATCTTCTGACACAACTGCAGGAGCAGATGCAGAAGCAGACCGAGCAGGTCATGAGCAGTTTCGGGCTCAAGCGCTGAACCCGGCCAGGGGCGCGACAATACGAGAATGCAAGAAGCCATTTCGCCCCCTTCCTCCTCCGCCGCCAAGGCGCCCACGGTCGGATTCGTCAGCCTGGGTTGTCCCAAGGCCTTGACCGATTCCGAACTGATCCTGACGCAGCTCAGCGCCGAGGGCTACCAGACCTCCAAGTCGCTGACCGGTGCCGACCTCGTCATCGTCAATACCTGCGGCTTCATTGATGACGCCGTTCGTGAAAGCCTGGACTCGATCGGTGAGGCTCTGGCCGAAAACGGTCGGGTGATCGTCACCGGTTGTCTGGGTGCCAAGGAAGGGGCCGACGGCGGCAACCTGGTGCGCCAGATCCATCCGAAGGTGCTGGCCGTCACCGGCCCGCATGCGACGCAGGAGGTGATGGATGCCGTGCACGAGAACCTGCCCAAGCCGCACGACCCGTTTGTCGACCTGATTCCGAACGCATTCGGTGTCGCCGGCATCAAGCTGACGCCGCGCCACTACGCCTACCTGAAGATCAGCGAAGGATGCAACCACCGCTGTACCTTCTGCATCATTCCGTCGATGCGCGGGGACCTGGTGTCACGGCCGATCGGTGACGTGCTGAACGATGCGCGGGCGTTGTTCGAAGGCGGTGTCAAGGAGTTGCTGGTGATCAGCCAGGACACCTCGGCGTATGGCGTGGACGTCAAGTACCGGACCGGATTCTGGGATGGCAAGCCGGTCAAGACGCGCATGCTGGACCTGGTGCAGGCGCTGGGCGATCTGGCCGAGCCTTATGGCGCCTGGGTGCGCTTGCATTATGTGTATCCGTACCCAAGTGTGGATGGTGTGATTCCGCTGATGGCCACGGGCAAGGTTCTGCCTTACCTGGACGTGCCCTTGCAGCACAGCCATCCCGACGTTCTCAAACGCATGAAGCGGCCGGCCAGTGGCGAAAGGAATCTGGAGCGCATTCTGCAGTGGCGTGCGCAGTGTCCGGAAATCGTGATCCGCAGCACCTTCATTGCCGGGTTTCCCGGCGAAACCGAGGCTGAATTCCAGCATCTGCTGGACTTCATGCAGGAGGCGCAGATCGATCGTGCCGGCTGCTTTGCGTACAGCCCGGTCGAAGGTGCGGTGGCCAATGGAATCGACGGCATGTTGCCGGCAGAAGTGCGTGAAGAGCGCCGGGCCCGCTTCATGGCGGTCGCGGAGCAGGTGTCGATCGAGCGCCTCAAGCGCCGGATCGGCGCGACGATGCAGGTTCTGGTCGACTCGGCGCCCGCGCTGGGTCGCCGGGGCGGGACCGGTCGAAGTTATGCCGATGCGCCGGAGATCGATGGTATTGTGCGATTGCTGGCGCCGCAGAAGGCAAGCAAGACGTTCAAGGTCGGGGATTTCACCCGTGCCAGGATCGTTGACACGCAGGGACATGACCTTGTCGCCGTCCCTGTATAAACGAGCCAAAAAAACAAAAGCCGCTGCAATTGCAGCGGCTTTTATCAAGAAATCTGCTGCAATTGCAGCAGATTTCATTAACCAACCAACTTGGTGCCCAGGAAGGGACTCGAACCCCCACGATGTTACTCGCTAGTACCTGAAACTAGTGCGTCTACCAATTCCGCCACCTGGGCATTTCAGGAAAGAGGAGATTGTATCAAGAATATTGGCACTTCCAGCGGTTTGCTGGACGAAGTTGAAGGAACCATCCAGGGACACCGGGATGGACATGGATTTGTCGCCCGCGATGACGGCGAGGCAGACATTTATTTGCCGCCGAACGAGATGCGGGCGGTGCTGCACAAAGACCGGGTCAAGGTCCGGATTGTGCGCAGCGACCGCAAGGGCCGACCCGAAGGACGGGTGGTCGAAATCGTCGAGCGGCCGCACCAGCCGATCATCGGCCGACTGCTCCAGGAGGGCGGTGTCTGGCTGGTGGCCCCGGAAGACAAGCGCTACGGCCAGGACGTACTGATCCCCAAGGGCGCCACCGGCACAGCGAAAACCGGTCAGGTGGTCGTGGTTGACCTGGTCGAGCCGCCCGCCCTGTATGGGCAGCCGGTCGGGCGGGTCAAGGAGGTCCTCGGCGAGATCGACGATCCCGGCATGGAGATCGAGATTGCGGTGCGCAAATACAGCGTGCCGCACGAGTTCTCCGAGGCCTGCATCGCGCAGGCCCGCAGCCTGCCCGACAAGGTGCGCCCGCAGGACAAGAAGCATCGGGTCGACCTGACCGATGTCCCGCTGGTGACAATCGACGGCGAAGATGCGCGCGATTTCGACGACGCCGTGTACTGCGAGCCCGCCACATCGGGCCGCGGCAAGTCGGCGATCAAGGGCTGGCGCTTGCTGGTCGCCATTGCCGATGTCAGCCACTATGTGGAGACCGGCTCGGCCATCGACATCGACGCCTATGACCGTGCCACCAGCGTCTATTTCCCGCGCCGGGTGATTCCGATGCTGCCCGAGAAGCTGTCCAACGGACTGTGCTCGCTCAATCCGGAGGTCGAGCGTCTGTGCATGGTGTGCGACATGTTCATCGACGGCACGGGCGAGGTCACGGCCTACCAGTTCTACCCGGCGGTGATGTGGAGCCACGCGCGCTTCACCTATACCGAGGTTGCGGCCATCCTCGCCAACACCCGGGGTCCCGAAGCGCAGCGGCGCAAGGACCGGGTGGGCGATCTGATGAACCTGCACGATGTCTACCGCGCGCTGAACAGTGCGCGCTCCCGGCGCGGTGCGGTCGACTTCGAGACCGTGGAGACGCAGATCGTCTGCGACGAAAGCGGGCGCATCGAGAAGATCGTGCCGCGCACGCGCAACGACGCGCACAAGCTGATCGAGGAGGCCATGCTGGCCGCCAACGTCTGCAGTGCCGACTTCATCCTGCAGAGCAAGCACCCGGGTCTGTATCGGGTGCACGAGGGGCCGACGCCGGAGAAGCGCGAGATCCTCAGCAGTTATCTCAAAGCGACCGGCGTGGGTCTGGACATCAGCGATGACCCGTCACCGGGCGAGTTCCAGGCGATTGCGCAGGCCACCAAGGACCGCCCGGACGCGCAGCAGATCCATTCGATGTTGCTGCGCTCGATGCAGCAGGCGATCTACACGCCGAGCAACAGCGGCCACTTCGGACTGGCGTTCGAGTCCTATACCCACTTCACCAGTCCGATCCGGCGCTATCCGGACCTGCTGGTTCACCGGGTCATCAAGGCCATCCTGGGCAAGACGAAATACCAGTTGCCGGTGCTGCCGACGCCGGGCGAGGCCCATGCCAAGTTGTCCCGCAGGCTGGAAAAAGGCGCGGCCTCCAAGGCCAAGGTGGCGGGCGAGAAGCTGCGCAAGCCCAGTGCCGAAGTCACCGCCTGGCTGGCGGCCGGCCTGCACTGCAGTGCCAACGAGCGCCGGGCCGACGAGGCCAGCCGCGATGTGGAAGCCTGGCTCAAGTGCAAGTACATGCGCGAGCACCTGGGCGAGGAATACGGCGGTGTTGTCACTTCGGCGACCAGCTTCGGCATATTCGTGACGCTGGATGCCATGTATGTCGAAGGCCTGGTGCACATCACCGAACTCGGCGGCGAGTATTTCCGTTTCGACGAAATGCGCCAGGAACTGCGGGGCGAGCGCACCGGCATGCGGTATTCGATCGGAACCCGGGTGCGGGTGCAGGTCAGCCGGGTCGACCTCGACGGCCGCCGCATCGACTTCCGGCTGGTGCGCGACGGTGACGAGCTCGCACTGCGTGCGATGAAGGACAAGGGCGCCAGCCACGAGGCCAGCCCGCGGGTCCCGCGCGACGAGCAACTGGCGGACAACAAATCATCCCGGCGCAGCAAATCGCGCAAGGGTGCGGAGTCCGCGCCGCGGGGGCGCAATCCTGCCGGTTCGGCAGGCAAAGCGCCGACCCGCAATGGTGCGACCGGCAAACGCGGCAGATCCTCGCGCCGGTAAACATCGACCTGCAACAATCGAATCCTCAACAACGACAAAGACGGAGAACTTCAAACATGTCATCAGCTTCGAAAATCGCGATCGTCACGGGTGCCGGTTCCGGCGTGGGCCGGGCCGCGGCGCTGGCCCTGCTTGGCGGCGGCTATTGCGTGGTCCTGGCCGGTCGGCGCAAGGAGCCTCTGGAAGCGGTGGTCCAGGAAAGCGGCGCCGGTGATCGTGCGCTGGCCGTTCCCACCGATGTGGCGAACCCCGATTCCGTGCGCGACCTGTTCGATGCTGCCGTGGCGGCTTTTGGCCGGGTCGACGTGGTATTCAACAATGCCGGTGTCAATGCGCCAGGCATCCCGCTGGAGGACCTGACGGTCGACCAGTGGCGCAATGTCGTGGACATCAATCTCACCGGTGCGTTCCTGTGCATTCAGCAGGCGTTCCGGGTCATGAAGGCGCAGACCCCGATGGGCGGGCGCATCATCAACAACGGCTCCATCTCCGCCCACACCCCACGACCCAACTCGATCGCCTACACCGCGACCAAGCATGGCGTGATGGGCCTGACCAAGACCGCCTCGCTGGACGGCCGCAAGTACGACATTGCCGTGGGGCAGATCGACATCGGCAATGCCGCAACCGAAATGGCCCAGCGCATGGCCACGGGCGTGATTCAGGCCAATGGCGAGATCGCGGTCGAACCCTTGATGGACGTCAACGTTGTCGGTCAGTCGGTTCTGTACATGGCCAGCCTTCCGCCAGAGGCCAATGTGATGTTCCACACCGTGATGGCCACCAAGATGCCATTCGCCGGCCGCGGCTGATCGCCGTACGGCGCGCCTGCGCCCGGATCTATCCGGATTCAGCGCAGCGCACTGGCCAGCGCCGCCGCCGTCAGCGCGGCATCGGTGGGCCATTGGTCGGCGATGTCGCCATGCTGGTAGACCGAAGCGCATGCGGCCTCGAAGGCTGGCAGTCCCGCTGCCAGGCGGGCACCGATCAAACCCGCCAGTACGTCCCCGGTGCCGGCTGTCGCCAGTCGGGCATTGCCGGTCGGATTGATGGCGGGCAGGCCCTCGGGCGCTGCGACGACGGAACCTGAACCCTTGAGCACCACGGTGCAGCGAAACCGCTGCGACAAGGCGCGTGCCGCGCGCAGACGGTCGGCCTGCACCTCGCGGGCGGTCGTGCCCAGCAGCCGGGCGGCTTCGAGTGGGTGGGGTGTCAGGACTGCCGGCGCCTGGCGCATCGACCGGCTTGCCAGTTGCTGCTGCAACTGGCTGTCGGCGGCAAGCGCATTGAGCGCATCGGCGTCCAGCACCAAGGCACGGGCCCGCGAAACCAGGCGCGGCAGGTGCTCGCGCACGGCATCGCCACCGCCACACCCGCAGACCACCGTCATCTGCTCGACAGCCAGTGTGCCGATGTCGCGCAGCATCAGTTCCGGCTGTGTCGGCACCAGGGCCCTGGCCACGCCCGGGTCCAGCGCACACAGGTAGACGCGTCCTGCGCCGGCATGCAGGCTGGCAGAGGCTGCCAGCAAGGGCGCACCCCCCATGCCGGGGGCACCGCCAACGATGGCCACATCGCCATAACTGCCCTTGTGCGAGGCATGGCGGCGGGGCACGGCCACAGGGTGCCCGTTCAGATATGCGCTTGCGCCAGCGGCGCCTGCACCGGGCTGCGCCGGTTCATGAATCTGCAGATCATCGAACCAGATCTGGCCCGCCATGTCCCGACCGTCCGCAGTGAAAAGTCCAGGTTTCAGCGTGAGCAGGCTGAGCGTGGCAATGGCCTTCACGCACACCGAAGCGGCCTGGCCCGTGTCGGCATCCAGTCCCGTGGGGTTGTCGATGGCCAGGACGGGCGCATCGCCGCGTTGCATGTCGCCGATCCACCGGGCCATGGCGTCTTGCGGTGCCCGCGCGGCGCCAATGCCCAGCAGCGCGTCGATGCACAGATCCCGCCGGGGCGGAGGGTCGTCGGCAAAACGTACGCCGGCCTGCAGCGCGCGCTGGTGCGACGCCTGTGCATCCGCCGGTGCGGTCTGCGGGTTTCCCAGGCGGGTGACAACAACATCTCGCCCCCACTGCTGCAGGTGCATGGCGGCCTCCATGCCGTCGCCGCCGTTGTTGCCGGGGCCGGCGGCTACCCAGATCGTGCGCGCATGGGGCACCAGCGCCATGGCCAGCCGCGCGAACGCCAGGCCGGCGCGCTGCATCAGTGTGTGCGCCGGTGTCGCGGCCAGCGCGGCGGCCTCGAGCGCCCGTGTGGCGGCGACGTCATGCAGTGGCCACTGCGGGCCGGCAACTATCTGTACTGGCGCAGGGCCCATGGCAGGATCCGAGGGTCAGAATTCAAACCACTCGCCTTCGCGCGCAAGCCGGATATCCGGTCCGCCTTCGGGGGGCTGGGGGTTGTCCGCCAGTGCCTGCGCAAAGGCCGCCTCCAGCGCATCGTCGCTGCGGGTCGGCTCATGGTGGGTGCAGAAAAGGGTCTTGACCTTGGCCTGCCGCGCCAGCGCGATGCTGGTGTCATAGCTGCCATGACCCCAGCCGCGCTTGGCGGGAAACTCCTGGCGCGTATACGAGGTGTCCGCAATCAGCACATCGACGCCCGCAATGGCGTTGACGATGCCTTCCTGCTTTTCATCGACGAACTGCTGGTATTCGGCGAATTCGGCGTCCTCGGGTGCGTAGATGTTGTACGGCGGCTCATGGTCGCCGGTGAAGAACACCGACTTTCCGTCGCAGTCGATCCGGTATCCGAAGTCGATCACCGGGTGGTTCAGCAGAACCGGTGTCACCTTGGCGCTGCCGACCTGCACCGGCTCGCCGGGCATCAGGGTCACGTATTCCATGCGGGCCTTGAGTTCGGCTTCGCGCACCGGGAAATAGCTGTATTGCAACTGCACCGCCATCACCTGTTCGACGCCGTTGCCCGATACCGGATCGAACGCCCCGTGCAGCCGCAGCGTATTGCCGGGGATGAAGTTGGGCACAAACAGCGGCAGCCCCTGGATATGGTCCCAGTGTGAATGGCTGATCAGGATATTGGCTGTCAGCGGCATCTCGGCCAGCAAGGCATGCGACAGCGGGAAGATGCCGGTGCCTGCGTCCAGGATGAGGAGTTCGTTGCTATCGGTGCGAACTTCGATGCAGGTGGTGTTGCCACCGTATCGGACGGTCTTGGGGCCGGGTGAGGCGATCGAGCCGCGCACGCCCCAGAATCGGATCTTCATGCCAAGGTCTCCAGCTATGCGGTTGGATGCAGGCGCTCCTCGCGGGCGCGCAAAGCGGACACGATAGCACTTCGCGGCAGCCTTCTTGCCGCCAGGCGGCGGGCAGGGCTCAGTGCAGCAGGCGTGTCAGATCAAAACCGCGCATGTCCAGGTCCGGCTGCTGACCGGCGATCTGGTCGGCCAGCGCACGCGCCGAACCGCAGGACAGCGCCCAGCCACTCGATCCATGACCGAGATTGACCCATATGCCGTTGACGCCGCTGGCGCACACGAGCGGCGGGCCATCGGGCAGCATCGGACGTGCGCCTTTCCATTCCTGAATGCCGCTGCTGCGGCTGGCGGCGCCGGGAAACCAGTCCTGCAGCACCTTGTACAGCGTGCGCAGCGGGGCCACGCGTTTCTGGTCCAGGCGCCCGCCAAGTTCTGCGCCACCGGCGATGCGGATGCGATTGCCCAGGCGGGTAATCGCGACCTTGTAGTGTTCGTCCATCACCGCGCTGCGGGGGGCATTCAGCGGTTCCTTGATCGAGGCACTGAGCGAGTAGCCGTAGACGGGCACCAGCGGCAGCGCAATGCCCATGGGCCGCAGCAATTGCGCCGATGCCACGCCGGCGCACATCACGATGGCATCGAACGCGGTCGGCTCGGACTCTCCCTGCACCAGCACCGTGGGCTGCGGTCCCGCGCCAATCGCGCGCACGCTGGTATTGAAACGGAACTGCACGCCGATGCGCTGGGCCGCATTCTTCAGCAGGATGGCGAACTGGCGGCAGTTGCCCACTTCGTCGTCCGGCAACTGGATCGCGGCCACGAAGGGGGTGTCCGTGTCGAGCGCCGGCTCCACCAGGCGTGCCTGGTCCGGCTCCAGCTGGCGGAACGCAACGCCGGCGTCGCGCAGGACCTGAAGGCTGGGCTGGACCAGTTGGCGATCGCGCTCGGTACGCAGCAACACCATGTAGCCATCGCTGCGGTCATACTCCAGGCGCAGGTCGGCGCGGATGGCATGCAGCCTGGCGCGGCTGTAGAAGGCCAGGCGGCGCATGTGGGCGCGGTTGCTCAGGTAGGTGTCGAGCTGGCAGGCGCGGTACCACTTCCAGGCCCAGCGGATGTCGTCCAGGCCCAGGGGCCAGGCCATGCGGATGCTGGCATGGCGGTGCAGCATCTGGCCCAGCACTTTGCCCGGCATGCCGGGTGCGGCCCATGGCGTCACGTAGCCAGGCGCGATGATGCCTGCGTTGGCAAAGCTCGTTTCCTCCGCTGCGGCGCCGCGGCGCTCGAAAACGGTAACGGCATGGCCATCGCGGGCCAGCTCGTACGCAGTGGTGACGCCGACGATTCCGGCGCCAATGACAGCAATTTTCATGAATCCCTTTGATGCCGATGACCCGGCCGCTCCCGCGCGCCCCGCAGGACGCGAGCCGGGATTATCCGGCGTGCAGCAACTGTTCGACCTGCAGTCCGATATTCAGCACGACATCGTCCCGCAGGGCGTCGTGCCAGAGC
Source organism: Rhodoferax sp. (assembly GCA_024235935.1). Taxonomy (GTDB): domain Bacteria; phylum Pseudomonadota; class Gammaproteobacteria; order Burkholderiales; family Burkholderiaceae_C; genus CAISIP01. The sequence continues at coordinate 399,853 of JACKLL010000001.1, read as the reverse complement.
ATCAGGCCGACCGGCAATTCGTCCGGGACGTGACAGGGAAGTGACAAGGCGCAACCGTCGAGCATGTTGACCACGCCTGTATTGCGCAGCAACAGGCCATTGACCTTGAAGAAGGCGTCGTCCCGCTCGGCGCCGGGGGCAATGTCGCGGATCGGCGGCGCCACGATGGGAACCGTGGGCGACAGCACCGCGTCGCAGGTCTGCAGGCGCTGGCCGATCCGTACCATCCAGTCGGCGCGGGCATGCAGCAGGTCGATGTAGTCGGCGGCGCCCATGGCCGCACCGCGCCGGATCCGGGCTGCAACCCGCGGGTCGTAGCGGTCGCCGCACTGCGCCAGGGCCTTGCGGTGCCATGCATAGCTCTCGGCGCCGGAGAAGCCACCGTGCGCCATCAGCGCCGGCAGTTCACCGAGTTCGGGCAGGTCGATCTCGTCGATCACGGCGCCGCTGGCGCGTAGTCGGGCCAGCGTGCGCTGCCAGGCCTGTGCGACCACCGGATCCATGTCGTCCTGCATCAGTTGGCGCACCGTGGCCAGTCGGTATGCGGGCAATGGGGCATTGCTGCGCGTCACCATTCGCGCAGCCAGTATTTCGTGCGCGGTGATGGCGTCGCGGACCGACCGCGTCATCGCACAGACCGTGTCCAGCGTCGTCGACAGCGGAATGGCCCCGTCGCGCGGCACGCGTGCCGCCGTGTTCTTGAAACCGACGATGCCGTTGAGGGCGGCAGGAATCCGGATCGAGCCGGCCGTATCCGAGCCCAGGCCGATGTAGGCGGCACCCGTGGCGACCGATACCGCAGCACCGGAAGATGATCCGCCCGGGATCAGGGCTACATCGCGGCTTGCGGCATTCGCCGGCGTGCCGAAATGCGGGTTGATGCCGACGCCGGAGAAGGCGAATTCGGTCATGTTGGTGCGACCGACGATGGCGGCGCCCGCGCCGCGCAGCCGCGCGACAGCGGGGCAGTCCTGCGTGGCCGCAGCCACATCGGCACGGGTTGCGGAGCCGGCTGTGGTGCGCTGGCCGGCGACATCGAACAGGTCCTTGACCGAAACCGCCAGCCCTGCCAGCGGCAGAGCTCGGCTGCGGGCATCCTTGGCGACATGCCTGGCTTCTTCGAAGGTTGGCAGAAGAAAGGCTTTGTCGCAAGCCGGCGACTGTGCAATGGCCTGGCATTGCTGCAGTCGTTCTTCTGCGCTGGTGCGGCCCTCGGCAATGTGCGTGCGGGTGTTGTTCAGGTCGGCCAGGGGGTCGTATGCCATCGATGCTGCAGAGTGCCTGTGTTATAGTCCTTGGGTTTTGCCGCCGTACCCTATTGCGGTATTCGCGTCAAGACAAATCGCGAATCCGGGCCCAACAAGGTGTTCGCCACTGGTCATCGCTTGCTGCAGTCAGCAACAGGCGGATCGACCGAGGCGGATGGAGGACCGGATTTTAGACTTAACCTTTGGAGTAAACCCATGTCAGTCACCATGCGTGAAATGCTGGAAGCCGGCGTCCATTTCGGACACCAGACCCGCTTCTGGAACCCCAAGATGGCCCCGTTCATTTTCGGCCATCGCAACAAGATCCACATCATCAACCTGGAAAAGTCGCTGCCGATGTTCCAGGAGGCGGCCAAGTTCGTGCGCCAGCTGACCGCCCGTCGCGGCACCGTTCTGATGGTCGGCACCAAGCGCCAGGCCCGTGAGACCGTGGCCATGGAAGCCCAGCGTGCCGGCGTGCCTTACGTCGACCAGCGCTGGCTCGGTGGCATGCTGACCAACTTCAAGACCGTCAAGACCTCGATCAAGCGTCTGAAGGAAATGAAGGTTCAGCAAGAGGCAGGCCTGGACAGCATGAGCAAGAAGGAGCAACTGATGTTTGCTCGCGAGATTGCCAAGCTCGAGAAGGACATCGGCGGCATCCAGGACATGAATGCGCTGCCGGACGCGATCTTCGTGATCGACGTGGGTTACCACAAGATCGCCATCGCCGAAGCCAAGAAGCTGGGCATCCCGCTGATCGGTGTCGTCGACTCCAACCATTCGCCCGAAGGCATCGATTACGTCATTCCTGGCAATGACGACTCGGCCAAGGCTGTGACGCTGTATGCGCGCGGCATCGCCGACGCCGTGCTCGAAGGCCGTGCCAACGCCGTCGACGATGTCGTCAAGGCTGTGGCCGCCGAAGGCGGCGACGAGTTTGTCGAAGTGAGCGAGACGGAGGCCTGATCCCCTCAGGGCCGTCCAAAGGGGCTCTGTGCCCCTTTTTTTTAGTCTCGAATGAGTTAATGTCGTAACAAGTACGGAGAAGAATGATGGCAGCAATTACTGCAAGCATGGTCGCTGAATTGCGTGGAAAAACCGACGCCCCGATGATGGAGTGCAAACGGGCGCTGACGGAGGCCGAGGGCGATCTGGTCAAGGCAGAGGAGCTGCTGCGCGTCAAGCTCGGTACCAAGGCCGGCAAGGCTGCCGGCCGTGTCACGGCCGAAGGCGTCGTCACCATCGCCCGTGAGGGTGAGGTCGGAGCCATGATCGAGATCAACTGCGAGACCGATTTCGTCACCAAGAACGACAGTTTCCTGGCGCTGGCCAACGCCGCCGCCGCACTGATCGCCAAGCACGATCCGGCCGATGTGGCTGCATTGGGCGCCCTGGCTTACGAGCAGGACGGTTTCGGTCCCACGCTCGAAGAAGTCCGCAAGGGCCTGATCGGCAAGATCGGCGAGAACATGAGCTTCCGTCGCTTCAAGCGCTTCGCCTCGGGGGCCAGCCTGGCCAGCTACCTGCATGGCACCCGCATCGGCGTGATCGTCGAATTTGACGGTGACGAAGCCGCTGCCAAGGACGTGGCAATGCACGTGGCCGCGATGAAGCCGGTGGCCCTGTCCAGCGCCGATGTGCCTGCCGAGCTGGTCGAGCGCGAGCGCTCGGTCGCGGCGGCCAAGGCGGCCGAAGATGCGGCAGCAGCCGTTGCTGCCGGCAAGCCTGTGCAATCCGCCGAGATCGTTGCCAAGCGCATCGAGGGTGGCGTGCAGAAATACCTCAAGGAGGTGTCGCTGTTCGACCAGTCCTTCGTCAAGAACGACAAGCAGACCGTGGCACAGATGCTCAAGGCCGCCAACACGACGGTCAAGGGCTTCACGCTGTATGTCGTCGGCGAAGGTATCGAGAAGAAGGTCGACGACTTCGCAGCCGAAGTCGCGGCCCAGGTGGCCTCGGCCAAGCAGTCGGCCTGACCGACGCCGTGTCGCAGGCCCGCAGCCGCGGGCCTGCCGCCCCACTGACCGTAGAAGCTCTGGAGAAGCCCATGTCAACACCCGTACCTGCACACAAACGCGTCCTGCTCAAGCTGTCGGGTGAGGCCTTGATGGGCGATGATGCATTCGGCATCAACCGCGACACGATCGTGCGCATGGTCGACGAGATTGCCGAGGTCACGCGCATGGGCGTCCAGGTCGCGGTCGTCATCGGCGGTGGCAACATCTTTCGCGGTGTGGCCGGCGGCTCGGTCGGCATGGACCGGGCCACGGCCGACTATATGGGCATGCTGGCCACTGTGATGAACTCACTGGCGCTGGGTGACACGATGAACAAGGCGGGCCTGACCGCCCGCGTCATGTCCGCGATCTCGATCGAACAGGTGGTCGAGCCCTATGTCCGCCCCAAGGCCTTGCAGTATCTCGAAGAGGGCAAGGTGGTGATTTTTGCCGCCGGCACCGGCAACCCGTTCTTCACTACCGATACCGCCGCAGCACTGCGGGGAGCGGAGATCGGTGCAGAGATGGTGCTCAAGGCCACCAAGGTCGACGGTGTCTATACCGCCGACCCCAAGAAGGACCCGCAGGCAACCCGGTACACCCGGATCTCGTTCGACGAGGCCATGGCCAAGAACCTGGGCATCATGGATGCCACCGCGTTCGCGCTGTGCCGGGACCAGAAGCTGCCGGTCAAGGTGTTTTCAATATTCAAGCATGGTGCGCTCAAGCGGGTGATTCTGGGTGAGGACGAAGGCACCCTGGTCTATGCCTGACAATCGCACCCTGGTAGCCACTGCCTGGATTTGCGTACCAGGCCCTTGCAGGAGTTGATGATGGATATCGCAGAAGTCAGCCTTAACGCTGAGACCCGGATGGACCAGTCGATCCAGGCCCTCAAGCACAACCTCACGAAGATCCGTACCGGCCGCGCCAACCCTGCCTTGCTGGATTCGGTGCATGTCGAGTACTACGGCTCGCAGGTTCCGATCAGCCAGGTCGCCAACGTTTCCTTGCTGGATGCCCGCACGATCAGCATCCAGCCCTGGGAAAAGGGCATGGGCGCCAAGATCGAAAAGGCGATCCGTGAAAGCGATCTGGGACTGAATCCGGCCTCGATGGGGGATCTGATCCGCGTGCCGATGCCGGCCATGACCGAGGAGCGACGCAAGGAGCTGACCAAGGTCGTGCGCAACGAAGGCGAGAGCGCCAAGATCGCGGTGCGCAATCTGCGCCGGGATGCCAACGAGGCCGTCAAGAAGCTGGTCAAGGACAAGGAAGCGACCGAGGACGACCAGAAGCGCTCCGAGGTCGAGATCCAGAAAATGACCGATCGCCATATCGCCCTGGTTGATCAGCTGGTGACGGCCAAGGAACAGGACATCATGGCGGTCTGAGGGTCAGCCCTCGGCGCCCATCGCAACCCATGAACCCAGCGCAGCCGACGCCCCACCATGTTGCCATCGTGATGGATGGCAATGGGCGGTGGGCGACGCGGCGCTTTCTGCCGCGCGTCGCCGGCCACAAGGCGGGTGTGGACACCTTGCGCCGCTGCGTGCGCAGCTGCGCGCAGCGAGGCGTCGCAGTCCTGACCGTGTTTGCCTTCTCATCCGAGAACTGGACCCGCCCGCAGGATGAAGTCTCGGGCCTGATGGAACTGCTGGGCATGGCCCTGGCGCGTGAAGTTCCGCAACTGCTCAAGGACGGTGTCCGGCTGCGCTTTGTCGGCGAACGTGCCGGCCTGTCCGACTCCGTCCGGCAAGGGCTGGAGAGGGGCGAGCAGGCGACTGCGGCCAACACCGGACTGCAGCTGAACGTCTGCTTCAACTACGGTGGCCGCTGGGACATTGCACAGGCCGCGCGCCGACTCGTGGCGGAGGGAAAACCCATCACCGAAGCCAATCTCGATCGCGCACTGGCGCTCTCCCACGTGCCCGACCCGGATCTGGTGATCCGCACCGGCGGTGAGCAGCGCATCAGCAACTTCCTGCTGTGGCAGGCGGCTTATTCCGAACTGTATTTCTCCGACACGCTGTGGCCGGATTTCGATGATGCGGCGCTGGACCTGGCATTCGCCGCGTTCGCACAGCGCGAGCGGCGATTCGGCAAGACTTCGGCGCAGGTGGCTGGCAAAGCCGCCCGCCCGCAGCCGGCCTGAGACCACCGGATGCTCTGGCAGCGAGTCGTCACCGCGGTCGTGTTGTTGCTGGTGCTGCTACCAGCCATGTTCTATCCGTCTGCCGCCCCCCTGACCGCACTGGCCATCGTGTTCATCGCCGCAGCTGCCTGGGAATGGGCCCGCCTTGTCGGATACGGCCGTGCCGCGTCGGTGGGCTGTGCGGCCGCTTGCGCGCTGGTGTGTGCGTTGACCTGGGCGGGCGGCATGGTGGATCGCCCCGTGGTCTGGCTATGGAGCCTGATGGCCTGCATCTGGGTCGTCGGTGGCGCCTGGCTGCTGCATGGCGGTACGGCGCTGTGGTCGCGCATTCCGCGCGCTGTACGCCTTGTCATGGGCTTCCTGATCCTGGTCGCCGCCTGGCTGGCGTTGGCGCAGGCGCGCCATGTCGGTGTCAACTTCGTGCTGTCGATCATGGCCCTGGTGTGGGCGGCCGACATCTCTGCCTATTTCGCCGGGCGCACCTGGGGTGGGCGGGTCGTTGCGGGCAAGCTGGCGCCGAGCATCAGTCCGGGCAAGACCTGGGAAGGTGTGGCTGGCGCGGTCGTGGGGGTGCTGCTGCTGGCGCTGCTGTGGCAATGGGCCGACGGGCACTTCCAGTCGACAGCCCCCAGCCTGTACAGCCGCATGTTGCAAAGCGAGCACTGGTTCATGTTGCCGGCCCTGGTGGGGCTGGTGGGCATGAGCGTGGTGGGTGATCTGGTCGAGTCGCTGCTCAAGCGCACGGCCGGGGTCAAGGACAGCAGTGGTCTTTTGCCAGGCCATGGTGGTGTCCTCGACCGTATCGATGCCCTGTTGCCGGCGATGCCGCTGGCCATGCTGCTGGTGTCGCTGTGAATCAGGCGCCGGTGTCCATGGCCCCACGGGTGGTGATTCTCGGCTCGACCGGGTCGGTCGGTGCCAATACGCTGGATGTGATCAGCCGCCATCCCGGCCGGTTCGAGGTCTTTGCTCTCACCGCGTCGACCCGCGTCGACGCGATGCTGGCGCAGTGCGTGGCCCACAAGCCCGCGTTTGCCGTGATGGCCGATGCTGCCAGCGCGCGGCTGCTCGATCAGCAATGCAAGTCGCTGAATCTGCCGACGCGGGTCTTGTCGGGCGCCGACGCGATCGCCGACATTGCCGCACACGAGCAGGTGCAGATCGTCATGGCCGCCATCGTCGGTGCTGCGGGATTGGCCGCCTGCATGCGCGCGGCCAGTGCCGGCAAGCGTCTTTTGCTGGCGAACAAGGAAGCGCTGGTCGTGGGGGGCTCGGTATTCATGCAGGCAGTCGCGCAGGGCGGCGCCAAGCTGTTGCCGATCGACAGCGAGCATTCGGCGATCTTCCAGTCCCTGCCCGACGACGCATCCACCTGGGAGGCGCGGATCGACAAGCTGATTCTGACGGCGTCTGGCGGACCGTTTCGCCAGCGGGATCCGGCAACCCTGCGCGATGTGCTTCCCGAGCAGGCCTGTGCCCACCCGAACTGGGTGATGGGGCGCAAGATCTCGGTGGATTCGGCCACGATGATGAACAAGGTGCTGGAGGTGATCGAGGCCCGCTTCCTGTTCGGGGTGCCGTCGGCGCGCATTTCGGTGGTGATCCACCCGCAAAGCGTGATCCATTCGATGGTGCAGTACCGCGACAACTCGATCGTGGCGCAACTGGGTACCCCCGACATGCGTGTGCCGATTGCCTACGGACTGTGCTGGCCTGAGCGCATGGCCTCCGGGGCCGACGCGCTGGACTTCCAGACCCTGGCGGCCATGACCTTCGAATCCATGGACGATCCGCTGCACCAGGCGCGCTTTCCGGGCCTGAAGCTGGCCTGGCAGGTACTGGAGGCTGCCCATGGAACCCCGGCGGTGCTCAATGCCGCCAATGAGGTGGCGGTTGAGGCCTTCCTGGATGGCCGGATCCGTTTTGACCAGATCCACGGGGTCAATGCGCATACGCTGGACACGATCGACGTACACGGTGCAGACTCGCTGGATGCGCTGTTGCAACTTGATCATCAGGCCCGGGCGCAGGCACAGCGCCAGGTCGCATCCCTGGCGCGCTGAGAGAGGCGTCTGTCCACAACCATGCTGACCATCCTGGCTTTTGTTTTCGCGTTGGCAATTCTGATTGCGGTGCATGAATACGGCCACTACCGCGTTGCCGTGGCCTGTGGTGTCCGGGTGCTGCGTTTTTCGGTCGGCTTCGGCAAGACCTTGTTTCGCTGGCAGGCCAAGGACTCTCCGACCGAGTTCGTCATTGCGGCCTTTCCTCTGGGGGGCTATGTGCGCATGCTCGACGAGCGCGAAGCGCCAGTCGCGCCCCATGAGCGGCACCTCGCATTCAACAACCAGCCCCTGGCGGCGCGGGCGGCCATCGTAGCGGCCGGGCCGCTGGTCAACCTGCTGCTGGCGGTGGTGCTGTACACGCTGGTGAACTGGAGCGGCGTGCAGCAGGCCAGCGCGGTACTGGCGCGGCCGGTTGCCGGCTCGGTTGCCGAAAAGGCCGGGCTGGTCGGTGGAGAGCGGGTGCTGCGTGCGGCGGCGGGTGCGGAGACACCGACTGACGTTGCCTCCTTCGACGACCTGCGCTGGCTGCTGGCGCAGGCCGCCCTGCATGGTGAGAACGTCAGCCTGGATGTCGAGCGCGAACCCGGTGGACGGGCCCGTTCGGTGCTGCTGGAGCTCGGGCCGCAGCCGTCGAGCGATGTCGATGCGGCCTTGTTTCGCCGCATCGGGATCGTCGGGCCGCTGACACGGCCGGAGATCGGCGAGGTGCTGCCGGACGGTGCTGCCGCCGCGGCGGGACTGCGCAAGGGGGACCTGGTGCGCAGCGTTGGCGACATTGCGGTGGTGGATGGGCAGCAGCTGCGCGAGCTGATCCGCGGCGCGACCGGCAAGACCGATCCGGCGGGTGGGGTGTGGCAGGTGGAGCGCGAGGGCAAGGTTCTTGCGCTGACCGTGACGCCGCAGGTCGTGCTGGAGAACGGAAACCCGATCGGGCGCATTGGAGCCTACGTCGGTGCCGGTCCCGAAACGGTAACCGTGCGTTACGGCCCGCTGGACGGCGCCTGGCAAGGGATGGTCCGTACCTGGGAGGTTTCGACGCTGACGCTGCGCATGATCGGACGCATGATCATCGGCGAGGCGTCCCTGAAGAACCTCAATGGTCCTCTGACGATTGCCGACTATGCGGGCAAGTCCGCCAGCCTGGGATTGACCCAGTATCTGCTGTTTCTGGCCCTGATCAGCGTGAGCCTGGGTGTGCTCAATTTGCTGCCGCTGCCGGTGCTCGATGGCGGGCACCTGATGTATTATCTTTGGGAGGCGGTGACCGGGCGCGGTGTGACCGAAATTTGGATGGAGCGTCTGCAACGCGGCGGAGTCGCGGTACTGTTGCTGATGATGGGTATCGCCTTGTTCAACGATCTGACCCGTATCCTGGGGTAGGGTTCTATTGCTCTGGCAATCCAGGCCGGACAGACACAAACAGACAACATGCATCTCAATCGATTTCAGCGACATACCGTCGCTCTTGCCATTGCGGCCAGCGTTTTTACCGGATCTGCATGGGCTGTGGACCCTTTCACGGTGCGCGATATCCGGATCGAGGGATTGCAGCGCACCGAGGCCGGCACCATCTTCGCCTCCTTGCCGGTGCGGGTCGGCGACACCTACGATGACCAGAAAGGCGCTGCCGCCATCCAGGCGATCTTTGCGCTGGGGCTGTTCAAGGACGTGCGCATCGACGTCAGTGGCGACGTGCTGGTGGTCATCGTCGAAGAGCGGCCGACCGTTGCCGACGTCGAATTCAGCGGCAACAAGGAGTTCGACAAGGACGCCCTGCGCAAGATGATGCGGGACATCGGCCTTGCCGACGGACGCCCCTACGACAAGGCCCTGCTCGACCGGGCCGAGCAGGAGATCAAGCGGCAGTACATCAACCGCAGCCTGTACGCATCCGAAGTCGTCACCACCGTGACGCCCATCGAGCGCAACCGGGTCAACCTGGCCTTCACGATCACCGAAGGCGATCGCTCGAAGATCAAGGAAATCCGCGTTGTCGGCAACAAGGTGTTCAGCGAGTCCACGCTGCGGGACCTGTTCGACCTCGATACCGGCGGCTGGCTGAGCTGGTACACGAAGTCCGACCAGTATTCGCGCCCCAAGCTCAATGCCGATATCGAAAGCCTGCGTTCGTATTACCTGACGCGAGGCTACCTTGAGTTCAAGATCGACTCCACGCAGGTGGTGATCTCGCCGGACAAGCAGGACATCACCATCGTCATCAACGTCACCGAAGGCGAGCGGTATGTGGTCTCGGGCGTGAAGCTCGAGGGCAACTTCCTGGGCAAGGACGACGAGTTCAAGAGCCTGGTGAGCATCCGTCCGGGCGAAGCGTACAACGCCGACGAAGTGGTGCAGACGACCAAGGCCTTCACCGACTATTTCGGTAATTTCGGATACGCGTTTGCCCGTGTCGAGGCGCGGCCTGAAGTCGATCGTGCGAACAACCGTGTCGCGCTGGTGATTCAGGCCGATCCGTCCCGCCGAGCCTATGTGCGTCGTGTCAACGTGGCGGGCAACAACCGTACCCGTGACGAAGTCGTAAGGCGTGAGTTCCGGCAATTCGAAGCCGCCTGGTACGACGCCGACAAGATCCGCCGTTCGCGCGATCGCGTCGACCGGCTGGGCTTCTTCCGCGATGTGTCGATCGAGACCCAGGAGGTCGCAGGTGCACCGGATCAGGTGGACCTGACGATCACGGTTGTGGAAAAAGCCACCGGCAACCTGTCACTGGGTGCCGGCTACTCCAGCGGCGACGGCCTGGGCCTGAGCGCCGGCATCAAGCAGGAAAATGCTTTCGGATCAGGCAATTCGCTGGGGCTGCAGATCGATACCAGCAAGATCAACCGTACCGTGGTCTTCAGCACCACCGACCCGTATTTCACGGTCGACGGTGTGTCGCGTTCGATCGACGTCTACCACCGCAACACCAGTCCCTATACCGACACCGACAGCTACAAGCTGGTGACCACCGGCGCCAGCCTGCGGTTCGGTGTTCCGTTCACCGAAGTCGATACGGTGTACTTCGGTGCTGGTGTCGAGCGCACCAAGATCGTGCCCGGCACGCAGCTTCCGGCAGCGTACCTGACCTATGCCAACCAGTTCGGCTACAGCAGCAATGGTGTGCCGCTGACGGTCGGTTGGGCGCGCGACACCCGCGACAGTGCGCTGGTGCCGACGACGGGTCGCTACCAGCGGCTCAATGGCGAATGGGGCGTCGGCGGCGACACCCGCTACCTCAGTGCCAGCTACCAGTACCAGCAGTATTTCCCGCTCAACAAGCAGTACACGCTGGCCTTCAACGGCGACGTGGGCTGGGGCAAGGGCCTGTCCGGCCGGCCATTCCCGCTGTTCAAGAACTACTTCGGTGGTGGTCTGGGGTCTGTGCGTGGTTTCGAGCAGGGCAGCCTGGGCCAGATCGACACCGCGACCGGCGGCAGTCTGGGCGGCAACCGCAAGATCAACCTGAACTTCGAGGTGCTGACGCCGTTTCCGGGGGCTGGCAACGACCGTACACTGCGGATGTTCGGGTTTCTGGATGCGGGCAACGTCTACGCCGAATCCGAATCGCTGGATCTGCAGAAGCTGCGCGCCTCGGTGGGCGTCGGTATCAGCTGGATCTCGCCGGTCGGTCCTTTGCGGCTGGCCATCGCCAAGCCGATCCGCAAGTTTGCTGGCGATAAAATCCAGACCGTGCAATTTCAAATCGGGACATCTTTCTAATGAAGAATCTTTCCATTCGCCTGTGTGCCGGCGTATTCGTGGCCTTGATGGCCTTCGCGCCCCTGGTCCAGGCACAGGAGTTCCGGATCGGGTTCGTCAACACGGACCGCATCTTCAAGGAGGCCGCGACGGCCAAGGCTGCGCAGTCCAAGCTCGAGCAGGAGTTCTCCAAGCGTGAGAAGGAACTGATCGACATGGGCGCGTCCATCAAGGCCATTGCGGACAAGCTCGAGCGGGATGCGCCCACGTTGTCCGAATCGCAGCGTCTGACCCGGCAGAAGCAACTCGTCGAGCAGGACCGTGATTTCCAGCGCAAGCGCCGGGAGTTCCAGGAGGACCTCAACTCGCGCAAGAACGAAGAGCTGCAAATGGTGCTGGAACGTGCCAACAGGGTGGTCAAGCAGGTGGCCGAGGCGGAGAAATATGACCTCGTGCTGCAGGACGCGGTGTACATCAATCCCAAACATGACATCACCGACAAGGTGATCAAGGCCCTGAACGCAGGGGCCAAGTAGTTGCCCTGAAGGCCTGCACGTGCCCTTGTCGCTGGGAACCCTGGTTGCAGCGCTGGGCGGTGAACTGCATGGCGATCCCGATACCCCCATCGACGGCCTCGCAACGCTGGCCGAGGCCACGTCGACCCAGCTGAGCTTCGTCACCGGCGCACGGTATCGGCGGCAGCTGGCGCAATCGCAGGCTGCTTGCGTCATCGCTGCCCCCGACCTTGCCGCATTGGCGCGTACCCGTGGCGCGTGCATCGTCACGGCGCAGCCCTACCTGTACTTTGCCCGGGTCACCCAGTTGTGGAAGCGCCACCATGGCACCGGCGCAGCGCCGTCGGTGCATCCCAGTGCGGTCGTTGATCCTCTGGCCATCGTCGACCCCAGTGCATCCATCGGCCCCCTGTGTGTGGTCGAGCGTGGCGCGCGTATCGGTGCCGGGACCGTGCTCAGGTCCAGGGTCACGATCGGCGAGGACTGCGTGGTGGGCGCGCGCTGCCTGCTGCACAGCGGCGTGGTTGTCGGCGCGGACGGTTTCGGCTTCGCGCCGAACGATGGCGCGTGGGAGAAGATCGAGCAGCTCGGTGCGGTGCGCATCGGCGACGATGTGGAGATCGGTGCCAATACCTGCATAGACCGGGGTGCCTTGTCCGATACGGTGCTCGAGGACGGCGTCAAGCTCGACAACTTGATACAGATCGGGCACAACGTGCGCGTCGGCCGGCACACGGCCATGGCCGCGTGCGTGGGTGTTGCAGGCTCTGCGACCATCGGCGCCCATTGCACCATCGGCGGTGCAGCCGTGGTGCTGGGGCATCTCAGCCTCGCCGATCATGTGAACATATCCGCGGCCTCGGTGGTGACCCGCTCGATTCTCAAGCCGGGCCACTACACCGGCATCTTCCCGATCGACGACAATGCCCGCTGGGAAAAGAACGCGGCGTCGCTCAAGCGGCTCGATACGCTGCGCGACCGCCTGCGGGCACTCGAACACCTCACCAAAGACCCGAACACGCCATGATGGACATTCACCAGATTCTCAAGCAATTGCCGCACCGCTATCCCTTCCTGCTGGTCGACCGGGTGGTCGAACTGGAGAAGGGCAAGCGCATCGTCGCGCTGAAGAACGTATCGATGAACGAGCCATTCTTCACCGGGCACTTTCCGCATCGCCCGGTCATGCCCGGCGTTCTGATGCTCGAGGCGCTGGCCCAGGCTGCCGCCTTGCTCGCTTTCGACACGCTGGGCGTGACGCCCGACGACAAGACGGTCTACTACTTTGCCGGTATCGATGGCGCGCGTTTCAAGCGCCCCGTCGAGCCGGGCGACCAGCTGATGCTGCATGCCGAGCTCGACCGCATGAAGTCCGGCATCTTCAAGTTCAAGGCGCGCGCGACCGTGGGCGAGGAACTGGCCGTCGAAGCGGAGCTGATCTGCACGATGCGCAGCATTGCCTGACCGGCATTTCGTGGTTCCAGCGTGCAGAACATCCACCCCACGGCCATCGTCGACAAAGCGGCCGACATCGACGAAACGGTTGTCATAGGGCCATACACGGTCATCGGCCCCCATGTCCGCATCGGTGCGGGAACCACGGTCGGCGCCCATTGCGTGATCGAAGGGCATACCCGGATCGGCCGCGACAACCGCATCTTCCAGTTCAATTCGCTGGGCGCGGTCCCGCAAGACAAGAAATATGCCGGCGAGCCCTGCGAGCTGCATATCGGCGACCGCAACACGATCCGCGAGTTCTGTACCTTCAACATCGGATCGCCCGGTGACCAGGGCGTGACCCGGGTGCAGGACGACAACTGGATCATGGCCTATGTGCACCTGGCGCATGACTGCCAGGTCGGCAGCCATACGATATTCGCCAACAACTCCCAGCTGGCCGGTCACGTCCATGTGGGCGACTGGGCGATTCTGGGCGGCTTTACCGTGGTGCACCAGTTCGTGCGTATCGGCGCCCACAGCATGACGGCCATGTGCGCCCTGCTGTTCGCCGATCTTCCGCCTTTCGTCATGTGCCAGGGGCAGCCGGCCTCGGCGCGCTCGATGAACTACGAGGGCTTGCGCCGGCGTGGCTTTTCGGCTGAACGACTGGCGGCGGTCAAGGCCATGCACAAGGCGCTGTACCGCGACGACCTGACGCTGGAGCAGGCCCGCGTCACCATCGATGCCCTGGCGGAAAGCCATCCCGAGGCGAAGCCGGACGTGGAGATGATGGCCACGTTCCTGTCGGACGTCGCGCCACGGCGCGGAATTGTCCGGTAACGGACGATGTGCGCTGCGGCCGCATCTGAACGTACCGGCCCGTCGTCACGCAGTCCGGTCATTGCCATGGTGGCGGGCGAGACCTCGGGCGACCTGCTGGCCGGTTTGTTGCTGGGTGGTCTGCGTACGCGCTGGCCGGGGCTTCAAAGTGCCGGTATCGGCGGTGCACGCATGGCGGAGCACGGCTTCGACGCATGGTGGCCGAGTGAGCGCCTGGCCGTCAGGGGCTACGTCGAGGTCTTGCGCCACTACCGAGGCATCACCGCCATTCGCGACCAGCTCAGGACCCGGCTGCTGCATCAACGACCGGACGTCTTCATCGGTGTCGACGCGCCCGACTTCAATCTGCAGCTGGAGCGGGATCTCAAGCAGCGCGGTATCCATACCGTGCACTTTGTCTGCCCGTCCGTATGGGCCTGGCGCGCCGAGCGGCTGGAGAAAATCCGGGCCAGCGTCGACCACATGCTGTGCCTGTTTCCGTTCGAGCCAGCGCTGCTGCAGCAGCACGGCGTGGCGGCGACCTTTGTAGGTCATCCGCTGGCCGACGTGATTCCGATGCATGCGGACCGCGCAGCCGCACGCGCGACGCTGGGCCTGCGCGACGACGTACCGGTGCTGGCCATACTGCCTGGCAGTCGGCGCTCGGAAATCCAGTATCTCGCGCAGCGCTTCTTCGCAGCGGCGCAGCTGCTTTTGCGCGAGCGTCCCACCTTGCAATGCGTGGTGCCGGCCATTCCGGCCCTGCACGGCCTGGTCGAACAGATCGCCCGCGATGCAGGTGTGGCCGAGCAAGTCCGGATTCTGCGTGGTCAGTCGCATACCGTGCTGGCGGCCTGCGACGTGACGCTGATTGCCAGCGGCACGGCGACGCTGGAGGCTGCGCTGTTCAAGCGGCCGATGGTGATCGCCTACAACATGCATTGGCTGTCCTGGCAGATCATGCGGCGCAAGCGGCTGCAAGCCTGGGTCGGATTGCCCAACATTCTGTGCCGGGATTTCGTGGTCCCCGAACTGCTGCAGGAGCAGGCAACGCCGCGCGCACTGGCCGATGCCGTCAACCAATGGCTGGATGCACCCGACCGGGTGCTCCGGCTGCAACACCGTTTCGAAGCGCTGCACCTGGAACTGCAGCGCGATACTTCCAAGTTGGCAACCGATGCGATCGAAACCCTTCTTGAAACCTGAGCAGGCGCAACTGCCCTGGGACGCACCCGGCCTGATCGCCGGTGTGGACGAGGCCGGCCGTGGTCCGCTGGCCGGCCCGGTCGTGGCCGCTGCAGTGATCCTCGATCCGCGCAATCCCGTCGAAGGACTGGCTGACTCGAAGAAGCTCAGTGCCAACCAGCGTGAGCGGCTGTTCGACCTGATCTGCGCCCGCGCCCTGTGCTGCGCGGTCGGCTCGGCGTCGGTGGAGGAGATCGACGCGATCAATATCCTGCAGGCCACCATGCTGGCGATGCGCCGCGCAGTCGAAGGTCTGCGACTGACGCCAGCCAAGGTGCTGATCGACGGCAACCGCATTCCCGTGCTGAACGTGCGCGCCGAGGCCATCGTGGGAGGCGATGCGCTGGTGGCCGAAATTTCGGCGGCCTCCATCATCGCCAAGGTTCACCGCGATCGCTGGTGTGCGCAGCTCGACGCCCAGTATCCTGACTACGGCTTTGCGCGCCACAAGGGATATGGCACCGCCCAGCACCTGGCCGCACTGCGCCGGCTGGGTGCATGCCCGGAGCATCGGCGCAGCTTCGCGCCGGTGACGGAGGTGCTGCATGTCCGCTGACGGCCGCCTGCATATTGCGCAGGTTCAGTCGCGCGACAACCCGCTGGTGAAACTGCTGCGGCGCCTGGCCGGGCACAACACGGCTTATCGCAAACAGGGGCAGATCTGGATCGAGGGCGACCACCTCTGCCGCGCGGCGTTGCAGCGGGGCGTGGCGCCGGCCATGGCGGTGTTCGCCGAGTCATTCTGGCCCGCCGCCGAGCCGGTATGGGGCCCGGATGTTGCCCATGTGGTCGTCGTGCCCGATGCGCTGTTTGCCGAGTTCAGCAGCCTGGAGTCACCGGCCCGCATGGGCTTCGTGCTGGACCTGCCGTCCGCCAGTGCGCCACAGACCGGCGTGGCATCGGTCGTGCTGGACCGCGTGCAGGACGCCGGCAATGTCGGCTCCATCCTGCGCAGTGCCGGCGCCTTCGGATTCCGCCAGGTGCTGGCGCTCAGCGGCACGGCCGCCTTGTGGTCGCCCAAGGTGCTGCGTGCGGGCATGGGCGCCCATTTCGGCTTGCATCTGGTGGAGGGGCTGGGCCGGCAGGACGTGGCGGCGCTGGGCGTGCCGCTGGTGGTCACCAGTTCGCACCAGGGGGAACTGCTGCATGCGCAGAAGCTGCCCTGGCCATGTGCCTGGGCTTTTGGCCATGAAGGGCAGGGCGTGGACGCGGCGCTGATGCAGCAGGCCCAGGCCTGGTGCCGGATTGCGCAGCCTGGCGGCGAGGAGTCGCTCAACGTGGCCGCCGCCGCTGCGATTTGCCTGCACGCCAGCGCCATCGGCCACGCGCCCTGAGCCCGGGCGGCGCCCAATGGCGCTGCGAGGGGGCTACTGCGCTGATCTATAATGCGTGGCTTTCCAGAAAGCAAGCGCCCCAAGCGATTCGCGAGTCAAATCCCCCTTTGAAGAGCAGCAACCTGCACAGGTCTTGCGGTTGCTTGGGCGTACCCGTAACCCATCCGGAGAACCCCGTGCTTTTGTCTCTCAAGGGAACCTACCCTCTCGCCATATTGGCGCTCGCGGACGGCACGATTTACATTGGCGAGTCCATCGGTGCCACCGGTGCCTGTGTCGGTGAAGTGGTATTCAACACCTCGATGACGGGGTACCAGGAAATACTCACCGATCCCAGCTATTGCCAGCAAATCGTCACGCTGACCTATCCGCATATCGGCAACTATGGCGTCAATCCGCAGGACGCGGAGTCGCGCAAGGTCCAGGCCGCTGGTCTGGTCATCCGCAATCTGCCTGCGGTTGCCTCCAATTTCCGCCTGACCGGCACGCTGGAGTCCTATCTGCAGGCTGCCAACACGGTCGCCATCGCGAATATCGATACCCGCAAGCTGACCCGGCAGATCCGCAGCCAGGGCGCGCAGAACGGCTGCATCCTGGGCCTGGCGCCCGGCGAAGAACTGTCGGATGCCCGTGTCGCCGAAGCGCTCGCGCTGGCCCGTTCGGCGCCGTCCATGGCCGGCCTGGATCTGGCCCGCGTGGTCACGGTGCAGGAGCCCTACACCTGGACGCAGACCGAGTGGTCGCTGAGCGACCCCGCACAGGACGGAGCGCCCGGCTTCGGTGAACTGGCCGAGCCGCGCTACCACGTGGTCGCCTACGATTTCGGCGTCAAGCAGAACATTCTGCGCATGCTGGCCCAGCGGGGCTGCAAGGTCACGGTCGTGCCGGCGCAGACCAGCGCCGACAAGGTGCTGGCGCTGGCGCCGGACGGAGTCTTCCTGTCCAATGGACCTGGCGATCCGGAGCCCTGTGACTATGCGATCGCAGCCGTACGGCAATTGCTGGAGACCGACATTCCGATCTTCGGCATCTGCCTGGGCCACCAGATCATGGCGCTGGCCTCCGGCGCCCGCACCTTCAAGATGAAGTTCGGCCACCATGGTGCGAACCACCCGGTCAAGGACATCGATACCGGGCGCGTCAGCATCACCAGCCAGAACCACGGCTTCGCGGTCGACCCCGACAGCCTGCCCGCCAACCTGGTGCCGACCCACGTCAGCCTGTTCGACGGCACCTTGCAGGGTCTGCGACGCACCGACAAGCCTGCCCTGTGCTTCCAGGGTCATCCGGAGGCATCTCCGGGTCCCCACGACATTGCCTATTTGTTCGAGCGCTTCACGGCGCTCATGGACCCGTCCCGCCGGAGTGAAAATGCCTAAGCGCACCGACATCAAGAGCGTTCTCATCATCGGCGCCGGGCCGATCATCATCGGCCAGGCCTGTGAATTCGACTACTCCGGCGTGCAGGCCTGCAAGGCATTGCGCGAGGAGGGCTTCAAGGTCATCCTGATCAACAGCAATCCGGCCACGATCATGACCGACCCGGCCACGGCCGACGTCACGTATATCGAGCCCATCACCTGGCAGACGGTCGAGAAGATCATTGCCAAGGAGCGGCCCGACGCCATTTTGCCGACCATGGGTGGCCAGACCGCGCTGAACTGCGCGCTCGACCTGTGGCACAACGGCGTGCTCAACCAGTACAAGGTCGAACTGATCGGCGCCAGTCCGGACGCGATCGAGAAGGCGGAAGACCGGCTGAAGTTCAAGCAGGCCATGACCCGCATCGGCCTGGGCTCGGCGCGCTCGGGTATTGCCCACAGCATGGACGAGGCATGGGCCGTGCAGAAGACGCTGGGCTTTCCGACCGTCATCCGTCCCAGTTTCACGCTGGGCGGTACCGGTGGCGGCATTGCCTACAACGCCGAGGAATTCGACACCATCTGCAAGCGCGGCCTGGAGGCATCGCCGACCAACGAACTGCTGATCGAGGAATCGCTGCTGGGCTGGAAAGAGTACGAGATGGAAGTGGTGCGCGACAAGGCGGACAACTGCATCATCGTGTGCTCTATCGAGAACCTCGACCCGATGGGTGTGCATACCGGTGACTCGATCACCGTCGCGCCGGCACAGACGCTGAGCGATCGCGAGTACCAGATCCTGCGCAATGCGTCGCTGGCCGTGCTGCGCGAGATCGGTGTGGATACCGGCGGCTCCAACGTGCAGTTCGCGATCAATCCGGACGACGGCCGCATGGTCGTCATCGAGATGAATCCGCGTGTCAGCCGTTCCTCGGCGCTGGCGTCCAAGGCGACGGGCTTCCCGATCGCCAAGATCGCAGCCAAGCTGGCCATCGGCTACACGCTGGACGAACTGCGCAACGAGATCACCGGTGGTGCGACGCCCGCCAGCTTCGAGCCCAGCATCGACTACGTGGTGACCAAAATCCCGCGCTTCGCGTTCGAGAAGTTTCCGACCGCCGACTCGCGACTGACCACGCAGATGAAGTCCGTCGGCGAGGTGATGGCGATCGGCCGTACCTTCCAGGAGTCGTTCCAGAAAGCCTTGCGCGGCCTGGAGGTCGGCGTTGACGGCATGAACGAGAAGACCCAGGACCGTGAGGTGCTGGAGAAGGAACTCGGCGAGCCGGGCCCCGAGCGCATCTGGTACGTGGGTGATGCCTTTGCCCAGGGCATGAGCGTCGAGGAAGTGTTCGCCCTCACCAAGATCGACCGCTGGTTCCTGGTGCAGATCGAGGAGATCGTCAAGATCGAGCTCGAACTGGAGACGCGCACGATCGATACGCTGGATGCACCGACGCTGCGTGCGCTCAAGCGCAAGGGCTTTTCCGACCGGCGCCTGGCACGCCAGCTCAAGACCACCGACACCGCGATCCGCGAACTGCGCCATCGGCTCGGTGTGCGTCCGGTCTACAAGCGGGTGGACACCTGCGCCGCGGAATTCCCGACCAACACCGCCTACATGTATTCGACCTACGAGGACGAGTGCGAGTCGGCGCCGACCAACCGCAAGAAGATCATGGTGCTCGGCGGCGGGCCGAACCGGATCGGGCAGGGCATCGAGTTCGACTATTGCTGCGTGCATGCGGCGCTGGCCATGCGCGAGGATGGCTACGAGACCATCATGGTCAACTGCAATCCCGAAACCGTGTCGACCGACTACGACACCAGCGACCGGCTGTATTTCGAGCCGCTGACGCTCGAGGACGTGCTGGAGATCGTCGACAAGGAAAAGCCACTGGGCGTGATCGTCCAGTACGGCGGGCAGACCCCGCTCAAGCTCGCGCTCGATCTGGAGGCCAATGGCGTGCCGATCATCGGCACCAGCCCGGACATGATCGACGCGGCCGAAGACCGTGAGCGCTTTCAGCAACTGCTGCACACGCTGGGCCTGCGCCAGCCGCCCAATGCCACCGCGCGGACGGAACCCGATGCGCTGGAGAAGGCGGCCAAGCTCGGTTATCCGCTGGTGGTGCGCCCCAGCTACGTGCTGGGCGGTCGCGCGATGGAGGTGGTGCACGAGCAGCGTGACCTCGAGCGCTACATGCGCGAGGCGGTCAAGGTATCGCACGACTCGCCGGTGCTGCTGGACCGTTTCTTGAACGATGCCATCGAATGCGATGTGGATGCGATCTGCGACGGGCAGCGGGTGTTCATCGGTGGCGTCATGGAACACATCGAGCAGGCGGGTGTGCACAGCGGCGACTCGGCCTGTTCCTTGCCGCCGTACTACCTGTCGGCGGCTACGGTGACCGAACTCAAGCGGCAGACGGCGGAGATGGCGCGCGCGCTCAACGTCGTCGGTCTGATGAACGTGCAGTTCGCGATCCAGCAGCTGAAAGATGCGCAGGGCGTGGAGCAGGACGTGATCTTCGTGCTGGAGGTCAATCCGCGCGCCTCGCGTACCGTTCCCTTCGTCAGCAAGGCCACCGGCATCCAGCTGGCCAAGGTTGCTGCCCGCTGCATGGTCGGGCAGACACTGGATGCGCAGGGCATCGGTGCCGAGGTGACACCGCCGTATTTCAGCGTCAAGGAGGCGGTGTTCCCGTTCGTCAAGTTCCCCGGCGTCGACACCATCCTGGGCCCCGAGATGAAGTCCACCGGCGAGGTCATGGGCAGTGCCAGGACCTTCGGCGAGGCCTTCGTGAAGTCGCAGATCGCGGCCGGCACCAAGCTGCCACGTTCGGGCAAGGCCTTCATCTCGGTCAAGCAGAACGACAAGCCGCGCGCCGTCGAGATCGGTCGTGGTCTGCTGGCCCTGGGCTTCGAGCTGATTGCCACCAAAGGAACGGCGGCGGCGATGGCTGCGGCCAAGCTGCCGTGCCAGGTGGTGAACAAGGTGACCGAAGGCCGCCCGCACATCGTCGACATGATCAAGAACGACGAGATCGCACTGGTTGTCAACACGGTCGAGGAGCGCCGCAACGCGATCGCCGACTCCGGCCAGATCCGCACCTCGGCGCTGGCGGCGCGGGTGACGACGATCACCACGATCGCGGGCGCAGAAGCGGCTGTCGAAGGCATGCAATACCTGGACGACCTGGGTGTGGTGTCGCTGCAGGAGCTGCACAGGCAACTCGCGGCATAATTCAATCAGCCCCTCAGGGAGCACCCGGCGCATCGCGCCACGTGCTCCCTGATCATTTTTTGGACGGAAGTTTTCATGGCCACCATTCCCATCACCAAACGCGGCGCCGACAAGCTCAAGGTCGAATTGCATCGCCTCAAGACCGTGGATCGACCCTGGGTGATCGGCGCAATTGCCGAAGCCCGCGCGCAGGGCGACCTGAGCGAGAACGCGGAGTACGAGGCGGCCAAGGATCGTCAGGGCTTCATCGAAGGCCGTATCCAGGAGGTCGAAGGCAAGCTGTCGGCGGCCCAGATCATCGATCCGAGCACGCTGGACGCCAGCGGCCGCGTGGTGTTCGGCGCCACGGTCGAGCTCGAGGATGAAGACTCGGGTCAGAAGGTCAAGTACCAGATCGTCGGCGAGGACGAGGCCGATCTCAAGCTCGGCCTGATCAATATCGGCAGCCCGATTGCGCGCGCACTGATCGGCAAGGAAGTCGGGGACAGCGCCGAAGTGGTGGCACCTGGCGGAACCCGCCACTACGAAATTGTCGCGGTCCACTACATCTGAGGCCTTGCGCAGCTGGCCGCTGTGGGTCGCCGCCTTGTGGTGGGGCAGCCTGACGACCCTGGGCTTCGGGGTCGTTCCCTTGCTGTTTGCGCACCTGCCCGAAAAGGCACTGGCGGGCAATATGGCCGCCCACCTTTTCAGTGTTCAGGTCCTGGTGTCCACCGTGCTGGGCATCAGCTTGCTGGCGGCCACTGTCATGGGGACCGGCGCGGCCTTGTCCGCCCGTGCGCGCAGTGCGCAGGGCTTCGTGCTGGCCGGCGTGCTGCTGGCCCTGCTGGTCGAATTTGCGGTGTCACCACGCATCGTGGCCCGTGCGAATCTGCCGCTGTGGCATTCGGTGGGCAGCGCGATGTGGCTTTTGCAATGGCTGTGTGCAGCCATCAGCTTCTGGCGGATGGCCCGCCCGCAGGCTCAGGTTTGACTGCGTTTCTTGACGCTGACCTGTTTGACCTTCTTGGCCCGCTTGACCTGACCGCCGGGCGTCAGGCGCTGGTTGCCGAGCACGCGCAGGGTCTTGATCTCGGGACGCTGGCCACCCCGTTTGCTGTATTTGATGACCTTGACCTCGCGGGGCCCGGCACCGCGGTCTTCATCCACCGTCTTCTCGCGCTCGGGCATCGGGCGCCACAGGACCAGCAATTTGCCGATGTGCTGGATTGGCGCTGCGCCGATTTCGTCGGCAATGGCCAGGAACAGGGCCTCCCGTGCGCTGCGGTCGTCGGAGAAGACGCGGATCTTGATCAGGCCATGGGCGTCGAGGGCGGCTTCGGTTTCCTTCTTGACGGCGGGGGTCCAGCCGTCGCTGCCGATCATCACGACCGGGTCCAGGTGGTGGGCGTTGGCGCGCTGTTCCTTGCGCTGCGCGGGCGTGAGCTGTATTTGGGGCATGGCGCTATTATCGGCCGAACCACAGGGTCTGCGGGACTGCCCCCGGCGCGCATGCGCCCGTGATCGAGAAAACAATGGAAGCAGTCATGAACACCGAGTCCAAGACCGAAACCAAGACCAAGCCCAAGAGCAAGAAGAAGCTCAACAAGGCCTGGTTGCACGACCATATCAACGATCCCTACGTCAAGCTGGCGCAGCGCGACGGGTACCGGGCGCGCGCCGCCTACAAGCTCAAGGAGATCGACGAGACCTTGCAGCTGATCCGGCCCGGACATCTGGTGGTGGATCTGGGCAGTGCGCCGGGCGCCTGGAGCCAGTACGCACGCAACCGCCTGTCGCCGAAGTCGGCCACTGGAGGTGGCGCCGCAGTCGGGGAACTCAATGGCAGCATCATCGCGCTGGACATCCTGCCGATGGAGCCGGTCGAAGGGGTGACCTTCTTGCAGGGCGATTTTCGTGAGCCTGAAATGCTGGCCCGGGTGACCGCTGCCATGGGCGGGCGGCTGGCGGACATCGTGGTCTCCGACATGGCGCCCAATCTGTCGGGCATTGCGTCGGCCGACGCCGCGCGCATCGCGCATCTGGTCGAGCTGGCGGTTGAGTTCAGCCAGAACCACATGAAGCCGCAAGGGGCGCTGGTGGTCAAGGTGTTCCACGGTGCCGGCTATAGCCAGCTGGTAAAACTGTTCAAGGAATCGTTTCTGGTGGTAAAGCCGTTCAAACCCAAGGCCTCGCGCGACAAGTCGTCGGAAACCTTCCTGGTCGGGCTGGGTCTGAAGCCTGTGGCATCGGCCTGAGTCAGGCAGTGCGGACCCCTTGATGAACCGCAATACCGTGCGGATACTGTGGTTGTACCGTCGCAAATACCGGGCAGGCCATCTTGAAAAGCCTAAAATGGCCCAGAACTGCCCTATGGGTTTATTGTCGCCCCAGGATTGGAGCCTCGCTTGAATAATCAGTGGTTTTCTAAAGTTGCCGTCTGGCTTGTCATCGCCATGGTGTTGTTTACTGTCTTCAAGCAGTTCGACACCCGGGGCGCGGCGAGTTCCGGCTATATGGGGTACTCGGACTTCCTGGAGGAAGTGCGGGGCAAGCGCATCAAGAGCGCATTGATCCAGGAAGGCCAGGGCGGCACCGAGATCATCGCCGTCACCAATGACGACCGCAAGGTACGCACCACCGCCACCTATCTCGACCGCGGCCTGATCGGCGACCTGATCAACAACGATGTCAAGTTCGACGTCAAGCCGCGCGAGGAAGGTTCTTTGCTGATGACCCTGCTCGTGAGCTGGGGTCCGATGCTGCTGCTGATCGGCGTCTGGGTGTATTTCATGCGCCAGATGCAGGGTGGTGGCAAGGGCGGTGCCTTCAGCTTCGGCAAGAGCAAGGCGCGCATGCTCGACGAGAGCACCAACCAGGTGACCTTCGCCGATGTCGCGGGTTGCGACGAGGCCAAGGAAGAGGTCAAGGAGGTCGTCGATTTCCTCAAGGATCCGCAGCGCTTCCAGAAACTCGGCGGTCGCATTCCGCGTGGCCTGCTGCTGGTCGGGCCTCCCGGTACCGGCAAGACCTTGCTGGCCAAGGGCATTGCCGGCGAAGCCAAGGTACCGTTCTTCTCGATCTCCGGTTCGGATTTCGTTGAAATGTTCGTCGGTGTCGGCGCCGCGCGGGTGCGTGACATGTTCGACAACGCCAAGAAGAACGCGCCCTGCATCATCTTCATCGACGAGATCGACGCGGTCGGTCGCCAGCGGGGCGCCGGCCTCGGCGGTGGCAACGACGAACGCGAGCAGACCCTGAACCAGATGCTGGTCGAGATGGATGGCTTCGAGACCAACGTCGGCGTCATCGTTGTCGCGGCCACCAACCGGCCCGACATTCTGGATGCCGCGCTGCTGCGTCCCGGCCGCTTCGACCGCCAGGTCTATGTGACCTTGCCCGATATCCGTGGCCGCGAGCAGATCCTCAACGTGCACATGCGCAAGGTTCCCCTGGGCCAGGACGTCAACGCCAGCGTCATTGCGCGCGGTACCCCTGGCATGTCCGGCGCCGATCTGGCCAACCTGTGCAACGAAGCCGCCTTGATGGCCGCCCGCCGCGGCGCACGCGTCGTGGAGATGCAGGATTTCGAGAAGGCCAAGGACAAGATCCTGATGGGGCCGGAGCGCAAGAGCATGGTCATGCCCGAGAGCGAGCGGATCAACACGGCGTACCACGAGTCGGGTCACGCACTGATCGGCCGCATGCTGCCCAAGTGCGATCCGGTGCACAAGGTCACCATCATTCCGCGCGGCCGGGCGCTGGGCGTCACGATGAGCCTGCCGGCCGAAGACCGCTACAGCTACGACAGCGAATACATGCTGAACCAGATCAGCATGCTTTTCGGTGGGCGTATCGCCGAAGAGGTGTTCATGCACCAGATGACGACCGGTGCCAGCAACGACTTCGAACGTGCGACCCACATCGCGCGCGACATGGTCACCCGCTACGGCATGACCGACGCACTGGGCCCGATGGTGTATGCGGAAAACGAGGGCGAGGTCTTCCTGGGCCGCTCGGTGACCAAGACCACCAACATGAGCGAACAGACCATGCAGAAGGTGGACGCCGAGGTGCGGCGCATCATCGACCAGCAATACGGACTGGCGCGCAAGCTGATCGAGGACAACCAGGACAAGATGCATGCGATGGCAAAGGCCTTGCTGGAATACGAGACCATTGATGCCGACCAGATCGACGACATCATGTCCGGCAAGCCTCCGCGTCCGCCCAAGGACTGGATTCCGCGTACGCCGGCGGCCGGTGGCGGCGGTGGTGCCGGCGGCCCGCCCGCGGTGACAACCGAGCCTGCACCCACTGCCGCTTGAGCGCGTCAGTGTGCGTCACTGAATCGAAGAATGGGGCCTTGGCCCCATTTTTTGCGCCATGGCAATGATCTGGCAGACCTCCCGCTTTGAGCTGGACCTGACGAAGCCCTGTGTGATGGGCATCGTCAACGTCACGCCAGACTCGTTTTCCGATGGCGGTCAGCACGCGTCCGTGGACGCTGCGCTGCGCCATTGCGAACGACTGCTGGCCGATGGCGCCCATGTGCTGGACATCGGTGGCGAATCGAGCCGTCCCGGCGCCGCGCCACTGCCACTGGCGGACGAACTGGCGCGTGTCCTGCCCGTGGTGCGCGGTGCGGTCGCCATGGGAGTTCCCGTCTCGGTCGATACCTACAAGCCAGAGGTGATGCAGGCCGTGCTTGACCTGGGTGCGGACATCATCAACGACATCTGGGCGTTGCGCCAGAGTGGCGCAGCCGACGTGGTGGCGCGTTACCCCGACTGCGGCGTCTGCCTGATGCACATGCACCGCGAGCCGCAGACCATGCAGGTCGAGCCGATGCAGGGCGATGTCGTTGTCCAGGTGCTGGCGTTCCTGCGTGACGCGGCGGCGCAACTGCAGGCGCGCGGCATTGCACCGCAGCGGATCGTGCTGGACCCGGGCATCGGCTTCGGCAAGACCGTGGAGCAGAATTTCAGCCTGCTGGCGCGTCAGCAGGAGTTGCTGGCCGCAGGCTACCCCTTGCTGGCGGGATGGTCCCGCAAGTCTTCGCTGGCGACGGCCACCAGCCGCTCGCTGGCCACGCTGGCCTCCCTCGATCCCCAGGCACGCATGGTGCCCAGCGTGGCTGCGGCTTTGCTCGCGGTGGAGCGAGGGGCCCGCATCGTGCGCGTCCATGATGTACGCGAGACTGTTCAGGCGCTGGCTGTGTTCGACGCCATCGCTTAGCGGGCGTCCAGAGCGCCAGCGCCCGTCGAGGCGCCCGCGCACAGACGCCAGCACATGGGTATCGGGACCCGAATCCCGGGAGAAGGAAGAAGAAGACAAATGACGCGTCAATATTTTGGAACCGATGGCATTCGCGGTACGGTGGGTGTCCCTCCCATCACCCCCGACTTCGTATTGCGCCTTGCCCATGCGGTGGGCCGGGTGCTCAAACGCTCGCAGGAGCGCCCGATCGTGCTGATCGGCAAGGACACCCGTATTTCGGGCTACATGCTCGAAAGCGCACTCGAGAGCGGTTTCAATTCCGCCGGCGTCGACGTGGTGCTGCTCGGGCCCTTGCCCACACCAGGTGTTGCCTACCTCACCCGGGCGCAGCGCGCCTCGCTGGGTGTGGTCATCAGTGCCAGCCACAATCCGTTTGCGGACAATGGCATCAAGTTCTTCAGTGCCCAGGGTGCCAAGCTGCCCGATGCCTGGGAAGAGGCGGTGGAGGCCACGCTGCGCGAAGATCCGGTCTGGGCCGACTCCGCATCCCTGGGCAAGACCCGGCGCCTCGAGGATGCGGCCGGCCGATATGTCGAGTTCTGCAAGAGCACCTTCTCATCCGAGCTGACGCTGCGCGGTGTCAAGATCGTGGTCGACGGTGCGCATGGGGCCGCCTACCAGATCGCGCCCATGGTCTTTCACGAACTGGGTGCCGAGGTGGTGGCGATCGGCTGTTCTCCGGACGGACTCAACATCAACCATGACGTCGGTGCAACCCATCCGCAGGCGCTGGTCGAGGCGGTGCGCAAGCACAAGGCCGATTTCGGGGTGGCCCTCGACGGCGACGCCGATCGGCTGCAGCTGGTCGACTCCGAAGGCCGCCTCTTCAATGGCGA
Source organism: Rhodoferax sp. (assembly GCA_024235935.1). GTDB lineage: Bacteria > Pseudomonadota > Gammaproteobacteria > Burkholderiales > Burkholderiaceae_C > CAISIP01. The sequence goes on along the minus strand of JACKLL010000001.1, from coordinate 372,630 downwards.
CGAGTTGCTCTATTTGCTGGCCGACGACCGCCTGGGCCGTGACGAGCATGTACCCGGGGTCGTGGGGACCTTGATGACCAACATGGCGGTCGAGGTCGCGCTCAAGGCGCGGGGTGTGCATTTCGTGCGCGCCCGCGTGGGTGACCGCTATGTGCTGGAGGAGCTGGAGAAGAACCACTGGATCCTCGGCGGCGAAGGCTCCGGCCACTTGCTGGCGCTCGACAAACACACCACCGGTGATGGCCTGATCTCGGCGCTGCAGGTGCTGCAGGCCTGCGTGCGCAATGGCCGCAGCCCCTCGCAGCTGCTGGCCGAGCTGCAGCTGTTTCCGCAGGTGCTGATCAATGTCCGTCTGAAGGCCGGGCAGGACTGGAAGTCCAACACCCGGCTGGCGGCTGAAACGCAGGCGGTCAATGACGAACTGGGTGACACGGGCCGGGTGCTGATCCGTGCCAGCGGCACCGAGCCGTTGCTGCGCGTCATGGTGGAGGCACGTGATCCAGCCCAGGCCCAGGCCTGCGCGGAGCGCCTCGCACTGGCGGTGAGCGCATGAGCACCGACTGGCTGTTCCCAAGGTCGAATTCCGCAATTCGCAACAAGGAGGATGCCCGATGAGCGCCCCGCAGACCTCCCTGCCGACGGATTCGGTGCGGATCGTGCGTGCCGACTATGGCAACCCGGTGCATGGCCGGGCCCTGGTCGAGATGCTGGATGCCTATGCGCGTGACCCGGCCGGTGGTGGACATGCGCTGGACGACAACGTCCGTGCCCATCTGGTCGACGCGCTTGCCGCCAGACCGCAGGCTTTCAGTGTGCTCGCCTTCGATGGCGCGCAGGTCGTGGGCCTGGTCAATTGCATCGAGGGTTTCTCCACCTTTGCGTGCAAACCCCTGGTGAACGTGCATGACGTCGCCGTTGCGGCAAGCCATCGCGGCCTGCGCATAGCCGAGCGTATGCTTGCGCTGGCCGAGGAGATTGCACGGGAGCGCGGCGCCTGCAAGATGACGCTGGAGGTGCTGACGGGAAACGCCAGCGCCAGCCGCCTGTATGAACGGATCGGTTTCGCGTCCTACCAGCTGGATCCGGCCCTGGGGACGGCCGTATTCCTGCAGAAATGGTTGCGCTGACCGTCTCAGACTGTCCGACTGTCCGACTATCTGAACCGCTGAAGCGGTGCTGTGCCCGTCGCTGACTGCATCGCGGCAAGCGCGGGCGCCCGGAGCGCGCCCAGCCGTAGCCGCGCGCCGGTTCAGGTCGCCGGTGCGATGCGCGCGCCGGTCAGCTGCTCCTGGGCCGTCACCAGCGCCGGAACGAACTTGGCGCCCTGGCCGAGCGAAGATGCGATCGCCAGACTCTGGTGCACCGCCTGGCCAACCGGTGCCGGCACCACCACCATTTCTGCCAGGTGGCCGTAGTAGCGCACGTCCTTGCGCGCGTTGTCCAGCTCGAACGTCAGGCCGCTGAAGTCGCCATCCAGCGTCTTGGCCATGGCCTGGAACAGGCCCGAGTTGACGCCGCCGGCGGAGATCACCCGGACCAGCTGGCGCAGGTCGGCTCCAGCCTTGGCACCGACGGCAAACGCCTCGGCGGTCGCGGTGCAGATGGCCTGGGCCACGAAATTGTTCAGCAGCTTGATGGTGTGCCCGGTGCTCGGCCCACCGACATGAAAGATGTTTTCGCAGTAAGCCTTGAAGATCGGTTCGATGCGCGCAAACACCTCGGGCGTGGCGCCCACCATGGTGTTGAGTTTGCCCAGTTCCGCCTCGGGCGCCGAGCGCGCCAGCGGGGCGTCGACCAGCGTGACGCCGCGCGACGCACACAGGTCGCCCAGGCGCAGTGTCGACTCGGGCTCGCTGGTCGATGTGTCGACGATCACCATGCCGGACTTGGCATGGGCGAGCAGCCCATCGTCACCCAGCAGGCATTGTTCGACCTGCGGCGTGCCGGTGACGCACAGGATGACCGCGTCGCACTGGGCCAGGCCTTTCGGTCCGGCGGCTTCGGTCGCACCCGCAGCCAGCAGGTCGGCCACGCGTTCGCGGTTGTGGTGCACGGTGAGAGACAGCTCGAAACCCTTGGCAAGCAGGTTCTTGGCGATGCCATGGCCCATGAGCCCGGAGGCACCGATGAATCCGATCTTTTTCATGTGTGAGATTCCCATCAAATAAACGCAGCAGCACAATTGCCGGCACATTTTGCACTGCTTTGCCGGCGCTCGCCCGCAGACCTGCGGTGTGTCTGCTCCGTCCTTCGACGTGCAGCATCGATAATCCAAAACGCAGGACAACCCGGTGTTGTCCGCGGCTGGCAATGGACGCGCTGCAGTCTCGGGGTGTCCCGAGCGCCTCGCATGGTGCCTGCCGGTGAATCGCAACTGACCAAGGAGCCGCGCGTGCGTCTGGAACCGATCAAGATCCTGTCATCGATGGCAACCCGCGAGGTGCTGTCCGAACTGGCGCAGCGCCATGGCCGGGACACCGGCCAGCCGGTCGAACTGGAGAGTGCCGGAGGCGTCGCGGTGGCGCAGCGCGTCCAGTCCGGCGAGTCGGTCGATGTCGTGGTGTTGGCGGCGGCGGTCATCGACAAGCTGACGGCCGAAGGCAAGCTGCAGCCGGGCAGCCGCGTCGATATTGCACGCTCGGGCATCGGCATGGCGGTCGGCTCCGGCAAGGCACGGCCCGACACCGGTTCGGGCGATGCCGTCAAGGCGGCGGTTCTGGCTGCCCGCACGGTGGGTTATTCCACCGGGCCGAGCGGCAACTATCTGCTCCAGCTGTTTGAGCGCTGGGGTATTGCCGGGCAGCTGGCCGGTCGCATCGTTCAGGCGCCGCCGGGCGTTCCCGTGGCCAGCCTGGTGGCCCGGGGCGAGGTCGAACTCGGCTTTCAGCAGTTGAGCGAGTTGATGAACGTGCCCGGCATCGATGTGCTGGGGCCCTTGCCCGACGATATCCAGAGCATCACGGTGTTCAGCGGGGCCGTGTCCAGTGGCTGTAGCTGCCCGGAACAGGCCCGTGCCTTGCTGGCGTACCTGGCCGGACCGGAGGCCACCGCCTGCAAGCGCGCCAACGGCATGGACGCCGCGTGACGGCTGGGAACGGCGCCATGGCCCTGATGTTTGCGCGCCCGATCGGAGTCCCTCTGTGACGCTGTCGGACAGCACGATCCACGAGGCCGACGCCCTCGCCGTGACTGTGGTGCGGGCGATCGAGACCGAGGACCGGAGTGCCGCGCAATGGAGCGACGCCGACCGCGCATGGGTCAGCCAGGCGGCTGCGGCCGAAGTGGGGGAGTCGGCGGCGCCGGCACGCTTTGTTGCCGCCCGCGCGCGGCTGGCACTGGCGCGTTTGCAGGAACGCTTTCCGACGCTGAAGCAGGGCCTCCATGCCCTGGCCTGGCGGCCCTGGGTCGGCACGGTGGTGGTGGTGCTGGCCTTCGCGGCCGGGCTGCTGGCGGATCGCATGGGGGGATCGCAACGCATCAACGTGCTGGCGCCGCCGATGCTCCTGCTGCTGGCGTGGAATCTGCTGGTCTATCTGATGCTGTTGCTGGCGCCCGTGCTGCGTCTGGGCCGGCTGCAACTGCCCGACGTGTTGCGTTCGGCCGTGGCGGCCATCGGCGCCGGATGGCGACGCAGCCGCGGTGGCCGCACGCCCGCGACCCCGGTGGGGCACTGGTTGCGCATCGTTGCTGCGCAATGGGCCTCCATCGCAGCGCCCTTGTACCAGGTGCGCGCAACACGCCTGCTGCACCTGGGCGCAGCCGTGTTCGCATCCGGCGTGATTGCCGGCATGTACCTGCGTGGCCTGGCGCTGGAATACCGTGCCAGCTGGGAGAGCACCTTCCTCGATGCGGCCACGGTCCATGCGCTGTTGTCGGTGGTGCTGGCGCCTGGCGCATGGCTGGGCCAGGTGCCGGTGCCCGACCTGGCCCGGGTGGCGGCGATCCAGGCGCCAGGCTCGGAGAACGCGGCCGCCTGGTTGCACCTGATGGCACTGAGCTTGCTGGCGCTGGTGGTGCTGCCGCGTCTGTTGCTGGCTGCGCTTGCCGCCTGGCGCGAGGCGCGTCAGGCACGCGCCTTCCCGCTGGCGCTGGAGTCGGCCTACTTTCGCCGGATGCTGCGCGGCTTCCACGTGGCGCCCAACCATGCGGTGGTGCTGCCGTACGGCTATACGCCCAGCGAACGCGCCATCGCGGGGCTCGATGGCCTGCTGCAACGGCTGCTCGGTGGCGCCGTGGCGATTCACCAGGTGGCACCGACCGGCTACGGGGAAGACGCGCCGGCTGGGACCCCGGACTGGGCGTCGCACCCCGGCACGCGCGTGCTGCTGTTCAACATGGCGGCAACACCTGAGCAGGAAGCCCATGGCGCATTTGCGGCTGCCGTCGTCGCACAGTCCGGCACGGCGGAGCCGCTGCTGGTAGTGGTCGACGAAACCAGCTTCGCAGCCCGCGCCGGCGATGATCCGCAGCGGCTGGCGCAGCGGCGCAAGGCCTGGTCCGACCTGCTCGGCACCGTGCGGGTCACGCCGGCCTTCGTCAACCTGGCCGATCCCGATCCCGCCAGCGCCGATACCGCGCTCGATGCGGCACTCTTCAGGCCCGACCGATGATGGACCCGACCCGTATTTCGCTGTCGTTGATCTCGCACACCAATGCCGGCAAGACGACGCTGGCGCGCACGCTGCTGTCGAAGACCGTGGGCGAGGTGCGCGATGCGGCACACGTCACGCTTGATGCCACGGCCTATCCCCTGATCGAGACGCCACAGGGCGACGCGCTGGTGCTGTGGGACACGCCGGGCTTCGGCGACAGTGCGCGTTTGGCGAAGCGTTTGCGGCAGCAAGGCAATCCGATCGGCTGGTTCATGTCCCAGGTCTGGGACCGTTTTCGCGACCAGACCTTCTGGCTGAACCAGGCGGCCGTGCGCAACACGCGCGAGCAGGCCGACGTGGTGCTGTACCTGGTCAATGCCGCCGAGGAGCCGCAGGACGCCGGCTATCTGGCCCCTGAGCTGTCGGTGCTGGAGTGGATCGGCAAGCCGGTCATCGTGCTGTTGAACCAGACCGGTCCGCGTCGGCCCCGTGCGCAGGAACTGCAGGCCGAGAACCAGTGGCGCGAAGCCTTGCGCCTGTGGCCGCAGGTGCGTTCCGTGCTCACGCTGGACGCGTTCGCCCGGTGCTGGGTGCAGGAGTTCAGCCTGTTCGAAGGCGTGGCCATGGTGCTCGAGCCCGCGCAGCAGTCGGCATTTTCCCGTCTGAGCCAGGCCTGGCAGGCGCGTCGCATGGCGCAGTTCGCCGAGTCGATGCAGGTGCTGGCAAAGCCCCTGGCACGTGCGGCACTGGACAGCGAGCCGCTGCCGGCGAGCAGCTTGCGCGACAAGGCCTTGCGCTTGACGGGCCTTTCCGGCAACAAGGAGACCGGTGCGCAGTCCGGTGCGATGGCCGCCATGGCAACGCGTCTGCAGCAGGATCTGCAGGCCGCCATGCAGCAACTGATTGCGATTCATGGGCTCGAGGGCAAGGCGGCGGCGGAAGTCATCGAGCAGGTCGAGCGCGACGTGCAGGTCGACGCGCCGCTGCACGAGGGCAAGGCGGCATTGATGGGAGGTGCGGTATCGGGCGCCTTGAGCGGCGTTGCGGCCGACATCGCCACCGGCGGACTCTCCCTGGGGGCTGGCATGCTGACCGGCGCGGTGCTGGGCGCGTTTGGCGGTGTCGGCATCGCGCGGGGCTTCAACACCTTGCGCCACAAGTCCCGGACGCTGATCCGCTGGGACACCGCATTCCTGCAGCAGCAGGTTCACGCGTCGGTTTTGCGCTACCTGGCTGTGGCGCATTTCGGACGCGGCCGCGGAGAATGGCAGCAGCGCAGCTATCCGGCGTTCTGGAACGAGCTGGTGGCAGGGCTGGTCGCCGACCACGCCGATGCGCTGGAGCAGGTCTGGGACCAGCGCGATGATGCGACCCCGCCGGATGCGCTGGCACAGGCGCTGGCCGGCGTGATGGAGGCGCTGGTGCGCGCCGCGCTGGAGGCGCTGTATCCCGGTGCCTTGCGAGGGTCCCCCACCGATGGAGCCGCATCGCCATCCGACGGCGGCTGAGTTTTCGTCCTATTCCTCTTGGCGGCGGCAGGCGCTGCGATGCCATTGACCGGCGACGGTGCAGTGGGACGCATGAAGGCCGTTCGGTGGATGCCTTGGAAACGGCGCAGCGCCGGCGGGCTCCATGGATTTTTCATCGATATGACACATTGGTGTCATAGGATCGCGCCTTACCGCACTGCCGTGGGCGAAAGCTGGCAGGCAATACCGTAACGGGAGGCGCACTTGCCATTTGAAACCGGCCTTGCTTCAGGATTTGCAAGGCGTATGCAGCAGCATCCGCTGACGCGACTGTCGCGCCGCGCCCTGCGTGGCGAGGGACCGCTGGCGCGGCTGCTGCAGGCGGTGGCCCTGAGCCCCGTCTACCAGCCGATTGCGGTGCTGGCCTCGGGTGCGGTCTTTGCGCATGAGGCGTTGATCCGTGGCCCGCAGGGCTCGCCGATGCACGCGCCTGCGGCCCTGCTCAAGGCCGCGGCGCAGGAGCACCTGGACTTCGAATTCGAATCCGTCAGCGCACTGGCGGCCATCTATCAGACCGGTGTATTGCGCGACCCCGGTCGTCTGTTCGTCAACATCAGTGCCCGTGTCCTCGTGCAAGTGCTGCGTTCGTGTGGACGCGATGCGCTGCTGGACCTGGTGCATGCACTGGGCGTGTTGCCGCGCATGCTGGTGCTCGAGATCACCGAACACGAACGGGTGGCCGACATGGACCGGCTGGCGCGGGTGGTCGAGGTCATCCGCACGGCCGGGGTGTCGCTGGCGCTGGACGACTTCGGCGATGGGCGCTCCAGCCTTCGCCTGTGGTCGCAGATCAAGCCGGAGTTCGTCAAGATCGACAAGTACTTCACCAAGGACATCAGCCTTCACGCCGACAAGCTCAAGACCATCCAGGCATTGCAGCAGATCGCAACCACGTTCCAGACCGCATTGATAGCCGAGGGCATCGAGACGCTGGATGACCTGCGAGTGCTGCGCGATCTGGGCATTCCCTACGGGCAGGGCTATCTGCTGGGGCGGCCGGCGCCGGACCCGGTGCTGACCATCGCGCAGCAAGCCACCGAACTGTTGAAGGACCGCCGGGTATCGGTGTTTCCGGAACTTGTGCGCGCGCCCCAGCGCGGCCATCTGCGGCCCATGGCGCTGATGCATGCGCCGTGCGCCGGCATCGCCACCAGCAATGACGAGCTGGCCGACATCTTCCTGCGCGAGAAGCATCTGCATGCGATCGCGGTGGTGGACGCCCAGCGTCCGGTGGCGATCATCAATCGCTCGCAGTTCATGAACGATTACAGCAAGCTGTACTTCCGCGAGATCTGGGGCCGCAAATCCTGCATGATGCACGCCAACGACCAGCCGCGCCTGATAGAGCGCGACCACAATGTCGATGAGCTGATCGGCATCTTGACGTCGGAAGACCAGCGCTACCTCGCCGACGGCTTCATCGTCACCGAGAACGGCCGTTATGCCGGGCTGGCCACTGCGGACCAGCTGGTGCGCTCGGTGACCGAGACCCGGATCGAGGCGGCGCGCCATGCCAATCCGCTGACCTTTCTGCCGGGCAACGTACCCATCAGCCAGCACATCGAGCGGCTGCTGGCCAGCGGTGGCGAGTTCGTGGCCTGCTATGCCGACCTCAACCATTTCAAGCCGTTCAATGACCAGTACGGCTACTGGCGGGGCGATGAGATGATTCGCCTGCTGGCCGGCATCGTGCTGTCGCACTGTGACACCCAGCGCGACTTTGTCGGGCATGTGGGTGGTGACGACTTCATCATGCTGTTCCAGAGCCGCGACTGGCGACGGCGCTGTGACGCCATTGTTTCGGAACTCGCCGCCCGGGCACGGCAGATGTTCGACGACACGGCCCGCGCTCGGGTGGGTATCGAGGCCGAGGATCGGCATGGCGTGGTCCGTTTCTTTCCCTGCACCACCTTGTCGATCGGTGCGGTCATGGTTCCGTCCGACGCGGTGCTGCGCGCGGAAGATGTGGCAACACGTGCTGCGCTGGCCAAACACCATGCGAAATCCGACCCGAGCGGACTGTGGGTGCTCGATGTGGCACCGGTCGCGCGGCCGGGCGTCGCGCCGCTGCGGGTCGCAGCCTAGGGTTTCAGGCTTCGACCAACGTCAATGACCAGGGCATCTTCTGCCAGGCCGTGACTTCCTCGCGCAGCAGGTGCGCGGACTGCGGGTAGGCATCGGCCCAGCCGGCCCGGGTCGACAGCACGAAGCCCCGCACCTGTCCTGGATGCGGGGCCAGCAGGATGCCGGCGATGTCGGGTTCGCGCCTGGCGTGGCAAAGGATGATGGCCAGCCGCAGCGACAGCAGCTGCTGCACCAGCACCACGTCGCTGAAGTCGGCCTCCAGCTTGCGCAGCTTGCCGCGGTGGCCCAGCACCAGCAGGCTCAGTCGGTGCAGTTCGGCCAGCGCGAATCCGGTGGCGTCTGCGTTGTCCAGGATGTAGGCGCCGTGCTTGTGGTAGTCGCTGTGGGAGATGTGGGCACCGATCTCGTGCAGTTGTGCCGCCCAGCGCAGCTTGCGGGTGTTGCGGTCGCGCTCCTCGTTCGTCGCGCGGCCCTGGGGCTGCGAGAGCTGCATGAACAGTGTGGTGGCCACCGCTTCGACCCGCGCCGAATGGGCGGTATCGACGTCGAACTTGGCCATCAGGCGGGCCACCGACGCGGTTCGCACGTCGAAGTGCTGGCCCGCGTCACCGACCATTTCGCTGAGCAGTCCGTGCCGCAGGCCGCCTTCGGCGGTGTACATCCGTTCGATGCGCAGCAGGTCGAAGATGGCGCGCAGGATGCTGATACCACCGGCGATGATGCTGCGCCGGTCATCCTTGAGGCCTGGCAGGCGCAGCCGATCGGCGCTCTGGGCCTCGAGCAGCTTCGCCATCAGCCAGTCCAGCTGGGACTGCGTCAGCACACCGGCCGGCTCGCCGGCGGCCACCAGCACGTCGCCGACCGCACCGATGGTTCCGGCCGACCCGTAGGCGATGTCCCAGCGCTGCGGTCCGTAGGCGTCCAGTGCTTCGTCCAGCACCGCCTTGGCCGCAATCTCGGCAATCTGGAAGGCGCGCTTGGAGAATTGCCCACCCGGGAAATAGCGCGTCGACCAGGCGATGCTGCCGACCCGGTAGGACTCCATGCGCTGGGGTTCGCTACCCGCCCCGACGATCAGTTCGGTCGAGCGCCCGCCGATATCGACCACCAGGCGGCGCTCGGCCGATTGCGGCAGCATCTTGGCCACCCCCTGATAGATCAGGCGGGCCTCTTCGCGGCCCGATATCACGTCGATCGGAAAGCCCAGGATCTGGTTGGCCCGCTCCAGAAAGGCTTCCCGGTTGCGCGCCTCGCGCAGCGTCTGCGTCGCGACGGCACGGACCTGGACCGGTTCGAAACCCGACAGCCGTTCGCCGAAGCGCGCCAGGCAGTCCCAGCCGCGTTGCATGGCCTGGGCACTGAGATTGCGCTCGGCATCCATGCCGGCACCCTGGCGGATGCTTTCCTTCAGGTATTCGGTGCGCTCGAACTGACCGTGGTCCAGCCGCACGATTTCGAGTCGGAAACTGTTGGAGCCGAGGTCGACTGCCGCGAGGCGGGTTCCGTTTTGCATGGATGAGGGAAGCACTGTGACCGCAGGATACCACCCGCGCGGCCGCGGTCGGTCCAGGACCTCCCCGGTCGGCATCAATACCGCTCCGGCACCATGATTTCGGCGGGCACCGGATGGCGGACGTAGTCGTCGTGGCGCACGCGTGGCGGCAGTTCGATCGGCGCGTGTTCGACTTCGGTGTACGGAATCTGCCCCAGCAGGTGATGGATGCAGTTGAGCCGGGCCTTCTTCTTGTCCACGGCCTGCACCACCCACCAGGGCGCTTCGGCGATGTGGGTGCGCTCCAGCATGACCTCCTTGGCCCGCGTGTAGTCCTCCCAGCGGCGGCGCGATTCCAGGTCCATGGGGCTGAGCTTCCATTGCTTGAGCGGGTCGTGGATCCGTCCCAGGAAGCGCAGATGCTGCTCTTCGTCGGAGATCGAGAACCAGTACTTGATCAGCTGTATGCCCGAGCGCACCAGCATGCGCTCGAACTCGGGCACGGTGCGGAAGAACTCCTCATACTGCTCGTCGGTGCAAAAGCCCATGACGCGCTCGACACCGGCCCGGTTGTACCAGCTGCGGTCGAACAGCACCATTTCGCCGGCCGCGGGGAGGTGCGGCACATAGCGCTGGAAATACCACTGCGTGCGTTCCCGGTCGTTGGGTGCGGGCAAGGCGGCCACGCGGCACACGCGGGGGTTGAGCCGCTGCGTGATGCGCTTGATGACACCGCCTTTGCCGGCGGCGTCGCGGCCTTCGAACAGGATCACCACCTTGTGCCCGGTCTTGACGACCCAGTCCTGCAGCTTGACCAGTTCGCCCTGCATTTCGAACAAGGCGCGGAAGTACTGCTGGCGCGCCAGCCGGTATCCGGCGTCATGGATGTCGGTCGCCGCCTCCGGCAACTGATCGAGGTTGCGGTCTTCGAGCTCCAGTTCCAGCTCTTCGTCGTAGCCATCCGCCAGCTCGCGGCGGATGCGCTGTACCAGTTCTTCGTCCCCAGACCCCAATTTGCTCTCCTCGGACCCCGCACGTTCGGCGGCACCGGTGGACGATACCGCTGCAAGATGTCAATTGCGTGACGGACAGGGGTCAGCCGGGTGTGCCGCCTGGCGACGGCGCCTCGCGTCCCGCGGCCACACCACGCAGGAAGGCGACGATGTCCGACGGGGCCGTGAGACGGCTCAGCAGCGTGATGGCCTGTTGCAGGTCCCGCTCGCTGCCGATGGACTTCTGCATCTGCACGGCCTGTCGGTACCACTTGTGGGTGATGTGCCGGGGCAGCACGTCGTGCAGCGCCTCGATGCTGTAGCGGGTGCGCTTGGCCAGGATGCGGGCGCCATGGCGTGTCGGTGCGTCCGTGGCGTTCTGCGTGGCCTGCTTGAGCCGCCCGTGCAGCCGGGTTGCCCGCTGGATGGCCCATTGGCGCAGCGACAGGCCACCGGCCTTGGCGGTGGGCTGCGCGTCGGCGTCGGCTGCAGGGGCATCGAGCCAGCGGGTGATCTGCAGCAGGCAGTTTCCGACGGCGGGATCCTCCAGGAACCGGCGGGCCACGTTGCGCCGCTCCATGGCGTGCTGCGACAACTGCGCCAGCAGCGCGTCCCAGGTGCGCGCACGTGCTGCCGATCGGTCGACATAGGCTTCGCGCAGCAGGGGCAGGGTCTCGTCGCGGGCCACATCCAGATCACGGATCTCGCCCAGTACGGCCAGCAGCGGGTCAAGTTCCTGCCACGCGGGCAGCCCGGCGTCGCCGAGCACCGGCTTGAACAGCCGACGTGCACTGCGAAAGCGCCGCCAGGCGACACGGGCCTGGTGCACGACCTCGGGCATGTCACTGTGGCGTAATGCGACCAGGTTGCCGGTGAAGTGCGCGAACATCTCTCGCAGCACGGCACGGGACGTATCGGGCAGCGACATGCCGCGTCGCAGGGCCGGCGGACGGGCCAAGACCGCTGCATCGATGCTGTCACTGGCAAGCGCGTATCCCCGCTGGGCCTTGCTCATTGCCAGTGGCAGCAGCGCGACGCTGCCGGCGATTTCGGTGGCGACCTCGAACAGTGCCGACACCGGCCCGGCCTTGAGCTCGAGTTCGAGCTCGCAGATGCTTGCGCTGCGGTCCGCGCCATGGACCCGGCCGATGTCGAGGGCCACCTCGACCGTACCGCGATCGCGTCGCCGTACCAGCCATACGGTACGCTGGAAGTCGGTCACGAAGACTGCCTGCAGGGCGGGAAAAAGCCGGTCCTTCGGATCGATCTGCGACCAGGCGCCGGGATCGAGCGCGCCGTGCTCCAGGCGGGGGCCGGCGACCGGCCCTTCCCACTCGCCGCGGCTGCTCAGGGCCGAATCTTCCGGTTGACTGGTCTTGAGGGTCTGCAGCCAGTGCGCGGTCGCGCCATCTCCGACACGGCGCAGTCGCAGCGCAGCATGTTGCTGGCGCAGGCGCTGATCCGGCGTGTCGAAGTAGATGTTGTGCAGCGCGAACGTGTTGGCGCGGCGTCGCTTCAGCACCGCGGTCTGCGCCAGTTGCCGGGCCAGCGACCCGGGGTCGCCGTCGGCCAATGCCAGCTTGAGTTCGACTTCCCTGGCGACGGGGGTGTTCGGAGTTGCGGATGGCATGTCAGGGGTGTGCGATGCGGTCGGCCGGTCTCAGCTTGCCGAGGCGCCGTGGCCCTGCGGATGTGACGGCACGCCCTCGGAAGTCGGGCCGCCGGCCTCTGCCGTGGCGCCCGATCCAGACCATAGCACAGGTGCCCGGGCACTTCGGATGGTGGCGGCGTAGATGCGCTCGACCCGACCCAGAATCGAATCCCATCCCAGGTCGGCAACCCGGGCGCGGGCCGCCACGCCCATGGCCTGGCGCCAGTGGCGGTTGGCAGCGATGTCGGTGGCGCAGACCAGGAAGTCTGCGACATCGCCCTTGCGTGCCAGCAGCCCGTCGATGCCATGCTGGATCAGCTGACCAGCGGCGGCATCGTCATAGGCCACCATGGCCAGGCCACTGGCCATGGCCTCTGGCGTGACGTTGCCATAGGTTTCGGTCAGGCTGGGAAACAGGAACAGGTCGCTCGACGCGTAGTGGGTCGCCAGATCTTCGCCGGTGCGAAACCCCGCGAAGACCACATCCGGGCGGCGGGCCTGCCATTCGGCGCGCGAGGGCCCGTCGCCGACCAGCACCAGCCGCGCGTCCGGTTTGATCTGGCGAATGCTGTCAAAGGCCTGCATCACGATGGCCAGGTTTTTTTCCGGCGCCAGCCGGCCGACGTGCAGCACGACCAGTCCGTCGTCGGCGGCACCCCATTGCTGGCGCAGCGCCATGTTGCGCCTGGCGGGCGTGAACAGCCGGGTGTCGACACCGCGTGCGACCACGTGGAGTGACCGGAAGCCGGACTCTGCGAGTTCCTCCTGCAGTGCTTCGGTCGGCACCATGGTGCAATGGCAGCGGTTGTGGAAGCTGCGCAGGTAGCCAACGATGGGACCTTGCAGCCAGCCCAGCCGGTAGAAGCGGCTGTAGGCGTGGAAATTGGTTCGGAAATCCGCGCATACCGGCAAGCCCATGGCGCGTGCCACCTTCAGTGCCGACCAGCCCAGAGGGCCCTCGGTGGCGATGTGCACGATATCGGGCCGCCAGGTGGTCCAGGCCCGGGTGAGCTGATGTCCGGCAGGCAGGCCCATGCGCAGTTGCCCGTACCGCGGAATCTGCATGCCGGCAGTGCGTATCTCGTCGATGACACCGCGTCCGTTCGTCCTTGCCTCATGGGCCTGGCGCGGACGCACCAGCTGCACCGCATGGTCGCGTGCGCGCAGTCCGTCCACGACGCGTGCCACGCTGTTGGCCACGCCGTTGACCTCCGGCGGATACGACTCCGTGACCATCGCAATACGAAGCCGGGGCAGCGCAGTGCGGGCTGGGCAGGGGTGAGCGGAGGGTCGGGTGTCATGCATGTGCTGATGATCAGACGCCGATGCAACAGTTTGATGACAGTGACCAGGCCATCGGGTCGCGCCGGCGCGCCAGTGCCGTCACCAAAGTTTCACCGAAGCGCACGACCATACCGGGGCCAGCGCCAGCGGGCGTCGACCGCTTCCCCGGGACGGCGTTTGGCCATGGCCTGGCGATCCAGTACCCCCGTTGCGAAGGAACACGCGTGAAAGACTTTCTACAGGCCTTGCAGACCCAGCGCTGGGACGACCACCGCTACTACCACCATGACCGCATCAACCAGTCGCTGCACCTGCTCAGCGCACTGGCCTTCGTCGTGGCCTATGTCTGGCTGCTGATCGACCCGGTCGTGTCGGCGCTGATCGCGTGGCTGGTATCGATGACCTCGCGCCAGGCCGGACACTTCTTCTTCGAACCCCATGACTATGACCAGGTCAACCGGGCCACGCACCAGTACAAGGAAGACATCAAGGTCGGCTACAACCTGCGCCGCAAGCTGGTGCTGATGGGCATCTGGGCGGCGTCACCGCTGGTGCTGTGGGTACGGCCCGACCTGTTCGGCCTGGTCACGCCGCATGCGGGCTGGGCCGGATTCGCCAACCATGTCGGCACCAGCTGGCTGGTGCTGGGCGTGGCCGGTCTGCTGTTCCGGGCCTTGCAGCTGGTGCTGCAGCAGGACGGCCGTACGGCCGTGGTATGGGTCACCAAGATCCTGACCGATCCGTTTCACGACATCTGGCTGTACCACAAGGCGCCGTTGTATCTCCTGCGCGGCGAGCGCACGGACCCCATGGCCCATGTGCGTGCGCACGGCGCCTGACTCAGCCTCGGTGGCGCAGCGCCTCGGCCAGCACGCTGCGCCTGATCGTGCGATTGGTCTGACCGGCCGGCAGGTACCACCAGCCATCGGCACGCATCTGGGAGGCGGCCGCCACAAAGCGCTCGACGACCTCGGCGAAGTCGGCATCGGTGTAGTTCAGGCTGAAGATGATGCGACCACTGCCGACCCAGCTCAGGGCCAGGCCATGCAGGCGCAGGTAGAACTGCAGCATCCAGTTGTAGCGCGCGGGCTGGGTGTAGGTCACGGTCCATACAGTGGACATGTTCGCCACCCGCACCGGCAGGTCGGCCTGGCGCAGGCGCTGGTTGAGCGCGCTGGCGCGCTGGTTCCAGCGGGCATCCATGCCCTGGTACAAGGCCTGGATCTGCGGACTGCGCAGCCGCTCCAGAAAGACCTGCATCGCGCCCATGACGTAGGGGTGGGCGTTGAACGTGCCGCGTGCAAAGCAGATGTCGGCGGGGCGCTCGGCGCGGTAGCGCTTCATCAGGTCCGAGCGGCCGCACACCACACCGACCGGCAGGCCGCCTCCCAGCGTCTTTCCGTAGGTGACCATGTCGGCGCGCACGCCGAAGTATTCCTGCGCGCCCCCCGGTGCGAGGCGAAAGCCCATGAACACCTCGTCGAAGATCAGCACGATGCCGCGCTCGGTGCAGACCTGGCGCAGCTGCACCAGCCATCGGGTATAGGCCTTGCGGTCGAAGCTGGCGCTGCGCGAGCTGTCCAGCAGCGACGAGTCGCCCGGAGCCGGCGCGTTGGGGTGCAGGGCCTGCAAGGGGTTGATCAGCACGCAGGCGATGTCGCTTCGGTTGCGCAGGACCTGCAGGGTGTGCGCATGCATGTCACGCAAGGTATAGGTCTGGCGTGCGGTCACGGGATTGCCCGGTCCGGGCTGCACATCGTCCCACCAGCCATGGTAGGCGCCGCAGAAGCGCACCAGGTGGGTTCTGCGCGTGTGGTAGCGCGCCAGCCGCACTGCCTGCATCACCGCCTCGGTACCCGACATGTGGAAGGACACTTCCTCCAGCCGGGAGATGTTGCGCAGCTGCTGCAGGTTGTCCAGCACACAGGGATGGTAAGCCCCCAGCACCGGTCCGAGTGCCTCCACCCGGCGTGCACCCTCGGCAATGCATTCCTTGTAGAAGTCATAGCCGAACAGGTTGACGCCATACGAGCCGGTCAGGTCGTACAGCGTGTTGCCATCGAGGTCCTGCACCATGACGCCGGACGAAGACTGCAGGAAAGCGCCTACGTTCAGATGCTGGCGCAATTGCGTGCTGTACGGAAACGGTACGCGATAGGCACCGGTGAACTGCAGATCAGGCAAGGCGGTGCGGGCCTGGGCAGTCGCGGCATTGGTGCGGGGAAAGCGCTGCGCGAAGCTGTCGGCCAGGGCCGCCATGCCGGCCTTGCGCTGCGCCACGACCGTTGCCGGTGCACCGTCCGAGGCAAAGAAGTTCGCGTCGTCGTACTGGTAGCCGGGAATCCAGCGTGTCAGGCGCCTGGCCCAGCGCACGTGGCCGGTCAGCGACGGGTGTTTGGCGCGCGAGAGTTGAATGCGTTGCAGTGCCGAGGGCAGCAGCCAGGCCGCCGAGGTGGCCGCAAGAATGGCAATGGCAGCGGCGCTCGCCGTGAGTGGAAAGTCCGGTTGGATCATGAAGCCTCCTGGTTTGTGGGGCCCCCAAGAGCCTGGTTTCGCCAGGCCTCCCCGAGGGGCTGCAAGAAAACCCGGAGGCTGCCCGGCGTTTTCCTGGTGCGCCGGTTGTACTGCCTGAAAGTGACGTCCCGATGAATCTTCGATCGCTGTTGCGCCGGTTGGGCGGCAACGACACCATCAACTTTGTCCTGACCAACCATGTGGCGCGCAATGGATTGACGCTGCTGATGGGACGGATCAGCCGCATCCGGCACCCGTGGGTCTGCAGGGTTTCGATTGCCACCTGGCGGATGTTCACCGATCTGGACCTGAGCGACGCGGCCAGGACCTCGTTCGACAGCCTGCACGACTGCTTCACCCGTGCGCTGCGGCCCGGTGCGCGCACCGTCGCCGCCGATCCGGCGGTCCTGGCCAGCCCGAGCGACGGCATCATCGGCGCCTGCGGAACGGTGCAGGACGGTCAGGTCCTGCAGGCCAAGGGCATGCCGTATACGCTGGCCGAACTGCTGGGTTCAGCCGAAGACGCCGCGCGTTTCAGCCAGGGCAGTTACGTGACATTGCGCCTGACCTCGGCCATGTACCACCGCTTCCATGCCCCCCACGACATGGTGATCTCACGCGTGAACTACATCAGCGGCGACAGCTGGAACGTCAACCCGCCGGCGCTGGCGCGTGTCAGCAGGCTTTTCTGTCGCAACGAGCGGGCCGCCATTCATGGGCGCCTGGCGCGGGGAGGGCATGCGATTGCGTTGGTGCCGGTGGCAGCGGTGCTGGTGGCCAGCATCCGTCTGCATTTCGTCGACGTGTTGCTGCACTTGAGGTACCGGGGGCCGAACCGGATCGATTGCCAGGCACAGGCACGCAAGGGGCAGGAGCTGGGCTGGTTCGAGCACGGCTCGACCATCATTGTGCTCGCGCCGCCCGGGTTTGCGTTTTGCGACGGCATCGTGACGGGCCATCGGGTACGCATGGGGCAGGCGCTGCTGCGGCTGCCCGCGTGACTCAAAGGCTGGCGATCTCCGAATGCCGTTCCCAGGCGTCCGACAACGCGTTGCCGTGTCGACGCTCCGTCGCCAGCGTGGCAGGCTGGGCCTGCGCCTGGCGGTCGATCTCGGATTTGAGCTCCTGGACAAGTGGGTCATCAGCTCCGTAGCGGTCCACCAGATCCTGGTAGCCGCTGAGCAGCCTGGTAAGTTGTTTATTCACGTTTACCCTGGGTCTTGTTATGGAAAATTTCAGTTTCGGGCGCATTCTAACGACTGTCAACCGCTGTTACAGCCCGTCGGTGCGTCTCGATCGGCTCAGCCTGAAAGCGAGCGGGTGCGCACTTCAATCGCGCGGCTGTCGGAAAGCGAACCAGGCCGCCAGCAAGGTGAATGTCACGATGATAGCCACGATGATCCAGAAACCGTGACCGTCCTGGGCCAGCGGAATGCCCCCCACGTTCATGCCAAGGAGACCGGCAATGATGTTGATCGGCAGTGCCAGCACCGTCACGATGGTCAGCAGGTACAGGCTGCGGTTGTTCGCCTCGGCGACCCGGCCGGCGATGTCCTCCTGCAGCAGCTTGATGCGTTCCTCGAGCGCCGCCATGTCGCGCAAGGCGACGTTGAACTCCTCGGTCGACTGGCGCAGTCCGTCGAGATCGGCTTCACCAATCCATTGGGGCGGCAGGCGCAGCAGGCGGAACAGTGCGGCGGGTTCCGGCGCCAACAGGCGCTGCAGCCGCACCAGCACCCGCCGCAAGGCACCCAGGTCGGCGCGCTTCTTCGACAGGCGCCCGGCCAGCAGCTTGTCCTCGAGCGCATCCACCTGGCTGGTCGTCTGGCGCACGATGTCGACCAGCACATCTCCCTGGTCATGCATCAGGTGGACCAGCAGGTCGGTGGAAGATGCCAGGGTCGCGCCCTTGCGCACGGCGTCGCGCAGCCGGTCGATCGAGCGCAGGGGCTGCAGCCGCGCGCTGACCACCAGGCGCGGTCCGACCGACAGCCACAACGTAGAGATATCGGTCGCCTCGAAGGCGAAACTGAAGTTCACATCGTTGACGATGGCTATCAGCATGTCCTCGTCGAGTTCGACCCGGGTCGAACGGGTGCCGTCCTTGAGCGACTCGTGGAACACCTCGGACAGCGACAGATGCTCGCGCAGCCAGCGCGCGCTGGCCGCATGCGCCAGGTTGAAGTGCAGCCAGACGAATTCCGCCGGTGATCGCAGCTGCCCGTCCGCCAGCCAGGCCATGGCCTGGGTCGTATCGACCGGGCAACCCTTGCCGTCGGGGCCGAACTGGAATCCGCAGATCATCCCGGCGGCGTCGGCGCCGTAGGGGGAGGGAGGCAGGGGGTTCATGGGCTTTTCCGGAGGGCAGGACGAATGGCGCGGCGGGGCGCTTTGCGATTTCACGTCAGCGCGGTGAAAGTTTCGTGACATTCCGGCCATCGCGCGGATCTGCGCAAAAGTGCCATCTGTCACGACTTCGTCACATTAGCTTCTTACAGTCTGCCCGTGCAGACAAAAGATCTGACATTCCAACCCCGCAATTACAGAGGATCCCTCATGAAATTCAGCTTCAAGACAGCGCTCGTCAGCGCCACCGGTATCGCAGCCCTGACCTTCCTGTCGGCCGCGGGTGCCCAGAGCATCACCGGCGCAGGTGCCAGCTTCCCGGCACCGGTTTATTCCAAGTGGGCCGCCGAATACAACAAGGCCACCGGTGTCAAGGTGAATTACCAGTCGGTCGGCTCCGGCGCTGGCATCAAGCAGATCGACGCCAAGACGGTCGATTTCGGCGCATCGGACATGCCCCAGACCGACGAAGTGCTCAAGAGCAAGGGCCAGTTCCAGTTTCCCACCGTGATCGGTGGAACGGTTCCGGTCGTCAACATCAAGGGTATCGCCCCCGGTCAGATGAAGCTCGACGGCCAGGTGCTGGGCGACATCTATCTGGGCAAGATCACCAAGTGGAATGATCCGGCCATCGTGGCCCTGAACCCCGGTCTGCCGCTGCCGGACGCCGCCATCGCGCCGGTGCGCCGCGCGGACGGCTCGGGTACGACCTTCAACTTCACCAACTACCTCAGCCGTGTCCACCCCGAGTGGAAGGCCAAGGTGGGTGAAGGCACGGCCGTCAACTGGCCGGTCGGTGCGGGTGGCAAGGGCAATGAAGGCGTCGCCGCTTTCGTTGGCCGCCTGCCCAACTCGATCGGTTACGTCGAATACGCCTACGTCAAGCAGAACAAGATGACCTACACGCAGCTGAAGAACCGTGATGGCGTCTATGTCTCGCCCAGCGACGACACGTTCAAGGCCGCCGCAGCCGGTGCCGACTGGAGCAAGTCGTTCTACCAGCTGATCACCGACCAGCCGGGCAAGGATGCATGGCCGATCTCGACCGCCACCTTCATCCTGATGCACCTCAAGCAGGACAACCCGGCCAACGCGACCGAGGCTTTCAAGTTCTTCACCTGGGCCTACAAGTCCGGCGACAAGATTGCTGCCGATCTGGACTACATCCCGATGCCCGATTCGGTGGTGAGCGCCATCGAAAAGGCCTGGAGCAAGGTGACCGACGCCTCCGGCAAGCCGGTCGCGCTGAAGTAAGCGCCTATCGCCACTGAGCCATCGATTTTTCGGGAGCAGGCACTTGTCCACTACACTTTCGCCGGCGCAAACGCCAATTTTTCCGGCGGCTTCGGCGCCGCGACGTGTCACGACGAGTCCTCCTCCCATGAAAAACGCCCGTTCCGGACCGATGGCGGACCGCATCTTTGGCTGGCTGGCCAAAGGTGCGGCCATATTCACCCTGGCCACGCTCGCCGCGATCCTGGTATCACTGACCATCAGTGCCTGGCCGGCGATCGACAAATACGGCCTGGGCTTCCTGACCAGTACCACCTGGGACCCGGTCTCTGAAGAGTTCGGCGGCCTGGTGATGATCTACGGCACGCTGATGACATCGTTCATCGCCCTGCTGATTGCAGTGCCGGTGAGTTTCGGCATTGCCCTGTTTCTGACGGAGCTGTCTCCGGCCTGGCTCAAGCGACCACTGGGTACGGCCATCGAGCTGCTGGCGGCCGTTCCGTCCATTGTTTACGGCATGTGGGGTCTGCTGGTGTTCAGCCCCATCCTGTCCACCTATGTGCAGCAGCCGCTGCAGGCCTGGTTCGGCGATGTGCCGGTGCTGGGCGCCTTGTTTTCCGGGCCACCGGTCGGTATCGGCATTCTGTCGGCCGGCATCATTCTGGCCATCATGATCATTCCCTTCATCGCCGCCGTGATGCGCGATGTATTTGAAGTCACGCCGACCCTGCTCAAGGAGTCTGCCTATGGACTGGGCTCCACCACCTGGGAGGTGGTCTCCAAGGTCGTGCTTCCGTATACCAAGGCCGGCGTGATCGGCGGCATCATGCTGGGGCTGGGCCGCGCCATCGGCGAGACCATGGCCGTGACCTTCGTGATCGGCAACTTCAACCAGCTGGATTCACTCAGCCTGTTCCAGGCCGCCAACAGCATCACGTCGGCGCTGGCCAACGAATTTGCCGAAGCCGGCGCCGGTCTGCACCAGGCCGCACTGATGTACCTGGGCCTGGTGCTGTTCTTCATCACCTTTGTCGTGCTCTCGCTGTCCAAGCTGTTGCTGGCCCAGCTCAAGAAAAACGAAGGGACACGCACATGACAACCGGAGATCGTCTGCTGCGCCAGGCTGCGCTGGAGGAAACCCGCCAGTTGAAATATGCAAGGCGCAAGCTGGTCAACCGCATCGCGCTGACGCTGTCACTGCTGGCCATGGCCTTCGGTCTGTTCTGGCTGTTCTGGATCCTGTTCGAAACCGTGCGACTGGGTATTGGCGGGCTGGCCCTGGCCACGCTGACCGAAATGACGCCGCCTCCCAACGAGGTCGGGGGCCTGGCCAATGCCATGTACGGTTCGTTCCTGATGGTATTGCTGGCAACCTTCGTCGGTACACCGATCGGCATTCTGGCAGGTATCTACCTGGCCGAGTTCGAGACCAAGGGCTGGCTGGCCAACACCACGCGCTTCGTCAACGACATCCTGTTGTCGGCACCATCGATCGTGATCGGCCTGTTCGTCTACGCGGTCATCGTGGCCCGTTTCAAGTCGTTCTCCGGCTGGGCCGGTGCGATTGCGCTGGCTCTGATCGTGATTCCGGTCGTGATCCGTACCACCGAGAACATGCTGCAGCTGATTCCTGCCGGTCTGCGGGAAGCGGCATATGCACTGGGCGCGCCCAAATGGAAGGTCATTCTGAGCATCACGCTCAAGGCCGCGCGGGCCGGTGTCGTCACCGGCGTCATGCTGGCGATCGCCCGTATTGCCGGTGAGACTGCGCCACTGCTGTTCACGGCACTGAACAACCAGTTCTGGACCTCGAGCATGAGCGAGCCCATGGCCAGCCTGCCGGTGACGATCTTCAAATTCGCGATGAGCCCCTACGAAAACTGGCAGAAGCTGGCCTGGGCCGGGGTCTTGTTGATCACGCTGGCGGTGCTGGGCCTCAATATCGCCGCCCGGGTCTTCACCCGGAGCAAGTAAAAGCGCCCCATTGCCATCCACCGTATCGCGCCACTGTCACACCCCTACGAGTCACACAATGCAAATCGACGCACCCATCAAGGAACGAACGAAGATTTCGGTCCGCGACCTGAACTTCTACTACGGCAAGTTTCATGCGCTCAAGGGCATCAATCTGGAGATTCCGGAGAACAAGGTGACTGCGTTCATCGGTCCGTCGGGCTGTGGCAAGTCGACCTTGCTGCGGGTCTTCAACCGCATGTACGAGCTGTACCCGGAGCAGCGCGCCGAAGGCCAGATCATCCTGGACGGCGAGAACCTGCTGACCTCCAAGAAGGACGTGGCGCTGATCCGCGCCAAGGTCGGCATGGTGTTCCAGAAGCCGACGCCGTTTCCGATGTCGATCTACGACAACATCGCTTTCGGTGTGCGCCTGTTCGAGAACATGAACGCCAGCGACATGGACGAACGTGTCGAATGGGCCTTGCACAAGGCGGCGTTGTGGGACGAGGTCAAGGACAAGCTGAACCAGAACGGCTCCAGCCTGTCGGGCGGTCAGCAGCAGCGTCTGTGCATCGCCCGCGGCATTGCTATCAAGCCCGAAGTGCTGCTGCTCGACGAGCCCTGTTCGGCGCTCGATCCCATCTCGACCGCGAAGGTCGAGGAACTGATTGCCGAACTCAAGAGCGAGTACACCGTGGTCATCGTGACGCACAACATGCAGCAGGCGGCACGTTGCAGCGACTACACCGCGTACATGTACCTGGGCGACCTGATGGAGTTCGGCGCGACGGAGCAGATGTTCTTCAAGCCGACGCGCAAGGAGACAGAAGACTATATTACGGGTCGTTTCGGTTGAACCACCAGCACACCAGGGAGCTGACATGAGCGACAAACATTTATCGAGCCAATTCGACAGCGAGTTGACCGGGGTCTCGAACCGGGTCATGAAAATGGGCGGTCTGGTCGAGGCGCAGATCCGCACCGCCGTGCAGGCTCTGTCCCAGTTCAGCGTGGAGCTGGCGGACCAGGTGACGGCGACCGAGTCGCAGGTCAATGCGATGGAGGTAGAGATCGACCATGACCTGTCGTCGATCATTGCCCGGCGCCAGCCCACGGCACGCGACCTGCGCCTGCTGATCGCCATCTCCAAGGCCACGGCCAATCTGGAGCGGGCCGGCGACGAGGCCGACAAGATCGCCCGCATGGTCAAGTCCATCATCGAGAGCGGCGCGTCGCGCGCCTTGCCGGCGTCTGACCTGCGTGTGGCGGCGGACCTGGCGTCATCGCTGCTGCGCAAGTCGCTCGACGCGTTTGCGCGCCTGGACGCCAACATTGCGCTGACCATCCTGAAGGAAGACAACGCCATCGACCGCGAGTTCGACGGCTTCGTGCGCAAGCTGATCACCTACATGATGGAAGACCCGCGCACGATTTCCCCCAGCCTGGACCTGCTGTTCCTGGCCAAGGCGATCGAGCGCATCGGCGACCATGCCAAGAATATCGCCGAATTCACGATCTATATCGTCAAGGGCGAGGACGTGCGCCATACGCCGCTGGCGCAGATCGAATCCGTCATTCGATGAGTATTCCCGGAAAGACATGACATGAGAAAGTTGCCGCGCATTCTGGTTGTGGAGGACGAGCCGGCGATCGCCGAACTGATCGCCGTGAATCTGCGCCACAACGGTTTTCAGCCGATCTGGGTGGCGGACGGCGAAGGTGCGCAGCGCGAGATCAACGAGGTGCTGCCGGATGCGATTCTGCTGGACTGGATGCTGCCCGGGCAAAGCGGTGTTGCGCTGGCGCGCAAATGGCGCGCCGACCCGCGCATCAAGCCGGTGCCGATTCTGATGATCACGGCGCGGGGCGACGAGCCGGACAAGGTGGCCGGTCTGGATGCCGGTGCCGACGACTACATCACCAAGCCGTTCTCCACCCAGGAGCTGCTCGCGCGCATCCGTGCGGTGCTGCGCCGGCGCGCACCGGAGCAGGTGGCCGACAGCGTGACTATTGGCAGCCTGCATCTGGACGCGGCAACCCACCGGGTCACGTTCGAAGACCGGCTGCTCAAGCTCGGCCCGACCGAATACAAGTTGCTGCACTACCTGATGAAGCACGCCGAACGGGTGCATAGCCGCGGCCAGCTGCTCGACAAGGTCTGGGGTGACCATGTCTATATCGAGGAGCGTACCGTCGACGTGCATGTCAAGCGCCTGCGTGAGGCGCTGGGCGAGGCCGGCGTGATGGTCGAGACGGTCCGTGGTGTGGGTTACCGCCTCACTGCGCTGACCCAGCCGCAGCCAAACTGAAGCCCCAAGGCTTCACCATCGGCTGATGCTTCGGCGCGTTTTTCGCCTTTTCCTGTTCCAGCTGCTGGGCGCCGTCGTTGGCTACATGCTGTGGCCGTCGGCCACCTACATGCAGGGCCTGATCGCCGGCATTGTCGGTGCCAGCTGGGTGTGGCTGATGATCGATCTGCGCCGTGGCCACAAGCTGCGCCGCTGGCTGCGCACCGGCGACACGGGCTCGCCGCCACGGATCCCCGGCTATTGGGGCGAGATCACCGACCGTGTGCGGCGACTGCTGCGCGACCGTGACCGATTGCTGCGTGACAGCGACGCCCGGCTGCAGGAGTTTTTGTCCGCCATCCAGGCATCGCCCAACGGCGTGGTGCTGCTCGATGCCGAAGGCCGCATTGAATGGTGCAACCAGACCGCGGCGGAGCATTTCGGCTTCGATGCACGGCGCGATGTGCTGCAGCTGATCGGCAACCTGGTGCGTGATCCGGCCTTTGCCGCCTACCAGGCGGCCGGCGATTTCACGCACGATGTCGTGATGCCGGGGCCGGGCAGCAGCAGCAGCCGCCCGGTGCGCCTGTCGGTGCATCTGCATCCCTATGGCGAGGGCCGGGCGCTGATGATGTCGCGTGACGTGACGGCGCTTGAACAGGCCGACGCGATGCGGCGGGATTTCGTCGCCAATGTCTCGCACGAGATCCGTACGCCATTGACCGTGCTGGGCGGCTTTGTCGAGACCATGCAGAATCTGCCGCTGGATGCGTCCGAGCGCCAGCGCTACCTGTCGTTGATGTCGCAGCAGGCCGAACGCATGCAGTCCCTGGTACGCGACCTGCTGACGCTGTCCCGGCTCGAAGGCAGCCCGCCGCCACGAACGGATGAATGGATCGATGTGCGGGGCCTGATCGCACAATGTGAAGAGGAGGGCCGGGAGCTTTCGATGCTGATGAGCGAGATGGGGCACAACCTGCAGGTGGAGATCACCGGCGACAGCGAGATCGCCGGCTCTCCGGTGGAGTTGCACAGCGCGATGGCCAACCTGGTGAACAACGCGATTCGCTACACACCCACCGGCGGCAAGGTGGTGGTGCGCTGGCGGGTGCTGGAGGACGGCAACGGCGAGTTCTCGGTGACCGATACCGGGCCTGGCATTGCACCCGAACACCTGCCGCGGCTGACCGAACGCTTCTACCGCATCGACCGCAGCCGTTCGCGTGAAACCGGCGGGACCGGCCTGGGCCTGGCCATCGTCAAGCATGTCGCCCAGCGCCATGCGGGCAGCCTGACGATCGACAGCACGCCCGGCCACGGGTCGTGTTTTGCGATCACCCTGCCGGCCAACCGGGTGCGCGCAGTGCAGTCCCTCAAGGCTGCGGCTTGATACGCCGGTACAGCAGCATGTCGTCTCCTTTGCCGGAGGAGCGCCGTATCGCGGCCTGCGGCTCCCAGAGCGTGGGATCCGGTACGTCGCCGCTGGCCGCCTGAAGGTCGGCGTCGGCGATCAGCCAGGGGCAACTGGATGCCGGTCGGGCCGCCTCGACCTGGATGTCGCCGTGGTAGCGCAGTGCGGCCACCTGGTCGCGCTCGATGTTGTGCGAGGCCTGCAGGCATTGCTGGGGGCGTATCAGTGAGGCCACCTTTGCGGCGACCACCGTATTGCTGCGGACGAAGTCCAGCAGCGGCATCCACAAGGTCATCAGCAGCAGCCAGCACAGTGTGGCGCCACCCGCGGGCAGGACCAGGCTCTTCCAGATGGCTGCCTGGTGGCGCCCGACGCGCCACTTGACCAGCCAGCCCCAGACCATGGAGGCCAGCAAGGCAATCAGGAACACCGGCAGCGAAAAGTCGGCGTGGAAGTCCGGCGCCTGCTTGAATACATTGATGGCGGCCTGGCGCGGTACGCCGGTCTGCATCGCGATCCAGATCACCCAGATGACGATGCCGCAGCCGGTGAAGAACAGCAGCGTGAACCAGTCGATCAGTGCAGATACGCTGCGCTGCAAGGTCGGCAGCGCGAATGCCGCCAGCGCGGCCAGCGGCGGCAATGCCAGCAGCAGTGCGCGATCTGCCGGCTTGGTGGTGAGGGCCGAGAAGATCGCAATTGCTGCGAACCACAGCGGAAGCGTCAGGTGCAGGCTGATGCGTGTGCTCAGAAGCTGGCGACGCCAGCGCCACAGCGTCAGCAGGACAAGTGGCCAGGCCGGCCATGTGAACCACAGGAACAGCCGCGCCAGGCTGCGCCAGTCCTTGCCGCTGGCATCCTGCGGCAACAGGATGCGCCAATGCCACAGATCCAGGGCAGAGGCCAACGCTGCCGCCAGCAACGTGATCAGTGCCAGGATGCCGGCGGCGCGCAGCGCCTTGCGCCGACCGCCCGTGGCGGGGTCGGCGGCGAGCAGGTGCAATAGCGCCGCGCCGGCGCCGAACAGCATGGCCAGCGATGGTGCCGCACTCAGGACCAGGCCCGTCATGCCGATGGTCAGAGCGGCCAAGGGGGCCAGCATTCGATAGCCGATGGTGGTGACGCCATAGAAGGTCAGTGCGGCGAAACACAGTTGCGCCAGGTGGGTCGTGACCTCGTGCGACAACTGCGCCAGGCCCAGGCAGGCAATCATGGCCAGCAGGCCGCCATCGCCGATGGCGCGGGCATAGTCGACCGGATTGGCTTCGCCGCCGAAAGCGAATGCCACGGGCTGCGCCCGCGGATTCTGCGCCAGGCCGTAGACCGCGTACCAGGTTGCGACCAGCGTCAGGATCAGCATCAGCGCAAACGGAATGCGCACCAGTAGTACCGGCGATGTCCATGCCGGGCCCCATTGCACGGCGAGGGCGCCGATCCAGTAGGGCAGCAGGCCGTCCGCCGTGGGCCGCATGCCCAGCATCTGCGGGTCGAGCCAACTGGTCATTCCCTGAGCCATGTCCAGCATGTAGCCGAAGGTGGCCATGTCGGCGCTGCGCCAGGGTTCGCGTCCGACCAGGCCCGGAATCACGTACGCGGCGCACAGCAGCAACAGGGCCAGCCTGGGCAGGCGGCGCACCGCGCCCTGGGCAACGATGGCGGGACTGGGGTGATTCACGGGGGCGTCACGGAGAGGTGTCGTTTGCGCGTGGGGTGGTCCCCAAAGGCAAGAAGGGCAGCGCGGTTGCCCGGGCTGCCCTTGTGCGAGGCGCGATCGTGTTTACTTGACAGCGGTCTTGCCGAAGCGATTGCGGAAGCGCTCCACGCGGCCACCCATGTTGTCCACCGATTTCTGCGTGCCGGTGTAGAACGGGTGCGACTCGCTGGAGGTCTCCAGTTTGTACAAGGGGAGTTCGCGTCCGTCTTCCATCTTGATCATGTCCTTGGTATTGACACATGAGCGGGTGACGAATTTGAAGTCGTTCGACAGGTCCTGGAAGCAGACTTCGCGGTAGTTGGGGTGAATTCCGGATTTCATGGGTGTGTCCTTCAATTGCGCCAGCCGCGCCTGAAATCGTGCAAACCCTTGCACGAAGCATGTTTCAAGCGTACTTATCGCGTAAAGCCTGCGATTATGGCATGGTTCCTGGAGATTGCCCAGGATCTCAGCCGCCCCGACGCATCTGGTCGAAGAATTCGTTGTTGGTCTTGGTGGCCCGCATCTGCTTGAGCACCAGTTCCATCGACTCGATCTCGTCCATGTTGTACAGGAACTGGCGCAGGATGCGGGTCTTTTGCAGAATCTCGGGCGCCAGCAGCAGTTCCTCGCGCCGCGTGCCGCTGCGGTTGAGCTGGATCGACGGGAACACGCGCTTCTCGTACAGGCGACGGTCCAGGTGGATTTCGGAGTTGCCGGTGCCCTTGAACTCTTCGAAGATCACCTCGTCCATGCGGCTGCCGGTATCGATCAGCGCGGTGGCGATGATGGTCAGCGAGCCGCCTTCCTCGACGTTGCGTGCCGCACCCAGGAAGCGCTTGGGCCGCTGCAGGGCATTGGAGTCGACACCGCCGGTCAGCACCTTGCCGCTGGAGGGAACGACGTTGTTGTAGGCCCGGGCCAGACGCGTGATCGAGTCGAGCAGGATCACGACGTCCTTCTTGAGTTCGACCAGCCGCTTGGCGCGTTCGATCACCATCTCGGCCACGTGCACATGGCGCGCAGCAGGCTCATCGAAGGTCGAGGCGATGACCTCGCCCTTGACCGTGCGCTGCATCTCGGTGACTTCTTCAGGCCGTTCGTCGACCAGCAGAACCATCATGTAGCTGTCTGGATAGTTGGCCGCGATCGCGTGGGCGATATGCTGCATCATCACCGTCTTGCCGCTCTTGGGCGGTGCCACCAGCAATGCGCGCTGCCCCTTGCCGATCGGCGCGATGATGTCGATCACGCGCGCCGTGACGTTCTCTTCGCTCTTGGTGTCGCGCTCGAGCTTCATCTGCTCCTTGGGAAACAGCGGTGTGAGGTTCTCGAACATCACCTTGTGCTTGTTTTCCTCCGGGCCGCCACCATTGACCTTGTCGAGCTTGTTCAGCGCGAAGTAGCGTTCTCCATCCTTGGGGGTACGGACCTCGCCCTCGATCATGTCGCCGGTATGCAGGTTGAAACGGCGTACCTGGCTCGGGCTGATATAAATGTCGTCGGTGCTGGCGGTGTAGCTGGTGTCCGGGCTGCGCAGGAAGCCGAATCCGTCGGGCAGTATCTCCAGCACGCCGTCGGCGATGATCTGCTCCCCGGTACGGGCGCGCTTCTTGATGATCGCAAACATCAGCTCCTGCTTGCGCATGCGGCCCGTGTTTTCAATTTCAAGCTCTTCAGCCTGCTTGAGGACTTCAGACACGTGCAGTGCCTTGAGTTCGTTTAAATGCATGGAGTTACCCGACAGGGATTGAGAAGATAGACGCGAACGAAAACCGGGGGGGGACAAGCAGGGGCAAGAGGGTGGCCCCGACCAGTGGTTCCAAACCTGGAACTCGAGCCGGTTCGGATTGCGAAACGGCGATTCCGTTGGATTATGACAGGAAAATATGGCGCTGCAACCCGCGATTGCAGCGAGGGCGCCACGCGGGCGCCCCGGGGAAATCAGGCCAGTTGCTGGTCGATGAAGGCCGTCAGCTGCGACTTGCTCATGGCGCCGACCTTGGTCGCTGCCAGTTGGCCGTCCTTGAAGATCATCAGCGTCGGAATGCCGCGGATGCCGAACTTGGCGGGGATGTCGCGGTTCTCGTCGACATTCATCTTGGCGACCTGCAGCTTGCCTTCATAGCCGGTCGCGACTTCGTCGAGGATGGGTGCAATCATCTTGCAGGGACCGCACCATTCGGCCCAGTAGTCCACCAGCACTGGCTGCGATGATTTCAGCACGTCATCACTGAACGATGCGTCGGATACGTGTTTGATGAGTTCGTTTGCCATGGCGGTTCCTTGGTTCTGTGGGTACAGGTAAAGTGGGGAAATTGTGACAGAAACCAACCCCCTTTGCCCATGCGCGCCATGCAATGGATGAGATAGCGAAAAACCATCACACCCTGCGCCAGTGGGATGGGGCAATGCGCCAGCTGCGCGAGGAGGTCGTGCAGCGGGGGGTGCATCCGGCCGGCGTGGTCGTGTTGCTCCCGTATGTGCAACTCATCGGAATGGCCCGCAGTGCCTGGGCGCGGGTGTCCGCTGCTGCCGGCGGCGGGACGGCCGGCTTCGTGCCACGCTTCGAGACCACGATGAACTGGGCCCGCAGCCTGGCAGGCTTCGTGCCGGCGCAGGACGACATGCGCCACGATGTGGCGCGCGACATCGTGACGGCACAGGCCTTGCTCGCGCGCGTCGGCATGCGGGGCCAGCAGGACGATCTGGCCGGGGAGCTGATGCAGGCCGCGTGGAGCGTGGCGCCGTGTGCAGCCTGCGTGGCCCCTGCACAGCGCAGTGCCTGGGGGGTGCAGACTCTGGCGGCACTTGATGCCCAGCCCATGGTCCCGGCGCTGGACTGGGAGTCGCGCATCGGGCGCATCGCAGTAGCCTGGGCTGCGAACAGCGCCTACCCGACGGATGCCTTGTTCGCAGCCCGTTGCGAACTGCTGGTGCTGGTCGAAGGCTTGCAGGAAGATCCGCTGCAGGAGCGCTTGCGCGCAATGTGGGCCGACCGCGTGCTGCAGCTGCGCCTGCAGCCGCCTTCGGAGCCAGGCGTGGTCGCGCTGTACCGCGCAGCCGACCCCGAGGCCGAGGCGGAGCAGGCCGCAGCGTGCGTGCTGACCCATCTGGCCCAGGGTCGCAGTCCGGTGGCGCTGGTGGCGCAGGACCGGGTGCTGACGCGGCGCGCACGCGCCATGCTGGCCGAGCGCGGTGTCGCGGTGCGCGACGAGACCGGCTGGACCTTGTCGACGACCCGTGCGGCCGCCGCCTTGATGGGACTGCTGCGTGCCATGGCCTGGGACAGCTCGACCGACGCGGTGCTCGACTGGGCCAAGCAGTCTCCCGTGCTCGATCCGGGCGCCGTCGCGCAGCTGGAGGCAGATCTGCGCCGGGCGGGTGTCCGTGACTGGGGCGGCTGGCAGTCGGACGACGTGGCCAGCGACCGTATCAATGCGCTGCGTGCGGACATGCAGGCCTCACGGTCGCTGCCGGCCTGGCTAGGCGCGCTGCGCAGTGCGCTGCAGGCCAGCGGCTTGTGGGTGCGCATGCTGCAGGACATTGCGGGGCAGGCAGTCATCGATGCCTTGCACCTGCAGGATGGCGGCGAAGCGGCATTCGCCGACGTCGAGCGGCGCATCAGCCTGGGCGCGTTCACCGCCTGGACCTCGCAGGTGCTGGAGGCTGGCAGCTTCGTGCCCCCGCACCCGGTGCAGGAGCAGGTCGTGATCCTGCCGCTGTCCCAGTTGTTCGGCCGGGCGCCGGCGGCCGTCGTGCTGCCGGGCTGCGACGAGGTGCATCTGGCAGCCTCGCCCGAACTGCCCGCCAGCTGGACCGTGGCCCAGCGCGAAGCACTGGGATTGCCGTCCCGCGAACGGCTGGCCAAGGCGCTGGCCGACGCCTGGCAGCACGCGCTGGGCGCGCCGTGCATCGACATCCTGTGGCGTGCCAGCGATGGCGGCGAGACGGTCATGCCCAGCGTATTCGTGCAACAGCTGCGGCTGCAGCTTGCGCAGCTGGCCGACGACCCGCGGGTGGCGCGGCCATTGCTGCCTCAGGCTTGCCGCATGCCGCAGCCCAGGGCCGCCAGCCTGCCGGTGGCGCGCCTGAGCGCCAGTGACTACGAGGACCTGCGCCGCTGTCCTTATCGTTTCTTCGCCTTGCGCCAGCTGGGTCTGCGCGAATCCGACGAGCTCGACGCCGAGCTCGGCAAGCGCGACTTCGGCAACTGGCTGCACATGCTGCTGAGCCATTTTCACCACGCGCTGGCCGAAACCCCGGATGCCGACGCCACGGCGCGCATCCGCATGATCGATGCGGCGGCCGCGCAAGCCAGCCGGGACCTGGCGCTGGCCGAAAACGAGTTTCTGCCATTTGCGGCCTCCTGGCCGCAGGTGCGAAGCGCCTACCTGCACTGGCTGTCCGGCCATGAGGCTGCGGGCTCCCGTTTCCAGGCCGCCGAGGAGCGCCACGAGATGCCGCTGGGCGAGGTGAAGCTGATCGGGCGCATCGACCGGATCGACCGCACGTCCCGTGGCGTGCGCCAGGTCATCGACTACAAGACCGAGTCGCGCGACAAGACCCATCAGCGGATCCGCCATCCGATGGAAGACAGCCAGCTCGCGTTCTACGCAGCGCTGCTGGAGGACGACACCCTGGAGGCGATGTACCTGCATATCGCCGAGTCCGGGCCTGCCAAGGCCTTCGTTCAGCCGGAAATCGTCGCCTTGCGCGACCAACTCGTGGATGCCATCCGGTACGACATGGCGCGCATCGCGGCCGGAGCGCCCATGCCCGCGCTGGGCGCCGGTTCGGCCTGCGACTACTGCGCCGCCCGCGGCCTTTGCCGGCGTGACTTCTGGAATGACGTCGAAGCCACCGAGCCGGAGGCCGTCGATGGCTGAACAGCTCCCGGCGGCAGCGTACGCGCACAACGACCGGCCGGTGCGCGCGGCCGACTTCTATGCCATCGCCTGCAATCCCCGGCGCCATGTGGCGGTCGAGGCCTGTGCCGGTGCCGGCAAGACCTGGATGCTGGTCTCGCGCATCGTGCGCGCGCTGCTCGACGGGGTCGATCCGCAGTCCGGCGCCCTGACCGTATCGCCGCACGAGATCCTGGCGATCACGTTCACCAAGCGCGCCGCCAGCGAGATGCGCGAACGCCTGTACCGCTGGCTGCAGGACTTTGCCGGCGCCAGCGATGCGGTGCTGGCGCAGGAGCTGGCCAGCCGGGGCATTGCGGTCGACCCGGACCCGGTGCGTGCGCAGGCTATGCGCGAGCGGCTCGCCGGCCTGTACGCGGCGGTGCTGGCCCATGGGCGACCGGTGCAGATCCGGACCTTTCACAGCTGGTTTGCAGCCTTGCTGCGCGCCGCACCCTTCTCGATCCTGCAGCAGCTCGGCTTGCCGCTGCATTACGAACTGCTGGAGGACGATGCCCCGGCGCGGGCGCTGGTCTGGCGGCGTTTCTACCAGGCCTTGCTGGACCATCCCGCGCATCGGAGCGACTTCGAAGCGGTGGTGGCAGAACACGGCCGTTTCCAGACCGAGAAGGCCCTGGAGCAGGCGCTGGACAAGCGGGTCGAGTTTGCCCGTGCCGATGCGGCGGGTCGGGTCGACACATCGGTGCGCCATTTCCATGCGGTGTTCCCCGCGCTCGGCGCCCATGCGCAGCCTGCAGATGCCCTGGCCACGGCTGCGGCCAGGAGCCGCTGGCTGGCATGGTCCGATGCGCTGGCAGGCGAAGCCAACAAGACGCCGCAGAAGGCTGCGCAGGTCGTGCGCGACGTGTTCTCGGCGATCGCCGATACGGCGAATCCGGTGGCGCTGGCCGACAGCCTGGCGGCCTTGCGCAAGGGCTTTTTCGTAGCCGATGAAGACCGGCTGACCCAGCATCTGCTGCGCTATCCGGCAGCACAGGCGGCGGGCGCCGAACTGCAAACCCTTTGCGCCGCCCAGCAGCACCACGCGGCATGGGCCTACCAGCAGCGCATGGCCCGCTTGTCGCGCGTGCTGATTGCCGCGTTTTCCGCACTCAAGCGCGAGCGCGGCTGGATCGACATGAGCGACGTCGAACGCGCGGCCACCGTGTTGCTGTCGGACCCGGTGTTGTCGGGCTGGGTGCAGGAGCGGCTCGACACCCGGGTGCGCCATCTGCTGATCGACGAGTTTCAGGACACCAATCCGCTGCAGTGGCATGCCTTGCTGTCGTGGCTGGGCAGCTATTCCGGTGCGGGTGCGTCAGCGCCCAGCGTGTTCATCGTCGGCGACCCCAAGCAGAGCATCTATCGCTTCCGGCGCGCGGAGCCGCAGGTGTTCCGGGCGGCGCAGGCGTTCGTGGCCCAGGGGCTTGGTGGCGACCTGCTCAGTTGCGACCACACCCGGCGCAACGCCCCCGAGGTGATCCAGGTCGTCAACGCCGTGATGGCGGCCGCCGTCGCGAACGACCGATACGAAGGCTTTCGGGACCATACGACCGATGCCCGAGTAAGCGGGCGGGTGTGCCGGCTGCCTCCGATCGAACGGGATCGTGCCATGGACGACGCCGGCGATGCGCCATCGTTGCCGGCGCAGGATGGCTGGCGCGACAGCCTGACCCAGGCCCGCGAGACGCCCGAGGAGACCCTGCGTACCCGGGAAGCCCGGCAGGTCGCACACTGGATTGCCGATGCGCAGGCCCACGGGCGCAGGCCTTCGGACGTGATGGTCCTGTCGCGTCGCCGCGCCGGCCTGGCGCCGCTGCAGGACGCGTTGCGCGCGCTGGGTGTGCCGGCCCAGATCGGCGAGAAGACCGGCCTGATCGATTGCTGCGAAGTGCTCGACATCGTCGCCTTGCTCGATGCGCTGGTCTCGCCGCGCCACGACCTCTCGCTGGCCCGCGCATTGCGGTCGCCGCTGTTCGCGGTTCCGGATGCCGCGCTGATCGATCTGGCCTTGCGCCAGCGCGACAGCCGCCTGCCCTGGTTCGAACTGCTGCAGCAGGACTGGCCCGCGCAGCATGCCTTGCAGGGCATCGGCGATGTGCTCGTGCGCTGGAAGTCCTGGCTCGATGCCTTGCCGCCGCACGACGCGCTGCAATCGATCTACAGCAGCCATGACGTGCTGGCCCGCTTTGCCGTGCTGGCACCGGCGGTGCAGCGGGACGCGGTGCTGTCCAACCTGCGCGCATTGCTGGCTGCGGCGCTGGAGGTGGCCGGTGGCCGCTTCGTCACACCGTACGCGTTCGTGCGCGCGCTCAAGGCCGGCGCACTGCAGGCACCGGCGACCGTGGTGGACGAGGCTGTGCGATTGCTGACGGTCCACGGCGCCAAGGGACTGGAGGCGGGTGCGGTGGTGCTGCTCGATACCGACACGCCGCCGCGCGCCTCCGAGACCATGGGCGTGCTGGTCGACTGGCCGGCCGAGTCGGCCGAGCCCGACACATTCTTCTTTCTGCGCAGCGAGGCACGCCCGCCCGTGTGTGCCGTGGCGACCCGCGATACCGAATGGTTGCAGCGCCAGCGCGAAGAACTCAACGCCCTGTATGTGGCATTGACACGGGCCCGCGACACGCTGGTGTTGTCATCGATCGTGCCGCACCGGGAGGCCCCGGGGAGCTGGTGGCAACGCCTGTTCGAACAGGCCCAGCCCGTGACGCCGCAGGTGCCAGCGGCAATCCCGCTGGCGCGGGCGACAGCGGCTACGTTCGACATGCTGGTGTTGCCCCCGGCGCCGCAGGCTGCAGCGGCAGCGTCCGTGCCGACGCAGGACGTGGAGGGGCTGTCGCCGGCCGCGTCCGACCCGCCGTCGGCGCGGATCGGCAAGGCCATGCACCGCTTGCTGGAGTGGGGATCGGTTGACGTGGCCCATGGCAGCATCGTGCAGCGCGAGTTCGGTCTCGACGCCGAGCAGGCGCAGACGGCTGCATCGATGGCACAGCGCGTTCTGACGGGCGAAGGTGCCTGGGCCTGGGACGCCGAACAGCTGGCCTGGGCGGCCAACGAAGTCGAACTGGTGCACGGTGGTGTGCTGATGCGGCTGGACCGTCTGCTGCAGCGCAAGGACGACGGACAATGGTGGGTGCTGGACCACAAGTCCCATCCGGCGCCGCTGAAAGACCCGGAGCTTGTCGCGCAGCTGGGCGCTTACCGCGCAGCGGTCAGGGCGATATATCCCGGGCAGGTCGTGCGTGCCGCATTCCTGACCGGCGAAGGCCGTTGGGTCGAGTTACCGGAGCAATGGCCATGATGAAGGCGGTGGTGGTAGGGGGAGGGCCGGCCGGATTGATGGCTGCGCAGGTGCTGGCGCAGGGTGGCGCGCAGGTGCATCTGTTTGACGCCATGCCTTCGGTCGGGCGCAAGTTCCTGCTGGCGGGAAAGGGGGGGCTGAATCTGACCCATTCCGAACCCCGCGCAGCCTTCGAGACACGCTATGGTGCCCGCCAATTGCAGGTTTCCGCCTTGCTCGAGGCCTTTGATGCCGACGCCTTGCGGGCCTGGGTACATGCGCTGGGGGTGTCGACCTTCATCGGGAGTTCCGGCCGGGTGTTTCCGAGCGACATGAAGGCGGCGCCTTTGCTGCGGGCCTGGCTGCACCGGCTGCGCCATCCGCAACAGCAGGGCTTGTTGCCGGTGCAGTTCCATATGCGGCACCGCTGGGCGGGATGGGCCGATGGCCAGGGCCCGGCCGCAGGCCTGATCTTCGATACGCCGCAGGGACCGCAGACCGTGCTTGCCGATGGGGTGGTGCTGGCGCTGGGCGGGGCCAGCTGGCCGCAACTGGGGTCGACCGGTGCCTGGGTGCCGGTGCTGCAGGCGCGCGGCATCGATGTGGCACCGCTGTTGCCGGCCAACTGCGGCTTTGATCGCGACGGCGGCTGGACGCCCCACTTTGCCGATCGGTTTGCCGGGCAGCCCTTCAAGTCGGTCGTGCTGCGCATGGCGTCGGCGACGGGGCCGGCGTTCGAGCGCAAGGGCGAGTTCGTCGCAACGGCAACCGGCATCGAAGGCAGCCTGGTGTATGCCGCCTCTGCGTTGCTGCGCGATGCGATTGCAGCCCACGGTGTGGCCGAGATTGCGGTGGACCTGTTGCCGGACCTCCGTGCCGACAAGGTGGCGGCCGAGGTGGCGCACCCGCGTGGATCGCGTTCGCTGTCCAGCCACCTGAAGAGCCGGCTGGGCATCGACGGCATCCGCTCCGGGCTGCTGCATGAAGTGCTGACCCGCGAACAGATGGCCGACCCGGCGCTGCTGGCGGCCACGATCAAGTCGGTGCCGCTGCGGCTGTCGCGCGCGCGTCCGGTGGCCGAGGCCATCAGTACGGCCGGGGGGGTGCGATTCGAGGCGATGGATGCTGCGTTGATGCTGACGAATTGCCCGGGCGTGTTCTGTGCGGGTGAGATGCTCGACTGGGAGGCTCCAACCGGCGGCTACCTGCTGACGGCTGCGATGGCCAGCGGACGGGTTGCGGCGCAGGGCGCTTTGCGGCACCTGGGGCTTGGGCTGTCACCGCAGTGATTCGTGCATTTGTTGGCGACCGGGACGCCGGAGTACCCGCCCGTGCCGGAAGGCGCTTTGCCAGAGCCGATAGAATCTCCCGCGGGACGATGACCATAAGAATCCACTGACGCGCGAGACGCCCTGCACCCCATGGACAACGAAAGCACCATTCCTTCCCAGCTCGGGCCCGTACATACCATTCCGGCGCCGCTGATCTCTTCTTCGGGGCGAGACGACGCACAGCCCGAGGGCAATGGCGGCTTCGGGCTGATGACCAAGCTGGTTTTCGCCGCGCTGGCCATTGCCTTGCTGGTCTATCTGATCGGCTGATTGGGCCTGCGGTCCTGCTGCACGCAGTGCACGCATCTGGACCCTCAAGACCGGTGCATGCGGGCGTGCATGCTGTGCCGACAGTTGTCGAGCAGCGGCCAGACCCGCTTCGTGTGGACAACGAATGCGGACGCCATTGCCAACCCTGTCCCCCGCGCGTTTCAGCACAACGCCGACTTCCAGCGAATCCATGCCGCGTTTGCCCCCACAGGCGACAAACCGGCACTGCTGTGCGAGTACCCCGAATTCCACGGCTTCGTGCAACAGCTTCAGCAGGACACGCGGCAAGGCGCGCGCACGGGATTTCCAGCAGAGGTTTGTACGCATTGCGCAATCTGGTTGAGGCACAAGACGATGCGTTTCCCGCGCTGGCCCAAGCGGGAACGTCACGCTGGGGCCAAAGCGACTTCCGCTGTCAGGCCGCCAAGGGCTAAGACTGCGATAAGAATCCGGTGGTCTGATGAAGGCTTCAGGGACGCAGAACCGGGCGGCACGACAAGCTGTCCGCTGGCTTGGAGGTTTGCCGCAAATGCTTTTATCCGATGTCATCACGGACGACGACGACTACCAGATCGTCAACACCAGTTTCCCCCATATCGGCAAGAGGATTGCCGCAGTGTGGGGGCAACCCGAATTCAACCTGCTGATACTGCAGTTGCTGCGCGATAGCCGGGGCGGCACGCGCGAGGGCTTTCCGCCCCATGTCAGGCTGGCGCTGGTCCGTCTTGAGGCCCGCTTCCAGCGCGAGTTTCGGGAACTGACGATTCCGCCTTCCTCGATGTGGGACCTCAACAACTATTTGTGACGGTGGTGGGGGAGAGGCCTCGTGGCCCGGTCTGCGCAGTGTGTATGCAGCTTGCTGCTGCGCCCGCTGCCGCGGCAGGTACGCAATGAATAAGGTGACGAGCCTTGACCCCGGCACTGGCTCCACAGTTAGGGCTGCTTGGTTCCCCACCTGACCCGGTTGGCCGCTTCACCATGCGGGAAGGCCCGTCGAGGTCGATTGTACGGCCTGCATGGGGCGACCTTGTGCGGCGCGCGGGAATTTGCGTGTGCCCAGCAAACTAGAATCCACGCATGTCCTACCTCGTGTTAGCCCGCAAGTACCGGCCGAAGAACTTTGGCGAAATGGTGGGGCAGGAGCACGTGGTACGGGCCCTGACCAATGCGCTGGACTCGCAGCGCCTGCACCATGCCTATCTGTTCACCGGCACCCGTGGTGTGGGCAAGACGACGGTATCACGCATTCTGGCCAAATCGCTCAATTGCCTGGGCCCGGACGGCAATGGAGGTGTCACCTCGACGCCGTGCGGCGTGTGCCAGGCCTGTACCGATATCGACAGTGGCCGGTTCATCGACTACACCGAACTCGATGCGGCCTCCAACCGCGGCATCGACGACGTGCAGACGCTGCTCGAACAGGCCGTCTACAAGCCGGTGCAGGGGCGCTTCAAGGTGTTCATGATCGACGAGGTGCACATGCTCACCACGCCGGCTTTCAACGCCATGCTCAAGACGCTGGAGGAGCCGCCGGACTACCTCAAGTTCGTGCTGGCCACGACGGACCCGCAGAAGGTGCCGGTCACCGTGCTGTCACGCTGCCTGCAGTTCAATCTGCGCCCGATGGCCCCCGAGACCGTGCGTGAACACCTGACACGGGTGCTGGAAGCCGAGGCTGTGGCGGTCGATCCGCCGGCGCTGCGCCTGTTGTCGCGGGCGGCGCGCGGCTCGATGCGCGATGCCTTGTCACTGACCGACCAGGCGATCGCCTTCGGGGCCGGTCAGCTGAGCGAGGCCGTGGTGCACCAGATGCTTGGCAGTGTCGACCGCGGCTACGTGCTGCGGCTCATCGAGGCACTTGCCCAGGGCGACGGCAAGACCGTCGTCGAAACCGTCGAGGATTTGCGGCTGCATGGCCTGAGCCCGGCGTCGATGCTCGAAGAGATGGCGGCGGTGCTGCAGCGCATGGCGGTGCTGCAGGCCGTGCCCGACGATGCCGATGACAGCGACCCGGATGTGGTCGACATCGCGCGCCTGGCGGGACTGATGCCGGCCGACGAGACGCAGTTGCTGTACAGCCTGTGTCTGCATGGTGCAGGTGAGCTGGGGCTGGCACCGGATGAATATGCGGCGCTGACCATGGTGTTGCTGCGCTTGCTGGCGTTCAAGCCCGCACGTGCAGTGCCGGCAGCACCACGACAGGAAAAAAAAACTCTGAATGAAGGCCGGCCGGTCGAACGGCCGACCCCGGCGCAGCCTCCGGTGACGCCGCTCGCCCCTGACGTTGCAGCGGTGGCCAAGGCCCCGGCTGCAGCCGGGATGGCTTTGCAGCCCGCTTCGAGGCATCTCCGTGGTTGCCCAGGCTGCGGCCGCTTCGGACCCGGAGCCCGCGGCAACACTCGGCGCCAGTTGCGCCTGTCGCTGCCGAGCTGTCGCCCACCTGGGAACCGGTTCCCGCGGGCGGGTATTGCCGGTGCGGCAGTCCGTGGGTGCCGTGCAGCCGGGTGCCGCGACCGGGCAGGATGCCGACGCAAGCGCACAGCAGCGGGTGCTGGCGGTACCGGTGCGGATGCAGACCGACAACCGCAGCGATGCGGCGCGCAGGCCAGCGCGGCGCCGACCGTGGTGCCGACCGAAGAGGCGACTTCTGGTATGCGGTGGTGCAGCAGATGGTGGCCGAGCAGGCCGTCACTGCACTGGCGCGTGAACTGGCGCTGCAGTCACAGTTGGTGGCCCGCGATACCGACCAGTGGGTGTTGCGCGTCGAGCGCGAGTCACTGCAACAGCCTGGCAGTCGCGACCGGCTGGCGGCACCTTGCGGGGCATCGGCCATGCGGTCACGCTGGTGGTCGAGATCGGCCGTGTCACCGACAGCCCGGCCCGGCGCAATGCGGCGTTGGCCGCCGAGAAACAACTGGCTGCCGAGAAGCTGATTTTTGATGATCCGTTCGTGCAGAAGATGATGCGCGACTTTGGGGCGAAAATCGTCACTGGCAGCATCCGTCCGGTCTGACCGGACGCAGCAGGCTTGCGACAGCTGTGCCGTCGCGCCTGTTTGACCCTCCACCCATTTCAACCGAAGGAACACCATGTTTAACAAAGGACAACTCGCAGGGCTCATGAAGCAGGCCCAGGCGATGCAGGACAACATGAAGAAGGCGCAGGACGAGCTCGCCACGATCGAGGTCACCGGCGAGTCGGGCGCCGGCCTGGTCAAGGTCGTCATGACCTGCAAACATGATGTGCGCCGCGTCACCATCGATCCTTCGCTGCTGGCCGACGACAAGGACATGCTGGAGGACCTGGTCGCTGCAGCCTTCAATGCCGCGGTGCGCAAGGCCGAAGAGACTTCGTCCGAGAAGATGGGCAAACTCACCGCCGGCATGCCAGGCTTGCCCGGCGGCATGAAGATGCCTTTCTAGTGCTGGCCAGAACTGTCGTGTCGGCCCCGCATGCGGGCCGGGCTGTCCTGGGGCGTTCGGCCCATGGCTGACTCGAACGCTGTCGAAGGCCTGATCCAGGGCTTGCGCCGCCTGCCGGGTGTGGGTGTGAAGTCGGCGTCGCGCATGGCCTTTCATCTGTTGCAGCATGACCGCAACGGTGCGCGGGCGCTGGCCGCGGCACTCACGCACGCCTGCGATGCGGTGCGCCATTGCGAGCGCTGCCACACCTTCACCGAAGCCGAGGTGTGCAGCACCTGCCTGGACCCGCGGCGCGATCCGTCACGTCTGTGCGTCGTGGAGACGCCTGCCGACCAGTCCGCGGTAGAGCGTACCGGCGCGTACAAGGGCCTGTATTTCGTGCTGATGGGCAAGCTCAATCCGCTCGATGGCATCGGCCCGCGCGACATCGGCCTGGGCAAGTTGTTCGAGCGGGCGGGTGACGGCATGGTCGAAGAGGTGATTCTTGCGACCAATTTCACCGCCGAGGGCGAGGCCACGGCCCATGTGATCAGCGAAGGTCTGCGCGCACGCGGTTTGCGCATCACCCGGCTCGCCCGTGGCGTTCCGGTAGGCAGCGAACTCGAATACGTCGACCTTGGCACCATCGCCCACGCGCTGGTCGATCGGCGCTGAACCAGAACTGTCTCAAGGATTCCCATGCACGCCTTCTCGCTCGCCCATTGGGCGGTCCTGGTCGCAGCCTTGCTGCCGATCGTCTGCGCTGGCATCGCCAAATACGGCATGTTCGGCAAGCCGGCGAGTGCCGGCGGCTACGACAACCGTGATCCACGGGCATGGCTGGCGCGCCAGAGTGCCTGGCGTGCACGTGCGAATGCCGCCCAGGCCAACAGTTTCGAAGCGCTGCCATTCTTCATCGGTGCCGTCGTGATCGCTTTTCAGCTGGGCGCCGACCCGGCCCGCATCGATATGCTGGCGATGGTGTTCGTGGCTTTGCGCATCGTGTACATCGGCCTCTATGTCAGCGGTCAGGCTAACCTGCGCTCGCTGGTGTGGACGGCAGCGCTGGGCGTCAACATCGCCATTCTGTTCGCGGCCTGACGCCGTGCCCGTCCACGCGCCCCATGGGCGCGATGTGGATACCCCGTAAGTAGTAACCCGCTCGGGAACTTCCCGATGCGCGGATGCGCGCAATTCGTTAGCCTTGGTGCAAACAATAGCGTGGATGGGAGAGGGCTTGTGATCAATACGCGGAGAGTCCGGCGAACGTTCTTGCTCGGAGCGGCGTTGTCGCTGGCTGGCCTGCGTTCCGGCATCTTGCTGGCGGACGACAAGCCCGAGAAGTCGCGGGTGATTCTGGCCGTGGGCGGCAAGACCTCGCTGCAATACCTTCCGCTGGCCATTGCCGATCGGCTGGGCTATTTCGCAGCCGAGGGTCTCGACATCGAGATGCTCGACCTTGGCAATGCGGCAAGGACGCAGCAGGCGCTGCTCGAAGGCGCGGCAGATGTCGCATGCGCCGGCTTCGACGGCCTGCTGGAAAACTACGCCAGCCGCCAGCAGCCGCAGGCCTTCTGTCTGCTGGCACGGGCGCCGCAGATCGCGTTTGGCGTTTCGATGCGGTCGATGCCGGCCTACCGGCGGGTCAGCGACCTCAAGGGGCGCAAGATCGGCGTCGC
This sequence comes from Rhodoferax sp., assembly GCA_024235935.1. Classification (GTDB taxonomy): domain Bacteria; phylum Pseudomonadota; class Gammaproteobacteria; order Burkholderiales; family Burkholderiaceae_C; genus CAISIP01. The sequence continues at coordinate 330,693 of JACKLL010000001.1, read as the reverse complement.
CGGGGCCGGATCCGCCGCCGAACTGGTGGCTGCCATGGTGATGTCGGGTGCAGGCCTGCGCTTGCAGGATGTGCACATGGTCGAGACCGGCGGCATCGGCGCCGCACTGCAGGCTGTTCGCGCCGGACAGGTGGATGCCATGGTGCACACGGAGCCGGTGATGACCATGCTCGAACAGAAAGGGGATGTGCGCATCATCTCCGATGCGCGTTCGCTCAAGGGCGCGCAGGACATCTTCGGCGGCGTGATGCCGTCAACCTGCCTGTTCGCGCCGGCGGCCTACCTGCGCACCCATCCCAACACCGCGCAGGCCGTGGCCAATGCCGTCGTGCATGCCCTCAAATGGCTGCAGACGGCCGGCCCGAGCGATCTGATCAAGGCCTTGCCCGAAACGTATCTGCTGGGTGATCGGGGCTTGTACCTGGCCGCCTTCGGCAAGCTGCGCGAGTCGATTTCGCTGGACGGATTGGTGCCGGAAGACGGTCTCAAGACAGCCTTGCGTGCGCTGCACCGGCGCGACGGCAACTTTCAGCCGGACAAGATCGACGCCGAACGGGTCTACACCAACGTGTTTGCCCGCAAGGCCAAGGACAAGTTCCGCGCCTGACCGTTGCCAAAGGGTCGGCAGGCGGCCTGTTGCTCAGTCCTTTGCCAGGCGAACCGGCTTTTGCTTGCTCGAACGTGTGCCCTGCCGGTTGCTGGCGGTGCGCACAGCCGACGAGGCTGCCTTGGAGCGCGCCGCCACGTATAACGTCACCCGCTGGCCCGGCTTCAGCGATGCCGACGCGGAAATCTTGTTCCACGATGCGACGCTGCTGGCTGCGACACCATAACGCTGTGCCAGACTGGTGACCGAGTCGTTCTTGCGCGCCTTCACGATGCGCCGCACCTGCAGTTCCTGTCGGCCGAGCGACATCTGCGCGTTGTCGGCGATGGCTTCGGCCACGTCTTCGCGGACCGACGCCGGGCGGCGCACCAGCAGCGTCGAACCCGCCTTGACCACCATGCCCTTGGGAATGCTGTTGACGGCGCGCAGGTCCGCTTCGCTCATGTCGACCCGTTTGGCCACGTCCGCGGGGCGCATCGTGGTAGGGGCCAGCCAGGCGGTCCAGCTGGCCAGGGGCTTGTCGGCGTTGGCCCGCAGGTTGGCACGGAACGTCGCGGCGTTATCCCATGGCAGCAGGATCTGCGGTGTGCCCGCGGCCAGGATCACCGGCCGGTGGGCGGACGGGTTCAGTGCCTTGAAGTCCTCGATCTCGACATTGGCGAGCCGGGCAGCCACTGCCACGTCGATGTCGCGGGTGATGTCGACGCTCTGGAAGTAAGGGTGGTTCTCGATCACCGGCAGCGTGGTGCCCAGAGCCTGCGGCGCCGAGACGATGTTCTTGACGGCCTGCAGCTTGGGCACGTACAGCCGGGTTTCGGCGGGCATCTTCAGATCTTCATAGCCGGTACCGAGGCCCGCCTTGCGGTTCTTCTCGATGGCACGCGAAACACTGCCTTCGCCCCAGTTATAGGCGGCCAGCGCCAGATGCCAGTCGCCGAACATGCCATGCAGCTTCTGCAGGTAGTCGAGCGCGGCGCGGGTCGAGGCCAGCACATCACGCCGGTCATCGCGGAAAGCGTTCTGCTTGAGTTCGAAATGCTTGCCGGTCGCCGGCATGAACTGCCACATGCCGGCCGCCTTGGCACTGGAGACCGCCTGCGGGTTGAAGGCACTTTCGATGAAGGGCAGCAGCGCCAGTTCGGTCGGCATGTTGCGCCGCTCGAGTTCCTCGACGATGTGAAACAGGTACTTGCTCGAGCGCTCGGTCATGCGTTCGATGTAGTCGGGACGGCTGGCATACCAGCGCTCGCGCTCATGCACCAGGTCGTTTTCCAGGTCGGGCATGGCATAGCCGCGCCGGATCCGGTCCCAGAGGTCGGCCGGTGGCGTCAGCGTGGCCACCGCGGTGCTGCTGGCGTTGTTGGGCGACAGCGGCGCGAGCGGCCCGCTCGGGTAGACCTTGGGCAATGGCTTTGTGCTGGCACTGGCATTGGGTGCCGTGCCGGCCGGGGACTTCGCCGGCGTCACCATGGCGGGTGCGGCGCTGGCATTGGGTGCGTCGGTGGCGGGGGCCACCGCGGGAGGCGCAGTGGTCGTGGCGCAGCCGGCGACAAACAGCGCCAGGGCCAAGGCGGTGAGCCGATTGAAAAATATCATGGGAAATTCCTGCTGGGTGGGGCCGGCACATGCGTGGGGGCGGCAAACATCGTCCGGCATGCGGGCCAGATGCCCGTGTCCGTTGCGGTGACTAGAATGGGACGATGTCGCTGCGTGCGCCGCATCGCTTGCGGGTCTGCGTGCCGGGCACGGGAGGTCGGGATTCTGGTGGCGCCCGGTCGGTGCCTCGCTTGATGGTTGCAGTTATTGGGTACCGGACGCAGATTCAAATTCATGGACGGTCAAATTATAGGTTTGCAGGACTGGTTCCAGACTCCGCGTGGCCGCTACATGCTGGACTGGGAACGCCAGCAACTCGACCAGGTCGTTGCCGACATCTTCGGTTTTCATGCCGTGCAGCTGGGCTTGCCTGCACTGGATGCGCTTGCCGCAAACCGCATGCCGCATCGCTGGTACATCTCCGACGGAAGCGACCTGCCCGCAGCTGGCGCGTCCACCCGTTCCGGCCCGGCGCACAGTAACACGGGACCAGCGGATGGTCAATGCGCGCAGCCGCCGGCCCGGACGATCGCGCTGGCCAGTGATTTCTCGGCGCTGCCGTTTCCGGCCAACAGCCTGGACCTGGTGGTGCTGCCGCATACCCTGGAGCTGCATGGCGATCCGCACGCCACCTTGCGCGAGGTGGAACGGGTGCTGGTGCCCGAGGGGAAGGTCGTCATCTGCGGCATCAATCCGGTCAGTCTGTGGGGGCTGCGCCAGCGCCGCGCCCATCTGTACCGGCGTCTCGGTTTCGGCGCGCTGTATCTCCCGAAGGAGGGCGAGTTCATCGGCTACTGGCGCTTGCGCGACTGGCTGCGCCTGCTCAGCTTCGAGGTCGAATCGGGCCGGTTCGGCTGCTACCGGCCCGCGGTCTCCGACGCGCTGTGGCTCGAGCGTTTCCAGTGGATGGACAAGGCCGGTGCGCGGTGGTGGCCGATCCTGGGCGCGGTGTATTTTCTGGTCGCCACCAAGCGTGTGCGTGGCATGCGTCTGCTGGGTCCGGCGTGGAAAACCGCCACCAGCCGCGCCAAGGCGCCGGTATCGGTCGCCAACCGCGGACACACGCCACGCCAGCACGAATGACGGCTGGCACGCGCTGCGCCGCGTTGCCGCCAAGCCTTTCAACGACGCCGGTGTCGGTGTCATTTACCCCTTCACCAGGAGCAAAACAACGTGAACCATGTCCAGATCCACACCGATGGCGCCTGCAAGGGCAATCCGGGGCCCGGTGGCTGGGGCGCCCTGCTGCAATCCGACGGCGTCGAAAAGGAACTGTTTGGCGGCGAGTTGCAGACCACCAACAACCGGATGGAACTGATGGCCGTGATCGAAGCACTGGATGCCCTGCAGCGTCCCTGCAACGTGGTGTTGTACCTGGACAGCGAATACGTGCGCAAAGGCATCACCGAATGGATCGCCGGCTGGAAGGCCCGTGGCTGGCGCACCGCAGCCAGGCAGGAAGTCAAGAACGCCGATCTGTGGCAGCGGCTCGATGCGCTGGTCAGCGGCAGGGGGCATCAGATCGACTGGCGCTGGGTCAAGGGTCACTCCGGCGACCCGGGCAATGAGCGTGCCGACATGCTGGCGAATCGGGGTGTCGATCAGGCGCGGCGCGGCACCCGTGGCGCGGTTGCGACATCGCCCCACTGATTTGCGGAACTTTACCGAGGAGCACAACCTGAGACGGGCAAGACTGCTGCATTCGCGCACTGATTTGTTACAGCCTCTTTCAAACCCGTTCGGAGTTCAATCGCTTCATGGCCTCCAAAGCAATCTATTCCGCTGTGGCGGTTGTAGGAATTGCCGCCGCATCGGCGGGTGCGTGGTGGTACCAGGCACGGCCGCAGGGCCCGGTGGAAATCAAGGCTGACAGCGGCGCCGCGGCGGCCGCGGGCAAGACCGCGCCGCAGCGCCGTCAGCGGCATCGTCCGCACCCCGGGCGGCCGGTGTGAGGTCGCCAGGCCGAACGGGCCTGCTTGCAGGACGATGCCCAGTCGGTGGGCACGCTGCGATCACGCCAAAGTGTCATGCTGCGGCCCGAGGTGGCCGGCCGGGTCAGGGAGATCGGTTTCGCCGACGGTGCGGTCGTGCGCAAGGGCCAGGTGCTGGTGCAACTGGACGACACCTTGCAGAAAGCCGAGATCAAGCAGGCACAGGCCCAGGTCTCGATTGCCCAGGCCAACCTCAAGCGCAACCAGGAACTGGTGGCCAGAGTTTCGTGGCCCAGCGCGTGCTGGACGAAAGCGGCGCCAACCTGCAGGTGGCCGAAGCGCAGCTGGCGCTGGCCTGCGCCCGCTGGTCGCGCATGGCGATCCTGGCGCCATTCGACGGCACGGTCGGCATCCGCAGCGTCAACCTGGGCGACTATGTCAAGGATGGCGCCGACCTGGTCAACCTGGAAGACATCAGCAGCATGTATGCCGACTTCCGTCTGCCAGAACGTTTCCAGGGCAAGCTGCGCGCGCGCCAGAGCGTGCAACTGCAGCTCGATGCCTATCCGGGACGCGTGTTCAAGGCCAGCATCGAGGCGATCGACCCTTTGCTGGACGTCAATGGTCGCTCGGTCGGTGTTCGCGCCGTGCTGCCCAACACCATGGGTGAGGCGGCTCCCCAGGGCGGTGGTCGCCCCGGTGGGCCGGGGGGAGCGCCTGCTGCAGCGGGTGGCGGTGCCGCCAAGCCACCCGCAGCCGCTGCTGGCCGGTGGCGGCGACCGTAAATCAAATTCGGATGGTGCCCGGGCAATGCCCCGATGGCCGGCGCTGCTAGCAATGCGCGTGCGCCGGGTGGCGGCCAGCGCGGCGCCGGTGCCGGCGCACCAGGCCGGGCCGATGGCGTGCGTGCAGGTGGCGGCCGCAGTGCCACGCCGGAGGCCGCGTTGTGTGGCAGCGTGACCGGCGGGGAGTCTGCCACCGTGGCCGCCGAATCGCAGAACCGGGCGGCGGGCGGCGCGGCAGCCGGTGGTGGCAGCGGTCCCCGTGCGGGCGCTGCCGGCGGTCAGCGGGGTGCTGGCGGGCCTGGCGCGATGCCACTGCGGCCTGGCATGTTCGCACGCGTCACGACGATTTTTGCGATCAAGGATGCCGCCATCGTCATTCCCGAGGAGGCCATCGTGCCGCAGGGCGGGCGCCAGTTCGTGATCAAGGTGATGGAGCCCTCGCAGGTGCCTGCGGCCGCCGACCGGCCACTGCCGCCCGACACCAAATGGGTGTCGCAGCGCCAGGAAGTCAAGCTGGGCGCGCGGCAACTGGGCAAGGTCGAAGTGGTCGAGGGCCTGCTCGAAGGCGAGACCGTGGTGGTCGCCGGACAGCAGCGGCTACAGCGTGATGGCACCGCACTGCGCATCGTCGAGCTGGGCCGTCCGGGTCCGCGCGGCGGCCCTGCAGGTGCGACACCGCCCGCAGGTGCCACCTCGGCACCGGCCCCCGGCAACGGCCCGGCGATGGGGGCTTCCGCCCCCGGGCCGGTCGCGGCTCTCGGCAACTGACGAAAAGGCTGCGCCATGCAACTCGCCGAAACGTCCATTCGACGGCCGGTATTCGCGACCGTGCTGTCGCTGCTGATCGTGCTGATCGGCGCCGTATCGTTCAACCGCCTCACGGTGCGCGAATATCCCAAGATCGATGAGCCAGTGGTCAGCGTGCAAACCCGGTTCGGCGGTGCTTCCAGCGAGGTGATGGAAAGCCAGGTCACCAAGGTGCTGGAGGATTCACTCGCCGGCATCGAGGGCGTCGACGTCATCACCTCGATCAGCCGCCAGGAGCGCAGCCTGATCTCGATCCGTTTTGCGCTCAGCCGCGATCCGGACTCGGCAGCTGCCGACGTGCGCGACAAGGTGTCGCGGGTACGCCAGCGCCTGCCCCAGGGTATCGACGAACCGGTGATCGCCAAGGTCGAGGCCGAGTCCTTTCCGGTGGTGTTTCTGGCGCTGAGCTCGGACACCCATACCCCGCTGCAACTCACCGACATGGCCAATCAGCTGGTCAAGCCGGTGCTGCAGACGGCCCCCGGCGCAGCCGAGGTGAATATCTATGGCGAGCGCAAGCTGGCCATGCGCATCGGGCTCGATCCCGACCGCCTGGCGGCCTATCGGATCACGGTGCAGGATGTCGAGGATGCCTTGCGCCGCTCCAACCTGGAGGTGCCGGCCGGGCGCATCGAAAGCCGGCAGCGCGAGTTCAACGTGACCGCGGCCACCGACCTGCAGCGTCCGTCGGAGTTCCGCCAGGTCGTGATTCGAACCGTCAACGGCCTGCCGATCCGGATCGCCGACGTGGCGCGGGTGCAGACCGGTGCTGCCGAGGAGCGTTCGAGCGTGCGCCTCAACGGCCGCGATTCGGTGGCTCTGGGCGTGATCCGCCAGGCGACGGCCAACCCGCTGGAGTTGTCCGCCGGCGTCTATGCGCTGCTGGACAAGGTGCGTGGCGACCTGCCGCCTGGCGTGCGCATCGAGGTGGCCAACGACAACTCGGTGTTCATCGACCGGTCGGTCAAGGCGGTCTACCACACCATCGCCGAGGCCGTGGTGCTGGTGGCGCTGGTGATCTTCGTGTTTCTGCGCACCCTGCGTGCGTCGGTCATTCCGCTGTTGACCATACCGGTGTCGCTGATCGGCACCTTTGCCCTGATGGCGCTGGCCGGGTTCAGCATCAATACGCTGACGCTGCTGGCCCTGGTGCTGGCGATCGGACTGGTGGTGGACGATGCCATCGTCATGCTGGAGAACATCTACCGGCATATCGAGGAGGGCATGACGCCCTTCCAGGCCGCGCTGCGCGGCTCGCGCGAAGTCGGCTTTGCCATTGTCGCGATGACGATGACCCTGGTGGCGGTGTACGCGCCGCTGGCCTTTGCACCTGGGCGCACCGGGCGGCTGTTCACCGAGTTCGCCCTGGCGCTGGCCGGTGCGGTGGTTGTCTCCGGTGTGGTGGCGCTGACCCTGTCGCCGATGATGTGCTCGCTGCTGCTGCGCCACAACCCCAAGCCCGGGGTCTTTGACCGTGGCATGGAGCGCGGCCTGCAGGCGCTGACCAAGGGGTACGGCCGGCTGCTGGGCTGGACGCTGAAGGTGCGCTGGCTGATCGTGCTGGTTGCCATCGGCAGCGGTGCGGTGTCATGGTCGGTGCTCGGGAGCATCAAGCGCGAACTGGCACCGATCGAGGACCGCGGCGTGGTGCTGGCGCAGGTCAATGGCCCGGACGGCGCGACGCTCGAATACACCAACCGCTACGCGACGGCGATCGAGCGTATTGGCGAGAGCTTTCCGGAGTTCGACCGGATCTTCGCCACCATCGGTAATCCGACGGTGGCCCAGGGCAACATCTTCTTTCGCACGGTCCCCTGGGAGGAGCGCACGCGCACCACCCAGGAGATGGCGCGCGAGATGACGCCGCGGGTCGCCGGCCTGACGGGCGTCAGTGCCTTCCCCATCACGCCGCCGTCGCTGGGGCAGGGTTTCACGCAGCGCCCGATCAATTACGTCATCATCACCTCCGAGAGTTACGCCAATCTGGCGCAGACGGTTCGGGCGTTCCAGGATGAACTGGCCAGGAATCCGGGCTTTGCGCAGGTCGACACCGATTTGCGCCTGAACAAGCCGGAGATCAAGCTGGAGGTGGACCGCGAGCGTGCGGCCGACAACGGCGTCGGGGTCGACGCCATTGCGCGTGCGGTCGAGACCATGCTGGGCGGGCGCATCGTGACGCGCTTCAAGCGCGACGGCGAGCAGTACGACGTGATCGTGCAGACCACCGAAAGTGGCCGCGGGACGCCGTCGGATATCGAGAAGATCTTCGTGCGCGGCAAGAACGACACCATGATCCCGCTGTCGGCCCTGGTCAAGATCCGCGAGGTTGTGGTGCCGCGCGAACTCAACCACTTCGGCCAGCGGCGGTCGGCATCGATCACTGCCAATCTGGCGCCTGACTATTCGGTCGGCGAGGCGCTGGACTTCATGGACCAGACCGCCAGGAAGGTGCTCAAGCCGGGCTACGCGACCGATCTCAACGGCATCAGCCGCGAATTCCGCAAGTCATCGAACTCGCTGACGCTGGTGTTCATCCTGGCGCTGTTCTTCATCTTTCTGGTGCTGGCGGCGCAGTTCGAGAGCTTCATCGATCCGTTCGTGATCCTGCTCAGTGTTCCGCTGTCCATGGCCGGTGCGCTGCTGGCCCTGCAATGGTCCGGCGGCACACTGAATGTGTTCAGCCAGATCGGCCTGATCACGCTGGTGGGCCTGATCACCAAGCACGGCATCCTGATCGTCGAATTTGCCAACCAGCTGCGCGAACAGGGGATGGACGTGATGGCGGCCATCCGCAAGTCGGCATCGCAGCGCCTGCGGCCCATCCTGATGACCACCGGGGCCATGGTGCTGGGTGCCTTGCCGCTGGCGCTGGCAACCGGTGCTGGCGCGGAAAGCCGGCGTCAGATCGGCTGGGTCATCGTCGGCGGCATGAGCCTGGGTACCTTGCTGACGATCTTCGTCGTGCCCACCATGTATACCTTGCTGGCGCGCCGCCATGCACCTGGCGCCAAGAAGGAAGTGGCGCATGCACACACCGGCGCCCCGGATGGGGCCACCGGGCATGGGTTGCCACCCCAGCCAGCGCACTCCGGCGGTTGACGCCCGGAGCAGGCCGCGGGGCGGCCTGCTTTCACTTGGACGAGTGGTCTGAACCGCGTCAGAGCACGCCGTCGAACATCATCACGTCGACTTCGTCGCCGACGGCAACATTCCCCTGGTCGTGGCCGAGCACGATCAGGCCATTGGCCTGCACCATGGAACTGAGTACGCCCGAGCCCTGGTTGCCGGTGGTGCAGACCTGAAGGCTGCCGTCGCTGGCCACGCTGACGATGCCGCGCTGGTATTCGGTCCGACCGGCCTTCTTGCGGATCGGCTCCGCACTGTGGGCCCTGAGCATGGGGATGGCGGGCATGTCGCAACCCATCATGCGCAGCAATGCCGGCCGCACGAAGGCCAGGAAGGTCACCATCACCGCCACCGGATTGCCGGGAAGGCCGAACAGCACGGCCGAGCGGCCGGTGTCGCCATGGCCTTGTGCGGCGCTGATGCGTCCGACCGCCATCGGGCGTCCGGGGCGCATCGCGATGCGCCAGAATGCGACGCCGCCGCTGTCACCGGCCAGCTTGGCCATCATGGCCTTGGTGTAGTCCGCCTCTCCCACGCTGACACCGCCGCTGGTGATGATGGCGTCTGCCTGTGCCGCTGCCTGCGTGAACGCCTGTTCGAGCACGTCTGGCGCATCCGCGACCACGCCCATGTCGATGACCTCCACGCCGAGCCGGCGCAGCATGCCGAACACGGTATAGCGGTTGCTGTCGTACACCGCCCCCGGGCGGGGCGCATCGCCCAGGCTCAGGATCTCGTTGCCGGTGGAGAAGTAGGCCACGCGCAGCCGGCGCCAGACCGGCACCTGTGCAATGCCCAGGCTGGCAATCAGCCCCAGGGCTGCAGGGTCCAGCCGCTGGCCCTGCCGCAGGGCGGGACGGCCCTGCATCAGGTCTTCGCCCAGCTTGCGCCGGTTGTCTCCCTGTGCCAGCACGCCGGCGGCGATGGTGACGGTATCGGCCGTGCTCTGTACCAGTTCCTGCGGCGCCACCGTGTCCAGGCCGGCCGGCATGACCGCCCCGGTCATGATCTTCAGCGCCTGGCCCGGCCCGACCGTGCCTTGCCAGGGTTGGCCGGCCAGCGCGGTGCCGACCACCTGCAGTGACAGTGCCTGGCCCGGCTGCAGCGCTGCGCCGTCGAACGCAAAGCCGTCCATGGCCGAGTTGTCATGGGGTGGAACGCTGATCGGCGAGACGATGTCCTGCGCCAGGATGCGGTCGAGTGCGTCGAATACGGCGACCTGTTCCACCTCTGCGACGGGTTCCACCAGCTTGTAGAGGAACTGCAGGACCGCATCGGCGCGCAGGCTTTTCGGGTCGTATCCCTGCAGCTGGGCTGCAATCTGGTCGATCGTCGGGGTCATGGGAGTACCTTCGCCCTGCGGGCGGCGGTGCGGGTATCCAGGGGCGGTCCGGCGGTGCTCATGTCTGAAGTGCCTGCAGTTGCGCCAGCGTGTTGGCATTGGCGAATGCGCCGGGTTCATCGAATTCGACCTGCACCGTGTGCTGCTGAGCTGTCCAGGCGCCGATCTTGCGACCGCCATCGGCAACAAAGCTGCGCAAGCCCGGCAGCAGGCTGCACTTGAGCAGGCAGAACACCGGCTGGCGGTACCACGCCGGGCTGCCATCGGCCTGCAACTCCATGGCACTGGCCATGGCAATGTCCGCATCATGTTGCGCCAGTGCCGCGGCGAGCCGGGCCACGAGGTCGGTCGGAAACTGCGGTGTGTCGCAGGGCACGGTCATCAGATACGGCGTCTGGCAGTTTTCCAGGGCCGTGATGAAGCCTGCCAGCGGCCCGGCGAAGTCGGGCACCGTGTCGCTGACAACGGGCACGCCAAACGCCTGGTACTGCGCCAGATTGCGGTTGGCGTTGACCAGCGCAGGACCCACCTGCGCCTGCAGGCGGCGCAGGCCATGCTGGGCCAGCGGTATGCCGCCGTACAACTGCAAGCCCTTGTCGAGCCCGCCCATCCGGCTGCCACGTCCACCTGCCAGCACCACGCCGGTGATCTCGGCAGGCGTGATCACGGGCTTGGCCGCAGGGGTCGGCTTCTGGGAGGCGGGTGTCGGTGTGGCGCGGCGGTACGGGCTTTGCATGGCGGGTGTCAGCCTCCGATATAGCTCATCTCCACCCGGGCCTGGGTGGGTGCGCCAACGGTGTTGCGCAGCTCCGAATAACGGTCTGTGCGCTGGCCCCAGATGGCGCCGATGGCCGAGGTGATGGCCGCGTCGTCGGCACCTTCGCGCAGCAGCGCGCGCAGGTCATGGCCGCGCGAGGCAAACAGGCACAGGTACAGCTTGCCTTCGGTCGACAGGCGGGCCCGGTTGCAGTCCTGGCAGAACGCGTTGGTCACGCTGCTGATGACGCCGATCTCGCCCAGCTCCGGTGCATGGCGCCCGTGCGCGTCGGCGTAACCCCAGCGCTCGGCGGTCTCGCCAGGGCGCGTCGCGTCCAGCGCGACCAGGGGCATCTCCTGGGCAATCAGCCGCACCACGTCGGCCGATGGCAGCACCTCATCCATGCGCCAGCCGTTGGTGACGCCGACGTCCATGTATTCGATGAAGCGCAGCACGATGCCGGTGCCGCGGAAGTGCCGTGCCATGGGCAGGATCTCGTGCTCGTTGGTCCCGCGCTTGACGACCATGTTGACCTTGATCGGCCCCAGGCCGACCGCACGCGCAGCCTCGATGCCGGCCAGGACCTCCGCCACCGGGAAGTCGACGTCGTTCATGCCGCGGAACACCGCATCGTCCAGCCCGTCCAGGCTCACCGTCACCCGGCGCAGACCGGCGTCGCGCAAGGCCTTGGCCTTGCGGGTCAGCAAGGAGCCATTGGTGGTCAGCGTGATGTCCAGCGGCGCGCCTTCGGGGGTCCGCAGCGCGGCGAGTTGCGCGATCAGCACCTCGATGTTCTTGCGCAGCAGCGGTTCACCGCCGGTCAGGCGCAGCTTTTGCACGCCATGGGCCACGAACAGCCGCGCCAGCCGGGTGATCTCCTCGAAATCCAGCAAGGCTGCGTGCGGCAGGTAGGCGTGGTTCTTGTCGAACACCTCCTTGGGCATGCAGTAGCTGCATCGGAAATTGCAGCGATCGGTCACGCTGATGCGCAGGTCGCGCAGCGGTCGGCCGAGGGTGTCACCGAGCAGGCCGGTGGCGACCATCGGCGGCGCATCACGCAACGCCAGGGTGTCGACGTGGCGCTGGTCCAGCAGGGGGATGACGCGTTCAGCCATGCGCTGATTCTGCCGTACCGGCCAATGCGGGCGCCCCGATGCAGACGGAGCCCCTGATCGGGGTGCAGGCAAACACGCGTCGCACGGCGCTCACAGCACGCGCTCAGCCGTGGCGGACGGCCACGGTCTTCAGGGTCGTGAAGCCGTACAGCGCCTCGAAACCCTTCTCGCGACCATAGCCGGAAGACTTCACGCCACCGAATGGCAGCTCGACACCGCCACCGGCACCGTAGTTGTTGATGAAGACCTGGCCGCTGCGCACGCGCTTGGCCATGCGGAACTGGCGCCCGCCATCACGCGTCCAGACACCGGCGACAAGCCCGAACTGGGTCGCATTGGCCAGTGCCACGGCCTGGTCTTCGTCGGTGAAGGCCATCGCCGCCAGCACCGGGCCGAACACTTCCAGCTGGGCCAGCTTGTGCTGCACCGGCACGTCGCGCAGCAGCGTCGGCGCCTGGTAGTAGCCGGTGCTGGGTGCATCGGCCACCACCTGGCCCTGGGCCACGGTGGCGATGCCGGCGTCGCGTGCGGAGGCCAGGAACTCGCCGACGCGGGTCAGCTGGCTTTCGCGGATCAGCGGCCCCACGTCCAGGTCCATCGCCGCCGGACCGACACGCAAGGCTGCGAAGGCGGCGCCCAGGCGCTCGAGCAGAGGCTCATAGACCGACTGTTCGACCAGCAGCCGGGAGCCGGCCGAGCAGGTCTGGCCGGCGTTCTGCACGATGGCGTTGATGACGGTGGGGATGACCGCATCCAGATCGGCATCGGCAAACACGATCTGCGGACTCTTGCCGCCCAGCTCCAGCGTGACCGGGCAATGGCGTTCTGCCGCGACCTGCTGGATCAGCGTGCCCACCGAGGGGCTGCCGGTGAAGCTGATGTGGTCGATGCCCGGATGGCGGGCCAGCGCATCCCCGACTTCATGGCCATAGCCGGTCACGATGTTGATCGTGCCCGACGGAAAGCCGATTTCGGCCGCCAGCTGGGCAACCCGGATCAGCGACAGGCAGGCGTCTTCCGAGGGCTTGACCACGCAGGTGTTGCCGGCGGCCAGCGCGCCACCCACGCTGCGCCCGAAGATCTGCATCGGATAGTTCCACGGCACGATGTGGCCGGTGACCCCATGCGGTTCACGCCAGGTCATCACGCTGTAGCCGTCCAGGTAGGGCAGGGTCTCGCCGTGCAGCTTGTCGCAGGCGCCCGCATAGAACTCGAGGTAACGCGCCAGTGCGGTCGCGTCGGCGCGCGCCTGCTTGACCGGCTTGCCGCAGTCGCGCTGCTCCAGCAGGGCCAGTTCGGCAGCGTGTTCGGCGACCTTGTTCGACAGGCGCATCAGCATGCGGCCGCGTTCGGCCGCGGTGAGCCGGCCCCAGCCGTGGTCCATGCTGTGGCGGGCGGCGACGACAGCGGCGTCGATATCGCCGGCGTCGCTGCGCTGCAGTTCATCGAAGACCTGTCCATCGGAGGGGTCGATGACAGCGATGCGGCGGTCACTGCTGCTGGCAGTGGGCTGGTTGGCAATGAAGTTGTATTGCATGGTGTAGGTTGGCTTTTGACGGTAGGCGCAGTCCGAACTGCAGGGCGGACGGCTATCGGCGCGGGGCCGCACGTCGATGGCGGCAGCGCGCTCTGGAACACGAGTTTAAGCCAGCCGCCTGTTTCCCCGTGTGTGGCCTTGCCAAGGGCGCTGCTGCGTCGCGGTGCAACAAAAAGGGCCCGCCAAAGCGGGCCCCGGGGTCGCGTCGGGTTGGCGCCTCTTTCAGCGGACCACGATGGTCGTGGCCGCCGCTGGTGGGGTGCTGGCCGCAGCCGTCACGACTACCGGTGCGACCTCGAGGGCACCGGTCTTGGCCACCGGCGGGTGAAACTGCATCACCAGCGGCACAATAAGCAGGGCCACGATGTTGATGATCTTGATCAACGGGTTCACGGCCGGGCCAGCCGTGTCCTTGTACGGGTCACCCACGGTGTCGCCGGTCACGGCCGCCTTGTGCGTCTCGGAGCCTTTGCCGCCGTGATGGCCGTCTTCGATGTATTTCTTGGCGTTATCCCAGGCGCCGCCACCGGTACACATGGAGATCGCCACGAACAGGCCGGTCACGATGGTACCCATCAGCATGCCGCCGAGGGCTTCGGGGCCGAGCAGCAGGCCGACCAGAATCGGGGCCGCCACGGGCAGCAGCGAGGGGATCATCATTTCCTTGATCGCCGCCGAGGTCAGCATGTCCACCGCCTTGCCGTACTCGGGCTTGGCCGTGCCTTCCATGATGCCCTTGATCTCGCGGAACTGGCGCCGCACCTCGACCACCACCGCACCGGCGGCACGCCCGACGGCTTCCATCGCCATGGCACCGAACAGGTAGGGAATCAGGCCGCCGATGAACAGGCCGATGATGACCATCGGGTTGCTCAGGTCGAAACTCACGACGCTGCCATAGGACTCCAGCTTGTGCGTGTAGTCGGCAAACAGCACCAGCGCAGCCAGGCCGGCCGAACCGATCGCATAACCCTTGGTCACGGCCTTGGTGGTGTTGCCCACCGCATCCAGCGGGTCGGTGATGTCGCGCACGCTGGCGGGCATCTCGGCCATTTCTGCAATGCCGCCGGCGTTGTCGGTGATCGGGCCATAGGCATCCAGTGCCACGACGATGCCGGCCATGCTGAGCATGGACGTTGCCGCCACGGCAATGCCGTACAGGCCGGCCAGCGCGAACGAGACCCAGATCGCGATACACACGCAGATCACCGGCCAGGCGGTGGATTTCATCGATACGCCGAGACCGGCAATGATGTTGGTGCCATGGCCGGTGGTCGATGCCTGGGCAATATGCTGCACCGGCGCGTACTGTGTGCCGGTGTAGTACTCGGTGATCCAGACCAGCGCGCCGGTCAGCACCAGTCCGACGGTACAGGCGCCGAACAGCGCCATCTGGCTGCCCGAAGCCTTGATCGCGTTGTCGGGGATCAGTGCCACCGTGACAGCGTAGAACGCCACCAGCGACAGCACCCCGGCAACCGCCAGGCCCTTGTACAGCGCCGGCATCACGTTGGTCATGCCGGGAGATGCCTTGACGAAGAAGCAGCCGATGATGGAGGCGATGATGGACACCGCGCCCAGGGCCAGCGGATAGACCACGGCACTGGTGCCGGCATGGCCGACCAGCAGGGCGCCCAGCACCATGGTGGCGATCAGGGTCACCGCATAGGTCTCGAACAGGTCGGCCGCCATGCCGGCGCAGTCGCCCACGTTGTCACCGACGTTGTCGGCGATCACCGCCGGGTTGCGCGGGTCGTCTTCCGGGATGCCGGCCTCGACCTTGCCCACCAGGTCGGCGCCGACGTCCGCACCCTTGGTGAAGATGCCGCCGCCGAGCCGCGCGAAGATCGAGATCAGCGAGGAGCCGAACGCAAAGCCGATCAGCGGATTGAGCAGCTTGGCCAGATTGGCGTCCGGCGTCAGGTTGCCGTTGCCGACCAAGAACCAGTAGAAGCCGGTGACGCCGAGCAGGCCCAGGCCCACCACCAGCATGCCGGTGATGGCGCCGCCGCGGAACGCGACGTCCAGCGCCGGTCCGATGCCCTTGGTGGCCGCCTGCGCCGTACGCACATTGGCGCGTACCGAGACGTTCATGCCGATGAAGCCGCAGGCGCCGGAAAGCACCGCGCCGACCACGAATCCGACCGCACTGGCGCTGTCCAGGAAGAGTCCGATCAGGATCGCGAGCACCACGCCGACGATCGCAATGGTTTTGTATTGGCGCGCCAGGTATGCCGCAGCGCCGGTCTGGATCGCTGCCGCGATCTCCTGCATGCGCGCATTGCCTGCGTCCTGGGAAAGAATCCAGCTGCGCGCCCAGAAGCCGTATCCCACGGCAATGAACCCACAGACAAGTGCCAGAATCAGCACCGAGTTGCCCGTCATAGTCGTACCTCCTAATCGATCAAGGACGCAGCATGCCGCAGGGCGGCTGCCATGTACCTTGAATAGTCCAAGGACCTGGTTTTCATGCTCAAGGGCACAACGCGCGCCGTGCCCGGCTGCGTTGCTTCCTCGTGTTTCCCGATCAGGAGTCGATTGGCCAACGGGCGAACTGTAACTTAAAAGATGGGCCAAACCGGTGCAGCAAGGCGGGCGTCAGTAAAATCAGGGTTAATACCAATCCCGCAACCCTTCACACAAGAGAGCGAATTCCCCATGTCCCTGGACAACGTCACCCCTGGCGACAACGTGCCCGATGCCTTCAACGTGATCATCGAGATTCCGATGAACGCCGACCCGGTGAAATACGAAGTCGACAAGGCCACCGGCGCCATTTTTGTCGATCGGTTCATGAGCACGTCAATGCACTACCCGACCAACTACGGGTATGTGCCACGCACCATCAGCGGCGACGGTGACCCGGTCGACGTGCTGGTGATCACACCGGTGCCGCTGATCCCCGGAGTGGTGGTTCCGTGCCGCCCGATCGGCATCCTGAAGATGCAGGACGAGGCCGGCGACGACGGCAAGGTGCTGGCCGTGCCGATCGACAAGATCCTGTCGATCTACACCCAGTGGCAGAAGCCCGAGGACCTCAATCCGATGCGCCTGAAGACCATTTCGCATTTCTTCGAGCACTACAAGGATCTGGAAGCCGGCAAGTGGGTCAAGATCCTCGGCTGGGAAGGTCCGGATTCGGCCCGCAAGGAGATCATGGACGGCATCGCCAACTACCAGCGTTCCCTGGCCTGACGCCTTTCGCCCTCGACTTGACGCCGGCTGCCAGCCGGCGTTTTTCATGGGTGCTGCTGCGCCGCCGCACTCAGCGCTGCGGATCGGGAAAGATCAGGCCGTGCAGGCCGCGCTTGCGGGTGAACGGCGCCCAGCCGCCCTCGGCCTGTGCCAGACGGTCGGCCAGCACCCACCAGGTGCTGGGATTGAGCCCGAGGCCGACGTGGCTGGCCAGCACCTCGATGTTTTCCGTGTGGGGGTTGGTCTTGCACGGCGCCTGCTGGCTGGCTTGCCAGGCCACCACGCCGTCGGTGCGCGAGAACACCGAACTGGTGGGCATGCCGGGCGCCGCTGGAAGATCGTAATGCCGCGCTTCCTGCGCAATGTCGCGTCCACTGGCCATCTGGTACAGGCGCCAGGCGTTGGTGCTGGCCGGGCTGCCTGCAAACGGCGTGCCCAGCGTGATGACGCTGCGCACGTGGTCGGGCATCCGCTTGGCGAGTTCCCGTGCGTAGATGCCGCCCAGGCTCCAACCGATCAGGCTGGCCTTGCAGCCGCTGCCAGCGACGGTCTGTTCCAGTTGCTCCTGGGCGCGGCGCAGCACACCGGCGCGTGGCCCGAAATTGAAGCCCTGGTTCCAGCCGCTGGCGTCGTAGCCCAGGTGCTGCAGGTAGCGGCGCATCGGGAACGTGGAGGTGTCGCTGGCCGACAGACCGGGGTACACGATGACCGGATGGCCGTCGCCGCGCGGCGCCCGCTGCAGCGTGAACCAGGCGGGCAACACGGCGCCGAACTCCCAGGGCGCGCGCAGTTCCATGGCCAGCAGCCAGGCGCGGGGTGGGGGATGGTGCGGTGGCGCAACGATGGGGTCGTCAGGCATGGCGGGCGAGGGGTCGGACCGCAGGGCAGACCGGTGAGGATGATGGGCGGAACTCGCTTGGGAGGCCGTAATGGTGCCATAGTAGGGGCGGCGCCCGGCCCTGGTGGGTCGCCGGCGGGACTGGCATGGTCCGGCCGGGCTTCGCATAATCGGCAGTGGCGGCGCACAGCGCCAAGGTTTCACTTCCGGAGACAAGCACGATGACACTCAAGCTCTGCGGCTTCTCGGCCAGCAATTACTACAACCAGATCAAGCTGCAACTGCTCGAGAAGCAGGTGCCGTTCGAAGAGGAGAACGTGCCCACCGGCAGCACCGACCCGGCCGTGCTGGACCGCTCGCCGATGGGCAAGGTGCCGTTTCTGGACACGGGTATCGGCTGCATTTCCGAGTCGATGGCCTGCGCTGAGTACATCGAAGCGCAGTACCCGCAGCATGCGCTGCTGCCGTCCGACCCCTTTGCAGCAGCGAAGGTGCGTGAGCTGGTGGTTTATCTGGAACTGCACCTGGAACTGGTGGCCCGGGAGCTGTATGCGGAGGCCTTCTTCGGCGGCAAGGTCAGCGACGAGGTCAAGACGCGGGCGCACAGGCAGCTCACGCGCGGCATTGCGGCGTTTGGCCGGATCGCGATCTTCAAGCCCTTCGTCGCTGGCGATCAGTTCACGCTGGCCGATTGCGCTGCCGTGGTGCACCTGCCGGTGGTCTCCAATGCCTGCAAGGTGATTTATGGCGAGGACCTGCTGGCCGCCTTGCCGGTGAAGGAGTACCTGAAGGCGGTTGCCGAGCGGCCGGCCGTGGCCAGGGTCAATGCCGACCGCAAGACCGACACCTTGCGCATGATGGCGGCCATGGCGGCGAAGAAGTAGTAGCGGCGACGGCCGCGCGGGCCGTCAGGCATTTGCGCTTTTGAACGGGTTGCGCTGTTCGAGCTCGGCCATGTAGTTGCCGATGCCCTGGCGTTCGCGCTGCAGAAAGTCGTCGACGGCTTCGGCAAAAGCCGGGTGTGCCAGCCAGTGCGCGCTGGTCGTCTGGACCGGCAGCAGTGCGCGGGCCATCTTGTGCTCGCCCTGCGCCCCGCCTTCGAAGCGCCGGTAGCCGTGGGCAATGCACCATTGCAGGGGCTGGTAGTAGCAGGCCTCGAAGTGCAGGCAGTCGACCCGTTCCAGAGCGCCCCAGTAGCGACCGTAGGCGATCCGTTCGCCATCGGGCCCCGGGTCCGACAATGCGATCAGGCTGCTGGCGATGGCACGGCCCTGGCGTTCGCCGATGAACAGCAGCCAGTTGTCGGCCATGTCACGCGCCATGCGGTGGAAGAAGTCCCGGCTCAGGTAAGGGGCGTTTCCGTGTTCGTAGTAGGTGCGCTCGTAGCACTGGTAGAAAAAATCCCAGTCCGCGGCGGTGATCGCCGGCCCGCTGGCGCAGCGAAACACCACGCCGGCCTGTTCCACCTTGCGCCGCTCCTGCCGGATCTTCTTGCGTTTCTCCTGGTTCAGGCTGGCCAGGAAGGCGTCGAAGTCGCGGTATCCGGGGGCGGTGTTGTTCCAGTGGAATTGCACGTTGTGGCGCAGCATCATCCCGGCTTCGGTGCAGGCCGCCACATCCGGCGCGCTGGCAAACAACAGGTGCAGGGATGACAGACGGGACTGTTCGCACCATTGCACCAGACCTTTGGCCAGCGCCACGCGCGCCGCGTCGTTGCGCGCCAGCAGCCGCGCGCCGGGAACCGGTGTGAATGGTGGTGCCACCAGGGCCTTCGGGTAGTAGCGCAGGCCGTGCTGGCGATAGGCGTGGGCCCAGGCATGGTCGAACACGTATTCGCCGTACGAGTGGTCTTTCAGGTACAGCGCGCAGGCGCCCGCCAGCCGCTGTGGCGCACCGTCGTCCGTGCCGCCGGAGGCGCGCAGCGTGATGAAGCGCGGTGTCCATCCGGTCTGCGCCGTCGCGCTGCCACTGGCATGCATGGCCGCCAGGTATTCGTGGCGCATGAATGGTGTGGGATCCGACTGCAGCGCCAGCAGGGCGTTCCAGTCGGCGGCAGCGATGGCCAGCGGCGCGTCATGGACCTCGATGACATAATCGTTCCGACTCACGATGGCCTCCCGGATGGCGCTGCGTCGCAGACGCGCATGCCGGCGCTGAAGGCGGCGAACACGGCCCTGACATCAACCACGGTTACTGATTTCATGAATCTCAAGATCTGTGTCGCCCAGCTCGACTTCGTTGTCGGGGATATGCCGGGCAATGCGAAAAAAATCATCGATGCCGCGCATGCCGCGTTCGCGGACGGCGCATTGTTGATGCTGACCCCCGAATTGTCGATCTGCGGTTATGCGGCGGAAGACCTGTTTCTGCGTCCTGCGTTCATCCAGGCCTGCGATGATGCCGTCAAATCGGTCGCCGAGGCGCTCGCGGGGTTAAAGGGGATGACCGTCGTCGTCGGCCATCCGACCGGCGGCGGCGAGCGCACGCGTTCGGTCGCCACCCAGAAGCGGTTCAATGCCGCCAGCGTGCTGCGCGAGGGGCAGGTGCTGCATACCTACGCCAAGCGCGAGTTGCCCAACTACCAGGTGTTCGACGAACGCCGCTATTTCACACCCGGAACCGATACCTGCGTTTTCGAGGTCGGCCATGGCCCGGAGCATCTGCGGGTCGGCCTGCTGATCTGCGAGGACGCCTGGTACGAGGAGCCGGCGCGCCTGGCGCGCCAGGCGGGTGCCCAGTTGCTGGCCGTCATCAACGCATCCCCGTTTCACGTCGGCAAGGGCGGCGAGCGCGAGCAGGTCATGCGCGAACGGGTGCGTGCCTGCGGTCTGCCGATGGTGTATGCCCATCTGGTGGGCGGTCAGGACGAGATGGTGTTCGAAGGCCATTCCTTTGCGCTCGACGCGGATGGCAGCGTGGCCGCCCGTGCACGGAGCTTCCGCGAGCAGCAATTCGTCGTGACTGCGCGCCATGAGGGCGACGAGGTGAAGCTGGCGGGCGACATCGCGCCGGAGCGAGGGGCGGACGCCGACCTGTGGGATGCCCTTGTTCTGGGCGTGCGTGACTACATCGGCAAGAACGGTTTTCCTGGTGCAATCCTGGGTCTCTCGGGTGGCATCGATTCGGCCCTGGTCCTGGCGATTGCTGTCGATGCACTGGGGCCAGACCGGGTCAGGACCGTGATGATGCCCTCGCCGTATACGGCGGACATCAGCTGGCAGGATGCACGCGAGATGGCCCGCCGCATGGGGGTGCGCTACGACGAGATATCGATTGCGCCCCAGTTCGAGGCGTTTCGCGCGGCGCTGGCGTCCGAGTTCGCCGGTCTGCCCGAAGACGCCACCGAGGAAAACATCCAGGCGCGGGTGCGCGGTACGCTGCTGATGGCCTTGTCCAACAAGTTCGGCGCCATCGTGCTCACCACCGGCAACAAGAGCGAACTGGCGACCGGCTACTGCACGCTGTACGGCGACATGGCCGGCGGTTTTGCCGTGATCAAGGACCTGGCCAAGACCACCGTCTACCGGCTGGCCCGCTGGCGCAACCTGAACGACCCGTATGGCCGGGGTTCGGAGCCGATCCCCGAACGCATCATCACGCGCCCCCCCAGCGCCGAACTGCGTCCGGACCAGACCGACCAGGACAGCCTGCCGCCGTACGAGGTGCTCGATGCCATCATCGAGCGCTACATGGAAAACGACGAGTCCATCGCGTCCATCATTGCCAGCGGTGTGGCCGAGGCCGATGTGGAGCGGGTCACGCGCCTCATCAAGCTCAACGAATACAAGCGCCGCCAGGCGCCGATCGGCATTCGCGTCACCCACCGCAGTTTTGGCAAGGATTGGCGTTACCCGATCACCAGCAAGTTCCGCCAGTAGGGGCCCCAGACGCATTCTGAACAGTCGTGCACGCAGCGCCAGGCCGGATTGGCGCTATCCTAGGGGCCTGGAGCCCCGATTCCGGGTCTCGGCGTGTCAAACCCACTGACGGGTGCGTCGAGCCGGATTGCAACTAGAAAGCCGCAACCCATGAAACAGATTACCGCCATCATCAAACCCTTCAAGCTCGAGGAGGTGCGCGAAGCGCTGGCCGAGTGCGGCGTCACCGGCCTTACCGTGACCGAGGTCAAGGGCTTTGGCCGCCAGAAAGGCCATACCGAGCTTTATCGCGGCGCCGAGTACGTGGTCGACTTTCTTCCCAAGGTGAAGATCGAGGTGGTCGTGCGTACCGAGGACGTCGAGGCCTGTGTCGATGCGGTCGTCAAGGCCGCACGCACCGGCAAGATCGGCGATGGCAAGATCTTCGTGACCGCCGTGGAGCGCACGGTCCGCATCCGCACCGGCGAAGAGGACGAAACCGCGGTCTGAGGCGTTTTCAGATCTGCTGCAGGCGAGGCGATTGCGCCGTGCCCGCTGCCTGGACCAGGTCTGCCAGCAAGACGTTGGCATCGCTGCCGACGCGCAGCAGTCCCATCTGCCAGTCGTTCATGAACTGGTTTTCCACGCAGTTGCGCAGAAACGCGATCAGGCCGTCATAGTAGCCGCCGGCATTGAGCAGGCCGATCGGCTTGTCGTGGTAGCCGAGCTGGCGCCAGGTCCAGACTTCAAACAGTTCCTCGAAGGTTCCAATGCCGCCTGGCAAGGCCAGGAAGGCGTCTGAGCGCTCGGCCATCATGTGTTTGCGTTCATGCATGGTGTCGACGATATGCAGCTCGGTGCAGCCGTGATGGGCCGCCTCCAGTTTCACCAGGCTTTGGGGAATGACACCGACCACCCGTCCGCCTGCCTGCAGGGTCGCGTCAGCGACGATGCCCATCAGGCCGTTGCGCCCGCCACCGTAGACGAGTTGCCCGCCATGGGCGCCAATCCAGGTGCCGGTCGCGCGGGCCAGCGCTGCATGGCTGGGGTCGATGCCCGCTCTCGATCCGCAGTAGACGCACAGCGAAAACGCGGGGTCGGCGTGGACGCCGGATGTGGGGGGCGATGGGGTGGAGGAACTTGAGAGGTTCACGGCGATATCCTTTGCCACAGGGCACCAGCCCAGGTGCCGAACCAGAGCAGCAGGCTCAGCAAAACCGCTGCGCTGCCCAGGTCCTTGGCGCGCTTGGACAGCGCATGCCATTGCAGGCCCACCCGGTCGATCGAGGCTTCGATGCCGGAATTGAGCAACTCGACGATCAGGACCAGCAGCACGGAGCCCGTCAGCAGCGCGCGTTCGACCCAGTTCTGGCCCAGCCAGAGGCCCATCGGCAGCAAAAGGATGGCTGCGACGGCCTCCTGGCGGAACGCGGCCTCGGTCCATGCGGCACGCAGGCCTGCCATGGAATACAGGGTGGCGTGCCAGACCCGGTGCAGGCCTGTGCGGCGCTTTTGCGGGTTGGGGTCGGCCTCTTGGCCGGTGGGAGGCGTCTGGGATACGGGCATGTCAACATTGTCGTGCAGGTCATGTCGGAGGGTGGCAGCCTGACATTCGATCCGCAGCGCGAGCCGGCTGCGTGCGGGCGGCTATCAGGGGCGAGGCTTTCGCACCTTCGTGACCAGCCGGGTGCCGGCGAATGCGTCATGCCAGAACTGTCGCTGCGGATGAAACCGGCTCAGCAAGGCCCAGACCAGGACCCATCCGGTGACGATGACGAAAGTCTCGCCGCCGGTGAGCCCGAACGGTGCGATGACGGCCAAGGGCGGCAGCAGCCAGAGCCAGCTGAGCAGGTAGCGCAGCAGGGCGCGGGCCTGGGTCACGGGTTGGCCTCGGGTGTCGACCAGCGCAATATCCCAGGTCTTCATGGCCAGTGTCTGTCCGCGGGCCCAGAACCAGGTGAAATAGATGCCGAAGATCACGAACAGGAAGGCCTGCAGTGCATGGCGGTTGTCCAGCGCATTGCGGGTCTGGCTCAGGGTGCCGAACAGGTAGCCGGCGATGAAGACCACGCCGAACAGCAGCATGCCCTCGTACAGCCAGCAGGCCATGCGGCGCGTCAGGGAGGGTGGGGCTCCGACGCCCGTTTGGCTCGACGGCTTTCCGGGCGGTTGCTCGGTCCCGGCGCAGTGGGACCGGTCTGGGGCATTCATGGTGGACACGGTATCAGGGTTTGGCAGGCGTCGGCAACGGGTCGGAGCGGGTTGTCGGCACGGCCGCGAGCTTGCCCGACCGCTTTCCCGTGACAGCCGGGGCTGCGCCGGGCGCCGGTGTGCCGGCCAATGCGGCCAGTTGCCGCTTGCGCTCCGGGCTCAGCGACTGGTACGCCTCCCACTTCGCCTTCTTCTCGGCGCTCGAGAGTTCCTGTGTCTGCGCAAAGTTGAGCCGGGCCCGGTTGCGGTCGGCCGTGCTCAGCGATGCCCATTCCTTCATGCGCCCCTGCAAGGTCGCCTTGTCGGCCGGCGACAGACTCTTGAAGTTGGCGGACAGTGCGATCCACTTGCGCTTGCGGTTGCTGCTGATCTCGCCCCAGACCGGGGCGAGCGGGGCGAGCGCTTCCTGCTGCGCCGGGCTCAAAGTCTTCCAGGCGGGCGGAGGTGCCTGGCGCGAAGCCGGGGCCTTGGCTACGGCACCGGCCGCGGCCACGGTCGTGTCCTGGGCCCAGGACAGCACGCCCGGCAGCAGCAGTGCAAAGGCCACCAGATGTTTGCGACGGGTCTGGGTCGGTGCGGATGCGGGGTTCGGGGTCGAGGCCTTGCGCATGCCGGGATTATCGCGGCTGTGCACGGCTGATCTTCAGGAACTGCGAGAAACCGGGGTCGGCATAGGCCGCCAATGGCAGGTCATCGGTCAGCAGTGCAGCGTCGACCTGGGCCATCTCCTGCGCAGCCCGCTCGTCCTGCATCGCATTGATGGCGATCAGGCCGACGACCAGGGCGATCAAGGGCAGGACCGCCCCGAGGCGGTTCCACCAGCTGACCTTTTCTTCCAATCCGCCCAGAATCGCTGCGCCACCGCCTGTGGCGACAGCCACCGCCGTGTCGGCGCCGGTCTTGCGTTTGGCCAATGCCTGCATACGTGCAAAACGCAGCCGCTCCGAGATGTCGTGCGGCATGTCGTCGCAGGCGTCGGACAGGCGCGCGGTGATGCGCCGCGCAAAGCGGTCCTGCAGCATGTCGGTCTGGTATTGGCTTGGCATAGTCATATCGTGATCCCTTTGGCACGTAATGCCGTACTCAATGCGTGGACTGCGCGCGAGCAGTGTGTCTTGACGCTGCCCTCCGAGCAACCCATGGCAAGGGCGGTTTCGGTGACGTCCATCTCCTCCCAATAACGCATCACAAAGGCTTCCCGTTGACGCATCGGTAACTGTTGTATCTCCTTTTCGATCTCCCGCAAGATCTGTGCCCTTTGCGTCGAATCCTGGGCACTTTCCGTCTGCACCAGCTGCGAATCGTCGGACAGGCTCTCAAGCAGGTCGAAATCCTTGTCCTCGCCCGCGCCCTCGAAGTCGCTCATGTTCGAAAACAGGGCGTTGCGCGACTTGTTGCGGCGAAACCAGTCCAGCGTGCAGTTGGACAGGATGCGCTGGTACAGCATCGGCAGTTCCGCTGGCGGCTTGTCCCCGTAGTGCTCGGCCAGTTTCATCATGCTTTCCTGCACGATGTCCAGCGCCGATTCCTCGTTGCGCACGTGGTAGAACGAGCGCTTGAAGGCACGTTTCTCGACGCTTTTGAGGAATTCGGACAGTTCTTGTTCGGTTGCCAAGGATTAACAGCGGGTTGAAAGACGCCAAGACTGCGGCGTGGTGCCAGCGTGCCGTCGCCGCGGATTCGGGACCCGCACCAGACGGGCGTATCGGGTGCCAGCCGCGTCGCGGCGGGATTATCGCATCGCCCGCAGCAGCTTTTTTGTGCGCGGCAGCCGCCGCGGCCTTTTGCAGTGCGATAATGCGCGCTGCAATTCAAACGGCAAACGGGTCATGGTCTGGCGCATTATTGACTGCGCCTATGGCTTTGGCCCTAAGTCCCGACGCGTCGCCACAAGCGTTTGCGAAGGGGCACCCAAGGTCTTTCGTCAGAGAAATTCACAAAGGTTCATCATGGAAATATCCAAAGCCGAGCTCAGCTCGGCGGCTGCAGCGACGACCGCCGGCCGCAACACCCCGACACCGACGCCCGTGCCCGAGCTGCGCGGCGCCGAAATCCTGATCAAGGCCCTGCAGGCCGAAAACGTCAAGTACATCTGGGGTTACCCGGGTGGTGCCGTGCTGCACATCTATGACGCTTTCTACAAGCAGGACACGATCCAGCACGTGCTGGTGCGCCATGAGCAGGCGGCCGTCCATGCGGCCGACGGCTACGCCCGTGCCACCGGCGATGTCGGCGTGGCGCTGGTTACCTCCGGCCCGGGCGTGACCAATGCCGTCACCGGCATTGCGACGGCGTACATGGACAGCATTCCCATGGTGATCATCACCGGGCAGGTCCCGACGGCTGCGATCGGTCTGGATGCATTCCAGGAGTGCGACACGGTGGGTATCACCCGTCCGATCGTCAAGCACAACTTCCTGATCAAGGATGCACGCGACATTGCCGACGTGATGAAGAAGGCCTTCCACATCGCGCGGACCGGCCGGCCCGGTCCGGTGGTGGTCGACATCCCGAAGGACATCTCGTTCAAGATGACGCCCTACCACGGGTATCCGAAGACGGTGGAGATGCGCTCCTACAACCCGGTGCGCAAGGGCCACGGCGGGCAGATCCGCAAGGCGCTGCAGCTGTTGCTGACGGCCAAGCGTCCTTACATCTACACCGGTGGCGGCGTGCTGCTGAGCAACGCCTCCGAAGAGTTGCGCACACTGGTCAACCTGCTGGGCTATCCGGTCACGAACACGCTGATGGGCCTGGGTGCCTATCCGGCCAGTGACAAGAAGTTCCTGGGCATGCTGGGCATGCACGGCACGATCGAGGCCAACAACGCGATGCAGAACTGCGATGTGCTGCTGGCCGTCGGTGCGCGCTTCGATGACCGCGTGATCGGCAACCCCAAGCACTTTGCGCAGAACGAACGCAAGATCATCCATATCGACATCGATCCGTCGAGCATTTCCAAGCGCGTCAAGGTCGACATTCCGATTGTCGGCGACGTCAAGGACGTGCTGGGAGAGATGCTGGCCATGATCCGCGAGAGCCCGCTGCGGCCGGACGCAGACGCACTCGGCGCCTGGTGGGAGACGATCGAGGAGTGGCGCGGACGCGACTGCCTGAAGTTCGACATGGGCAAGGGCGACGTGATCAAGCCCCAGCATGTGATTCAGACCCTGTGGGGCATGACCCGGGACACCGAGACCTACATCACCTCGGACGTTGGCCAGCACCAGATGTGGGCTGCGCAGTACTATCGCTTCGACGAGCCGCGGCGCTGGATCAACTCCGGTGGCCTGGGCACCATGGGCGTGGGCATTCCCTACGCCATGGGCATCAAGCTGGCCAAGCCAGAGGCAGAGGTGTTCTGCGTCACCGGCGAAGGTTCCGTGCAGATGTGCATCCAGGAGCTGTCGACCTGCCTGCAGTACAACACGCCGATCAAGATCGTGTCGCTGAACAACCGCTACCTGGGCATGGTGCGCCAGTGGCAGGAACTCGACTACGAAGGCCGCTACAGCCAGAGTTACATGGACGCGCTGCCCAATTTCGTCAAGCTGGCCGAGGCCTATGGCCATGTCGGCATGCTGATCGAGAAGCCGGGCGACGTGGAAGGGGCGCTGCGCGAGGCGCGCAAGCTCAAGGACCGCACGGTTTTCATGGATTTCCGCACCGACCCGACCGAGAACGTGTTTCCGATGGTGCAGGCGGGCAAGGGCATCACCGAGATGCTGCTCGGATCAGAGGATCTGTAACGCCATCCTGACTCCCACCGTGGCGGCAGTGCTTTCGCCGCGCCGCGGCACCAATCCCTGTTGATGCGTCTATTGCTTGCCAAGTCTGGTTGTTACCGCAACCAGGGGAGGGCAGCGAAAAGAGGAATCCATTCATGAAACATATCATTGCAGTCCTGCTCGAGAACACGCCTGGCGCCCTGTCGCGTGTTGTCGGACTTTTTTCCGCGCGTGGCTACAACATCGAGTCGCTGACGGTGGCCCCCACCGAGGATCCCAGCCTGTCGCGCATGACGATACAGACCACGGGCTCGGACGATGTGATCGAACAGATCACCAAACACCTGAACCGCCTGATCGAGGTGGTCAAGGTCGTCGACCTGACAGAGGGCGCTTATACCGAGCGCGAACTGATGATGGTCAAGGTGCGGGCCGTCGGCAAGGAGCGCGAGGAAATGAAGCGCATGGCCGACATCTTCCGGGGACGCATCATCGACGTCACCGAGAAGAGCTACACCATTGAACTCACGGGTGTGCAGTCGAAGAACGACGCCTTTCTGGAGGCGATCGAGCGAAGTGCGATTCTGGAGACGGTGAGGACCGGATCGAGCGGGATTGGCCGCGGCGAACGGATATTGCGGGTTTGATTTACCAGTTAAGAAGGAGAACGGAAATGAAAGTCTATTACGACAAGGATTGTGATCTGAGCCTGATCAAGGGCAAGACCGTCGCCATCATCGGTTATGGCAGCCAGGGCCATGCCCACGCCCAGAACCTGAACGACAGCGGCGTCAAGGTCATCGTCGGTCTGCGCAAGGGCGGTGCGTCCTGGCCCAAGGTCGAAAAAGCCGGCCTGAAGGTCGCCGAAGTGGCCGAGGCGGTCAAGGCCGCGGACGTGGTCATGATCTTGCTGCCGGACGAGCAGATCGGCACCGTCTACACCAACGACGTCGAGCCGAACATCAAGTCAGGCGCTTCGCTGGTGTTCGCTCACGGCTTCAACGTCCACTACGGACTGGTCACGCCACGTGCGGACCTGGACGTCTGGATGGTGGCGCCCAAGGCCCCCGGCCATACGGTGCGCGGCACCTATGTGCAAGGTGGCGGCGTACCCCATCTGATTGCGATCGCCCAGGACAAGTCGGGTCGCACCCGCGAACTGGCGCTGAGCTACGCGATGGCCAACGGTGGCGGCAAGGCCGGCATCATCGAGACCAACTTCCGCGAAGAGACCGAGACCGACCTGTTCGGCGAGCAGGCCGTCCTGTGCGGCGGCACGGTCGAACTGATCAAGGCGGGCTTCGAGACCCTGGTCGAGGCCGGTTATGCGCCCGAGATGGCGTATTTCGAATGCCTGCACGAACTCAAGCTGATCGTCGACATGATCTATGAAGGCGGCATCGCCAACATGAACTACTCGATCTCGAACAACGCCGAATACGGCGAGTACGTGACCGGCCCGCGCATCATCACCGAAGAGACCAAGAAGGTGATGAAGCAGGTGCTCAAGGACATCCAGACCGGCGACTATGCCAAGAGCTTCATCCTGGAGAACAAGGCCGGTGCGCCGACCCTGCTCAGCCGCCGTCGTCTGAATGGCGAGCACCAGATCGAAGTCGTGGGCGAGAAGCTGCGCGCGATGATGCCCTGGATCAAGAAGAACAAGCTGGTCGACCAGACCCGCAACTGATGGCGCTTTGCGCTTGAGACGAAGGCCACCGCGGTGGCCTTCGTCCTTTTCGGCGCCTGTTGCCGTCGCCATGCGCCATCGCGTGCCTGACTTACACTCGGCGCTGCTGTCCGGGCGTCGGCAGGGCTGGCGGGCCTGCATCGCGATCCGGCGTTTCTGCCGGTGATGAGGAGAATGCGGACGGCCGGGCGTTGCGCCTGACGCCGGTCCTGCAGATTGGAGATTTTCACGATGCCAGAAGGCGCAGATTTCGATTCGAGCGACACCGAGACCATCGTCGTTCGCAAGCGGCGCAAGGGCTTGTACATCCTGCCCAACATGGTCACGCTGGCGGCCTTGTTTGCCGGCTTTTATTCGATCGTCATGGCCATGAATGGCCGTTTCGACATGTCGGCCATCGGCGTGTTCTGCGCCATGGTGCTCGACAGCCTGGACGGGCGCGTCGCGCGCATGACCAACACCCAGAGTGCGTTCGGTGAACAGATGGATTCCCTGTCCGACATGGTGTCGTTCGGTGCCGCGCCAGCGCTGATTGCCTATGAGTGGGGCCTGCGCGGGCTCGGACGCTGGGGCTGGATCGCTGCCTTCGTCTACTGCGCCTGCGCAGCGCTTCGGCTGGCACGCTTCAATGTCAATACCGGCGTGGTCGACAAGCGCTTCTTCCAGGGGCTGCCGTCGCCGGCAGCTGCGGCACTGATCGCCGGCTTCATCCTGGTGATGTCCGAACTCGGTATCAAGGGGCCGCAGGTGGCATGGCCGATGTTTGCACTGGCGCTGTACGCCGGGCTCACGATGGTGACCAACGTGCCGTTCTACAGCTTCAAGGACCTGAGCATGAAGAAAAGCGTGCCGTTCCCGGTCATCGTGCTGGTCGCGCTGGCCATCGGCGCGGTCAGCATCGATCCGGCGAAGGCCTTGCTGGGCCTGTTCGGTGCCTACGGCATCAGTGGCTATGTGGTCTATGTCTGGCGCCGCTACAAGGGCGAGCCGACCAGTGTCATCAGTACCTCGACCGAGGATCCCGACGAGCGCGGATTGCACTGAGCGAGGGGCCCTGCCCATCAGGCCGGGTGCGCCATCCTCCATGCAGGTTTGCACATGCACGATGGTGTGCTACATTTCAGCCATGCCTTACCTCGCACTAGCACTACTAACGGGAACCCGATACGGGCGACGACGTTAGCACGTGCTAATCGATCAAACGGCTCGTATGCACCAGCAACGAGCCGTTTTTCATTTGGGGGTTGCTGGTTTCGCTCACAGAAGGAACCACATGATGTTGCAGCAACCCAGCACCAAGTACCCGGCCTTTGCGCCGATCAAGCTCACCAACCGCACCTGGCCTGACGCCGTTCTGAGCCGTGCGCCGCTGTGGTGCAGCGTGGACCTGCGGGATGGCAACCAGGCGCTGATCGAGCCGATGGACATCGCCCGCAAGCTGCGCATGTTCGAGACACTGGTTCGGATCGGTTTCACCGAGATCGAGGTGGGGTTTCCTTCGGCCTCGCAGGTGGAATTCGATTTCGTGCGCAAGCTGATCGACG
The DNA here is from genome assembly GCA_024235935.1 of Rhodoferax sp. Classification (GTDB taxonomy): domain Bacteria; phylum Pseudomonadota; class Gammaproteobacteria; order Burkholderiales; family Burkholderiaceae_C; genus CAISIP01. The sequence continues at coordinate 300,027 of JACKLL010000001.1, read as the reverse complement.
AGAACCTGGTGCCGGACAACGTGACGATCCAGGTGTTGACGCAGGCCCGCGCCCATCTGATCGAGCGCACGTTCGAAGCACTGGCAGGTGCCAAGCGTGCCATCGTGCATGTCTACAACGCCACCTCGCCGGTCATGCGCAAGGTGGCCCTGGGCATGGACGAAGACCAGATCGTTGCCTTGGCAGTCGAGAACGCCCGGCTGATCCAGCAGCTCGCCGCACGCCAGGGTGACACGCGATGGACCTTCCAGTATTCACCCGAACACTTCTCGGGCACAGAACTGTCGTTTGCCAAGCGGGTTGTCGATGCCGTGACGGAGGTCTGGCAGCCAACGCCGACGAACAAGTGCATCGTCAATCTCCCGTCGACGGTCGAGTATTCGACGCCCAACATATTTGCCGACATGATGGAGTGGATGCATCGGAACCTGGCGCGGCGCGACAGCATCGTGTTGTCGGTGCATCCGCACAATGACCGCGGCACCGGCACGGCCGCCGGCGAACTGGCACTGATGGCTGGCGCCGACCGGATCGAAGGCTGCCTGTTCGGCAATGGCGAGCGCACCGGTAACGTGGACCTGGTCAATATCGCCCTCAACCTTTACACCCAGGGCGTGCATCCGGGGCTCGATTTTTCCGACATCGACGAGATCCGCCGCACTGTCGAGTACTGCAACCAATTGCCGGTGCATCCACGCCATCCCTACGTCGGGGACCTGGTCTACACCTCGTTCTCGGGTTCGCACCAGGACGCCATCAAGAAGGCCATGACGGCGCGGCGGACCGCCGGCTGGGATGCGGTGGCCTGGGACATTCCCTATCTTCCGATCGACCCCAAGGACCTCGGGCGCAGCTACGAGGCGGTGATCCGCGTCAACAGCCAGTCCGGCAAGGGAGGCATCAGCTATCTGCTCGAAGCCCAGTACGGCGTGGAGTTGCCGCGGCGCCTGCAGATCGAGTTCAGCCAGGTGGTACAGCAGGTCATGGATGCGGGCGGAAAGGAATTGACGGCGCAGGAGATCTGGCAGGTGTTCGAGCGCGAATACGCACTGGACCAGCCTGGTGTGCACAGCCACCGTGTCGATGAGATTGCGCACGCCGCCGCCCATGAGCGGATTGCGCTGGAGGCGCAGGTCATGCTGGGCGGCGCGGTAATCTCCGTGGCGGGCCGGGGCAATGGTCCGATCGAGGCATTCGTGCATGCGATCAACCACGCGACGGGGCATCGGGTGCGGGTGCTGGACTACCACGAGCATGCGCTGGGCTCCGGCGCCGACGCGCGGGCCATTGCCTATCTCGAACTGCGGATCGACGAGCAGCAGACGCTGTTCGGGGTCGGCATCGATGCGAGCATCGTGGCCGCATCGCTCAAGGCGATCGTCAGCGCCCTCGGCCGTGCCAGAATCGCCGGTGTGACAAGCGCAACTGCAGCGGCGCCCCGCCCGAGCGACGCCGTCGACACCGCCACGTGCCAATGAGCCTGGCAACAAGCGAACATCAGCTTAAGAGGAGCCCACCATGACCGACAAACTCATCATTTTCGATACCACCTTGCGGGACGGCGAACAGTCACCGGGCGCATCCATGACACGTGAGGAGAAGGTGCGCATTGCACGCCAGCTCGAGCGGCTCAAGGTCGACGTCATCGAGGCAGGTTTTGCCGCCAGCTCCAACGGCGACTTCGAGGCGGTGCAGGCCATCGCCGCCGCGGTCAAGGACTCGACGGTGTGCTCGCTGTCGCGCGCCAACGACCGCGACATTTCGCGTGCCGCCGAAGCCCTCAAGGGGGCCAGCCGGGCGCGCATCCACACCTTCATTGCGACCTCGCCGCTGCACATGGAGAAGAAGCTGCGCATGTCGCCCGACCAGGTGTTCGAGCAGGCCAAGCTGTCGGTGCGATTCGCCCGCAACCTGGTCGAGGACGTGGAGTTCAGCCCGGAAGACGGCTACCGCAGCGATGTGGACTTCCTGTGCCGTGTGATCGAGGCCACCATTGCCGAGGGCGCCACCACCATCAACGTGCCGGACACCGTCGGGTATGCCATCCCCGAACTGTACGGGTCCTTCATCAAGACGCTGCGCGAGCGCATCCCGAACAGTGACAAGGCCATCTGGTCGGTGCATTGCCACAACGACCTGGGCATGGCAGTGGCCAACTCGCTGGCCGGTGTCAAGATCGGTGGTGCGCGTCAGGTCGAGTGCACCATCAACGGCCTGGGCGAACGTGCCGGCAACTGCTCGCTGGAAGAGATCGTCATGGCCGTGAAGACGCGCAAGGACTATTTCGGACTCGAGATGGGCATCGATACCCAGCACATTCTTGCCGCCAGCCGCATGGTCAGCCAGACCACCGGATTCGTCGTGCAGCCCAACAAGGCCGTGGTCGGGGCCAATGCGTTTGCCCATGCTTCCGGGATCCACCAGGACGGCGTGCTCAAGGCGCGCGACACCTATGAGATCATGCGGGCCGAGGATGTGGGCTGGACCGCCAACAAGATCGTGCTGGGCAAGCTCAGTGGTCGCAATGCGTTCAAGCAGCGCCTGATCGAACTTGGCGTGGAGCTCGAAAGCGAAGCCGATATCAATACCGCCTTCGCCCGTTTCAAGGAACTGGCGGACCGCAAGAGCGACATCTTCGACGAGGACATCCTGGCCCTGGTCAGCGACGAGAGCGTCACGCACGACAACGAGCAATACGGCTTCGTGTCGCTGTCGCAGCAAAGCGAGACCGGCGAGCGGCCGCATGCCTCGATCGTGTTCACGGTCGCCGGCAAGGAGTTCACCGGCACCTCGGACGGCAATGGCCCGGTCGATGCGTCGCTCAAGGCGATCGAGTCGCATGTGCAAAGCGGCGCCGAAATGGTGTTGTATTCCGTCAACGCCATCAGCGGATCCACCGAAAGCCAGGGCGAGGTGACGGTTCGGCTGCAAAGCAGTGGGCGTGTCGTCAACGGCGTGGGCGCAGACCCGGATATCGTGGTGGCATCGGCCAAGGCTTATCTGAGTGCGCTCAACAAGTTGCACAGCAAAGCTGAAAAAGTACCTGCACAGGGGTGGGTAAATCCCTGAATTGTTACGCCGCTTTAAATAGGTGCCGCAAGTAGTTGATCTTGCGGCACTTTTCTTATTACACTCCATAACACACCAAACGCTGTCAACCGCTGTGCCGGGGATCGCGTTGGGTTATCGAGGTAACAATATGAATCAACTTGCACGCCTGCTGGTGTTTTTCGCGGTTTCCATGGCTTTGTTGGTTCCCGCGTCGCATGCTGCCACCAGCAAGACCGCGGTCGCCAAGACCACCAAGAGCGTCAAGAACGTCAAGAACATCAAGAAGACCACCGTCACCAAACGGGTGAAAAGCAAGCGCCCGGTCGCGGCAGTGGCGCGTAAGACGACCCTGGCTGCGCCTCGGGTACCGGCACCGCAGTCCTACGGCGAGATTGCCGGCCTGCACCAGAAAAGCGATGCGCTGGACCTCAAGTCCAGCGTGGCCTATGTGATCGACCAGGATACGCGTGAGGTACTGCTGCGCAAGAACGACCAGGCGGTGTTGCCCATTGCATCGCTGACCAAGCTGATGACCGGCCTGATCATCAACGAAGCCAACCTCCCGATGGACGAGATGATCACCATCACCCAGGACGATGTGGATACCGAAAAGGGCAGCAGCTCGCGGCTGCGGGTCGGTACGGTGCTCAGCCGCGGTGAACTGATGCACCTGGCGCTGATGTCGAGCGAAAACCGTGCCGCGCATGCGCTGGGGCGCAGCTTCCCGGGCGGTCTCGATGTGTTCGTGGCACGCATGAACGAGAAGGCGCGCGAATTGCAGATGAACGACACGCGCTATGTCGAACCTACCGGCCTGTCGAGCAAGAACCAGTCGAGCGCCCAGGACCTGGCCAAACTGGTCAACGTGGCGCATTCCGAAGCCACGCTGCGCGAATTGTCGACTTCGCCCAACTACGAGGTGTCGTTGGGCGATCGCACGCTGCAATACCGCAACACCAACCGCCTGGTGAACAATCCGCGCTGGGAAATCGGACTGCAGAAGACCGGCTACATCTCCGAAGCCGGACGCTGCCTGGTGATGCAGACCAAGGTGGCCGGCCGCAACCTCATCATGGTGTTCCTGGACTCGGCGGGCAAGCTCAGCCGTCTGGGTGACGCCGAGCGTGTGCGCAAGTGGGTCGAGACGCTGGCCGTCGCACCCAAGCTGCACTGAGCCCCTGAACCCACCCGGTCGGGACGACAGGCCCGCCGGTCGGATTTCCCTTCGTCCCTACGCGTGGTAGCTGGCGCCCGGGTTGTAGCCCAGCGTCTGCGAGATCTCCTGCGCCGTGGCCTGCAACGGCGCCAGCCAGGCCTCCTCGAGTCGGCTGGCGGGTGCAGAGATGGACAGGCCTGCGACCAGCTTGCCCTGATCGTCGTAGATGCCTGCAGCCATGCAGCGTACCCCCAGTTCCAGTTCCTCGTTGTCCTGCGCGTAGCGGTACTGGCGCACCTTGGCCAGCTCGCGCTCGAGCGTCGGTAGCTGGGTGATGCTGTTGCGGGTCTGGCCATGCAGTCCGGTACGGCTGGCGTAGGCCCGCATGCGCTGCGCATCGTCTGCGGCCAGGAACAGCTTGCCCACGGACGTCAGGTGCAGCGGCGCACGGCCGCCGATGGCGCGGACCACCTGCATGCCCGAGCGTTCGCTGAAGGCACGCTCGACATAGACGATCTCGTCGCCCTGGCGCATGCTCAGGTTGACCGGCTGCTGAATGCGCTTGTGCAGTTCCCGCATCGGGCCCAGGGCGGCGTCGCGCACACTGAGCCGGTCCTTGACCAGGTTGCCGAGTTCCAGCAAGCGCATGCCCAGCCGGTAGCTGCCGGGCTGCGCCCGCTCCACATAGCGGCCAATGGCCAGGTCATTGAGGATGCGGTGCGCCGTCGACGGGTGCAGCCCGGTCTTCTCGCTGATGTCCTTGAGCGAGATCGCGTCTTCGCGCGAGGCCAGGACATCCATCAGCGCAAACATGCGCTCGATGACCTGGACGGCAGGCGTCGCAGGGAGATCGTGGTCGGTTTTCTTCATGGCGGATTCGCGATTGCGTCCGTTGCGTGCGCACGGTCACCGGGCGTCTGCCAGGCTCCGTCGACGCGGATCTGAAGTGGCCGAAAGCGCGCCTTGTAGTTCATCTTGTCGCTCGCGGCAATCCAGTAGCCGAGATACAGATACGGCAAGCCCATGATGCGGGCCTGTTCGATCTGCCACAGCACACTGTAGGTGCCGTAACTGGCGCTGCTATCGGGCTCATAAAAGGTGTAGACAGCCGAGATGCCATCTTCCAGCACATCGAGGATGGACACCATGCGCAAGGTGCCGGTCTCGCCATCGGCGGCCGGCTCGCGGAACTCGATGAGCCGGGAGTTGACCCGGCTTTGCAGCAGAAACTGGGTGTACTGCTCCACGCTGTCGTGGTCCATGCCGCCGCCGGCATGCCGGCCATTCTGGTAACGCAGATACAGGCGGTAGTGCTCGGCCGAGAAGCCCAGCTTGCTTGCGCGGGCCTGCAGATGGGCGTGCTGGCGCCAGGCCCGGCGTTGGCTGCGGTCAGCCGCAAACGACCCGACCAGCACCCGCAGGGGTGTGCACGCATCGCAGCCGTCGCAGTAGGGGCGGTAGGTGAACAGCCCGCTGCGCCGGAAGCCCTGGCTGACCAGTTCCGAATAGGTCGTGTTGTTGATCAGGTGGCTGGGCGTGGCGACCTGCGAGCGTGCCTGCTTGCCCTCCAGATAGCTGCAGGGGTAGGGCGCAGTCGCATAGAACTGCAGGGTCTGAAGCGGTAAGTCCTTGAGGTGCGTCACTGGTTTGCGTCCCGTTCAGCCAGGAGTTGCTGCCAGTATAGAGGCTCGAAATTCCATCGGGGTGCCGGCAGTGCGATGGCCTTCGCACAGTGCTGGACGAACTGTGTACGTGGCATTTCGGCCGCGCCCAGCGAGGCCAGGTGGGCGGTGTTCTGCTGGCAGTCGATGCTGCGGATGCCGTGGACCCGGCAAAACGCCACCAACGCCGACAAGGCGATCTTGGACGCATCCCGCGCCAGCGCAAACATCGACTCGCCGTAGACGGCCTGTCCTATCGACACGCAGTAAAGCCCCCCGGCCAGTTCGCCATCGATCCAGGTTTCGACGCTGTGCGCGTAACCCGCTTCGTGCAGGGCCCGATAGGCCTGCTGCATTTGCGGCAGTATCCACGTGCCACCCTCGGGCGAGCCCTTGCGCGGGCTGCCGGCGCAGTGCCGGATGACGCTTGTGAACGCCGAATCGATGCGGATCTCGCATTCGGGCGACCGCACAAAGCGGCGCAATGTCTTGCGCAGCGAGGGGTGCAGGCGAAAGTCATCGACCTGCAGCACCATACGCGGATCCGTGCTCCACCACAGAATTGGCTGGCCCTCGCTGAACCACGGAAAGATGCCTCGGGCATAGGCCGCCAGCAGACTTTGTACATCCAGAGCCCCACCCGCCGCGAGTAATCCTGGCGCGCCCGAATCCACCCCCATCGCCTGCTCGACGGGGGGAAACGGCATGCCGGGTTCCAGCCAGGAAATCGTGGGTTCGTCGCGTGTCTGGCGCATGGCGGGAACTGTAGCCCATCCAACTTCTTTTCGCGGCGGGGCTGCACGGCCGGAATATGCTCATTAACCAGTTAGAATACGGCCTCGTCGGGGCGTAGCGCAGCCTGGTAGCGCATCTGGTTTGGGACCAGAGGGTCGAAGGTTCGAATCCTTTCGCCCCGACCATTTTTCAAGGGTTAGCAGGTTATTACCTACTAACCCTTTTCCATTTTGCGCGACATTTGCGCGACATTTGCGCGACTTTTCCCTATCTCACCCGTTCGCTACCCGCAGCACCATCGTGCGATCGCGGGTTTTGAGCACAGCGTTGGCCGCATCAAGCAGCTTGGCTACAGTCTCCGAGGCGTAGTATTGCGGCATTCCATTGCCCACGTGTCCAAGCAAAAGCGCACGGTCTTGCTCGCTCACGTAACGTCCGGAGAACGCTGGCCATAGGTGCGGCGCAGATCGTGCAACCGCACCTGCCTCAAGTCCACAACTTCGCGCGCCCTCTGAAAGCCGGAGTTGTTCCGTCTCTGAACGCGGCGTTGTACCTTGGAGGGCATGCCCTCCTTGACCACATGCTGGTACGTGAAGACAAACTTGCTGTCAGAATCGCCCCCGGTTTTGTTATCTTGCCCACCCGGGTTGCTGGCTTGGGTATCTTGCCTTCCTTGGCGGGTCGTTGCCAGGTGAAGAGTTGCACCCAGTTCCGGCGATGTTCACTGCGGCACCCCCATGCATCGAAACGCAACAGGATAGGTCGGCAACACGGCTCCAATTTCGGTCGGGCAATCTTTCGCAATCGCCCTGTTTTCAATCGGAATCCATGGCATCACGGCTTGACCGAGCAGGGCCGAGCTGAGGCTAGCCGCGCGTCAATTGCCGGCAGTGCGCATAGGGCGCAGTACCCATTGATGAGGGCCTGCGGCCTGGCTTCCATCACGGACCAGGATTGTCAGGGCTTTGCCAGCAAGGCGAGACAAGACTTGGAAGGCAGGAAGAAGTACCCACCACCCAGCGTCGTAGAGAAGCGCCGCAACGGTTCGATCCGCACCGTGCCGCTCGCCGTGGGTACGGCGAGCGCCTGATCGTCCCCGCCTGGCCCCAGAAGTGGATCGAACTCATGGTCCAGACCGTGGAAATTCGGCCCCAGCAGCCAGGTCTGCTGCAGGAATTCGAACTGGCGTTCGATGTCGCTGTTCAGACACATGAACAACATGCCGGCAGGACGGTCTCCGTCAATGGGGGTATGCCGGCCGACGCGCAGAATTCTGTGCCGGTTGCTGATGTCTAGTTCGACATCGGAGCCCGGATTGAGGCCATCCCGGGGATTTGCCCGGCGGATATGCGCCCCGAAGGGGCACCGAAGGCCGTTGGCATCCTCCTTGCCGAACAGGAAGTCGTTGTCGGGCAGCGCATTCTGTACCTGATGGCGGTCAACCATGAATTTGCCGTACCACGGTGGTTGGTCTGGCCACCGCACTAGCGGTGTGCCATCGCGCCACCGTCCGACCATCTTGGCCATCACCCACTCTTTTCGCTCCTTGAGCACCTTTTGATTCGGCGTCCCGCCGTCGTTCGTCTCCAGCCTGCGCGCCTGCTGCGCGACGAAGTCATCAAACCCGGCGGTATCCATGGCGAGTTCTCGCGCCACCAGAAAGCTGCCGTTGCGGCCGTAGTCGAAGCCATCGCAACGCGGAGTGGGCGCGATGTGCCCGAGGTTGTCTCGATAACCCAGCACGATCTCTCCCGGATTGATCACATGCATCGCATTTTTCGCGGCGACCCAATTCTTGGTTCCACGCACAATGGGTTGGGAAATGCCATCACGGAATCCGAACGCGTCGAAAGAGGGCGGCCGCCTTTCCCCCTCCGCCTTCTGCGGCAAGTCAGCCATCCGGCGCGAGTACACGACGACGTGTCCATGCTTCGCGCAATTGAATCTGGTGCTCATCTTCTCGACCCAATCCTGCAGATCCGCCGTGTCTGCCGTGTACTTGATGCACAACATGTCGATCGCCTGCTCGCGATCCAAACCCCATCGCGGCCGTTCCTGGTGCGGCTTTTCACCGTCGAAATCACCCAGCAAATGGCCTCTGGCCGCCATTCCCTGCAAAAACGCAAACGGAAAGTCCGACAGTGCTGACGATGGCAGCCCGAGTTTGCGCAGACCGCAGGCAGTGAACCCGAGCACCAGGGCGTCGTTGCCCGTGATGCGCGGACCATAACTGACGACATCCAACTGCGACATCAACCATTCCTTTGCATCGTCGGCACGACCCCAGCGCACCGCCATGGCATGGGCACACGCGAGGTTCGAAAGTCCGCCGTAGACCAGGGTGGGGATCTGCGACGACTCCAGTTCGCCAGGGGCGGCATAGCCGAGCCGGGACAGCCAGCGTGCCGCCTTCTTTTGGGTCTGGATGGAAGCCAGGCCATGCGCGATGTAGGCATTCGTGCGAATGCTGCCCGCGGTCAGGTGCGGATAGCCCGTGAACCAGACATGCACCGGCAACTGCTGTCGACGCGCCCAACGCTTGAAGCGCGCACCATCACCGGCGCCACCACCGACCAGCTGCGAGGTGACTGGAAAGTCGCGCGTATTGCTCCAGATACTGCTCAGGCCCGCGCGCAATCGTGCGATGAAGTCCTCCAGGTAGCTCTGCCAACTGCCATCGTAGTGGGACAGGAACACCAGCCGGTCCGTCCCAGGCACGAGGTACCAGTACGCAAAGTGAATCGTTCCGATTCGGTCCAGGAAGCCAGGCGCGGATCGCAGGCGGATGAGTTCCGCAATCACCCACAGTGCCAGGCGGACGGTTACCTTTCGAAGGGTGCCAGGCTTCAGGCGTGATTGCGCCGCCAGATGGTTCTGCGTGACATCACGGTAGTCCTCGCAGCGCATCAAGGCCTCCATGTGCGCAAATTCGGGCTGGTCATCGAAGGGGTCGTCCGCCGCCTCGTCCTGCCGCAGTTGGCGGTACAAATAGCCTGCATACACTGCCAGCAGGAGGAATTCGGCGCCCAGTGCGAGCAGCCCGTGGGTCAGGGCTTTGGCAGGAGGCAGGCAGAGGAAATGCCACTGCGTCAAACCGTACAGCACCGGAAGCACCAGCAAGAGCCACAGGTAGTCCCGGAACGCCGCGCTTCCCAGCTTGATGGCCTTTTGCACGCGCGACGGATCGGGCCGCAATGTGTCACCGAGGCCCGGTTCTGCGGCCAAAGCCCACTTGAAAGATGGATCCTCGAACGCAAGCCTGCGCACCTGTGTCAAGCGCTGCAACGAGGATCCGGCCGGTACGCCGCTTTCGTCCAGTTCGCGCAGCCGCTGGCGGATCCAGGCCACAAGCCTTGCTTCCTCACGAATGCGACGCAAGCCCATGCCTGGCGTTCCGAAAAACTGGATACCGGGCCGGATCAGGAGATCGATCGTCCTGGTTCCCATCCGAGCCACATGTCGATCCAGAAAAGGCGCAACTTGGTCGGGGCCGATGTTCTTCTCTCCCAGAGCATCGAGCACCACCCGCCATTCTTTGGACATGGCCTGTGCCAACTGCTTGGCCACCGCGTCCTCGACGGCATCGACACAGACGTGTACCAGCAGCCAGGCCCGCTTGTCCTTGGCATATGGCTCGCGCGGCAGGACCACCATGCTCAGGAAATGCACGGACTGCTCGAACCACGCTTCTGCTTCCGAACATTCTGTGGCCGAAGGGCGCCGCGACTTCCAGTGCAGTCCCTTCAGCGCCTCTTCCACCGCGGCGTCCTGCCCCTGTGGAACTTCGAACAAATAGACAAGCTGCAAGGTATTCAATGGACTACCCTCCGTGCTGTGCACTGTGGGGCTGGGCGCCGGAGGCGAGGCCGTATGGCGCTGCAACGGGCTTCAGGCTCACCATCTGATGCAGGGGAAAGACCGATACGCGCTTCATCCGTCCGGCGGCTCCTGGAGCAGGGCTCACGTCAAAGTGTGTGAAAAGCACCTTGAACATCTGCGTGATTTGTGCAATGGCGATATATGCCCCGAGGCACCAGTGCTGGCCCAGGCCAAAAACCAGGTAGTCCTCGTCCGGCCGATTGCTGTCGAAAAGGTGCGGATGAGTAATTCGCCTTCCGTCGAACATGGCTGCCTGCGTGCAGGCAAGTACCTGTTCACCCTTGCGGATGCGCGTGGCGCGTCCATGTGCATTGGCCAGAAGTGTGTCATGCGCGCACAGTCGCCACGGCCCGGGATTGATGTTGCGGAAGCGCAGGGTCTCGCGCAGGCAGCGCCAAAGGCGTTCGTCGTCGCCGGCGCGCGCCGCCTGTACCGTACGCAACATGAATTCGGGCTTGTCCAGCAGGGTTTCCAGCAAATTGCCCGCGGCCAGTACGTTGGTGGGAATGAAACCCAGGACCATGCCAAAGAGCTGCACGTGGATTCGGTCGTCATCGATGGCACCGCAAGAGTCGCGCTTGGCACGCATCAGCCGGTGCAGGGGACTGCTGTCCGCCGGGTTATCACCATTTGCCATGAGCGACTGCTCGGCTTCACGCATGGCAGTCCGGATGGTGTGGCGCAGCGGTGCTGCGGCAGCCAGCGCCATCTCCCTTTTTCGTGCCGTACTGGCTTTTCCATCATCTTCGAACGGTGGACCGAACAGGTACGAGCTCACGGCCAGGCTGCACTTGCCAAAATGTACGGGATCGGCGATCGGTATGCCATAGTAGGTATCGCACATCATTGCAGGCACCGACAGAACCAGGCGTTCGACGACGTCAAAAAAGGGCGTCTGCTGTGTGGGCTGCCAATCCCGCAAGCAAGTTTCGCTGGCCTCTAGTGCCAACCGCGAGACGGTCGTCGCAACGTCCCCAAACGCAAACGCCTGGGCCAGTAGCGCGTAGTCCTGCCGGTAGTGCGCGTCGGGCTCCGTCATGCCCAGTACGAAGTTGCGGCCGTTGGGAGGCTCTGCGCCGTCGTCCGATGTCACGCGCTTCATCTTCGCCCCCCAGGGGACCTGGAACTCGCCTGAACTGGACAAGACCTCACGTACGTGCTCGTAACGCAAGACCAGCGTCCACTCCAGGAAAGGAATGCGCCACACCGGTTTGATCCAGCGGAGCACATCCAGAATCCGTTGCCCGACGGGATATCGCAGCAACGCGTCGAGCAGGGCTGAACTCAGGGCGGGGGACTCCAACCGTCCAACATCAAAGGCCGGTGGTTCATTGCCAACCGAACGACGGGCCTCGACTGCTGTTTGATCCATATCGCCCCCTGACTGTCTGCTGCAACAGCAACAGATTTGTTGGCTTTGTAGATTTTCCGTAACATTATTAAGGATTTCCCCGGCTGAGGCGAGTGCCGCAACCAGCGATGCGGATCAAGGAGAAGGCGCATGTCAACGAGCATCAGACACTTGCTGCAGCAACAGGGGCTGGAAGCCTATCTGCCCGTATTCGAGGCCAGCCAGATCGACCTGGGGTCGCTTTCCATGCTCAGCGACGCGCATCTGAAGGAAATGGGGATGCCGATCGGCGCTCGTATCCGGCTCCTGGCGGCGATCCGCCGCCACGGTGCGGCCACCGAGGACGGCGAGCGCCGCCAGCTCACGGTGATGTTCGCCGACCTGGTCGGCTCGACCCAGTTGTCCAGCCGTATCGACCCGGAGGACATGCGCGATGTGATCCGCTCCTTCTACGACGCTGTCGAGGCTGAAACAGCGCGCTGCGACGCGACCATTGCGCAATTCAAGGGGGATGGTGCACTGGTCTATTTCGGCTATCCCCGCGCCCGCGAAGACGATGCGAGCCGAGCGGTTCAGGCCGCCATGGCCATCGTGCGAGCGGTCCAGGCACTGCGCGCGCCCACCGGAGAGTCACTGGCCGCACATGTGGGTATTGCGACGGGGCTGGCGGTGGTTGGCGAGGCCTCTGGCTTGAACATCGCCAGGGAACATTCCGCCGTCGGCGAAACTCCCAATCTCGCAGCAAGGCTGGTAGATTTCGCCGCCAGCGGCCAGATCGTGGTGAGCCGACAAACCCACCGGCTCACGCAACACCAGTTCGCCTTCGAGGAACTGGGAGGGCACACGCTCAAGGGGCTGCCCCATCCAGAGGCCTTGTACCGCGTGCTGTACGAGTACTCCAACGAGACGCGCTTCGATGCCATGCATGGCGGGACACCGACACAGATGGTTGGCCGAGATCGCGAATTGCGCATGCTGCAGGAACGCTGGCAAATGGCCGTCGCCGGCAAGGGCCAGGTCGTGCTGTTGCCCGGCGAACCCGGCATCGGGAAGTCGCGCCTGCTGCACGCCTTGCAACGCGCGATTGCGCCGCAGCAGCATGTGCGCGTAGTGAACCAGTGTTCGCCCCACCAGACTGGCAATACGCTGTTCCCGATGGCCCAACAAATAGCGCGCGCTGCGGGGATCGTCCCCGGGGATGACGCAGGCGTGCAGTGGCAGAAGCTCGAAAAGCTGCTGCAGGGTTCTGACGGCGTTGATTTGGCATTGACCGCCGAATTGCTAGGTCTTGCACGACCGGCGCACCTGCCTGTGATGGACCTGACGCCAGCCGAGCTTCGCCGGGCGACATTCTCGGCACTCATGCACCATCTGGAACGCATTGCCAGCAGCGCGCCAGTGTTGTGGATTTTGGAGGACGCGCACTGGAGCGATGCAACGTCTCTGGAACTCGTCAAGCTCTACACCCAGCGGGTGAAAGGGATGCGGATGCTGGCCATCATCACTTATCGCCCCGAGTTCGCCTCCAACCTTGTGCCGGCAGACCACATCTCGACGCTCGAACTCCCTCGGTTGGCGCCGGAGGATGTTGCGGTCATGGTGCGCAACCTGTGCGCAGGCCAGACGGTGGACCCGATGGCGCTGGCGCAGATCACTGCGCGTACGGATGGCATACCGCTGTTTGTCGAGGAACTCACCAAATCGCTACTCGAGTCGGGTGCCCTGGTGGAGCGAGACCTCACCTACGTCTTGCGCAAGCAGCATCTCGACGCCAATGTGCCGGCCTCCTTGCATGACAGTCTCATGGCCCGCCTGGACCGCCACCAGATGCAAAAGGAAGTGGCACAGATCGCGGCCTGTATCGGCCGCGAATTCGCGCATGCGCTACTGCTTCGAGTCGCGGGCATGACCGAGGAGGCGCTGGACGAGGCGCTGGCACAACTGCAGGATGCCGAGCTGGTCTATGTGCGTGGTACCGGAGCCGACCGCCAGTATCTGTTCAAACACGCGCTTGTGCGCGATGCGGCATACGCCAGCCTGGTCAAGCGAAAGCGGGAAGAACTACATGCCCACGTGCTTGCGGCACTCGAAGCCGCTGCGGACACGCCCGCCGAATTGCTGGCGCATCACGCCACGGCGGCGGGACTGCGCGAGCGCGCAATTGCCCTTTGGGCGCGCGCAGGGGCGCAGGCCATGTCACGGTACGCCTTCGCAGAGGCTGTATCCGACCTGAGGAACGCGCTGGCGCTTTTGCCTGCCGAAGGCGCGGACGCAGAGACACTCGCCCGTCGCCTTGACCTGCTGCTTGCACTTGGACAGGCCACCATCCCGTTGCGGGGCTACAGCCATTCCGCCAGCGTGGAGGTGTTCTCCGAGGCGTACCAGCTGGCGCAGCGCATCGACGACACGCAACGCGCCTTCTGGGTCGCATACGCGCGCTGGGTCGTGTACTACGTGCGCGGCGAACACGCCGTTGCATACGGCGTCGCACAATCCATGGTTCAGCAGACACTGGATGACAAGGACCAGGGCAGGACATTGACGGCACTTCGAACGCGAGGCATCAGCGAGATGATCTTGGGGACGCCACAGGCCGCTGCCGCCACGTTCCAGCAGGCCGAACGACTGGCCTATCACGTGCGGCAACAGGCGCGCGAACGTCGGCTCGCTGTGGCCCAGCGCTTTGCGGCCGACCCGGAGATTGCGACGCAATTCCACGTGGCGCTTACGTATTGGGCGCTTGGTCGACGCGATGAGGCGTGTAGCCTGAGTGCGCAGGCGATTTCCGATGCACGCGCGATGGGGCACATACATACGCTGGGACATGCACTCACGCACGGCGCCATCGTGGCCGTCGTTGACCGCGACGCCACGCTGGCCTTGACCCTCTGCGACGAGGCCATCGGGCTGGCTGAAAAGCACGACATGGATCTGTGGCGCGGCTACTGCAGCCTGCTGCAAGGATACGCGCTGGCCTTGCAGGACAAGCCCGCTGCCGCAGCCGATATGTTGCAGGATGGTCTGCGCCGCTTGGCGCAGACCGAGACCGGTACCATGGTGTCATTGCACGAGGCCGTATGCGCCTGGGCCTTGGCGCGCTTGGGGTGCCTCGCGCAAGCACAAGTGCATGCGGACAATGTCGCCCGGGAACTGGAAAATGGCTCAGAGCGCTATTTCTGGATCGACAGCCTCATCTGGCTGAGCCGCTACGAACGGGTCCTCCCGGCCAGCGATACATTGCAGGCCAACAAGACGCTGCAGCGGGCTGTCGACGAAGCCCGGCGGCAAGGCGCACTGGGCTGGCAACTGCGCGCCTCCACCGAACTCGGCTCACTATTGCTGGACCAGGGACATGCCCCACGTGCGGTACAACTCGTTGCGCCCCTGCTGGCGAAACTTCACTCCCGTGGCGCCAGTTCACTTCGCAACGAAGCGGAGCAACTGATGGCCGCGACAAGCAGGGGCTGATTCGCCGCTGCGTGACAACCTGGGTCGAAGTTTCGAAGTCTTTCGCCTTGACCATTCTCGAGGATTGGCGGGTGAACGCCAGGTCCCCCTTGCTTCTTGCGCAGATTGTCCAGCGACTGGCGCGCCTCCAGGTGCCGCCCGGCATCAAGGTCTTCGTGGCAGGGCATGGACCACAAGTCGCAACAGATGCCGGTACGCGTGAATGACGCCTCGCTTGGCAGATGTCTGTTCGCCAACCTGTGAATGGATCGACCGCCAGGGAGTCAGAGGCTCGAAACGTCGGTGTCAGCCTTCGTTCGTATGGTAGCCATCATCGCCCTCCGTATCCGATCGTCGAAGGCGAACGGCGCGGACTTGAAAAATTGTCGCGCCGCGGTGCGGTCCCTGACTGCGCGCTCACAAATGTATGATCCAATACCGCAGTTCTGAATTCTTTGGCGCTACCAGACCCGGGAGGAAATGGTAGCCA
Source organism: Rhodoferax sp. (assembly GCA_024235935.1). Taxonomy (GTDB): domain Bacteria; phylum Pseudomonadota; class Gammaproteobacteria; order Burkholderiales; family Burkholderiaceae_C; genus CAISIP01. The sequence goes on along the minus strand of JACKLL010000001.1, from coordinate 284,257 downwards.
TGGAACAGGGTTTCCGGAGACTGCCCGTAGCTCAGTTGGATAGAGCATCAGCCTTCTAAGCTGAGGGTCGGGGGTTCGATCCCCTCCGGGCAGGCCATTGGCAGCGCAACCATCACCCGATCAGGCCTCATCCCTGGGGCGGCAATGCTTCTCGTGAAGCTCAGCCCGCGCATGCGTCAGCCACTTTCGCAGATGCGGTAAATTGTGGTGCGCCCTGCATCCGGCATGGGCCTGTTTGATCCGCACACCCCACCGTTCCCAGGAAGATCGATGAAGCCCCATGTCGCCGCTGAGCCGCACGCCGCAGAATTCCTGCGGCTACCCATTGTCATCGGTGTCACTGGTCACCGCGACCTGCGCGATCAGGACACGGCGCTGCTGCGCCAGGCTGTCGGCGATTGCCTGGCGGGCTTGCGCAAGCTGTGTCCGCATACGCCCATGGTCGTGCTGTCGCCCCTGGCCGAAGGGGCCGACCGGCTGGTCGCCGAGGTGGCCCTGGCGCAGGGAATGTCCCTGGTGGTTCCGCTGCCAATGGCGCGCAGCGCATATGAAGAGGACTTTGCGGATGCATCGGATGCCGAGCATGGCACGCGGTCCGTGGCGCAGTTCAACGACCTTCTGGGCCGTGCCACGCGGCATTTCGAGGTGCCGCATATGCGCAGCTCCGCTGACAGCGCAATTACGACGCACGGACCCGCGCGGGATCTGCTGTACCTGGATGCCGGCGCTTATGTCGTGCGACATTGCCATGTGCTGATTGCCCTGTGGGACGGCGAGACGGCCGACCCGGAGCCGGTGGGCGGAACGAGCCAGATCGTTCGATACCGCTTGAATGGCCTGCCGGAACCCTATGCGCAAATGCCCAATCCGCTGGATGCCGCGGCGGCAGGCCCCGTCATTCATGTCGTGACGCCGCGCACATCGAACCGGCAGATGCCCGCGGATGCATTCGCCGTGCGGGTGCTTCTTCCGGAAGCAAGCCTGGCGGCAGACACACAGCATCCCGCGTCGCTGGCAAATACCGCCGTGGCTGCCGCGCTATCTCGTCTCGACGGCCTCAACCGGGACTTGGCGCAGCTGGGCGATGAAGTCCGGGATGGGTTTGCAACCAGTCGCGGCCAACTGGTTCAACCGGACGCAGCCGGCGCACTGGACGATGCGCAGCGCGACACCCTTGACCGCTATGCAGCCACCGATGTGCTTGCCCAGCATTTCCAGCGCCGGCGTCGAGCCGTGCTGGTCAGCCTGTTTCTGATCGCAATGCTGGCGGTGCTTTTCTTCGAGATTTACGCGCATCTCCTGCCGCACAAGGGCGTGCTGGCGATGTATCCGCTGACACTTCTGATCGGATTCGGGGTGCTTAGATTTGCCCAGCTGCGGGATTTTCACAACAAGCATCTGGATTACCGGGCCCTGGCCGAGGGGCTGAGGGTGCAGTTGTTCTGGCAGATTGCGGGACTGAGCGCGGATGTGTCCGACCACTACCTTCGCAAGCAGCGCAGTGAGCTTGAATGGGTGCGCGAAGCGCTGCGCACCCATCTGCGCCTGCCTGACTGGGGACTGGCTACTGGCCAAGCTGGGGCTGCATCGAAGCGCAATCCCGCCGAGGCCCTGCGCGCACTGGTGTTGCCGCTATGGGTTTCGTGCCAGCGTAGGTTCTACGAGAATGCCGGCGTTCGGGACCACCACGGGATGGAGAGGCGCGAGTCCTGGGAGCGGGCGCTGGTGGCCGTCGGTGTCGGCATCGGTCTGTTGATCTGGTTGTCCCCGTGGATCGCCCCTGCGAACCATGCCGACACCACGCACCACGTCCTGGTCGTCTTCATGGGTCTGTTGCCGGCGGTGGCTGCAGCACTCAGCGGCTATGCCGAGCGCATGGCATTCGGTCCGCAGGCAAAGCGCTATCGATGGATGGCGGCGCTATATGCGCGTGCAGAGCGGCGTCTGCAGGTCGCCCTGAACCAGGGGCATCTGGATGACGCACAGCGCCTGGTGCTGGAGCTGGGAAATGAAGCGCTGCTGGAGAATGGTGACTGGGTCATGATGCACCGGGATCGTCCGCCAGAGGCGTCGAAGGTCGGATAGCTTCAACCCCGCCATGATGCGTTCGTCGTGACTGGGCGTGCTGTTGGCGCGGTCGTTGCCGCGGCACCGGAGGGACGGATTGCTGAGATAGACTTGCGGCACCCGTTCCACCGAACCCTGTGCCATCTGCCGTCGACCACCATGTCCATGCTGCCATCGACAGAGAATCCGACTCGCGAGGGCCTGCACTGATGTCCGAGCGCGACAAGGATTTCTGGGACGAACTGTTCGAATTCATCAAGGCCGGGCGCGTGATTCCCATCCTGGGGCCCGAACTGCTCTGGGTCGAGGTCGATGGCGCGCGTCGCACGCTCTACAGCGAAGTGGCAGACCGGCTCGCGGAACGCCTGAAGTTGCCCCCATCGCACGAGGTGCTGAATCCGCTCGATGACGTGGCCCGGCGATATGTCGCGCAAGGCGGCAAGCGCGCCGACATCTTCAAGAAGATTCACCTGGTCATGAACGAGTTGCCCTTTGCGGTACCCGATGCGATCCGGGACATTGCACGCATCGAGGATTTCAGCCTGTTTGTCTCGCTGACGTTCGACACCATGCTGGTACGTGCCATCGACCAGGAGCGGTTTCTTGGCGTGCCCACGACCCGGCACCTGGCCTATGCGCTGAACCGGGTGGATGACCTGCCCTCCGATGTTGCGCACCTGACCAGCCCGGTGGTGTATTCGCTGCTGGGACGGCACACGGTCGGCCCCGACTACGTCGTGACCGAGGAAGATACTCTGGAATTCATCTCCTCGCTGCAATCCGAGGTCCGACGCCCCCAATTGCTTTTTGACGAACTGGCACGCAGCAACCTGCTGTTGCTGGGCTGCTCGTTTCCCGATTGGTTGGCGCGGTTCTTCATTCGTACCGCCAAATCGCGTCCGTTGTCGCAAGGGCGTGACGAGTGGGAATATTGGGTGGACACGGACATCGAAAGCAACCCTTCGCTGGTGCTGTTTCTGGATCGCTTCAGCAAGTCGACCCGCAGGATCAGTTGCAATCCGCTGGTCTTCATCGAGGAAATGGCCCGGGAATGGGCCGCGCGCCAGGGGGCAAAGACGGTGCCGGTCCGCACGCCAGCGCAGGACAGCGCGGCGGACGAATGGAGCGGGGCCGATTCCGCCCCAGCTGTGTTTCTGTCCTATGCCAGCCAGGATATCCAGGCGGCCGAGCGGCTGAACGATGGCCTGGTCGCGGCCGGCATCAAGGTCTGGTTCGACAAGAAGCGTCTCGAAGGCGGCGAGCTGTTCGAGAAGAGCATTCGGACAGCGATCGAGCGCTGCGCCTTGTTCGTGCCGGTCCTGTCGCGCCAGACGGAACGGCGCGCTGAAGCCTTCTTTCGCAAGGAATGGCATTGGGCCGACAGCCGGCGTCTGGGAATTGCGGATTCCATCCCGTTCATCGCACCGGTGGTCATCGACGATACCGATCCGTATGGCGCCCTGGCCCCCGATTCCTTCAAGGCCATGCAATGGATGCGGGTGGCCGATGGCGTTGCCGACGCCCAGGTGGTCAATCGGATCCGGGTGCTCCTTCGTGAACACGTCAAGCGCAGACCCGTCCATTGAACGCACCAGACCTTACCCGAACCATCGATGCCGACCGGCCCTGGCCAGGGCTGATGTCGTTCGACGAGTCTGCGCAACGCTTTTTCTTCGGCCGTGATGAAGAGACCGTCGAGCTGTTGCGACTGATCCGACGGGACACACTGACCGTGCTGTTCGGCCAGTCCGGACTCGGAAAGTCGTCGCTGCTCAGTGCGGGCGTCTTTCCCCAGCTGCGCAGGGAGTCGTTTTTTCCCATCCATGTGCGGCTGGACGTGACGGAGGGCGCTCTGGACTTGCGGGCCCAGGTCGCGATGGCCATACGGGACAACTGCCAGCTGCATCAGGTCGATGCGCCGCCGATGCGGCCGGACCAGACCCTTTGGGAATATTTCCACCATGATGCAACGGACTTCTGGACCGCGACGAACCAGTTGCTGCAGCCGGTCCTGGTGTTCGACCAGTTCGAGGAGCTGTTCACGCTGGGCCAGCACAGCCAGAGGCTCAGGGCATCCTGTGCCGATTTCCTGGCGGAGCTGGGAGACTTGGTCGAGAACAGGACCCCGAGTGCCTTGCAGGGCGAATTCGAGCGCGACCAAAGCAGACTGGATGCCATCGTGTTCGACAAGGCCCACTACCGCGTGGTGTTCTGCTTTCGGGAGGACTATCTGGCGGAGTTCGAAGGCCTGAAGAAGCAGATGCGGCGGATCATGCACAACCGCATGCGTCTGTTGCCGATGCAGTCCGCCAATGCGATGCTGGCGGTTCAGAAAGCGGGCCGAGAGTTCGTGACCCCGGAAGTCGCCCGGCGCATCGTCTGCTTCGTGGGCGGCGGCGATGTGGGCGACCCGGAGTCTGCCGAAGCGCTGCAGGTCGAGCCTGCCCTGTTGTCGCTGGTCTGCCGGGAACTTAACGAGGAGCGTATTCGCAGTGGCGAGCGGGTGATCTCGACCGAATTGATCCAGACCGAGAACGCGAACCGGATCATCGAGAACTTCTACGACGATTGCTTTCGTGACATGGCGCCTGCGGTGCGGCGATTTGTCGAGGACAGGCTGCTCACCAAGTCGGGCTTTCGCGACAGCTGCGCTGTCGAGGAGGCGATGGAGCAGGTGGGCGAGAACGTCGGCAAACTGGACGTGCTCGTGCAGCGCCGGCTGCTGCGGTATGACGTGCGCCATGCGGTGCGTCGCATCGAGTTGACGCACGACGTGCTGACCCATGTCGCTCGCCGCAGCCGTGACGAGCGACAGGCCAACGAGCGTGCCGAACATGCGATCCGCCAGGCAGAATCTGCCAGACGCGAGACCGACAGGCTGAAGGCGTTGCATGCGGACGCGCGCCACTACTACGGTCTGGCGCTGGCCGAAAAGGCTGAGCGCGCGTTCCACAAGGGATTTCAGCCCGATGCGACATTGTTCGCGGTGCACGCCCTTGCCAATCTGGACCGGCAACGTGCGCCCGACGAATTCCAGATGGTGCTGGGACGGCGCCTGTCCATGCTGCCATCCTTCAGAAGCAAACTGCCAGACCTTTTCTGGAACCTGCGATTCGTGCCGGGCGGCCCATTGCTGGCTGTCAACACCGATCGCGCGATCAGCCAGTTCGATGCCCGGACCTTCCAGAGGTTCGACGTGTTGCCCGAGGCGCTGGGCGACACGGTGCAGTTCGAGATCGCCAACAGTCTGCGCTTTCTGGCGGCACGAACGCGCGCCGGCCGGCTGCTGCTGTGGAGCTTGCCAGGCCATCGGCAGCTGATCAGGGATTCGGCCTCCGTGGGGAGCGTGACCTGTCTGGGATTTTCGGTGTCTGGTCGCTTTCTCGCGTTTGGGGCAGACAACGGTGCCATCCGTGTGATCGATCTGGTCGCCGGGCGCCAGATTGGTGGTGCGCGCAACGCGCGCGCCTTTTCCGTCAAGCACCCGCCGTGCGCCATCGCGTGGTCGCCATCGGAAACGTCGTTCGTTTCGTTCGCCGAGGATGGGGCCTATGTATGGTCTGGAGACAGCTTCGGTGACCGGAAAAGCCTGGCGCTGGGGGCGGCCGTTGCGCTCGATGTGCGGCAATCGAAGGACCATCGGCGTTTGGCGCTCATCGCCCGCAATCGGCTGGTATTCTGCTTCGGGCTCGAGGAGTCCTTGGATGTTCCGGTGGCCTTGCACAAGATCAGCATCGTCAGCGGGAATGCGGAACCGGTTCGTAGCGTGGCCATTTCGCCCAATGGCACGTTATTGGCCGTTGCCTATGGCAAGACCGTGCGGCTGGTCGACTGGACATCGGGCCGGGATCTCACAGCGCTTCCCGTGGATGACGATGTCGTGCTGAGCGTGGATTTCTCGTCGGATGGCCGCTGGCTCGCCGCTGGAACGCGCAATGCGGATGTCTGGCGTTGGCAGGTGCCGGATGGCGACTGGGTCGAGCAGGCGCGCGTCGACGAACGTGACGCCGAGTTCAGGCTGGACGGTGTCCATGTCAGGCGGATGACCATTGAGGAAGCCGCTGCTGCGGCAACAGAAAAAGCGACGCATCGCCCCGACCCTGACCTCGGGTCCGCACCATGACCATCTGCCCGGCTCCGATGCCCCGACGTCCGAGACCCGCCCACAACCGGCTGGTCGCGCGGATGGATGTGCATGCCTGGCGGCCAAACTCGCAGCTGCCAATGGTCGGCATGGCGCTTTCGCGCATCTGCGGGGTGGCCTGTGGGTGACCTGCTCGCCTTCCTCGCCTCCCTGTGCTGGACCGCCTCCAACGTCGCCATCGCACGCGGATCCGGCGGAAAGGGCGACGACAACGGAGCCTTCCTTTCGATCCTGCTGACGGCAGGGCTGGCGTCGGTGGTGTGGCTGGCGGGAGCCTGGGGGCGCGGCTGGCCGGTGCTGGTACCTGCCAGCGTGGCGTGGTTCATGCTCGGCGGGGCGCTGACCATGTTCATCGGGCGGGTGCTGTCGTTCTCCAGCATCCAGCGCCTGGGTGCCATCCGAGGGGCTTCGATCAAGCGGCTGGTGCCGCTGTTCTCGGTGCTGTGTGGCGTGGTCCTGCTGGGCGATGCGCTCAGCGTGTCACTGGTGATCGGCATGCTGTTGATCTTTGGCGGATTCGGCGTACTGGTGGTCGAGTCGCTGGGGCGTGTGCGGGTTGCCGTGCAAGGTGCCGCCGCCGCTGCGCATGACAGTGACAAGCGCCGCTGGATGCGGGTAGGCCTGTTGATCGGCGCGGTGTCCGCGCTGGCGTACGCATTGGGCAACGTGGCGCGCAAGTTCGGCCTCAACCTCATGCCGGAGCCGGCCTTCGGGGCCATGCTGGGGGCGCTGACCGGTGTTCTGCTGTTCCTGCTCAGCGCGCTGTTTGCGCCGGGCTACCGCGCCTCGGTGCGCAGCACCTTCACCCGTTTCAACCCCTGGCTGTTCGGTGCCGGTCTGTCTGCCTCTGCCGGGCAGTTGCTGTTCTTCGTGGCCATCGACTACACCACGGTGTCACGCGCTGCGCTGATCGTCTCGCTGGAGGTGTTCCTGACCATGGGCATGACCCGCGTCTTGCTGCCCGGGCGTGAGAGCCTGTCGATGCCGGCCGTCGTCGCAGCGGTGCTGGGCGTCGTCGGTACCGTGGTCATCATGCTGGGCTGAGACCCCTTGGCAACGCTGTGCCAGTGGCCCTGGCGCCGCTGCTCGACCAGTGGCTGTTGCGGGTCGATGCGAAACAGGTGCAGCCATCCGTTGTCGATGAGCTCGCGCACCAGCGCGTGGCGTGCGATCACCTGGTCGATGCCGGCGCGCGGTGCCTCGATGTAGACCGACAGGCGCAGAGGTGCATGGCGCAGCTGCCGGCCATCGTGCACCGACTGCCAGGGCAGGCCGATGCGCAGGTCGCCGCCATTGCCTTCGAACACGCCCAGCCGGCCGCCCACGGCGTTGTGCAGCAGTTTGTCGCCGCTGCCATAGCGATGGGGGTCGACCGTGCTGGCAAGGTATTGCAGGTTGATCCAGTTCGCGACCACCATCGGCGCGGTCATGACCAGCTCCAGCACTGCCAGGTCGTGGTCCTGCTGCCAGTCGTATTCGTGCAGAAAGGCCCGGCCTGCCAGATCGATCGCACGGGTCCGCGCCCGCGGGGCGACGATCAGCGCGGCGTTGTTGGCCAGGCCCCATTCCGGTTGCAGCTGGGCCCAGTCATTGGCGCGCTGCAGCAGCGCACGGTGCAGCGCGTCAGGCCGCGTGCACAGGGCAGCCAGGCCCAGCCCCGGCGCGCGTTGCTGGCGTGTGCGCTGGCTGGCTTGTGCCAGCGCCAGGCGCAGGGCCTGCAGTGCGTCGGCCAGGCTATCCGGCACCTTGTCGGTATCGAACAGCGTGACGTCGTCGGTCGTGGTGTTGTGCAGGGCCGGCAGGAAGTGTGTGCCGCCCGGGATGGAAATGCCGTGCCCGTGCAGTGCGTCGCGCACCGCCGCGTCGTTGAGCAGATCCGCCAGCACCCGCGCGTTGACCTCGCCGCTCTGACCGCCGCAGGCGCCGCAGTCCAGGCCTGCCGAATGCAGGTTGTTGCTGCTCTGGCTGCCATGCCCGGCCAGCAGCACGAGTGGTGCGAAATCGCCGGTCAGTCCCATGGCACGCAGAATCCGCGCTGCCAGGTCGGCGGCGCTGCCCGTGTCGACCTGGGTGCGATCCAGCCGTGGTTGCAGGCCCCGGGCTGCAGCGGGAAGGCCGGTATCTTCCCAGGGCGCTGGCGCGGCCTTCGAACCGCGTGTCGCAGCAAGCAGCTTGCCGGCATAGGCCATGCCGCAGGTCTCGACAAAGCTGAACGCCGAGCTGGCGCTGGCACGCAGCTCGTTCCAGCGATGGCGCCAGCCCAGGGCGGCAAGGCGCCGTGCGCGCAGGGTCGCGGCCAGGTGGGGGCCATCGCCGTCGCCGTTGCCAGGCGTCTGTGCCACGCCGGCGGGTGCCTCCTGCGCTGCACAGGAGCTGACGGTCAAGGTCGCGGCCAGCAAGCCAGGCAGTTGCGGACGGACCAGGGCGCTGCCGAGCGGGTTGTAGGCAATGGGCAAACCAAAGAAGCCGGCAAAGCCGCGGGTCTGGATCCGGGGCGCCACGGACTCGATGGCGCGGCGCAGGGGTTCGGAGCGCACATCGATGCAGAACACCGCCTGCACGTCGGGGGGCAGGGCCGCGGCCGGCGCGCTGGCGCCGGCCAGTGCCTGGGAGAGCGGCTGCTGGTAGGCGCGCTCGACGGCCTCCTGCAACAGCCAGTCGACGCGCTGCGCCTGCGCCAATGCATCGATCTCGGCATCGGCGTCATTCCAGCGTGTGGCCCAGGCGGCGTCGACAAGCTGGGGCATGTCCTGCTGCAGCAGCCATTCCCAGGCCAGGCGTATCGCGAGCAGCTCGACGATGGCGTCGTCCTGGCCGTTCGCCAGGCCCGCCTGCCAACGCCGGTAGGCGCACCAGGCCGCCCAGCCATTGACGCGCAGCAGCACCGCGCTGAGGTAGGCCGGCCAGGCCCGCGGTGCGAGCCCCAGCGCGACCAGTGCGTCGCCGATCAGTTCCATCGGATCGGACGGCAGTGCCTGGATGCGCGCCAGCACGACGCGCCGTGTCTGCCGCCAGGGCAATGCGCGCTCGTGTCCCAGCTGCTCGCGCCAGCTGCGGTACAGGCCGGCGCCGCGGTCCAGCGTCCAGCGCGCCTGTCCGAGGTCGAAGCAGGCGGCGCAGTGCTGGCTGATCTGGTGCAGCACGGTGTCGGACCACGGCATCGTTGCCGGGGTGCCGTCATCTGCGCAGAGGTCGGTGACCAGCGCAAGCGGCCGGATCGGCGCTTGCGGATCGCGCCCTTCCAGTGCGGCCAGCAGTTCCTGCAGGGTCGGGCCGCTGCTGTCCCGGCTCGCCACCACGGCTTGCAGATGCTCGGCACGCAAGTGGCCGTCGTGCCATTGCTGGCGCAGCGCGTCGCGCGGCATCGTCAGGTGGCTGCCTGCCAGCACACCCAGCGAGGCCGCGGCATCGGACATGGTGTGCTGGCGCCAGCCCCAGTAAGGGTTGACCGCAATGAACTGGTCCAGCGGCCAGGTCGGCGCGATGCGCGCGCAGGCACTGGCGACGGCATCGGCCAGCACTTGGGACTGGTACAGGATGGGTGTGCAGGCAGCATTCATGGCGGTTCGATCGGTAAGTCAAGGGGCAGGAACGGAAGGGCTTGGCGTGGCGGTGGCGCGCGGGCGGGGCGCCGGCCACAGACGCAGCGCCCAACGGCTCCAGGTCTGGTCCAGGAACATCCCGCCATAGACCCAGGGATACAGCCGCCGTGCGATGGCGCCAGCGGGTTGCCGGGTCAGCTGCCATTGCAGCAGAAACAGTCCGGTGAATGCCACCATAACCGGCACCCACAGCGCCGTTTGCGGCACTGCGGCCGTGGGCGCGACCCACGGTTGCAGCACCGTGTGCAGTGCCAGATACACGCCGGTCAGCGCGACGCTGGCCACGGCAGGCAGCAGCCTGTCCTGCCACGACCGGGGCGCGCCCGAGCCCAGCAGCATCGGCACCCAGGCCAGTGCCAGGACCACGGCCATGGCCGCCAGTGCGGGTGGCGCGTCGGTCCACGCTACCCATGCTGCCGCCACGGTACCGGTGAGTCCCAGGCTGGTGGCTGCAGCTGCCAGCTGGGGGCCGGGCCCGGCGGGCAGGCGGGCTGGCGCCAGCGCGCGCACCATCGTCTGGCGCACGGTTTCGCCTGCAGACAGGAAGGCGTAGGCCTTGTACAGCGAGTGGCCGACCAGATGCAGCAAGGCCATGTCCCACAGGCCGAGTCCGCATTGCATCAGCATGAAACCCATCTGCGCGCAGGTCGACCAGGCCAGCATCACCTTGATGCTGATGCGGGTCGTCATGACCAGCGCCGCCAGCACTGCCGTCAGGCCGCCGACCACCACCAGCAGCGCCATCGCAGCCGGGACTTCGGCCACCAGCGGCGCCAGCCGGATCAGCACCAGTCCGCCCAGGTTGACCAGGCCGGCGTGCAGCAATGCAGATACCGGCGTCGGCGCCTCCATCACCTGGATCAGCCAGCCGTGAAACGGCAGCTGGGCGCTCTTGAGGATGGCGGCCAGCACCACCAGCAACACGGCCGCCACAGTACCACTCGAGAGCGCCGTCTGCGCCGTGGCCAGGACCAGCAGCGCATCGATCCGAAGGCTACCGAATGCCTGGTACAGCAAGGCGCAGGCCAGCCACATGCAGACGTCGGCCAGGCGCGCAACAATGAACTTCTTGTGGGCAGCGAGTTGCGCGGCGGGCCGCCCGGGATAGTAGGTCAGCAGTTGGTGCAGTGTCAGGCTGGAAAGGGTCCAGGCGCAGCTCAGCAACAGCAGGTGGTTGCTGTTCACCACGAGCAGGACACTGCCCAGTGTCAGCAGGAGGGCGCGCATGTAGCCCAGGGCAGCAGGTGCGCCTGCCAGCGCCGTCTGCGAGTAGCGCACGATGATCCAGCCGACGAAGCCCACCAGCACCGTGGCGCTGGCGCCGACGGCATCGCTGCGCAGACCCCATGCCGTGCCGCCGCCCGAGGTTGCCAGGGCAACGGCACCCGCCAGCGCCAGCAGCAAGGCGGTGCCGGTCGCATGGCCGGCAAGGCGGCATGCGGTCGCCACATCGCGCCGGGCGGATGCGCCGACGGCGAGCAGGTAGGCGGCGATCGGGCCGATCAGCAGCAAGGTGTGCCAAAGGGGCAGTTCGGTGGCGGTGGGGTGCATGGTCTGGCGTCGCGGCGGTATGTGTGTGGGTGGGACTATCGCTCTCCAGGATCAATCTGTAAAATTCATTGTTATTGACATATCGTTCTTAATTCGGGAACGAATATTCCTATGCTGCGCCTGAACTACCACCATCTGCATTACTTCTGGGCCGTGGCCAAGGAGGGCCATCTGACCCGTGCGGCGGAGCATCTGCATGTCTCGCAATCGGCCTTGTCGGCACAGATCCGGCAACTCGAGGAGCAGCTCGGGCAGGCGCTGTTCGAGCGCCGGGGCCGCACCCTGGTACTGACCGAATCCGGTCGCCTGGCCCTGGCCTATGCCGACACCATCTTTGCCAGCGGCGCCGAACTGGTGTCGCTGTTGCGCGATGGCCGGCGCGATGCGCGCCAGGTGCTGCGCATCGGCGCGGTGGCGACCTTGTCGCGCAACTTCCAGGAGAATTTCCTGGCACCGATCCTGCGGCGGGACGATGTGGAAATGGTCCTGTGTTCTGGGAGCCTGGCCGACTTGCTGGCCCGGCTGCGGGTGCATTCGCTGGACCTGGTGCTGTCCAATCGCCGGGTGCATGGCACGGCGGCCGAGCCCTGGCGCTGCCGGCGGATCGCCCGTCAGCCGGTCAGCCTGGTGGGCCGCCCGCGGGCCAAGGGGCAGGTATTCCGGTTTCCGGAGGAACTGGCCGAGGTTCCGCTCTTGCTGCCTGGCGCCGACAACGAGATCCGCACCGGCTTCGACCTGATGTGCGAGTCCCGCGGCATCCGCTACCGCTTGCTGGCGGAGGTGGACGACATGGCCATGCTGCGCCTGCTGGCGCGTGACTCGGGCGCGGTCGCCCTGCTGCCCAGCGTGGTGGTGCAGGATGAGTTGCGCAACGGCACGCTGGTCGAGTACGCGGTACTGCCCGACCTGCACGAGAACTTCTTTGCGATCAGCGTTCCGCGGCGCTTCGAGCCGCCCATGCTCAAGGAATTGCTGGCGCGGCCGGAGTCCGATGTTCTGGGAGCAGCAGGGCCAGTGGCGGCGCCGGCGAGCGCTGCGACCGCGGTCCGTCGGCGCAGAGCGGCTGGCGTCCGCTGACAGCCTCTTGTGGCGCCGCCACGGCCAGGTCTGCCACCGTTGCGTGCAGGCTCAGCGCAGGGGCTGCAACAGGCGCACGTGCATGGGCTGCAGAAAGTCGGCCCCGTTCGGCCCCATGTGGGCCTCGAAGGTCCTGCGCACCTGGGCGAAGGTGGCTTCGTCGAGGCGGTGATCGGCATAGGTCTGGTTCACCATGCGCTTCTCGAAGGCGGCGAAATCGTCGAAATGCAGGGGCACCTCAAAGCTGCGCTGCGCGATCTCCTTCCAGTCGCCGCTGGCGACAGCCGCATCGAGTGCTGCTTGCGCCGCAGCGCGCACGACCTGCTCGTCGTTGTAGATGCGGATGACCGAATTGAGCGAGCCTTGGAACAGTGGCTCGGAGACATACAGAAAGCCGGCAGGGCGCAGAACCCGCGCCACTTCGGCCAGCGCCTGCGCCATCGCGGCCACGGGAACATGGTGCAGCGACTTGAGCATCAGCGCCAGGTCATGGCTGGCATCGGCGGCGGGAATGTTCTGGGCGACACCGCTGATGAAATGCAGCCGTTCCTGCGGTGCAGCCAGATTCTTGGCATGCTGGCGCGCATCGACCTCGACGCCGGTCACCGTGCTGTCGGCATGGCGCGCGAGCAGTTCGCGCGCCATCTTGGCCGGCCCGCAGCCGAGCTCGATGATCTGCTTGCCACCCAGAGGCACGAGGCTGGCGAGAAGGTCGAGTTCATTTTCGACGATGGCTGTGGATGCTGCGGGTGTGTCCATGGGGCAGGGCTTTGGTGGGGGTGTGGTGCATTGTGCCCGGTCCCATTGCGTGGGCGTGCAGGCCTGCCTGTTTTCTGTCTTGCACCACTTGAAATATGATCGGGCACCCATGGAATATGTGCCTGTACCTGTCGACCTGCTCGAAATCGGGAAGACCATTCCGGTCGACCTGTGGGACAAGACCGGCAAATTGCTGCTGCGCCGGGGCCACAGCCTGACCTCGGAGCAGCATCGCGAGATGCTGGTGGCGCACGACGCGTCGATGACCGAAAGCGACGCGCTGGCCTGGACCCGCGGTTACGAGCGCATGCTGCAGGCCATGTTGCGCGACGGCGGCAGCGCGGACGAAATCTCCCGCTTGACGATGCCGGGAGAGATTCCCGAGCAGGACTATCTGGACGAGCCGGACGAACCCTACGGCGGCTGGCTCGACCTGCGTGACCGCCTGCAGGTGCTGCTGTACCAGGGCAGCGGTGCCGAAAACGCGCTGCGATCCCTGGATGGCATGCATGGCAAGGCGCTGGAATTGCTGGGGCAGGAGCCCGACCAGTGCCTGTTCGTGCTGTTCCAGGCGCTGGCCGATCCTGCGCTGGGCTATTGCGCCACCCACGCGCTGCTGTCGGCAGTGGTGTGCGAGCTGACCGGCGTCAAGCTGGGCATGGCCCGCCCCTTGCGCAAGTCGCTGTTCCGAGCCGCCTTGTTGATGAACATCGGCATGGCACGTGCGCAGGACCGGCTGGCGACGCAAAGCGGCATGCCCAATGACAGCCAGCGCATGCTGATCCGCGAGCATCCGCAGCTCAGCGTCGAGATTCTCCAGGCGCTGGGTGTGGATGACCGCGATACCCTGGACATCGTGCTGTGGCACCACGAGCCCGGTGTCCCCAAGGGGCTGACCGGCAACGTGCAGGCTCGCCATCTGTTGCGCGTGGCCGACATCTTCGTCGCCAAGCTGGCCGCCCGCAAGACCCGGCTGGCCATGTCGCCGCTGGGTGCGGCCAAGTCCATGGTCATCGATGCCTCGGGCGACGAGCCTGTGCTGGCCTCGGCGGTGGCGACGGCGGTCGGTTTCTACCCGCCCGGCACCTATGTGCAGCTCGTCAATGGCGAGAAGGCCGTGGTGGTTGCGCGGGGTGCGCGCGCCCACGAGGTGGAGGTGGTCAGTGTGGTGAGCGCCGGCGGCATGCCGCTGGCTGAATACCCCTATCGCGATGCGCGCGAGTCGCGTTACGCGGTGCGCGCGCCGGTCAATGCCGAGAAGATCAAGGTCCAGGTCAGCTTCGAGCGCGCCTACAAGGCTTTTGCCGACCGGCCACGCTGAGCGGCTGCGGCGCAGCTTCAGACCCCGTAAGGCACCCAGATATTCTTGACCTGGCTGGCCTGGCGCAGGAACTCCGGGCCCCGGCCCTGGCCGGTCTTGTGCCACAGGCGGCCCCGGCCACCACCCACCCAGCTGCGCTTGAGGCTGCCGGCCGACAGCCGCTCCACCTCCGCGCAACCCTCCGCATCGCCGTCGTGGCGCCAGACGGCGTCGACATCGACGTGGCTGGCCAGCACCGCGGCCAGCTCCCTGGCAGGGCCGGTCACGATGTTGACCACGCCGTCCGGCAAGTCGGACGTGTCCAGCACCTGGTACAGGTCGGTGGCGACCAGCGGCAGTGCGGCCGAGGGCAGCACCACGACCCGGTTGCCCAGCGCGATGGCTGGCGCCACCAGGGCGATCAGGCCCAGCAGCGGGGCCTCGTTCGGGCACACGATGCCGATCACGCCCAATGCCTCGTTGAGTGCGGTCACGATGCCGTGCATCGGCGGCTGGTGCACCTGGCCGTCGAACTTGTCAGCCCAGGCTGCGTAGTAGAAAAGGGACTCGATGCTGGCGTCGAATTCGTCGGACGCCTGCTGACCGGTCTGCACCAGCGACAAGGTCTGGATGAAGCGGTTGCGCTGCGCCTGCAGGTTCTCGGCCAGGTAATAGAGCACCTGGGCCCGCCCATGGGCGGTGTTGCGCTCCCAGCCGCCGGCCTTGCGTGCGGCTTCGACAGCGTTGCGGATGTCCTTGCGGTTGCCTTCGGGCATCGTCGCCACCTGCTTGCCGTTGAAGCGCAGTGGCCGGCTGTAGCCGCCATCGGGACGCACCTGCTTGCCCCCGATGTACAGCTTGGCCGTACGGTCGATCTCGGGTGCGGAAGCGATCAGGCGCGAGGCCTTGGAGGTCTTGGGACGTGCCGGACGCTCGTCGTCGTCACGCCCGACCAGGTATTCGAGCAGGCCTTCGCGGCCGCCTTCGCGGCCGAAGCCCGACTCGCGGTAACCACCGAAGCCGCAGCTGGCGTCGAACTGGTTGCTGGTGTTGATCCACACCACGCCGGCCTTGAGCCGCGGCGCAACGTCCAGCGCCAGGCTGATGGATTCGCTCCAGATGCTGGCCGCCAGCCCGTACACGGTGTTGTTGGCCAGTTCCACCGCCTCGGCCGGCGTGCGAAACGGCATGCTCACCAGCACCGGGCCGAAGATCTCTTCCTGCACCGCCACGCTGGCGCTGCCGATGTCGGTGATCAGCGTGGGCGGGTAGTAGCAGCCCTGCGCTGGCAGGTCACCCGGGGTTTGCCAGACCTTGGCGCCGTCGTCGCGGGCCTGCGCCACGTATGCTGCGACCCGTTCGCGCTGGGTCGCATCGATCAGCGCGCCCATGTCGGTCGACTTCTCCAGCGGATCGCCGACCCGGATCCGGGCCATGCGCTGGCGCAGCTTTTCCAGGAAGCGGGCCTGTATGCCTTCCTGCACCAGCAGCCGCGAGCCGGCACAGCAGACCTGGCCCTGGTTGAACCAGATGCTGTCGACCACGCCTTCGACCGCGCTGTCGAGGTCGGCATCGGCGAACACGATGGTCGGTGACTTGCCGCCGAGTTCCAGGCTGAGCTTCTTGCCGCTGCCGGCCGTGGCCACACGGATCAGCCGACCGACCTCGGTCGAGCCGGTGAATGCGATCTTGCCAATGCCGGGATGCGCGACGATGGCCTCGCCGGTGACGCCATCGCCGGTGACGATGTTGACCACGCCCGGTGGCAGACCGACCTCGTCGCAGACATGGGCGAACAGCAGCGCGGTCAGTGGCGTGAACTCGGCCGGCTTGAACACCACGGTATTGCCGCAGGCCAGTGCAGGCGCGATCTTCCAGGCCAGCATCAGCAGCGGGAAGTTCCACGGCACGATCTGCCCGACGACGCCGATGGCGCGGTGGCCGGCGAACTCGCTGTCCAGCAACTGGGCCCAGCCGGCGTGGTGGTAGAAGTGGCGGATCGCCAGCGGAACGTCGATGTCGCGCGTCTCTCGGATCGGTTTGCCGTTGTCCAGGCACTCCAGCACGGCAAACAGCCGGCTGTGTTTTTGCAAGGCACGGGCCAGTGCGTACAGATGGCGCGCACGGCCGTGGCCGCCCAGCTTCTGCCAAGGGCCGAGCGCGCGTGAGGCGGCTGCCACGGCTGCGTCCACGTCCTTCCTGCTGCCCTGGGCAATCTTGGCCAGGGCCTTGCCGGTGGCCGGATTGCGGGTCTCGAACATGGCGCCGCCGGCGTGCCACTGCCCGTCGATGTACAAGCCGAAGCGCTTGTGTTGGGCCGACAGCCACTGCAGTGCAGCGTCGGCGGACTCGGGGGAGGGGCCGTATTCCATGGTGGCGAGGAGGTCTGGGATGGAGGGCATGGTGGATCGCAACGGGTGATGGGCGCCGTTCAGGGCATGGCGTGGCGGTGCGCGGCGGAATAGCGGCCGGTGACGAAGTGCTCGATCTGGCGCTCGATGTCAGTCAGCAGGCTGGATGCGCCGAAGCGGAACAGCTCCGGCTGCAGCCAGGCGTCGCCGAGTTCCTCCTTCATCAGCGTCAGGTATTGCAGCGCGGCACGGGCGCTGGAGATGCCGCCGGCGGGCTTGTAGCCGACCTGCAAGCCGGTCAGTGCCAGGTAGTCGCGGATGGCCCGCACCATGACCAGCGACACGTCGAGCGTCGCGTTGACGCCTTCCTTGCCGGTCGAGGTCTTGATGAAATCGGCACCAGCCATCATGCAGACCCAGGACGCGCGCGCCACGTTGTCCAGTGTCTGCAACTCGCCGGTCGCCAGGATGGCCTTGACATGGGCTTGGCCGCACGCGGCACGAAAGGCCTGCATTTCGGCGTAGAGCGCGGCCCAGTCGCGCGTCAGTACATGGCGCCGGCTGATCACGATGTCGATCTCGCTGGCCCCGGCCTGCACCGAGAGTTCGATCTCGCGCAAACGGGTCTCCATGGCCGACAGGCCGGCCGGGAAACCGGTCGACACCGCGGCCACCGGAATGCCATGGCCGTGCAGTGCGGCCACGGCCGGTGCCACCATCTCGTGGTAGACGCAGACGGCGCCGGTGTGCAGGCTTTGCAGCCCCAGCGCGGCGAGCAGGTCGGCGCGCAGCGGCTGGCGCGCCTTGGCGCACAGGCGCGCGACCCGGCCCGGCGTGTCGTCGCCCGACAGGGTGGTCAGGTCCATGCACTGGATGGCACGCACCAGCCAGGCCGCCTGCCATTCCTTTTTCTGCGAGCGGCGCGCATTGAGCGACTGCACGCGCCGTGCGACGGCGCTCTGGTTCACGCGGATGGCCTCGAGCAGCGACAGGTCCAGCGGCATTCCGGCATTGCGGATCGGATGGTTCATGGTGACGGGTTCAGCAGCGGTTCACGGGCGGGATGGGGCAGCGCCTGGCAGGCCTTGCAGCCAGGCCGGTACCAACCGCGTCAGGTCGGATGCGCCCACGGCGGCGTATTTCAGGGTCTGTTCGTGCGACAGCGCGATGTCGGACATGCCTTCGGCCAGATTGGTCACCGTGGCAATGGCCAGCACTTTCAGGTCGCAATGGCGCGCGGTGATCACTTCCGGCACGGTCGACATGCCCACCACGTCGGCGCCCAGCGTGCGCATCATGCGGATTTCGGCCGGAGTCTCGAAACTCGGCCCGCTGGTCGCCAGGTAGACGCCGTCCTGCAGCGCGATGGACAGCCTTTCGGCCGCGGCATGCAACTGCTGGCGCAGCCCGGCGTCGTAGGCATTGGCCATGCTCATGAACCGGGGGCCGAAGCGATCGTCGTTGGGGCCGACCAGCGGATTGCCGGGCAGCATGTTGATGTGGTCGGTGAGTGCGACCAGACTGCCGGGGCCGGCGTCGGTGCACAGCGAGCCGGCGGCGCAGGTCAGCAGCAGGGCCTCGCAGCCGCACAGTTTGAAGCTGCGGATCGCCGATGTCATGACGTCGGCGCCCTTGCCCTCGTAGTAGTGGCTGCGGCCTTTCATGCACAGCACCGGCACGCCGCCCAGTGTGCCGGCGACCAGCACACCGGCATGGCCGTCGACGGTGGAGACCGGGAAGCCCGGCAAGTCGGCATAGGGGATGGTGACGGCATCGTGGATCTGGTCGGCCAGCGTGCCCAGGCCGGAGCCAAGCACCAGGGCCACACGGGGCACGAACCCGGGCAGGCGCTGCTGCAGCGCGGCACGTGCTTCGAAAGGGGTGTTGGAAATCGCGATCGGTGGGCGCACGCTGAAGGTCTCCTTTGTCGGGCGTCGAATGCCCGCCAGCATTGTCCCTGATATCACGAACGCAGCGCGTGGGCGCAGTGCCGCTGCCGTGCCCGCTGCCAGCAAACACCGGCCTCGGACCCGCGGCGCCGCGCGGGTGCGTTGGAGGATGGGTTAAAGTCAAAGCGTCAGTTCTGTTGCCCTTTGCCGGTCTCTTCGCATGAAACAACACCCGCATTTTCTGTCTTCCTTGCAGGGGGAGTTGTACGACTGGCGCCTGTGGGCCGCGCGCGCTGTGGTGCTCACATTTGCCGCCATATCCGGCCTGACGGTGGTGGCGCTGACCTGGATGAGCGAGACCGCGTTCGAGCACTTTCGCGAGGTCCAGCAGCAGTTCTGGTGGACGCCGCTGCTGTGGACCCCGGTGGCCACGCTGGCCATTGTCTGGGCCACGCGCAAGTTCGCACCCGGTGCCGCCGGCTCCGGTATCCCGCAGGTCATGGCGGCCTTGTCGCCGGAGATCCATGCCCCCTTGCGCCACTTCTTCATCTCGATCTGGCTGGCCGTCTCCAAGATGGTGCTGACCAGCCTGGGATTTCTGGCCGGACTGTCGTTGGGACGTGAAGGCCCGTCGGTGCAGGTGGGTGCCGGCATCATGCACAGCTGCCGGCGCTGGCTGCCCAAACGCGGCGTGGTGTCCGACCATGGTCTGCTCATCGCCGGCGGTGCGGCCGGCATCGCGGCGGCGTTCAACACGCCACTGGGCGGGATCATGTTCGCGATCGAGGAGTTGTCGCGCAGTCCCGAGCAGCGCAGCAACGGCCTGATCATGGCGGCCATCGTGCTGGGCGGCCTGATGTCGGTATCCATTTATGGGAACACCAGCTACTTTGGTGTCGTCGGCGCGATCCGGGTCGACCGGCTGGATCTGGAGATGCTGTGGCCGGGGCTGCTGGTGGCGGTGACCTGCGGTCTGGTGGGCGGACTTTTCTCGCGCCTGCTGATCGTGTCGCTGTCTGGCCAGTCTGGCGACTGGTTCAGCCGTCTGCGCCTGCGTTCCCCGCTGCGCTTTGCCGCCTTTTGCGGATTGCTGATCGCGGTGATCGGCGTGGTCAGCCAGGGAACGACCTATGGCAGCGGCTACATGCATACCCGTAGCCTGCTCGACGGCGTCGATGAGTCCTCGGGTCTGTTCTTTCTGCTCAAGTTCGTTGCGACCTGGCTCACGACCTGGGCGGGTGTACCGGCAGGCATTTTCGCGCCGTCGCTGGCGATCGGGGGCGGCATCGGCAGCGACATCGGACAGTACGTGCTGGGCATCAGCTCGACGACGCTGATTGCGCTGGGCATGGCCGGGTTCCTGGCCGCAGTGACACAGGCGCCGATGACCTCGTTCATCATCGTGATGGAGATGGTCGATGGCCATGGCCTGGTGCTCAGCCTGATGGCGGGCGCCTTGCTGTCCAGCGGCGTTTCGCGCCTGGTCAGCGTGCCGCTATACAGTGCACTGGCCGAATTGCAGGTGCGGCGGGCAGTGCCGGCCCCTGTGGAGGACGTTGTGGCGAAGGAGCCGTCCGGGTCGGGGCATGCGCAGCCCGAGGCAGCGGATGCTGCCGCCGAACCTGGCAAGTCGCCAGCCGACGCGTCCGGCAAGACGGTCTGAGCCCGCCTTCGGCAAGACGGTCTGAGCCGTCGCGCAGCCGCTCAGTGCGGATCTGCGGGCGTCGCCGGTTTGCGCGGGCGTCGGCTGCGGGTCGTGGTCTTGCGTGCCGGTTTGGCCGCGGCTGGTGCTTCTGTCTCCGCAACTCCTGCCACCGGCTCTGCGGAGGCGGCTTTCTCGGGTTCAGCTAGCGGTGCGGGTTCGGGCACCGGTGGTGCCATGTCCATGTCCGCCTCACCTGGCACGGCGGTGGGCGCACCGGACTTGCCACTGCCACGACCGCCACGGCCACCGCGTCGGCGCGGCTCCCGCCGTTCGGCCGACTCCGCCGACGGTGGCGTGACCACGGCGCTTGCGGTTGCGGGTGCGGCCTCGTCGGTGCTGTCGCCGCGGGTCGTCGAACCGGCGCTTCGGAACACATAGGCGCCCGACTTGTCGTCACGGCCGAACTCCAGCAAGCCGCGGGCCTGCGCCTCTTCCAGCAGATTGCCGAAGGCCCGAAAGCCGAAACCCGATTCGCTGAAGTCAGGTTTGCGCCGCTTGATGGCTTCCTTGAGGACGGAGGCCCAGATCTTGCCGTCGCCGCGTTCGGAGACCAGCGCGTCGAAAGTCTGTACGGCCAGTTCGATGCCGGCACGGCGCCGCACTTCCAGTTCGTCCTTGCGCTTCTTTTCCTCGTCCGGGCTGCGCCGGGGGGCCGTCTGCGTCTCCGGGCGCTCACGGCGCACCTGGGCGCGCTGGCTTTCGCGCACCAGGTCGTCGTAGAAGATGAACTCGTCGCAGTTGGCGACCAGCAGGTCGGACGTGGACTGGCGCACGCCGACACCGATCACCTGTTTGGCGTTCTCGCGCAGCTTGGACACCAGCGGCGAGAAGTCGGAGTCGCCGCTGATGATGACGAAGGTGTTGACATGCGCCTTGGTGTAGCAAAGATCGAGGGCGTCGACCACCAGCCGGATGTCGGCCGAATTCTTGCCTGACTGGCGCACATGCGGGATCTCGATCAGCTCGAAGTTGGCCTCGTGCATCGTGGCCTTGAAGCCCTTGTAGCGCTCCCAGTCGCAATATGCTTTCTTGACGACAATGCTGCCCTTGAGCAGCAGGCGCTCCAGAATCGGCTTGATGTCGAATTTCTCGTGTCCGAGGTCGCGTACGCCGAGTGCAACATTCTCGAAGTCGCAAAACAGCGCCATGCTGAGGTTGTCGTTGGATGTGGCCATGGAATTGTTCTTTCTGGATTCTTGTCTGCAGACTGCGATCATCACACGGAAATCCGCGCAGGCGACAGGAGCCCCATTGTCGGCCAGCCCTGGCGCGTGTCCGGGACAGGCAACGGCGTAGGCGACACTCGGACGCTGGTGCCGGTTGTGCGCCAAGCGCCTGCGGCATGCGCGGGTTCGGTGGCCGGGCCGGTGTTGCAACAGGAGATGGTGACGATGAACGGTGAAACCAGCGGCGGACCCGGTGCGGCTGCCGAGGCGGGCAGCGGCCCGCAAGGCGCGATGCTGCCGGCGTCCGGCATGGAGGCCTGGGGCTTTGCCCAGGCGCTGATCCATTCGCGCCAGACGATGATGCCGCGGCGCCTGCACGCGCCCGGACCGGATGCTGCACAGCTGCAGGACTTGCTGGCATTGGCCGCCGCAGCGCCCGACCACGGACAGCTGACGCCCTGGCGATTTGTCCTGGTACCCGAGGCCGAGCGCGGCCGACTGGCCGAAGTTTTTGCGCTGGCGCTGACCGACCGCGACCCGGCCGCGTCCGCAGAGCAGGTGGCGGCAGCGCGGGACAAGGCCCATCGCGCACCGCTGCTGATGGTGGTGGTCGCATGCCTGGGAACGCGGGATCCGGACATTCCGGCGCTCGAGCGCCTGGTCAGTGTCGGTGCGGCAGTGCAGAACCTGCTGCTGGGCGCCCATGCCCTGGGTTTCGGCACCGGCCTGACCAGCGGCAAGGCCATGGCGTCGACGCGGCTGCGCGCGCTGCTCGGCCTGCCCGATGGCGACGTGCCGGTGTGCTGCATCAACATCGGAACGGTCAGGCAGCACAAGCCGCGCCAGGGCAAGCGTCCGGCGCCGGCGCTTTTCATGTCGACGCTGGGCGCAGCCGAAACGGTGTCGACTTCGGGGGAGGACGGCTCATGAAGCGCAACCCTTCCCATGTCCGCATGCCGTGTCCCTGCGGCAGCGACGAGGTCTACCCCCAGTGCTGCGGCCGCTGGCACGAGGGCCTTGCCGACGGCGTGGGTGCGCCGACGCCCGAGGCCTTGATGCGTTCGCGCTACAGCGCCTATGTGCTGGGATTGCTGGACTATCTGCTGGCGACCTGGCACCCGTCGACGGCCCCTGGTGACCTGGAACTGGCGCCGGTCAAATGGCTGGGGCTGGAGGTCCGCCATGCGCAGGCGCAGGGGGATGTCGGTGTGGTCGAGTTCGTGGCACGGCTGCGTGATCAGGGGCGCGGGCAGCGCATGCACGAGGTCAGCCGCTTCGTGCGCGAGGCGGGCCTCTGGTATTACATCGACGGCCAGCCCCCGGCGGACGCGGATGGCGGTGGCTTGGATTAGACTGGACGGGTAAGCGGCGGGGCGACACGCAAGTCGCCTGTGCCGGATCGGTATCCCACTGGAGGTATGCATCATGGGTTGGCATCAAAAAGTGCTGAGGGTCAATCTGAGTGCGGGCACCTGTGTGTCCGAGCCACTGAACATGGAATGGGCCCAGGCCTACCTGGGCCAGCGGGGCCTGGCGACCAAGTACCTGATGGAGGAAATCGACCCGGCAGTCGATGCCACGTCGCCGGAGAACAAGCTGATCATCGTGACCGGTCCGCTGACCGGCACCATGGCGGCCACCGGCGGGCGCTGGTCGGCCGTCACCAAGGGCGCGCTTACCGGGGCCATCGCCTGTTCCAACTCGGGCGGGCAGTTCGGTGGTGAACTCAAGCAGGCCGGCTGGGACATGGTGATCCTGGAGGGGCGTTCGCCCACACCGGTCTACCTGTACATCGAGGACGGCGTGGCGCGGCTGATGGATGCCGGCCACCTGTGGGGCAAGACGGTCTGGCAGACCGAGCCGGCGATCAAGAAGGCGCACCAGGACCCGCTGATCCGCGTGGCGTCGATCGGCCAGGCCGGTGAGTCCGGCTGCCGCTATGCCTGCATCGTCAACGACATGCACCGTGCCGCGGGCCGTTCGGGCGTGGGCACCGTGATGGGCTCGAAGAACCTCAAGGCAATCGCCGTGCGCGGTACGGTCGGTGTGACGCCGGCCAACCCCAAGGCCTTCATGTCGGCGGTGCAGGCGGCCACGAAGGCGCTGGCGAACAACGAAGGCCGCAAGTCGCTGACCCGCTTCGGCACCATCCCGATGATGGACGTCACCGGCACCTTCGGCGCCTTGCCCACGCGCAACAACCGCGAGGTGCAGTTCGAGGGCTTGCTGAAGATGAACGCCAGCTACATGAACAAGCCCAACGCGAACGGCCATACCAACCTGATCCGCAATGGCGCCTGCTTTGGCTGCACCATTGGCTGCGGCCGCATCTGTCACATCGACCCGACCCATTTCTCGGTCAAGGACCGGCCCGAGTACCACGGTGCCTCCGGTGGCCTGGAATACGAAACCGCGTATGCGCTGGGTGCGGCGGTGGGTGTCGACGACATGGACGCGGCCACCTTTGCCGGCTTCCTGTGCAACGAATACGGCATGGATCCGATCTCGCTGGGGGGCACGATTGCGGCGGCGATGGAACTGTTCGAGCTCGGCGTCATCACCGAGAAGGACACCGGCGGCATCTCGCTGAAGTTCGGCGACGCGAAGGCCATGTGCCAGCTGGCCGAGCTCACCGGCAAGGGCGAAGGCTTCGGACGCGACATCGCGCTGGGCTCGAAGCTGTTGTGCGAGAAGTATGGCCGTCCGGATCTGTCGATGGCGGTGAAAGGGCAGGAATTCGCCGCCTATGACGGGCGCGGCATGCAGGGCATGGGCCTGGCGTATGCGACCAGCAACCGCGGTGCCTGCCATCTGCGGGCCAATCCGTATGGCCACGACTTCGGTTCGACCGAGATCGCCGGCAAGGCCAAGGTGGTCAAGGACTCGCAGGACTTCATTGCAGCGATCGATTCGACCGGCCTGTGCTCGTTCACCAGCCATTCGGGTGTGACCGAAGAGTTGTACGCCAGCCAGATCGATGCCGCGGTCGGCGGCGGCTGGACCGTTGCGCGCATGCGCGAGACCGGCGAGCGCATCTGGAACCTGGAGCGCCAGTTCAACCTGGCCGCTGGCCTGACCATCAAGGACGACACCTTGCCCAGGCGGCTTCTGACCGAGCCGGCGCCCAGCGGCACGGCCAAGGGCCTGGTGGCGCGGATTCCGGAGATGCTGCCCGAGTATTACGAGCTGCGAGGCTGGACGGCGCAGGGTGTGCCGACGCCGCAGACGCTGGCACGTCTGGGTCTGGCGCGCGAAACCGCGCCTGCTGCCTGAGTCCTTGGCGCCCGGACGGGCGCCGTGACGTGCAGGCTCAGAGGTAGATCTTCTGCAGCAACTGCATCAGCGACTTGCGCTGCGCAGGCGTGAGCTTGCGGGTGCGGTCGATCTCCAGGTCGCTGGCCGCCTTCTCCGCCTGCACCATGACCTCCCGGCCCGCCTGTGTGGGGTGCAAGCCGACCGCGCGCCCGTCGTGCGGGTGGCGCAGCCGATGGACCAGGCCGCGCTCTTCCAGCGACTGGATCAGCCCGACCAGATTGGGCGGCAGCAGGGCCAGCGTCGCACACAATTGCCGCGAGGTGATGCCCGGGTTGTGGTGGATCACCGACATCACCGAGAAGTCCACCGGGCGCAGATTGAACTCCGCCATGCGCTCGAGAAAACCCTCGATGATGCACAGCGCCGCGCGGCGGGCGTTGTAGCCTACCAGCGACTGCAGGAAACGCGTGTCCACCTGTTCGACCGCCGGGCCGACCTCCATGGGTTCGGGCTTCGCGCGCACCGGGCGGCGCACGGTGGCTTTGGGGCGGGTACTGGGCTGGGACGCTGAGCGGGGGATCGGCATGGGGCGGATTATCCCGTCACTGCCTGGCATTGCTGCTCGATGATGCCTGCGCGCATCGCGAACTCGGGCAGCAGCCATTGGCGCAGAGCCCGCGCCGGTGCCTGCCACCGCGCTTCGCGGTCGGCCGCGGCCCCGTCCAGTCCGGCTTCGATGCGTTGCCAGGCCCAGTCGATCAGCACCAGGGCGCAGGCGCGCAGGTAGTCGTCGGCGACCCGATAGGGCAGTGCGGCATCGCGAGGTGCAGCCGCCACGATGCGTGCGGTCAGTGCGCGCAGCGTCGTGATGCGCCCGCGGGTCTCGTCCGACACATCGGCCTGCAGGCTGTCGAGCAGCAGGGCCATGTCCTGGCCGCCGTCGGGCAGCAGCTTGCGCACCAGCAGGTCGATCGCCTGGATCTCGTTGGTGCCCTCGTAGATCATTGCGACGCGGGCGTCGCGAATGATCTGCTCGATGCCCCACTCGCGTACATAGCCGTGGCCGCCAAAGACCTGCAGGCAGTCGCTGCCGCCATGAAAGGCCTGGTGTGTGAACACCGCCTTCATGATCGGCGTCACCAGTGCGCACCAGCGTTGGCCGCTGCGCTGCGCCTGCGCGTCGCCATGGCGGATCTGGTCGAGTTCGATGGCAGTCCGGTAGGCCAGTACGCGGCCCGCATCCACCCAGGCGCGCTGGCTGTCCAGGATGCGGCGGATCGCCGGATGCTCGGCGATCAGGTCGGCATCCGAGGTGCCGCGGGCTCGGCCCGGGGCGCGCATCTGGCGGCGCTCACGGGCATAGGCATCGGCCTTCTGCCAGGCGGCGTCGAGCAGTCCGATGCCTTGCAGTGCGACATGCAGCCGGGCGGCGTTCATCATCACGAACATCGCGTTGAGACCCTTGCCCGGCTCCCCGACGATGCTGGCGACCGCCCCATCGAAACGCAGCACGCAGGTGGGGCTGCCGTGCAGGCCCATCTTCTCCTCGATGCGTTCGCAGAAAACCGCACTGCGGGATCCGTCGGCCTGGAACTTGGGCAGCACGAACAGGGACAGGCCCTTGGGCCCGGCAGGCGCGTCCGGCAGGCGTGCCAGCACCAGATGCACGATGTTGTCGCTCAGGTCGTGTTCACCGCCCGAGATGAAGATCTTGGTGCCGCTCAGCGCATAGCTGCCGTCGGGCCGTGGGGTGGCCCTGGTACGGACCATGCCCAGATCGGAGCCGGCGTGGGCCTCGGTCAGGCACATGGTTGCGAGCCACTCTCCGGTGGCCAGCTTCTCCAGGTAGGCGGCCTTGAGCGCGGGGCTGCCATGGTGGCGAATGCATTCGTAGGCCCCGTGCAGCAGACCCGGTGCCATGGTCCAGCCGTGGTTGGCGGCCGACAGCATCTCGTACAGCATGGCTTCGAGCACCGTGGGCAGACCTTGTCCGCCATCTTCGGCGGCGGCCGACAGCGCAGGCCAGCCGGCTTGCCAGAACGCCTGGTAGGCATCCCGGAACCCCGGCGGCATCGTGACCGCGCCATCCTTCCACTGCGCACCGACCTCGTCGCCGTCGCGGTTGAGTGGCGCGATGACGTCGCCGACGAATTTGCCGGCCTCGCCCAGCACCTGCTGCATCAGGTCGGCATCGATTTCCTCGAATGCCGGCAGAGCCTGCAACTGCGCAGGAGCGCCGAGCACGCGCGACAACACGAAGAACATGTCATCGGTGCGGGGCAGATAGCTGTTCATGGTGGGACCTCTTCATTCACGCGGGTGCCATTGCCCGCAACAATCATGCGCCGCGCAAGCGCAGAGCCGGGCTGCGTCCAGGCGCGGTTGGCGCTACTTCTTCGCGGCACCCAGGTAGGTGTCGATGACGCGCGGATCCTCGGCCAGTTCGCTGGCCGGGCCGTGCAGCCCGATCTCGCCCATCTCGAGCACGAAACCCTGGTCCGCAACGGCCAGTGCCGCCCGCGCGTTCTGCTCCACCAGCACGATCGTGACCCCGGTCTGGCGCAGTGTCTCGATGATGGAGAAGATCTCCTTCACGATCAGCGGCGCCAGGCCCAGGCTGGGTTCGTCCAGCATCAGCAGCGTCGGGCGCGACATCAGTGCACGGCCGACGGCGAGCATCTGGCGTTCACCGCCAGAAAGCGTGCCGGCTTCCTGGTCGCGGCGCTCCTGCAACCGCGGGAACAGGGTGTAGACATCCGTCAGGCGGTCGCGCCAGCGGGCATTGCCCATGCGCACCTGCCGGTAAGCGCCCAGAACCAGGTTGTCCTGCACGCTCATGCTGGAGAACAGTTCGCGCTTCTCCGGCACCAGCGCAATGCCCAGCATCACACGTTCTTCCAGTGTGAGGTCCTGGATCGACTGGCCCTCGAACTCGATGCCGCCTTTGCCCGGCAGGATGCCCATCAGCGTATTGAGCAGTGTCGACTTGCCAGCGCCGTTGGGGCCGATCACGGTGATGACGCTGCCCTTGGCCGCCTCCAGGCTCAGCCCGTGCAGCACTTCGGCGCGGCCATAACCGGCGCGCAGGTCGGTGACTTTCAGCAGGGGTGCATTCATTTCAGTGTTCCGTTCCGAGGTAGGCCGCACGCACGGCCGGATTGGCCTGGACCTCGGCCGGTGTGCCGCGGGTCAGCAAGGTGCCGAACTCCATCACCACCAGCTGGTCGCAGACATCCATCACCAGATCCATGTCGTGCTCGACCAGCAGGATGCTCATGCCTTCACCCTGCAACTGGCGCAGCACCTGGATCAGGTCCTGCTTCTCCTTGTGGCGCAGGCCGGCGGCCGGCTCGTCCAGCAGCAGCAGTGCCGGGTCACAGCACAGGGCGCGGGCGATTTCCATCAGGCGCTGTGGCCCCATGGCCAGGTTGCCGGCCTGCTCGTGCAGGAATTCGCCCATGCCGATGCGCTCGAGCTGGCGCTGGGCCTCCTTCATCAGACGGCGTTCCTCGGCCGCATTGGTGCGCAGCATCGACGAGAGCACGCCTCGGGTGCCGCGGGTGTAGGCGCCCAGGGCCACGTTCTCGAGCACGGTCATGTCGGCGATCATCTTGACGTGCTGGAAGGTGCGCGCCATGCCCTTGCGGGAGATTGCGCGCGAGGGCAAGGACGAGATGTCCTCGCCGCGGAACTTCACCTGGCCGGAGGTCTTGGACAGCACCCCGGTGATCAGGTTGAAGGTGGTCGACTTGCCGGCGCCGTTCGGGCCGATCAGGCCGACGATCTTGCCCGCCGGAATGTCGAAGCTGATGTCGTTCACTGCAACCAGGCCGCCGAACTGCTTGCGGACCTTGTCCACCTGCAGCACCATGTCGCCTTCTTTCGGCCTGGGGCGAGCCGGAAGGTCGGTGGCCTGTTGCCAGTCCACCTTGCGTGGCGGAGTGGGGAATCTGCGCGCCACGACCGACCACAGCCCGTCGGGCATGTACTTGAGCAGCAACACCATCGCAATGCCCAGCACGATGACCTCGTAGCTGCCACTGGTGCCGATCAGGGCCGGCAGGGCCACCTGCAGATAGTCGTCCAGCAGCTTGACCAGGCCTGCGCCGACGATGGCGCCCCAGACATGGCCGACACCGCCGATCACGGCCATGAACAGGTATTCGATACCCATTTTCAGTCCGAAGGCGGACGGATTGACCGTGCGCTGGAAGTGCGCCAGCAACCAGCCGGCCACCGATGCGAACAGGGCGGCGATCAGGAAGATCGTGACCTTGTAGCGAAAGGTGTTGATGCCCATGGCCTCGGCCATTTGCGAGCCGCCCTTGAGCGATCGGATGGCGCGACCGGGTCGCGAGTCGAGCAGGTTCAGCAAAGCCACGGCACCGGCGATCAGAATGCCCCAGCAAAGCACAAAGAACAAGCGGCCCTGGCCGATATCGATATCGCCGACGGACAGGCTCTTGAGGCCCAGCAATCCGTCGTACTTGCCCAGTGCGTCGAGATTGCCCATCAGGTAGTACAGCGAAAGGCCCCAGGCGATGGTCGCCAGTGGCAGGTAGTGGCCCGACATCCGCAGCGTGATCATGCCCACGACAAGTGCGCTGATGCCCGTGAGCGCGAGCCCGACGAACAGCGTCAGCCAGGGCGACATGCCCGTGTTGAGCGTCAGCCAGGCGGTGGTGTAGGCGCCAATGCCCACGAAAGCGGCCTGGCCGAACGAGGTCAGGCCACCGACACCGGTCAGCAGCACCAGGCCCATGCTGACCAGGGCGTATAGCCCGATGTAGTTGAGCTGCGCGATCCAGAAGTCGGGCAGCGGCAGCACCGCCGTCAGCGGGATGGCGGCGATCAAGAGCAGGAGGAGGATGCGTTGGCGGGTCATATCAGTGTTCCTCGTCCGAATGGCCGCTGCGCAGGGAGCGGATCAGCAACACTGGAAGCACCAGCGTGAACACGATCACCTCCTTGAAGGCACTGGCCCAGAACGCGCCGAAGGCCTCGACGATGCCGACAAACAGTGCGCCCAGCAGTGCGCCGGGATAACTCGACAGTCCGGCGACGACCGCCGCGACGAAGCCCTTGAGCCCGATCAGGAAGCCGGAGTCGTAGAACACGGTGGTGGTCGGGCCGATCAGCAGTCCCGACAAGGCGCCGATCAGAGCGGCCATCAGAAAGGTCAGCTGTCCGGCTGCCTGGCTGGAGATGCCCATCAATCGCGCGCCGGTGCGGTTGACGGCGGTCGCCCGCAGCGCCTTGCCGCGCAGCGACTTCTCGAAATAAAGCCACAGCATCACGATCAGTGCGATCGAGACGCCGAAGATGATCAGTGACTGGCCTTTGAAGGTGACGGCACCCAGGGGGATGCGGACGTCCCAGAAGCTGGGGTTGCGAAAGCCCTCGGCGCCGAAGAACAGCAGGCCCAGGCCGGTCATCGCAAAATGCACTCCCACCGAGACGATCAGCAGCACCAGTGGCGTGGCGGACTCCAGCGACTGGTAGGCGACGCGGTAGACCAGAGGGCCAAAGGCCGTGACGATGGCCACGCTCAGCAGCGCCTGTATCCACAGCGGATACTGCTGCGGCGCCGCCCAGATGCCCAGCAGCGAGACGATGACGGGAAAAATCAGGGTGTTCAGTGATGCGCGCAATGCGCGCAGGAAATTGCCGTGGTGACGCCATTGGACGAACCACTCCATCAGCGCGGCAGTGCCGGCGAGGATCAGCAGCAGCCACACCGTACCCGGTGTCTTGCCGGCCTGGAACATGGCCAGCGTGAGTGCGCCATAGGCGACGAATTCACCTTGCGGAATGAAGATCACCCGTGTCACGGTGAATACCAGAACGGTCGCGAGTCCGAGCAGCGCATAGATTGCGCCGTTGGTCACGCCGTCCAGCAGCAGGATGCTGGCAATGGATGAGTCCATGGGGTACCTTGAAGATGGTGGAGTCGGGCCCGCCGAATTCGGCCCATGGCATCCGCGCAGGTCGCGCGGGCCATGGGCAGTCACCCGCAGGCCAAGGCCTGCGGGTGACCCGCAATTGCGCTTACTCGACCTTGAACTTGCCGTCGACAACCTTGGTCATGACGCCGGTTTCCATCGTGTAACCCCAGTGGTCGCTTGGCGTCCAGTTCATAACTCCGTGCGAGAACACCGTACGGCCCATGGTTTCCAGCGAGTCACGCAGCGCCGCGCGGAACTCCGGCGTGCCGGGCTTGGCCTTCTTCAGCGCCAGCGGAATGGCCTTTTCCATGGCGACCTGGAAGTCGTAGGAGTGACCGGCAAACTGATTGCGTGAGTTGGCGCCGAACTTGGCTTCAAACTTGGTCACGAAATCGATCGCCAGCTTCTTGGACGGATGCGAGTCCGGCAGCTGGTCGCCGAGCAGGGCCGGACCGGAAACCACATAGGTGCCTTCGACGGCCTTGCCGCCCAGGCGGATCAGGTCGGGCGTGGCGGCTGCGTGGGTCTGGTAGATCTTGCCCTTGTAGCCGCGGTCGATCAATGCCAGTTCCGGCATCGCAGCGCCGGAGCCGGAGGCCACGACCAGGATCGCGTCGGGGCTGGCCGAGGTCAGCTTCAGCGCCTGTGGCGTCACGCTGGTGTCCGGGCGCGCAAATCGCTCGGTCGCAACCAGTTTGATGCCGGCCTTGTCCAGCAGGGGCCCGATGGCGTCGAGCCACTGCTGGCCATAGGCGTCGGTATAGCCGAGGAAGCCGATGGTCTTGATGCCTTGCTTCTTCATGTGCTCGACCACCGCATGGCCCATCACGGTGTTGGACTGCGGCAGCCGGAACAGCCACTTGTCCTTGCCTGCAGGCACACCGACCGGCGAGCCGGCGATCTGCACCGTGCCGGCTTCAGCGGCGATGTCGGTCATGGCGGCCGCAACAGCGGTGATGCAGGAGCCGAAGATCACGTCGACCTTGTCTTCCGTCACGAAGCGACGGGCATTGGCTGCGCCCTTGCCCGGATCGGTGGCGTCGTCCAGGATTTCGAGTACCACCTTCTCGCCGCCGATGGTCTTGGGGAACAGTTCGAGCTGCTTCTGCATCGGGATGCCCAGGCCGGAGCCCGGTCCGGTCAGCGACAGGCTGACGCCGATCTTGATGTCGGCCAGCGCGGCGGTGCTGACGGCGGCGATGGCAATGGCCAGCAGGGTCTTCTTCAGTGTCATGGTTGTCTCCTTGGGAGGTGGGTTGAAAAACACGGGGTGGGGGATCGGTCGGGGGGTGCCGGCATCAGCTGCACAGCGCACGGATGTCTTCAGGTACGGGTATGGCCTTGATGCGCTCGGGGTCGTCCGGATGGCGGATGCAGAAGGCGCGTGTCTCCTGGCCTTCGCAGAGCACGGTGTCGCCACGCTTGACGACGTGCTGGTGCAGGAAGACCTTGTCCCGCCATTCCTGCACGCTGGTGTGGATCTGCAGGCGCTCGCCATAGGTGGCGGGCCGCATGAACTTGGTATGAATTTCTAGCAAGGGCGTGCCGATGATGCCGCGCGTCTTGACCAGCTCGCGCCAGGGCGGAACGCCGCATTGCACGAAGAAATTCAGCGACGAGGCATCCATCCATTTGGAGAAGTTCGGGAAGAACACGATGCCGGCGGGATCGCAGTCGCCGAACATCACGTCGACCTCGTAAATGACGGTTTTGGACATCGTGTCAGCCTGCGGTGAGGACATTGCGATCGCGCTGCGGTGATGCCAGTGATTTGCCGCGGGCCATCATCGCGGCGCCATCCGCAGTGCACCGTCGAGCCGGATGGTCTCGCCGTTGAGGTGGTCGTTCTGCACGATGTGGGCGGCCAGACTTGCGAACTCCTCGGGCTTTCCCAGGCGTGCCGGAAACGGGATGCTGGCCGCCAGCGACTGCTGCACCGGCTCGGGCAGGGATTTGAGCAGGGGGGTCGCGAACAGGCCTGGGGCGATGGTGCACACGCGGATGCCATGTTGCGCCAGGTCACGTGCCATGGGCAGCGTCATGCCGACGACGCCGGCCTTGGACGCGCTGTAGGCCTGCTGGCCGACCTGTCCATCGTAGGCGGCCACCGACGAGGTGAACACCATGACACCCCGCGCGCCGTCCTGCAGCGGTTCCAGTTTTGCGCAGGCGGCTGCGAACAGGCGGGCTGCGTTGTAGGTGCCGATCAGGTTGACGTTGATGACCTTGGCGAAGTCCTCCAGCGGTGCGGCATTGCCGTCCTTGCCCACCACCCGCTTGGCCGTGCCGATGCCGGCGATCTGCATCAGGATGCGGGCCGGACCCTGGGCCGCGGCAGAGTGCTCGATGGCCTGCTGCATGCTTTGCGGGTCGCTCACGTTGCAATGGACGGCGATGCCGCCAATGTCCTGGGCAACGCGCTGGGCGTTGTCCATGTTCAGGTCGAGCACGGCCACCTTGGCGCCCAGGCGGGCCAGCTCGCGTGCGGTGGCCTCGCCGAGGCCGGAGCCGCCGCCGGTCACCAGTGCCGCTTGTCCTTGAATGTTCATGGGGAGGTTTCCTTCCTGGAGTTCAGTGCGTTGCCTGGGGGTTTTCCAGCAGCAGGGCGATGCCCTGGCCGCCGCCGACGCAGGCGCTGGAGATGCCGTAGCGCAGCCCGGAGCGCTGGAGTTCGCGCGCCAGCGTGATGGTCAGGCGCACGCCGGTGCATGCGAGGGGATGGCCCAGCGCAATGGCGCCGCCGTTGACATTGAGCCTGCTCAGATCCAGGTCCAGCTCGCGGCCGACGGACAGGGTTTGTGCGCCCTGGGCTTCGTTGATCTCGAATCGGCCGATGTCGGACAGCGCAAGTCCGGTGCGAGCCAGCAGCAGGCGGATCGCCGGTGCAGGACCGATGCCCATGATCTCGGGTGGCACGCCGACGGCGGCTGCCGCGACCACGCGCGCCAACGGCGTCTTCTGGTGGGTCTTGGCAAAGGCGCCGGAGGTGACGACACAGGCCGCTGCCGCATCGACCAGGGCGGCACTGTTGCCACCGGTCTGCACGCCGTTCTCGAATACCGGCCGGAGCTTGGCCAGCACCTCGACCGGCGAGACGCGCGGATGGGTGTCGGCCATGACTTCGGTGGTCTTGCCCTGCAGCCGGATGCCGCGGGTCTTGTAGCCTTCGAGCTCGAACTTCTCGCTGACGACCGGGACGATTTCGCCAGCCAGGAAGCCGCTGGTCTGCGCCGCGACCGCCTTGGCGAAGGAATCGGATGCAAACTGGTCCACCGCTTCACGTGTGATGCCGTATTTGCGGGCCAGGTTCTCGGCCGTCTGGATCATGTTGATGCCGGCGGCCGGATCCTTCAGCGCCTCCCACATGTAGTCCTTGAAGCCCACCGGTGCACCGAGCTTGAAGCCGGAGCGGTGGTCGAAGGCGGCGATCGGGTTGCGCGTCATGCTCTCGGTGCCGACCACCAGCGCGGCGTCTACGCTGCCGGACTGGATCTGTTCGCCGGCCTGGCGGAACAGCTCGAAGCCGGTGCCGCAGATGCGCTGGACCATGATGGCCGGCACCTCCTGCGGCACACCGGCGTACAGCCCGATGTGGCGCGGCAGGAAGAACTGGTCGAAGTCGCCTGGCGCCATGTTGCCGGTGATGACCGAGTCGATGTCGCTCGCCGGGATGCCGGCACGCAGCAGCGCCTCGCGTGCCACCTTGATGCCCATGTCCGTCGGCGAGAGATGTCCGAGCGCGCCGCAGTAGTCGACCATCGGCGTGCGCACGCCTTCGTGCATCCAGACGTCGTCGAAAGCGTTGAAGAGTCCCTTGGATTTCATGCGGTGGTCCCGGTTTCAGCGTGCAGCGGGTTTGAGGATGGTGTGTAGCGTGTCGGCGTGCAGGGCCGCCACGGTGTCGGCGCGGTGCGTCAGCACCGAGCGCTGGTTGATCGAGCCCTTGTCGGTGATCTCGCCCTTGTCGATGGTCGGCGGCTCCGACAGCAGGCACATGCGTGCAATGCGATTGGCGCTGCCGGTGCTGTCAGCGGACAATGCGTCGAGCACTTTCTGGAAGTGGTCCAGCACCGGCTTTGCGGCCAGCACATCGGACATCGGTGCGTCGGCGCCCAGGCCGCTCAGGCTGCGCACGGCCGGAGTGGGAAACACCATGGCGCCGACTTCCTTGAGGTTGATGCCGGTCAGCACCACGTCCTGGATGTAAGGTGCGCCTGCGGCGATGATCCTGCCGCGCAGCGGGCCCACGCTGACGAAGGTGCCTGTGGCGAGCTTGAAGTCTTCGGCGATGCGGCCGTCGAACTTCAGGCCCAGGTGGACATCGGTCTCGTCGATCCACCGCACGGCATCGCCACTCTTGAAGAAACCTTCCTCGTCGAACGCCTCGGCGGTATCGGCGTCGTTGCGCCAGTATCCCGGCGTGATGTTCGGCCCGCGATAGCGGACCTCGGTCTTGCCATCGATGTCCACCAGCTTTAGCACGAGGCCGGGCGTTGGAACGCCCAGGTCGCCGGCGCGCACATGCGGGTTGGTGACGAAGATGGCGAATGGGCCGGACTCGGTCATGCCCAGGCCGGTGGCCATGACGACACGCTGCCCGATCTCGCGCTCCTCGCTCTCGTACAGGCTGTCCCAGACAGGCTGGGCCAGCGCGGCACCGGCATAGAAGAACATCTGCACCCGGGACAGCAGCGTCTTGCGCAGCAGGTCGTCGGTCTTCATCGCATGGGCGATCGCCTCGAAGCCGGTCGGCACGTTGAAGTACACGGTGGGGGCGATCTCGCGCAGGTTGCGCAAGGTCTCGTGCATCAGCGCCGGCGTGGGTTTGCCGTCGTCGATGTACAGCGTGCCGCCGTGGAACACGACCATGCCGAAATTGTGATTGCCTCCGAAGGTGTGGTTCCAGGGCAGCCAGTCGACCAGCACCAGCGGCTCGCCGGACAGTACCGGCATGGATTGGGCCATCTGCTGCTGGTTGGCGCACCACATGCGGTTGGTGTTGATCGCCGCCTTGGGCATCTTGGTGGAGCCGCTGGTGAACAGGAACTTGGTGATGGTGTCAGGCCCGGTGGCGGCCATGGCCGCGTCGACGGCGTCCGTGGCGGGGGTGTTGCACAGGTCGGCGAATGGGGTGACGGCGCGACCGTCGACCGTGCCTTCGTGCAGCACCACTTCGACTCCATCACCGATGGTGGCGGCGATGGCCTTCGCATAACGTGCGTCCTGGGCGAACACCAGTCCGGGTGTCACAGTGCGCAGCACATGTTTGAGCTTGTCGTAGTCGACGCTCACCAGTGAGTAGGGCGGCGATACCGGCACGAATGGGACACCGGCGACCAGGCAGCCCAGCACCATCAGGGCATGCTCCAGGCTGTTCTCGCTCAGAATCGCGACCGGGCGCTCGGCATCCAGACCCCGCGCAATCAGGGCTTGCGCGATGTTGCGGGCGATGGCCCAGGCCTGGCCATAGGACACGTGGCGCCAGTCACCCAGGCTGCCATCCGCCTTCTTCTCGCGACGCGCCATGAACGTACGCTGCGGCGCCGTCTGCACCCAATGCTGCAACCGGTCGGTCATGCGGTCGGGATACGGCAGCAGTTCCTGGTCGGCCTGCAGGTAGTGCGTGCCCGACTTGCCGTCGCGCAGGTGCACGCGGGTGACGCCGAACGTGAGGGGTCGAAACTCGGTTGCACTCATGCTTGTCTCCTGCGGTTCGTCGGTCCCCGATACGGTTCAACGTGGGATGGACGCTTTCGGTTTATCACTGCTTGCCGGCTTCCCGCGGCTGCCGCTGTCTGTGTTGCGGCTGAAGCGGGACCCACGGCGGTTTCATGCGCTTACGAGGACTTCTGCACCTTCGCAGCCTTGCCTTCGAGAAAGGCGCGCACACGCTCCTTGGCTTCGGGTGCCGACTGCGCGATGGATGCCATCAGCGCTTCGGTGAAGAGTCCGTGGTCTGCCGGCTGCTCGGCAATGCGCGGCAATGCATGCATCAGCGCATAGTTGGTCAGCGGGGCGTTGGTCGCGATCCGGGTGGCCAGCTCAATCGCCTTGTCCAGTGCCTGTCCTTGCGGCACAAGGTATTGGGCGAAGCCCAGCCGCTCGCCGTCCTGGGCGTTGTAGACGCGGCCGGTCAGCATCATGTCGGTCATGCGGGCCACACCGATGAGCTTGGGGACCCGCACCGAGCCGCCGCCGCCGACGAAGATGCCGCGCGTTCCTTCGGGGAGCGCGTAGAAGGTACTCTCGTCCGCCACGCGGATGTGGCTGGCGCTGGCCAGTTCCAGGCCGCCGCCCACCACGGCGCCATGCAGGGCGGCGATGACCGGTACGCGGCCGAACTGCACGGCGTCCAGTGCCACATGCCAGCCGCGCGAGTGGTGCATGCCTTCACCGGCATTGCGTTCCTTGAGTTCGGACAGGTCGAGGCCGGCGCAGAAGTGATCGCCTTCGCCCTGGATCACGGCGGCCCTGGCGTCGGCGGGCAGGTTCTGGAACACGTCGCGCAAGGCTTCCACCAGCGCATCGTTCAGCGCGTTGCGCTTGGCGGGACGGCGCAGACTCACGACGGCCACGGCACCCCGCATTTCCAGGCTCACCCCGTTGGATGCTGCGCGTTCAAGGATGGGGTTGCTCATGGTGTGTCCTTCGTACTGGTGGCAGATGGCCTGCAATACAGTTATTTTTGATAACTATATTGTGCGCCCATTGGCCACCGCTTCCATCAGGGTTTTCCCTAGATCGTGTGTAAGTGTTCTCGACCATGGCTGCAGTGCCATGGCCTGTGCGCAGAGCGTGCCGGTGGCGTGACGCAAGCGGTTTGTCAGGCCACCAGCAATGCTGCGGGAGATTCCAGCAGGCCACGCACGGCCTGGATGAAGCGCGCGGCATCCTGTCCGTCGACGACGCGGTGGTCGAACGACGACGACAGATTCATCATCTTGCGTGCCACGAAGCCGCCATCCACCACCATGGGCCGCTCCACGATGCGGTTGACGCCGACGATGGCCACCTCGGGGGCGTTGATGATGGGCGTGGACACGATGCCGCCCAGGGCGCCCAGGCTGGTCAGCGTGAGCGTCGAGCCGGTAAGTTCGTCGCGCGTGGCCTTGCCTGCACGCGTCGTTTCAGCCAGCCGGGCGATGGCGTGTGCATGGGCCCACAGATCGCCGTCCTGCGCGTGGCGCAGCACGGGCACCATCAGACCGGCGTCGGTCTGTGTCGCAATGCCCATGTGCACGGCACTGTGCCGGGTGATGACGCCGGTTGCATCGTCGAACAGGGCATTGACCTGCGGGAACTCGGCCGCCGCCAGCACCATGGCACGCACCAGGAATGGCAGCAGCGTGAGCTTGCCGCGTGTGGCACCGAAGCGCGTGTTCAACTGGGCACGCAGCACTTCCAGCGCGGTGACGTCGCATTCCTCGACGTAGGCGAAATGCGGAATGCGCCGCTTGGATTCCTGCATCTTCTGCGCAATGCGCCGGCGCAGGCCGATCACCTTGATGTCGCGCGTTTCGTCGACACCCGGACATCCGGATGGCGTTGCCGAGACCGGCGCGGTGGCTTGCGGCCCCGGCGCACCGTGCTGCGCGACATGGGCGTCCAGGTCGGCCTGCATGATGCGTCCGCCAGAACCCGTCGCGCTGACCCTGTGCAGATCGACGCCCAGTTCCCAGGCGCGCCGACGCAGTGCCGGAGAGGCGATCGGCCTTTCGTCGCGGAGCGACACGGCAGTATCCGAAACTCCGGCCTTCGCCAGGCGGTCGGGTGCGTCGGCGCGTATGCGCAAACGCACTTCATCGCCCGTGTCTGCGCTCGCCCGCGTCGCGTCGGCCACTACGCTGGCAGATGGAGATGACACGCCGGATGGTGATGCGGACGAATGCCCGGGCGTGCGGGCAGCGTCAGGTGCGGGCTTGTCGTCGTCGCGGTGCTTGCTGCCGGTGGAGGCGGCGGCGGTGGCGGGCCGCTGCGGGGCCGGCGCCGGCTCTTCCGATGCACCCGCATCCCCGTCGACCGCGATGTCGATCAGCGGCGCACCGACCGCCAGCACCTCGCCCACATCGCCGCCGAGTCGGGCCACCGTGCCGGCCACCGGCGACGGGATCTCCACGGTCGCCTTGTCGGTCATCACGTCGGCCAGCACCTGGTCCTCGGTCACGGCATCGCCGACCTGCACATGCCAGGCGACGACCTCGACTTCGGTGATGCCTTCGCCCAGATCGGGCATCTTGACTGTATGCGTACGCATCATGCCTCCATGGTTCGCTGCAGCGCCGCGCCGACACGGGTCGGACCGGGGAAATACGCCCATTCCTGGGCATGGGGGTAGGGCGTGTCCCAGCCGGTGACCCTTTCGATCGGCGCCTCCAGGTGGTAGAAACAGTGCTCCTGCACCAGCGCAACCAGCTCAGCGCCGAAGCCGCTGGTGCGTGTCGCTTCATGCACCACGACGCAGCGCCCGGTTTTCTTCACCGAGGCGACGATGGTGTTCAGGTCGAGCGGCCAGATGCTGCGCAGGTCGATGATCTCGGCGTCGATGCCGGTCTCGTTGACCGCTGCCTGCGAGACAAAGACCATGGTGCCGTAGGTCAGGATGGTCAGGTCGGCGCCCTCGCGAAACACGGTTGCGCTGTCGAGCGGCACGGTGTAGTGGCCTTCCGGCACCTCGGCCAGTGGATGCTCCTTCCAGGGTGTGGCCGGTTTGTCGTGATGGCCGTCGAAGGGCCCGTTGTACAGCCGCTTGGGTTCGAGGAAGATCACCGGGTCGTTGTTCTCGATGCAGCTGATCAGCAGGCCCTTGGCATCGTACGGGTTGGACGGCATCACCGTGCGCAGTCCGCTGACATGGGTGAACAGCGCCTCGGGACTCTGGCTGTGGGTCTGTCCGCCATAGATGCCGCCACCACAGGGCATGCGGATCGTCAGTGGTGCCGTGAAGTCGCCGGCCGATCGGTAGCGCAGCCGCGCTGCCTCCGACACGATCTGGTCGCAGGCCGGATAGAAGTAGTCGGCGAACTGCACCTCGACCACCGGTCGCAGGCCGTAGGCCGCCATGCCGATCGCGGTGCCGACGATACCGCCTTCGGAGATGGGCGCATCGAACACGCGCGAGCTACCGTATTTCTTCTGCAGTCCATCGGTGCAGCGGAACACGCCGCCGAAGTAGCCGACGTCCTGGCCGTAGACGACAACGTTGCTGTCACGCTCGAGCATGACGTCCATGGCTGAACGCAGCGCCTGGATCATGGTCATCTGCATGGTGCTCAGCCTCCAGTCAGGGCGCGACGCTGGCGCTGCAGGTGCTCGGGCAACTGCTCGAACACATCGTCGAACATGGTTGCGGCATCGGCCATGTGGCCGCGCGAGAGCGATCCGTAGCTCTCGGCTGTCTTGAGTGCGGCGGCGACCTGCTCGTCGAGCTCCTTTTGCGTGGCGGCATGTTCTTCCTCGGACCATGCGCCCAGGCCCTGCAGATGCTGGCGCAGGCGTTGGATTGGGTCACCGAGCGGAAAGTGGGCCCAGTCGTCGGCTGGCCGGTAGCGCGAGGGGTCGTCCGACGTGGAGTGGGCGCCGCCGCGGTAGGTCACCCATTCGATCAGCGTCGGCCCCAGGTTGCTGCGCGCGCGCTCGGCGGCCCAGCGTGAGGCGGCGTACACCGCCAGGAAGTCGTTGCCGTCGACGCGCAGCGACGCGATGCCGCAGCCCACACCGCGCGCCGCAAAGGTCGTGGACTCGCCGCCCGCAATCGCCTGGAAGGTGGATATCGCCCACTGGTTGTTGACCACGTTCAGGATCACCGGTGCGCGGTAGACGTGGGCAAAAGTGAGGGCGGTGTGAAAGTCTGACTCTGCCGTGGCGCCGTCGCCGATCCAGGCCGAGGCGATCTTGTTGTCGCCCTTGATCGCCGATGCCATGCCCCAGCCCACCGCCTGGATGAACTGCGTGGCCAGATTGCCGGAGATGCTGAAGAAGCCGGCCCGCTTGTACGAGTACATGACCGGCAGCTGCCGCCCCTTGAGCGGGTCGCGTTCGTTGGACATCAGCTGGCAGATCATCTCGACCATGTCGACATCGTCGCGTGCCAGCAGCAGGCCTTGCTGGCGGTAGCTCGGGAAATTCATGTCGCCCGGTTGCAGCGCCTGGGCATGTGCTGCAGCAATGGCTTCCTCGCCCAGGCTCAGCATGTAGAACGAGATCTTCTTCTGCCGCTGCGCGATCAGCATGCGCGCGTCGTAGGCCCGGGTCTTCATCATCGCCCGCAGGCCGGCGCGCAGCGATTCGTTGCCGATGTCCGGCGCCCAGGGGCCTTGCGCCTGGCCGTCGTCGTCGAGCACGCGGATCAGGCCATAGGCCAGGTCGCTGGTGCTCACGGGCGTGGCATCGATCGGCGGGCGCCGCACGGCACCGGCCTGCGAGAGGTGCAGGTAGGAAAAGTCGGTTTCTCGACCTGGGCGCCCGGAGGGTTCGGGAACGTGCAGATGCAGGGCCGGGGCAGGACACATGGTGATTTCCTCCTGCGACCATCCTAATCCTGCGGGGCATGAAGGGCAAACGCGGCGCGTGTTGGTGACAGGGCCATTCGCCCGGGCTGCAACGCCGGCCTGGCCCGCCGGCGGCCGGATTTTGTAAAACATCCGCTGCTGCCAGTCGCCGCGGCGGCGACAGGCGCCGTGCGCTGCTAGGATGGGCTTTTCGGATTCATCAACGACTGGAGGTCTCATGGCAGGTTGGTACGAACTCAGCAAGAACGACAAGGGTCAGTTCACCTTCGTTCTCAAGGCGGGCAACAGCGAGACGATTCTTCGCAGCGAGCAGTACGAGAGCAAGGCTGCGGCGCAGAACGGCATCGCATCGGTGCAGAAGAACAGTCCGGACGATGCACGCTATGACCGCAAGGAAGCCTCCGACGGTCGTTCCTATTTCAACCTGAAGGCCGGCAACCACCAGGTCATCGGCACCAGCCAGATGTACGCCAGCGCCTCGGGTCGCGACAACGGCATTGCCTCGGTCAAGACCAACGGCCCCAGCGAAACGGTCAAGGACAACACCTGATAATCGGGGCATGACCCAGCCCTACCTTACCGAACAGCCGCTGCGCGCGGATATCGACGCCATGCCAGGCGCTGTCGTGCTCGACTTTGGCACCAACTGGTGTTCGATCTGCAACGCAGCGCGGCCGCTGGTGGATGCGGCGCTCGCGGGGCAAACGCTGCGCCATATCAAGGTTGAAGACGGCGCGGGTCGGGCACTGGGGCGCTCGTTTGGCGTCAAACTCTGGCCGACCCTGGTGTTTCTGCGCGATGGCAAGGAGGTCGGCAAGATCGTACGGCCGCAGTCCGTCGAGGCCATCACCCAGGAATTGGCCCGGCTGGCCTAGACGGCTCGCAGTCGTCGCCCACGCGGTGCCGGGCCACGCCCACGGGCGGCGTTTCGTCGCCGATTGACCTGTATCAGCACCGCCACGCACGCCCGTTCGCACAATCGTCTCCTGGAATGATCGGAGGCAGCGCATGGGCAGCGAAAGAATTCTCACGCTCCAGGGGCACCCGGATCCGGCCACCCCCCATCTGTGCCACGCGCTTGAGGCGGCCTACACCGAAGGCGCCACCCAGGCCGGCCACACCGTGCGACGGGTGAACGTGGCAAGGCTCGATTTCCCCTTGCTGCGCAGCCAGCAGGACTGGGAACATGGCACACTGCCGCCCTCCCTGCTGCAGGCCCAGAACGACCTGGCCTGGGCCAGCCATCTGGTGCTTTTCTTCCCCTTGTGGCTGGGCGACATGCCGGCGCTGTTCAAGGGGTTTCTCGAGCAGG
Organism: Rhodoferax sp.; assembly: GCA_024235935.1. Classification (GTDB taxonomy): domain Bacteria; phylum Pseudomonadota; class Gammaproteobacteria; order Burkholderiales; family Burkholderiaceae_C; genus CAISIP01. Next base: position 241,626 of record JACKLL010000001.1, on the reverse strand, counting down.
TGGCCCGACCGGGTTTTGCTTTCAAGGGCGATGCGACCAACCCGTTCGCGCAAAAAGGCCTGACGGGCAAGTCTGCGCGCGTGGTGGTGACGATGGGCATGCCGGCGGTGGTTTACCGCTGGTATTTCCGTGCGCACAGCGTCAAATCGCTGGAGCGCAACATCCTGGGTTTCGTCGGGGTGGCGCCGGTTCGGGAAACACTTGTGGGCATGGTCGACACACTCGACGCGCATGCGGTCGAGACATGGCGCGGCAGGCTGCGGCAACTGGGCGTGAAGGCATCATGAAAGGGATGGATGGCTGAGAGGCCGCATTGCCGCCCGCGTCGTGCCGCGCGCCGCTTCCTGACAGCAGATGCAGAATGCCGGTTTTCCCGCCCCTCCGATGGGGCGAATCGGGGTTTTCAGCATATCCGCCAGCCGTCCACATGCCAAATACGACCGGAATTGGTGCATGGCGCGGCCCAACCCTGTGCGTGACAGTGGTATTTTGCACAACGGTTGTGCGGCGCAGCATGATTTGGCGGAGAATAAGGGTTTTCCCTAGTACGTCAGCCTCTGGAACCGATCCAGGGGCCCGATCCCACACCGTGAACCACGTTTATTTCCTCTTCTCCGCATTGCGGACCGCCTACCAGGCCTATGGTCGCCATTCCGATCAGCAGGACCAGCGTGCGGTCGAAAACTACCTGTCAGGCGCCCAGTCGGCGACCGAACTCGAGTATCGCGAACGTCAATGGCTGCGCGCGCACAGCTGACCCTTTCTTTTCCTGCGCGAAACCTCAACCCATCGAGACTCTCATGAGCATCCTGCTGTTCCTCAAATCCCTGTTTCTCGCACCCCAGCGTGAATTCAATACCGGCGACCGTGTCAACCATGTCCGCGGCGGCTCGGTGCGACGTACCGACGGCTACGTGGTGGCCCAGACGGCCGCCGGCGTGCTGGGTTGAATGATGCCGCGCGGCGGCAGCAGCCTGCTGCCGAATGCCGAGCTGTCGCAGATCGGCTGAAGCCCGTTGGCGGCTGGTCGGCCCTACCAGGCCGACCAGCCGCCGTCCACGGTCAGGTTCTGGCCGGTGATCCAGCGTCCCGCAGGTGATGCGAACAAGGCCACGGCGCCCTTCAGGTCGGCGGGCTCGCCAAGCCGTCCGAGCGGCACCATGTTGCGGAAATTCTCGCGCGTGAAGGCGTTCAGCCCGGGCTTGGGGATCTGACCCGGGCTCAGACAGTTCACGGTGATGCCGTACTGCGCCAGTTCGCAGGCCAGCGCCCGCGTCAGATTCAGGATCGCGCCCTTGGCGGCGTGGTACGACTGGGTCGAGCGCCGGTAGCCCGGCGCATACAACCTCGGATCGCTTCCCAGCGTCGCATGCAGCGAGCCGATCGTGATGATCGCACCCTGCTGGCGCGCCATCATGGCCCGAGCCGCACTTTGCGCGCACGCCAGCGTCGTCGTCACGTTCTGGCGCAGTGTCGCCTCCAGATCCGCAACCGGAATATGCGGCGCCATGGCCGTGCCGACGCCGCCACCGGCGTTGCAGACCATGATGTCCAGCCGTCCGTGGCGTTGCACGATGTCCTGCACCACCTTTTCCACCGCCACCTCGTCGGCCGCGTCGGCGCTGACCGCGTACGCGTCCCGTCCCTGCGCCTGCAGCGTGGCGGCGCTGGCCTGAACAACGTCGGCCCGTCGGCCCAGCAGGTAGATGGTCGCGCCCAGTTCGGCGAGTGCGGTGGCCATGGCCAGGCCCAGGTGCGTGCCGCCGCCGGTGACGACTGCCACGGCGCCGGCCAGCGACAACCAGTCAGGCAGGGCCGGTTTCGCTTGTGGATCTGGTTTCTGCGGCTGCGTGTTCATGAAGTTGCCCTCAAGACCTGCCCGGGAAGTGCGTCGGTCAGTCGACCTTCGCGCAGCACCGCCTGTCCGTTGACGAATACATGCGATATGCCGCTGGCCTGCTGGCACGGCGCCAGATACGTTGCCCGGTCGCGCACTTCCTGCGGATCGAAGACCACGATGTCGGCGGCCATGCCAGGCGCAAGCACACCGCGATCGCGCATGCGCAGCCGCTGAGCCACCTGTCCGCTCATCTTGGCGATGGCCGTGGCCATGTCCAGGTCGTGCAGATCACGCACGAAGCGGCCCAGCACCCGTGCCGTGGCGCCGAAATTGCACGGGTGCGGCTGGCGGCCACCCTGGTCGAAGCAGATCGCTGATCCGTCGGACCCCATCATCGAATGCCTGCAGGTCAGAAAAGTGCGCATGTCTTCCTCGGTGCGGTAGAACAACACCACCATGATGCGGTTGCCGCCGTCGCGGCACAGCGCCAGCGTGTAGCGCGCCGGCGAACATCCGGCGTCGGCGGCGGCCTGCGCCAGTGTCTTGCCGGGAATGGCGCCCAGCACACCATCGGTGCGGGCCAGCACGACCTTGTCCCACAACCAGGGAATCCGGCTGGGGGACCAGCCGTGTGCCAGCTCGGTTTCTGCGCGCGCCATGGTCGCTTCGTCAGACAAGCGTTCGCGCAACACCGCCACGCCGCCTTCCTGCACCCACGCGGGCAGGTACTGGGTCAGCGCGGAACTGGACGCGTCGTAGGGATAGACGTCGAAGCCGGCGTCGACTCCTTCGGCAACTGCGGCGTCAAAGCGGTCGGTCCAGGCGCTGGCGCTGCCCCATTGCGACGGGGTATTGATAGCCGCATGTGAGAACTGAACCCGTGCGCCGGTGCTGCGGCCCAGATGCAGCAACTCGTTCAACGGCCCGTAGCGCGGGTCGTCGCCCATCAGGTCCTTGTCGCGTGCATGCGACGCATACAGGCGTTTGCGCCGCGCCAGCGTTTCGCACAGGGAAACAAGTTCCTCGATCGGGGCATACCGCGAGGGTACGTAGGTCAGTCCGGTGCTCATGCCGAAGGCCCCCTGGTCGAGCTGGCGCTCGAGCAGTCGCTGCATCTGTGCCAGCTCGTGGGCACGGGCGGGCCGGGCCTCGACACCCATGGCGGCATACGCAAGGCGCCGTGGCCTACCAGTGGTGCCACATTGACGGCGATACCCTGGCGCTGGGCCATGGTGCGGTAGCCCTCCAGGTCGGTCCAGCCGATGTCCTTCGCATCGTCGCCGATGCCGGCCAGCAGGTCCAGATGCAGCTGCGGTGCTGCGGGTTGATGGGGAACGGTGAAAAGCCGCAGTTGCCCGTCACCTCGGTCGTCACACCCTGGCTGACCTTGCTCTGGCCGCGCCCATACAGCAGCAGGCTCATGTCGGAGTGGGTGTGGATGTCAATGAAGCCCGGCGCCACGATCTGGCCGCTGGCGTCGATCACCTGGTCCGCCTGTATGGCGGCACCATCGCCGATATGGCCGATGCTGTCGCCCCGGATGGCAACATCCGCAAGGCATGACGGCGCTCCGGTGCCATCGAACATCTGCGCACCACGAATCAACACGCCTGCCTGCATGACTCCCCCTTGCTGGTACAGGTGCAGCCAGCTGGCTGCACCTTGGGTTCGTCGGCATATTAGGCCGCAGCGAGGCGTCTGGCGCCGGCGCTTGGACATGCCCGGCCATTGACACAGGGCCCAGGCAGCGCTAGTGCCGGCCCGCGGCGCTGGTCATTCGATCTTGATGTGGTTCAGCTTGATCAGCTCGCCCATCTGCGCGTAGTCTTCGCGCAGCACCGTCTCGAACTCCTTCGGGGTCGAGGACAACACTTCGAAGCCCTGCGCCTCAAGGGGAGCCCGGAACTCCGCAGACTCGAGCACCGCGCGCATTTCCCGATTCATGTAAGCGATGACCCCAGCCGGTGTGCCCTTGCGCATCAATATGCCGTTCCAGACCACGGAGTCCGCTTTCTGCAGGCCGGCCTCGGCCATGGTTGGTACGTCGGGCAGCAGTGGCGATCGTTTGGCCGCGGCCAGCGCCAGCACCCGGACCTTGCCGGCATTGTGCAGTGGCACGACAGCGGGCAGGTTGTTGAACATCATCGGGATCTGCCCGCCCATCACGTCATTGAGCGCCGGTGCGCCGCCCTTGTATGGCACGTGCATCAACCGTGCCTCACTGCGCGACTGGAACAGTTCACCGGCCAGGTGCATGGTGTTGCCGTTACCGGCAGAACCGTAGGCAAGGCTGCCAGGTTTTGCCTTGGCCGCGGCGACCACGTCGGCCACGCTCTTGTAGGGTGTGTTCGGATTGACCAGCAGCACGTTGGGCATCTGGTGCGTCAGCGTGACCGGCTGCAGGTCGGTCAACGGGTCGTACCCCATGGAAGCGTACAAATGCGGGTTGATGGCCAAGGTGCTGGTCGTGCCCAGCAACAGCGTGTATCCGTCGGCGGGCAGTTGTTTGGCGGCGTGGACCGAGCCGATGTTGCCGTTGGCGCCAGGCCGGTTGTCTACCAGTACGCTCTGGCCGATGCGCTGTCCCAGGGCCTGCGCGAACGGGCGCGCAAATTGGTCTGCAGCGCCACCGGGCGGGTAAGGAACGATCAGGGTCAGCGGCCTGTCCGGAAATTTTCCGGTCGCCTGTGCCCACGCGGGAAGCATGGGGGTCAGGGCAGCGGCACAGGTGAAGGCGGCAAGTAGCAGTCGGCGAGAAGGCATGCGGGGGTCTCCAAGGGTCAGGGTAATGGAAGTCGATGCGATGGCCCTTTTGCGGCTTCTTGCTGTCGCTATGTTACCGGTACCATCGATCCGTGATCGACTGTATAGTGCGCTATGCCCAGTGTCAATTGCCACAAACGCGGTCTCAGCTAAACCATGGCCCGCCAGCTGCCACCGACGCCTGCGCGCGAAGCCCCGGCCGTGCGCATGCGCAGGCGAACGCACGGCGGGCTCACGATTCACGACGTCGCCGCGCTGGCGGGTGTCTCGTCGATCACGGTCTCCCGCTATTTCAATGCGCCCGATAAGGTGTCGCAGGCGCTGCGCGAACGTATTGCCCAGGCAGTCAAGCAGACCGGCTATGTGCCCAGCCAGGTCGCGGGTCGGCTGGCCTCGGGACGCAGCCGTGTCGTGGGCGCCGTGATGCAGAACTTTTCCAGTGCCACCTTCGCCGATACCGTGCAGGGGATGACCGACGTGCTCGACGACTCGGGTCTGCAGTTGTTGCTGGCGAACACCAACTATGTACGGGCGCGGGAGGAGCGGGTCATTCGCTCCCTGGTCGGATGGCATCCCAGTGCATTGATCCTGACGCGGCATGACCATGCGCCGGCCGCGGAGGCCTTGCTGCGCGGCCTGCGCATTCCCATCGTGGAGACCTGGGACCTGGGCGAAAGGCGGCCCTTTCACCAGGTCGGTTTTTCGCATGAGGCGGTGGGTGCCGAACTGGCGCGGCATTTCATTGCCCAGGGCGCACAGCGCATCCGCTTTGTGCAGTCCAGTCTGCCCGAGGATTTTCGTGCCCGCCAGCGGGCGCTTGGCTACAGCCGGCTCATGCGCCAGCATGCCTTGGTGCCTGACGTGGCTGCGACGCAAGTGCGCGAGCCATTTCAGGCTGGCGCCGACACGATTGCCCGGTTTGCCGAAGAGCCGGCGTCGACACGGCCCCAGGCGATCGTGTTTGCGAATGACGACATGGCGGCGGGTGCGATCCTGCATGCCCCCGCTGCAGGGCTGCAGCTTCCACGCGACTGTGCGATTGCCGGGTTCGGCGATGCCCCTTTGGCGGCACATCTTTACCCGGCATTGACAACGGTGCGACCCGGTCGGTATGCCATTGGCCGAATTGCGGCCGAGTTGTTGCTGGAACTGCTCTGCGCCCCCCCGCACGAGGCTGCGTCGGTAGAACCGCGCTGCATTGTTGTGCCGTGCGAGCTGATAGTGCGTGACAGCGGGCAGGTCTGGCAGGGAAACTGATACCTGGTGTCGCCTGCGCCGCGCTGCACAGCACTTTGGGTGGTCGATGCCGGGCTGTCCGGCAGGGGTTTACCGCTGCACGCTGGGACCAGGGGCAAGCGCGTGTTTCGGCCCAGTGATGCAGGTGCCATGGTAAGAACGGGGCAGGATTTTCGACCGATAACTGGTACCCGTTTGTTTTCTCCGACGCAACAGCGTCGGTCCAAGCCCGCAAAGGAAGCAGGAATGCGCACCCTCCATCAATTGCCCCCAACCTTATCCATGCTTTTCGCCCGGATCGGCCAAAGTGTCCGATTTGCCTGGCTATTGCCACTGGCACTGGCCTTGGCGGGATGCATGCCCTCGCAACCGACGTCGCCTGTAGCCGTGTCAGCGGCCGCCGCAGCGTCGGCACCAGCCGCTGGCCCGACCGCCAAAGCCGTCTTCGCCGGCGGCTGCTTCTGGTGTGTCGAGTCCGATTTCGACAAGGTGCCAGGCGTGTTGTCCACGACGTCCGGCTATACCGGCGGCAAGACCGCCAACCCGAGCTACCAGGAGGTGTCGTCCCACCTGACCGGCCATGCCGAGGCCGTCGAGGTGGTGTTCGACCCGACCCGTGTCACCTATGCGCAGCTGGTCGCGCACTTCTGGCACACGATCGACCCGACCACCCGGGACCGCCAGTTCTGTGATGTCGGCTCACCCTACCGCACGGCAATCTTTGCGCAGGACGCCGAGCAACTGCGCATTGCGCAGGCCTCGCGCGCAGCGCTGGAGAAGTCCAAGCCGTTCAAGGAGCCCATCGTCACAGAAGTGGTGATGGCCGACACCTTTTACCCGGCCGAGGACTACCACCAGGACTACTACCTGAAGAATCCGGTGCGCTACAACTATTACCGTACCGGCTGCGGCCGCGATGCCCGCCTCAAGCAGTTGTGGGGCGACGCGGCGCCGACGCACTGAGCAAATCGGTGATCAGCGCGTCCTTCTCGCGCCACAGTTGCTGGACCCAGGCCTGGTACTGGGCGCGTACCTCGGCGTCGCCGCTGTAGTCTGCGCCCACCAGATGGCGCGGAATCGGCAGCAGCCGGGCGCGTACGATGACGCGGCGCAGTCGGCCCTGCAGGAAATGCCAGAACGTTGGCGTGCCATCGGGGTAGACGATGGTGACATCCAGAATGGCCTGGAACTTGTCGCCCATGGCATTCAGCGCCAGTGCCATGCCGCCCGCCTTGGGTTTGAGCAGATGCTGGTAGGGTGACTGCTGGCGCGCATGCTTGGCCGCCGTGAAGCGTGTGCCTTCGAGAAAATTCATGACGCTGGTCGGTACCAGTGAGAACTTCTCGCAGGCCTTGCGGGTCGTCTCCTGGTCCTTGCTGCGCATCTCCGGATGCTTTTTCAGATATTCCTCGCTGTGCCTGCGCATGAACGGGAAATCGAGCGCCCACCAGGCCAGGCCCATCACCGGCACCCAGATCAGCTGCTGCTTCAGAAAAAATTTCAGCAGCGGAATCCGGTGGTTGAGCTGGTGCTGCAGCACCAGGATGTCGACCCAGGACTGGTGGTTGGAGGTGACCATGGTCCAGCTGTCCGGGTCGAGCGATTCGATGCCTTTCACGTCCCACTGCGTCCGCTGTGTCAATGCCATCCAGCCGCTGTTGCAGGAGATCCACGCTTCGGCGATCCACAGCAGCACCGGCGCCAGCGCCTTCTGTGCCGCTGCAAATGGCAGCAGCAGCTTGAGCAGCGCGAAGACCAGCAGGATCGGAACCCAGAACAAGGCATTGAGCACCATCAGGATGCTGGCGATGGCGCCGACCAGCGGCGCGGGAAGTGAGTTCAGCATGCGGCGGCGTCCTGCTTGTGTTGTGCGTCCCTGCCGGATGGCTCAGGACGGATGCAGGCCACTGTAGCAGCCCGCACTTTCGATGCCGGTGTCGTCATGCGGGCGGTCGTCCCGCACCTGCACGCCTTTTGATCTGGCGCAGTCCAGTGCGCGGCGCCGGCGCCTAGCATGGGTTTGATCGATCCATACAAGCTGCAAAAGGGAGTGTCCTCATGAAGAAATTCGCCATGGTATGGGTTGCGGCGGTCGCGGCCTTTGCGGGGCCCATGGCGCACGCCGATGAATTGGCGGGCCTTGGCCTCACGCTGCTTCCTGGCGGCGCGTTCATCGCCATCCCGGCGAACGCATCCGACTTCCTGGGGCCGGGCCCGCGATCCATCACCTCGGGCATCACATGGTCGTCCACCGCGGACTTTTCCCTGTTCGGATACACCGGCGGCTATGGCATCGATTCCCATGGCCAGTGGAGTGGAGTGCCGATGCTGGCGCTCAATGCGGGCGCCGGCACCATGACGATTGCGTTTGCCACGCCGGTGCGTGGGGTCGGTGCTTTCATGAACTACGCGCCGGGCTGGGGCGATGTGCCGACCATTGCCGCCTATGACGCCTCGCACCAGTTGCTGGAGTCGTATGTGCTGGACTACCCGGTAGTGGCCAACGCGCAGTACGACATGAATGCAGGTGAGGTCCATGGTTTCCTGCGCACCGACGCCGACATTGCCTATTTCACGCTCGCAGGCTCGGGTATCGTTGCGACGAACCTGCAGGTCACGCCTGTTCCAGAACCCAGCACCTGCGCCCTGTTGCTGGCCGGACTGGGGGTTGTGGCGACAGTCTTGCGTCGGCGACGCGGCATTGCCGCCCGTTGATTCGCAGGTCGGACCCGGCGCTACGCCGGGTCTTCGGCGGATTCAGCCCGCGCCCATGGCCACCGCCACCCGGTAGGTGATGAAGGCGCCGGCATACGCCAGCGCAAACAGGTAAGCGGTCATCAGCAGGGGCATGGTCCAGCCGCCGGTCTCGCGTTTGACGGCGGCCAGGGTCGACAGGCACTGCGGCGCGAACACGTACCAGGCCAGCAGCGACAAGGCCGTAGCGAGCGACCAGCCGCTGGCAATCAGCGGTGCAAGCGCCTGTGCCGTGTCGGAGCCGGTGGCAGACAGGGCGTAGACCGTCCCCAGCGCGCTGACAGCGACCTCGCGCGCCGCCATGCCAGGCACCAGCGCAATGCTGATCTGCCAGTTGAAGCCGATCGGCTCGAACACCTTGGCCAGGCCGTGGCCGAGCATGCCGGCCACGCTGTATTCGATCGGTGCGCCCGTGGCGCCCTCGGGCGCACCGGGGAAACTCGACAGGAACCACAGGGCGATGGTCAGCACCAGGATGATGCCGCCGACCCGGCGCATGAAGATGACGACCCGTTGCCACAGGCCGATCGCCACGTTGCGAACCGCCGGCCAGTGGTAGTCGGGCAATTCCATCATCAAGGCCCGTGGCTGACCCCGTGCGGTGAACTGCTTGAGCACCCAGGCCACCGCCAGCGCACCGACGATGCCTGCGACGTACAGGCCGAACAGCACCAGGCCTTGCAATTGCAGGCCGTAGCCCAGCGTGCGGGCCGGAATGAAGGCGCCGATCAGCAGCGCATACACCGGCAGCCGCGCCGAGCAGGTCATCAGCGGGGCGATCATGATGGTCACCATCCGGTCGCGGGGGTCGGAGATCGTGCGTGCGGCCATGATGCCGGGGATCGCACAGGCAAAGCTCGACAGCAGCGGAATAAAGGAGCGGCCCGACAGGCCGACACCGCCCATCAGCCGGTCGAGCAGGAAGGCCGCCCGCGGCAGGTAGCCCGACTCCTCCAGCACCAGGATGAAGAAAAACAGGATGATGATCTGCGGCAGAAACACCAGCACGCCGCCGGCGCCGGCAATGATGCCGTCCACCAGCAGGCTGCGGACCCAGATATCCGGCATGGCGGCCTGCACCATGGCGCCCAGGCCCTCAGTGGCGTCCTTGATCAGGTCCATCGGCACCTGCGCCCAGGCGAACACCGCCTGGAACACCAGAAACAGCACCACCAGCAACAGGACCGGACCCAGCAGTGGATGCAGGACCACGGCGTCGATCCGGTCGCTGGCCGTGTGGGGCAGGGAGCGGTCCAGCCCCAGGCGCTGCAGCATGGCCTGGACCGTGACGTGGTCGCCGTGCAGAGGCTCGGACTCGCCGGTGGCATCCGCCGAGTCGGCAGATTGCCAGCGGCTGCGGTCTTCCAGCAGTTCGCGCAGCTTCTGGTCGCCGTCCGGCTTGACGGCTACCGTCGGAATGACCGGCACGCCGAGTTCACGCGACAACGCTTCGGGATCGATCCTGAGCCCGCGGCGGGTTGCCAGGTCGACCATGTTCAGGGCCACGACGCAGGGCAGGCCGAGTCGCCGCACCGCCAGCACCAGGCGCAGATTGCGCCGCAGATTGCTGGCATCGACTACGCATACGACCAGGTCGGGCCGCTTTTCACCCCGCGCGCGTCCGTACAGCACGTCGCAGGTCACCCGCTCGTCGGGCGAGCGCGGATGCAGGCTGTAGGCACCGGGCAGGTCCAGGATGCGCAGCGACTTGCCATTCGGCGTGCGGTACTGGCCTTCCTTGCGCTCGACCGTGACGCCGGCGTAGTTGGCCACCTTCTGCCGGCTGCCAGTCAGGCGGTTGAACAAGGCGGTCTTGCCGCAGTTCGGATTGCCGACCAGGGCCACCAGCGGGCCACCGCGATGGACGTGGATGACGGATTCGGTGCTCATGGGCGTATCTCGCTGAGGGCGCGCGCCGGGCCGGATGGCTGGCGCTTGCTGGCGCGGGGCAGGGTCAGAGGGGCTTGATCGCCACGCAGGCCGCTTCCTCGCGGCGCAGCGCAAAATTCGACACGCCGATGCGCACCACCAGCGCGCCATCGCCCCAGGGGCTGCGGGCCCTGACCGTGGCTGATTCGCCCGGAATGAAGCCGATCTCACCCAGCCAGCGGGCCCAGTCCGGCGAAGCTTCGGGGGCGTGGATGGCGACCACCTCGCAGGGCTGACCCAGCGCCGCAGTGGCTAGCCGATCGGTCCCAAGCGCTGTCGAGCCCATCACCGGCTGCGCAGAGGCATCCTGCGGCGCCAGATGGGGCTGAAAAAGACGCCAAAGGGCAGAGAATTTCATGGTGATCGCATCTTAATACGAATTGTTCTCATTATTATGGCTCTTGGCGTGGCATTTGTCTTTGCGTTAGCGCAAATCTTTTGGGGTGTCGCTCTGCGAAGGCCGTTTCGCAGCCCGGTGATGGCGCCAGCCACAGGTATAGTGATCCGCACCATGACGCGCATGAGCCGGATCCCATGAGCAACAGCGCCAGCACGCTGCCGGATCGGGTGCCCGTGCTGATTGCCGGCGGTGGTCCGGTCGGTTTGACGCTCAGTGCGCTGCTGGCCCGCCAGGGTGTCGCCAGTCACGTGATCGAGGCCGACGCCGCGTATTGCACCGGCAGCCGCGCCATCTGCATGTCGCGCCGTTCGCAGGAGATCCTGGGCTGGATCGGCGCGGACGCCGCGCTCGTCGCCAAGGGCCTGTCCTGGGTGGGCGGGCGCAGCTACTACCGCGACACCGAAGTGCTGCATTTCCAGATGCCGTCCGAGCCGACCCAGCGTTTCGCGCCCATGGTCAATATCCAGCAGTATTTCGTCGAGCAATATGCGCACGAGGCCGCGCTGGCCTGTGGCGCGCTGTCCGATGTGCGCTGGAACCACCGCGTTGCAGCGGTGCGGCCGGACGCCGACACCGTGATGGTCGACGTTGTCTCCGAGACCGGTACCCGACAGGTGTGCGCCGACTGGGTCGTGGCCTGCGATGGCGGCCGCAGCACCGTGCGCGAGCAACTGGGCCTGCAACTGCAGGGCATGCAGTACGACGGCAAGTACGTCATCGTCGATATCCGGCAGAAGACCCGGCGGGCCGTGGAGCGCCTGGCCTGGTTCGACCCGCCGAGCAATCCGGGTTCGACCATTCTGATGCACCGCCAGCCTGAGGACGTGTGGCGCATCGACTACCAGATCCGCGACGACGAGGATCCGGCCGAGGCCGTCAAGCCCGAGAACGTGTTGCCAAGGGTGCAAAGCCATCTGGCGATGATCGGCGAGGACGAAGCCTGGGAGGTCTTGTGGATCTCGATCTACAACGCCAAGTGCCTGACGCTGGCGTCCTACCGCCACGGCCGGGTCTTGCTGGCCGGCGATGCGGCGCATCTGGTTCCGATCTTCGGCGTGCGGGGCCTGAACTCGGGGCTGGATGATGCCGGCAACCTGGCCTGGAAGCTGGCCCGGGTGCTCGAGGGTCGCTCCGACGCCGGTCTGCTCGATTCCTATTCGGTCGAGCGTGTGCATGCCACCCGCGAGAACATGGCCTATGGCGCCAAGAGCACCGAGTTCATGGCGCCGCCCGACTTTGCGTATGCGTTGATGCGCGAGGCCACCTTGCGACTGGCGCGCAACGACGCATCGGTGCGGGCGCTGATCAATCCGCGCCAGTCCACGCCGGTGTCCTATGCCGAGTCGCCGCTCAACATGGCAGAAGGCACGGCGCCATGGACCAGCGACCTGGCCGCGCCGGGACAACCGGCACCCGAGGCCACCATGCCGCAGGGCCGCCATCTGACGCAAAGTTTCGGAGCCGGCTTTGTCTGCCTGGTTTTCTGCTCGGACGATGCGCCGGATCTGTCGCCGCTGGCCGACCTGTCCGCGCTGGGCATCACGATGCAGCCGGTGCCACCGTCGTGCGCCCAGGCCTGGCAGCGCTATGGCCTGGGCACGGGGGTCGACGCAGCCCTGGTGCTGGTTCGGCCCGACGGCTATGTGATGGGGCGCTGGCCCGGTGTCGATGGAGTCGCCATGCGCAAGGCCATCGCGGACTCAGGGGTATGGCCATGAACGACCAGGATCTGGACCAGTGCTACAGCGCCTTGTGCGAGGCCTTGTCGCGCCAGGGCGAGGCTGGCGCGCCGCTGCTGCTGTCCATGCTGTGCCTGTCGCTGATCAGCCGCATGGACAACGCAGGGCAGGTGTTGCCGCTGATTGCGCAGGCGCAGGCCGCGGCCAAGGACGGTCAGACCGACCGCTGACGGCCGGGTGCTGCGGCAACTCCGCGACACCGCAGAACGCATTCAATCCGGTATCTCGTCCAGCGGATAGACCGGCCGGCGAACCCGGCTGTGGCCGAAGGACTTCAGGTCGTGCGAGGTCAGGCCATCGCCACTGTCGATGACGATGATCTCCTTTGCCAGCGTACCGAAGGCGGCCCGGAAGTGCTGCGACGACTTGACGACCACGACCGCATAGTCGCTCGGCTGCAAGGCAGCATGTGTGAAGAAGCCGGTATCGAGCACCTGGTGCCGGCTGCCGGCCACCACGATGTCGATGCCCTGGCAGCGCAACACCACCGTCGGGCCGATGTCCAGCTTGATGCCGCGGCTCATCGGGCCGGTGAACGTGAAATGCCCCGGCTGCATCGACACCACCGTGACATCGAGGGCCAGCGGCGCATGGAACTGCGTGCTGCCCTTGCCACCGAGTTGCACGGCCAGCGTTGCGCCGGGCCCGGCGTCGATGCACGCGTGCAGTGTTTCCGGATCGCAGACCATGCCGAAGGCCGTGCGCCCGATGCCGGCGCCGAGCAGCGCTTCGAGCAGCGCCACCGAATCCTCCAGTCCGCCACCGCCCGGGTTGTCGGCGGTGTCGGCCACCACCACGACGCCATCGCCCGCTCGCGCCGCTGCAGCCCGGATGGCCGCCATGCCGGCATCCAGCGCCAGCGGCTGGACCGTCTTGCGCCTGCGGTCCTGCCAGATCTGTTGCACCAGCGATGCCGCCAGCGCGTCCGGGTCACGTGTGCCCGGCGCCTTGCCATCCGACACCACCACCACGCTCGGCCCCGCATCCCGCATGTCGGCCCACGGAAAGCCCGCGTTGATGCCGATATCCAGCCAGGCAGCGTTCTCGGCCATCAGCGCATCGGCGCGCGCCAGCATCTCCAGCATCGGACCGGGTGCCGTTGTGCGGCCGTGGTCCACTGCGTCGATCATTGCGCCGCGCGCCACCGTGCATTGCGGCGCGATCTCACCCGCCAGTGTGCGTGCGATCAGCTCGGCGCAGCGCTGCCCGGTGCCGAACTGGTCGGTATGCGGGTAGCTGCGGTACGAGACCATCACGCTGGCCCGCTGCACCATCGCGTCCGTGACGTTGGCATGCAGGTCCAGCGTGACACCGATCGGCATGTCGTCGCCGGCAATGGCGCGCAGTCGGCGCAGCAGTTCGCCTTCGCCGTCGTCGCAGTGCTCGGCAACCATCGCGCCATGCAGGCACAGCAACACGGCGTCGAACGGGCCGTCGTCACGCAGCGCCTTCTCGATGGTGCCGGCGATATGGTCGAAGGCCGCCTGCGTCACCTTGCCCGAAGGCGTGGCATCGGCCGCCACGCTGTGCACCAGCTCCCAGTCGTGATGGCCGGCTGCCTGGATGAAGGCCCCCATCTCGGTCGCCGTGCCGCGGAAGTAGGCCGGGATGTCTTCGCCGTATATCAGGGCGCGCGCGGCATAGGACGTCAGGTCGGTCGGCAAGGGCGAGAAGGTGTTGGTCTCGTGTTTGAACATGGCGGTCAGGACACGGGTCATGCGGCGTTCTCCGAAAGATGGGGGAGCTGCAACTGTAAGGCAGGCCTTTTGGGGGCATGTCACCTATCATGGGCGCGGCGACGCCGGACGCGCCGCAAGCGAAGGACAAGCGGAGGCAAAGATGCAACGTGAAGAGGCCATTGCGGCAGCAGAACGGTATTTCGATGCCGGCGGTTTTGCCGCCGATCTGGCGCGCCGGGTCGCGATACCGACCGAGAGCCAGAACCCGGACCGCGCGTCGGTACTGCGAAGTTACCTGGCGGAAGAAATGCAGCCGAGCTTTGCGCGCGCCGGTTTTGGCTGCCGCATCTTCGACAATCCGCTGCCGCACAAGGGCGGGCCGTTCCTGCTGGCCGAGCGCATCGAGGACGCAGGCTTTCCGACGGTGTTGTCGTATGGCCATGGCGACGTGATCCGCGGCCAGGACGCGAGCTGGCGCGACGGCATCGGCCCCTGGGAACTGAAGCAGGAGGGCGACCGGCTCTATGGGCGCGGCACCGCCGACAACAAGGGCCAGCACACCATCAACCTGGCGGCCGTCGAGGCGGTGCTGGCCACCCGCGGCAAGCTGGGTTTCAACCTCAAGGTGCTGATCGAGACCGGTGAAGAGGTCGGCTCACCGGGACTGCGCGAATTCTGCGAGCAGCAATCCGCGGCACTGGCGGCCGACGTGTTCATCGCCTCCGACGGACCGCGACTGCGACCGGATCAGGCCACCATCTTCCTGGGTTCGCGCGGCGCCGCCAACATGGACCTGGTGGTCGACCTGCGCGAAGGTGGCCACCATTCGGGCAACTGGGGTGGGCTGATCGCCAACCCCGGCATCATCCTGGCCCACGCATTGGCCACGATCACCGGTCCCAAGGGTGAGATCCGCGTGCCCGAGTGGCGACCCGACAGCCTCACGCCATCGGTGCGCAAGGCGCTCGCCGACCTGCAGGTCGACGGTGGTGCCGATGGCCCGCAGATCGATCCCGACTGGGGCGAACCTGGTCTGAGCCCGGCCGAGCGCGTGTTCGGCTGGTGCAGCTTCGAGGTGCTGGCCTTCACCTGCGGCAACCCGGAGCGGCCGGTCAATGCGATTCCGCCCAAGGCCAGCTGCCACTGCCAGCTGCGCTTCGTCGTCGGTGTCGACCCGTCGGACATTGCCGGCGCCTTGCAGCGCCATCTGGACAAGGCCGGCTTCGGCATGGTGAAGGTCACGCCCGCGCGTGACGGCTTCTTCACCGCAACCCGGCTCGACCCGGACCATGCCTGGGTGCGCTGGGCTGCCGCTTCGCTGCACAAGACCAGCGGCCATCCACCGGCCATATTGCCCAACCTGGGGGGTTCCCTGCCCAACGACGTGTTCGCCGACCTGCTGGGCCTGCCGACGGTCTGGATTCCGCATTCGTATGCGTCCTGCTGCCAGCATGCGCCCAACGAACACCTGCTGGCTTCAGTGGCGCGCGATGCGCTGCGGCTGATGACCGGCGTGGTGTGGGACCTGGGTGAGACCGCCAGCGTACCGGCCTCGCTGAGACCTGCTTGACTGGCGCTGTGACACGGCGCTTCTGCAACCCAAGCGATGCGCGGCGCCTGCACTGATTCGGCGTCCCACCTGCGCGCACGCTGACGACGCTGAGCGTCTCCTATAGCCCCCGCTTGCGCGGCTACCGAGCCGCAGCCGGGCTTGCCGGTTGTTGCGACTTGCGTGCCATCGCATGCGACGCGCCTGTTGCGCGCAGTCCTCCAGCATTCCCCCTTCGTCTCCCTGTCTGCACCTGAACGTGGCGCGGCGCCTTCGCGCCTGCTCGCATCCAATCGCGCCGTATTGATGGTTGACACATAGCTGCTTTGCGCCAATCCGGGCTAACCCCTGGAGGACTGCGCACATATAAACACGCATCGCTGGTGCGCACCACGTCGATACGACAAGAACGTTACACAAGAATGGACATGAGAACGAGAGGACAAGAGACATGACTACACAGCGACGAACAATGCGACTGCTGGCGGTCGCCCTGGGTACGGGCGGGCTGCTGCTGGGCTGCGGGGGCGGTGATTCCGATCCGGTGGCAAGCAATATCCTGGATGCGATCTCCACCCGCGCCGACATGGTGACGGGTGGCGATGTGCTGGTGAAGCTGCGCGTGGCCCCCAGCGGCGACCCTGCCAGGATGGTGGTGGAACTGGACGGCGCGGATGTGACTGCAGCATTCAAGTCCGTGGGCAGCGACGAACTCAACGGCCTCGTCACCGGCTTGAAAGACGGTGCGAACCAGCTCGTGGCGTGGCAGCGGGGAGCCGACGGCAAGGCTGTCGCCGGATCGCGCACCGAATTGAAGGTGACCAATCACGCCATCACCGGGCCTGTATTCTCCGGTCCGCAGGAGACGCCGTTCTACTGCCAGACGCATCAGTTCCGTCTGTATGACAACGGGCCGTTCCTCACCAGCGCCGCGATCGATCTTCCCTGTTCGGTGCCGACGCGGGTGGATTATGTGTACCGCACGACGGGTGGCGCGTATGCAGCCTATGACCCGCTGGCAGCGGCTCCCGGCAATCTTGCGGTCACCGTGACCAGCGAGGGCCGCACCGTGCCGTATATCGTGCGCATCGAAACCGGTACCGTCAATCGCGCGATCTACCAGATTGCGATGCTGGCCGACCCGAAGTCGGCCGGCACCGGGTACCCGTCCTGGAACCAGCGTCTCGTGTATTCCTTCGGAGGAGGCTGCTCGGGTGGGCATTACATCCAGGGGTCGACCACCGGGGGTGTCCTGCTGGACGAGGCGCTCTCGCGTGGATTTGCCGTGGCTTCAGCGTCGCTCAATGTGTATCGCAACAACTGCAACGACGTGTTGTCTGCCGAGACCGCGATGATGGTCAAGGAGAAGTTCATCGAGACCTACGGTCCGGTGCGCTACACCATCGGCTGGGGCAGCTCGGCAGGCGGAATCCAGCAGATCACCACCGCAAGCAATTACCCGGGCATTCTCGACGGGATCATCCCGCGCCAGAGTTTCCCCGACCTGCTGCAGGCGACGGTGGTCAATGCGCGCCTGATGCTCGAGTACTTCAATAACCATGGCGCCGGTCTCTGGACGCAGGAGCAGTTGCGACTCGCATCCGGCTTTGGCACCTTCGGACAGTTCAACAACAACGGCGGCTCGAACGCCGTGCGTTATGAGGCCGTACCGACGCGACCGGGTTGGCCGAACGCCGCCTGGAACAGCATCGTGCCGGTGGGTGTTCGCTATGACCCGGTGCTGAACCCGACCGGCGCCCGTCCCACGTTCTTCGATCACAACGTCAACACCTACGGCAAGGATGCGAACGGCTTTGCACGCCGTGCGCTCGACAACGTCGGTGTGCAGTACGGACTGGTGGCCTTGAACGCAGGCCAGATCACCAAGGAGCAGTTCCTTGATCTGAACGAGAAGATCGGCGGTGTCGACATCGACTTCAACTTCACGCCATCGCGCACCGTTGCCGATCCGATGGCACTGCGCGCGGCCTACCAGACCGGCAAGATCACCGGTGGTGGCGGGGGTCTGGGTCTGGTTCCGGTGCTGGATGTGGACGAAACCTACAACGACTATGCAGTGAATGGCAACGTGCACCTCAAGTTCCAGCACTTCAGTGTGCGAGAGCGGGTCAAGAAGGCCAATGGCAATGCTGACAACTATGTCATGTGGAGCGGAGCCTTCGGCACATCTGCCAGCGCGGTGGGCCAGGCACTGGTGGCCATGGACAGCTGGCTGGCCAATATTGCGGCCGACAGGACGAGCGCGAGCGTGCGCGAGAAGCTCATTCGCAACAAGCCGGCCAGCCTGAAGGATGGCTGCTACAAGGATGGCGTCTTCATCGAAGAGGACCAGTTCAAGGGCCTGACCGGCACCTCGAACTGCAACACGCTGTACCCCACCGCATCGTTTCCAATGGAGGCTGCGGGAGGCTCGCTGGCCAACGACATCATCAAGTGCCAGCTCAAGCCGGTCAACCTGACGGAGTACAGCGTGAGCTTCAGCGCACCGGAAGCCGCACGGCTCAATGCGATCTTCCCTTCAGGGGTGTGCGACTGGTCAAAGCCAGGCGTGGAACAGGCGGGGCTGCTGGCCACCTGGCTGCGATACACCGGCATCGGTACCTACGAGGCGGTCAAGTAAGACACCGCGGCGTGGATCGGCGCCATGCGGCAATGCATGGCGCCGTGCCGATGGAGTCCATGCGAAGCACGCGCGCCCAAGCGGGCCGCGTGCTTCTTGTTGTCGAATCCGAAAGACGTGTCGAGCGTCAGGGCCGGCCGTGCGATAGGGCGGATACGTCGATCCTTGCAGCCGCCCGGATTGGAGAAGCACCATGAAAAATGCTCCCGACCTCGCAAGGGGCCGGGAGCATGGGATGTCGGCCCATGGGGGCCGACAGGACCGTCGGTCAGTGCTTCTTCGATGGCTTGTCGAAATTGCGCCCGCCTCGGTGGCCGCCGTGCGCTCCCTTGTTCATGAAGCGGATCACGGCCGTGTTGAATTCTTCCGGGCTTTCGAATTGCGGTGCGTGGCCGGTGTCGAGTTGCACGTACTCGGCATTCTGAATATAGGAGCCCCACAGCTTCATGTGTGCCGGCGGCGCGTAGTACACATCGCCCGTGCCGGCCAGCAGCAGTGTGCGCATGGTGATCAGCGACGAGAGCTTGGCGAACGTGTTCGGGTTGAGTGGGTCACTGCTCGACATGGAAGGCTGATTCGGACCGATGTTGGTGCTTCGGCAACCGTCAAAGTTGCTGTGACGCCCATTGGCGTTGATGGCCAGGAAGTCGTCCACGCCTGCGCGGTTGGTGGCCCTGAACCAGGTTCCCAGTTCGCGGTGCTCGACCGTGATGGCCGGGAGATTCACCGTGGCCGCGGTCGTGGTGCTGATCAGCCGCAGCGGTGCCGGTGGCGGGTTGGCAATGGTCATCGGGCACAGTTGCTCGAAGGGCAGGCTGATGTTGGCCTGCAGCGCCGCCAGTTCCGGCTCCTGCTGGGCAATACCCTGCGGGCCCAGCGTGGCCGCCAGCACCACGCTGGAAACCTTGGCAGGATAGCGGGCAGCATATTGCAGCACCATTTGCGCACCGGCGGCGACACCGACCAGGTGGACGCGGCCGAGGCCGAGGTGGTCGATCAGCTGTTCGAGGTCCTGCACCGTGCTGCCTGGCGAGCGCCCCAGTTCAGCGTCTCGGAGCGTGTTGCTGCTGCGGCCCACGTTCTTGCGGTCATAGGCAATCGCGCGGTAGCCGGCTGCGGCGAAGGCCTGCAGGTTGTATTTGAAAGCGTCGGCATTGCCGGATGCCGCGTGCACCAGGATCACCGTGTCGCCATGGCCCCTGCGGTTGACACCAGTGTCGTAATAGAACAGATCTGCACCGGGAAGATGGGCGCATGCGCCTTGCGCAGGAACGTAGTTGGCGTCCTCGCATTCGCGCGCAGCCAGCGCCGATGTGGCGGAAAGCAGCAGCATGGCGCCGAGAACGGCACCCACCAGCTTGCGTTGAACATGGGTGCGCCGCGGGCGCGCCTGATTGACGGTCTTGACCATGGAGATCTCCTCTCTTGCTGTGTTGTCCGCCATCGATGGCGGTCGTTGTCGGTGACGCGGTACTGCACGGTGTGCAGTGCCCGCGGGAAGTCCGGTGCCACCGGGCCCGAATGGAATGTATCGAGTGAAGGCCTGCCAGGACATGCGCGAAGTGGCATGGCTGCTATGCATCGACAACAGTGCGGCCGTGTCAGCCTGCCTGACGGCCAGGAGGCCGCAGATGGGTCAGGAGGATGGCGGGCTGGTCGCGCGCGTTTCAGCGCATGCGGTCTGCCTGGCGACCGGTGGCTTCAAGGGCCGGCACGTACCGATGCTTGCTCAGCCAGCCAGCGCCAGCAACACCGGCTGATGGTCCGACGCCTGTGTCATGCCATCCACCGCCAGTGATCGGAGGTTCTGCTGCAGATCGGCGCTGACGAATACGAAGTCGCAGCAGATCGGCACCGGCCCGTAGCGGCTGTCGAACAGGCGGAAGGTCGGGTCATGGGGCTGCTGGGTGCCGTGCAGCAGCGGCCAGGCATCCATCAGTTGCGTTGCCCCGGTGGGGGCGTTGGCCGACTGGATCAGCGCGTACTCGGGGTCGGTCGTTTCGAAATTGAAGTCGCCGCACAGAATGGCCCGTGTCGTGTGCAGCTTGTTCTGGAACGGGCCACCGCTCTCGTCATCCAGCGGCGGATGCGTGGCGTGGCCGCAGGCCTGGCGGTGGATGTCGAGCAGGGCCTGGGCCTGGGCCATGCGCTGCGCCTTGGAGTAGAACTCCAGGTGGCTGGTCATGATGCGGATCGGGCCCAGCGCGCTGATCACCGTGGCCGTGGTGCAGATGCGCGGCATGGTGCGCACGCCGCCGTCGGCCGGGTAGGGCAGCGGGTAGGACTGGGCCTGTGCCACCGGCAGCCGGGTGGCGATCAGGTTGCCGAACTGCTGGCGCCTGCCATGGCGGCCCTGCTCCTGTACGGCGGCGCCGAACAGCACCTCGTACCCTGGCAACAGGCCACGCAGCTTGGCGACCTGGTCGAAGCCGGCGTCACCGGTCAGGCCGGGATAGTCGATCGCCACTTCCTGCAGGCACAACACGTCGAAATCAGCCATGGCCCTGGCATGGTCAACGACGCGTTCGACGTCGACGCGGTCATCCAGGCCGCAGAACCATTGGACGTTCCAGGTGATGAGTTTCATGGCCGCCACGGGTTTGTCGTCGGGCTGGCGGATGCTGGCTCAGGCCGAAGCCGCAGGCCCGAGCAGGCTGACCAGTTCCGGCAGCAAGGCGCCCGGCGCCGCCTTGGCATCTGCGCCTTGCAGTGTGTCCAGCACGGCCGCAGCAATCGCCAGGGGGGACTGTGCGTCACCGGCCATGGTGGTGTAGTAGCCCATGTCCTTCTTGGCATTGGCGATCGAGAAGCGCAGACCGGAGGTGTCCTTGGTCAGCAGGTAGGGCTTGAG
Source organism: Rhodoferax sp. (assembly GCA_024235935.1). Classification (GTDB taxonomy): domain Bacteria; phylum Pseudomonadota; class Gammaproteobacteria; order Burkholderiales; family Burkholderiaceae_C; genus CAISIP01. The sequence continues at coordinate 220,245 of JACKLL010000001.1, read as the reverse complement.
GCGCTCGAGCGCCATGCCGCCACCGCCGCCCTTGGCCAGCACGTCGATGAACACATCCGGCGCCACGCCGTTGCGCTGCGCGCAGGCGGCGGCCTCGGCAATCAGCGCCACCGAGCCCAGCGACACGTAGTTGTGCAGCAGCTTCATGCTGTGGCCACTGCCCACCGCGCCGACATGGGTGATGTTCTCGCCAAAGCAGGCCAGGATGGGCCGGCAGGTCTCGAACAGCGCAGCGTCGCCGCCGACCAGCAGGTTCAGACGACCCTCGGCGGCTTCCTTGGGGGTGCGGGTCATGGGTGCGTCCAGCATGGCGCTGCCGGCCTTGGCCACGGCCTCGGCCATGCGCACGGTCGACGAGGGGATGGCGGTGGAGCAGTCGATCACCACGCTGCCGGGCTTGAGACCGGCCAGCACGCCATTGGCGCCGGTCAGCACGGCCTCGACCTGGGGCGAGCCGGTCAGCACCAGGATGACCACGTCCGAGCGCGCCGCCAGTTCGGCAGCACTGGTGAAGGTCAACACGCCAGCGGCCTTGAGGGCGTCCAGCGGCTGGTTGCCGGCATGCTCCAGCACCGCCAGTTCATGGCCGTGCTTGAGCAGGTTGCTGGCGATGCCGTGGCCCATCATGCCGATGCCGACCATACCGATCTTCTTCTTCATTCGAGTCTCCAAAGTTGGATAGTGAAAATACCGTTTCGACCCGGCCTGCCGGCCGATAACATGACCGACACTGTAATGGACGCGCAGGCACCCGGCCCTGGCACCCCTTGATTTTCAGGTAATCCTTTTCATGACCAAGACCTACGACATCACCACCATAGACGGCGACGGCATCGGCCCCGAAGTCTGCCAATCTGCCGTGGCCGTGCTGCGCGAGGCCTGCGGCAGCCGCCTGCGTTTCGACGCCCAGCCTGGTGGCGCTGCACACTACCTGCGGTCCGGTGCGGTACTGCCGGACGAGACGCTGGCCGCCTGCCGGCAGTCGCACGCCAGCCTGCATGGCGCCGCCGGCCTGCCCGAGGTGACCTACCCGGATGGCACCGAGGTCGGCAACGACCTGCATCTGCAGCTGCGATTCAAGCTCGACCTGTTCGCCAACGTGCGGCCGATCCGGCTTTACAAGGGCGTGCAGTCGCCGCTGCGCGACTGGACAGCAGGGCAGATCGACTACGTGATCGTGCGCGAGAACACCGAGGGCCTGTACGCCAGCCGTGGCGCCGGCATCAACCTGCGCGGCGAGCTGGCCACCGACACGCTGGTGGTCACCCGCAAGGGCGTGGAGCGGGTGGCGAAATTCGCGTTCGAGCTCTCACGCCGACGCAGCGGCGCGCCGCGCGACGGCCAGCGCCGCGTCACGGTCTGCGACAAGGCCAACATCCTGCGCAGCTATGCGTTCTTTCGCGCGGTGTTCGACGAGGTGGGCGCCGCCTACCCGGACGTGCAACGCGATTACGCCTATGCCGACGCGATCACCGTGCACATGCTCAAGAAGCCGGATTTCTACGACGTGATCGTGGCCGAGAACATGTTCGGCGACATCATCTCCGACCTCGGCGCCGGTACCGTCGGCGGGCTCGGTATCGCCGCCTCGGCCGAGCTGGGCGAAACCCACGGGCTGTTCCAGGGCGCCCACGGCTCGGCGCCCGACATCGCCGGCCAGAACCTGGCGAGTCCCGTGGCCACCGTGCTGTCGGGCGCGCTGATGCTGCGCTGGCTGGCCGACCGCCATGGGGATGCGGCGCTGGGGGAGGATGCGACGCGGGTGGAGCGGGCGGTGGAGGCGGTGCTGGCAGAAGGCGTGACCGTGCCGCGGGATCTGGGCGGGGACGCCAGTTGCACGGCCATGACGGAGGCGATTTGCCGGGCTCTGCTCTGACGGGCTTGCGTTGGCATGAACAATTGTGTCTTATACCTTTTCATAGATAATCAAGGCAATGGCGAGTAACGAAAAGCCGCTTGAATGGATCGGCAGTAGCCACAAGGACCTGATGGCCATGCCCGTGGAAGTGCGACGGTCTTTCGGCTTCGCTTTGTCGTTGGCGCAGGCAGGTGACAAACACGACGCAGCCAAGGTGCTCAAGGGTTTTGGCGGTGCGGGGGTGCTTGAAGTCGTGGAGACCGATATTGGTGGCACATACCGGCCGGTTTACACCGTCAAATTTGCCGCAGCAGTATTTGTCCTTCATTGTTTCCAGAAGAAGAGCAAGCGCGGTATTGCAACGCCAAAGGAAGAAATGGACATCATCCACGCGAGGCTCAAGATTGCCGAAGCGTTTGCAATGGAGTTGCGAGAATGAAGAAGCGACGGATTGACGGGATTGAGGTGCAACAAGGTTCGGGCAATGTGTACGCCGACCTTGGGCTGGCTGACGCTGACAGGCTCAGGATCAAGACCGGTCTGGTGATCGAGATCAGAAAGGCCATGCGCAGCCTTGAATTGACACAACAAGAAGCGGCCAAGCGCATGGGCATCACCCAGCCCAAGGTTTCCGACATGATGCGCGGCGACTTCACGAACCTGTCCGAACGCAAACTGATGGACTGCCTCACGAGACTGGGCTACGACATCGAGATCAAAGTCCGGCCGGCGAAGGCCGGGATTGGGCATCTGATGCTCGCTGTTGCGTGAGTGGCGAATGCCGCGCGCTTCAGTGGACAGGCCTGGCTCAATATAGCTGCCCGATCATGCGACCCACCGTCGATCAAAATTGCTTCGCTTTTGCATGGGGCGCGCGGGAAGCTGCGGAGGCTTTTTGCCAAGCGGGGGAGTCGCTGCATCGTCAAATGGCGAAGCTTGTTTCGACTCTATGATTCGCTGCTTTTGAACCGGGCAAGCCGATACCGTTGACAAGCGCCAGACCAACAGGGATACAAGACATTCAAGACAATTGCCAACTCTCTGAGAAATGCAAGTACCTGCAACCAGCTCGAGTGTCGCTTTGAAAATGGTTCCTGCCGTCTTCAGTCCGTTATGGCTGAAGTTCGCATCGGTCGCCGGTATGGCGGTATTTGTTTCAGTCTCGATTTTCTTTATTTGGTCAGGTTGGTTGCGGCCTGGATGGCCAGCCCAATTGCTCAGCGTTGGGACTGGGCTCCTTTTGCTTTGGTTTACGTCTTCGGGTGCTCAGATCGCGAGGTTCCTGGGTCACTCACTTTCAATTGGTGGCGGATGGGTCACTATCCGATCAAGGTGGGGCGAGCAGGTTTATTCGTTGTCAGAAGTCCACTTTCGAGTCAGAGAAGGCCTGAGAACCATTGAAGTGCGCGACGCTGCCGGTCGGCAAGTTTATGCCGCCGATTTTCGTGCGACGAACGCCGATGCCTTGAGGGCGTTCGTTGAATCGGTCGAACGACAGGAACGCATTCTCCGCAACAGGGATAAGCCTCGCATCACCAGGGCGCAATTTGTCGCGCGCCGTGCCGAATCTGCACGCCACGCCAACCGGGAAAGCAAGGCCTTTTGGGCCTTGGTGATCGGTCTTGCCATCATATGGCTGGCGATCACCTCTGGCAGGGCAGGCACCTACAAATCAATCTTCATGCTTTTCGTTGCAGCGATCGCAATCCTGGCGATATACGTCGTTGGTTCGGCCATTCGGTCAATGTGGGTTGGCGGAACCACTGCCACGCGCTTTGGCTTGGTATGCGGGTCGTGTGAAGGCGGACTTGTCGGCTGGGGTGGCGATTTGGCCATCTCGACCGGCAGGTGCCCGCACTGTGGACTGCCTCCCTTCAAGGCGTAGTCGACGACAACCCGTATGCACCGATTGCTTGAGAAAGCCTACGCCGAGGCCATCATCGACAGGCCGCCAAGCATTCAGCGCGGGAAGCCGCTGGCGAATGTGCGGGGCAGCGTCCTTGGATCCAGTCCAGGCGGCCTTGACCATTGGCCGGGATACCCACCCGTCACTTGATCCCCGCCCGCATGAAACTCTGCACGAACTGCCGCTGAAACAGCAGAAACCCGATCAGCAGCGGTGCCGATGTCATCAGCGTGGCGGCGGTGATCACCGACCAGTCGACGCCCTGGTCGGTGGAGGAGAATACCTGCAGGCCGACCGTCAGCGGCCGTGCGCCGACGCTGTTGGTGATGATCAGCGGCCACAGGAAGTTGTTCCAGTGGAAGCTGACCGAGACCAGCGCGAATGCGGTGTAGACCGGCCGCGCCAGCGGGATGTAGATGCGCCACAGGATCTGCATCGCACTGGCGCCTTCCACGCGGGCGGCCTCGTCGAGTTCCCTGGGGATGCCCATGAAGGTCTGGCGCAGCAGGAAGATGGCGAATGCCGACGCGAAGTAGGGCAGCCCGATGGCGAGCAGCGTATCGACCAGGCCAAGGGCCGCCATGGTCTTGTAGTTCGCCACCAGCAGGATGTCGGGCATGATCATCAGCTGCACCAGCACCAGCGCGAACAGCACGTTCTTGCCGGGGAATTCGTAGCGCGCAAACGCATAGGCGGCCAGTGTGCTGAGCACCAGCTGGCTGGCCAGGATCATCGCCACCAGCAGGATGGTGTTGAGGAAGTACTGGGCAAACGGCGCCGCCTCCCAGGCCCGTGCGAAGTTGTGCAGCGTCAGCGGCGCCAGCAGTTCGAAGCGGGTGGAGTACGCTGCCGGGTGGAACGCGGTCCATACCGCATAGACCAGCGGCAGGATCCACATCAGCGCCAGCAGCCAGGCGGCCAGCGTGTCCAGCAGGGTCGGGTCGTTGTAGACCAGGCGGGTTTGCGGGCTGTGGCGGCTCATCGGCAGCGCTCCGCGCACGGCATCGGGAGGGTGGTGCGGCAGCAGTTCATTTGTAGTGCACCTTGCGGTCCAGCACGAAGAACTGGAACAGCGCCACGCTGGCCAGCACCGCCAGCAGCACCACCGTCAGTGCGGCAGCGTACGACGTGTCCCAGAACTTGAAGCCGACCTCGTACAGGTAGTACAGCAGCAGCGTCGAGGCGTTGTCCGGCCCGCCGCGTGTGAGCACGATGACGTGGTCGACCATGCGCACCGCGTTGATGACGGCGTTGACCATCACGAACAGCGTCGTGGGCATCAGCAGCGGCCACTGCACGCGGCGAAAGAAGTACCAGCGCGACGCGCCTTCGATGGCCGCGGCCTCGCGCAGGCTGGGGTTGAGCCCTTGCAGCGCGGCCAGATAGAAGATCATGAAGAAGCCGGCTTCCTTCCAGATCGCCACCACGGTGATGGCCCCCAGCGCGGTACGTTGGTCGCCGAGCCAGTTGTGCGAGGGCAGGCCGAAGAAGCCGGTGATCTGCTCCAGCAGACCATACGACGGTGTATAGAAGAACAGCCAGATATTGGCCACCGCAATCATCGGCAGGATGGTGGGCGTGAAGTAGGCCATGCGCAGGAAGCCGCGCCCGCTCATGCGTTCGTTGACCCACAGTGCCATCACCAGCGCCAGGCCGATCGACATCGGAATGGTGGCCAGCGCGAACCACAGGTTGTTGGTGGCCGCCTTCCAGAACACCGGGTCGTCGACCATCAGCGCGTAGTTCTCCAGGCCGACCCAGACCGGCGGTCGTGATCCTTTGGGCGTGGAAAACAGGCTGTCGATCAGCGTGGCGACGGCCGGGTAGTGCGTGAAGGCCACCAGCAGTACAAAGGCTGGCAGCAGCAACAGGTACGCATGAATGGACTTCATGCCGGAAGAAGGAGCGGACACAGCGGGGTTGGGGCCTGGGTTCTGGGATGAAAGGCAAAAGGCACCGGCGCGCCACTGCGCGCCGGCGCCGGTCAGGGCGGGTCGCCGCAGGACTGCTTACTTGTAGCTGCGCAGGATGCGGTCGGCCTCCTTTTGCGCGTCCTGCATCGCTGCGGTCGGGCTCTTGGTGCCGGTCAGCGCAGCCTGCAGGCCGTCGTTCAGCGCCTTGGTCACGCGCTGGTTGTCGTGCGTCGAGAACTCGGACAGTGCGAACGGCAACTGGTCACGCGCCACCAGTGCCGGCGGAAATTCGGCACCGTATTTGCGCAGCGGCTCGGTCTCATAAGCGGCGCTGGACGTGGCCACGTAGCCGGTCTCGATGCTCCAGCGTGCGGCGCGCTCGGGTTGCGTCACCCACTTGATGAACTTGAACGCGGCTTCCTGCTGGGCCGGGGTTGACTTCTTGAAGATGTAGAAGTTGCCGCCGCCGGTGGGCGAGCCCTTGCGCTTGCTGGCGGGCAGCATGGCCACGCCGAAGTCGAACTTGGCGTTCTTGCGTACATTGGTGAGGTTGCCGGTGGTGGTCCACATCATGGCGACCTTCTTCTCGAAGAAGTCCTTGGGTGTCGTGCCCCATTCCACGATGCCTGCCGGGTGCACGCCGCTCTTGGCCAAGTCGACCCAGTACTGCAGCGCCTCGATCACCTTCGGATCGTCAAACCTGACGGCATTGCCGGCGTCGTTGGCCATCACCACGTCGTTCTGGATCGCCAGTGCCTGGAACAACCAGTACGGGAAGCCGCTCGATGGGATCTGGATGCCGTACTGGCTGACCTTGCCCGAACTGTCCTTGACGGTCAGCTTCTTGGCGTAGTCGGCCATTTCGGCCCAGGTCGTCGGCGGCTTGTTCGGGTCCAGGCCCGCGGCCTTGAAAGACTCCTTGTTGTAGTACATCACGATGGTCGAACGCTGGAACGGAATGCCCCAGGTCTTGCCGCCGGTCTGGCTGTTGAGCATGAAGGCCTTGTAGAAGCTGCCCATCCATGCCTTGTCGTCGGCGGTCTTGACGAAGCTGTCGATCGGGATGATGGCGTCTTCGTCGATCAGCGTGAACATGTCGGTCGACAGCAGCACCGAGGTCACCGGCGGCGAACCGGCCTTGTGCGCCGTCAGTGCCTTGACGATGGTGTCCTGGTAGCTGCCGGCGTAGATCGGCGTGACCTTGATCGTCGGGTTCTCCTTGGTGAAGTCGGCTGCCAGGTTGTCGATGTAGGTCGCGATAGCGCCACCGACGGCTACGGGGTAGAAGAACGATATCTCGGTCTGCGCCTGGGCCTGTGCGCCGAAGGGCAGGGCGGCTGCGGCGATGGCGGTGGCTGCGAGCAGCCGGTTGAAGGACTTGCGTTGCATGGCTTTACTCCTGGAGGTTGTGGTTGTTGGCAGACCGTCTGCCGGGGAAGGTTCAGGCACTGCGGGTGCCGTGCTGGTCGAAAAAGTGCTGTTCATGTGGGCTCCACTGCAGCATCACCTGGGCGCCGGTCGTCAGCTCGCTGCGGCCGTCGGCCCGCACCGTGACCAGCTCGTCACCGACGCTGCAGCGCAGCACCAGATCCGAACCCAGGTATTCCAGGCTGCGCACCTGTGCCGGCACCGTGCCGCCCAGCGTGATGGACTCTGGCCGCACGCCAAGCATGGCACCGGCGCCGTCCACACGTACGGTGCTGCCGGCAATGCAGCCCTGGTCCAGCCGCAGCAGATTCATCGCCGGAGTGCCGATGAAGCGCGCCGCAAAAGTGGTCGCCGGCCGTGAATACATGTGCCGCGGTGCGGCTGACTGCTCGATGCGGCCCTTGTTCAGCAGCACCACCTGGTCGGCCATGCTCATGGCCTCGGCCTGGTCGTGCGTCACGTAGACCACGGTCAGTCCCAGGCGCAACTGGAGCTCACGCAACTCGTGGCGCATCTCCTGGCGCAGCTGTGCGTCCAGGTTGGACAGCGGCTCGTCCATCAGGCAGATCTTCGATTGCGCCACCAGCGCACGCCCCAGCGCCACGCGCTGCTGCTGGCCACCCGAGAGCTCCGACGGCTTGCGTGCCAGCAGCTTGTCCAGGCCCAGCAGCTCGGCTGTTTCCTGCAGGCGCCGTGCGGCTTCGGCCTTGGGCACCTTGCGTACCGACAGGCCGAAGCCGATGTTGTCGGCCACGGTAAGGTGCGGGAACAGCGCATAATTCTGGAACACCATCGCAATGCCGCGCTGCGCCGGCGGCAGATCGGTGACATCGCGCCCCTCGACCACCACGCGGCCGCTGCTCGCGGCCTCCAGGCCGGCAATGATGCGCAAGGTGGTGGACTTTCCGCAGCCGGAGGGACCCAGCAGCACGCAGAAGCTGCCGGGCTCGATGTCCAGCGTGATGCCGTCGAGTGCCTTGGTGCTGCCCCAGAGTTTCGTGACGTTTTCAAGTCGGATCGATGACATCGCGGCAGTATAGGGGCGTGATTTGACATTGCGGTGACGCTTTTGTTACTGGCACCCGGCAATGCCTCCCTACAATCCGCCGAGGCCCGGCAGCCGGCCCGTGACATGCGCTTGCGCTGGCACGCGGCCTGGCCGGCTTTTGGTCGGACTCGTTCTCGCTGGGACCTTCATGACACTTCCTGTTCTTGCCCGTTCCCGGCGCGTGCGCCGCACCCCGTTCACCGAGCGCGTCACGGCCGCCGGTGTCAAGGCCTATACCGTCTACAACCATATGCTGCTGCCGGCGGTGTTCCGTTCGGTCGAGGAGGACTGCCACCACCTCAAGACGGCGGTGCAGCTGTGGGACGTGGCCTGCGAGCGCCAGATCGAACTGCGTGGCCCTGACGCCGAGCGGCTGCTGCAGATGACCAGCCCGCGCGACATCACGCGCATGAAGACCGACCAGTGCTACTACGTGCCCATCGTCGACGTCAACGGCGGCATGATCAACGACCCCATCGTGCTCAAGCTGGCGGCGGACCGGTTCTGGGTGTCGATCGCCGACAGCGACCTGATGTATTACTACAAGGGTCTGGCGGGTGGCTTCGGCATGGACGTGCTGGTGTTCGAGCCCGATATCTCGCCGCTGGCCATCCAGGGCCCCAAGGCCGACATCCTGGTCGAGCGGCTGTTCGGCCAGGCGATCCGCGAGACGAAATTCTTCCGCCACAAGACCATCCATTTCCAGGGGCAGGACATGGTGATCGCGCGCTCGGGCTGGTCGCGCCAGCTCGGCTTCGAGATCTATGTCGACGGCGCGCAGCACGGCCTGGCCTTGTGGGACCACATCATGGAAGCCGGCGAGGACCTGGACATCCGTGCCGGCTGCCCGAACGGCATCGAGCGCATCGAGGCCGGGCTGCTGAGCTACGGCAATGACATGACGCTGGAGAACACCCCGTTCGAAGCCGACCTGGGCAAGTATGTGCAGCTCGATGCCGTGCCGACCTGCCGTGCGCGCGAGGCGCTGTTGCAAAAGCAGGTGCCCGAACGCCAGCTACGGCCGGTGGAGATGTCGGGCGATCCGCTGCCTGCATGTACGGAAACCTGGCCGCTGACGTGCCAGGGGAAACCGGCGGGCCACATCGGCTCGGCCGCCTATTCGCCCGACTTCAAGAGCAATATCGGCATCGCGATGGTCGAGGCCGCGTACTGGGATCCGGGCACGACGCTCGTGGTGCAGACGCCGGTGGGCCCGCGGGACGTGCTGGTGCGCGCGAAGTACTGGATCTGAGCCCGGGCGGCTGGTGGCCGCCGCCGTTGGTGATGGCGGCGCGCAGCCTTGGGCCGCTCAGGCCGGGTTCGAGCGCAGCCCGTACAGCTGCTGGCCGATGATCAGGTACTCGACGCGGGCGAACATCTCACCCTTTTCATCCGGGAAGGTGTAGGCCACCGCCGCCACCGTGTCGCCGACCTTGGGCTGCGGCACTTTCCAGGCGCTGATGCGGGTCATCGGCGACAACTCGATGGTCCAGTCGCCCCGGCGCTGCGGCAGCCGGGCCGCGGCCAACACCTTGGGGCCATCGACGTTGGCGGTCTGCGCCGGCACGCTGCGCTGGGCCAGGTCGCCCGGCAGCGCAGCATCGGCCGCCACCGCGACGGAGATCTCGGCATGCGGGTTCTGCCACTTGACCGCCTTCACCTTGCCGCTGAGGTACAGCGGCCTGGATTCATCGAAGCTTGACCAGCCATGGTGGGCCAGGGCAGTCAGCGGCAGTACGCCGCCGGTCAGTACGGCCGTCGTGCCGAGAATGAGGTCGCGTCGTTGCATGGTGGTGTCCTTTCAGCTCATACATAGGCGATCCAGCGACCGCAGGCAATGACCGCAAGCCACAGCAGAACCGATCCCCCGGCCTGCCAGCGGGTCAGCCGGCTGGCGGCGTCGATCGGTCCACGGGCATGCAGCCAGGCCGCATTGCTGGCGGCCACACAGACGAGCACCATTTTCAGCACGAACGCGGGGTTGGCAATGAAATCCCCCACATTGCTTGTGAACATCGAAAGACCGGAGGCCGCGGCCATCAGGAATCCGGCCAGTGTCCAGGGCAGCACGCGGCGCGCCAGCAGCTGCACATCGAGCCCACGCAGCCGGCCCAGAATGGCCAGGTCGACGATCCACAGGGTTCCAAATACCAGGGCCAGGCCGACGATATGGATGGTTTCCAGCGTCGGGTAGGCGTAGGGGTTGACGCGCAACCAGACGACGGGCGCCCATTGGTGCAGCGCATCCAGCGCGATCGGAGCCGCAGGCACAGGCGGGTTCATGCGATCAGCCGGAGGCAGACCCGTCTGGACCGCCGTCTATTTCAGGCTGCCCGACAGGAACTGCCCGAGCCGTTCGCTTTTCGGCTTGTTCAGCACCTCGGCCGGCACGCCTTCCTCCTCGATGCGCCCCTGGTGCAGGAAGATCAGGTGGTTGGCGACGTCGCGGGCAAAGCCCATCTCATGCGTCACGACGACCATGGTCCGGCCTTCGTCGGCCAGCTTGCGCATGACCTTCAGCACCTCGGTCACCAGCTCCGGATCGAGTGCGCTGGTCGGCTCGTCGAACAGCATCACCTCGGGCTCCATCGCCAGCGAGCGGGCAATGGCCACGCGCTGCTGCTGACCGCCGCTCATGTGGGCGGGATAGCGGTCTTCCATGTTCGGCAGGTCGACCAGGGCCAGGTACTTGCGGGCGCGTTCGATGGCCTCGTCACGCGGCACCTTCATGACATGCACCGGCGCTTCGATGATGTTCTGCAGCACCGTCAGGTGGGCCCACAGATTGAAGTGCTGGAACACCATGGCCAGCCGGGTGCGCATGCGCTGCAACTGCCTGGCCTCTGCCGCCTGCAGTTGCCCGGTCTTGTCCGGTACCAGTCGCAGCTCCTCGCCGGCCACGATGATGCGACCCTGGTTGGGTTTCTCCAGCAGGTTGATGCAGCGCAGAAAGGTGCTCTTGCCCGAGCCGGAACTGCCGATGATGCTGATCACGTCACCGGCATGGGCTTCGAGCGAAACGCCCTTGAGCACCTCGTTGGCACCGAACTTCTTGTGGATGTCGATGGCCTGCAGCTTCAGGGTCTTGTCGTTCATGGGCAAATGGTCTCGTTCGGATGGCGCGCCGTGGTGCCGGCTCAGGCACCCAGCAGGCTGCCGGTGCGAAACGGCACGCTACCCGCAATGTTGGCAATGTCGTCGTCCGGAAGCACGTAGCGGTCGTCGGTGCGGGCGTACATGACGCCGTCCACCTCGGCAAGCACCGACATCGTGGTGTTGGCGATCGGGTCGATGATCTCAGCCACGGTATCGCCGGTGCGCAGCAGGTCGCCGGTTTGGGCGGCAAATACCAGCAGACCGGCCACCGGTGCCTTGACGGTCTGCGAGCCGGATAGCGGGGTCGCGGCGCACAGGGCGGCCGGCAGGGCCGGCGCGGGGCCGTCGATGATGCCTTCGCGCTGCAGGAAGCCGAAGATCGCTGCCGCGTCGGCCGCCGCGAGGTCGTGCGACACCTCGGCTTCGCTGCGCAGCTCCACGGTGGCGCTGGCGCAGGCCTGGGCCAGCGGATGGTCCAGCCCGTCCTGCTTCAGCCGCGCTGCCAGCTTCCACCACAGTCCCGAGAAGCATTCGTCAAATGATACGCCGCCGGCGTCCTGTGCCAGCAGCACGGCGCGTGCGCCGAGCAGTCGGCTCAGCGGCTCCAGCCGGGGCCAGCAGGGGGTTTCGGTATACAGGTGCAGCACGGCTTCGCAGTCGCAGTGCAGGTCCAGCACCAGGTCGGCATCGCAGGCCAGCGCCACCAGGATCTTGCGCAGGCTTTGCAAGGCATTGGACGGTTGCCATTGGTCCACCCAGGCGCGCACGGCCGTGCGGACGAGGGCGGTGTTGCGGGTGGTGTCGTTGCCCAGCTGGTCCTTGATGCCGGCATGGATGGCGGCTGCCAGGTCCGGGTAGTGGCGGTTGAAGTTCTCCGAGCTGCCCAGCTCGAAGCGGCCCATGCTCTTGTGGTCCAGCCGCTGCGCCAGCCCGATCGGGTTGGCCACCGGCACCAGCACCACCTCGCCGCGCAACCGGCCCTGTTCCTCGGCTGCCGCCAGCAGCGCGCGCAGGTGGAAGGCGGCCAGCATGCCGGGCAGTTCCTCGGCGTGCAGGCTGGCCTGGACATAGGCCTTGGGGCCTTGGCCGCTGGGGCCGAAATGCAGGCTGGTGACCTGCGTCTGGCGACCCAGGCTCTGGTGTTCGAGGGGGTGGTCGATGCGGCGCATGGCGGGGGGCGGTGTCGACGCGGGTTTCAGTTGCGACGGGGTGCCAGGTGCGCCAGGAAATGGCGCTCGGCGAGCTTGAACAGTCCGATCAGGGCGAAGGTGCCGATCAGGTACAGCGCGGCGGCTGCCAGGTAGGCCTCGAAGGGCAGGTAGAAATCGGAGTAGATGCGGCTGGCCGCGGCCGTGATGTCGAGCAGGCCCGGCACCGCGCTGGCCAGGCTGGTGCTTTGCAGCATCATCACCACCTCGTTGCTGTAGGCCGGCAGCGTGCGGCGCATGGCGCTGGGCAACACGATGCGCCACATCAGGCCGACCCGGCTCATGCCGAAAGCCTGGGCCGCCTCGATCTCACCGGCGTTGGTCTCGCGGATGGCGCCGGCCAGCATCTCGGCCGTGTAGCCGGCGGTGTTCAGGCTGAAGGCCAGCAGCGCGCAGAACGCCGGCTCCTTGAAATGCGTCCAGGGCCAGGTGTCGTCCCAGCGGGCCTGTATCCATTCGAGCTGGCCCAGGCCGTAATAGATCATGTAGATCTGGATCAGCAGCGGTGTGCCGCGGATCACGAAGGTATAGGCGCCGACGATGCGCTGCAGCCATTTCCAGGGGCCGGTCAGCGCCAATGCGAACAGCAGCGCCAGCACCGCGCCGATGGTCACCGACGAGGCCAGCAGCCACAGCGTGGTCAGAACGCCCTCGCCATACATGGCCAGGCTTTCCGGGCGAAAGATGACTTCCCAGTCCATCACATCTCGACCCGCTTGGTGCCCAGGCTGTAGCGTGCGTTCAGGTAGCGCAGGGCGCGCAGCGAGGCCCAGGTGTAGAGCAGGAACAGGCCGGCCGTGAACAGGAAGAACGCAAACGGCGAGCGCGTCGCCGCGCTGGCCTGCTTGGCCAGGTAGGTCATCTCCTGCAGGCCGATCAGGCTGACCAGCGCGGTGGCCTTGATCAGCACCAGCCAGTTGTTGGTGAAGCCGGGCAGGGCATAACGCACCAGCTGCGGCAGCGTGATGCGGATGAAGGCCTGCACCGGCCCCATGCCGAAGGCCGCGGCGGCCTCGAACTGGCCGCGCGGGATGGACAGGATGGCGCCCCGGAAGGTCTCGGTCATGTAGGCGCCGTAGATGAAGCCCAGCGTCAGCACGCCGGCGGTGAAGGGCTCGATGTCCAGCGTGATGCCGGTGCCGGAGAGTTCCAGCAGGTGGTTGATGCCGATGCTGCCGCCGTAGAACACCAGCAGCATCAGCACCAGCTCAGGAATGCCGCGGATGATGGTGGTGTAGACGGTGGCCAGGGCCACCAGCGGCAGGCGGCCCGATAGCTTGGCCGCCGCACCCATCAGCCCCAGCACGATGGAGACCACCAGCGCAGCCAGCGACACTGCCACCGTCAGCAGTGCGCCGTGCAGGATGGAAAAGTAGTACTGGGACAAACCCGCTTGCGACTGGGGCGTGTCAGCCGCCGTAGACGTCGAACTTGAAGTACTTGTCGTTGATCTTCTTGTAGGTTCCGTCGGTTCGGATGGCCTTGATCGCAGCGTTGAGTTCCTTCTTCAGCGCGCCATCGCTCTTGCGCACTGCAATGCCGACGCCAGTGCCGAAGTATTTGGGAATGAACAGTTCAGGTCCTACAGGCACGTAGTCCTTGCCCTCAGGCTTGCTCAGGAAACCACCGGTGACTTCCAGCACATCGGCCACGGTGCCGTCGAGGCGGCCCGACTTGATGTCGAGGTAGACCTGGTCCTGGGCTTCATAAGGCGTGACGATGACGCCAACCTTCTTGAGCTCGCCGTTGGCGTATTTCTCCTGGGTGCTGCCCTTGAGAACGCCGAGCTTCTTGCCCTTGAGCGAGGCCACGCCGTCGAACTTGATGTCGTTCTTGACGATGATCTTGCTGGGCGTGTTGTAGTACTTGTCGGTGAAGTCGACGACCTTCAGGCGGTCGGCGGTGATCGACATCGAGCTGATGATGGCGTCGTATTTCTTGGCCTGCAGGCCGGGGATCATGCTGTCCCAGACCTGTTCGACGAACACGCACTTGCGCTTGATCTGCGTGCAGATGGCATTGGCGATATCGATGTCGAAGCCGGCGGGCTTGCCATCCGGGGTCTTGAAGGTGAAGGGTTCGTAGGTCGGGTCGATGGCGACCTTGAGTTCCTTGTCCTGGGCCGATGCCGTCATGGCAAGAGTGCCCAGCGCGACGGCCAGAATGAGCTTTTTCATGGAAGTTCCAATCAGAATGTCCCGGCTCGTGGCCAGGGAAAATTACGGGTAGGTGGCTGATTCTAGGGGCTTTGCGGTCGGTTCCGGCTCGGTGTTTGCCCTTGCGCGGTGCCCAGGAAAGGGGCAAACCTTACACTAGGGACCTTCCCCCCAGGACTCCATGAACGCTCCCGTCGACGTCTCCCTGTTCGCGCGCGCCGCGAAACCGCTCGCCAGTTACCGCAAGTACTGGGCGGCGCGCTTCGGCACGGCCCGCTTCCTGCCCATGAGCCGCACCGAAATGGAGCAGCTGGGCTGGGACAGCTGCGACATCATCCTGGTGACCGGTGACGCCTATGTCGACCACCCGAGTTTCGGCATGGCCGTGATCGGCCGCACGCTCGAGGCCCAGGGCTTTCGGGTCGGCATCATCGCGCAGCCCGAGTGGCACAGCGCCGACCCGTTCAAGGTTCTGGGCAAGCCCAACCTGTTCTGGGGCGTGACCGCCGGCAACATGGATTCCATGATCAACCGGTATACCGCCGACCGCAAGATCCGCAGCGACGACGCCTACACCCCCGGCGACATTGGTGGCAAGCGGCCGGATCGCGCCGCCATCGTCTACAGCCAGCGCTGCCGCGAAGCCTACAAGGACGTGCCCATCGTGCTCGGCGGCATCGAAGGCAGCCTGCGCCGCATCGCCCACTATGACTACTGGTCCGACAAGGTGCGCCGCTCCATCGTCGTCGACGCCAAATGCGACCTGCTGCTGTATGGCAACGCGGAGCGCGCACTGGTCGAGGTGGCGCACCGCATCGCCGCCCGCGAGCCGGTGGAGAAGATCACCGACGTGCGCGGCACCGCGTTCGTGCGCCGGCCGGGCGACGACAGTGCCGCCGGCTGGTTCGAGATCGACTCCACCAGCGTCGACGAGCCTGGCCGCATCGAGGCCCATGTCAACCCGTACATGACGACCTCGGAGCAGGCAGCCGGGCAGGGCAGCAGTTGCGCCAAGGAAGATGCCGAGAAGGCTGCGCCCGAAATGGCATCGGCGAACCCGGCGATCCAGCCGCTGACCTTCATGCCGAACCCGGCCCTGCGGGGCAAACTCAAGGTGCCGCCGCGCGACCGCTCGGTCATCCGCCTGCCCAGTTACGAGCAGGTGCGCGCCGACCCGGTGCTGTATGCCCATGCCAACCGGGTGCTGCACCTGGAGACCAATCCTGGCAACGCCCGCGCGCTGGTGCAGGCGCATGGCGAAGGCGCCACCGCGCGCGACGTGTGGATCAACCCGCCACCGATCCCGCTCACCACCGCCGAGATGGACCTGGTGTTCGACCTGCCGTATGCGCGTTCGCCGCACCCGGCGTACGCCGACGAGAACGGCAGTCACGATGGCGCGACCAGGATCCCGGCCTGGGAGATGATCCGCTTCAGCGTGAACATCATGCGCGGCTGTTTTGGTGGCTGCACCTTCTGCTCCATCACCGAGCACGAAGGCCGCATCATCCAGAGCCGCTCCGAGGACTCGGTGATCCGCGAGGTCGAGGCCATTCGCGACACCGTCAAGGGCTTCACCGGCACCATCTCCGACCTGGGCGGCCCGACCGCCAACATGTACCGCATCGGCTGCAAGACGCCCGAGATCGAGTCTGCCTGCCGCAAGCCCAGCTGCGTGTTCCCCGGCATCTGCAGCAACCTCAATACCGACCATTCGGCGCTGGTGCACATGTACCGGCGCGCGCGTTCGCTCAAGGGCGTCAAGAAGATCCTGATCAGCTCCGGACTGCGCTACGACCTGGCGGTGCAGTCGCCCGAGTACGTCAAGGAACTGGTGACCCACCATGTGGGCGGCTACCTGAAGATCGCGCCCGAGCATACCGAGCAGGGCCCGCTCACGAAGATGATGAAGCCCGGCATCGGCAGCTACGACAAGTTCAAGCAGATGTTCGAGAAGTACTCGCTCGAAGCCGGCAAGAAGCAGTACCTGATCCCGTATTTCATCGCCGCCCACCCGGGCACCAGCGACGAAGACATGATGCATCTGGCGGTGTGGCTGAAGAAGAACGGCTTTCGAGCCGATCAGGTGCAGACCTTCTACCCCAGCCCGATGGCCACGGCCACCGCGATGTACCACACCAGCCGCAACCCGCTGCGCCGTGTCACGCGCGACAGCGAGTCGGTCGACATCGTGCGCGGCGACCGGCGCCGGCGCCTGCACAAGGCCTTTCTGCGCTACCACGACGCCAACAACTGGCCGCTGCTGCGCGACGCACTCAAGGCCATGGGCCGCTCGGACCTGATCGGTAATGGCAAGCACCACCTGATCCCGACCTTCCAGCCGCTGCTTGATGGCAACTACACCAGTGCCCGCAAGAAGAACTCGACCGCGGCACCGGTGAAGAAAGGCGTGCAGCCGGTCAAGGGCCGGATACTGACCCAGCACACCGGCCTGCCGCCCCGGGTCACCGGCAGCGCCAAGCCCGGACGCAAACGCCCCTGAGCGCCGACTCCGCTGCCTGTGGCGCGTTGGCGGGCGTATGCGCATCCTGCCGGACCCAGGCTTAAGCGCCGGCTAAGCCTCGCGCGCGATGCGCTCCTTACCATGCGTCCTGATCAGGAAGGATCCATGAAAACGCTGTCGATCGAACACTCCCGGTGGGCGTACTTTGGGGACTTTGCGGTCTATCTGGCAGCGATCCTGGCCTCCCCCTGGTTGCTGTACCGTTTTGCGCCGCACCACAGCCTGGTGGCGACGGTGGCGGCTGTCGTGACGGGCCTGGCGATCTGGAGCCTGATCGAATACGGCATGCACCGGCTGGTGTTCCACGGTATCGAGCCGTTCCAGCGCATGCATGGCGAACATCACCGTCGCCCGCATGCGCTGATTGCCACCCCGACGGTGCTGAGCCTGGCCATGATCACGGTCCTGTTCTGGCTCCCGGCCATCCTGCTGGCCGGGACCTGGTTCGGCTCCGGCGCGACACTGGGCGTCACCATCGGCTACTTCCTGTATGGGGTCAACCACCATGCGGTCCACCATTGGCGCGCCCGAGGTGCCTGGATGCGGCGCTGCAAGCGCCTGCACGCGATCCACCATCTGCAGCCCGGTTGCAACTACGGCGTCACCTTCTCGCTCTGGGACCGCATCTTTCACACGGGAAGACGGCTCTGATTTCCCCCAGGTCCGGCCGCCATGCCGGACAATACGCGCCGTGGCAGCGGCATTCCGTCGGCATGCCATCGCAGGGGTCGCAGGCCCCGTCACCGAGGTCTTCCCCACCATGTCCAGAATCCATGCCGAAAGCCACCGCACGCACCACATCGGCTGGATGCGCGCGGCCGTGCTGGGAGCCAACGACGGCATCGTCTCCACCGCCAGTCTGATCATCGGCGTGGCCGCCGCCAATGGCCCGCACAGTGCCGTGCTGGTGGCCGGTGTGGCGGGCCTGGTGGCTGGAGCGATGTCGATGGCGGCGGGCGAGTACGTGTCGGTGAGTTCGCAGTTCGATACCGAGCAGGCCGACATCGCGCGTGAACGGCAGGAACTGGCGACCGATGGCGTGCGGGAAACGGCAGAACTGGCTGGTATCTACATGCAGCGCGGACTGGATGCCGATCTTGCGAAGCAGGTCGCCCGGCAGCTGATGGCCAAGGACGCACTGGGGGCCCACACCCGCGACGAGCTCGGCATCTCCGAGGCGATGAACGCCCGCCCTTTGATGGCGGCCGCATCGTCCGCCGCAGCCTTCATCGTCGGCGCTGGCTTGCCGCTGCTCAGCGCGTGGCTGGCTCCGGGGCCGTCGCTGGCGCTGGTGGTGGGCGCCACGTCCTTGCTGTTCCTGGTACTTCTCGGCGGCCTGGCGGCCTATATTGGCGGCGCCGGGATTGTGCGCGGCATCGTGCGCGTGACCTTCTGGGGTGCGCTGGCCATGGCCATCACGGCAGGTGTCGGCAAGCTGTTCGGCGTGGCAGTCTGACGGTCGTCCGCGCGCCTGTCATGGCAGGGGCGGCAGATTTGTCCGTGTCTCATCGCAAGGTGGGGCGCGGCAACTTCGCAGGGATAGGCGCTTCGGTTTCACCCCTGCCCAGGGTCCACGCGGATGCCAGTGCCGCGATCGCCTGCTCCGGATGCGGCGCAGCCGTGATGGCGCTGATCACGGCGACACCGGCGGCGCCAGCCGCCGCCGCCATGCGGGTCCGCGGCGCATCCATGCCGGCGATGGCGACCACCGGTAGCGGCAACAGCCGGCACCAGTAGGCCAGGTTGCCATTGCCCTGCGGTAGCCACGGCATGGCCTTGGCCTGGGTCGGGTGGATCGGTCCGCAGGCGATGTAGCTCGGACGCAGCGTCCACGCCCGGCAGACCTCCCAGAAGGCGTGTGTGCTGATGCCCAGGCGCAGACCGGCCTGCGCGATCTGCGCCAGATCGGCCGTTGCAAGATCCTCCTGCCCGAGGTGGACGCCATAGGCGCCTTCGTCGATGGCCACTTGCCAGTGGTCGTTGATGAACAGCTGTGCGCCCACTGCCCGAGCCACAGCCACGCTGGCGCGGACCTGTTGCCGCAGGTCGGACTGCTGCGGATGCTTGATGCGCAGCTGCACGGTGCGCACGCCGGCATCCAGCACACGTTGCACCCAGTCGGCGGTGTCGACGATGGCGTACAGGCCCAGTTCGGGATCGTGTAGCGGCGCAAAGGCAATCGCTGGCAGGTCGGCGCTGTGGCCGTGCCGCCGTGCCGGATCCGGCGTGGCGATCGACCGATGGCGCCGGGCAAGCACGGGCTGCGTTGCCAGCGATAGCGCCGGCAGTTTGGCGATGTGTTGCCCGAAGTCGGCGCGCGGTCGCACCGGACCGGCGCCCGTACCGGCCGCACATGCGTGCCGAAGACCATGGGTCGTGGCCATCTTGGCGATGACCAGGGCCTCCATGGCAACGAAGCCATGGGCCATTGCCGCGGCCGCGCTGCTGGCAAACACGCAGCCGGTGCCGTGGTGGTGCGGCGTTGCCACACGGCTGTTGCGCAACCAACCCTCGGCCTGCGGCGTGAGGGCGAAGTCCTCGCAGTCGGCGCCCGCCACGTCGCCCCCGGTGATGACGACCGACGCGCATCCAGCCTGCACCAGCGCGCGCGCGGCATCTTCCACGTCCGCACGGTGCTGCAGCGCCGGCAGGCCCAGCAAGGCGGCAGCTTCCCTGCGGTTGGGGGTGATCAGCGTCGCGCGTGGCAGCAACTGCGTGCGCAGGGCCTGCAGCAGATCGGCGTCGGCAAACACGCGACCGGTCGTGGCTCCCAGCACCGGGTCGACCACCACGGCCAGCGCCGGGTTGGCGGCGCGCAGCAGGTCGATCCAGTGCACCAGTACCTGCAGGTTCTCCACGCTGCCCAGCATGCCGGTCTTGATCGCAGCTGGCGGCATATCGGCGGCGAGGGCCGCCAGCTGCGCGTCCAGCAGTTCGGCGGCCACCGGCGCGATGCGGGTCACGCTGACCGAGTTCTGTGCGGTCAGGGCCGCAATGGCACTGCATCCGTGCACGTCCAGTGCGTCGCATGCGCGCAGGTCCGCCTGTATGCCGGCGCCGCCGCCGCTGTCGGATCCGGCCACGGTCCAGACGATAGGGGGCGTGTTCATGGTGCGATCTCCGTGCGGTGTGCGGCGACTCACAGCACGAATGGCCGGCCAGTGACCGGCGTCGTGGCCACGGCCATGTCCTGACGGGCCATGATGCCGGCCTCCCAGGCCAGGCGACCGGCTTCGATGCCCAGCCGGAAGGCACGGGCCATCAGCACCGGATCGTGGGCCTGCGCCACGGCGGAATTGAGCAGCACCGCGTCCATGCCGAGCTCCAGCGCCTGCACCGCGTCGCGCGGCGAGCCGATGCCCGCATCCACGATGAGTGGCACGTCCGGCAGACGTGCACGCAGTTGGCGCAGTGCATACGGGTTGAGCAGTCCCTGGCCGGAGCCGATGGGGGCTCCCCAAGGCATCAGGATGCGGCAGCCGGCATCGAGCAGCCGCTGGCAGGTGACTAGGTCATCGGTGCAATACGGAAACACCTCGAAGCCTTCGCGCACCAGCGTGCTTGCTGCCTGCACCAGTTCGAACGGATCCGGTTGCAGCGTGTACTCGTCGCCGACCACCTCGAGCTTGATCCAGTGGGTGTCGAACAGTTCGCGTGCCATCTGCGCCAGCACCACGGCTTCGGCGGCCGTGCGGCAGCCCGCGGTGTTGGGCAGCAGGCGTGCGCCGCTGGCACGGATCCGCGCGTAGAAGTCGCCGGGCGGGCTGCCGTGCGCGAGCTGGCGCTTGAGGCCGACCGTCACCACCTCGGCACCCGAGGCGGCAATCGCCTGTTGCAGCACGGCGGGCGACGGGTAGCCCGCGGTGCCCAGGAAGAAGCGGCTTTGCAGCACAAGGTCGGCAATGGGAAAAGTCATCGGGTGGCTCCTGGCAAGCGATGTGGCGGCGTGGCTCAACCGCCGGTGATGGGGGCGAACGTGAACACGGCATCGCCGTCCTGCAGCGCATGCTCTGCGCGCCGCGCGCGCGGGACGAACTGGGCGTTGACCGCGGTGCCCACGGCGTCAGGTGCCAGTCCGCTTGCGCCGATGCAATCGGCCAGCGTGGCGGGCGCCGGCAACTCCAGCGCTTGGCCATTGACGGTGATGTGGATGCAATTCATGCTGCCTCGGCGGCCAGGTCGGGTGCGGGGGCAACGTCGGGACAGCCGGGCGCGCGCAACCGTGCCAGCGCCTGCTCCACCAGCGCCGGTGCGATCAGCCAGCCATGGCGGAACAGCCCGTTGATGCGGGTACATCCGTCGCTGCGTTCGATGTGCGGAAGGTTGTCCGGCAGCGCCGGTCGCAGATTGGTTTCGGTGTGGATGAGACGTGCCTCGGCCAGTGCCGGCAGCACGCAGTGGGCGGCTGCCAGCAGTTCGACCGTGCTGCGCAGCGAGATCGGCGAGCGGTCCTCGCTTTCGATCTCGCTGGCGCCAACGATGATCCTGTCCTGCGGCCGAGGGACCAGATAAACACGGTGACGCGGATGCAGCAGGCGCAGCGGGCGCTGCAGTTGCACACCCGGCGCGTGCAGCCACAGTAGCTCGCCGCGCACACCACGCACCGGGCCGGCGGCCAGAGGCAGGCTGTGCGTGCGATCGGCTGCGCGCGCGCCGGTGCCGCGTACGTCGAACACATGGTCGAAGCACACGGTGGCGTGGGTGGTTTGCACACGCCCTGGCGCCAACCCGTGCACCGTGTGACCCCAGTGCCATTGCACACCGTGCTCGGTCGCGCCGAGCGCCAGCGCCACCATGGCCTGCACGGTGTCGATCTGCCCTTCGGCCGGCAACAGCCAGGCATGGGCCGGGCCGTGGATGGCGGGCTCCAGCGTGTGCATGTGACTGTGGGTCAGCAACTGGGGTGCGTGCCCCTCTGGCGCCTTGTGGCGCAACAGCGCGACCACGCGCTGCGCCGCGCCTTCGTCGCCCCGGTGTGCCAGCAGCAGGCTGCCCTTGATGGCGACAGCGCCGGGTATTCCCAGCCGGCTGCAGATGCCGGGCCACAAGGCCAGTGAACGCATGCCCAGCGCGAACACGTCGGTGTTTGCGCATTCGAGCTCGGCGACCGGGCTCAGCATGCCGGCCGCCGTCCAGCCGGCGGCGCCCCGCGCCTGGGCGTCCGGCGCCGGGTCGAACACCTCCACCACATGCCCGGCCTGCGCGAGCTCCAGCGCGAGCAATCGCCCCAGCAGGCCAGCGCCCGCAATGCCGATGCGCACCTCAGGCCTTGTGCAGCGGGATGTAGATTTCACTGCCAGCGGCGCGGAACTCTGCGCTCTTGGCGGCCATACCCTCGGCAATGTCCTTCTGCTGCTGCGCGGCATAGTCGCGCACGTCCTGCGTGATCTTCATCGAGCAGAACTTCGGGCCACACATCGAGCAGAAGTGCGCCACCTTGGCGCCTTCGGCCGGCAGCGTCTGGTCGTGGAAGTCGCGCGCGGTGTCGGGGTCGAGTGCCAGGTTGAACTGGTCCTGCCAGCGGAACTCGAAGCGGGCCTTGGACAAGGCCTCGTCGCGTGCGCGGGACACGGGATGCCCCTTGGCGATATCGGCGGCGTGGGCGGCGATCTTGTAGGCGATCAGCCCCTGCTTGACGTCGTCGCGGTCGGGCAGGCCCAGGTGCTCCTTGGGTGTGACGTAGCACAGCATCGCGGTGCCGAACCAGCCGATCATGGCCGCGCCGATGGCGCTGGAGATATGGTCGTAACCCGGCGAGATGTCGATGGTCAGCGGGCCTAGTGTGTAGAACGGTGCCTCGTCGCAGTGCTTGAGCTGCTCCTGCATATTGGCCTGGATCATGTGCATCGGCACATGGCCCGGGCCTTCGATCATGGTCTGCACGTCGTGTTTCCAGGCGATCTTGGTCAGCTCGCCGAGTGTGCGCAGTTCGGCGAACTGCGCTTCGTCATTGGCGTCGGCGCCGCTGCCCGGGCGCAGTCCGTCGCCCAGCGAGAAGCTGACGTCGTAGGCCTTCATGATGTCGCAGATGTCTTCGAAGTGCTCGTACAGAAAACTCTCGCGGTGGTGCGAGATGCACCACTTGGCCATGATGGAGCCACCGCGCGAGACGATGCCGGTGCGCCGGTTGACCGTCATCGGAATGAAGGGCAGGCGCACGCCGGCGTGGATGGTGAAGTAGTCCACGCCTTGCTCGGCCTGCTCGATCAGCGTGTCGCGGAAGATCTCCCAGGTCAGGTCTTCGGCCACGCCGCCGACCTTCTCCAGCGCCTGGTAGATCGGCACGGTGCCGATCGGTACCGGCGAATTGCGGATGATCCAGTCGCGCGTGGTGTGGATGTTCTTGCCGGTGGACAGGTCCATCACGTTGTCGGCGCCCCAGCGGAT
Source organism: Rhodoferax sp. (assembly GCA_024235935.1). Lineage (GTDB taxonomy): Bacteria > Pseudomonadota > Gammaproteobacteria > Burkholderiales > Burkholderiaceae_C > CAISIP01. Next base: position 196,721 of record JACKLL010000001.1, on the reverse strand, counting down.
CGCCCACACCAGTTTCTCCACTTCTTCCTCGATGCTCGAGGTGACCGCCGAGTTGCCGATGTTGGCATTGACCTTGACCAGGAAGTTGCGCCCGATCGCCATCGGCTCGATCTCCGGATGGTTGATGTTGGCCGGGATGATGGCGCGGCCTCGGGCCACTTCCGATCGCACGAACTCTGGCGTGATGATGTCGGGCAGCTGCGCGCCCATCGGGTTGCCGCGCAGCCGGGCGGCGCGCTCGGCGTCGCCCAGGTATTGCGCGGCCCATGCGCGGCGGCCGTTCTCGCGGATAGCCACGTATTCCATCTCGTCGGTGACGATGCCGCGCCGCGCATAGTGCATCTGCGTGACATTGGCGCCGGCCTTGGCGCGTCGGGGCTGGCGCTGCAGGCCACTGGCCTGTGCGCGCAGCGCGGCGATGCGCTCGGCCTCGCGTTCCTCATGGCGGGTGCCATCGTCCAGCGGCCGACGTTCGCGCCCGCCATAGACCTCGGTATCGCCGCGCGCCTCGATCGCGGGCAGTCGTGGCGTCGGCAGGCCGCTGCGCACATCGATTTGTGCGGCCGGGTCGGTGTAAGGGCCCGAGGTGTCGTACAGCGTGATGGCTTCGCCATTGCTCAGCGTGACTTCCCGCATCGGGACCCGCAGTTGAGGCCGCAGTTCACCCTGGACATGGATCTTGCGCGAGGCGGGGAAGGGTGCGCGGGTCAGTGCCAGCAGCTGGGCGAACTTGTCGGGAGCATTCATCAGGACCATCCTTTCGGCGTGTGGTGATACACAAGTGCTCCGAAAGGTGTGGCAGGCTCAGGCACGTGATGTGCGGCGGGTCCTGGCAGCTCTTCTTACGTCGGTACGAACCGATTCAAGTTCACGGGTTTGGGCCTGGCCATCTCAGCGATTCAATCATGATTGATCGATCGCACCCCGGAGCGAGCGCAAGTATAGCCACATCGATTGCCCCTGCGCCGGACAGCGCCATGTGCGCGTGCCATACTCATTCGCACAAGGCCGACATTCACGGCCATTTCCCGACCATGTTCCGCTTCTTCGAAACCCGTGTGCCCGAAAGCGCGGCGCCATCCCATGTGTCCGACCAGGGGCCGCCGGCAGACCTGCTGGCGTTCTACTGGCATTTCATCCGCCAGACCCGCGGTCTGTACCTGGCCATGCTGGCCACCGGCCTGGGCGTGGCGCTGATCGACACGCTGATGCCGGTGTTCATCGGGCGCCTGGTTGGCCTGATGGCCGCCAGCGATCCGGCCACCGCCTTGCAGCAGCAGGGCCCGCTGCTGCTGGGCATTGCACTGGTCCTGCTCGTGGGGCGTCCGTTCATGATCGTGCTGGACAGCCTGGTGCGCAACAACGCCGTGATCCCCGGGGTCACCACGCTGATCCGCTGGCAAAGCCATTGGCATGTGGTGCGCCAGAGTGCTCCGTTCTTCCAGAACGACTTTGCCGGTCGCATCGCCAACCGGGTCATGAATACGGCCATGTCGATGCGCGAGAGCGTCGTGGCCACGGTGCGCGCGGTCTGGTACATCGTCGTCTACGGTATCAGCGCGCTGGCCATGATGCTGTCGTTCGACTGGCGACTGGCGATACCGATGCTGTGCTGGATCGCCGCCTACCTCGGCTTTCTGCGGTACTTCGTACCGCGTATGCGCGACCTCTCGCGCGCGAGCAGCGAGGCCCGCTCGCTGGTGATGGGACGGGTCGTCGACAGCTATACCAACATCATGACGGTCAAGCTGTTCGCGCGCGCCCGGGACGAGGACGCCTATGTACGCGAGTCCATGGACGCGCACCGCGGCAAGATCGCGGCGCACATGCGCATGACGACCCGCTTCATGGGCACACTGACCATGCTCAATGCGATGCTGGTGGTGGGCACGGCCGCGATCAGCCTGTGGTTGTGGCATGGCCAGATGATCAGTCCGACCGTGGTGGCGACCAGCCTGCCGCTGGTCTGGCAGATCAGCAACATGGCGGGCTGGGTGAGCTGGGAGGTCTCCGGCATCTTCGAGAACATCGGTGTGGTGCAGGAGGGTATCGGCTCCATTGCCGTGCCGCATGCGATGGTGGACACGCCGCAGGCCGGTGAGCTCGCCGTCACGCAGGGCGACATCCGGTTCGAGCATGTGGACTTCAGCTACGGCCAGAAGGCCCAGGGCGGGCGCGAGGTGTTGCAGCAACTGAACCTGCATATCCGCCCGGGCGAACGGGTCGGACTGATCGGCCGTTCGGGCGCGGGCAAGTCCACCCTGGTCAACCTGCTGCTGCGCTTTCACGATGTCGAGGGCGGGCGCATCACCATCGATGGCCAGGACCTGCGCGACGTGACGCAGGAGAGCCTGCGTGCCGCCATCGGCATGGTGACACAGGACACCTCGCTGCTGCACCGGTCGATTGCCGCCAACATCCGTTATGGCCGCCCCGATGCCAGCGATGCCGAGGTGGCCGCTGCTGCCAGACGCGCCCATGCCCACGAATTCATCTCCGAACTGCGTGACTGGGCGGGCCGCACCGGGTATGAGGCCCATGCCGGCGAGCGTGGCGTGAAACTCTCCGGGGGCCAGCGTCAGCGGGTGGCGCTGGCGCGGGTGCTGCTCAAGGACGCACCGATCCTGATCCTCGACGAAGCGACTTCGGCGTTGGACAGCGAGATTGAAGCGGCGATCCAGGAGCAACTGGTCACGCTGATGGAAGGCAAGACAGTGATTGCCATCGCCCATCGCCTGAGCACGATTGCGCGCATGGACCGGCTGGTGGTGATGGAAGCCGGGCGTATCGTCGAGCAGGGCACGCACCAGGAACTGCTGCAACTCGGCGGGCACTATGCCCGCTTGTGGAAGCGCCAGTCCGGCGGCTTTCTGGCGGAGGATCTGGAGTTGACCGAGGACGCAGTCGCGCAGACGACTGCCTGAACGGTGCCCGCCTCAAGGACTCAGGAGTTCTGGATGGCCGCCATGATGCGGGTGATGCTGTCGTTGGTGCGCGCAGAGTCGATCCAGCGCAGCACGCACACCAGTTCCAGCTCGGCATCGATCCAGGTCAGCGACGAGCCAGCGCCGATCGCGAACCAGGAGCTGCGCGGCGCCGCGGCAAACAGGTGCCCACCCTGGTTTAACCAGACCAGATAGCCGTAATACGGTGCGACGTCGCAAGGCTGCTGCATGCGGGCAATCCAGTGTGCAGACAATACCTGCCGGCCGTCGACCTGTCCGCCGCGCATCAGCATCATGCCGATGCGGGCTTGGTCCAGCGCCGAGATGGACACGCCGCCGCCCCAGTGGCTGCCACCGGGGACCGACATCATGCGCTGGCCATCGACCAGCGTCCAGCCTTGTTCGTAGCCTTCCCAGCGAAACGCATCGCTGCATTGCAGCGGCTGCAGGATGCGTTCGGCAAACACCTCGGGCAGGGGCCGTTTCCACAGATGCAGCAAGGCCAGCGAGAGCTGGTTGATGCGCACGTCGTTGTACTCGTACCGGCTGCCCGGCGCGCCCAGCGGCCGCGCATCGCCTTTGATACCGGGCGGGGGTCCACCCTGGTAGTCGAGCCAGCGGTTGCGGTCGACCTGCTCGGGAATGCCCAGGCACGTGCCTTCCCATTCGCTGGTCTGCTGCAGCATGTGGTGCCAGGTGATGCTGGCGTGTCTTTCGCCCTCGAAGCCGATGCCCGGGCAACGGCGCACCACCGGTTCATGCAGATCGGGCAGCAGGCCGTCGTCATGGGCGAGTCCGGCGAGCAGGGCGAGGTAGGTCTTGGCGACGCTGAATGTCAGGTCGCTGCGATGGACATCGCCCCATTGCGCCAGCTGTTCGCCGCGCTGCATGATCACGCCGGCGACACCGCCGCGCGGATGCACAGGGCCATACAACCGGTTGTACGGGGCCGGGTCCTTGTCGTGGATGCCCCAGGGTGGACGGGTGTCACGCGACCACGGGCTTTCCCAACCCTTGATCGCATCGATGGCCGACTGCAGGGCCGGCGAAGGCGGATTCGAAGCGTGCGACATGCGGCCGATTGTCGCCGCAGCCTGTCGCCGCGCGCCTGCGTGTGGCAGGGCCGGATAATGCAGCACCGATGCCGCACACACTGACCCCCCACCCGACACCGCCCGGCGCACTGCTGATTGCCACCTTGCTCGGTCAGATCGCCTTCGGGCTGCTGGCGATGACGATCTGCCTGCCGTCGATGCAGGAATGGGGGTCGATCTTCGATGCCGGCCAGCCCGCCGTGCAGCTGAGCTTCAGTGCCTATGTGGTGAGCTTCGGTGCATTGCAACTCCTGTATGGCCCCTTGTCCGACCGCCATGGGCGCAAGGTCATCCTGCTCACCGGGCTGGTGGTGGCTGGCGTCGGATCGGTGCTGGCAGCCGTGGCCCCCACACTCGAGATGCTCATCGCGGCGCGCGTGGTGCAGGGCGCCGGCAGCGCAGCCGGCATGGTGGTGGGGCGTTCGATGGTGCAGGACCTGTTCCAGGGTCCGCAGCGCACCCGCATGATGGCCTACATCGGCATGGTCATGGGCCTGTGTCCGCCGGTCGCCACCGTCATTGGCGGGCAGTTGCATGTGCGCCTGGGATGGCAGTCGAACTTCGTGCTGATGGCCGTGATGGCCCTGCTCTTGCTGGTCGCGGCCGCACGCCTGCTGCCGGCGCATGTGGCTCGCGCCACGGTGGTGAAGACACACTGGCTCGGCGCCATGGGCCATGCCTATGCCCGCCTGGCACGGGAGCCGGTGTTTTTGCTGTACGTGGCCATCCTGGCGCTGACCACCGGCGCGTTCTATGCATTTCTGTCCGGTGCTCCGCTGGTGCTGGGCGGGTATGGCGTGGGGCCCGACGGGGTGGGCTGGTACATCATGGTCGTGCCTTTGGCCTATATCGTCGGCAACTTCCTGACTGCCCGCATGGTGCGTCGGTTTGGTGAGAGCCGGATGATGGTGTTCGGGCAGGCAGCCACGCTGGGGGGGCTGGTTCTGATGCTGGCACTGAGCCAGACCCGGTTCGACTCGGCACTGGGGTTTGTGTTGCCCCTCATCATGCTGGGCGTCGGCCATGGTTTTCTGATGCCGCCCTCGCTGGCCGGCTCGGTCGGGGTATTGGCCGGTCTGGCCGGTGCGGCAGCGGCCGTGGCGGGGCTGATGCAGCAACTGACAGGCGCTGTCGCCGGCTACGCCGTCGGCTTGTTGCCCAATCAGCGTTCGCTGGCGCTGGGCCTGCTGATGGTGGGCTTCACGCTGTGCGCACTCGCGGCCCAGTTCATGCTTCGCCAGCAACGACGCGGCGCCAGCAGCGCGAGCGTGCCGTGAGCGACGCAGTCCAAGGGCCGCAGGCGTCCGCGCGCCTTGCGCTGACGCTGCGCCTGATCAGCCTGGCTGCGTTCTGCAGCATGGCGTCGATGCGCATATGCGACCCGATGCTGATCGAACTGGGGCAGGAGTTCGGCGTCAGCACCGGCGATGCGTCACAGGTGATCTCGTCCTTCGCCATCGCTTACGGGCTGATGCAGCTGATCTATGGGCCGCTGGGCGACCGGGTCGGCAAGCTGCGTGTGATCGTGGCGGCAAGCTTTGGCTGCGCGCTTTTCAGTGCCACCACATCGCTGGCAACGGGTTTCGATCTGCTGGTGCTGTCGCGGGTTGCCATGGGCGCCGCTGCGGCCGGCATCGTGCCCTTGACGATTGCCTGGATCGGGGATCAGGTACCTTATGCGCAAAGACAGGAGACCCTGGCGCGCCTGATGGGTGCCACCTTGACCGGGATGATGGTTGGCCAGTGGTTCGGTGGCTTCGCCGCCGAGCACATGGGATGGCGCAGCGCATTCATGGTGCTGGCCGGCCTGTTCCTGCTGGTGGCGGTGGTGCTGTTTCGAAACTTCTCAACGCTGGCCGGCGCTGCGCCGGTCACGCATGGTGGCGCCAGCGCCGCGCCACCGATGTCACTGCCGGCCCATGCGCGCAATACCCTGCGTCTGCTGCGCCAGCCGCGGGTGCGCTGGGTGCTGGTGGTGACGGCGCTCGAAGGTGCATTGGCTTTTGGTGCGCTGGCCTTCGTTCCCAGCCGCCTGATCGCAAGCTTCGGCTTCACGATGGCCGGGGCGGGTGGTGTGATGGTGCTGTATGGCGTGGGCGGCCTGCTGTACAGCCAGCTTGCAGGGCGCTGGCTGGCACTGTTGGGTGAGAAGGGCCTGGCGCGGGTCGGTGGCCTGCTGATCTGCGTCGGACTGTTGATGATCGCCGTGTCCACGCATCCCTGGCTGGCCATGCTTGCCTGCCTGCTGGCTGGCATGGGCTTTTATATGCTGCACAACACCTTGCAGACCCAGGCCACGCAGATGGCGCCCGAATCGCGCGGTACGGCAGTGTCGCTGTTCGCATGCGTGCTGTTCCTGGGGCAGGGGCCAGTCGCTGGCGCTCGCGCAGTGCTGGCGATGGCCTGGTTTCTGCCGACCAAGGCCATGGCCGCTGGCCTGGGCGATCGTCGTGGTCGCTGTCGCTCTGGATGGCGATTCTGGCGCTGGGCGCCTGCGTGGATGTTGAGCGCCTTGCAGCGCAGCTTGTAGTCGTTGCGGGGCACGACGGGTGGCGGGTTCTTTCGCCCCGTCAGTCAGCGGCATTGACGCGCACACAGGATCAGGAACGGTTACCGCAGCAAGGCGGCGCCCCGTTGGCTAGCTTGAATGCCGGCCTGGCTGTACGCGTCCGTGAAACGCGCGCCTTCAGGTGGTTGGGTCGGCGACACCCGCATCCGGATGCCGCAACAACAGCCGCTCGATCGCGTTCAAGGTCTCGTAGCTTTCCGCAAAATCTGCGAACAGGGCGGCGTTGTCGGGTGCGGCGGCCTTGCCCTTCCAGTCCTGGCGGAACTGTTCGAATATCTGCCCGAAGCTGCGTTGGCCGTCGATCAGGCGCAGGATCTGCGGGCCGTAGCGGCCCGGGTTGACGGTCAGTGCGACGCCCGAGTGCTGGTGTTGCAGCAGGAATGGCTGCCCCTTGTTGCTGGCAAAAACCTGCGCCAGCGTGGCGCCATCCAGCGGTTCGTGGAAGAAGAACGGAATGTAGTCGGCGTCGCCATACGGTGCGGTGCAGGACGCGTCGCGCGTCAGGAACAGGCTGTGCGTGGTGATGCTGCCGCCCATCAGCTCGGCCATCGCGTATTGCTGGCGCAGCGGCAGCTGGCGCAGCCGGGCCAGCAGCGCGGGCGGCTTTGCGCCCAGCACCATGTGCGGCAGGTAGGGCGCGCGGCCGCGCTGCACGTCGGTGAACTGCAGCTGCATGCCGTGGCCGTGTTCGCCGGCACCGAGCCAGTCGAACAGCTCGTCGACGCTGTAGGCCCGGTCCTGCGAATGCAGCAGCAGGTCGTACAGGCCGGCGTCGTCGTGTTTGTGGTCGTGGTACAGGTCGGCCTCGCCGCGCTTGAACCAGTTGCTCGGCGGCAGGCTGCCGAGCAGCTCGCGGGTGTTGGCGATCTTGCGCCGGGTGTCGGGCTCGGCGCCATTGACCATGCGCATCAGCGCCTGCATCTGGTAGACCCCGGTGCGCCCGGCCGTGGCATACACCATGAGGCCGATCGCGCCGTCAGGCTTGAGCACGCTGCGCAGCGCGCGAAAGCCGGCGTCCGGGTCTGCCAGGTGGTGCAGCACGCCACTGCAGTTGATGTAGTCGAACGCAGCAAGGCCCAGCTGCGGCAGGTTCAGCAGCGAGTCCTGGAGAAAGCTGATGTTGCCCAGCTTGCGCAGTGCCGCCCGCTCCCGGGCGATCGCCAGGCTGGCGCCGCTCATGTCCAGGTGCACGATCTGCGCGTCGGTGTGCCTGAGCTGCTCGGCCAGGAAGATGGTCCCGTCACCGGTACCACCGCCGGCCACCAGCACGCGAAAGCCACTGGCAAACGAGCGCCGCCCGGCGAAGCAGTAGTGGTTGAGCATCGGCAGGTCGTCGAGCCAGGTCAGGATCAGCCGCTTGCCTTCGTCCGCCGGATCGCGGGCGGGATAGGGCAGGGCTTCGTACTGGTTCTTGACGTCGGGCAGGTAGTTGGCGGTGGGGTTCATGGTCGGGGTTCGTGCGATGGCTGCGAGTATCCCATTGGCGTTCGGCAACAGGCGTCGCAGGTTTGCCGAACCGACAGAAGTGGGAGATTCACGGTGTCGTGTTTCGTTGTGCGAAACGTTTGCCAGCCTCGGCCAGCCCGCAACCCGCCATCAGCGCAGTGCGGCGGAGAGATCGATGCTGCCAGCGGTGAGGGCGAGCACGCGCCCGATACGCGCCAGCGTAGTGTCGGTCATCAGTTGCGTGGGGCCGGAAATGCTGATCGCCGCTTGCGGTCCGTCCCCGTTCGGGGCCGTGATGGCCGCCGCCACGCAGCGCGCGCCCAGTTCGTTCTCCTCCATGTCCAGCGCGTAGCGGCGCGCGGCGCTGCGCGAGATGTCTGCCAGGAAATCAGCGCGGCTGGTGATGGTGTGGGGCGTACGGGCGGCCATGCTGCGCGGCAGGATGCGGTCGATCTCCGCTGCCCCCAGTGTCTGCAGAATTGCCTTTCCCAGTGCGGTCGAGTGCAGGGGGTCACGCGAGCCGATCCGGGCTTCGGCATGCAGCAATCGGCTGGAGCCGATCATGTCGATGTAGATGATCTCGCCGCCTTCGCGAAGACCCAGATTGACGGTCTCGTTGAACTGACGCTGCAGGCGCAGCATGGCTGGTTGGGCAATCGCCCGGATGCGCTCGGCACACATGGGCAAAGGCGCGGGAACCGCCACCCGGGGCCCGATCGCGTAACGCTCCGTGCGCTCGTCATAGCTGACAAAGCCCGAGGCGCGCAAGGTGTAGAGGTAGCGAAAGGCGGTGGTCTTGGGCAACGCTGTACTGGCGGCGAGATCCGACAGGGTCATCGTGCCCTTGGCGCTGACCAGCGCGTCCAGAAGCTGCATCGACTTGTGAACCGGGGCGACGATGTAGCGGCGATCCAGACTCACGATACGTCCTTCGTCAACGGGTGGCAGTTGGAAAAGCCGCACCAATATACATGATCCGGCTGCGCGGCATCCCGCTGTGGCCGCGGCTCCCAATGTTGATCTGCAGCAAGGCCCACCGTAGCATCGGATCGGCCACGTTCATCCACCCGGAACACTTGACAGGGGAGACGCTGTGAAAATCATGGATCCGTCGCAATTGCGTGCATTGAGTTCGGCCATTCTGTCCGACGTCATGGATGGTCTGGGTCTGGTTCGCCGGGCCATGCGGCCGTATATCCGGCCGCTGGATGACAAGCGGGTGATGGTCGGGCGTGCCCGTACCGGCTTGTACATGCCGAGCTATTCGCTGCGCGATGGCGAGAACCCCTATGAAGTGGAGATTGCGCTGGTCGATGATCTGCAGCCACAGGACGTGGTCGTGCTGGCCTGCAATGGCCCGACCGAACGGATTGCGCCGTGGGGCGAGCTGTTGTCGACGGCGGCGGACGTGCGCGGTGCGACCGGCTGCGTCACGGATGGTCTGGTGCGGGATGTGACGCAGATCCGGGCCATGGAGTTCCCGGTGTTTCACGGCGGCATAGGCCCGCTGGACACCAAGGGACGGGCGCGCATGGTCGAGCGCGACGTTCCGGTGGAGTGTGGCGGGGTCGAGGTCATCCCGGGTGACATCGTGTTCGGTGACGTCGACGGCGTGGTCGTCATTCCCCGGGCCCATGAGCTGGAGGTGATCGACAAGGCCATTGCCAAGTTGACCGGCGAAAACAATACCCGCGATGCGCTGCGCAAGGGCGAGTCGCTGGCCAGCGTGTTCGAACGCTTCGGTATTCTGTGAGCCCTGGCGTCAGTCAGGCGCCCAGCGCGGCACCATCACGTCCTCGACCGGACGCCCCTTGGTGCGGGCGAAGTAGTCGATCAGAAAAGCCTGGTGCTCCCGTACCGCCGGCGTGATCGACCGCTGGCGATTGCGGAACAGCACGAAGCGGCGCATCATGTTCGGCTCGGTCAGCGGGATTGCACGCAGGTCGTGCATGCGGCTGATCGGCTTGACGTAGCCGGCGCAAACCACCAGCCCTGCGCCGCTGGCTGCCAAAGCCAGCGCGGTGCTGGTGTTGCCGACCTCATGCCGGGCATTAAGAACCATGTCGGCCGGAAGGTCGGCGCGGATCCGCAGTTCGGCACCGCGACCGACGAAGATGATGGACTCGGCGGCCAGCTCGGACCAGCGCAACGACTTTCGGCGCGCAAAGCGGTGCGTGCTGGCGCAGATCAGATATTCGCGCGATTCGAAGATCGGTATCGCTTCCATGTGTTCGCCCACGGCAGTATCGAAGTTGATCGCCAGGTCCGCCTGCCCGCGCTCGACTGAGCTGAGGATCTGGTCGGTGGGGATGTCGATCGGTTCGATCCGGATGTCTGGCCATTTTTTCTGGAATGCCGCGAAAGCCGGTGTCAGCAATACCCAGGTAACGACCTGCGTCGTCGCAATGCGGACCACGCCGGTCTTGCGCTGGGTGACATCCTGCGCAAACAGCTCTGCCTTGCGCATGTCCACGAGTACCTGTTCGGCATAGTCGAAATACTGTCGACCTACTTCGGAGAGGTCGACGCGCCGCGTGGTGCGGTCGAACACGCGAAAGCCCAGCATGTCCTCCAGGTCGCGGATGACGATGCTCAACGCCGCTGGCGTAACGTGAAGTGCCTTGGCGGCATCGACGAAGCTGCCGAGTCGCGCGATGGTGGTGAAGGCACGCAGCTGGCGTAGCGAGACGTTCATCGCGGGGCGTGCACTTGCATTACCTGTCATTTTTTAATTAATCATCAAAAAATTATCGCTATTCATTATGAGTGATGTTTCGTAGAGTCCTGCAACAGCGTGGTCGGGACCGATGGCGCCATCAAGGACTTCTGCTGCCACGCGGCAGATCAGGAAAACGGAGACAGCCATGGACGAAGGCCAGATCGATGTCGCGTCACGCAATGCCGTGACCATCATCACCATCAACCGACCGGCCAAGCGCAATGCCATGAGTGCAGCCATGTGTGAACAGCTGCGCCAGGCATTGGAGAGCTTCCGCGACGGCGAAGACCGGGTGGCGATTCTGCGGGCTGAGGGTGATGTGTTCACAGCCGGTGCCGATCTGGCGAGTCCGCCGTCGCAGTTCTGGCGGGCCATGCCCGATGTCGGGCTCGACCTCGGAAAGCCAATCATCGCCGCGGTGCATGGCCCAGTCATCGGCCTGGGCGTGGGAATTGTTGCCTACTGCGACCTTTGCATCGCCACGCACGAGGCACGGTTCATCTATCCGGAGGCGCGGGTCGGCGTTGCGATGGGCCTGATCACCTCTCTGGTGGCGCGGATTCCGCACAAGATCGCGCTGGAGCTGATGCTTCTGGGCGAGCCGATTGCGGCCCAGCGCGCGTACGAGGTCGGCTTCGTGAACCGCGTGGTCGCAACGCAGGACCTCATGAGCGAGGCACTGGCCATGGCCGACATCCTGGCCCGTTCGGCACCACTGGTGCTGAAGTTTCTCAAGCAGATGGCGCGCGAGACGCAGCCCAAGAGCCCCATCGAGGCCATGTACATGGCCCATCTGAAAGCCGAGGGTGTGTCCTCGAGTGCGGATGCTGCCGAAGGCCTGCTGGCGTTCAGGGAAAAGCGCAAGCCGCAGTTCAAAGGTCACTGACGGGGCAGGCAGACCCCGGATACCCCGATCAATCACTTTCACACCAGGAGACATCCCATGACGCAGAAGACCAGCCCCCACGCCGCAACCCGTGGCCATTGCCGTCGCACGCTGCTGGCTGCGGCCGCACTGGTCACCGTCTCGGCATTTGTACCGGTTCAGGCCCAGTCCTGGCCGAGCAAGACCGTCACCATCGTTTCACCCTACGGTCCTGGCGGCACCAATGATGTGGTCGCCCGCCTGTTTGCCGATCGGCTCTCCAAGGCCCTGGGCCAGTCCTTCGTGGTCGAGAACAAGCCGGGCGCAGCTGGCATCCTGGGCGCCACGCTGGTGGCCAATGCCGCACCTGACGGGTATACGCTGCTGTCGGGCAACAACGGTGCGCTGATCGTGCAGTCGGTGGTGAAGAACCCCAGCCCCTACAACACGTCAACCGCATTCACGCCGATTGCCAAGCTGGCCGACGCGCCCAACTACGTGGGTGTCAGTGCGGAGCTGCCGGTCAATACGGTAGGCGAGCTGATTTCGCTGGCGAAGAAGGAGCCCGGCAAGCTCAACTACAGTTCGGCCGGAAGCGGCTCGTTCGGAAATTTCATGGGTGAGTACCTGAAGATGCTCAGTGGTGTCGACATCATGCATGTGCCCGCCAAGAGCAGCGGACCGGCGCTGACCGAGCTGATGTCCGGGCGGATCCAGCTGATGATCGATCCCTTGGTGCTGAGCCAGCGCAGTAGTGGCCGCGTCAAGGTGCTGGCCACGACCCAGAAGACGCGTGTGGATGCTTTCCCCGACATTCCGACCATCAAGGAGTCCGGCGGCCCCGAAATGGAAATCACCGGATGGTTCGGTCTGGTCGGTCCGGCAAAGCTGCCCAAGGAGATCGTCGATAGGATCGAGGGCGTGGCGCGCGCGATGGCCAGCGACCCCGAGGTTCGCAAGACGCTTAGCGCGGCCGGCCTGGTGCCCAACCTGGTGACTGGTTCCCAGTTCGGCACGCTGATCCACGACGACCTGAAGCGCTATACCGACGTGAAGATGCACGCCCGCATGGTGGTCGAATGAGTGCGGCGCAGATTCTTGCCGACGTCAAAGTGCTGGACCTGTCCCGGGTCCTTGCCGGCCCGTGGTGTACCCAGTCGCTGGCCGACATGGGTGCCACGGTGTACAAGATCGAGCGTCTGGGTACCGGCGACGAGATGCGCCAGTCGCCGCCGTTCCTGAAAAATGCCGAAGGTGTGGCGGGCAAGGACACCACGTCCTACGTCTGCGTCAACCGCGGCAAGCAGTCGCTGACCATCGATTTCACGCAGCCTGCCGGCCGCCAGCTGCTGCTGGATCTTGTGGCGCGTTGCGATGTTCTGGTCGAGAACTTCAAGGCGGGGGATCTGCACCGCTACGGGCTCGACTATGCCAGCGTGAGCGCCGTCAACCCGTCCATCGTCTACTGCTCGATCACCGGTTATGGCCAGGATGGCCCGATGGCATCCCAGCCCGGTTACGACCCGGTGTTTCAGGCGATCTCGGGGTTGATGAGCACCTGCGGCCTTCCTGATGGCGTTCCGGGTGGCGGACCGATGCGCGCCATGGTGCCCATCGTCGACGTCATGACGGGCATGGTGTCCACCACGGCCGTGCTGGCGGCGCTGCTGCACCGCAAGAAAACGGGCGAAGGCCAGCATCTGGACATTGCGCTGCTCGATGTCGCGATGGCGGCCAGCGTGCATCTGGGACAGACCCATCTGACGACTGGCAAGCTGCCGCAGCGCGCTGGCAACGGCAGCCTGCTTTTTGCGCCGGCCAACTGTTTTCCCTGCAAGGAGGGGCACATCTTTATCCAGATCGGCAACGACATGCAGTGGACGCGGCTATGCAACAGCCTGGGCAAGGACGACTGGCAGCAGGATCCACGCTACGCGACGAATGCCCAGCGCATGGAACACAAGCAGGAGCTCGACGCCCGCCTGTCCGACATCACCCGTGGTTGGGACAAGCAGGCCTTGGCGGAACTGCTGGGCGCCGCCGGCGTGCCCTGCGGCCCGGTGAACAATCTGGCACAGGCCTTTGCACACCCGCAGGTGCAGCACCGCGGGATCCGGGTGCCGCTCGAGCACCCGATATACGGCCGGCTCGATGTGATCCGAAGTCCGCTTCGCTTCTCAAGGACGCCGGTCGAACACCGGATCCCTCCTGCACTGGGTGCCGATACCGCGCAGGTGCTGGCATCGGAGCTGGGTGTCGACGCGGCGCAGTTCGCACAGTTCGAGGCCGCCGGACTCGTCTGATCGGCCCGGTGTCGATTCGGGCGTCCGCGCGTCAGGTCAGGACGGATCTTTGGCGCGTGTCTTGCTCACAGCGCTGAAGATGCCGATCCCCAGCAGGATCAATGTGGCAATGCCGATGTAGACATGCGGCACACCGGCGACGACGGCGCCCCAGATCACGCCACCCAGAAACACGATGAACCCCAGCATATAAAGAGCGAACGACATGGCAGAAATCTCCGATGCAATGATGTCGCCAGTATCGGAATGCCCGACGTCCACGACCATCGGCGTCGAACGCGACTGGCTGTAGGGGGGCGCCTACAGCCGTGCGCAGTCGCTGGCTAGCTGAGCGTCGCAGCGTCTTGCACCCGCGCAACCGCCACCGGCGGCTCGAACGCGCGCATCTGCGGCAGCGGCTCGTCGAATCGTTCCACCTGTACCGAGGTCAGCTGCCCGGTACATCCCTGTGTCAGTGACGAGGTCCCGCGGTCGCGGGTCAGCACGTTGGGATTGCCGTGGCGGCACAGGGGTCGGCCCTGGGCATCGGTGCCGGGGTCGTACCAGGCTCCGGTGGGTAACTGCACCACCCCCGCCATCACCGCATCGGTCACCTGGGCGCAGGCCAGGCAGGCACCACGGTCGTTGAACAGCCGCACGATGTCGCCGTCGGCAATCCCGCGCGCGGCGGCGTCCAGCGGGTGAATGGCGCACACCTCACGTTCTCGCCGCTTTTGACTCTCGCTGTGGCCGCCGTAGTCGAGCTGGCTGTGCAGGCGGGTTGCCGGCTGGTTGGCCACCAGGTACAGGGGATGCGGTTCGCTCGGTGCGTCGGTCGGCACCAGCCAGGCCGGGTGGCCGGGGCAGTCGGCATATCCGAAGCCGGCGATCACCGGCGAACTGATCTGCACCTTGCCGCTGGGCGTGGGCAGGGGATGGTGTTGCGGGTCGGTGCGGAACGCGCGCAGGATGCCACCGTCGTCGGCCTGCTGCGGCAGCGGCCATTCGCCGCGCTGCCAGAAGCCGTCGAAATCGGGGGCTTCGATGCCCTGGCCCGCCAGTGCGTGGCGGGTCTTGTCGTAGATCAGGCGCAGCCACTGCGCGCTGGTGCGGCCTTCGGTGTAGGCGTCTTTCGCGTCCAGGCGTTCGGCCAGGTCGGTGAAGATGTCGTAGTCGTCCCGGGCCATGCCATGGGGCTCGGCAATGCGGTGCATCGCCACCATCAGCGGGTCGGTCGCGGCGGCGCCAATGTCTTCCCGCTCGAGCGTCATGGTGGCCGGCAGCACGATGTCGGCATGGCGCGCGGTCGCGGTCCAGCCGATCTCGTGCACGATCAGCGTGTCCAGTGTGCGAAAACCTTCGCGAAGGCGATTCAGGTCCTGGTGGTGGTGGAACGGGTTGCCGCCGATCCAGTAGGCCAGACGGATGCGCGGATAGGTCAGGCGCTGGCCGTTGTAGTCGAACGCTGCGCCCGGGTTCAGCAGCATGTCGGTGATGCGCGCCACCGGGATGAAGGCCTTGACGCCATTCACGCCTTGCGGCAACGCCGGTACCACGACTGCATTGTTGCGCCGACCATAGTGGGCCAGAGTCCCCAGCGCGTAGGCGTATCCGCCACCGGGAAGACCGAGCTGGCCCAGCACCGCGGCCAGTACGGCCGCCATCCAGATCGGCTGCTCGCCATGCTCCGAGCGCTGCAAGGCATGCGCCACCACCACCAGCACCCGCTTGCCTTGCAGCGCGCGTGCCAGTGTGGCGATGTCCTCTGCGGGCACGCCACAGATGGCGCTGGCCCAGGCTGCGGTCTTGGGGGTTGCATCGCTGCGGCCCAGCAGATAGTCCTCGAATGCCGTCCAGCCGTCGCAGTAGCGTGCGATGAAGGCCTGGTCGTGCCGCCCCTCGGATACCAGCGTGAACACCATGCCCAGCATCAGCGCGGTATCGGTGCCGGGCGTGACGGGCAGCCATTCGGGTCGGGCTTCCGATGGCGTGTCGCTGCGCAAGGGCCCGATGTTGACGAAGCGGCAACCGCGCGCAGCGGCACGTGCCATGTCGCCGCGCTCGGTGTGCCGGCTGATGCCGCCGCTGGCCACGCGCGAGTTCTTCAGCGCCATGCCGCCAAAGGCCAGTACCACCTCGGTGTGCTCGACGATCTGCTCCCAGCTGACGCCGCGGCGTGCGATCTGGTCCAGGCTGCCCAGGATATGCGGCAGCAGCGGCTCGGACGCGCCGGCACTGTAGCTGTTGACGGAACGCACGTAACCGCCCAGTGTGGTGTTCAGGAAGCGGTGAACCTGGCTTTGCGCGTGGTGGAAGCGTCCGGCACTGGACCAGCCGTAGGAGCCGCCGAAGACCGATTCGGCGCCATGCTGGTCCTTGACCCGTCGCAGTTCCGCCGCCACCCGGTCCAGCACTTCGGGCCATTCCATCGCGACGAAGTCGTCGTCGCCGCGCCGGGCATCGGCACCCGGCCCGTTCTGCAGCCAGCCGTGGCGCACCATCGGTGTCGTGATGCGGGCGCGGTGGTGAATCGCTCCCGCAAAGTTGTCGATCAGCGGGTTCGGGTCCGGATCGCCGGGGTGCGGTGCCACCACCAGCTTGCCGTTACGCCAGCCGGCGGAGAACAGGCCCCAGTGGGAACTGTGGGGGAGCATGGGGGTGACAGAGGGGGGTGGGCTCGTGTCGGGCATCGTGTCGGCTGCGTCCTTGGGGGAGGGGTTTTGGCATGGCCGCAGCGGCCGGGCCAAGCTGTGGCGTGTTTGCCGTGTGCGGGATTCGGCGGCGTCGCAGCCAGGTACTAGCGATTGGCGCGCAGGCTTGCGCGGTACCGGGCGATCCGCTCCTTGACCCCCGGACGGGCCGCCGAGCGCACCAGCCGCGCGAGGTCGACGGCGTCGTCGGCTGCGCTGCGCAGCTGCGTGGCAGCGCGGATCTGCGCCCGCGTGTCGGCATCGAGCCGGTCGACCATGGCCTGCAGCCGCGTCATCGCCTGGGCGCCGTCCAGGGCCTCAGGCGCCGCCGACACCAGCGCATGCCGATGGGCTTCGGCGGCGCCGACGCGCCGGCCGCTGGTGATCCAGTCGGTGGCTGCGGCGACTCCGGACAGTGCGCTGAGCCGCCCGCTGCCCAGCACCAGCCCGAAGGCGGCACCGGGGAACGAGAACGTGGCATCTGGCAGGGCCCAGCGCAGTGCCGAGGCGGCGAACAGGTCGGCGCCGGCACCCCAGGTCTTGCCGTGGGCCAGGGCAGCCGTGATGAACGGGGCGCGGTACCACTTTTGCAGCATCAGCTCGACGCGCACGAAGCGCGCCAGCAGGCTGTCGTCCGTCTCGGTATCGAGGTCGGACAGGTCGAAGCCGGTGCAAAAGTGTGCGCCATCCCCTTCGAGCAGGACCGCCTGCGTGCCGTCGGCGCTGCAAGCGTCGATGGCAGCGTCCAGTTGCTGTACCAGCTCGGCCGACAGGCTGTTGCCCTTGGCCGCACGCGCCAGGCGCAGGTGGGCGATGGCGCCGTGGCGTGTGAGCGCCATGCAGGGCGCCGTCGTGGCCATGTCGCTCATGCCGTCGGTCCCCACAGGTTGGGCACCATGGTGTTCGAATAGCCGGATACAAACGGTTTGGCCTGCCCGGTTGCGGCGTCGAACACATGGCGACGGACCTCACCGATATTCCCGCCGTACATGTGGATGCTGATCGATACCTTGTCGGCGAAAGCATTGCGCACCCGGTGCACGTCGCCCAGCGTGGGCGACACCATCTCGACCTGACCCGGCTCCAGCCGATGCTCGGGGCCGCTGGGCGCCAGTGCGCCGTCGGCGGTGCGTGCATAGGCCTGGCTGAACTCGGCGCCGCGCAGCATCGCGATGATGCCCCACACCGTATGGTCATGCACCGGTGTCTGCTGGCCCGGCCCCCACACAAAACTCACGATGGAGAAGCGCCCGAGCGGATCGGCATGCAGCAGGTACTGGCGGTAGAACTCCGGATGCGGCTGGGCCAGTGCCTCGGGCAGCCAGTCGTCGCGCTCGACCAGACCGCGCATCAGGGGCGCGGCTTCGGCCAGCAAGGCGGCTTCTTCCAGTCCCTGGTCGGTGAGGCGCGTCATGGCCTGTACGACACGCTTGAGGCGCGTCAGCGGATGGGCGAGGGCTGTATGCATGCGTGCTCCTTGTGGCGCCCGGTCAGGCACGGTTCGGTTTTGTCTCGGGCGCCGGGGTGGCGGACGCTCCCAGCAGCGGCAAGGTGGTGGCCACCGGCACGGGCGCACCGTCGAGCCACACCGGGCAGCCGACCGTACGCGTCATGCGGCCGGACGGCAGCGCCATGTCCTTCACCAGTTGCAGATGGCCGGCCTGCTTGTCGGCCAGCGCCTGTTCGTAGCGGTTGATCGGCGCGCTCGGAACACCTTCGGCCTCGAACAGGGCCAGCCAGTCGGTGGCGTCGCGCGCCGCGAATTTGCGCTCCAGCAGGTCCTTGAGCACCACCTGGTTGGCGGCACGCAGCGACGGGGTCTGGAAGCGTTCGTCCGCCATCAGCTCGGGGGTTTGTGCCACCCTGCAGACCGAGGCCCATAGCCGGTTGTTGCCGGCGGCGATGACGAACCAGTCGTCGCGCGCGCGAAAGGCCTGGTAGGGCGCATTGCGCGGATGGGCCGAGCCCAGCTTGACCGGGTTGCGCCCGGTGCCGAAGAACTCGCTGGTCTGCAGTGCGCCCACGGCCAGCGTGGTGCCGAACATCGGGATGTCGATCTGGCCGCCGGCACCGCCACTGCGAACGCGCGCCAGCAGCGAGGCAATGGTGAAGGCACCGTACAGCCCGGCCGTGAAGTCGGCGATCGGCACGCCGCACTTGACCGGCGCGCCGCCGGGTTCACCGGTCACACTCATGACACCCGACATCGCCTGCAGCGTCACGTCGAAGCCGCCTTCGGTGGAGCGCGGGCCACTCTGGCCGTAGGCGGAGATCGAGCAGTAGATGAGCCCGGGCTTGCGCGGACCGAACCAGTCCCAGCCCAGGCCCAGGCGCTGCATCACGCCGGGGCGGTTGTTCTCGACCAGCACGTCGGCGTCCAGCACCAGCGCGCGGGCCCGGTCGCGGTCGGCCGGATCCTTCAGGTTGAGCACGACCGATTGCTTGCCGCGGTTGAGCGACGCGAAGTTCTCGCTGTAGCCATCGGTCAGTGGCGGCCACTGGCGCAGGCTGTCGCCCTCCGGCGACTCGATCTTGGTCACGACGGCGCCGAAATCGGACAGCAGCATCGCACAGAAGGGTCCGGCCGCGACATGGCAGAACTCGATGACCTTGACGCCGGCCAGCGGATGGGAGTTCGAATGCATGGGGCCCATTGTCGCCGTGGACGCGTCTGGCGTGTCCATGTGTGAGGCGTCAGGTCTGTGCGCCGGTGCGGAATGGGCGCCATGGGGATGGCGCCTGGGGTCAGATCGTCAGCTTGCGGCTGCGTGCGACCACCGGCCAGCTTTCGTCGGCCACGCCACCGTGCACGGCCCAGACGTCGCTGTGCAGCGCCATCGTCGGGCAGATGTGGCGCGGAATGCCGTAGACCACGTCGCCGACCCTGTACTCGGCGGCCCGGGGCGTCTGCACCACCAGATGTTCTTCGCTCTGCGACACCAGTGTGGCGTCCTCCAGGCCCATCAGCTTGACGCGTGGCTGCGGCATCTCGGAGGCCACGGCCTTGTGACCCAGATCCAGGCACAGCCGATCGGCCGTGGGCTTGCTGATGACGCGGCACATCAGCATGGCGCCATTGAGGAAGTGGTGCTCGGGGCAGACCTCCTCCTGCCCGAAGTCCCAGAGCACCGTGGTGCCGGCGCCCACCTCGACGTCGGGCTGTTGCGCAAGCAGCGCAAAGGTGGGCGTGCCGCTGGCGATCAGCCGCGGCACCGGCAGCTTCTCGGCCAGCATCTGCGCGCGCAGCTTCCATACCGGGGCGAAGGCTTCCTCGACCTTGCCGGAGAGTGCCGCGGTGTCCGGGCTGCGCAGGTGACCGTCGTAGGCATGCAGGCCGCCGACCGTGATGCCGGGCGCGGCGCACATGGCGCGGTACAGGTCTGCAGCCGCCGCATCGGGGATGATGCCGGTGCGGTTCATGCCGACGTTGAGATCCATGTACAGCGTGATCTTCACGTTCTCGGCCACCGCCACCTGGCTGATGGCCGCGAGGTTGGCCGGGTCGTCGACCAGCGTCGCAAAACGCGTCTCGGGAAAACGCCGCATCAGCGCCACCAGGCGCAGGATGTTCGGGCCGACCGGCTGGTAGGCCAGCAGGATGTCTTCGCCGCCGGCGACGGCCGTCATCTCGGCCTCGGCAATGGTCGAGACCTTGAACTTGTGGATGCCGGCCTGGCGCTTGAGCGCGATGATCTGCGGCAGCTTGTGGGTCTTCACGTGCGGGCGCAGCCGCGACACGTCGCCTGCCATGGTGATCATGCGCTGCAGGTTCTTCTCGACCCGGTCCGGATAGACCAGCACGGTCGGGGTGGGGATGGCGGCGGCGTTGGAGATGGCGTACCAGTCGGACACGGGGACCTCTTTCTGTGAACAAGGGCGCTGCGTCGCAGGGCGCATGTGCGCGCCAGCGTGCCGCGGGCCCCTGAACCTGGCATCTTAGCGGAGCAAGGCCCGGCCTGCGCCGGGTGCAGGTTTCATCCGGCGAAATCAGCAGCCGGGCGCGCCGGCCCAGCTGCCAGTGCGCGCTGCAGGAAGTCGATGATGGCCGCGGATTGGGGTGCCATCTCCTCGCGCAGGTCGTGATCACCCGCAACCGCCAGCAGTTCGGCATGCTGCGCCGCACGCTGCAATCGCAGCGCGTCGGAAAATGGCACGGTGCTGTCATCGCGCCCGTGCACCAGCAGCACCGGGCATGTCACGGCGGCAATGGTATGCAGTGGCGCGATGTCGTCGAAGCTTGCACCGATGACGGCCTGCACGTGGCGCAGCACGTACCATCCGATGACCGGGTAGGGCAGCCGATGCGCCGCCAGCCAGCGGCGCATCACCTCCTGCGGCTGGGCAAAGGCCGACAGGCTGACGACTGCACGTACCGGTTGTGCCGTGCGCGTGTGAGCCGCGTGCAGCAGTGCGGCGCCGGCACCGACAGAATGGCCGATGAGGGCGATGCGGCTGCCGTCGATGCCGCTGCGCGACTGCAGCCAGTGCAGTCCGGCAGCGATGTCCTCGGCAAAGCGTGGCATCGAGGTGAATGCCGCATCGTCGCTTTCGCCGTGGCAGCGTGCGTCCAGCAGCAACACCGCCATTCCCGCATCCAGCAGCGGTGCCACGACCGGACCCATCATCGATGCGTTGGCTCCCCAGCCGTGCATGACCAGCACCGCCGGAGCCCCAGCGGCTGGCGCGTGGGCGGGAAGGGCGAGCCAGGCGACCAGGCGGGAGCCGCCCGGTCCTTGCAGTTGCAGCTTTTGCAGACCTTGCTGCGGCAAGCCTGGCAGGGCCATGCTGCCATCGTGGGGCACACGCGGTGCCCGCAGCCCACGCAGGATGGCCAGATGCGCGAGCCGGTGCAGGCCCCAAAGGCCTGCGCCCAGCGCCACTGCCGCCAGTACGAGGCCCGGGATCACGTGCGGATGAAGTCGCGCAGCGTCGCGAAGAAGGGCGCCGGTGCGTCGCGCACGATGCCGTGACCGCAGTCGGCAAAGCGCTCGAACCGCAGCCACTGCGGCGGCAGGCTGGCGGCGATGGCCTCGCTGAAGGCCATAGGGGTGATGGGGTCCTTGTCGCCGGCCATGACCAGCGTCGGGCATTGGATGCGCGACAGCGCCGCGCAGAAGTCCATGTCTGCGAACTCGCCGCTGGCGAAATGCAGGTTGACCGGGTCATGCACGATGGCACGTGCGGCCGCGTCCGGATCGCTTGCCGGACGGGTGTAGTACAGCGGATGGCATTGTTCGCGGTAGACGACCCGGCGCTCCGGCGTGGGGCTGAGCCAGTAGTCCTGGGCGATCTGGCGCGCCTGCGGGCCACCGATGCGCTCGAAGGCGTCGAACACGGCGGTCCAGTCCGGTCGTGCTGCCGTGCTCGTCAGCACCAGCTTGCCGGGGTGCTCCGGATGCCGGGTGGCGTACGACTGTGCGACGAAGCCGCCGAAAGAGACCCCGTAGACGATGGGTTTGTGGATGCCCAGCACGTCGCAGAACGCCCGCACGTCGTCGCCCCACTGGGCCAGGTTCCAGTTCGACGGATCGCCATGCTCGCTGCGGCCATTGCCGCGGTGGTCGAGGTACACCACCTGGGCCACGTCGGTGAGCGTGGCGAAATCCGGCTTGAAGCCCGAATGGTCGAAGCCGGGGCCGCCATGGAGCAGCAGCAGCGTCGGCCGCTCGCGCATGGTCTTGCCGTCCGGCACCAGGCCGGGACCGTCGACATCGAAATACAGCCGCGCGCCGTTCACCGTGACGAACATGGAAAGTTTCCCTGGAAAAGCCGGCCAGTCTAGCCGGCAACTGGGCGACGCGTCGTGGCATATGCGCGGCGCGGCACAGTGCAGGCGCGGGCCAGCCGTCAGAATCGGAGCCATGCACTCTCTCAATTTTCTGATGCAGCGTCGATTCCGGCGTACCGGCCTGATTCTGGTTGTCGCCACGCTGGCTGCCTGCGCAGCTACACCTCCGTCTGCAAATCCGGCTGCAAAGCCCGATGCTGCGCCGCCGCCGCGGGTTGTGGCGGCCCCGGCGCCCGCGGCCGCTGAATTACCGACCGCCATGGCCAAGCCGATCGCCGCCGAAGCCGAAACGCAGGATCAGGCTTTCGCGCGCTGGGTCGCAGGCTTTCGGCTGACGGCCCGGGCAGCAGGCATCACCGATACGACCTTGCAGAATGCCTTCGCCAGCGTGCAATACCTGCCCCGTGTCGTCGAGCTGGACCGCGCCCAGCCTGAATTCACGCGCGCCATCTGGGACTACCTGGACGTCGCCGTTTCCGAGCAGCGCGTCGCGCGGGGTCAGGACCGGTGGATTCTGGAACGCCAGGCCATCGACGCGGCGGCTGCGCAGTACGGTGTGCCAGCACCCATCCTGGTGGCGATCTGGGGCATCGAAAGCAACTATGGGAGCAATTTCGGCGGCACGCCGGTGATCGACGCGCTGAGCACCTTGGGCTTCGACGGCCGGCGGGAAGACTGGGCGCGTGGCCAGCTGCTGGCGGCGCTGCGGATCGTGCAAGCCGGCGACATTGCCCCGGCGCAGATGATCGGCTCCTGGGCCGGTGCCATGGGGCAGACCCAGTTTCTGCCCTCGGTCTTTCTGGCCTACGCGGTGGACGCCGATGGCGACGGGCGACGCGACATCTGGGGCAGCAGCGCCGACGTCATGGCCTCGACCGCGCATTTTCTGGCGCGCTCGGGCTGGCAGGCAGGCCAAGCCTGGGGCGCCGAGGTGCAACTGCCCGCTGGTTTCGATATTGCCCGTGCAGACGGCGTGACACGACTGCCCAGCGCCGAATGGACGGCACAGGGCGTGCGTGCCCTGAGCGGCGCCACGCTGCCGGACTTTGCCGACGGCGCCATCCTGCTGCCGGCCGGCGCGCGCGGGCCGGCGTTTCTGGTGGGGCCGAACTTCAGGGTGCTGCTGCGCTACAACAACGCCACCAGCTATGCGCTGGCGGTCGGACTGCTGGCGCAGCGCATCGACGGTGGCCCCGCCGTACAGGCAGCCTGGCCACGGGAACTGCGGACCCTGTCACGCAGCGAAGTACTGGCCTTGCAGACGGCCTTGAACCAGCGCGGATTCGACAGCGGCGTGGCCGACGGCATCTTCGGATCACGCACCCGTGATGCCCTTCGCCGCTTCCAGCGCAGCGTGGGATTGCCGCCCGACGGCTACCCGGACGGGAGCCTGCTCGAGCGCCTGGTTCAGCCGTAGGCGGTGGCTTGCGTCAGATAATTGAGCGACCTTTTTCGTCCTCGCGCCGGAATGGCGTGTTTTTGCCGTTAGAATCTGCGGCCTGTGCTTGCCAGCCTGCAATCAGCGTCACATTCACCGATGGGACGCGCAGACTGAATGCTTCCGCCAAGCCTGGATTCGGTTCCAATGAATGGCGCGACAGACGATGATGGCGCACAGATCGTTTTCTCGAAGTGGGTTCTTAGCTCAGTTGGTAGAGCAGCGGACTCTTAATCCGTAGGTCGACAGTTCGAATCTGTCAGGACCCACCACTTCATAGAGTCGCAAGTGCCTGGTCTTGAAGGTCTCCCGCGCGGAGGGCTTACTTGTTCAAGCCTCTGAAAAGATGTGACTGCATCAGGCCCAACCCGTTCTCCGAAAACGTCAGTGCACTCGCATGCCTTGCACCATCAGCGTCACGTTGTGGCGCATCATTTGCAGGTAGCTGGCCCCTGGTTGGCCGGGCCTGGAAAGCGCATCGGTGTACAGGGTTCCACCCACGGTCGCACCTGCGTCCTTGCCGATCTGCGTGATCAGCCGTGTCTCGGTCATGTTCTCCAGGAACACCGTGTGCATCTTCTCGCGCTTGATCTGGCGGACCAGTTCACTCATCTGCCTGGCGCTCGCGGCACTTTCCGTCGAGACACCTTGTGCAGCCAAAACATTTACCCGGTAGCGGGCGGCAAAGTAGCCCAACGCGTCGTGCGTGGTGATCAGCTTGCGCTGCGAATCGGGGACCGGCGCGAACTGCGCTTCGGTCCAGTGGTCCAGGGCGGTCAGCTCTTGCAGATAGGCATCGCGGTTGGCGGCATAGGTTTTGGCGCCCGCAGGATCGATCCTGCTCAGTGCCGCAGCAATATTGCGCACGTATTGCATGACATTGACCGGGTTCTGCCAGGCATGGGGGTCTGTATGGCCATGGTCATGGCCCTTTTTCGTGTTGCCATCTTCTTCCGCCATTACGCGCGGGCGTACACCTGCAGAGGCCACGACCGTAGTGCCCTTGAACCCCGCAGATTTCGCGAGTCTGACGGCCCAGGGCTCGAAGCCGAGGCCGTTGATGACCAGCATCCGGGAGTGCAGGATCTGTTTCGCGTCCGCAGGACGGGGCTCGAATACATGGGCGTCCTCGTCCGGTCCGACCAGTACGCTCACCGAGACCCGATCTCCGCCCACGACCGACACCAGGTCTCCCAGAATGCTGAAGCTGGCAACAACCGGCAGTCTGTCGGCGGCCTGGACCGGACCTGCCAGCAGCGCCAGGCCGGCAAGCAGCCCCAGCAAAATGCGGCGCAATTCCAGATGCGGGAAGGTGAATGGCATACGGGTTTCCTTTTGAACAGGGGTTGAAATTCAGTACCGGCCCGGGCTTCCCGCGGCCTTGTGGCGGATGGTCAAGCAGCGCGCAAGCCATCCGGCGGGCGCGAACATCAGTGACAGGCCGTAAAGCACGCCGGCGCAACCGATGATGGTGGGCCCCGACGGTGCATCCAGGTGGTAGGACAGCAGCAGACCGGCCACGCTGGCCAGCATGGCCTGCGCACTGGCGTTGACGAGCTGGGCGGGAAGCGTGTCGTGCCACAGGCGTGCAGACACCGCAGGCACCATCATCAGCCCGACGGCCATCAGCGTGCCCAGTGTCTGGAACCCGGCAACCAGGTTGATGACCACCAGCATTAAAAATCCCTGCTGCCAGAGCCAGCCGCGGCGTCCGGTTGCCGCCAGGAAAACCGGGTCGAAGCTCTCGAGCACCAGACCGCGGTATCCGCCGGTCAGCGCCAGCAGACTCAGGCTGGCAACGCCGGCCACCAGCAGCAGCCCCTGGGGATCCACGCCCAGAGCGCTGCCAAAAAGGATGTGCAGCAGGTCAAGCTGGCTGCCATGTCGGGAGATCAGGGTCACGCCCAGTGCCAGGGCCAGCAGGTAGATCGCGGCCAGGCTGGCATCCTCCTTGAGCTTGGTGAAGCGACTCACCAGCCCAGCCAATGCAGCAACCACCATGCCGGCCACGATGCCTCCGGTGGTCATGGCCGCCAGCGAAAGGCCCGACACCATGAAGCCGATCGCGACGCCGGGAAGCACCGCATGGCTCAAGGCATCACCGAGCAGGCTCATGCGCCGCAGGGTCAGGAATACGCCCAGAGGCGCAGCGCCGAGCGACAGCGCCAGTGTGGCCACCAAGGCCCGACGCATGAACGCGAACTCGGCAAACGGGCCCAGCAGCATGTTGCTGATCAGCGCGCCCGTGACCATCAAGCCGCCACCCGGCTGTTGGGCTCGCTGTTGATCTGGCAAAGTTCTGCGGATTCGTCCCAGGCCTCGGCCATGGTGCGCGCGCGGCGGAGCGCAGAGTCGGTGAGCACGCTGGCGGTGGGGCCCCAACCAATCAGTTCGCGTGCGATGAGCAGGGTGTCGGGAAAATGCGCACGCACCTGTCGGTCATCGTGCAACACCGCAACCACCGTGCACTGGTCCGCATGCCACTTTTGTACCAGCGCGATGAGCGCGGCGGTGGTTCGCGCGTCGATCGCATTGAACGGCTCGTCGAGCAGGACCAGATCGGCGTCCTGCACCATCAGGCGGGCGAACAGCACCCGCTGCAGCTGGCCGCTGGACAAAGAGCCGATGGCGCGCCGGTCGAAGCCCTCCAGGCCAACCGCGTGCAAGGCCTCCAGCGCGCGCTGTGCCATCTGCTGCGTGACGCCGCCCCAGGCTGCGCGGGCGCCGCAGAAACCCAGCTGAACGCAGTCGACGACATCGATCGGGAAGCCACGATCGATCTCGGCCAGTTGCGGCAGGTAGGCGATGCGCTGGCGCGGCACAGACACGGAGATCGTGCCGGCGCTGATCGGGGTCAAGCCCATGATGCTCTTGAGCAGCGTGCTTTTGCCGGCGCCATTGGGTCCGACCACGGCGGTCATCGACCCCGGCACAAAACTGCCACTGACATGGTGCAAGGCAGGGTGCTGCCGGTAGCTCACCGTCAGGTTGTCCAGAGTCACCATGGCAGGCTGTCCATGCTGGCCCACAGGACCGCCAGCCACAACAGGCCCAGGGCCGGCAAGACGGCCAATACCCGCTGCCAGGCAGGCCAGGCCAGAAAGCTGCGCCGCAGGCGTACGGGCGTTCGCGCAGCGTTGGACTTCGTAGATGTAACGGTGGCGAAGCTGTTCTGTGTGGGTCTTGCACGCATGGGTTAATATTGCAACTGGATTGCAATAGAGTCTAACGCAACTTGGTTGCATTAGGCACTGCCGGCGGCATTTTTTCCTCACCTCCTATCCGTCAGATACCGACCATGGCATCTCTGCCCGACGACCCGATCGATGCTTTGTTGACTGCGCACGGCCTTCGTCGCACGCAGGCCGCCAGGCTCGTACTGGGTTGGATGCTGGCCCACGCCGACACCAGCTTCACCCATGCGCAATTGCAACTGGCCCTGCACGACGAAACGGCCCAGGGGCTGGACCGGGTCACGCTTTACCGGTTGGTCGACCGGCTGACACAGGTCGGTCTGCTGTTGTGCAGGGTGGACGTGCACCGGGTGCGGCGCTACCAAGCCATGCCTGCCAGTGTGCAAGCCGCACCGCATTTCGAATGCCAGAACTGCCATCGCGACAGTCCGCTTGCCGGTGCGCTGAAGAAGAACTCGCGAGACCTGGAAAAGGCCGCACAAACCGCGATCGAAGCGTTAAAGGCACTGGGTTATACCGATCTGCGCATGGATGTCGCCGTGCGCGGAATCTGTCTGGATTGCGCCGCGGACGAGGCGAGTCGCGCCGATTAGCAGAGGTTTGGCAAACCGGTGTCGGAATTGCGCCCTTGGCCCATCGGCCCAATCCATTGCACTTGAGACGTGCAATGGTATGTGCAAGTGGCATGAGCCAACTGAACTTCAACTGAGACGAACCTGGCGATTACCAGCGAAACGCAACGGAAAAGGACGAGCCGAGTTGTTGATCCATCTGGATTTTTCAAGGCCATCCAGATCCGTAGGTCGACAGTTCGAATCTGTCAGGACCCGCCACTTCATATCAAGATCGAACGCCCAGATCGATTCCGCTGGCGGCCTGTGCGAGCGGGAAACATCGGATCCCGAATCTTTCCTAGGACAGCATGGGACGCAATGAGGTGTCGCGATCTGTCGTGATCCGCGATGTGATCCAGCTGGGCATGTGTCTTGAACTTGTCCAACGCATCGAGTGACGCAGGCTCCAAGCCTCCTGGATAAAGCAGGCCAAGGCAGCATACGGCCAATTTAGTCAACCTGAATCCTGCAAGTTGTGTGTTGATGCTGTGATGGCGTGCTGTGTTACCAGGCGGCGCACTCCCGATGCGTTGTCCATTTGGTGGCCGATGTCCACCAGCTGCTTCATGCTGGTTATGCCGACGAACGTGGCGGCAACAAGTACTAGTTGGTGGCGTTCGGCCGCGGCACGAACCTGCACGCTTTGTGGGACTGCGGGTCGATCTACAGCATGGGATTGAATGCGGCTGAGCTAGCGAGCAAGTTGACGGCTGGCCGGGCAGGTGACGTGTCGTTGGATATGGCCCGTGCTGCCGGGGAGTCGTGCAAGTTCGTTGGCACTGGTGAGTTCTACCAGGCCGTCGGCTCGAGGATAGGTATGAAGCCCGCTACACCCTGGTGACGGTGCAGCGTTTGGCCATGGCTGGTGCCAGGTTGGCTGAATTGGTGAATCGGATTTGGCGGTAGAGCCAGTTGTCGGCGGTCTAGTGTCATTTGCAATTCTATTTGCAAGTTGGGCGCAAAACTTGGTGCGACTCCGACACCCGGCGGCACTCTCTTAGGCCATTCGGCTGAGTTGCTAAGCTAATGTCCCCGGGAGTGGTGTAAGTTTTAATGTTTTTTCCAATGCGCGTAGGGCGTAGCCCGAAGCGCTGGTAGAGCATGCAGGTGGCCATCCGAATGTGGGTGGCCATCGTGGTTCCGGATAAGGTTGAGGTGCGACCCAGCAACTTAATCCTTGAAGGAAATCACGATGACCACCGCTACTATCGCACTTGCCGAGCTCGCTGAAAAGGGAGCCGACATCGACGTGCTGCGCCAGATGGTGCAGTTCATGGCCCAGCGCCTGATGGAGCTCGATGTCGATGCGCGCTGCGGCGCACCCTACGACGAGAAATCGGCCGAACGCATCAACAGCCGAAATGGCTACCGGGAACGCGCCTGGGACACCCGGGCCGGCAGCGTGGCGCTCAAGATCCCCAAGCTGCGCAGCGGCAGCTACTTCCCCGAATTCCTGGAGCCCCGTCGCACGGCCGAGAAGGCGCTCACCGCTGTGATCCAGGAGGCCTACATCAAGGGCATCTCCACCCGTTCGGTGGATGACCTGGTCAAGGCGCTGGGCATGACCGGCGTCTCCAAGAGCCAGGTCAGCCGACTGTGCGGCGAACTCGACGAACGCGTGGGGGCGTTCCTGAATCGGCCCATCGAGGGCGACTGGCCCTACCTGTGGATCGATGCGACCTACGTCAAGACGCGCGAGGCCGGACGCATCGTCAGCGTGGCCGTAATAGTGGCTGTTGGGGTGAACACCGACGGCCAGCGCGAGGTGCTGGGCCTGAAGGTTGGCGCTAGCGAGGCAGAACCGTTCTGGACGGAGTTCCTGCGCAGCCTGAACCGGCGCGGCCTGCGCGGG
Organism: Rhodoferax sp.; assembly: GCA_024235935.1. GTDB lineage: Bacteria > Pseudomonadota > Gammaproteobacteria > Burkholderiales > Burkholderiaceae_C > CAISIP01. The sequence continues at coordinate 167,225 of JACKLL010000001.1, read as the reverse complement.
GTCAAGCTGGCCATCAGCGACAGCCACGAAGGCATCAAGGCGGCCGTCTCCAAGGTGCTCAAGGCCACCTGGCAGCGCTGCCGGGTGCACTTCATGCGCAACGCGCTGGCCCATGCTGGCAAGACGCAGCGACGCATGGTCTCGGCAGCCATCGGAACCGTGTTCGTGCAGGACACGGCCGATGCCGCGCGAACGCAGTGGAGATCGGTAGCTGACCAGCTGCGCGCCAAGTTCCCCAAACTCAGCGCGTTGATGGACAACTCCGAGAACGACGTGCTCGCGTTCATGACGTTTCCCAGGGCGCACTGGACGCAGATCTACAGCACCAATCCGTTGGAGCGGCTCAACGCCGAGATCAAGCGCCGAACCAACGTGGTGGGCATCTTCCCCAACGATGCGGCCATCGTCAGGCTGGTCGGCGCCATGATGCTCGAGCAGAACGACGAGTGGAGTCTGAACCGGCGCTACATGCAGCTTGAAGGCCTGCAGACCCTCTGCGATACTGCCCCGACTCGGCTGTCCGCAGTGGCACGCTGAGCAATGTGTATCTCAGCCTGTCCGGGCTGTGGACTTACACCACGTCATGGGACATGACCGTTGCTAATGAGTGGGGGGCGTAAGCCGTGCAAAAATCAGTGATGGCAACTGAGGCGCGAATTCATCACTACATCCCCCAGGCCTACCTTCGAGGTTTCGGTTGGAATAGCGGAAAGAATTGGTATGTGCACGGGCTCGACTTGAGAAAGAAATCGTTCTTTCAACCAAATACGAAGAACGTCTGCTGCGAGAGAGATTTTCTTCGCGTGGATGTGAAGGGACATGCGCCAGACGTCATCGAAAGGGAGATGGGAAAGTTGGAGGCCGATGCGCGACAGGCCATACTGGATCGCCAAGTCGCACGAATTTCATGGCGAGGATCGGACAATCGTCCTCAATCTAATGGCTTTGCTCGCCGTTCGATCTCCACAGCAAAGAGAGCAATGGCGGGCCTTCCATGAACAGATCGCGAAGCAAATAATGGGGCTCTCGCTTGCAACGGAAGAACGCTGGCAAGGACAAATGCAGCAGTTGAAGATGGCGGGCCAAACAGTGGATGAGAGCGTCACCTATCAACAGATGTTGGAGTTCTACCAAGCGGGTGAATACGAAATTGCCGTTCCGCGGGAACGTCATATTGGCATGGAGTTTGAGGGGCCACAAGACGGCGCTCGAGTTGCTTAATGCGCGCAAATGGCGGCTGTATTGGGCAGGAGAAGATCAAGGTAAGTTCGTTACTGCTGATCAGCCAGTGTCACTGACCTGGTCAGTGCCTAGTGAGATACCGCCGGTGTACAGGCATAGCCCAGGATTGGGAATGATTGATACAGAGGTTCTATTCCCACTGACGAAGGATTGCCTTCTGCGCGGTCGCTTCGACGATATGGAGGAGGGTGAGGAAATGGCTTTGGCTGGTTTCATTGCGCGGTGCAACACGCGGGTGATCGGAAAAGCCAGGAATTTCGTTTTTGCCGCGAACAAGGAGTTTCCTTATTGCTTGCCATCTGGCGAACTATTCTGGGACGAATGCTTCTTGGAACGCGCCGCGCCTTTCCTTGGGAGATAAATAGCACTTGGCGCGGCTGGACTGAACCCGTTGTACCAATCCTTTGCCAACTACCTCTCGGTTGACCCCATGGGAAGTCCCGACTAAACGCGCCGGTGCGATTCAGTTGGCCTTCATCTCGACGACCACCGTGTTCCCGCAGGTTGTTGTCGCTTTCCCAACCCAGCCTGATGACGCGCGGCCCAGTTCAGCCGCAAACGTTTGATCGCATTTTGTTCTTGCGTCAAAAGCCAGTCCGGTGCTTGTCAGCTTGCCAACAATCGGGGTGCCCCGAATCGAACACTTCGGGTCTATCGTCCACCAGGTCAGCTTGGCCGTAAACGACTGGTCTGGCTGAGCCTTAATGTCGTTGCGCGAAAACGTCTGACCCAGGTTTCGCTCTACCCAGGACCATCGGCCGCTTATTGAGTCTGGAAGTTCGGTCGATTGCGCGACCACACAGCTGGAAGCAACGACCATAGACGCGACGAGAAGGCGAACCAGAGTCGGGTTCAAAGCAATCTCCTTGTGTGGCGGACGATACGATACCACCGCCGGGCAGCCAATGGCTGCAGAAACACGTGTGTCGATCCCCAGGAACAGCGTCACTGTCCTTTGGCGCGATTGTTCAATACGCAACCCCTCGCCAAGCCGAGACTAGGGCCTCACACACCCCCCGGAGCGCCCCATGCAGCTGAACCTCAACCACCGCAGCACCACCATCGCCGACGCGTGGATCGACGAGAAGCTGTTGTTCGTGTTGCGAGAACATCTGGGCCTGGTCGGCCCGAAGTTCGGGTGTGGCGCCGGCCTGTGTGGTGCCTGCACCGTGCTGGTCGATGGCGAGCCGCAGCGCAGTTGCCTGATCCGTCCGCGTGATGTCGAAGGGCGGGCGGTGCTCAGCATCGAAGGGCTGGCATCGGTCGCGGATGGCGCGCTGCACCCGGTGCAGCAGGCCTGGCTGGACGAATCGGTGCCGCAATGCGGCTATTGCCAGGCCGGCCAGATCATGGCGGCCGTGGCGCTGCTGCGCCAGCACCCTCAGCCGAGTGATGCGCAGATTGACGTGGCAATGGCCGGTCACCTGTGCCGTTGCGGCACCCAGCAGCGGGTGCGCAGTGCCATCCATCGCGCGGCTGCCCAGGTCGGCGGGCAGGCCGGTGCCCGGATGGGGCCATGAAGCGCCGTGCCTTCATGGCCGGCAGCCTGTCGGTGACATTTGTCGTTGCCGGGTGTTCTTTTCCGGTGATTCCCAAGCGGCCAGCGCCCACACCCGAGGCGGCGCAGGGCTGGATCCAGTATCGCGACGGTCGTTATGTGTTGTTCCTGCCGCGGGTCGAGATGGGGCAGAACATCGCCACCGCGATGAAACACGTGGCCTGCATCGAGCTGGGTGTGCCGGCGACAAGCGTCGACATGCGCCTGCCCAGCACGCAGGACATCGCGCTGGTGCGCGCCACGGTCGGCAGCGAGTCGGTGCGCCATTTTGTGTTGCCGCTGGCACAGGCCTGTGCCACGCTGCGCGAGGCCATCGCAAGCGGGAAGGTCAGCAACAACAGCGGTGCCGTATTGCCCGCCGAGCCACTTCCTGCCGCGCAGCTGCGGGCGTTCAAACGCGGCGCAGGCCGCAGCAGCATCCAGGCCGCCCTCCCGCTGGAGCAGGCGCAGCAGATCGTCCGCGGCGAGCCTTTGTATGCGGCCGATGTGCGCCGCCCGGGCATGTTGTTTGGCCGGGTGTTGCGTGCGCCCGCATCGCCGGAGCTGAACGCGCATGTGCTGGCGATGAACGAGGCGGCGGCCCGTGCGCAGCCCGGTTTCGTGGCAGTGGTGCGCGACCCCTTGCTGCAGCAGGCCAACAGCCTGGGTGTGGGCATCGTCGCGCGTACGCCGGGGGCGCTCGACCGCATCGAGGCGGCGCTGGCGCTGCAGTGGCAGGTGGAGGGCGGTTTTGAGCAGGCCGATCTGGATCACGCGCTGGACATCGATACCCGGCTGGCGCGTGGTGCGCTGGCGCACGATCTGGTAGCCGACCCCATGGACTGCGACGCACGCTGGGATGTTGACCTGCGTTTCGATATTCCGCTCGCCGTGCATGGGCAGATCGAGCCACGCGCGGCGGTGGCCGAGTTCGGCGGTGACGGGGCCTTGCAGTTGTGGGTGGGTTCGCAGGATGTGTTTTACCAGCGCGATGTGATGGCACGCCGCTTCGGCCTCGACGCCGAACAGGTCACGGTGCACAGCTGCCGTGTCGGTGGTGGTTTTGGCGGCAAGACCATCTGCACCGTCGAACTAGAGGCTGCGGTGCTGGCCCGTGCCGCGGCGGCGCCGGTCAAGGTGCAATGGACACGCACGCAGGAGCTGCGTTACGGCTTCGGCCGTTCGCCGTCGAGCCACCGGGTGCGTGTGCGCCTCGATCAAGGGCGTCTGGGCGACTGGTGGCATGCGTTTGCCAGCAGCCACATCCTGTTCATGAACGCGGCCTTGCCGGCCTGGATGCAGCGCTTCACCGATTTTGTCGGTGACGGCGGGGTGGCACGTGGCGCCTTGCTGGCCTACACGGCCGCGCGTCGCCGTACCGAGTTCGACCTGGTGCGCCTGCCGGTGTTCAGCGGGCCATGGCGTGGCCTGGGCGCCGGCCCGAATGGCCTGGTCATCGAATCGGTGATCGACGAATGCGCGTTCAAGGCCGATATCGACCCGTTGCAGTTCCGGCTGGCCAACCTCGAAGATGCGCGGCTCAGGCGGGTGCTCAGCCATGCCGCACACACGGCCGGCTGGGGCACGCCGGTGTTGCCCGCGGCGGCCGGCCAGCGCGCGGGCCGTGGCCTGGCCTGTGGCATCTACAAGGAAAACGCCTTCGCTGCGGTGGTCGCCGACGTGACGGTCGACGACGACGGCCATGTACAACTGCAACGCCTGGTCTGCGCACATGATTGCGGCCACGTGATCAACCCCGACCAGGTGCGCGCGCAGTGTGAAGGCAATCTGGTCTGGGGCATCGGCATGGTTCTGTACGACGAACTGCCGGTGGCGGATTCTCGGGTTGCGGCGGGCAACTTCGACGCCGCGCCGATTCCGCGTATCCAGGCGATACCCCGGATGCAGGTGCTGCTGATCGACGAGGGTGAGGCGCCAGGGGGAGCCGGCGAGACCGCCATCGTCGCGGCGGGTGCGGCCATCAGCAACGCCATCCGGGCCGCCACCGGTGTGCGGCTCACGCGGTTTCCGGTGCGCCATGCCGATCTGCGACGATCGTCGCCATGAGTGACTTTGCTTCGGCCGCGATGTTGCGCCTGATCCATCGGTCCCTGCAATTGCAGGGTTTGCCGGCACCGGCACTGGCGCCGCCGCGCGGGGCGCTGGTGCCGCTGGACGCCAAACGCATGCTGGCGCAGGCCTTGTGGCAGGCGCATGGGCCGGATGTGCTGGTGCGCATCGGTGGCGCGGCGCGTGATGGCCATGAGCCGCTGATGGCCGCGCTGGCGCCGGCGCAGGACCCGCCAGACCTGGTGCGCCGCTGGCAGCGGCTCGAAGGTTTCATCCACTCGCGCCACCGCATCGTGGTGGTTTCCCGGCAGGGGCAGGGCATGGAACTGCGTCACCGTGCAGCCGACGACGGCGCGCCGCCGGCAGCCGCTGAAGACCTGCTGGTGTTCGGCGTGCTGATCGCCTTGCTCGAGCGTTGCGGCACGCGGGAGTTGCAGGCCCGGTTGATGGGAGAGCGGCGCTGGCGATGGCAGCAGCAACGCTGGTTCGACCACCCCTGGCCTCAGGACCTGGGCGCCTGGGAACTGCGCTGGTCCGATGACCATGCAACTGCGCCCGAGCCGCTGCCACCGGTGCAAGACTGGCCCGAACGTGTGCGTGCGCAGCTGGCGACCGACCTGGGCCGCGACTGGAGCCTGGCAGTGCTGGCCAGGGCGCTGCAGACCAGCCCGCGCAGCCTGCAGCGCCAGATGGCCTCTGCACAGACCAGTTACTCGGTGCTGCTTGCCGAGGTGCGTGCCAGCCGCGCCGGCGAGTTGCTGTCGACCACCGATGTGTCGCCGGCCGAGATCGGCTATGTCTGCGGCTATGCCGACCAGGCGCACTTCACGCGCGAGTTCAAGCGCCAGACCGCGCTTACGCCCGCCAGTTTTCGTCGGCAGTTTGCGGCGCGTGGGGGCTGACGACAAATGGCTGCCAAGGGTTCGGCTGCCGATGGAGCGCAGGGCCCGCGCGCCGGTGGCCATAGGGTCCGGCTACGACGGTAACCGGCCCCCGCGCGCGGCGCTGTTGGACTTTCACAACAGGCCAATCGCCTTTGATGCACCGCAACATCAGCGGCACCAGCCGGCGGTGAAATACGGCTTGTCGGGAGGAAACCTCCCTGCTTGTCCCAAGGAAAACATCATGAAGAAAAGTAACAACCTCATTCGCGCATCTGCCGTTGCACTGCTTGCTGCCGGCGCATGTGCCGTACCGCTGGCCGTGCAGGCGCAGGACGGCCCGTGGATGGTTCGCGTGCGGGCTGTCAACCTCGATCCGAGCAACTCCGACTCCACCGGCCTGGGGCTGGGCATCAACAGCAAGGTGATTCCGGAAGTCGATATTTCATACTTCTTCACGCCGCAGATTGCGGCCGAACTGGTACTGACGGTGCCGCAGAAGCAGACGGTCAGCGCCAACGGCGTGGCCATCGGCTCGCTGCGCCATCTGCCGCCCACGCTGACGCTGCAGTACCACTTCACCGACATGGGCGCATTCAAGCCCTACGTGGGGGCCGGCATCAACTACACCCGCTTCACCAATGTACAGTTCACGCCGGCTGTCGTGGCAGCACTGAACCCGACGTTGAGCAAGGACAGTGTCGGATTTGCGCTGCAGGCAGGCGTCGACTATGCGATCTCGAAGAACATGTACCTGAACTTCGACGTCAAGAAGGTGCAGATCAAGACGTCAGTCTTTTCGTCGGGCGCAAAGGCTGGCACGCTCAAGGTCGACCCCTGGCTCGTCGGGGTGGGTGTCGGCTGGCGATTCTGAGCCTTGGGCGCAGCGCCGCCTTCCATGGCAGGTGGCTGCAGGCGGCAACGATCGCACGCACCACTGACGGCGCATCCCGGTTTCAGTCCGGGCGCCGCTACGGCAGGGTGAACAGCGGAATATCCTTTGCCAGCGCCAGCGCGTCGAGCTTCTTGCGCGTCTGCGCTGCCAGGAACCGGGCAATGGTGTCGTGGGTGGCGGGCGCCAGCATGGTCTGGCGATCGCCGCTGGAGACGCCGGCCGCCTTGCACAGCGACAGCGCAAAATGCGGCTCCAGCGCGGCCACGGCCACGCGGCCGTCCTTGCAGGCATAAATCCGATAACCGGCATGGCCGCCGCCAACGGCGCCGCCGGGTGTTGTCATGCCCCATTGCTGCGGCAGCCCCAGGTAGGCTGCGGCATCGCCCAGCGCCACTTCGCGGTGTACGCCTTTGCCCTTGGCGCGCTGGTGCAGCAATGCACCCATGACGGCTTCCACCGCCGCGAGCGATCCACCCATGTCGGCGAACAGGCTGGGCGGCAGGTCCAGGCCCTGGACCAGGCCGTGTTCGGCCATGTAGGTCAGGTCGTGGCCGGGCTCCTCGGCGCGGGCGCCGGCCGCGCCGACGATGTCGATCTGGCTCAATCCGGGGTAGCGCTTGCGCAGCGTGCCCCAGTCCATGCCCAGCTTGCGCAGGGCGGAAGGGCGGAACGAGGTCAGCAGGATGTCGGCGCGCGCCAGCGCCTTGTGCACGGCCCTCTGCCCGGCTTCGGTGCGCAGGTCGGCGCTGAACACCTTGACGCCCTCGTGCAGGGTTTCGTAGGCGTTGCGGTTGTACAGGCCCATCGGGTCGCCGGAGGGCGGCTCGACCTTGCTGCATTGGGCTCCGAGGGCCCGCAGGCGCATCAGCGCGGCCGGGCCTGGCAGGTTGAGTGCCAGGCTCAGGATGCGCACGCCGCGCAGCGGCTTGAACGGGGCAGGGGGCTTGGGGGATGTGGCCATGGTGTTCCACAATTTACCGCAAGCGCGCCAGCGGGCCGAGCGCCTGGGCGACAGGCGGGTTCGGCAGCGCAGACGGTGCTTGCCAGGCCGCTGCCCTGGTCGTCTGGTACAGCTGGCTGCCGGTCTGCCAACGGTCTGGCCGGACTGCGCTTGGCGTTCTTCAGTGTTCGCCGAAGTCCAGCGGCAAGCCGACGTAGTTCTCGGCCAGGGAACGTGCAGCGGATTCGGAGTGGACCAAATAGTCCAGCTCGGCCTCCTGCACCTTCTGCCCGAACCCGGCACTGTCCGGGAACCGGTGCATCAGCGAGGTGAACCACCAGGAGAAGCGTTCGGCCTTCCAGACCCGGCGCAGGCAACGTGCGGAATAGTGGTCGATGCCGGCATCGCTCTTGTCGCGGTAGTGCTCCACCAGCGCGCTCGACAGGTACTTGACGTCCGACGCCGCCAGGTTGAGCCCCTTGGCGCCGGTGGGCGGCACGATGTGGGCGGCGTCGCCGGCCAGGAACAAGCGTCCGAAGCGCATCGGCTCGGCGACGAAGCTGCGCAGCGGGGCAATGCTTTTCTCGATCGACGGACCGGTGACCATCTGTTCCGCGGCCTCGGGGTCCAGCCGCCTGCGCAGCTCGTCCCAGAACGCGTCATCGCTCCATTGCTCGACCTTGTCGGTCAGATCGCATTGCACGTAGTAGCGGCTGCGGGTTTCGCTGCGCATCGAGCACAGCGCGAAGCCGCGTTCCGTGTTGGCGTAGATCAGCTCGTGCGACACCGGCGGCACATCGGCCAGGATGCCCAGCCATCCGAACGGATAGACCTTTTCATATTGGGTGATGGATTGCTCCGGCACGCTGGCGCGGCACACGCCGTGAAAGCCGTCGCAGCCGGCGATGAAATCGCAGTGCAGTTCATGCTGCAGCTTGCGGCCGTCGGGGCCGTCGGTCTCGTAGCGCACCAGTGGCTGCTTTCCGTCGAAGCCATGCACGGTCACGTTGGATGCGCTGTAGACGGTCGGCAGACCGGCCTCGCTGCGGGCATGCATCAGGTCGCGCGTGACTTCGGTCTGGCCGTAGACCATGACCGTCTTGCCGCCGGTCAGCGCCTGCATGTCGATGCGGTGGCGCGCGCCCTGGAACAGCATGTCGAACCCGCCATGTACCAGGCCTTCCTGGTGCATGCGCTGGCCGACGCCGGCTTCGTCCAGCAGGTCGACGCAGACCTGCTCCAGCACGCCGGCGCGGATGCGGCCGAGCACATAGTCGGCGCTCTGGCGCTCGATGATGACGGCGTCGATGCCGGCCTTGTGCAGCAACTGTCCGAGCAGCAGGCCGGAGGGGCCTGCACCAATGATGGCAACCTGGGTACGCATGGTGTCTGTCTCCTGCAAGGGGGGCGTCGATGGCGGCCATTCAGGCCGCGTCGACGCAGGGCAGGGCCAAGCTTATGGCGATCCCCTGGGTGCCGCCATATCCCATCGCGCAGCTTTGTGCGAATATCGGATCTGTTGTGCGCTATTCGCACAAGTTTGCCAATCGCAGCATCGGCCTGCATGCCGCAACTGGAGACCGGGAAACATGGAACAGTCAGACCGTATCGAAGGCCTGGCCAAGGGCCTGGCCGTGCTGGAGAGTTTCGACACTGAGCGCCAGCGCCTCAATGCGACACTGGCGGCCCAGCGCGCCGGTACCAGCCGTGCGGCGGCGCGGCGCCACCTGCTCACGCTGGCCGAGCTGGGCTACCTGGAGACCGACGGCAGCTATTACTGGCTGTCACCCAAGGTCTTGCGCTTTGCCGGCAGCTATCTGTCATCGGCGCGCCTGCCGCGGGTGTTGCAGCCCACCCTCAGCCGAGTCGCGGCCCAGACACAAGGGGCATTCTCAACGGTGGTGCTCGATGCCGACGAGGTGGTCATCGTGGCCAACAGCGGACAGGGCTTCAACCTGGCTCCGGCCGCGCCCACCCGGCTGCATGCCTATGGCCTGCACCTGGGCGCGCGGCTGCCGGCGCATGCCACATCGACCGGCCGCATACTGCTGGCCGCGCGGTCCAGGGCCGAGGTCAATGCCTGGCTCAAGGGCCGGGAATTGCCGCGCCTGACGCCGTACACGCTGCATACGGCGGCGACGTTCCGGGGCGAACTCGAGCGGGTGCGCCAGCAGGACTTCTGCCTGGCGGTCGAGGAACACGAACTGGGGGTGCACGCATTGGCGGTTCCGCTGCGCGATCTGCAGGGCCGCACCGTGGCGGCGCTGAATGTCGTGCTGCCCGGTGGCTGTGAAAACCCTGCGCGTACCTGCGCGCAGTGGCTGCCGGTGTTGCAGCAGGCCGCGCGCGAGCTGCGGCCGTTGTTGTAAGGCTTGTCTATCAGGGGTCGGGGCCGGTTCCGCAGACCGCTGGCCTTCGCGTGGGGTTCAGGCCTTGGCTGCCGGCGGCGCAATCTCTGCCGACAGCAGGCAGCTGAACTCGCGTGCGAAGTCGACCGAGACCCGCGCATGCACCGCGCCCTGCTTGTCGAAGAATTTCTGCGTGCCGGACGTGGCGAACACGCCCTCGTGCCAGATGTTGGGGTGGATGTACAGGCCTTGCGTGCCATCGAAGCGGAAGCAGACGAACTTGTCCGGCATGATGTCGTCGCCCGGCAGCGCCAGCGGCACCAGAAACGGCTCCTTCTGCTGCGGGAAGAACAGTTGGCCGCCGTCCGGATGGTAGTTGGCATGCCACAGCATCATGCGCTCGGGCGCTCGCTGGTGGTCTTCCTTCGCCAGGTGCGGCTCGGTGGCATAGGCCAGGATGTATTTGCCGCCGACGGCATCGTTGCTTCCATAGAGGACGTCGCCGCGCCATTCGCTGACGAAGATGCCTTCGGTGGTGCCGGCTTCGTCACCGGTTTCTGCATCCACCGGACGCCAGCCGGTGGCTGGCCAGCGCACGATCTCGACGTGGCAGTTCTCGGGCCGGGAGACGAGCCGTCCATAGCCTTCGAGGGATTCGGCGGTGGCGTCGACGACCGGCATCGGCACGATGCGCAGGTCTGGGGGAAGGTCGGGGTTCAGGTAGTCGATCGCGGGTGTCATGGCAGGAGGCGCGCCCTTGCGGCGCGCGGCAGGTAAAGCGGCATTTTACTTTTGCGCGGCAGCCGGGGTCGTTTTCTGGCCCAGCGCCAGCACCAGCGCCGCGACGCAGGTCGCCATCGACAGCAATTGCAGCGGCCCCAGCGGTTCGCCGTTGATCAAGGCCCCCGAGACCATGGCCACCACAGGGACCATCACCGACGACAGTCCGGCGATGTTCGCGGGCAACAGCCCGACGATGGCAAACCAGCACACATTGCCGATGCACATCGGTATCAGCGTGATCCAGCTGATCACCGCGATCGACTGCCAGCTGGGCATGAACCAGTTGCCGTCGCCCAGGACGATGGCGACGATGCTGATGGGTACGGCGCCCAGCAGCAGCTGCCAGCCGGTGAGTACCAGCACCGGCACCATGACCTTGCCGCGCTTGAGGATCATCGTGCCGATGGCCCAGCCAATGGCCGACAGCAGGCCCACGGCCAGGCCCAGCGGCGCGGCCGCATAGGCCTGGAAGCTGGGCACCATCAGCAGCGTCACGCCAGCGCCGCCCAGGATCACCGCCAGCAGCAAACGCGGGCTGAGCCGTTCGCCGAGTACCGCCCATGCGATCAGTGCCCCCCACAGCGGCATCGTGAAGCCCAGCACGGCAGCCTGCCCGGAAGGAATCAGCACCGCCGCGTAGGTGCTGCACACGTTCCAGATGACCAGGTAGAACAGCGTGGCCAGTACCACGGTGCGCCAGTATTGGCGCGGAATCTGCAGCGGCAGGCCGCGCATCCGGGCAAACAGCAGCAATGCCGAGCCGGCCCCGACCATCGCGAAGCTGCGGAAGGTCCAGACCGAGATCTCGCGCACCGCGTAGGGGAACAGCGGCCAGTTCGTGCCCCAGACGATGGTCAGGGCAATCAGCATGAAGATCGCCCGGCGGGGAATCGCGGGCGCGGGAGCGGTGCTGGAGGTCGTCATGGCATTGTTGTTATGGCGCGGGTGTCATCGAACTGTCGATGCCCCGGCGCATTGTCGACCCAATGTGTGAGGCGCCGCCCTGCAGGGCGGCCCGGTCGGTGTCAGCGCAGGTGCTTGGCCAGGAAGGCGTGGGTGCGTTGCCAGGCCAGTTCGGCGCACTTCGCGTCGTACTTCAGGAACTCCAGCCCCTTGGCGTCGGCCTGTTCGTTGGCGAACGCGTGCTTGGCCTGGTAGCGGTGGAACTCGTAGGGAATTCCAGCCGCGGTCAGCTTCTTCTCCAGGCCGTCGACCAGCGTGATCGGAAACGCCGTGTCCTCGAGTGCCCAGTGGCCCATCAGTGGCGCCGTGATCTTGGCTGCGTCGACATAGTCCAGCGGCGGGCATCCGTACCAGACCACGGCTGCGTCGATACCCTTGGCAAACACCGATGACAGCACGGTCAGCGCGCCGCCCATGCAAAAGCCGGTGACGCCGACCTTGGCGCTGCCGCTGCCATGCAGGTGCGCCACGGCGCCGGCGATGTCCTGGCTTGCAGCATCGGCGAAGTCCAGTCCCTTCATCAGATGCTCGGCCTCGTGCGCATCCAGCGCCGACTGCCCGCGGTACAGGTCGGGCACCAGCGCACGGTAGCCCTGGCTCGCCAGCGTGTCGGCCACACCCCTGATCTGGTCGTTCAGGCCCCACCATTCCTGGATCACGACGATGCCGGGTGCGTTGCTGCCGCCGGCAGGTTCGGCGAGATAGCCCTCGACACTCTTGCCGTCGGGGCGCTGGTAGCTGATCGTTTTTCCCATGGTTTTCTCCTTGCATGTCGGGGTTCTCAGGAACTGCCGATGATGCCCGGTTTGGCGCGAACGTGCCAAGTCGCCGGCACAAGCCGTGACCGGTAGGCCGTGACCGTTCCGGCATTTGCCGTGTCCGCCCGGTGCTGAGTCTGCGGCGTGCTGCCCCGACCAGTGGCGTTGGCGGATTCAGTGGCCGCTGCGCAGCAATTCGAAGTAGTCCGGCGGTCCCATCTGGCCGCCCTTGAGCGCCAGTTCCATGCCGTCGAGATGCGGCGCGTCGCTGTGCAGACGGCACAAGGCCACACCAGGGCAGATCGGCTGCAGGTAGGACAGGCCCCAGGCGCCGAGGGCCTGCACGGCGTGGCTCGAGGTGTCGCCGCCGGCGATGCCCAGGCGGTTCACCGGGCACTGCTGCAGCAGCCGGTTCAGCCAGGTGCCGCAGGCGCTGGCCAGGGCGGCAGGGTCGAAGTCTTTCGCCGGGGTCTGCGTCAACGCGGCGGGAGCCGTGCCGCTGGTGTCGACCAGCACGCTCTTGCCGGCGCGCAGCAGCGCAGTGACCATGGCGGCCTGTTCTGCGCCATAGGTTCCGGCGGTGGCGTCGCAAGCTGCCTCGGCCAGCAGGATATGGGGGTCCAGCGCCACAGAGGTGAATGCGCGGGCCTGGCGCACCTGCAGCGCGGTCTGAGGTGACAGGCTTCCAGCGAGCACCAGCACCGGGCCGCGGGCTGGGGCCAGCGGCGCCGGTGGTGCGCGCGGTACGGGCGGTGTTGACGATGTTGACGGTGTCGCGGGGGACGACCCGGTGGCGTCTGCCTCTGCCGGGCTGCGGGCAGCATCTGCCCAGTGCGCGGCCAGGGCCTGCACCACACTGCTGGCACCCACGGCCAGCAGGGGCTGCTGCCGGGCACGCAGCCAGATCTGCCGTCCGATGGTGCCCAGGTCGGTGCAGCGGGAAACGTCGAACAGCACCGCGTCGGGCGCCGTCTGCAGCAACTGGTCGACCCGCTGGTCCAGCGCCTGGGCGGTGTCGTCGTATGCCGGGTAGGCGATGGCCGCCAAAGCTGCCAGACCCTGCGGGCTCAGGTGCAGTCGCAGGTCGGCCTCGCCCATGGGCGTGACCGGGTGCTGGCGCATCGTCGGGTGGCGGTCGATGCGATGGACATCGCCATCACTTCCGGCGCGTGCGAACAGATGGCTGAACAGGCAGTAGCGTCCCAGGTTGGGCTGGCCGCCGACGATGGCCACCAGCGGGTTGGAGACGAAGGGCTTCAGCGCACGGATCGCAGCACCGATGTTGCCGACCGTCGGGCTGCTGTCGAAGGTGGAGCAGACCTTGTAGTGGAGCACGGGTGGTGCCAGTGCGGCAAAAAGGCGTCCCACGGATTGCAACTCCGCGTGCATGGCCGCTGGTGCCATCGAGCGCGACGCGCCCGCGATACCCAGGCAATCCAGCGGGCCGCTGGCAGCCCGTTGCTGCGCCGTGGGAATGCCGAGGAACAGCAGGCTGCGCAAGCCCGCCCGGGCCGCCGTGGCCAGCGTGTCGGTGGCGCCGGTGAAATCGTCACCGTACCAGACCAGCTTCAGCCCGGTCATCGGCACTCAGAAGAATGCCAGGGCGCGGGCCAGTTCCGGCGCGTCCTGCGCAAACTGCGCCAAAGGGATGCCGGCGCGTGCCGCCGACCAGGCCTGGCGGATGCTGGCGACACCGGCTGCCGCGCCGTCGGGATGCGCCAGGATGCCACCGCCGGACATGAACAGCAGGTCGTCGCTGTGAATCGCGGCCCAGGTGGCGGGCACCGTGCCGGCCCACTGGCCCGACGAGAAGGCCGGCATCACGCCATCGTCTGCGCCGTCCGTCAAGGAGGTCAGGCAGTCGCGCGCCGACGCCACGACCTCGTCGTCCGCCTGCGAGAACTTGCCCTGCAGGCCATGCACATGCATATGGTCCACGCCGGCCAGCCGCCACAGCGTCTGGTAGGCCTGGAACGACATGCCCAGCAGCGGATGGCGCGACAGTGCGCCGTAGCCGTTGCGGTGGCCGTGGATGGCCAGCGGCGTATGCCGGCGCAGCGTCTGCAGCGCCGAGAAGCCGCACCAGTTCAGGCTGGCCATGACACAGGAGCCGCCTTCGCGCGCCACCAGGTCGGCGTGGCGGCGCATCGCGTCGGTGTCGTCGGTGATGTTGAAGGCCACCATCACATGCTTGCCGCTGCGCTCCTGATGGGCACGCACCGCGGCCATGACCGCCGGCACCCGTTCGGCCAGCGGCGCGTGGTCGGGGTTGGCGCAGACCTCGTCGTCCTTGATGAAGTCCACCCCGGCCGCGCACAACTGTGCGACCAGTTCGGCGGTCTGCTGCGCCGACAGGCCGACGTTGGGTTTGATGATGGTCCCCACCAGGGCGCCGTGGGTCACACCGGTGGCCGCGCGTGTTCCCTGCACGCCGTGCCGGGGCATGTCGAATTGCGCGCGGTAGGCAGCCGGCAGCCGCATGGACTCGAGCCGCAACCCGGTGGTTTCGCCCAGGTCGTACAGATTGCCGGATACCGTGGCAGCCAGTGTGGGCAGGTTGGCACCCACGTTGGCGCAGGGAAAGTCGATGGTGACACGGGCGCGCCGCCAGGGGCCCTGGGTGCCGCGGCGCTGCAGGAAGGCGTTGGGCAGGCTGGGCTCCGCGGCCGCCGCCAGCTCATCGATCTGCACCACGGTGGCACGGGCGCGTGCGCGCAATTCGTCGGTCTCGCCATGCACGCGGGTGAAGGTGCCGCAGGATTGCTCGCCCGCCATGACCTCGGCCACGCGGGCAGGTTCCAGGGGTGTTTCGATCAGGTAGGTGGCACTGAAGCGCTGCGCGGTCATGGTGGGGCAGGGCTCTGTCAGATCTTGCTCAGGTCCGGGAACGGACGCACTGGCTGGCTGCCGTCCCAGCCGACCGATGATTCGCGGATCAGGTCGAACATGCGGCCCTTGGGGCCGGCAACCTCGGACAACTCGATCACTGTGCCGGGGTGGTATTCGGTGTCGAAGTAGATGAAGCGGCCGCGCTCGCCGACCTCGCCGCTCATCACCGCCTTGAAGCCCTGCTTCTCGAGTCGCGCCAGGTCGGCGTCGTAGTTGTCGGTCCAGTAGGCCACGTGTTGCAACCCGGTGTTGCCGGCCTGCAGGAAGTCGCGGTACATCGACGGGACATCGTTGCGGCACTGGATCAGCTCGACCTGCACGAAGCCGGAATTGGCCAGTGCGACCGAGTTGTGGGGTTCGTGGCGTTCGCCACGGTAGAGGTAGTTCTTGATCGGCACCTTGGGGTTGTAGAACCAGGGGCCGACGCCGAGCGTCTCGCTCCAGTAGGCCATGGCGGCTTCGATGTCGCGAACGACGTAACCCAACTGGCGGATCTCTCCGAAATGGCGGCTCATAGATGGCTTCCAGAAAAGCGGTTGAAAGACAGCGGTTTACTTGACCAGCAGGTTGGGCAACCAGGTGGAGACACCGGGTACCAGGGTGACGACCAGCAGCGCCAGCACGAGGGGAATCAGGAACGGAATGGCGCCGGCGACAACACGCTGCAGCGGCAGCTTGGCCATGATGCTGACCATGTACAGGCTCATGCCCACCGGCGGCGTGAGCAGGCCGATCATCAGGTTCAGCACCACCACCACGCCCAGCTGGATCGGGTCCACGCCCGCAGCCATCAGCGCGGGTGTGAAGATCGGCGCCAGGATCAGGATCGCGGCAATCGACTCCAGCACCATGCCGACGACCAGCAGGATGACGTTGACCATCAGCAGCAGCAGCACCGGGTTCTTCGTCAGGCCCAGCAGGAACTCGCTGGCCAGCATCGGAACGCGGTCGATGGTCAGCACCCAGGCGAACAGCGCGGCCGAGGCGACGATGAACAACACGCTGGCGGTGGACTGCACCGTCTCGCGCGCCGCCTCGATCAGGCCCTTCCAGGTCAGTTCGCGGTAGACGAGGGTGCCCAGCAGCAATGCATACAGCACGCAGATGCCGGCCACCTCGGTGGGACCGAACAGGCCGCTGATCAGGCCGCCGATCAGGATCACCGGTGCCAGCAGCGCCGGCAGCGAGACGAGCAGCGTGCGCCCGAGGATGGGCCAGCTGAACGTGATCCGGTCACGTGGCAGGTTCTGCATGCGTGCCATCACGGCGATCTGCAGCATCAGCAACGCGGCGATGATCAGCGCCGGAATCGCGCCGGCGATCAGCAGCTTGACTGCCGACACCTCGGCGGCGGCCGCAAAGATGATCAGCGGGATGCTGGGCGGAAAGATCGGGCCGATGGTGGCCGCCGCCATCGTGATGCCGGCGGCAAACTCGTCGCGGTAGCCTTGCTCGCGCATCATCTTGATCTGCGTGCCGCCCAGCGCACCGATGTCGGCCAGCGCCGCACCCGAGATGCCCGAGAACACCAGGTTGGTCAGCACCGTCACATGGCCCAGGCCACCGCGGATGCGTCCCACGGCAAGGCGGATCAGGTCAAACAGGTGGCGCGTGATGCCGGCCGCGTTGAACAGCGCGGCCGCAAAGATGAACATCGGCACCGCGAGCAGCGGCACCGAATCCAGCGCATTGATGGTGCGCTGGGCCAGCACGGTGATCGGGAAATCGTTCCACCAGATCACCGATGCGGCCGACACCCCCATGGCAAAGGCGATCGGCACACCCATGAGCATGGTGAGCGCGAACAGCAGCAGTACGGCCAGGCTCATCATGGCGTGGCTCCATCGGCCTGCGTCGCGGAACGGAGCGCGGCCGAGAGCCGCAGCAGCCGGTACAGCGAGACCACGGCCAGCAGCAGCATGCCCAGCAGGGCCGGCAGGTAGTACACCGTGTTGGGAATACCCAGCGCCGGTGTCGAAAACTGGCCGGCCTTCTTGAGGAAGGCCCAGCCACCCCACAGAAACAGGCAACAGAAGGCCAGCACCAGGGCCTCGTTGACCACGCGCAGCCAGCGGCCGGCGAGGCCCGGGATGCGGGCCGACACGATGTCCACCTGGATATGCTTGTCGCGCAGCAGCAGCAAGGGCGCGGTCAGGTAGACCAGGCCCAGCCCGGCGTACCGCGCCAGTTCCTCGGCCCAGGGCCAGCCCAGGTTCAGCAGGTTGCGCCCGCCGACCTGCAGGATGATCAGCGCGGTCATGACCAGCAGCATCAGGATCGCCAGGCCTTCGGCCCAGGTACAGACCCGGGCCAGCCAGCGCCCGACCGCGCCGCTGTCGGCGCCTGGACTCACATTCATGGGATGGTCGTGCGGGTTCGGGTTTACTTGACGGCGGCGATTTCTTTGTACAGCTCGCCGTACTGGCTAGCGAACTTCTCCTGCACCAGCTTGTTGACCGAGGCGCGGAACGCGTCGACCTTCAGGCCGTCGGCCGGGCCGATGACCTTCATCTTGAGCTCGCGCAGCTTGGCAACCTCTTCCGACTCCTGCTGCTGCACCATCGTCGTGGCTCGGGCGCGCACCTCGGCTGCCGCCTTGGACACCGCATCACGCTGTGCCGGGTTCAGACCTTGCCAGACCTTTTCATTGATGACGATGACCTGGGCGTTCATGATGTGGCCGGTCAGCATCATGTGCGACTGCGATTCGTAGAGCTTGCTCGACAGCACCACGTTGGAAGGGTTCTCCTGGCCGTTCACGACACCGGTGGCCAGCGCCGTGGGCACTTCGGACCAGTCGACCGGCACTGGCGTGGCACCCATGCCCTGCACGGCCGTCATGTAGATCGGGAACGGAATCGCGCGGATTTTCTGGCCGGCGAGGTCGGAGGGCTGGTAGACCGCCTTGTTGGTGGTCAGCTGGCGGGTGCCGAAGTAGTACGCATACAGCACGCGCACGCCGGCGGCGGCGATCAGGCCGTCGTTGAGCTTCTTCATTACCGGCGAGTTCACGTCGACGACCTTCATCAGATGGTCGACGTCGCGGTACAGGTAGGGGGTATCGAGCGCGGCGAACGGCGGATACAGGGAGCCGATGCCGGCAGCGGTGTTGTGCGACAGCGCAATGGTGCCGGTGGACACGGCTTCGGCCAGTTCCTGCAGCTTGCCCAGTTGCGACGACGGGTAGACCGTTACCTTGATCTGGTTGTTGCTGTTCTTCGCGATCGCGTCGGCCAGCCACTGCGCCTGCATGCCGGCCGCGCTGGTGGGCGGGTTCATATGGCCGTAGCGGAACTCGATGGTCTTCTGGGCCCAGCCCATGGCGGGCAGGGCCAGACCGAGCGCGGCGGTCGCGGCGAATCTGATCAGGGTACGTTTGGCGGCAGATTTCGGCATGTTGTCTCCTGTTGTGGATGTGATGCAAATTGAGGCATCATTCGGTGATCACGGGTGAACGATAGGACTAGATGGTAGAACGGTCAAACCAGGCGTATGATGGTTTTTGATGGATTTTGACAAGTTGGAGACAATGAATCCTCGGGGCAGTCCCGGCCAGCGTTCGCCAGCACGGGCCCGTGTCGTCGACATCGCGCGCGAGGCCGGCGTGTCCACCGCGACCGTGGACCGGGTGCTGAACCGCCGTCCCGGCGTGCGCGAGATCACGGTGCAGCAGGTGCTGAAGGTCGCTGCGCGCATTGGCTATCTGCCCGAGGAAGACCTGTATGCGGCCGTGCAGCCGCCGGCGCTCAAGCTCCGATTCCTGTTGCCCGCCGGCACCAATCGCTTCATCCGCATGCTGGGTGACACCATCAGCTACTCGCAGGACCATCTGTCGCCATTCAACGTGAAGTGCCGCTGCGAGTTCATCGAGGGCTTCAATCCGAAGGCCCTGGCCGAGAGCCTGCTGCAGCATGGCAAGCGTGCCGATGGCATTGCGTTCATGGCGCTGGAGCATCCGGCGGTGCGCGAGGCGGTCAACACCCTGGCTGCACGCGGAGTGCCGACGATCACGCTGATCTCCGACCTGTCGGCCTGCAACCGCGCGGCCTATGTCGGGCTGGACAACCGTGCGGCCGGCCGCACGGCCGGCTATCTGCTGGGGCGCTTCATCGGCCCGCGCGCGGGCAAGGTGGCGATGATCGCCGGCTCGCTGAGCTACCGGGCGCATGAAGAGCGTGAGGTCGCCTTCCTGCACATCTTCGAGGAGATGTTCCCGGCGATGCAGGTGGTCGGCCTGCGCGAAGGTCAGGATGACGCCAACAAGAACTACCAGCAGACGCGCGCACTGCTCAAGCAGCATCCCGACCTGGTGGGCATCTACAACATCGGCGGTGCGTCGGATGGCGTGGCACGTGCGCTGAAGGAGGCGGGGCGCGAACACAAGGTGGTGTTCGTCGGTCACGGCCTGACGCCGGACACCCGCGCCTTGCTGATCGACGGAACCATGGACGCCGTCATCACCCAGAGTCCGCAGTCGGCCATGATGAGCTGCGTGCGCATCTTCACCAACCTGCGCGACCAGCGCCCGCTGATGGCCGGTGTCGAAGCGGTGCGGTCGACCGTCGTGCTGCGCGAGAACATGCCCTGAGCCTGCGCCGCGCAGGCCCGCGCGCGCAGCCCCTGTGCCGAGGTGCAGCAGCGCGCGCCGCCGCAGCGAAGGGGCGCAATGCCCCCTAGAATGAATTTGGCGCTCCCGCCTTCCATTTGTTCGGAACCCGATATGCGTTTTCTGCGGTTGCTTGCGTTGATTGTCGGCATGTTGCTTGTCCCGATCCTGGCCCCGGCAGCGACCACAGAGCCGGCACCCGAGAAGGTGCACGCGTTGCTGCAGCTTTTGGCCGATCCGCAGGTGCAGGGCTGGCTCGAACAGCAACGCGTTGGCAGTGCTGCGCCAGCGCCAACCACGCAGCCACCCAACGGCGACGCGATGATGGCCGGTCAGATCGACGGCATCCGCGCACATCTGGCGGCCATCGCCGCAGCGGCGCCCCACGTGCGCGGCGCCCTGGCCGACGCCGCGGCCAAGGTCCATGGCGAGATGGCATCCCATGGTATTGACCATTTCTTTCTGCTGCTGGCCGCGTTTGCTGCGCTCGGCTTCGGACTGGAGCGGCTGTTCTGGCTGGTGTCGGGCGGTGTGCGCCGCTGGATCATCGCCTCGCGCATGGACACGCCGGGCGAACGCATGCGGGCAGCCTTTGCCCGCTTCGGTTTTGGCGCGAGCTGGGTGGCGGCGTTTGCGCTGGGGACGATCGGTGCCTTCCTGGCTTTCGACTGGCCACCGGCGCTGCGCGATGCGCTGCTGCGCCTGCTGGTCGCCATCGTGATGGTGCGCCTGTCGCTGGTGTTCGGACGGCTGCTGTTCGCACCCGGCGCCGAGAAATTCCGGATGTTGCCGATGGACACGCCCGAGGCCTGGTTCTGGCACCGGCGCCTGGTGGTCAACGTGACCTGGTTCGCATTCCTGTATGCGTTCATCGAATGGCTGATCGCGCAGGGGGTGGAGCCGGGCGTCTGGCGGCTGGTGGCATATGTGTTATCTCTGGGGCAGCTGGCGCTGATCATGGAGATGGTGTGGCGCCGCCCTGGTGTGCGTGACGAGCGCTACAAGTCGGTGGGATGGCTGCTGACGGTCGCCTTTGTCGTGCTGTTGCTGCTGCGGATGCTGGGCGCCTATGGCGTGTTCTGGCTGGGCGCGCTGACCCTTGGCGTTGTCGGCACCATGCGGCTGATCAGCGCCATCGCACGGCACCTGCAGCGCACGCCAGGGGCGCCGCCCGACGAGCTTGTCGTGCCCAGTGTTCAGAGTGCGGCCGTGGTGCGGGCGATCCGCTTGGTGCTGATCATGCTGGCCGGCCTGATCCTGGCGCGCAACTGGGGCATCGACCTGGGCAAGCTGATGGCAGACCCATCGGCAACGATCCGCATCCTGCGGGGCCTGTTCAGCGTGGTCGTCATCGGCCTGTTCGCCGACCTGGTCTGGTTCGTGTTCAAGGCCATGCTCGAGCGCAAGCTGGCCGAGGCACAGGCCGTCGGCGTCGAAGACACGGCACATGCAGGGCAGGCCACGCGCCTGCGCACGGTGCTGCCGATCTTGCGCAATGTCTCGTTCGTGACGCTGGCACTGATCGCGGTGCTGACGGCAATGTCGGCGCTGGGCATCGACATCGCACCGATGGTGGCCGGTGCCGGTGTGCTGGGCATCGCCGTCGGATTCGGCGCACAGACCCTGGTCAAGGACATTGTCAGCGGCGTATTCTTCCTGTTCGACGACGCGTTCCGGGTCGGCGAATACATCCAGAGCGGCAGCTACAAGGGCACGGTGGAGTCGTTCAGCCTGCGTTCGGTGCGCCTGCGCCACCACCGGGGTCCGGTCTATACCGTGCCGTTCGGCGAACTGGGGGCGGTACAGAACATGAGCCGCGACTGGGTCATCGACAAGCTCTCGGTGGGTATCACCTATGACAGCAACCTGGAGACGGCGCGCAAGCTGATCAAGAAGATCGGCCAGGACCTGGCAGCCGATCCCGAGATGGGGCCGAACATCCTGGAGCCGCTGAAGATGCAGGGCGTGGAGCAGTTCGGCGATTTCGCCATCCAGATCCGTATGAAGATGATGACCCGCCCCGGCGAGCAGTTCGTGATCCGGCGCAAGGCCTATGCGGCCATCAAGACCGCATTCGATGCCAACGGCATCAAGTTCGCGTTTCCGACGGTGCAGGTGGCGGGCGGTGCCGATGCGTCGGTCGCCGCCGCCGCACAGCAGATGCTGACGGACAGCAGGCCCGCACCCGCAAACTGAGAAGAGTTTCCGCATGGTCAATCGCGAACGGCTGGTTCCGGTTATCGTCGCCAGCCCGCTTTTTCTGCAGAATCTCGACAGTTCCGCGCTGGCGACGGCCTTGCCGAACATCGCCCACTCCCTGCAGGTTCCGGCGCTGCACCTGAACCTGGCCATCACCTCGTATTTGCTGAGCCTGGCGGTGTTTCTGCCGGTCAGTGCCTGGCTGGCCGAGCGCTTCGGAACCAAGCGCGTGTTCTGCATGGCGATCGTGTTGTTCTCGCTGGGCTCGGCGCTGTGCGGGGCGGCCACCTCGCTGCCGGAACTGGTGCTGTTTCGGGTCCTGCAAGGCCTTGGCGGAGCGATGATGGTTCCGGTCGGCCGGCTGATCCTGCTGCGCTCCGTGGCGCCCGCGCAGATGGTGTCGGCGATGGTGTGGTTCACGGTGCCGCCGGTGATCGGCCGCATGATGGGCCCGATGTTCGGCGGCGCCGTGGTCACGATGACATCCTGGCGCTGGATCTTTCTGGTCAACATCCCGTTCGGCATCCTCGCTGTCATGCTGGCCATGGCCTTCGTGGAAGACCAGCGCGAAGATGCGCGCCCGCCGCCCTTCGACGTGCTGGGTTTTGTGCTGCTGGGCCTGGGGCTCAGCGCCTTGCTCGGCGCCATGGAGACGGCGGGCAAGAACCTGGTGTCGCCGCTGGTGTCCTGGCTGGCGGCACTGGCCGGTGTCGGTGCACTGGCCTTGTATGGCTGGCGCAGCCGTACCAGCGATGCGCCGCTGATCGATCTGGCCATCCTGCGCTTTCGGACCTTTCGCACCAATGTGGTCGGTGCGACCACGCTGCGCATCGCCATCGGCGCGGCGCCGTTTCTGCTGCCCCTGATGCTGCAGCTGGGCTTCGGCCTGTCGCCACTGGTCTCCGGTTCGCTGACGGTGGCCACCGCTATCGGAGCGCTGGCGACGCGCGCCGTGATGAAGCCGGTGATCCAGCGCTTCGGTTTTCGCAATCTGCTGCTGTCGGCGACCGTGCTGGGCGGTCTGCTCTACATGAGCTACGGCCTGTTCCGGCCGACCACACCGCACCTGCTGATGTTCCTGACCATGATGCTGGGAGGCCTCGTCAATTCGATGTGCATGGTCGCGCTGGGCACGCTGGGTTTCTCGGAGATTCCGCGGCACCGGATGGGGCATGCGACGGCGCTCTCCTCCATGGTGCAGCAGGTCTCGCTGAGCCTGGGGGTCGTACTGGGGGCGGCGCTGGTGACGGCAGCGTCGTGGTGGCACGGCGGCGACGGCACCCACCTTCAGGCCGGCGATTTCTCGCCGGCGTTCTTCGTGGTGGGGCTGCTGTGCTGGGTCGCGCTGCTGTCGTTCTGGCGGCTCGATCCCCAGGAAGGCGAGGGCATGCGCGGGCCGCACTGACGGTGGCCGCGACGCGGGCCGGTTGCGGCCACGGGCAGGGCGGTCCGGCGCGCGCCGGCAGGGCGGTGTGATGGGGGGCCGGGCCCGCCGGACGCAGCATCGCTAAACTGCAGTGGTATGGCACATCGACACCGTTCGTGGATGGGTGCGCTGCGCGTGTCGGCCGTGCTGCTCGCAGCGTGGGTCGGCGCGGCAGTTGCACAGCAGCCGCCCGTACCCGCCGCAGCGTCGTCGGCGCCCACCGTCGGTCCGACGATGCTGATCGTCAGCTGCGACCCCGGCGGTTGCTGGGACGAGTTCGGCGTGCGCTACGACCGGGCCGGTGGAGGGGTGTTCATCCGCCCCGATGGCCACGAATGCACGGCGGTGCGCGGACGCATGGCCTGTCGGTGATTCGCCGTATGCCTGCGCGGCGGCCTGCACGAGGCCGAGCGGCGGCGCGCGCCTACTGGCGCATGTCGCGTTCGATGCGATCGAGCACGTCCTGTGCCAGGTCGATCAATGCCTTTCGGGCGAATTCCAGCAAGGGGTTGTCGGACTCCGGCGACTCCTGCGGCACAGACGGGGCGCGCGGTCGGGGGCGCGGAATATCGAATTCCACCTTGGCGTCGATCCACTTGTTGCGCACCGCCTGCTGGAACACATCGCCCACCATCGGCAGCGCGCTGCGTGCACCCTGGCCCCAGCTGCCCATGGTGACGCTGTTGTCGTTGAAGCCGACGCGGCTGCCGGCCACCAGCTGCGGATGCATCATGATGAACCAGCCGTCGGTGTTCTCCTGCGTGGTGCCGGTCTTGCCGGCCACGTCGATGCGCAGCCCATAGCGCGAACGGATCGCACTGCCGGTGCCATAGTCGATCACGCCGCGCATGGCGTTGACCAGCGTCAGCGTGTCTTTGTAGGGCATGGCCCGTTCGGGCCGCGCGGGCGGTGTGAACTGCTCCAGCAGCTTGCCGTTGCGGTCTTCGACCCGCTGCACCAGCATGGGGGTGAAGTAGTTGCCGCCATTGGCAATGCTGGCGTAGGCGGTCACCATCTCCTGCAGGCTGACCGGGCTGGTGCCCAGCGCCAGCGACGGCACCTGTTCCAGCTTGCTCTGGCGCACGCCCAGGGCCTGCGCCAGTTGCGCAACCTTGCGCGGGCCAACCTTGTCCATCAGCTGCGCGGTGATGGTGTTCTTCGAATAGGCCAGGCCGTCACGCAGGCTCATGGCACGCCCGCTGGGCTCCGCCTCGTCGCGTGGCGACCAGACATCCTTGCTGCCTGGAATGCGGATCTCGGGGATCTGGTCGAGCAGCGTGTCCTGCGGCGTAAATCCCTGCATGAATGCTGCCCCATAGACGAAGGGCTTGAAGGTCGAGCCCGGCTGGCGCCGCGCCTGGCTGACGTGGTCGAACTGCTCGGTGCCGAAGTCTCGGCTGCCCACCCACGCCCGCACCGCGCCGCTGCGCGGGTCCAGTGCCAGGAAGCCGGCTTGCAGCGGCGGCGATTCCTGGCCCCGCTTGATGCGGCTGTCGGCCAGGCGCTGCAGCTGAGCCAGCTGGCGGGCCACCGCCGCGTTGGCGGCCTTCTGCATGCCGGCGTCGATGGTGGTGACGATGCGCAGGCCGTCGACATGGATGTTGTAGCCCTTGTCGTCGGCCCAGGCGACCAGCCATTTGCGCACCTGCTGCGCCACATGGGCGGCCGGCCCCGGCGCCGTGACCTGGCGCTCGAAATCCAGTCCCAAGGGTTTGCGCGACAAGGACTCCAGCCGGGCCGGGTCCAGCGTGCCGTCGCGGGCCATCTGTGCCAGCACGAGGTTGCGGCGTTCGCGCGCACGTTCGGGGTTGAGCACCGGGTTGTAGTAGCTCGTGCCCTTGAGCATGCCGATCAGCGTGGCGCTCTCCAGTACATCCAGGTCGACTGCCGACTTGTCGAAGTAGGTGCGTGCCGCCATCTCGATGCCGAAGGCGTTGTACAGAAAGGGCACGGTATTGAGGTAGGTCTCCAGGATCTCGGTCTTGGAGTACACCGCTTCGATCTTCAGCGCGGTGATGGCTTCCTTGAGCTTGCGCGTGATGCTGGCGGCGCGGCCGATCTCGTCCGGAAACAGGTTGCGCGCCAGTTGCTGCGTGATGGTCGAGCCGCCCTGCATATTGCCCTGCACGGTAGCGAGCAAGGCCCCCGCCGTGCGCCGAAAATCGATGCCGTGGTGCTGGAAGAAGCGCCGGTCCTCGATCGCGATCAGCGCATTGACCGCGTTGGATGCGATCTGGTCCAGCGGCACCCACTCCCGGTTCAGTTGCCTGTATTGCGCCAGTTCGCTGCCGTCGCTGGCCAGCAGCAGCGAAGGCTGGCCGACCTTGGCCTTGCGCAGATCACCGATGCCGGGGGTGAACGGAATCAGCACCAGCACATATAGCACCAGCAGGGCCGGTGGCACCAGCGCTGCGCGCCAAGGGTGGCGGCGCAGCGCAGCCCAGGCCAGGCGCGCCTTCGCGGAGCCGGCGGCAATGATCGGTTGCAGGGCGGGAAACATGCGCGCAGTGTACGCAGATCGCCGGCAAGCGACAGCAGGCAAGGGACAGCATGCGGATGGCGGCCGCGACCCGGGCCACGGCCCCGTCCGCGGCCGATGGCGGTATCCTCGTGGCCTTTGCGGGACAGCGCGCAGCCGAACGGCTTGCCGGCTGATGCGCACCTTGCCGAGCCGCCCGTGCCGGTCCCGTTCGCACCTGTCCATGGAACCCTATGCCGATGACCGGGAATCTGCGCAGCATTCTTGCCATGTTGATCGCCATGGCCATGTTCTCCTGCATGGACGCCTTGCTCAAGGCGCTGGCCGGCAGCTATCCGCCGCTGCAGGTCACGGCCCTGCGCGGCCTGGTCGCGATGCCGCTGGTGTGTCTGTACATTGGATGGCGACGCGAATTCGGCGCGGTTTTCAGCCGCCGGCTGCGCTGGCGTCTGCATCTGCTGCGGGCGGTGTTCAGCGTCGCGATGATGGGGCTGTTCACCTACGGGCTCAAGACGCTGGGCCTGGCCGAGGCCTATACGCTGGCCTTCGTGGCGCCGCTGATCGTCACCATGCTGGCGGCGCCGGTGCTGGGCGAGGTGGTGTTGCCGCGCCACTGGTTCGCGATTCTGGCGGGCCTGGCTGGCGTGGTGATTGCGCTGCGGCCGCAGCAGGGAGGCCTGGTGTCGATCGGCGCGCTGGCGGTACTGGCTGCCGCCATTTTCTATGCGTCGTCGAACATCGTCGGGCGGCTGATCAGCCGTACCGAGCCCAGTGCGACGCTGGTGTTCTGGACCACTGCCAGCCTGGCGCTGGGTGGCAGCGTGCTCGGCGCGTCCCAGTGGGTCGAGATCCAGAGCGACCATGGCTGGATCCTGCTCGGGCTTGCGGTGACCGGCTTTCTGGGGCAACTGGCCATCACCGAGGCGTTCCGCCACGGGCAGGCCGCCGTGGTCGCGGCCTTCGAATATTCGGCGCTGGCCTGGGCGGTCGGGCTGGACTGGCTGTTCTGGCAGGCAGTGCCCCAGTTCCACACGCTGCTGGGGGGCGCAGTCATCATTGCCAGCGGCATTTACCTGATACGGCGTGAGGCGCCGGCGGCGGCCCAGCCTGCCCCGCCGTGACGCCGGCGTCGCCGGGGCACCGGCCTTTGCCAACCCGGCGGCGGCAATATCCGACGGCCGGACCCGGAACGCGCGGGCGATGGAGAATCTGGCCATGTCCACGCTGACACCGCTTGTCGATTTCGTCCGCAGCCACCCGCGCCTGCTGGTGCTCACCGGCGCCGGCTGCAGCACGCAGGCCGGCATACCGGACTACCGCGATGCCGCCGGCGCCTGGAAGCGCAGCGCACCGATGCGCTACCAGATCTTCGTGGCGGACGATGTGGCGCGTCGGCGTTACTGGGCTCGCAGCATGGTGGGCTGGCGCACCATGGCCCATGCCAGCCCGACGGCGGCGCACCATGCGCTGACCCGGCTGGAGGGGGCTGGCCATGTCCGGCTGCTGGTCACGCAGAATGTCGATGGCCTGCACGACCGGGCGGGCAGTCGCGCCGTGGTCGACCTGCACGGACGCATTGACACGGTGTGCTGCCTGTCCTGCGGCCAGCGCTCGGCGCGACGGGACTTGCAGGACGCACTGCTGCAGCGCAATCCGTCATGGGCCGGTCTTCAGGCGCTCAGTGCGCCGGATGGCGATGCCGACCTCGAAGGCCTGGACTTCGCAAGATTCGAGGTGCCGGATTGCCCGGTCTGTGGCGGCATGCTCAAGCCCGACGTGGTGTTCTTTGGCGAGAATGTGCCGCGCGACCGGGTGGCCGAGGTTCGCGCCGCGCTGTCCGAATCCGACGCCGTGCTGGTGGCGGGCTCTTCGCTGATGGTGTATTCGGGTTTCCGTTTTGTCGAGGACGCGGTCGCGCAAGGCAAGCCGGTGGCGGCGGTCAACATGGGCCTGACCCGTGCCGATGCGCTGCTGGCACTCAAGATCGAACACGAGGTGGGGGCCGCGCTCGACGTGCTGGCCACGGCATTGGCGCCGTCGGACCTGGCCGCCTGAGCCGCGCCCGCCAGGGGCCGTTGCCCGCATGCGGGCGGTCGGCACCAGGCGTCGGGACGTGACGCGTCAGGGTTTCTTGACAGCGTCCTTGGCCATGCCGTCCTTCATCATCGGATCTTTCGCCATGGCATCCTTGGCCATGGTGTCCTTGGCCATGGCGTGGCCCTTCATCTCGGGCATTTTCTTCATGCCGTCTTTCGCCATCGCGTCATGCTGCATGCCGTCCTTGGCCTTCATGGCCTTGTCGGTCTTCATGGCCGGCTTCTTCATCGCATCCTTTTTCATATCGTCCTTGGCCATGGTCTCCTTGGCCATGTCGTCCTTCTTCATGGTGTCCTGCGCGAAGCCGCTGGTGGCGGCGCAGGCCATGGCGATGGCCAGCAAAGTCGTGTGAATGGGTTTCATCGTGGTCTCTCCGAAGTGGGATGGGGGGGTGACAATCGGAACGCAGACCTTGCGGTGACGCGTCCGGCCACTGGGTCGCCCTTGGACAGGACTTCTTACGGAAAATCCGGCTGGCAAGTCGGCGATGGCCAGCATGGCCAGCATGGCCTGCCGTGGACATGCGCAAAACCGCCCGGCCTGGGCGCGGCATGCGTCGGGACCTGCCGCGAAACAGTCACCCAGGTGGCGTACGGCAGAGTAAAGTTGCTGCGATGCATGGTGACATTTCGATGCCCCAGACGCGCTATGTCGATGCGCAAGGCGTGAGCGTCGCCTACCAGGTGTTTGGCGACGGCGCGCGAGACCTCGTGATCGTGCCGGGCGTGCTCTCCCATCTGGAGACCAGTTGGGAGTGGCCACGGTTTGTGCGCATGCTGCGCCAGCTGGGGAGCGCCTTTCGCGTCATCCTGTTCGACAAGCGGGGGCAGGGCATGTCCGACAGCCTGGAAGGTGCGCCGACGCTGGAGCAGCGCATGGACGACGTGCGTGCCGTGATGGAGGCGGCCGGTTCCCGCAAGGCGATGCTGCTGGCCATGTCCGAAGGTGGCGCGATGGCGGCGTTGTTCACCGCGACCTATCCTGCGCTGGTGGAGCGACTGGTGCTGTTCGCCACGATGGCGCGATTCACCTGGGCGCCGGACTATCCCTTCAGCCCGACGCTCGAACAACATCTGAAGGCGGTGGATCGTACCTGGGGGACAGCGCAGGCCGGGCTGGGTTTTGCACCCAGCCTGTCGCACGAGCCGCAGACCTACGATTTGTTTGCCCGGATTGCGCGTCGCACGGCTTCGCCCAGCGCCATCAAGCGGCTCATGATCGCCAACGACCAGATCGACGTGCGTGCGGTGCTGCCGCAGATCCGCCGGCCGACGCTGATCATCCAGCGCCGCGGCGACCGTATCGTGCATTGCGCCAACGGACGTTATCTGGCGGATCACATCCCCGAAGCCACTTACCTGGAGTTGCCGGGGGCCGATCATGCCTTGCCGTCGGGTGATACCGACGAGGTCGTGGCGGCAGTCTGCCGTTTTGCCGGTGCCGATACGGCGTCCGAATCGCGGGAACATGCCGACCGTTGGCTCGCCACGGTGCTGTTCACCGACATCGTGGGATCCACCGCGATGGCCGAACGGATGGGCGACCGGGACTGGGGCGCGCTGCTGCAGCAGTTCCATGCTGTCGGCCAGCGGCATCTCGAACGCTATCGTGGTGAACTGGTCGACACCGCGGGCGATGGCATGTTTGCGGTATTCGACGGCCCGGCACGGGCGATTCAGTGTGCATCGGCCATCACCCGCGAGGTCCGGGGCCTGGGCATCGACTTGCGCGTGGGCCTGCATACGGGTGAGGTCGAAAGCGCGGGTGACAAGGTCAGTGGCGTGGCGGTCCATATCGGCGCCAGGGTCATGGCCCACGCGGGATCCGGGGAGATCATCGTGTCCGGAACGACGAAGGATCTGGTGGCGGGATCGGGGCTGGATTTCACCGATCGGGGAATCCATGCACTGAAGGGGGTCGCAGGTGAGTGGCGCTTGTTTCAGGCCCTGAACGCCTGAACCTCAGACGCCCAGATACTGCTCCAGCAGTTCTGGCTGGGCGACCAGCTCCGGTGAGCTGCCGGAGAACACGACTTCGCCCTTGACCAGGATGACATTGCGGTCGGTGATCTGCGTGACGTGTTTCCAGTTCTTGTCGACGATGACGCTGCTGATGCCGCTGTCGCGGATCAGCGCGCAGATGCGCCAGATTTCGCGTGCGATCAGCGGGGCCAGGCCTTCGGTGGCCTCGTCGAGGATGAGCACGTCGGGATTGGTCATCAACGCGCGGCCGATCGTCAGCATCTGCTGCTCGCCACCGCTGAGCTGCTGCCCGCCGTGGCGCAGGCGTTCCTTCAGGCGCGGGAAAGTCTCGAGCACACGCTCGTAGTTCCAGTCCTGGCCGGCCCGGGCGCGTACGCGCGAGGCTTCGGTCTGGCCGGCACGCGCGGCCATCTTCAGGTTCTCGACCACGCTGAGATTGCCGAAGATGCCTCGGCCCTCGGGCACGTAGGCGACGCCAAGCCGGGCGATTTCGTAGGGCGGGGCGCCGGTCATGTCGCGGCCCATGACCTGCACCGTGCCGGCGCGGGGCTTGACCAGGCCCATGATGCTCTTGAGCAAGGTGCTCTTGCCCATGCCGTTGCGCCCCATCAGTCCGATGGTCTCGCCCGCCGCCACCGAGAAGTCGATGTCACGCAGGATATGGCTGGCGCCGTAGTAGCTGTTGAGCTTGCGTGCCTGGATCAGCATATCCGCCATGGCTCAGTGCTCCTCGCCCAGGTAGGCGGCCTGCACGTTGGCGTCGGCGCGGATCTGGGCCGGCGTGCCGGTGGCGATCACCTGGCCGTTGACCATCACGGTGAGCGCGTCGGCCAGCGTGAACACCGCGTCCATGTCGTGCTCGACCAGCAGCATGGCGTGGTCCTTCTTGATGCGCAGCAGCAGCGCCACCATACGCTCGGCTTCGGCCACTCCCATGCCGGCCAGCGGCTCGTCGAGCAGCAGCACCTGCGGCTCGGTGGCCAGCGTCATCGCCACTTCCAGCTGGCGCTGCTCGCCATGGCTGATGGTGGCGGCAATGGCGTCGCGGCGGTCCTGCAGCCCGGCCAGTTCGATGGCGGCAGAACAGCGCCGCCGGGCGCCGGCCGAGTTCGCGGCCCTGCGCATCCAGCGCAGCGGGTTCCAGGGTTGCTGCGGATCGCGCGCCTGCGCGGCCAGGAACACGTTGTCCCAGACGCTGAAGGGCAGGAAGATATTCGTCTTCTGGTAGCTGCGACCCAGGCCCTGGCGGGCGATCTGCTCGGGACGCCAGCCGGTCACGTCCTGCGCGCCGATCTGGATGCGTCCGGACGTCACGGGCAGGTCGCCGGACAACAGGTTGGTCAGCGTCGACTTGCCGGCGCCATTGGGGCCGATCACGGCGTGGATGGTGTCGCGCACGAGTTCCAGCGAGACCTTGTCGACCGCCGCCAGGCCGCCGAAGCGCTTGGTGAGGTTCTTCGCGGTCAGCAGGATCTCAGACATCGCCGTCTTTCTGCTGGCGCGCGCCGCGGGTGGTCAGTGCCTGCACCACGCCCAGGACGCCGCGGGGTGCGAACAGCACGACCAGCACGATGAAGCTGCCCATCCACAGCTGCCAGTGCTTGCCCAGGTGGACCTCGCCGACATAGGGCAGGTCCTTGAACACATGCAGCAGGTATTCGAAGGTGAAAGCGCCGACGATGGCACCGGCAAAATTGCCCATGCCGCCGAGAATCACCATCATGATGGCGTGGGCGCTGGTGTGAAAGCCCATCAGGTCGGGGTTGATGTATTCGGTCTGCACGCCCCACAGATACCCGGCCAGGCCGGCGAGGGCGCCGGCCAGCGTGAACGCGCTGAGCTTGTAGCCGAAGGTGGCAAAACCCATGGCACGCATGCGGTGTTCGTTGACGCGGATGCCGGCCAGCGCGCGGCCGAACGGGCTCCACAGCAGGCGGCGCAGGAACAGGTAGACCAGCAGCACCATGGCCAGTGTGAAGTAATACATGGTCACCTTGTCGTCGAGTGCGAACAAGGTGAGCGAGCCGACCTGCGCCGTCGGCTTGAAGTAGATGTACAAGCCGTCCGATCCGCCCAGCGCGCGATTGTCGAAGAAGACGTAGTACACCATTTGCGCAAACGCCATCGTCACCATGATGAAGTAGATGCCATGCGTGCGCACGACGAAGAAGCCGATCACCAGCGCCGCCAGGCCGGCCGCCAGCACCGACAGCGGCAGCGTCCACCACAGGCTGACGGCCTCGGATTGCGGCGTCAGAAACGCCAGCGCATAACCTGCCAGGCCGAAATACGCGGCATGACCGAGCGACACCAGGCCAGTCACGCCCTGCAGCAGGTCCAGGCTCATCGCGAAGATCGCCATGATCATCATGCGCGTGACCATCTGCGTATAGAACTCGGTGCCGACGAACGGAAACGCCAGCAGCGCAAGCAGCCCGAGCCACAGCACGAGCTTGACGCCGGCCGGGAAGACCTCGAGGTGGGACTTGGTCGCGCTCATTGTTTGAACAGGCCTTCGGGCTTCCAAAGGAGAACCGCGGCCATCAGCATATAGACCAGCATGCCCGCCATCTGCGGCAGCAGCACCTTGCCGAAGGTGTCGACCAGTCCGACCAGCAGGGCGGAAATGAGCGCGCCGCGCACCGAGCCGATGCCGCCGATGACGACGACGACGAAACACATGATCAGCACCTGCGAGCCCATGTTCGGATAGACGCTGGAGATCGGTGCCGCGATGATGCCGGCGAACGCCGCCAGGCCTACGCCCAGCGCAAACACCAGCGCGTGGATCAGCTTGATGTTGACGCCCAGTGCTTCGGCCATGTCGCGGTTGAAGGCGCCGGCGCGGATCTTCATGCCCAGCCGGGTCTTGTTGATCAGCAGGTACAGGCCGATGGCCAGCGCAATGCACAGGCCGGCGATGAACAGCCGGTACACCGGGTAGGACAGGTTCTCGGTCAGCGGGATCGATAAGCGCAGCAGCTCCGGAATCTTGACGCTGTGCACGTCGTCACCCCAGGCCAGCGAACGCAGTTCTTCGAAGATGTAGATCAGGCCGAAGGTCAGCAGCACCTGGTCCAGGTGGTCGCGCTGGTAGAAATGCCGGAACAGCAGCCATTCCAGCGCCAGTCCGAACAGCACGGCCAGTGCGGTACCGCCGATGATGGCTACCGTCAAGCTGCCGAACTGCCCGCTGATGGCGTAGGCCAGGTAGGCGCCCAGCATGTAGAAGCTGCCGTGCGCCAGGTTGACGACGCCCATGATGCCGAAGATCAGCGTCAGGCCGGCGGCCAGCATGAACAGCAGCAGGCCGTACTGAACGCTGTTGAGCAACTGGATGAGAAAGGTCGGAAAGTCCATGTTTCAAAAAAAACGGGAGGTGAGGCCTCCCGTCTTGTCAAGCCTGGCGGACTCAGGTCATCTTGCAGCCAGGGCCGTCGTCCACCAACTGCTTGGCGGCCACGCCAATGACCTTGTTCTCGCCATTTTCCACGCGGCGCAGGTAGATGTCCTGGATCGGGTTGTGGGCCTTGCTCATCTTCCACTTGCCGCGCGGGCTGTCGATGGTGGCCCCGCCCATGGCCGCGTACAAGGCCTTCTTGTTGGACAGGTCGCCCTTGACCGCATTGGCGCCGAGCACCAGCAGCTGCCCGGAGTCGTAGCCCTGCACCGCATACACGTCGGGCTGCAGCTTGAACTGCTTGGCGTAGGCCAGCCGGAATGCCTTGTTCTTGGCATTGTCCAGTCCATCGGCGTAGTGCAGCGTGGTGGTGACGCCGTCGGCGGCTGCGCCAGCGGCATCGAGCACGCCTTCGGTCAGGAAGCCGGAACCGTACAGCGGGATCTTGCCCTTGAGACCGGCCGCCGCGTAGTCTTTCATGAACTTGACCGCGCCACCGCCGGCGAAGAAGCAGGCGACCGCGTCGGGGTTGAGTGCCGCGATCTCGGTCAGCTGGGCCTGGAATTCGACGTTCGGGAATGGAACCGCGATTTCCTTGACGATGGTGCCACCGGCCGCCAGGAAGCCCTCCTTGAAGCCGAGGTAGGCCTCGTCACCGGCCGAGTATTTCCAGGTGATCCAGACCGCCTTCTTGTGGCCGGCCTTGACCATCGGTGCGCCGAGCGCCCGGGTCGGCTGCGAATTGCTGAACGAGGCGCGGAAGACATTGGGTGCACACAGGCCGCCGGTGGCAGCAAGAACACCCGCATTCGGGATGATGCTCAGCACGCCGGTGTCGCGCGCCACCTTCTGGATGCCCATCTGCACGCCTGAGTGGACGGTGCCGATCAGCACATCGACCTTGTCGCGCAGCACCAGCTTGTTGGCGTTCTCGACGCCTTTGGGCGGTTCGGACTCGTCATCGACCTTGAAGTACTCGATCTCGCGGCCACCCAGCTTGCCGCCTTGCTCGTCGATGGCCATGCGAAAGCCATTCTCGATCGCCACGCCAAGCTGGGCATAGGTGCCGGTATAGGGCAGCATCAGCCCGACCCGGATCTTGTTGCCCTGGGCGCGGGCCAGCTGGGGCAGCAGCAGGCCCGAGGTGGCGGCTCCAATCAGGGCGGCGCTGCGGGTGAGGACCAGGCGGCGAGAGGTCATGCGAATCTCCTTGGAAATGATGGCAGGCGGCGTGTCAGGGCCGGACTCTTGACTTCAGATGGTACCCAGCCGGTGGAACGCGGCAATAGAGGATAACCCGAGCTTTAGAGAAAAATAATTCACGTGTAAAGCAAATCGGCAGCTGTGGGCGCGCAGGGGCGCCGGCGTTCAAGCCTGCAGGTCGCGACGTGAGCGGCGTTTGCGGCGGGTGTCCAGATGCCAGGCCAGGAACGGCAGGATCAGCATCGAGCCGGGTACTGCCCATACCAGCAGGTAGGGGCTGACCGAGCTGAGCGAGCGCAGCAACTGGCGCAGCTGGCTGCGTTCATCCGCGGTCCAGGTACCGCCATTGCGCTGCTTCATCAACAGCGGAACAGCACCCTTGATCTGCGCCAGTTCAGCTCGAAGGCGGCTTTTCTCGCGGCTGTTGCCGGCCACCATGGACGAAAACCACACTGGCGCGGCCGGCATCTTGGCCTGGAAGGTCTGGGTGCTGTCGGGGTTGAAAGTGGCCGGCGTTCCGGCATCCGGCGTCGGTTGCGTTTCGCTGGCGGGTTTCATGGCTTGATTATGGCCGACACGGCCGGTGCTGCGCCGGCCCCGGGCTCTGCAAATCCGAGATTCTGATCGCGCCAGGCCGCGAATGCGGCTGCCGGCATGGGGCGCGCGAACAGGTAGCCCTGGCCCAGCGCGCAGCCGAGGTCCACCAGCTGGCTGCGGGTCGCCTCATCCTCGATGCCCTCGGCCGTCGTGCTCAATTTCAGGCTGGCCGCAATCTGGATGATCGCCGAAACGATGGCTTGCTGCTGCGGTCCGGCCAGCAACTGGCGGACGAACGACTGGTCGATCTTCAGCTTGTCGACGGAAAAGCGCTGCAGGTAGGACAGGTTCGAGTAACCGGTGCCAAAGTCGTCGATCGCAATGCGCAGGCCCAGTGCCTTCAGCTTCTCTAGCGACGCCATGAATTTTTCGGAATCCTGAATCAGGGTGGACTCTGTCAGTTCCAGTTCCAGGAAAGCCGGATCCATGCCGCTCGATTTCAGGATGGAGGCGATCACCGATTCGATATTGCCACGGTGGAACTCCACCGGTGACAGGTTCACCGCCAGGACAAATGCCGGTTGCCCCTCGGTACGCCAGGCGACCATCTGGCGGCAAGCCTCCTTCAGCACCCAGCGCCCGATATCCACGATCAGGCCGGAGCGTTCGGCGGCTCCGATGAACAATCCCGGTGCCACCAGGCCGAGTTCGGGACTGTTCCAGCGGACCAGGGCTTCGGCGGCCACCATGCGCCCAGTCCGAATGTCGACTACGGGTTGGTAATGCAGGACAAATTCCTCCCGCGCCAATGCATTGCGCAGACCGGCAACCAGTTGCAGGTTCTGCTGCAGGCGGGTGTTCATGGAATCTTCATAAAAGCGGAACAGATTGCGTCCGGCCTCCTTGGCATATCCGGCGCTGATATCGGCATTGCGCAGCAGGGTCTCGAAATCAGACCCGTCGGCTGGATAGGTCGCGATGCCGATGGAGCAGGAACTGGCGATTTCTGCCTCGCCGAAGCGGTAGGGCTCGGCCATGCGCGCGAGAATCTTGGCGGCTACCGCGCCTACCTGCTCGCCTGGCGACAGATCGGTAAGGCCGATCAGGAATTCGTCACCACCCTGGCGGCTGACGATATCCGACTGGCGGACCGACGCCTGCAGGCGCTGGGCGGCCTGGCGCAGGAATTCGTCGCCTACCGTATGCCCGAACGCGTCGTTGACGGATTTGAAATTGTCGAGGTCCACGAACAGGATCGCGACCTGGCGCTGGTTGCGCTGCGCGTGGGCCAGTCCCTGTTCGATCCGGCTACGACCCAGAATCCGGTTGGGCAACTGCGTCAGCGTATCGTGATGCGACAGGTAGGTCAGGCTGTCCTGGGACTGCTGCAGCCGAGCGAGCTGGACTGCGAGCCTGGTCAGGTGGCGGTGCAGGTCGCCAATCATCACCCAGACTGCAAACGCGCTGATCATGAGGATGATGGTGGTGTCGATGGCGCGATTGATCAGCTGGTCCGGCAATACATCCCGGCGCAGGCCGAAATGGGTGGCGGCAGCGATGCCTGCGGCCAGCAATACCATGGCCGCAGCCAATGAAACAAAGTGCCGGGGACTGACCATCAGCGCGCCGAGGATCAGCACGGCCGGCAATGCGAGCAGGGCGGAGTCGCGCAAGCCTTCGCCGCGCCATAGCAGTGCCGCGACCATGGTTGTCAGGGCCACCACGAGCAGCAAGCTTGCGGGTTTCGTCGACCCGCGGAGGTTCAGGTACAGGCAAAGCAGCATGGTGCCGATGCCCAGTGCCAGGATGGTGGCTGCCGTCTCGGCGTCTGGCTCCAGCAACGCGCGGACCAGAACGACCAGCAGCCCCGCGATCGTGACGCTGGCAATCTGCACCAGGCGGCGCGCGCGCAGCGCAAGTTCCGTTCCGTCAAGGGATTGCAGATTCTCGGCAGTCCCGCTCATGCGGCGTTTTCCCCGGCGTTGTTGCGGGCAACCAGGCGATCGGCCGGATAGGGCTGCAGGAATGCCATCGACCGGGGGGCCGGCGCGTCAAGCCAATCCTGCTGTGCCGCTTCCGGCAGGATCACCACCATGCGCTTTTCCTCGTTGGGCCGGTGCATGTTGCGCATCAGCGGGTGATCGTCGGCATTGATCGTCAGCATCGTGAAGCTCAGCACCGTCTCGCCGGCAGGCGAGCGCCACGAGGACCACAGACCTGCAATGCCCATCGGTTCGCCGTCGGAGCGGCTGATGCGCGTGGCCACGGCCTTGCCGGAGCGCCAGTCCGGCTCGAAGATCGCGTCGGCCGGAATGATGCAGTGCTGGCCGCGGCGCCAGGCATCCCGGAAGCTGGGCTTCTCGTGCACGGTTTCGCTGCGGGCATTGAAGGTGCTGCGCGCCAGCTTGGTGTCCTTGGCCCAATGCGGCAGCAGGCCGAACAGACCGGTCACGGCTTCGAGGGGAGCGACAGCGTCGTCACCGCTGTCGCGCTCGCGCGGTCGCCGCACCATGACGCCGGTGTAGCCCGGCCACATGTCGTACTTGCCCTCAGGGTCCGGCGGATAGACCCCGAACAGCCGCAGAAAGCGTTCGCGCTCCTTGATGGCCTGGTAGTGGCTGCACATGGCGGGAAAGTATACGGACAAGCCTCCTGGCCGCACCCTTTCTGCAACCGCGCCAGTCGGGATCCCGCGCGTACCGCGGGGTGCCAGTGCGTCAGGAGTCGGCGATGCGTCGGCGCACGCCGCCGTCAGCGGCGGGTGGCCAGCACCATGCGGGCTGCGGCCAGGTCTTCGAGCGCGGTGCCCACCGACTTGAACAGCGTGATCTCCTGTGCCGACAGGCGACCGGGGATGTCGCCACGCACCAGCTGCGCCAGCTCGCCCAGAACATGGGAGCGGTCCATCCGGCCCTCGGCCAGCGGCTGCACGAGGTCGCCGGCCTCGGCCAGGGCGCCAGCCAGGGTGTCGACGAATACCCGTGACCGCAGCACCGCTGTGTCATCGGTCTCGCGCATGTCCGGCTTGAACGCGCCGACCAGATCCAGATGGGTGCCCGGCTGCAGCCATTCGCCCAGCACCAGCGGCGTGGTCGATGTGGTCACACAGCAGACGATGTCGGCCGACGCCACGCCACTGCGCAGATCGTCACAGGCATGTACCGGCAGGCCCTCGTCGGACAGGGATTGCACCAGCGCCGTGGCGGACTTCGCATTGCGGCCCCAGATGGCGATGTGCGTGAGCTCGGGGCGCAGTGCGTGGTAGGCCCGGGCCATCCATCCGGCAAGGTTGCCGGTGCCTGCAACCAGCAGGCGGCGCGCATCCGAGCGGGCCAGATGGCGGGCGGCGAGTACCGATGCGGCCGCCGTACGCCGCAGCGTCAATGCCTCGCCATCGAGCAGGGCCCGCATGCGGCCGGTTGCGCGCTCGAGCAGCAGGTAGGTGGCCTGCACCGTGGCCGCATTGCGCGCGGCATTGCCCGGCATCACGGTCACCAGCTTGACGCCGATGGCCTCGGCGTTCCAGGCCGGCATCAACAGCAAGGCATCCCCCTGGCCGAGCCCATGGGCATGGCGTACCGGAACTTCGGCACCTTGTGCAAACGCGCGTGCGAGTTGCTCGACCAGTGCCTTCCAGGGCAGTGCGGCATGGACCTGGTCGGCACTGAAGACCTGCAGTGCGGGCTCGGTCATGGCCATGGAGTGATCCTATGGGCGGCGCAGTGCATCCGATGGGTGCGTTCAGTAGTGGGGCGGCAGATCGTCGCGCAAGCTGCGCTCCGTGCCGCTGCCGGCATCGAGCGCCTGCTCGCGCAGCACCTGCAAGTCGCGGGTGAGGCGATCGATCTGCTGCTGCTGGCGGTACAGGGTCTGGTTGATCGCGTCGAGCAGATCCTCGGTAAAGCTGGCTTTGACTTCCAGGTTGGTCAGTCGGAGGTCGGTGTGTTCTGCAGTGTCCATGGCGCTATTGGACATCACATCGGGCCCTGCATGGCATGCCAGGGTGCGGGCCGGGGCGAGGGGAGGCGTGCGGTCGTCATCAGGGCTCGCAGTCCTTGAACGCGCGCTGGCGGCATTCCAGCGCCATGGTTCGCGCCTGCGCCTGCTGCTCGGGGCTTAGCGCGCGCGCGAGGATGGCGCGGTTCTTGGCCGCACCGCCGACGCCGGCCTCGGCACTGAGCGTGAACCACATCGTGGCGCGCAGCAGGTCCCGCTTGACACCCAGCCCCTCGAAATACATGCCGCCGAGGTTGAACTGCGCGCCGCCATGGCCCTGGGCCGCTGCCAGCCGGTACCAGCGGATGGCCTGCGCAGGGTCCTTCTCCACGCCCTGACCGAAGTCGTATTTGACGCCCAGGTTGAACTGGGCCACGGGATGGCCCTGCTTGGCCAGGGCCAGCAAGGTGTCCAGATCCGGCACGGGCTCCTGGGCCGCGGGCGGCGTCGCAGCTGCATCCTGCGCCAGAACCATCGGGCTGCTGAGCAGGCCGATCGCCAGACTGAGCGTCGTCAGCGCGACCGGCGTGCACCAGGCGATGCGACCCGGCCGTGGCGAGGCTTCATCGGCGCGCATGCAGGCCTCCAAGCCATCGGGCGACCACCCAGCCCACCGGCAGGCCCAGGGCGTCGGCCAGCAGATCCGCCCATTCGGCCAGGCGGTAGCCGGTAAAGGACTGAAGGACCTCGATCAGGCCTCCGTATGCCAGCAGGCCTGTCAGTACGGCGATATGGCGGTTCGGATAAGCCCGGCAACCCAGCAAGGCCAGCAATGCAAACGCTGTCATGTGGTTGGCCTTGTCCCAGCCCAGCGAGGGCGCCTCGGGGCCCAGCGGCAGCAAGGACAGCACCATCACGACGAGCGCGGTCAGCGCGAATACGCCCTTGAGTACGCGCTCGAAGCGATCGGTGGCTGGTGGTAAGGGCATGTCCGCCATGGTGGTGAGCTTGGGTGTTGTCGGGTCCCCGCAAGCCGGCGTGTCCTGCCCGGGCCCGGAACAATTTGGCCAGAACGGCATGTGATTGCACGGGAAACGGTGCTGCGGTTGGTTTCCGGGATAGTATCTGACAAGCTTGCCTGTTCACTGGAAGGAAATGGTTTGAACTCCACCGCATCGATTGCTTTGTCCGGCATGAATGCTGCACAGACGCAGTTGCGTGCGTCGGCCCACAATGTCGCCAACCTGGGTACCGACGGGTTTCGGCGCCAGCAGGTGCAGCAGACGCCGCAGCCTGGCGGTGGGGTGGAGGCAGCCGTCACGCGTGCCGACAGGCCCGGGCCCGATCTGGTACAGGACGTGGTCACCCAGCTTCAGGCCAAGAATGCGTTCCTGGCCAACCTCGCCGTATTCAAGACCAGTGACAAGATGGCCGGCGCCTTGCTGGATACGCAAGCCTGAGCCAGTGCCGCGGCTTGCAGCGACATCCCACCTGCCGTTTGATCGAACTGCTGCGTCTGTGATCCGTGCGCAAGGCCGTCTGCGCCGGGCGGCGTGGACCTGGCTGCTGCTGGCATGGATGGCCTTGCTGATGGCCGGTTGTGCCAGTGGACCTGCGCGGGTCGACCATGGCTTCGGATTCGATGCCGTCGCCGACAGTCCCGGTATCGACGTGCTGGACTACCGGTATGGGACTTCGTTGGCTCCGGGTGCGCACATGCCCGCATCGGTGCGCGAGAAAGGCGGTGCCAGTGGGGGTACCCGCACCTACGGCCCCATGGTCCGGGGCGATACCCTGTATGTGCGCTGGCGGGTTCGCGCGACCGGCGTTGTGCGGGACGAGACGGTCGATCTGCGTGCGCGCCTGCCGCGCGACATGGCGGACCACATGGTTTATTTCGTGGCGCAGGCTGACCAGCTTCAGGTCTATCTGGTCACACCGCAGCGCAGGGCTGCGGGGGACCCAGTGATCGGACCTGCCAAGTTTCGCGCTTACCAGGTGCAGCGCATCTATCCCGACCCGGTCGATGGCCTGCGGTCACAGAAAGCGGCCCAGCCATGACAGAGTCGTCCATTCTTGCCGTTGTCACTGCCATCCTCGATGCGCACGAACTAGCCGAAACGCGCGCTTGCTGCGACGCGCTGGCTGGCGCGGGGCGACCGAGCCTGGTGCCGGGCCAGTTCGTCTACTTTGCCGCTTTCGACGGCACCAACAATGACCGCGCCAACCTGCCCTTGTCCGGCGCACCGCTGCAGACGAATGTGGCCGAGTTGTTCGAACAGGTCGAGACGCAGCGCGAGGGCAACCCGCAGCTCAAGGCCGCGTATTTTGCCGGCGTGGGTACCGGTGCCGAGCGCGGTGGATTCAGCGCACGAAGCTCGAATCCGACGCCGTATCTGGACAAGACGGTCAAGGCGGCCTACAAGGATTTCGCGGGGGAGGCCATGGCCTGGCGCGACGCGCATCCAGATGCGCAGACCCACCCGCTGTCGGTCGTTGTGACCGGCTTCAGCCGCGGGGCCGGCGCGGCCGTCGCGTTCGCGCGCATGCTGGACGCACGCGGTTTCACGCAGCATGGGCTGACAACGTCAGAACCCGAGAAGGTGCGCGTCGCCGCCATGTTGCTGCTGGATCCGGTGTTCACCGGTATCGCGCTCGATCTGACGCTGCCGTCGAACCTGGACGGACCGGCCGTGGTGGTGCGCGCCCGTGACGAGTTCCGTTATGCGTTTCCAGCGGCCAACTATGGGTCGGACATCCGCGTGCAGACTGTGGAAGTGGCCGGCAATCACGGCAATATTGGCGGCTTTTATGACAGGGGCATCGGTGCGCTGGTGTTGCAGGGGGCGACCGGATTTCTGCGCGCCTGCGGGCTGTTGATCGGTGACGTGAAGGGTACGCGGTGCTTCGAGCCCACCCAGCCGGTGCGGATCTACAACGAAGGCATGGACACCTACGGAAATTGCATCTGGAAGGCGTCCGGCAAGCGTGGCGAGTCGACCCGGCTGACCGGCGAGATCAACCAGGGCCCCCGGTGGTGATATGCGTGCGGCGCGCAGCACGTCTGTGCTGGATCAAGCTGCTGCGCCGCGACCTGCGCTTTAATGGAAAAGGTGCCACGCCGTTTGCGCGTGGCTTCGTGTTTGAGGGATGTTCATGAATGGATGGGTGCGCCGCTTTGCCGGCATGGTGTTGGGGGCGGTGGTACTTGCCAGCCCCGCGTGGGCCGAATGGATACAGGTGACCCGCACCGACAAGGACGTTTTTTACCTGGGCAGCGAGAAGTCGGAGAAGTTCGGCGCCAACATCATGGTCTGGGTGCTGCGCGACCATGTCGGTCCGCGCTACGGTCCGCAGGGTGCCTATCTGTCCTCCAAGGACCAGATCGAGATCGATTGCCGCAACCGCAGGATACGGTTGATCTATTCGTCAGACCATCCGCAGGCCATGGGGGAGGGCAAGTTCATCCATTCCTCGCATGGCCCGATGAGCTGGAACATGGTGGATCCGCGCTCCACCCTCAACCGCATCGTCAACCTCGCCTGCGCCCGCCGCTGAGGGGTATACCGGACTCCGTTCCCCGCCTTGCGCGCTGCGCAGCAGCAAT
The DNA here is from genome assembly GCA_024235935.1 of Rhodoferax sp. Classification (GTDB taxonomy): domain Bacteria; phylum Pseudomonadota; class Gammaproteobacteria; order Burkholderiales; family Burkholderiaceae_C; genus CAISIP01. The sequence goes on along the minus strand of JACKLL010000001.1, from coordinate 124,447 downwards.
CAGTTCGTCTTCGATGCGGCAGCGCCTTCGCCGGTCGTACCGGCCTTCATCTCCGTGGCGTAACGTTCGGCGCTCTCCCGGTATTGCGCATGGTCGGGTACGAGTTCCGACAGGCGGGTATAGATGCTGAACAGCTTGGCGGCATCGGTCTCTGACAGCGCCTGGGCCACCAGTGCGCGGATTTCCAGTTCGGTGTCGATCAAGGCCAGCATCTGCGTGATGCGCGGGTCATTGAGGGACTGGAAGCGGGCCAGCTCCTCGCGGGCCTGCGTGAGCTGCTGCTGTTCGATGCGGCGTACCGTGCGGTCCGCAAGCAGGGTACGCACGCGATCGACCTCGGCCGTGATCCTGCTCCGCAGTTCCGTGGCGAGCGTGTTCTTCTGCTCAAGCTCCGCCAGCATGCGAATGTTGCGGTCTTGCTTGTCGAGATGGGCATGCACGCCCGCCACCAGGAGCAGGGCCGTGAGGGTCGCGAACACCAGGGTGGCCGTTTCCCGGTTTCGCGTCGCATTGGACACGCGGTGGCGATTCCACTGTCTGAGCAGCATCCACAGGGTAATAAAGGCCGCCAGCAGGATCGCGCCACAGAGGGCCAGGCTCATGGGTGAGCCCAGAAACGACAGGAAATCGTAGTCTGTCAATGAAGTCTCCGTCTGTCGGGTGATCGGGTCGCTTTGTTGCCTAAGCTTGACCGCCTATGCTAACCGTTGCCAGAATGCCAAACGGACAGTTGCCATTTTGGGGGTGGCGCGCAACTGCGGGCTTGACTGCAGGACCCTGCGCCAGAGTCGTGGCTGGGTTCGACGACCCGACGGTCGCCGTGCATGGGCCGTTTTGAGCACAGGCATCGCACATGCCGGCAGGAGGATGGACATGGGCGTCGAAGACTATCAGCGTGGCGAGCGCCAGGGGTATTCCGGCATGCCTGCCGGACCGGCCCAAAATGGCGATGAGGCCCGTGGGCGGGCGGCGGGTCAGAACCAGTTTCATGCCGATCAGGACATGGCGCAGCGCTCTGAAGCGGCGGGCTATGGCTCGGCGCACGTGCCGCTGCGCTACCTGCCGTTGGTGCTCGGGCTGGCGCTGGCCCTGTTCCTGGGCGTGCGTCTGGCCGTGCTTGGCCTGCTGCTGGCAGGTCTTTGGTTGCTGACGCTGACGCCGCGGGTCCGGCGGTGGCTGCGTGCTGCCACCCCGGTCTATGTCGGTGCGGCGGTGGGCTTTTGCATGAGTGCGGTATCGCTGATCGGCAACAGTGCGCCCTTGATTGCCGAGAATCTGCTGGTGCTCCCGGCGCTGGCGACCGGCGCGGGTGCCGTTTATGCGGTGCTTCGGTGGTTGTGGCTACGTCGATCCCGCTGACGCCGTCATTGAAGCCGGGTCCCATACGGCCCGAATCGCTGGGGCTGCGGAGCTGTTTCGCAGATCGGCCGTTGTTGCAGTGCCATTGGGAACCGCATCCGTTGCGATTTCGCCCATTTCAGACCAAAGACTCTATTCGGGCGATCGGGCCGCGAAGCCCTGTCGGGCGGTGCTTTGCGAGATATGGCCGACTTTTCCATGGCAAGCCGGGGGAATGTCGGTATCTTTTGTAAGTTTCGAGTCAGTTTGGACTATCATGCTGCAACGCAACATGAAAACCGCATTGAGTTTGCAACTGGGCCTGGAAGATTTGCTCGCAGATCTGCGTCATAGCAGAAAAGGGGGGGATCTGGGGCGGCTGGCCTTCATCGCCTACTGCGATGTCCGCCGTTGGGCCCGCGCCGCCGGCGAAACCGAGCTTGCCGAGCACTCGTCGAGGGTGATCACGGATAGTCCGCACGACAGCCGGGAGGCGTTCCTCGAGTACATCGATGCGCTGATCGAAGACCTGGAGCGCCGGCGCTTCGACTTCGGTGCCACTGCGCCGGCCAGCCTCGACTGGCAGGTGACCGCGCCTTGAACCGCAACCGGCCGTCCCGCAGGATGGTCGCGATGCCGGCCAAAGGGTAGAAAATACCCCATGCCTTTCGAAACCCGCTTCGACCCGAGCGCAGATGCCTACCGGCATGTGCCCGGTCTGCGTGGTCGACTGACCCCTGCCGAAGAATCTGGCGTGCGCCTGACGCCCGAGGTGCTGGCCACATGGGATGCGCGCGCGCGTGCCTTGGGCCGACCCGCGGATTGGCGATGGTCCGATGAGGAGCGCGAACGGAACCGGCAGGAGATTCTGGGCCACCTGTTGCCGCAGCGCGATATCTGGGTCTACTCCTACGGCTCGCTGATGTGGGACCCGGGTCTGCATTTCGCGGAGGTCCGTCTGGGTGACCTGCACGGCTACCAGCGCCGATTCACATTCAAGACCAGCCTGGGGCGCGGCTGCCCCGAGCATCCGGCACTGATGCTGTCACTGGAGGCGCACGGCGATTGCTGCTGCAGGGGGCTGGTGTTTCGCATTGCCGCCGACATGGCCGATGCCGAATCGCAGATTCTCTGGCGCCGCGAGATGATCCGCGGCAGCTATTGCCCGCGGCTGTTGCCGGTGGACACGCCACAGGGACCGGTCACCGCCGTGGTGTTCACATCCAACCCCTGCCACGGTGACTACGTAGGCGAATTGCCGCTCCCGCAGACGGCAGCGATGATCGCCAAGGCCAGCGGCATGCTGGGTTCGAATCGCCACTATGTCGAGCAACTGGCGGAGCAGCTGCGCTGCCTGCAGATCGAGGATGGGTACATCGATCAGCTGGTTCGGCAGTTGCCGTAACCGCCGCTTCGGCGCGCCCGGCGCCGGGCACGGCCGCGATACCCATTGATCCGTGTCAAGAACTCCCAGTGGGGACTGTGCTTGATTCTGAACTTTCAGAAAATACTGAAACTTCAGAAACTCAGGAATCCACCATGAACCTCGCGCCGCTGACACAGAAGTTCGTACTGCATTTCGGCGAAATGGGCAGTCGATGGGGCATCAACCGGACGGTAGGCCAGATCTACGCACTGCTGTATGTCACGCCAGAGCCGCTGAATGCCGACCAGCTGGGCGAGTCCCTGGGATTCTCCCGCTCCAACGTCAGCATGGGACTCAAGGAGTTGCAGTCCTGGGGTCTGGTGCGGCTGATCCATCTGCCCAATGACCGGCGGGAGTATTTCCAGGCGCCCGAGGACGTCTGGGCGATTTTTCGGACGCTCGCCGCAGAGAGGCGCAAGCGCGAGATCGATCCCACCTTGTCCATGCTGCGCGACGCCTTGATGGAGCAGCCCCGCGTGGCCGAGGACATCCATGCCCAGGAGCGCATGCGCCAGATGCACGCGTTCATCGAACTCATGACCGACTGGCTCGACGATGTGCAGAAGATGGACTCGGAGACGCTGGCCAGCCTGATGAAGATGGGCGCCCAGGTGCAGAAGTTGCTGGAAATGAAGGACCGGGTCAAGCAGGTGTTCTCGCCGTCTGCCCGAACCGCGGCCGCACCCGCGTCCGGTGCACGCGCCGTTGAAGCTTTGCCGGATGCCAGCAAGGACAGCGCATCGGGGAGGACCTCGTCATGAGCAGCCTCGACCCGTTCGTGCTGGCCCGCATGCAGTTCGCGGCCAACATCACCTTTCACATCCTGTTTCCGACCATCAGCATCTCGCTGGGCTGGGCCTTGCTGTTCTTCAAGACCCGCTTCGTGGCCACCGGGCAGTCGCACTGGATGGATGCCTACCAGTTCTGGGTCAAGGTCTTTGCGCTGACCTTTGCGCTGGGCGTTGTCAGCGGCGTGACCATGAGCTTCCAGTTCGGCACCAACTGGCCGGGCTACATGAACACGGTGGGCAACGTGGCAGGACCCCTGCTGGCCTACGAAGTGCTGACAGCGTTTTTCCTGGAGGCAACGATGCTCGGCATCATGCTGTTCGGGCGTGGCCGGGTCAGCGAACGGGTGCATACGCTGGCCACCTGGCTGGTGGCGATCGGCACCACCATGTCGGCGTTCTGGATCCTGGCGCTGAACTCCTGGATGCAGACGCCGGCCGGCTTCGTGATGATCGACGGCCAGGCGCACGTGACGAGCTGGATGGAGGTGATCTTCAACCCCTCGTTTCCGTACCGCCTGACGCATATGCTGCTGGCCTCTGGACTGACCGTGTCCTTCCTGCTCGCCGGCATCAGCGCCTACCGCTGGTTGCGCGGCGACAAGGCTGCCGATGTGCGTGCGACGATGAAGGTCGGCATCTACGCCGCCGCAATGCTGATTCCATTGCAGATTGTCGTCGGTGACCTGCACGGCCTCAATACGCTGGAGCACCAGCCGGCCAAGCTGGCAGCGATGGAGGGTATCTGGGAGACGCAAAAGGGTGTGCCGGCCGTGCTGTTTGCACTGCCGGACCAGGCGACACAGTCCAATCGCTACGAGATCGCGATACCAAACCTGGCATCGCTGTACCTGACCCACAGCTGGGACGGCGAGGTCAAGGGCATCAAGGACTTCGGCACGCTGCATCCGCCGGTTGCACCCGTGTTCTGGGCCTTTCGCATCATGGTTGGTGTCGGCCTTTTGATGCTGGCCGTGAGCTGGTTCGGGGCCTGGCGATTGCGACGCGGTCATGAGATCCAGCCCTGGCTGGCCCGTGTGCTGGTGTCGATGACGTTTGCCGGCTGGGTGGCGCTGATCGCCGGTTGGTATGTGACTGAAATCGGCCGACAGCCCTGGCTGGTCACCGGCGTGTTGACGGCTGCCGACGCCGCATCGACCGTGCCGGCGGCCAACATCGCGCTGACGCTGGTCATGTACCTGGTGTTGTATGTCGTGTTGCTGGCTTCCTATGTGCGGGTGGTGTTCTACCTGGCCGGCAAGGCGCGCGACAAGTCCCTGCCGCTCGAGCGCTCGATGGCGGTACCGACCGGATTTGCCAAGGCAGGAGGTGTCTCGTGATGGATTTGATACCCGATCTGACGCAGCCTGCCGGCTGGTTGCCGCTGGCCTTTGCCGGCGTGATGGGACTGGCGATGCTGGTCTACGTGGTGCTGGACGGCTTCGATCTGGGCGTGGGCGTGTTGCTGCGCCAGGCCGACGATTCGGCGCAGAAAGACACCATGATTGCCAGCATCGGCCCGTTCTGGGATGCCAACGAAACCTGGCTGGTGCTGGGCGTCGGCGTGTTGCTGGTGGCGTTCCCGCTGGCCAACGGCGTGATCATGGGGCACCTCTACCTGCCGGTGGCCTTGATGCTGATGGCCTTGATCGTGCGCGGCGTGGCGTTCGACTTTCGCGTCAAGGCGCAGGTCAGCCACAAGCACCTGTGGGACCGCGCGTTCTTTGGCGGTTCCTTGCTGGCGGGCTGGTCGCAGGGGTTCATGCTCGGCGGCCTGGTCACCGGCTTCCAGAGCGACATCTGGAGCCATCTGTTCAGCGCGATGATCGGCCTGTGTCTGGTGGCTGCCTATTGCCTGCTGGGTGCGGGCTGGCTGATCATGAAAACCGAGGGGGTCTTGCAGCTCAAGGCGGTGCGCTGGGCCTGGGGCAGCCTGTGGCTGACGGCGCTGGGTATCGGCGCCATCTCGATCGTCACGCCCTGGGTCAGCACGCGCATCTTCGACAAATGGTTCAGTTTCCCGAACCTGGTGACCCTGCTGCCGATCCCGTTGATGACACTGGTGCTGTTCGTGCTGATCGCGCGCAGCCTGCACCGGCTGCCGACCCGTCTGGCCCAGAACAACCAGTACGGCATCGCCGTGCCTTTTGCCGGAACCATCGGCGTGATGCTGCTGTCGTTTTACGGTCTGGCCTACAGCCTGTTTCCCTGGCTGGTGATCGACCAGATCACGATCTGGCAATCGGCCAGTTCGCCCGAGGCGCTGATGGTGATCTTCTACGGTGTGGTGCTGGTGCTGCCGGTGATCATCGGTTACACGGTGTTCGCCTATCGGGTGTTCTGGGGCAAGTCGACGGCGCTGGTGTACTGAGGGACTTGAACGGGGCGGCGCCGGGCCGGCGTCGTCGGCAGCATGCGGCTGGTTCCTGATAGTCTTGCGCGCCGGCGGGCATCACCGCCGGCCGGAAGCCTCCTGTGCGGTCGGCACGATCTGCAGCTTGCCTTCGCGCAGCGCCACGAACAGGCCGGACGCCAGGATCAGCACGATGCCGACGCCGGACCAGGGCCCGGGAATCTCCCCCCAGATCGTGAAACCCCAGAACGCCGCCAGCACCAGGGCGCTGTATTCGAATGGCGCCACCAGGGCGGCCGCGCTGTGGCGGTAGGCCTGCGAGATCAGATAGCCGCCGACGGCCGAACAGGCGCCGGCGATCATCAGCAAGGCCCAGTCTCGGGGCGCCGGCCATAACCAGGCCCGAAAGAGGAACTCCAGGGATGGATGCCCGCTGCCAGACCATTGACCAGCGCCGAAGACCAGCCCCATGGCACTGCAGACGACGATGAAGGTCAGCTGGATATAGACAGCCATGGTCGCCGCCGACTCTGCCAGTCCCATACTGCGGGTCATCGTGTGCAGGCTGGCGTAGGCCACGGCCGATATCGCCGGTAGCAACAAGGCCCACTGGAACGCGGCGGTTCCGGGCTTGACGATCAGCAACACCCCGACCAGCCCCACGACCAGGGCCGACCAGCGCCGCACGCCGACGCTCTCCTTGAGCAGGATGGCAGAGAACGCCGTGATCAGCAGCGGTGCCACGAAAAAGATGGCCGACGTTTCGGCCAGGGGAAGAGCGGCCAGGGCCGCGAAGAATGCCATGTTGGTGACCACCACGCAGAGGCCCCGGAACAGGTGGGCCGGCAAGCGCCGGGTCTGAAAAACACTGCGCCGGTTGCCATGCGGTGCCAGCAGTGCAACCGTCAGAGCCAGTGCCACCAGCGCCCGGATCAACACCACCTCGTGCAGTGGGAAGCTGCCGCTGAAGGACTTGACGGTGATGTCGTTGATCGAGAACGCCAGCGACGCACCCAGTGCGCAGGCGATGCTCAGCCGGGTCTTGTCGGTGGCGAGGGCAGAGCTTGCAGCGGGGCTGGTGGGGGACATGGGCCCGAGTGTGCCCGAACGGCGAATGCTGCTGCCAGGCTGCTTGCTGCAGCCCCGGGGCGGCGCACGATCAGCGCCTGCCTGGCAGCCGCCTCGCGATGCCGGCCGGCAGCATGGAGACGAGGGTGCCGTCGTTCAGGATGGCGTGGTGGTAGATGGCGGCGAGCGCATGCGCGCCGGCGACCCACAGGATGGCGTCGCCCAGCCAGGTATGCAGCTCTGAAATGCGCACGCCCAGATCGTGTGCGCTGGCCAGCGGGGATGTGAACACGATGCCGGCGAGCAGGGTGACGTCATGGCCTTCGAGCCAGGCACCGACCATGGCCGATACCGGCACGGCAAACAGCAGCAGGTACAGCAAGGCCTGCGCTACGCCGGATGCCCGCTCCATCCAGCGCGGTATGTCCAAAGGGGCGGGACGCTGGTCGAACAGCTTCCAGGCCAGGCGCAGCGCTGTCAACAGCAGCACCGCCATGCCCAGGGTTTCGTGCAACTGGCGCTCGAAGTCGCGGCTGGGCAGGTAGACACGCTGCTCGGAGCCCCCCAAGCCGTACGCGAATGCGATCACGACGACGATGGCCGTGAGCCAATGGAAGATTTGCGCTGTCGCGCTGTAGGTGGATCTGGCGGCGGTTGTCATGGTGCGCTGGAAGTAGTGGGTGCGACCGGCTTGTGCTGTCGGTGCCGATGCCGGCTGACCCAGGGTAACGATATCCGCATTGTGCGCCCAGGTTGCCGGAACGCCGTGACGAAGATCAGTGAAACCTGGCTACCAGTACCAGTACCAGTACCAGTACCAGTTACTGGCTGCCGGCTCGCCCGCCCCTCCGCATTGCGCAAGGGCCTGGCTCACATCCAGGACCAGATCGCCGCCAGGATCCGACGCCCGGGCAGGGCGTCGGCCAGGCGCCACAGGCGGCGCTGCCCGAACGATGGATAGCAACTGTGCCTGAACATCACGAGACCTCCCCGCCAGTCGGCGCCGGGATGCCCTGACGCAGCCATTCGACGACCGCAGCCTCGGGCTCGCAGTGTTGCCAGCGCCGTTCCGAAAGCAGGTCGCGTGCAACCTCATCGCGTTGTTCGCGCGCCAACCGGGGCCATTGCGCATGGAGCCGGGCAGAGCAGCGGGCGATCCATTCCATGTTGTCCATCGTTGATCTCCAGAAGGGGTTTGCTGTAGTTTCATACAGTATATGCAAACCACTGTGAAAATCAACAGGTTTTTTGCGGTTGCGGTTGCGGGTGCGGGGCAGATGCCGCACCACCCACGGGCGTTCAGCTGGCCCCCCGTCGAGACGCGCTCAGGGCTCAGCGCTCTATGCTGTGTTCGCAGGCTTCCCAGGGAAGCACCTTGCAGCCGCAATGCGGGACGCTCAAGGGCGGTGTATTGCGGGCGGATGACCGCGGCGCCGCGGGCGTCGCACGGGCCGTGGCCCGGGGTGCTGCCATTGCCAACCCGTCATCCTTGGCCCGTTCGAGGTCCGGGATCCAGCGTGCAAAAGGCGTCAGGTCGGTGACGTCCTTGATGTACCAGACCTTCCTGGCCGGGTCCCAGCGGGCGCCCAGGGCTTTGACGGCGTCCTTTTCGGCAAACGGGGTGACGAGGTTGATGCGCATGGGCCGGATTATCCGTGCGTCGGGTTCGCGGTGCCTTGCAGAACCGCCCCAGCCTGCAGGGATGCTCCGCGACATCGGCGCCAGGCCGTGGTTCAATGTCGGACATGCGTCAAAACCACCCGCCATCCCACGCCACGGCTGCGCCGGCTGGGTGCCGGTGCCTGCATTGAGGCGGGGGCCTGACATGCCAAACCTCGTCTGGGACTCCGGCCAGCGCCATACGACACGACCGTGGTTGCGCCTGTGTGTATTGGCCGTGGTCCTGGTCATCGACCTTGTGGCGATCGCCTGTGCACCGTTCATTCTTGCCAATTCCGACGAGCCGGTCGCGGTCTGGATCGTGTTCGCCATCCTGGCGGCATGGACCTTGAAACTGGTGATGGAAGGGCATATGCGCCAGTCCGTGCAGCTGGAGCGGGTCACGGTGGAGACCGCCGGCCTGGTGCTGGCGGGATCGCGCCTGACGATCTGGGGCACGGCCTACCAGCCCTGGGTCACCCATGTCGGCTGGGCCGATGTCCGCTCGGTCGATGTCGTCGACGTGGGGCGCGAGAACCGGATCAGTTCGGTGGTGGACATCAAACTCGGTGTCGCATGCCCATTCGGCACCGAGATCCGTCTGGTGCACCTGAACCGGGCCCGGGCGCAGGCTTTCGCGGACAACGCGCTGGCATTGCGCTCGGGCGCGCCGCCGCGTCGCTGGGCGTTCAGGGCGCCGCTGACCCAAGCGTGATCAGGGCGCCACGTTGCATTCGCGGCGCAGCAGCGCCAAGGCGTCCTGGCTGGCGTAGCGCAGGTCGCTGCGCAGCAGCGGCTCGGCCTCTTCAGCGAACCCGTTCCAGAGCAGGAGGTAGTCGTCCTGCAAGGCCAGCGGCGCATGCTGGCGGATGAACTGGCGCGGCAACTCGGGGTCGATGCCGGATTTCTGGATCTTGCGCAGCAGACTGGTCGCCGCGGCCTTGGTCAACATCGTGGCGTGGCTGCTGCCTGCCGCGATGCGCAGGAACAGCGTCAGCAGGGAGCTGTCGTCCAGGTGGCCGTCGGTGGCCTTGTCCCACACGATGGAGTTCTGGCGCTCGTAGTGCTCGACGTCGGCCAGCGCGTCTTCCACCCAGAAATAGCGGCCGACGAAGGCTGGGGTCTGGGTCAGCAGCTTGCGGAGCGGCAGCGTCGGGTCCAGCAGTTTCGGCAGGTCCGAGAGGAGGCTTTGGCGCACTGCTTCCACGACGTCGCAGAGGTCTGCGGGCAGGTCCTTGGGCAGCGGGATCGCCATGCTGCGCGCGTCGGCCGACGACGGTGCCGGGTATTTCTTGCGCAGTGCCGCCACCCACTTCTCGAGCGTGGGCCAGTCTGGCATCGTGCTGCGTTTGCCCAGCCGGGCCAGCAGGGCGGTGCGAATGACGGCCTCGGCATCGACGCCGGCTTCTGCCAGTTCGTCGGCATCCAGTTGGAGTTGCCCTGCCATCCAGATGGCCGCATCGACCAGTTGGGCGGTATGGGTGCGGCGGGCTTTCTCGGCCCGGTAGTCGTGCAGGCTGCGCAGCGTCCATTTGGCGAGCACCGGGATGTGCTCGTCACGAAAGCCCGCATGCTCCTGCATGCCGAAGTGGCTGTTCTGCGGCATGGTGATCAAGGCCTTGAGCATGTCCGAGCCACCCTTGGAGCGCGACAGCAGCGAGTGGTCGCGCAGGGCCTGGGCCGCCTGGGCAAGATCACCGCCGGAGGACTCCTCGAGATACAGGCTGATCAGATTGACCATGCGCGTGCGCGCCAGTTCGAGGTCGGGGCGCAGGAACTCGGTGCCGAAATAGCGCGCGATCTGCACCATGCCCTTGGGTGCCTCGACGCGCATTGCCGCCAGGCGCTCCGACGTGAGGATGCCATGCGCGATGCCGTATTGCAGCGCCTTCTCGAAGAACGGGCGGTGGTCGAACAGCGCCATGCCCTGGGCACTGGCTTGCGGCGGGTTCTCCAGATCGGGGGGCAGTTGATGTGACACGGGTGTGCGTGGCCGATCGCCGCTCAGATGGCCGACTCTTCGTCGTCGTCGCGCGCGGCCGGTGTGGCCTGCCCGCGGTCGGTGTCGCTGGTCTCGACCTTGCCGTCGTCTTCGGGCAGTTCCTCTTCAGTGTCCAGGCCGAGGTCATGGGCGCGGGCCTTGGCACGCATCACCAGCAGCATCTCCATGAACAGGTCCGGGCATTCATAGCGCAGCAGCCAGGCCAGCTGCATCCAGTCCTGGTCGGACACTTCGTCGAGATCGACCTTGGGCTTGGCATAAGCTGACGCGAACAAGGCTTGCTCCGACAGCATCTCGCCGTCTTCCTCGGCAGTGTCGAAGGTTCCGGTACGCGCGAACGCCTCGATGCGGCTCCACTTGTCGGCGAAATAATCGGCCATGGCTTCGCTGCCGCCTTCGAGGTCGGCGATCGCGTTCAGGAACGCGACCGGATCGGCGTCCTCGCGGAACATGACCGAGTTGACCATGCCGCGCAGGTGGTTGTGCGTCAGGTCCTTGTACTGCTTTTCGATCACCAGGGCTCGGGCGAACTGGCTGGGTGTCACCAGCAGGTTGACGATCGATTCCTTCGAGGTGTCGTACTCCCGGATCACGGCCAGGATGTCCTTGGGCGCCAGCTGTTCCAGCACCACCACCAGCGCGCCATCGCCATCGGAGTCCGCCAGGTCCGTCAGCGCCGCTTCGGCGCCGGAGATGTCGCCGGCGGCAATCAGGCTGCGGGTCTTTTCGATCAGGGCCAGGTGGTTCATGTCGGGGTGTCCTCGGTTCAGTCTTTGCGGTCGAAGCCCTGGTCGGCCAGCCAGTCGGCGCCGGCGTCCTCACGGGTCTGTGCGTCGCCGCGTGTGTCGTCGTCGGCCGACAGATAGTTGTCGTCGTCGGCGGTCTCGGCCTCGCGGGCGTCGTCGCCATCGTCGCTGTCGTCATCCGCACCGGCAGCGGCTGTGGCGCCCGGCACGGCGAGCATGTATTCGCAAGCCGCTGCCACCACCAGGAACCAGTCGCCCACGGGCTGCGCGCGCACCGTGCGCAGCATGCCCTGGGCCCAGGGGGCCACGGTCAGGCTCGCGCTGAGGCTGTCCCACTCGGGCAGGTCCTCGGGCTCGGAGCCCAGCAACTGCGCCATCGCCGCCGGGGCGTTGAAGCTGAAGGCCTTGTGGAACACCACGGCCACCATTTCCGGGCTGAGCTCCAGCATGTGCACCAGGAACTCCAGTTCGCCGCGGCGCTGTGCCAGCCGCTGCTGCAGCACGAACGCGCCATCCGAATCGTGGCTCATGTCCTCGAGCTCGGCGACGTAGGCGGAGCGCAGGTTGTGGAAGAAGGGAGAGAGGTGCATGAATGGAGGCGTCGGGTTTCAGATCAGGCGGTCAAAGTAGGCCGACCAGATGTCACTGGCGGTCTGCAGCGGGTTGTCCAGCAGGTTGCGCCGGCGGTTGTCGTCATAGGCGGTGCGCTTGTCATCGTCCGACAGCACGTCGTAGGCTTCCTGTACGGCGCGGAACCGCGCGGCCGCGCCTTCGGCCGCACTGCGGTCCGGGTGGTGCAAGGCCGCCTGCCGGCGAAACGCCGTCTTGATCTCGGCCAGCGTGGCCGCACTGCCGACACCCAGCGCGGCGTAGTGGTCTTTCATGCAAGCCCTTGTGCAGTCGCAGGCACGGACGCGCACCGCGGAGGGCGGTCTGGCGCGCAATGCGTGGACGCTTGGTTGGTGAAGGCGCAGTTCAGCCTGTACGGTCTGCAACTGCGGGGGGAGGGCGTGATTATATTCCTTGCGTATCAAGCACTTAGCGCGGCTCCCGTGACCCTGGCCATGGGTCGGGATTGCGTGTGGCCCATCGGCATGCCGGGCCGTGCGAAAGGTGGGGCCCTGGTGCAACAGCAGCTTGCGCGGGCCTGATCGGCGCGCATCTGCGCTATCGCAAGCCCGGGTGTGGATATGGGAGGTAGGCTATGTTAGAACTGCAGACCTGCCGCCCACGCGTGGTGGCTGGCAGCCCTTCCATTGCCAATCAACCAAGGAACCCGCACATGTCCATCCGCATCAACGACGTCGCTCCCGATTTCACGGCTGACTCCACCGCCGGCAAGCTCAGTCTGCACGACTGGATCGGAAGCAGCTATGCCATTCTGTTTTCACACCCCAAGGACTTCACGCCGGTGTGCACGACCGAATTCGGCGCCGTGGCCCAGCTGGCGCCCGAGTTCGCCAAGCGCAACACCAAGGTGATGGGCGTGTCGGTCGACAACGTCGAGGAACACAAGAAGTGGAAGCGCGACATCGAGAGCTTTTCGGGCGCGCCGGCCGACTTCCCGATCATCGACGACACCTCGCTGGCCGTCTCCAAGCTGTACGACATGCTGCCGGCCGATGCCTACCTGCCCGATGGCCGCACGCCGGCGCACAGTGCCACAGTGCGCACGGTGTTCATCATCGGGCCGGACAAGAAGGTGCGCCTGACCATGTCGTATCCGATGTCGGTGGGCCGCAATTTTGCCGAGATCCTGCGCGCACTGGACGCGGTGCAGGCCACCGATGGCGTGCCCATCGCCACCCCCGCCAACTGGGTGCCCGGGCAGGATGTGATCGTGGCGCTGAGCCTGAATGACGAGCAGGCAAAGGAGAAGTTCGGCGCGATCGACATCAAGCTGCCGTATCTGCGGTTTGCCAAGGCGCCGAAGAAGTAGGCGTGGACCTCCGGCCCTGGAACGTTGCAGGGCCACGTTTCGCTGGCGGAGGCAGGTGCCGCCGCTGGTGAACCGTGCCACCGCGACCCGTCGGCGGCGTCTGCCAATGCTATCTGCGCGCCTGGTCGAGCCGCTCGGCCAGCGTGGCCGGTGACAACTCGCCGATACGCGTGCTGACGAGGCGCCCGTCGGCGTCGAAGAACAGCGTCATCGGCAATGCACTCTGCTTGAAGGCCGCGCCAGCCACCCTGGCTTCGTCGAGCAACATGTTGCGCAGGTTCAGGTCGCGCGCCTGCAACCATTGATGGACCTTGTCCGGCGACTCTCCCTGGTTTACGAACACGAAGTTCACGCCCGGCAGATCGGCCTGGGCTTTTTGCAGCACCGGCATCTCGCGCACACACGGCGGGCACCAGGTGGCCCAGAGGTTCACGACGGTTGGCTGGCCCTTGAATGCGGCGAGCTGCACCGTCTCACCCTGCGTCGACCGAAAACCCAGCTCCGGCATCGGCTGTCCGGGACCGGGCTGCAGCGACAGGGCGATCGAACCCGCAAGCCAGACCAGCGACCCGGTCAGCATCGCTGCCTGCACGGGTTTGCGCAGGGCCGGACGGCGCCCATACAGACTCAGTGCATACAGCCATGCGCCGATGAACCCGGCGGTGGCATTCCAGCCGCCATCGCGGATGTCGAGCACGCCCAGCGGCGACAGCATATAGGCCGCGCGGAATTCCCAGACGAAGGCGAGCCGGGCCACGAGCAGGCCGACGATCCATGTCTTCCAGAGCTCCGGCTCGATCGCCATGCCGGTCTTGCCTGCACTGCGTGTGCCGACGGCAAGGCTCGATGCCGCGACAGCGAATACCAGCAGCAGGGCATAAGGAATGGCCAGAGGGCCGATGATGAGGGCGTTGTTCACATGCTTTCGGACTTGCTAAGTCCGTACTAATTTTCGGGTTCGATGATGCACACACCAGCATGTGCTGGCATTGAAACCAAGGGAATGAACTTCATGAAATCGCTGATTGTCCTGCCTGCCATCCTCGCCTTGTCCACCGCCGTGCTCGCGGCCGAACCGACATGTACCGCACCCAAGAGTACCTGGATGAACGAAGCCACCTTCCGCCAGGGGCTTGAAGCCCAGGGCTACCAGATCAAGCGGTTGAAGGTCACCAACGGCTGCTACGAGATCTATGGCCATGACAAGGCAGGCAAGCGGGTCGAGATTTCCTTCGACCCTGCAACCGGCACGCCGGCCAAGTAAGTTGGCGCAGCTTCATCGCAGTGCGCCGCCGGTTCGCCCTCCAGGCGCACCGCATGGCGGCGACCGCTTCGAAGCGCACGCCGTAAACGCCGACCGCGTGGAGGGCGCACAACCGGTCTGGGATCGGTTCGTGCGCTTTTTTCACTGGGCGCTGGTGGGCTGTGTGGGCTTCAATTACTTTGTGATGGACGACGGCAAGCTGTTGCACCAGTGGGTGGGATACGCTGCCGTGGTCCTCGTGAGCGGGCGCATCGTATGGGGTTTCGTGGGCTCGCGACACGCGCGCTTCGCGGACTTTTTCCCGACACCGGGTCGGGTACGCGCGCATCTGCGCCAGCTCAGGGCCGGCACCCACGAGCCCGCGGCCGGTCACAACCCGCTCGGCGGCTTGATGATGCTCGCATTGATGGCGACGGTACTGGCGCTCGGCACCACCGGCTGGATGCAGACCCTGGACGCCTATTGGGGCGAGGCATGGGTGCAGGACCTGCATGCCCTCATCGGCAATGTGCTGATCGGCCTGGCGACCGTGCACGCACTGGCGGCCATCGTCATGGGTCGGCTGGAGCGAACCCGGCTGGTCCGGGCGATGGTCACGGGGGTCAAGCAGCGCTGGTGAGCGCCAGAGCTGCCCCCATGCGCTTCAGCCACTGCACTTGTCTTCGACAACCTGGGTGAATGACTCCTGCCGGACAGCGGCGACGATCGCCTGGCAGCGCTCAGGGGTCGACGTCCGGATGCGGTAGGCTGCCGACGGGTAGTAGCCGTCGCTCTGGGTGCGCGTGGAGCGCAACAGGGCGCTGTAAGCAAGCCGCGCGCTCGTTGGCGACTGGGCGCATTGGATGCGTCCCTTGAGGTCGAGGTCGTCCTTGACCATGGCGCTGGCCTGTTCCAGGCAACTTGCCATTCCGGAGATCGCTGTTTCCATCTCGAAAACCACCGCATCGCCGTCGAAAACCTGCATGTATCCGCCATTTCCGAGCGCGCCGGACGCCCGGTCGGGCGTCGCACACCCGCTGACGGCTACGCCGATGGCGATTGCAGCGATTGCCAACAGGGGTGTTGAACAAGCCGAAACCCGGGGAATGCTTCGAGAAAATTGCATGAAAGCCTTTGAATTAGCCAGTATCGTGAAACCGTACGGATCGCGAGGCTACCACCAATCCACGGACGCGACGAACACTTGCGCCGGCGCGGCGCTTGGGGTTGAATGGCCCATCCGAAATATGACCCGAGAACCCATGACTGTATTCACCGACCTTATGGCCTTCAATCGCGAAACCGAGGCCTTGGCGCAGATTGCCGGCCGCCTCGGGTGGGACCAGGAGGTCATGATGCCGCGGGGCGCAGCTGAACAGCGCGGCGAGGAGTCGGGCGTGATCGAAGGCTTGCTGCACGCCCGCCGGACCGATTCGCGGATCAGCGAATGGCTGGCGCAGGCAGAGGCCCCCGACGCGACCGGGCAGCGGGCGCTGGCGCTGATTGCGCGCACCTTCAAGCGCAATGCCTGCATTCCGGCGCGGCTCGCGACCGAGATTGCGCGTGTCACGTCGGTGGCGCAGGGCATCTGGGCGGACGCACGGGCCCACGACGATGTGGCGCGGTTTCTGCCGACGCTGGAGCAGGTGCTGCGCCTGCGGCGTGAAGAAGGGCAGGCGCTGTCAGCGGGGGGATTCGGCGTCGATGCCTATGACGCCTTGCTCGATGGCTATGAGCCAGGCGCCACGGCGTCAGGCATTGGCGCCATGTTCGACCGTATGCGGCCGCGCCTGGTCGCGCTGCGTGAACGTGTGATGGGCTCCGGCGTGCAGCCCGCAGCGCTGCAGGGGAACTATCCCCAGGCCGCGCAACTGGCGCTGGCGCGCGAGGTGGCGGGCGCCTTCGGCTATGACTGGACGCGCGGCCGGCTCGATCTCGCCGTGCATCCGTTTTCGTCCGGATCGGGCAGCGACGTGCGCATCACGACCCGCGTGGTCGAGCGCGACCCTTTCAACTGCCTCTATTCGACGATCCACGAAACAGGCCACGCCTGCTATGAGCAGGGCATTGACGCGCAATACCTGTTCACGCCGATGGGGCAGGGGGCCTCCATGGGCGTGCACGAAAGCCAGAGCCGGATCTACGAGAACCAGCTGGGCCGCTCGCGGCACTTCACTTCCTGGCTCTGGAGCCGGATGGATGCGCAGTTCGATCACTTCGAGGTGCGTTCGCCGGAGGACTTCTACGCGACCGTGAATCGTGTCCAGCCAGGCCATGTACGAACCGAGGCTGACGAGGTGCACTACAACCTGCACGTCATGATGCGCTTCGATCTGGAGCGTGCGCTGGTCGGCGGAGAACTCGCTGCGCGGGATCTGGAGGACGCGTGGAACCAGCGCTTTGCGCATGACTTCGGCATGCCGGTCGACAAGCCCTTGCATGGCATGCTGCAGGACGTGCACTGGTCCATCGGCCTGTTCGGCTACTTCCCGACCTACAGCCTGGGCAATGTCTATGCGGGCTGCCTGCACCAGTCGCTGCGCAAGGACTTGCCGGCACTGGACGACAAGCTCGCGCAAGGTCAGACCGGACCGGCGACCGCCTGGCTGCGGGACAAGGTCCACCGCAGCGGCAGCCTGTATCGGCCGGCCGAGGTCATCGAACGGGCATGCGGCTTTGCGCCGACCGAAGCGCCGCTGCTGGACTATCTGGAGGCGAAGTTCGGCGAGATCTACCGCCTCTGAAGAGCGTCGGGACGTTGCCAGAGGCCTGCCATGCCGCCGTGATGCTTCGATGAGCGGGCGACAGGGCGTTCATGCACCACGGAGAAGCACTTTCAGGCAGGCCGAGCGAAACCCGACGCGATCCAGGCCTGCGCGCTGCGCGCATTCAGGGCAAATGCCGGCGAGACGGCCACCCGCGCCAGTTCTTCCCCGAATTCATCCTCGGCAGACAGCGAGGCGGTGGCACCTTCGTCGTCCGGCACGATGGCCAAGGCGACACGGATGCGGCGTCCGTCGTCGGTGCGCACGGTGACATTGCGGTTGAGCTGGGCGTGCAACTGCTGCTCATGCCGGCGGATGACCTCGTTGGCGGTCTTGACCAGGGTGTGGAAGGCGTTCACGTCGAGCGGTTTGGGGTTCTTCTTGTCGCGCCCCATGGTCCAGGGCCCGACCAGGGCCGGCTCAGACTCGCCGTGCAGCATCATGGCAACGGCCCAGCCGTCGTCGTCTTCGTTCTTGATGACGCGCGCAGTCCAGCGTTCGTCGCTCCAGATGCGGTCTTCGTGGATGGGGTCGGGGGTGTGATCGGTCAACGCGCTGGCCTCAGTGGGCCAGGGCCATGGCCGGAACCGGAACCAGGTCTCCCTCTGCACCCGGCAGCCGCCACAGGAGGCGCAGCGTCCAGGTACTCTTGCGCTCGAAGAAGTCGACAGAGATCGGGTACCAGCCGGGCTTTGCCACCTCCATGGTGCCGAGTTCCGAAAACCGGTCGTCGTGCACATCCGGGTCCTCGACGATCTGCTTGCCGTCGATCTTCAGGCGTGCACCGTCGTTCGATTCAAACGCAAACTTGTAGGCACCTGCCTTCTCGAGTTGGATAAAGCCGGTGATCCGGGCCATCACGCCGTCTTCCTCCTTGCTGGTGAGTACCTTGCTGACTCCGCCATAGAAGTCCAGATTTGCCAGCGACCCGCCCGGCTCGCATTGGAGCGTCTTGGCCCACTCGGTGATCTCGTCGACATGCCGAATGAACTTGTACATGTAGCAGACCTCCAGGCCCGGCTTCTTGTCGGGGCCGGCCGCTGGTGCTTGTGCCTGGCCGGCCGGCGCCCACGCCAAAAGTCCGGCCGCCACCACGAGGGCATGGACCCGGGACACATTCACATTTTTCATGATTTCCTCAGGGAGATTGGTCGCGCCGATTGTCAGCATGCAGCCGGATTCGGTCAACCGTGGATTGTTGCTGGAACGTGGACTGCCGGGTTGGAAAAGCCGACTATGCAGCCCCCAATGGCCGGTCCTTCAGCACCTCTTCGAATTCCGCCAATTCCTTGGCGATGGCGGCGTACTTTCTGGACTTGGCCTTGTTGTCCACCCATTCGAGCGCCGCTGCCTCCAGATCGGCCTTGAAATGGGCGAGCGCAGATTCCTTGATGCTTGTCGTCACCGCCGCGGAGGTACTGGACCACAGATCAATCAGGTCGGACAGGCCGTTGTCGAAATCATCGAAGGTCTCCAGGCGAATCCACTGGCCGTCTTTGTCGAACATGTTCACTTTCGGTATTTGCATGGCGTCTATTGTGGCCGGGCAGCGCGGCTTCGCCTTTGCCTTGACCGCCGCCAATGCACGAGCCATGTCACATGCCTCCATGCGGGCCCTGGCCAAGCCCGGACGCTAAGACTCGACTGAATCCGTCGCGACCAGATCACTCTCTCGCCGCCTGAGCCAACTCTCCAGCACCGCATGCAGGGCCGCCAGGTCCAGCGGCTTTCGAAACACAAGGTAGCCGTCGTCCTCTGCCTTTGTCAGTTCGTCCGAGTTGAGCTCACCGCTGACCATTGCGCCGCTGGCACCAGGGCAGCACGCCAGCAACTGTCGCAAGACGTCAAACCCGCTTTCTCCGGAGCGCAGTCGCTGGTCACAGAAAATGGCATCTGGCAGGAAGCCCTGTTCGAGATGGGCGAAGGCTTCGGCAGCCGTGGTGGCAAAGCGTGCTTGCATGCCCCAGCCTTCGAGCATTGCTTTCCAGGCCGCTATGACCTGGAGATCATCGTCCAGCACAAGGCATCGACCGGAAAGCGGCTTCCATGCAGTTGCCTCGGCGCCTGTCGGCCCGTCAAGCCCTGGCGCGGCTGCACCCCATGGGGTGTCAACGGCGCAAAGGCGCAGCCAGAATCGGGATCCTTTGCCAAGCCGGGATTGCAAACCGCAGGTGGCATTCATCAGTTTGGCGCAGCGCGCCACCACAGCGAGGCCAAGGCCGTAGCCCGCACTGTCCACTTGTGAAGCGTCGGGGCTTCGATAGTAGGGGCTGAACACCTGATGATCATCTCCGGTGGCAATGCCCATGCCGGTATCCCAGACCTCGATCAGCCAGTCATCGCCGCGCCGACGAACCGTCAGCAGAATCCCGCCCTTGCGCGTGTATCGCAGCGCGTTGTGCGTCAGGTTGGCCAGCGCTTGCCGCAAGAGGATGGGGTCCGCCAGGACCACGGCATGGCGTCTGGGCAGATGCAAGCGCAAATCCAGCCCGCCAAGAACCGCCTGCTCGCGAAACATCTTGGCAACTTCGCCAAGCATCGAAGGCAGTGAGACGGGGACCGCGCGTACCGCTGTCATGCCGGTCTCCAGCTTTGACAAATCCAGCAAGGCGTTGAACAGCTGACGCATCGCGTTCATGCTGCTTTTGAGATCGACGAGAAGCGGCGCAATGGCAGGGCTCTTGTTGCGCAGTCCAATGGCTTCAACCATCATCGACATGGCGTGTATGGGTTGGCGCAGATCGTGGCTGGCTGTGGCAAGAAAGATGCTTTTGTCGCTCAGTGCCTTGTCGGCTTCCAGCTTGGCCTCCTGCAATGCGTGATTGGCCCTTCGTGTTCTGCGGTACAGCAGAGCAATGACACCTCCCACGACCACGACCACGGCCATTCCGATGGCGGTCGCCGTCTGCATCAGACGCCGGTTGTGGATTTCGGCATCCTTCAGCTTGTTTGCGCTCGCCAATGCCTCAATCTGTCGCTCCCGCTGCACCGAATTGAACTGCTCCTGCAATCGGGCTACGGCTTGTTCGCGATCGCTTCGAAACAGCTCCTTGGACAGAATCTGCTGTTCCCTGACCGTTTCGACCGCTTCACGAAATCGGCCCGCCTGCTCGTACATGCGGGACAGCTCTTCGAGAATGATTTCCTGCGTAGTCCGCGCTCCCGCGCTGCGCAGAAACGCCAAGGCAGCCTTCACCTCGGTCGTGCCTTCATCGATGCGTCCCTGTCCCATCAGCGCAAAGCCGACATTCGCCCTTGAGAGCGCTGCACCGGCGGCATCTCCAGCCTCGAGATACTTCGCAATGGCGCGTCGCTCTATCGGTTCGGCTTTTGCGTATTCCCGGCGGATCAGGTGAATGTCCCCGATGTTGTTCAAGGCGGCTGCCTGCAGGCCGGTCTGTCCCGACCGTTGGCCGATATCGAGTGCCGCCTGGTAGGCCGCGATCGCCGTGTCATGCCGGCCCATGCTCGACGCGATGTTTCCGCGGTTCAGACTCAGAGCGCCCATGATGCTGACGGCTTCCAGGCTCCTGGCGATCAGCATCGCGTCGGATATGGTCTTGAGGGCCTTCTCGCCATTTTTCATGGACATGTATACGAGACCCAACTGCACCTGGGACCGCAATAGCGAAGCCTGCGATTGCCGGGGACGTGCCCTCGCGAAATCCATGCTCTCCAGGATGTGGGCCAGTGCGGGCTCGAACATACCGGTCGTGTTCTGAAGACTGCCCATGACCAGGTGGAAAATCCACAAGGCCTCCGGGTCTGCGCTGCGCAAGGCGGCAGCCTCCACGCTGTTGAGTCGAACGATGGCCTCGCGGACTTGTCCTGACGAGGCCTGGCGGTGCGCTGCGGCGGTGTTCGCCAGCACGATACCAATGTCATCCTTGGTGGCCTGCGAGAGCGCAAGAAGCCTGTCGATTGCAGCCTGGGCCCTGTCCGGCCGCCCCGCGTCGAACTCGGCGCCAATCAGGGTGCTGAGATAGACACGCTTGACCTCGTCAAACGCAGAGGTCTCAAACAGCGCGGCCCTGGATTGGAGTTCCGTCAAGGCGCGTGCATTGTCCTTGAGTGAAAGGGTTTGCAGAGCGTCCAGGGCTTCCAGTTCCTTCTGCTGGCTGAAGACCAAGCCGTGATGGCACAGGACCATCGCAAGGCAGGCAGCGAGCCACCAGCGGGCCGAGGCGCGCCGGATTCGTCGGATCCGGTGAGGCGCGGGCCAGGGTTGCATGGGGCGCAGACACATGGCCTGGTCGCTCACTTGCGGGTCGATGGTGAAATTCGACGGCCGCGCAATTGGGTGATGGCTTCGATGCGCGTTCGTACGCCGAGCCGCTCCAGAATGCCGGTGACATGTTCCTTCACCGTGCTCTCGGAAATGCCCAGGTTCAGCGCGATGCGCTTGTTGGGAAGCCCGTGCATGACCAAGGCCAGGATCTCGCCTTGCCGTGCCGTGATTCCCAGCTCCTCCGGCGTGACCAGCCATTCACGGCTCGGCCGCGGCAAGCTGGGGGTGAAAGCGGCGGTCGATTCAAACCATTGGCCGCCGCTGAGCACTGCATCCAACGCCAGCGCGAAAACCTCTGGCGACGCTGCCTTGGGAACGAACCCATCAACCCGCCCCGCGCGCAGCCGCTCCATCAACAAGGGATCGTCGTCGCCACTCATGGCCAGCCATCGCGTGTCGGGGTAGCTGTCGCGAAATTGCGCCACACCCTCAAGCACATTGCCGCTGGCCAGCCAGACATCGGCGATCACCAGTGCCGGGCAGCCGTGTTCTCGGGTCAATGCGTGGAGTTCATCGAAGCCCGTAATGGCCCGCAGGTCCAAGTCGGGCCTGACGGTCTCGAAGTAGTGGGCCAGGCCTCGCGCAACCAGGGGATGGTCGTCAAGAATGGCGACGCGATGGCGGGCAGCTTGCATGGTGGGGTTCTGTGGATGGTGCGACATCGTAACCCTGATGGGGCGGTGCCAACGCCTCGGTACACCCTGCTTCGGGGGGGGGTGCAGGCAAACCCGACTTGCGTAGGGTGTTCAGGAAACGTCCGTCAAATCAAACTAGGCGGGTGGAGTCGTATTCCGACGGTTGGCCTCGGTCATGCGCAGCGAAGTCCCGTGGGCTGGAAGGCCCGCCTGCCATCGCCTGTCATGCAGAGGCTGGTCGGAGAAGCGTCACCGAACCGTCAACGGTTTGGGTCAACCGCAGAAACGCAACTGAAAGAAATGGGAGCCTTACATGAATTTCCAATCCGCCTTCGCCGCAAGCTGCCTGTCGATCTTCCTGCTGTCGAGTCCGGCGCAGGCGGCACAAACCATCGTCACGTTCGAAGACGTCGCCACCTCTGCCACCAATTCTCCCTTGTATGCCACGGGCGATGTCGCCGACGGCTACAACGGCATCTCGGGCTGGAGCGCCACCGGTCAGGTCTGGGAGTTCCTGGAAGGAATGGACTTTGGCGAGATCGGCACACGCTTCTTCTACGGCACGTCGGGCGAGCTGCACTTCGACCATGCGCCCGTGGTGTTCGAGGGAACCTACTACCAGTCGTTCGCAGCAGATCCATCGCAGCCGATCACCAGCTTCGAGCTGTACTACCAGGGACAGCTCGTTCACAGCATCCTGGATCCTCTTGCCGATGCCGGCATGGTGTGGGTTGCGTCCGGCTATGCGGGTCTGGTGGACAAGGTCTACATTCGTGGCGGGGTGGAGGGTTTCACCATCGACAACTTCACGTACTCGGTGGCCGCGGTGCCGGAACCGGAAACATACGCCATGTTCCTGGCCGGCATCGGACTGATCGGCCTGCTGCATCGCCGTCGCAGAGTCGCACGGACTGCGGGATGCCGACGCGCGCACTGACACGAGAACCCATGCGCAGACCGCACGCGCTCGCATGGGCGCGTGGCATGCGATAGGCACAGACGCGCAGCCCCTACAAGGGCTTGAGCACGAAGCCAATGACAAGGCCCTGGGCTGTCACGGTAATGCTGCCTGGCTGCATGCCCATGCCATCGACAATGGCGAGGTCCTTGGGGCGCAGCTGGTGCAGGACGACCTCCTGCAACGCCGCATTGGCCATGGCGGGTCCATAGGCATTCAACAATGCGAGTGCCGGGGCCTGCAAATCCGGAATCTGCAGGTTCTGAAAATTCAGCCGGTAGGCGCGAATGGTGCGATCGCGGGGCTCGTAGCGAAGGGCAAAGTCCACGTCGACAGTACCCAGGTGGCTGCGACGCAGTGCCTCCCCAGACGCTTCGACTGCCATGGTGGCGCTCACCCGGTTTTGCGCTGGCAGCAGGTGCAGTTTCGGAGCCTGCACGTTGACATCCAGCAGCCCGGCGATGGGATAGCGCAGTGGAAACCGCTGTGCGATCTCGCGCTGCAGGTTCTGGAGCGATACCGTATAGCCGGGCTGCGCCTGGGCGGCAGGCAGCGTGGCCAAAACGACTGCGGCCAGAGCCATCCAGCGCAGCAGGGATCGGCGCAGCGACACGCCTGCCCAGGACAAGGCATGGGGTGTCTCGTTGCGCCAGAAGCGGGTGGCGCCGTGGGACAGCATCAAGCGGAAGAAGGCAGGCATGCCATGCGATCGGACATGCTGGAGTGTCTCACCAGCCGGTGCCAGGTTGCCTGCAGCAGTCTCCGGCGCCCAAGGTCTGGGGCAGACGCGGCAGCCTTTCGGGAAATGGGCGGAAACGGGGAGAATCCAGATTCCCAATCCCAGGAGCACACCATGGACCCGACACAGTTTGCCCGGCAACTTGCCGACGAAGGATTTGACGAAGTGCTGACCAAGACGCTGCCGGCCGGGCAGCAGCTGGGCGCACACACCCATCCGTTCGATGTCAAGGCGCTGGTCACGGATGGCCAGGTCACCCTGGGTGTCGGCGACCAGTTGACCATCTACCGCGTGGGCGATGTGTTCACGATGGAGCGGGGGTGCGAGCACACGGAACTGTACGGCGCGCACGGCGTCAGCTATCTGGTCGGACGCAGGCACGGTTGAAGGGGGCCTGTCGCAAGCCTGTTGCAAGCCATGCGCGCTGCCAGCGTCACCCGCCGCACTTGCCTGCAAGCACTGTGGGGTGGCGCGCTGGCTTCGCGGACCCTGTCCGCAGCCGCGCAGCGTTCGCCGGCGCTGGTTGTCGATGAAACCTGGAATGACGCCGGGCGCCGGCGAGACCTGCCGCTGCGAATCCGCTGGCCGGAGACGGACGGCAGTGCTGCCATGCCGGTCGTGTTGTTTTCGCACGGCCTGGGCGGCACCCGGGAAGGCGGATCGGTATGGGGCGAGGCCTGGTCGCGGGCCGGCTTCGTCGTGCTGCATCTGCAGCACCCCGGAAGCGATCTGGCGGCCGTGCGCGCCAATGCCCGATCCTTCGACGACAAGGCCGGCTTGCGTGCGGCCGCCGGCGCCGGGCAATTGCTCGCGCGCCTGCATGACGTCGTGTTCGTGCTGGACCAGATCGCACAGCGCCATGCGACGCGGCAGGACCGGTGGGGTGGGGTACGCCCGCATCGGGTCGGCTTGAGCGGCCATTCGTTCGGCGCCCACACCACGCTGGGCATGGCGGGCCAGCGGTACCCCGGCTTCGGCGGTATCTCCGAACCGCGGCTGGCATCTTTCATCGCTTTCTCACCCACAGTCCCGGCGATAGGGGATGCACGGCGCGCCTTTGCCAACCTGACCCGGCCGATCTTGTCGATCACCGGCACGCACGACCAGGATGTGGTGGGCAACGGCGCCACCCCCGACAAGCGCATGGCCGTATTTGCGGCGCTCCCCAAAGGCGACAAGGCCCATCTGGTGCTCAAGGACGCGGACCACATGAGCTTCAGCGGACAAACCGGCAGATCGGTGGAGATCGTGCCGAGGGAGCAGGTGACACGCGACCTGCAAGACGCCCACCATGCCCTGATTGCCGCCATCACCAGCGACTGGTGGCGCGCCACACTACTACAAGATGCGCAGGCGCGTGGGCGTCTGCAGGCGCCTGCTGGCCTGCTCAGCGGAGACTTGTGGGAGACCGCTTGAACTGTTTGCCCGGCAAGCTCACGTGTTGGACGCGCGGATGCCTTGCGGATTCTGGGGTTGGCCGTTGCGCATCGGGTGCTCATGCAGGCGGAAATGGCTGACGCAGGCCGACCTTGGCGAAGTAGTCTGCAGGGATGTCTGCATAGGGATGAAATGAAAAAACCCGCAATCTTTCGACAGCGGGTTTTCAATTATTTGGCTCCTCGACCTGGACTCGAATCAGGGAGCTACGGATAGATTGACAGGCTCAGGCTGCCAAGCGCTTTCCATTCCGCGTGGCGTCAGGTTGTCCTGCCAACAAGCCGGCAACCGATATGTCTTCGTCCAGTGATTCCCAGTGCAGCCCGCCCTTGCTCAGTTCTACATTCCCAAGCTGCTCTGCCGTGGCTCCCAGCAGACGCGGAAACCAGGCCAACGGTGCCGCGATGGTTCGGCCATCGGAAAGACTGACCCACATCGTATCGTCGTCGAATCGAACGGACTTAGGTGAAGTGCTCATGCCATGCCTTTTCTATCAGCTCCTTGTTAGCTGCCACAACCTCGCGTAGATGCCGCAAGGTCTTGGCGTCGAACCCATCGCTGTCTGCCAAGCTGACCATGGGGGTCAGCCAGAATTTTGCCTCTCCGTCGCCGTTTCGTACATGGATATGCATGTCTTCGCGAGGATTTCCTTCGTTGGAGTAGAAGAAGAACCGGAATGACTTGTAGCGAAACGCGACGGGCATTGTCTCAGTTTAGTCTCCATCATCCATAAATGAAAAAACCCGCCATATTTCGATAGCGGGTTTTCAATTTTTTGGCTCCCCGCCACGTGCGATGCTGAGAACTGGGAACTTGCGGTGACGGTCGCCTGATTTCTGATCGCCAATCGCCAGCAAAATAGCTTGTCCACAAAATCCACAGGCCGAAGGCCCGGCGACCCCCCGGAGCTTCGCTCACTCAAGGGGTGGGAGCCGGGGAACCTGTGGAGGCTTGTGGTCAAGCGGGGAACGCAAACCAGCTGCGGGGTTTGACGACTTTTTTATTTTGCTGCGCGGATGCAAAAATATGTCAAACTTTCAACTGTGACAAGCACTTGGAGCACGTTTTTATGTCCAGTTTATCGAGCAGCGGCCGTTTTATCGAGCAGGTAGTGCTCTATATATCGCGTTAATCTTCAAGTCCTGTATGTAGTACGTCCTTGACGTATAGTTGGCGATCGTGAACTCCTTGATCGAAACACCCACTTTTGCCGCCGACGCGGACAGGTTGTGGTCCGAAGACGAACGGTTGGAGTTCTTGACTTGGTTGGGGGCAAATCCGGATGCGGGCGATGTCATTCCAGACAGTGGTGGCTGCCGCAAGGTGCGATGGACTCGTGCCGGTACAGGAAAACGCGGCGGCGTGCGCGTCGTCTACTTTACGAGGTTGGCTGTAGGTGAAATCTGGTTGCTTCTCATCTATGCGAAGTCGGCGCGTGACAATATTCCCGGTCACTTGCTTAAAGCGGTCCGAAAGGAGATAGAAAATGGCTAGAACTACTACCCCCCGGCGTGTGGCGGCAAAACGGGGTTCAGCTGGTGAGGATCTTGGTCTAAAGCTACTTCAGTCCGTGCGCGAAATGAAGTCCGGCCAAGCTGCTCGGGTCACAAAAGTGGAACTCAACGACGTTGCGCAAGCGCGTCAAGGTACGGGCCTGTCCCAGACACAATTTGCAGAAGCGCTGAGTATCTCGAAACGTACCTTGCAAGAGTGGGAGCAAGGTCGTCGTGCTCCGTCTGGCGCTGCCCAGGCACTAATCAGAATTGCGATGCGGCATCCCGAAGTTGTTCGGGAAGTCCTTGCGTGAACGGCCAAGTTAACTGGTCGCTCGTCGCGGACACGCAGCAGCAGGAGGCCGCTGCGCGGCGCTTGCTGCGTGCCGGACAGCGCCAGCGTTAAAGGGTTTGGCATACATGGTTTCAAAGCTCACGCATGAGATTGCAACCGCACAAGCCTGGAAGGCATTTCTAGTCCTGTCGGTAGCGGCAGGGACAATGCTCATCCTGATAGCCACGAATCGGTTTGGGTTTGTACTCTTCGTGGCGGCGCTATTTGGCTGGCTTACCTCTATGGCGGTCGAATTGGTAAAGGCGAATGGTGTACCGACAAGAAGGATGGGAACTGTCGGCGCCCTTGGGTTTGCCTTTGCTCTTGGGTTTTCCTTTGGTGACTACTTGGCTTTCGTCATTCCCAAGGCATTTGCGCCGTACTTATTCTCGATGTTTGGCTTCGGCTTCCTTGGGTGCATGTTGTACCTAATGCTCTGCATTGGCCCGCTGCTTGCGAAATTGGAAGAGAGAATGGGAACGAAGCCCAGAGCCAACGCGGCACTTCTAGTGTGGCTGTGGCCGATTGGCATTTGGTTCTTGCAACCGCGACTGCGGCAAGTATTGCGCGATCTGCCGGCGACATGATCGTGATCGCTGCTTTTTGTAGAGGCTCCCAATTGCTAGGTACTTTTCACGGTCCTGCTTTAACAAGCCACTGCAGCCGATCGCCTTCGGCGTCGGCTGAGCGGCAGCGTTATCCATCATGATCAGTATTCGACAAATGTACGCCTAAGGCGTATAGTATTGTCATGCTCACAGTTGTCGAGACGTTTCTGTTTCAGAAGCAATGGCCGATGTACTGGAGCGAGGAAGAACGGGGTGAATTCGCGGCCTATCTGGCGGCCCGCCCCGAAGCTGGAGACGTAGTGCCTGAGTCTGGCGGAATTCGTAAAGTTCGCTGGCGTAGGGCTGGTACCGGTAAATCGGGAGGTGTTCGGGTTATCTATTTCATTCGGACGGCCGACGAAGAAATTGTGCTACTGACGCTTTACGCGAAAGCGAAGACCGACAACCTCACTGGCTCAAAATTGAAGGAGATTCGTCGTGCCATCGAAAGTTAAACCACTTACTGACGCGCAGATCAAGGCTTATGAAGCGACCCGAGACCTGGCAGCTGAGTTGCTGGAGTCCGTGCAGCAAATGAAGACTGGAAAAACGCAGGTTGTGTTCTCACCTGCTGCCGAGGCGCGCGAACGCACGGGCATGTCTCAGTCACAATTTGCGTTGCTGTTGGGCGTTTCTGTTCGTACGCTTCAGGGGTGGGAGCAGGGGCGTAAGCAACCCAGCGGCGCTGCACGGACGTTACTCACGATAGCGCGTACCAATCCCAAGGCCCTTTTGGCGGTCGCTGGCAGTAGTGTCCGCGAGGAATGATGGATAACTGGTTGCTCTATCGGATCGCCTTCGGCTCCCGCTGAGCGCCAGCGTTCGCGTCTATGCAGGGATTCGCGCGCTGCCGCTCGTCGATCCGGACCTGGAGGCATCCGTAGCCTCGCCGGCACCCACTCACCCACGGGTCCGCGCCTCTCGCATTCCGCATCCGCGCCTGTACCAGTGGCCTCTGGTGTGGCCTCGCGGGTGCTCTGGCTGGCCTACACTTAGCCATCACAACAGGAAGTTTCGGAGGGTGGACGTGGGGCAAGCCAAAAGCAGAGGCACGCAGGAAGCAAGAATCGCCGAGGCGGTTCGTTTCGCCGTGCAGGAGAAGCCGCCCACCATTGCGTGCAATGTCTGCCAGGTGGTGCTTGCGCAGGCCGAGCAGTTAGACACACGGGGTCTCAAGGGTATCGAGCTGGCATTCAAGTCGCATTGCACCGCCTGTGATCAGGACACCTGGGCAGTGCGGGGCGAGGCGTCTGCCGTCCGGGCGTTCTACGCGGCGCTGGAGAAGTCCGTCGGCGGACCGGTGCAGTTGGGTTCCGCAAAACCCCCACTCAGCAGCTGATTCCGCCCAGGCCGTATTTCAGACCTCTGAATGGCATCGCAGCACCTGGAGCGCCCCTGTCCACGGGCCGACTGACGACAAGCCCGGAGCAATAGACGAAAGGAGCTGGTATGCCACTGGTGACCATCAGGCTGGCGCGCAGAGACCCACCACTGAGTCCCCAGCAGAAGGAAGAGCTGATTGCGGGAACCACCCGGCTCATGGTGGACACGCTTGGCAAGCGCGCGCAGGACGTGGTCGTGCTCATCGACGAGCTTGAGCCGGACAACTGGGGCCAAGGGGGAGTGTCTGCCACCAGGCTGCGAAAGGCCAGAGCTGCGGATCCGCGGTAGCGGGATACGGTCAGGCCATGTGGATGTCGATGGCCACACGTCAGGTGTGTGGCGCGCTTGGTCGCGCTTCGCCCTGGACTGCCATCTTGAAGGAGAAAGCCATGCTTCAACTCAGACCTACTTGCGAACACTGCAACAAGGCCTTGCCACCGGACGCGCGCGATGCGCGCATCTGCAGTTACGAGTGCACGTTCTGCGCCACCTGTGTCGACGTGGTCCTGGGCAATGTCTGTCCAAATTGTGGCGGCGGCTTCGTGCCCCGACCGGTCAGACCGTCCAGAAACTGGAAAGGCGACAACTATCTCGGCAAGGATCCTGCCAGCACCACGGTCAGGCACCGGCCGGTCGACCCTGTGGCGCATGCGCAGTTCGCAGCCGCCATCCGGTCGGTACCGCCGAAACAGCGTTAGGGATGCCTGCGGCGGCTGGCCCGGGATGGCACTCTACACACCGCATATGGTCCATCAGCGCGGTGATGTACCTGGGGCCTCGTATGATGGACATCGCTCCTGGAACAAGGCCATTCCGTCACTGAAACCCGTCGAGCGCACAAGATCCCGTCCATGCTTCATCCCACCTCTCTTTCGCGGCGCCAACAGACGCTCGGCCTGCTGGCCTGGCTGTTGCTGACCTTTGCCGCAGCCGGCATCGGTGGCTATGCTTCCGCGCAGGCGGGCGCGTTCTACCTTGCGCTGGTGCGGCCGGATTGGGCGCCGCCGCCCTGGCTGTTCGGGCCGGTGTGGACCGTGCTGTATGCCTTCATGGCGGTCTCGGCCTGGCTGGTATGGCGTCGGCGCGGCGTAGGCAGTACGCGCAATGCGCTGGTTCTCTTCGTCGCCCAACTGGTGGCCAACGCGCTATGGACCTGGCTGTTCTTCGTGTGGCACCAGGGCGCGCTGGCGTTCGCCGAGGTGTTGCTGCTGTGGGGGCTGATCGCCGCCACGATGGGGGTGTTCCGCAGGTACAGCACACTGGCGGCCGCGCTGCTGCTTCCGTACCTCGCCTGGGTGTCGTTTGCGTCCGCCCTCAATTTCAGCCTGTGGCAGGCCAACCCCGGCGTTCTGGGCTAGCTGCTGTCCATCCCGGTCCTGCCTGACGCCTTCCATGCCGGCTGTCCGACCCTGCGTCCTCCCTGACCAGGCGCTGCTTGGCAAGCACCGGGATGCGGGTGCCTACACAGACTGCTTCGTGACCGAGGTGCCTGGCGTGGTCTCGCACCGTGCATTCGTGGAGGCCTTCTACACCACGCCCTTGTTCAAGCTCGAGCGTGCCTTGCTGAGTCTGTTTGCCAACCGCCCCTCCACCGATGCCCAGGCCCGGCAATGGGCCATGGGCGATGCCGACAGGTTTTCCGCATGGCATGTCGAGAGTCGCTGTACCGACCAATTGCTGGTCGCGTTCGGTCGAACGCGGTCCTGGTTCATGGTGTCACCGGCGGGTGATGGCAGTGGCGCGGCCGGCGTTACGCGGCTTTATTTCGGTTCTGCCGTCATTCCCAGGTCCTCGCCCCACGGCGGCCGGCCCGACATGGGCTTCGGCTTCGCTGCCTTGCAGGGCTTTCACAAACTGTATTCGCGCGCCCTGTTGGCCGCAGCCCGATCGCGGCTGCGGGCATCGGGCGCAGGGAGTGCCGCATGACATCACCGATCGCCGACCTGGACGAACTGCTGCAATCCATGGAGCCGGTGCTGAACCCGGGTGCCTATGTCTTCGCCAGCTTGCAGCCTGGCCAGTCCGTGGATGCCGCGCATGTCATGGCGTCGATCCGGGAGCGCGAGGGCGTGTCCGTGGTGGTGGCGCAGGACGTGGCGCAGCGGGCAGGGCTTGCGCCCTTGTTCGTCGGTGCCTGGATCACGCTGCATGTGCATTCAGACCTGCAGGCCGTCGGACTGACCGCCGCATTTTCGGATGCGCTGGGGCGCGCCGGCATCAGCTGCAACGTCGTTGCGGGCGCCTGTCACGACCACATCTTCGTGCCGCAGCATCTGGCGCAGGCGGCCATGGACGTGTTGATCCGTTTGCAGCAGGGCGCGCGGGACATGGCGCCACGCCGGGAGGCGCCCGCGGCGCAAGGCGTCCGCGTGGCGGCGCTGGTCAGTGGTGACGCCGTAGGCTACCGGGCGCTGATGCTGGAGGCCTATGCCCGGGCGCCCGATGCCTTCACCTCCACGCCGCAGGAGCGGGAGGCGGAGCCCGAGTCCTGGTGGGTCCGGCGCATTGCGGACCCGTCGGGTGCCAGCGTGGTGTTCGGCGCCTTCCGGGACACGGTTCTTGTCGGCGCGGTGGCGCTGGAGTTCTCGGCCAAGCCGAAGACACGGCACAAGGCTCATCTGATCGGCATGTATGTCCAGCCGGGTGCACGGGGAACCGGCGCCGGCACGCTGCTCCTGGACGCCGCGATGGCGCATCTGCGTACCCGTCGTCCGGACATCACGGTGGTCGTACTCACGGTCACCGAGGGCAACCTGTCGGCGATGCGCCTTTATCGGTCGGCTGGATTCGCTGCGTTCGGCACCGAGCCGATGGCCATCCGCACCCCGGAAGGGTACAGGGCCAAGGTTCATATGGCATGCCGGGTCGATGCTTTC
Organism: Rhodoferax sp.; assembly: GCA_024235935.1. Taxonomy (GTDB): domain Bacteria; phylum Pseudomonadota; class Gammaproteobacteria; order Burkholderiales; family Burkholderiaceae_C; genus CAISIP01. The sequence continues at coordinate 92,369 of JACKLL010000001.1, read as the reverse complement.
GGCGATTCGGTGCAGGCCTCGGATGGATCGGCCAAAATGGCGGCAAGCCCGTAGACGCTCCCGCGCCGGGCGTGTCCGGGCTGGCGCCAGAGGTTTTCGTTTCCACCATGACCACGTTGCTGAACTTTTCCTACGGCTCGAACATGCTCAGCGCACGCATCAGGCAGCGTGTGCCTTCTGCACGCGCGATCGGCACCGCGGTTCTGCCAGGCCATATGCTGCGCTGGCACAAGGCGGGGCAGGACGGGTCGGCCAAATGCGACATCGTGCCCACAGGCTCCACCGACGATCAGGTCATGGGTGTCGTCTACACGCTGTCGGCAGACGAAAAGCATCTGCTCGATGCAGCCGAGGGTCTGGGCAACGGGTACGACGAAAAAGAGGTCGTTCTCGAGTCAGCGTCGGGCGCGATCACCGCCTGGACTTACCATGCGACCGCCATCGATGCCGCGATGCTGCCGTTCGACTGGTACAAGGCGCTGGTGGTCTGTGGTGCCATGGAGCATGGTTTACCCGGTGCGTATGTCCGCCAGTTGCAGGCCGTGCCGGCCGTTGCCGATGGCGATGCCGAGCGCGTACAGCGCCACTGGGCGTTGCTGCCCCCGGCCTGGTCTGGCGCGGCGATGCTGTCGGCGCAGCAGCGGGTTATCGTTGCGCTCGACTTCGCCGATGCGGCGCAGGCGCGCAGCCTGGTCGCGCAGCTGGGTGATGCGGCGCCGGCCTACAAGATCGGCATGCAGCTGCTGACGGCGGAGGGCCCCGCGCTCGTGCGCGAACTGGTAGGCCAGGGGAAGCAGGTGTTTCTGGACCTGAAGCTGCACGAGATTCCACAGTCGGTCGCCGGCGCGGTGGCTGCGGCCGGTGCGCTGGGCGTTGCCATGGTCACGGTGCATGCGTCGGGCGGGTCGGCCGTCCTGCGGGCTGCGGTAGAGGCGGCGCGCGGCTATCCGCAGCTCCAGGTGCTGGCACTGACGGTGATCACCAGCATGGCGGATGCGGATCTGCGCGAAGTGGGCGTGGACGCGGGTGTTGCGCTGCAGGTGGTGCGGCTTGCCGTGCTGGCCGCACAGGCGGGCTGCGACGGCGTGATCGCCTCGCCGCTGGAGGCACAGCTGCTGCGCGAGCATCTGCCGCCCGGCATGGCCATCGTCACGCCAGGGACCCAGCTGGCAGGCGACAGGCCGACCGACCAGTCGCGCACGGCAACGCCGGGCGATGCGATCCGCAATGGTGCAAGCCATGTCGTCATGGGGCGCTCCGTCACGCGTGCGAAAGATCCGGTCGCGGCCTTCTCCGAGGCTTGCGCGCAGGTGGCGGCGGCAAGTTTGCCGCACGCGCGCACCCCATCCGTCGCATGACGCATCCGTTGCGCACACCTTTTCACGCTCCAACACCATGATCCCGATCCGCGCTATCGACCACATCGTGCTGCGTGTCGTGCATCTGGATGCCATGCTCGACTTCTATGTCCAGGCCCTGGGCTGCACCATCGCGCGGCACCGTGACGACATCGGCCTGATCCAGTTGCAGGCCGGCAGCGCGATGATCGACCTGGTTCCGGTCGACGGGCCGATCGGCCGTGGTGGTGGCGCGGCGCCGGCGACCGAAGGTCGCAACCTGGACCATTTCTGCCTGCGCGTCGAGCCTTTCGACCCGGTGGCGATCCGGTCCCAGTTGCAGAAGCACGGCTACACGGCCGGGCCGGTCGAATCCCGCTTTGGCGCGCAAGGTGAGGGTCCGTCCATGTACGTCACGGACCCGGACGGCAATGTGGTGGAGTTCAAGGGGCCGCCGGCATGACGATTCGTGACGTCGTTGCGGCCGACTTTCCGCAGATTCTGGCGCTGAACGAGGCCCATGTGCATTTCCTCAGCCCGCTCGATGCGCCACGGCTGGCCATGCTGCACGCGCAGGCCGCCTACCACCGCGTCAGCGCCGACGCCCGTGGCACGGTGGGGGCCTTTCTGCTGGCCTTGCGCGACGGCCAGGCCTACGACAGCCTGAACTACCGCTGGTTTGCCAGCCGCTATCCGCGCTTCCTGTACATCGACCGCATCGTGATCGCCTCCGAGCAGCAGGGCCGGGGGCTGGGCCACGCACTGTACGACGACCTGCTGGCCTTTGCACGGGCCAGTGATGTGCCCTTGGTCAGTTGCGAGATCGATGAGGATCCGCCCAACCCGGTATCGATGCGGTTTCACCAGTTGCGCGGGTTCCGCGAGGTCGGCAGCCAGGTGGTGGGCACGCGCCGCAAACGTGTCTCGCTGCAGGTGCTGTCGCTGGAGGGCTCACATGGCCCCGCATGAGTCCGGGGATGCGCCGGTGCGCTGGCTTGCAGGGTCCTTCCGGCTCGCCGCGTTGCCTGACGGTAGCGCGACGACCGAGCGCCCCCCGCGCACGACCCACGAGACGGGCATGTGTCAGGCGCACGCGGCTCGGCACGGCGAAACCGCCGGGCGTGGCCGAAACATCCGTAACGCACGCGCGCAGGAGGGCTCCATCATGGTGGTTCGAATTGTCCGTCTGGGATCGGCGCGCAGCGCTGACGAAGGCACCCGCATCGGCACGGTGCGCCGTCCGCCGCGGGGCGTTCCGAAGGCCGAGTTTGCGTCGCGCAACTTCTACGACGTCTGGTTCCCCAATCTGGCGCCGAGCCTGCAGACCATGAAGATGGCGCAGGAAGCGACGACCCCGGCGCAGTGGGCTGCCTTCGTGCGCAAGTACCGCGCCGAGATGGCCGAGCCGGAGCATGCGCATGCCATCGGCCTGCTGGCCCGCCTGTCGCACCAGACGAACTTTGCCGTCGGATGCTATTGTGAGGACGAGGCACATTGCCACCGCTCGGTGCTGCGCGAACTGCTGCTCGCCCAGGGTGCCGACGTCGCCGCCTCCTGAGCCTTCGAACGGCCGCCAGCCAGCGCCCGTGCCTAGATCGACGCCGCCATCTCCAGCTGCTTGAGCCGGCGCGTGATGCGCTCCAGGAACTGGCGCGTCACATGCGACAGGTTGCGGTGCGAAGGAATCAGGATGCCGACCTCGATCGCGTTGATGGCCTTGTTGGCCAGCGGCCGCCAGACCACCTGGCCACGGTCGAGCTCGTCCATGAAGCCGATCTTCGAGAAGAACGAGATGCCGCGCCCGGCCACGATCATGCGTTTGGCCATGGTGGTGGAGTTGCAGGAGATCGATGGCACGAGCTCGTCCCAGAAGCGCGAGAACTCCGGCTGTACGAGCGTGTGGATCGGCGAGATGCGGCTGATCTGGATGAAGGCATGACCGCGGCAGTCGTCGAAGCTGATCATGTCCTGCCGTGCCAGCGGGTGCGAGGGCGCCATCACCACGCCCGGCGGAAACGGCGCCTTGGCCATCACCTCCAGCGCACTGGGCAACTTGCCCAGGTAGCAGATGCCGATGTCGCTGTCGCCTGAGGCTACGCATTCCGGCACATCGCTGGGCATGGCCGACAGGATGCTGTAGCGCACGGCCGGGTAGTGCTCGGAGAAATCTTCCACCGCGGCCGGCAGGAAGTCGATCAGCAGCGAGTCCATGGCCGCGACCGTCACGTGGCCCTTGCGTTCGCCCTTGAGTGCATCGAGCTCGGTGCGCATCAGGTGAAAGTCGTGCAGCGTGCCGGCCACATGGCGGCGTAGCCGCTCACCGGCGATGTTCAGGCGCATGCCGCTGGGCACCCGGTCGAACAGTTCGGTACCCATCTCCTCCTCGAGTCGCAGGATCTGCCGGTTCACCGCGCTGGAGGCCACGAACAGCGTCTGCGCTGCCTTGCGGATGGAGCCGTGGCGGGCGACTTCGAGGAAATACTTCAGGACGACGGCATGCATGGCGCGGGTGGTGCGATGGCGATCAGACGATACGGTTGAACCACAGCAAGGATAAGCCAGCGGCCAGCAAGGCCAGTGCCGCCGAGGCCAGCGCGAGCAGCGCGGAGACCTCGGTCTCCTTGCGTTCGAGTTGCAGCCGGGTGCCCAGCTTCTCGTAGACCGTGCGCAACGCGTCGGCATTGCCGGCATAGAAGTACTCGGCCCGGGTCGTGTTGGCGATGGCCTTGAGGCTGGGTTCGTCCAGCTTGAGGTACATCGACCAGCCCTCGAACCCGGCCACCTCGCCACTGACGGTGCCCAGGCCGATCGAATAGACCTTGACGCCACGGTTGGCCGCCAGCATGGCCGCCTCCTGCGGGTCGACACCGGTCGTGCGCCGGCCGTCGGTGAGCAGCACGATCGCGGCAGACGTGTATGAGCCCGGCTCGACCGGGACGACTTCCTTCTTCGGCTTGGCCGGTGCTTCGTCGATGCTCTTGCCGCGGCGCCCGTTGCCATAGGTCATCTCGCCCACGTCCAGGCCATGGTCGGGAAACAGTTCGGCCAGGGCCACGACGATGCCACTGCCGACCGCGGTGCCGCGCTGCAACTGGAAGCGGTCGATCGCGGCGACCAGGTCCTCGCGCTGCAGCGTGGCCGGCTGCACCACCTGCGCGGTGCCGGCAAAGCTGACGATGCCGACCTTGACGTTGCGCGGCAACTCCTTGAGAAAGGCCTTCGCGGCCTCCTGCGCGGCGACGATGCGGCTGGGCTGGATATCGGTGGCGCGCATGCTGAGCGAGACATCGATGGCCAGCATCACGGTGGCATGGTCCGACGGAAGTGTCACGACCGCCAGCGGCCGCGCCGCCGCCAGCAGGCCCAGCGCGACGGCCAGCAGGAACACGGCCGGCGGCAGGTGGCGGCGCCAGTGCAGGCCGGCGCCCAGGGCCTGCCTGGCGATGGCCACGCTGCCCAGGCGCAGCGCCAGCTTCCTCTTGCGTCGCAGCAGCCAGACGTAGATCAGCACCAGCAGGGGCACGGCCAACAGGAGCCACAGGAACTGCGGCCACAGGAAACTCAGGGGAAGCGTCATGGCTGCCTCGCAACAGGGTTCCACGCGTGCCCGGAACCGGTGGCGGCGCTGGCCGATGCGGGGTTGCGATGTGTTGCCGATTGTGGCGGCAGCGGCGCCAATGATCCAGCACCGGCGCGATTGCCGGAGTGCGGGTCAGGGGCTTGCGCCGCCCCGTGTGCGCGAACGGATTCGTATGGCGGGCACCCGCCAGGGGCTCCGGCGCGGCGGCCGTGCGCCGCGGGTATTGCGCGTTATCCGCGCGCGCGCAGCCAGCCCAGTCCGGCTGAGGTCGCGCCGGACTGGGTTCCGCGGGCCGGGCGGTATTCACAGCCGACCCAGCCCTGCCAGCCACAGGCGGCGGAGACCTCGTCGATGACGTCGAACAGGTAGGGGTGGTGCAGTTCGCCCAGGTCGGGTTCATGGCGCATCGGAACACCGGCGATCTGGATATGGCCGACCTTGCCGGTGGGCAGGTACTTGCGGATCTTCATGGCCACGTCGCCTTCGACGATCTGGCAGTGGTACAGGTCCATCTGCACCTTCAGGTTGGCTGCGCCGACCGCGGCGACGACGCGATGCGCCTCGTCCTGGCGATTCAGGAAGAAGCCGGGAATGTCGCGCGGGTTGATGGGTTCGATCAGCACGTCGCGCCCGGCGCCGGCGGCCTGTTCTGCGGCCCAGGCCAGGTTCGCTTCGTACGTTGCTTGCAGCCTGGCACGGTCGACGCCGGCAGGCGCAAGGCCCGCCATCACATGCACCCGCGGGCAGTTCAGTGCCTGCGCGTATTCCAGCGCGCTGGCAAAGCCGCTGCGGAACTCGGCCTCGCGCCCCGGCAGGCAGGCCAGTCCGCGTTCGCCCTTGTCCCAGTCGCCGGGCGGGGCATTGAACAAGACCTGCTGCAGGCCATGGTCGGACAGCCGCTGCGCCAGATCGGACGCTGCGAAGGCATAGGGAAACAGGTACTCGACCGCCTGGAAGCCATCGCTGGCGGCGGCATCGAATCGATCCAGGAACTCATGCTCGTTGTAGAGCATGCTGAGGTTGGCGGCAAAGCGGGGCATGGCAGGTCTCGTGTTGCGGGAAAAGGCTGACAGTATGCACCGGTCGCGCAGCCCTTGGCGTCGCATGCGCGGGATGTGAACGGGGTGGACGATGCGCCTGTGCCAACTGCCAGGGCAAGCGCTGCCGCCAGGTGGGCTTGCAGGGCGCCGGGGCCTGTGAACCGGCGCTCAGCGCTCTGGGGCCACCTGCGCCACCAGCGGGTGGTCGCGCAAGGCGGCGCCCACGCTGCTGGCGCCACCCGGGCTGCCCAGACCGCTCACTTCGGGGCCGAAGAACTCGCGGTTGATGGCGATGAAGCGCTGCAGCGGTGCGGGAAGGTCTGTGTCCTCCCAGATCGCCTCCGGCGGACAGACCGACACGCAGATGCCGCAGTTGATGCATTCATCCGGATGGATGTAGAAGGTGCGCGGGCCCTCGTAGATGCAGTCGACCGGGCAGCAACTGACGCAGGCCGCGTCCTTGCAGTCGATGCAGGTTTCGGCGATGACGTAGGCCATGGCAGACGCGGATTCTCGCTTCGGGATGGTGCCGGGCGACGGCCTGCTAGCGACCGCTCCACTGCGGCTTGCGCTTTTGCTGGAACGCCAGCACGCCTTCATCCGCATCCTGCGACTGCAAGGCTGCCACGACGGCCGGAAGGCGGGTCGCATGGGCCTGCGACGGTGTCATCGAGCCGGTCAGGCGAACCACCTGCTTGATGGCCTTGAGCGACAACGGCGCGCAGGCCAGCAGGTCGTCGACCCAGCGCTGCACGGCCGCATCGAGTTCGGCGCGTGGCACGACTTCGTTGACCAGGCCCATGGCCAGCGCTTGCTGCGCCTGGATGCGTTTGCCGGTCAGCATCATGGCCATCGCCTGGCGAAACGGAACCTGGCGCTGCAGCAGCACCATGCCGCCGTCCAGCGGCATGCGCCCGACGAGGGCTTCCGGCAGACCGAAGCTGGCCTCCTCGCAGGCCACGACGATGTCGCAGCCCAGCACCATCTCCAGGCCGCCGCCGAGCGCGAAGCCGTTGACACGGGCGATCACCGGCACGTTGAGGGTCTCGCGCAGCGCAATGCCGCCAAAGCCGCCGACGCGGTTGGCGGCCCAGTATTCGAGACCGGTGACCGACGGGTTCTTCAGGTCGGCACCGGCGCAGAAGGCGCGCTCGCCCGCGCCGGTCAGCACCACCACCCGGACGTCCGGATCGTTCTCGATCTGCGTCCAGATGCGCTGCAGTTCGGCCTCGGTGGCGAGGTCGACCGCGTTCATCGCCTGCGGACGGTTCAGTGTGACGTGGGCCACATGGTTCTCTATCGCCAGCCGTACGCCATCGGCAGTGCCGGCGTCGCGTACCGTGCCAGGGCTCGGGTCATGTCGCACGGCGCTCATGATGCCTGCGCCTGTGCCTGCACCAGGTCCAGAATCTCCTGCGTGTGCTGACCCAGCCGCGGTGGCGCCCGGTGCAGGACGGCCTTGGCGCCGGACATCTGGATCGGGCTGCCGATGAATTTGCAGGTCTGCCCTTCGCCCGGGCCTTCCATCAGCATCTGGTTGTGCAGCGTCTGCGGGTCGACCAGGGCCTCGCGCAGGTCGCGCACCGGTGCGCACAGCAGGTCTTGCGCTTCCAGCCGGCCCAGCCAGTGGTCGCGGGTGTTGCTGGCGAACTGCTGGCGGAACAGTGCCTGCAGTTCGGCCTTGTGCTTGAACTGCTGGTTCAGGTTGCAGAACTTCGGGTCAGCAGACAGGTCGGGCAGGCCCAGCGCCGTGCAGATGTCCTGCAGCGGGTTGGCCTTGAAGGCACCCACCAGCACCAGCGCCCCGTCCTGGGTATCGAACACGCCCGACAGCGGCATGGCGGCCCAGTTGACCTCGGAGTCGGCCATCATGATCATGGCCGCTTCCTGCATCTGCATCGCCAGCATGGAGTTGTACAGCGAGACGCTGACCTTCTGGCCGACGCCGGTCTTCGCACGCTGCAGCAAGGCCAGCAGAATGCCCTGCACCATGTGCATGCCGGCGCTGTAGTCGCACAGGGCGGTCGGGTACACGGACACCGGTACCGATGGATCGGCGCGCCGGTGCATGACGCCACTCATGGCCTGCGCCAGCACGTCCTGCCCGCCCTTGTGGGCATAGGGGCCGCTGTCGCCGTAGCCGGTGCCGACTGCATAGATGATGCGCGGGTTGAGGGCTTCGCAGTCCTCATAGCCCAGACCCATGCGTTCCATGACACCGGCCCGGAAATTGTTGACGACCACGTCGGCCTCGGCGATCAGCGCCTTGACCGCCGCCAGCGCCTGCGGGTCGCGCAGGTCGAGTGCGGCGCTGCGCTTGTTGCGGTTCAGGCTGCAGAAGATCGGATTGTCGGCACCGTGCACCGGCTCGAAGGTCGAGCGGCTCAGGTCGCCCGCACCCTTGCGTTCGATCTTGAGCACGTCGGCGCCGTAGTCGCCCAGCATCTGGGTGCAGACCGGTCCCATCATGACCTGGGTGAAATCGACCACCCGGATGCCTGCGAGTGGCAGCTCGGCACCGGACGTTGTCTGCATGCTCATACCGCCTCCAGCACTTTCTTGTTGACGGCCAGTGCCGCAGCGAAAGCCGGCACGTCGGCATTGCGGCCGCTCTGGTCTCCCGGGTCGGCTCCCTGGGCACGCAGGGTTCTCTGCACCGCGGCGATGTCGACGTTGCGAGCCAGGACACCCTGGTTCAGTGCCAGTGCCGCGGCGACGCCGGCGGCCTCGCCCATGGCCATGCAGGGCGGGATCTCGCGCGAGATCTTCTGCGCCTGCGATGTGACCGAATAGTGGCGTCCGGCCACCAGCAGGTTGTCGATCTGCTGCGGCAGCAGCACGCGGTACGGCATGTAGTAGTCGCGGCCGCGGGCGATGCTGTCGGCGAAACGCGTACGTTGCTGCAGGTCTTCCTTGGTCATGATGTATTCGCCCTCGAGCAGCCGGGTCTGGCGCACGCCGGTCTGCGGCGCCACGTCGACCACATGGCATTTCTCGAAGCCGGGCAGGTGGGCGCGAACGAAGTCGACCAGCGCATGCAGGTGCTTGCGACCCTGGATCTCGGCGCGGGTGAGGTCCTCGACCTTCTGGCCGTCCAGCCCCGCCATGTGCGGGCAGTTGCACCACACCACGCCGGGCAGCGGTGTCTTGAGCCACCACAGGCCCCAGGATCCCCCCAGGATCTTCTTGATCTGGCGGTCGAGCGCCGCGTAGGCCTCGGGCTCCTCGCGCTCGTAGCGTTCGGCAGCTTCGGTATCGACGCCGCCGAGGCGGAACACCGTGGTCATGATGTAGTTGCCGCCGGTATGCGGAGCGCCGGCCGAGGCCGCCACGTCCAGGTCGCCGGTGGCATCGATCACCATCTGCCCCAGAATCGCCTGCGGGCCGCTCTTGCTCTCGCACACCACACCCTTGACCACGCCGTCCTCGACCAGCGTGTGTGAGAACCAGGAATGCAGGCGCAATTCGATGCCGGCCTCCTGCACCATTTCCAGCGCGGCGCGCTTCCATCCATCCGGGTCGAAGGCGGCGGCGAAGCAGATCGGGTGCGGCGTGCCATGGGTGTGGAAATCGAAGGTGCCCCAGCGGTACCAGCGCCGGATCGATTCCGGATCCAGCCCCCACTCATTGCTGCGCGGATACTGCGCCAGGCCCAGCGCCGACAGGCGTTCGATCATGGTCTGGCAGGTTCCGCGCACCGAGATCTCGTTCAGGTGGTTGTCCCACATGTCGTCGAGCACCAGCACCATGCCGCCCGAAGCCAGGCCGCCCAGGTGGTTGTAGCGCTCGAGCAAGGTGACGCGGGCGCCGTTGCGTGCGGCCGCCAATGCAGCCGATACGCCGGCCGGGCCGCCGCCGACGACGACCACGTCGGCGCGGGATGCCACCTTGACGTCGCGCATCGGTTGCCGGACGGTGTCGGGAGATGTTGATGTCATGACAGAGTGTCCTTTCCGTATCTGTAAGTGGAGCGTTCGCTCAATGGGCTTGTTCGGGCTGCCAGCGGACCACGGTCCGCTCGAGCAGCGCCACGGCCAGGTAGAAGGCACCGGTGAGCAGCGCGCTCATGACGATGGCCGAATACAGGAGTGCCGAGTCGAAGTTGTAGGTGGCCTGGATGATCAGCGCGCCGATGCCGGTGGTGGCACCGATCCACTCGCCGACGACCGCGCCGATGACGGCCAGCGAGGCCGAGATGCGCAGCGCCGAGAACAGATAGGGCAGCGAGCTGTACAGGCGCAGCTTGAAGAACACCTCGGTCTTGCTGGCCGAGAGCACCCGCATCAGCTCCATCGCCTGCGGGTTGGCTGCGTCCAGGCCGCGTACCATGTTGACCAGCGAGGGGAAGAAACACACCAGCGCGGCAATGGCGATCTTGGGCTCGACGCCGTTGCCCATGATGAGTACCAGCACCGGCGCCTTGGCCACGATGGGGATGGCATTGAGCATCAGTGCCACCGGGAAGAAGATGTCGTGCAGCGTCTTGTTGTGCACGAAGATGGTGGCGATGACGATCGCGACCAGGTTGCCGAGCAGAAAGCCGCCGGCAGCCTCCATGGCAGTGGGCAGCAGGTTGTCGAGCAAGACGGCGCGCTTCGCATAGAGGGTTTCGAGCACCAGAAACGGCGACGGCGCGATGAAGGGTTTGACGCCCAGTCCGACGACGATGGCCCACCAGGCGAACAGCAGGGTGGCCACGCCGATCGCGGGCAGCAGGCGGCGGCGCCAGACCAGGCGGCGGCGCTGGGCCTGGTGGTCGAGCAGGTCCTGGTCTTCCCGGCTCTTGGACATCGGTGCTTGCAAGGTGGTGGTGGACATCGGGTGTCTCCTTCAGCAGGTTTCCAGCACCTGGCGCAGGTGCGCGGCCAGTTGCACGAACTCCGGTGTCTCACGGATCGAGAGGCCGCGGTCCGGCGGCAGGTTGACCGGCACGATCTCCTTGACGCGGCCCGGGTTGGCCGCCAGCATCAACACCCGCTGGCCGAGGAAGGCGGCCTCGTAGATGCTGTGCGTGACGAACAGCACCGTCATGCCGAGATCGCGCCATACCCGAAGCAGTTCCTCGTTGAGCCGGTCGCGGGTGATCTCGTCCAGCGCACCGAAGGGTTCGTCCATCAGCAGGACCTTGGGGTCGCTGACCAGCGCGCGGGCAATCGCCACACGCTGGCGCATGCCGCCGGAGAGTTCATGCGGATAGGCGTTCTCGCTGCCCTTGAGACCGACCAGCTCCAGCAGTTCGCGCGGCGTGGCGCGCGAGGCCCGGGTGGTGTCTGCCTTGCCTTTGGCCACCTCCAGTGGCAGTTCGACATTCTGCAGCGCCGTGCGCCAGGGCAGCAGCGCCGCATCCTGGAACACGAAACCGATGTCGCGCCGCAAGCGCGCGGTTTCGGGGCTGGCCCCGAGCACCTGCATGCTGCCGCCGTTGGGCGTGATCAGGTCGGCCACCACGCGCAGAAAGGTCGACTTGCCGCAGCCCGAGGGGCCGAGCAGCGTCAGGAACTCGCCGTCGCGGATGTCCAGGCTGATGTCGCTCAACGCGGTGACGCTGCGCCGGTCGGTGAAGAAGCGCACCGAGATCTCGCGGCAGCTGATGGAGAAGCCGGTGGCTTGGGGTGCGTGGGCCTGGGCGGCGGAAACACGCATCCCCTGCGCCAGCGGCGCATGGGCAATGGCAGTCGACATGGCGGGTGGGCAGTCGGGCAGACTACGAGTTGCGCAGGCGGTATTCGCGGGTGGCGTTGAGGATGTCCATGGTCATGACTTCCTCGACCTTGGGCACGCGCTTGGTGAACTGGCCCAGGCTGGCGTACTGCGCGATCTGATCCTGCCAGACGCCCTTGTCCATCGTGCCCCAGCCGTTCTTGTTGGTCAGGTCGTTGTAGGCGAAGGACATCAGCGCATCGACGGCGACCCGTTCGTCGGGACCGTTCAGATTGGGATATTCCTTGATCAGCAGTTCCACCGCCTGGTCGCGGTTCTTGTTGGCATACGCCCAGCCGCGCGCAGTGGCACGCAGAAAGCGCTGCAGCAGTTCCGGCTTGTTGCGGATCGTGTCGGTATGGGCGTAATAGGGCAGCGCGTACAGGTGCACGCCGGTGTCCCACAGGCGCATGTCGACGCGGTCGGCGCCCAATGGCTTGAGCGCGGTGGTGTTGGTCAGCCAGCCGGTGACGGTGTCGACCTGGCCGGTCAGCAGCGGCGTCATGTCCGAGCCGATCGGGATGATGGTCATCGACTTCTCGTCAATCTTGTTCTTGGCCAGCAGCGCGCGCAGTAGCACCATGCCGGTGGACTGGATGCCGATCTTCTTGCCCACCATATCCTTGGGCGTTCGGATCGGGTTCTTCTTCAGCGAGAAGAAGGTGTAGGGGTGCTGCTGCAAGCCGGTGGCGAACACCTGGATCGGCAGGTCCTGCGACACCGCCAGCATGTTGGACGGGCTGGAAGATACCTGGCCGACCTCATTGCGACCCGATGCCACGATGGCCACGCCGTCGATGCTGGGACCGCCGGGCTGGATCGAGAAGTCGATGCCCTCGGTGTCGTAGTACCCCAGTCGCTTGGCCACGACTTCTCCGATCTGGTTGCCACCGGCAATCCAGCCCAGCTGCATGCTGACCCTGGCTTTGCCCTGGCTGTGGGCCGGTATGGACAAGAGCGCGCCAGTGCTGGCGAGACCACCTGCGGCGAGTAGACGGCGACGGGTCAGATCGGGAGAAGAACGCATGGAAATACTCCTGGGGTTGAAGGTCGGAGTTGATTCTGATGACGCTTGTGTGTACGCGCAAGAATTAATTTTCTATATCCGTGATGCCGAAATTAGAGCGGTTGATGCTTGCCGGGTGGTCCGGGGCGCATGAAAAAGGCCTCTGCAGCTGCCTGCAGAGGCCTTGCTTGCGCTGCCTGCGCGTAATGGGCGCGGCGCCCGATTCAGGTGGATCGGCGTCGTACGATCCAGCCCATCAGCCCCAGGCCGGCGAGCAGCATGGCGTAGCTTTCTGGTTCGGGAACGGCGGCCACCACCGTTCGCTGGAAACAATTGCTGCAGGTGCTTGCAACCGCCAGGTAGGTGGTCCATCCATTCGGCGAACCGACGGGGGCATTGGGATCGGGTTGCGAATTGTCGGTGAATGCGAAATTGACCGAGAGTTGATTCCCGAAATACGTTCCTGGGGCGACCGGCCCGTTGGAGGGGGTAAAGCGGCCGAACTCGAAAGTGGCGGATTCGCCCGCTTGCAGAGACACGTTGTCCAGCGGCGAATCGCTGGCGAACCTGAAGTCGTACGGTGGCCCGGAAATTCCGTTGGTCGAAAAGGTGCCCCCGTGGGTGAACGAATACGAGATCGACGCAAAGTCGATGTGGAAGCCCTCGGGCAATACGCTGGCGAATTCCTCGTAGTTGCCGGAATTGAGGCCCATGAAGGGGGCTGAGTCGTCGGCCAATGTCAGCCGCACCATGACCGGTATCACGTCGGTGGGGCCGACGTCGCCGGAAGCCGCTTCGAAGGTGAGTGTCCCGACCGGTACGGGGTTGATGTCCAGCAATGCCCATGCGGGGCTGCTCAATCCCGCTATGGCCAGCAGCCCGCCCTTGATCCAACTGTTCGCTTTCATCTGTCCGTCCTTCCTGGATGATGCGGCCTTGTCCCGGCTTGACGGGTCGACCACGGTTTGCGTCATTGCAGACAGCAAATTCCAGACCAGTGATGCGAATCGGCCTCGATTTGTTGACATCTGGCGGACAAAAACACGTATTCCAGGACTTTTTGACCCCGTTTTCCGGTCGAGGGATTGTCGATGCGTGCGGAGTCAGCGGGTGCTGTAACGAAATTCGACACTCTATGGACGCTGGCAGCCGAACGCCAGCATGGGTGTCAGCCGAACACCCCGCCATACTTCCTGCGCAACTCCTCTTTCTGCACCTTGCCGGTTCCCCCGACCGGCAGGCTGTCGACGAAGCGGATGTCGTCGGGCAGCCACCACTTGGCGACCCGCTCGGCCAGGAAGGCCAGCAGTTCGTACTTTTCCACGGCCTGATCCGGTTTGCACACGATGAACATCAGCGGCCGCTCGTCCCACTGCGGGTGCTTCACGCCAATGACGGCCGCCATGGCCACGGCTGGATGCGCGACCACGGCGCTCTCCAGGTCGATCGAACTGATCCACTCGCCGCCGGACTTGATGACGTCCTTGGTGCGGTCGCGGATCTGCATGGTGCCGGTGGCATCGATGGTGGCGATGTCGCCGGTGGGGAACCAGCCGTCCTGCAGCGGCGAGCGCTCGCCCTTGAAGTATTCGCGCAGGATCCACGGGCCGCGCACCATCAGTTCGCCCTGTGACGTACCGTTGCGTGGCAGCGTGGCGCCGCCAGCGTCGACGACCTTGATCTCCACGCCGCACAGGCTCTTGCCCTGGCGGGCCACGATGGCGTGTTGCTGCTCTTTCGGCAGGGCCAGGTCCCGCGGTGTCAGCGTGCCCATGGTCGCCACGGCCGTGGTCTCGGTCATGCCCCAGCCGTGGCGGACTTCGACCTGGTAGGTGTCGGCGAACTTGGCGATCAGCGCCTGCGGCATGGCCGAGCCGCCGACGCCGGTGCGGCGCATGGTGGAAAAGCGCAGGCCTTTTTGTTCAACATAGGCGATCAGCCCCTGCCAGATGCTGGGCACGCCGGCGCTGAGCGTGACCTTCTCGTCTTCCATCAGCGTGTACAGCGATTCGCCGTCGAGACGCGGGCCCGGCAGCACCAGCTTGGCACCGGCAATCGGCGCGCCGTAGGGGATGCACCAGGCGTTGATGTGGAACATCGGCACCACCGGCAGGATCGTGTCGCGGCACGACACGGACAGCACATTGGGCATGCAGCCGGCCATGGCCTGCAGCACGATGGCGCGGTGCGAATACAGCACGCCCTTGGGGTTGCCGGTGGTGCCAGAGGTGTAGCAGAGTGCGGCGCCGGTGTTCTCGTCGAATTCGGGCCAGTTGAATTGCGCGCTGCAAGGGCCGATGAGGTCCTCATAGGCGCGCACATCGGCCACGCCGTCGATCGCCGGCAGATGGGCCGCGTCGGACAGGCAGATCCAGGTCTTGACCGTCGGGCAATGCGCCGCAATGCCCTTGATCAGCGGCGCAAATGTCGCGTCGAACAGCATGGCCTTCTGCCCGGCGTGGTTGATGATGTAGATCAGCTGCTGCGCATGCAGGCGCGGATTGCAGGTGTGGATGACCATGCCGCTGCCCGATACACCGTAATACGCCTCCAGGTGCCGGTGGTTGTTCCAAGCGATCGAGCCTACGATGTCGCCTGGCTTCAGGCCGAGGTCGGCCAGTGCGTTGGCCAGTTGGCGGGAGCGCCGCGCACAGTCACGGTAGGTGTATCGAAACAGCGGCCCATGGGTTTCGCGGGATACGACTTCGACATCGCCGTACTGCGCGGCGGCATGCTCGATCACGGCCGAAATCAGCAGCGGGCGGTCCATCATCAGGCCGGCTTGGTGCATGTGCGTCTCCTGGGGTTCGGTGTGCGAAACGTCTTGCACGCCATGCTAGCAGCATGACCGGCGCAATGGCAGGCCGGTCCGCGCCAGCCAACTACGCACCTATCGGGGCGGACGGAAGTCCTGCCGCGCCGCCAGGGCGCGCTCGCGCGTGGCACAGCCTTCGACATGGTCATTCACCAGGCCCATGGCCTGCATGAAGGCATAGACGGTGGTGGGGCCGACGAAGCTCCAGCCGCGCTTCTTGAGGTCGCGGGACAAGGCGATCGACTCCGGCGACGTGCTCAGCGCGCGCAGCGCGTCACGCGTCAGGACGGGGGGACGGGTGGAAGGCTCGGGCTCCCAGCGCCAGAAATACGCGGCCAGTGATCCGCATTCCTCGCGCAGCGCGATGGCCTGCCGGGCATTGTTGATGGTGGATGCAATCTTGCCGCGGTGGCGCACGATGCCGGCATCCTGCAGCAACCGTGCGATATCGGCATCGCCGAAACCGGCCAGCGCATCGATGTCGAAGTTGGCGAACCCCTGTCGAAAGGCCTCACGTTTGTTCAGGATGGTGATCCAGCTCAGGCCGCTCTGAAAGCCTTCGAGACAGATCTTCTCGAACAGCCGCCGGTCGTCGGCCACCGGAAAGCCCCATTCGTTGTCGTGGTAGTCGCGGTAGGTCGGCGTGGCCCGGCACCAGGTGCAGCGGACAACCCCGTTGTCGTCGGCGAACAGGCCGTCGGGCAGGTTGTGGGGCATGGCCGTGGTTCGCGGTATTTCGTGCGGCGTCGGCATGGGCCTCAGACCCGCACCACCCGCCCCGGGTTCATCAGGTTGGTCGGATCGAGCGCGCGCTTGATGGCGCGCATCATGTCCAGCGCCACAGGCGACTTGTAGCCGGGCAGCTTGTCGACCTTCAGGCTGCCGATGCCGTGTTCGGCCGAGATCGAGCCACCAAAGCGGGTGACCGATTCGAACACGATCGTGTTGACCGTGGTCTCGTTGGCACGCAGGAAGGCGGCCGCATCCGCGCCTTCGGGCGCCTGCACGTTGTAGTGCAGGTTGCCGTCACCGAGGTGACCGAAGTCGACCATGCGAATGCCGGGCAGCGCGTGGGCCAGCGCGGCGTCGGTCGTGGCCACGAACTCCGGAATGCGCGAGATCGGGATCGAGATGTCGTGCTTGATGTTCAGGCCTTCCATCGCCTGGGCCATCGGCAGGTTCTCGCGGATCTGCCACAGCGCCTGGGCCTGCGCCAGGCTTTCGGCGACCACGCCGTCGGTGATGCAGCCCTGTTCCATGCCGGCTTCGAGCAGGCGTTCGAACTGTGCGCGCGCGTGTGCCTCGGACTCGTGGTCCGACACCTCCAGCAGCACGCACCAGGGCGTGGCCTCGTACAGCGGCACCCTGGAGGCCGGCATGTGGCGCGCCACCAGCGACAGGGCGTACTGGCCCATGACCTCGAAACCGGTGAGCCCCGCGCCCAGCGTCTTGTGCGCCAGGCCGAGCAGAGCCACTGCATGTTCCATCGACGGTACCGCCGTCCAGGCGGTGAGTTGCGCGGCCGGCAGCGGCACCAGCTTCATCGTCGCCGCGGTGATGACGCCCAGCGTGCCTTCGGCGCCGATCAGCAGGTTGCGCAGGTCGTAACCGGTATTGTCCTTGCGCAGCCCCGACAGGCCATTCCAGACCTGCCCCTGCGGCGTGACCACTTCCAGGCCCAGGCACAGCTCGCGGGTGTTGCCGTAGCGGACCACCTGGGTTCCGCCGGCATTGGTGCCCAGATTGCCACCGACCGTGCAACTGCCTTCGGCGGCCAGGCTCAGCGGAAAAAGGAATCCCGCGGCGCGGGCGGCGTCCTGCAGCGTCTGCAACACGCAGCCGGCCTGGGCCGTGAGTGTCGAATTGCCGGCGTCGAGCGCCAGTATCTTGTTCATGCGCTGCAGGTTGAGCACGATCTGCTGACCTGACGCGTCGGGCACCGCACCGACGACCATGCTGGTGTTGCCCCCTTGCGGCACGATGCTGACGCCGGTGGCCGCCTGCAGCCGTGCGCAGGTCGCGACAACGGCCGCCACCTCCTCGGTGGAACCTGGACGTACCACGGCCAGCGCGCGGCCGTGGCTGCGTTTGCGCCAGTCCTCTTCCCAGGCCGAGAGGTCGGTGGCCGGGTCGTCATGGGTCAGCACATGCTGTGCGCCGACGCAGCTGCGCAGTTCCTCGAGCAGGGCGGATACGGATTCGGTCATGTCGTGGTCAGGAAGGGGAGTCGGATGCGGGCACGGGGTCCGCAGAAGCGCCGGTGCGGTGGCGCAGGCGCAATCGCACATGCAGTGCGCAGGCAGTGAACAGGAGCAGGCACAGGACAACCTGGGCCAAGGCCAGCCAATTGCCCGGTGGCTTGTCGCCCCAGGCCCGCACCACACCTTCGGTGAAGTACAGCCACACCAGCAGGCTGACCCAGCGGTAGGTGTACATGCGGTTCTTCAGCAGGCCGGCCAGCGGAATGCACAGCGGCAGCACCTTGAGTGCCAGCCAGGTGCCTCCAGGGCGCAAAGGGGCCAGCCAGAGCTCCCAGGCCAGGCCCAGCAGGATCATGCCGATCAGGCTGCCAACGGCCAGCGTGCGGGTCAGGGAGATGGTGTTGTCGTTCGATTGCATGTCGGTGGCATCATACCGGCCATGCGATTGCCCCCTGCGCTCGAGTCTCTCCTGTCGGATTTCCTTCATTTCCCATGGAGAAACACCGCGCTGACACTGCGCGAACGGTTCCGCGAAGACCGGCTGGGCCTGACGGCCAGCAGCCTCACCTTCACCACCACCATTGCACTGGTGCCGCTATTCACCGTGGCGCTGGCGATCTTCACTGCGTTTCCGATGTTCGGCAAGCTGCAGGTGGTGCTGCAGCGCTGGCTGGTCGACAACCTGGTGCCCGATGCGATTGCCCGCCAGGTGCTGGGCTACCTGACCCAGTTCGCCCGCCAGGCCAGCCAGCTGGGAAGCGTGGGCCTGGTGTTCCTGCTGGCGACGGCGCTGGCGCTGATCCTGACCATCGACCGCACCTTGAACGGCATCTGGCGCGTGCGCCGCAGGCGCCGGCTGGCGCAGCGCATCCTGGTCTACTGGGCTGCGCTCACCCTCGGGCCGCTGGTGCTGGGTGCCAGCATCACGATGACCTCGTATGCGGTGACGGTGTCGCGCGGCCTGACCGGCGGCGCCCTGGGCGGGCTGACGCTGCTGCTGGACACGGTGCAGTTCGCCATCCTGGCCGGCGGTGCAGCGGCGATGTACTACTACGTGCCCAATACCCGTGTCCGGTGGCCGCATGCCTGGGCCGGTGGCATCTTCGCCTCGCTGGTGATGGAACTGGCCAAGAAGCTGCTGGTCATCTACCTGGGCATGGTGCCGACCTACTCGGTGGTGTACGGCACGTTTGCGACCGTGCCTATCCTGCTGGTGTGGATCTACCTAGCCTGGGTCATCGTGCTGCTGGGTGCGGTGATCACCGCGTATCTGCCCAGCCTGCTGTCGGGCGTCGTGCAGCGCGACCAGGGGCCTGGCTGGCGGTTCCAGCGCGCGCTCGAGATCATGCGCCTGCTGCTGCAGGCCCGTTCGACGGCCGCCCACGGGCTGACGGCGGCGCAACTGGCCAAGGCCTTGCGGGTCAGTGTGCTGGGCGTCGAGTCGACGCTGCAGGCGCTGGTCGATCTGGACTGGGTGGCGCGGATCGAGGACGACGCAGGCTCGGCCGGCACGCGCCATGTGCTGCTCGCCGAGCCAAGCGAAACGCCGCTGGAGCCTCTGGCCTACCAGCTGTTGCTGCATCGCACGGCGAACACCGAGCTCTGGTGGCGCACCACGCGGGTCGCCAGCGCCCGGCTGTCGGACGTGTTGTGAGCCCGCGGTCGCGAACCGGCCTTCAGGTCCAGAGTTCGCGTACCGGTGTCTGCGCCGTGAAGCGGTGCGCCACCTGGGCCTGCAGCAGTTCGGCCGACGCCAGCGCGTCGGTCAGCGCATGGTGCGGCCGATAACGCGGCAGGCCATATCGGGCCCGGCTCGCGGCCAGCCGGATCGACAGTCTTGCAGGCCGGTGTCCGCGCAACCGGTCCCACAAAGTGGGGCGCTGGCCGCGGTGCAGCCGTGCCTCGAGTTCCATCGTGTCGATGACCGGAAACGCGATCCGCTCGCCGATGCGCGGCGCCAGTGCGCCGTCGAGAAACTGGCGTTCGATGGCGCTGCAATGCACCACCAGCACATGGCCGGCAATGGCCTGCAGCAGTTCGCCCAGAATCTCGTCCAGATCGGGGGCCGAGGCGATCTGCGTGTCGGTGATGCCGTGGATGGTCACGGATTCGGCGCCCAGCGGCACCCGGGGCCTGAGCAGCCTGTAACGCGAGGCGCTGGCGCGCACGATGTCCAGCCGCATCGGCACCAGGCCGATCGAGACGATGCCGTCGTGCACCGGGTCGAGGCCGGTGGTTTCGACGTCCAATGCCATCAGCGGGGTGTCGGCCAGCGGCGTGTCGGCGCCCACCATGCCGGCCGCGTAATAGGCCTTCAGGCGCGGATCGCGGGCGCTTTGCTGCAGTTCGCGAAAACGCGTGACCCAGTCCACCGGCGGTGGCTTGTCCCCGGCTCCGGGTGGGCGCAGCAGTCCGGCATGCAGCACGTGGGTGCTCAGTTGGCGCGACCGGGCTGGTAGCGGAACTTCAGGTAGGACTGCGCGTTGTCCAGGATCTGGAACGCGTCGCGCAGGCTCTTGCGCTCGAAATCGGACAACTTGTCCGGCTCGATGCTGTTGTCGGGTTCGATACCGGCCTGCAGGTCGCTGGCCTGGTTGCGGATGCGTACGGTCGAGATGAATTCCAGCGCATCGTGCAGGTCCGGGCCGCGGCCCGGCGCCAGCACCTGGGCCGCGATCACGTCGTCCAGCCGTTCGAACGAGTTGCGGGCCTGCGAGCCCACGGCCAGCGCATGGACACGCAGCAGGTCGACCATGGGCGCCGTGCCGCGCCGCTTGAGGTTGATGGCCTTGCTGTGCCGCCCGTCGGACTCGACGACAAAATCCTTGAAGAACCCCAGCGGCGGCGTGCGCAGCAAGGCATTGCGCGCCATGCAGGCCAGGAACAGCGAGTTCCCCCTGGCCTTGGTCGCGATCAGCTGGCGCAGGCGCTCGGCAAAATCGATGCGACCCCAGACCCCGTCGAGGTCGAAGAAGATGCTGGCCGAGAGCAGCGACTCGGCGCTGGGTTTTTCGATCCAGTCGGTGAAGCAGTCTTCCCAGGCGCGCAGGCTCTGGCGCCAGCGGGTATTGGTGGCCATGATGCCGCCGCTGCAATAGGTGTAGCCGCAGCGCGCCAGGCCATCGCTGACAAACGCGGTGAGTTGTTGAAAGTAGGCGTCGTGCCTTGCGGCGTCGAAACTGTTGTCCAGGATCAGCGCGTTGTCCTGGTCGGTGACCACCAGCTGCTCGTGCCGGGCCATCGAGCCCAGGGCCAGAAAGCAGTAGGGCACGGGTGGAGGGCCGAGTTTCTGCTCTGCCAGTTCCAGCAGCCGCTGCTTGAAGCTGCGCCCGATTGCGGCCATCGCACTGCCCACCATGCGCGAGCTGGCATCTTCCCGGACCATGCGGGCAAAGCTGGCATGGACCTCGCCGGTCAGTGCAGCCAGTCCGTCCACATCGGTCTGCTTGAAGATGCTGCCCACGACGAACAGGCTGTTGCGCGACTCGTGGTGCACCACGTCCGCCAGCGCAATGATGCCGATCGGAACGTGTTTGCGCAGCACCGGCAAATGGTGCACGTTGTGGCGCAGCATCTGCAGCATGGCCTCGAATACCCGCTGGTCGTGTTGCACCGTGATCAGACCGGTCGACATCACGTCGGCTACTGGTGTGTCGTATCCGAGCCCCTGGCAGACAACGCGCGTGCGGATGTCGCGGTCGGTCACGATGCCCACCATCCGGCCCTCCGGATGGTCCATGTCTGCCGCTTGTACGATCAGCAGCGACGAGACACCGGCATCGGTCATGTGCCGGGCCGCGTCCAGTACCGATGCCGACGGCGGCAGGGCCACCGGGGCTCGGCTGACGAGGCTCTCGATCGCCACCGAGGTCAGCTGGTGAGCCTCCTCGCGGCGTGACACCACCTGGCGCAGTCGCATGTGGTCCTCGGTGGCAACCTGGTCCGCGAACTGCTCGTTGCTCTCGAACAGTGCGCTGAACACCGGCTCCGGCACCAGGTACAGCAAGCTGTCTTCCAGTGCGCGTGCCGGAAAGCGCACTTTCTTGCGGTGCAGCAGGCCGAACTCGCCGAAGTAGCCGCCTTCGGTCAGCCGGTTGTACAGGCTGCCGTCGCGCCGCAATACCTCGACAGCGCCGCTGCGCACCATGTGCAGGGCTACGGCCTCTTGGCCGAATTCGACGATCGAGGTCCCGGCCTTGACGTAGCGCACGTCGATGGCACAGGCCACCTGCTGTTGCGCATCCAGCGGAAGGTCCTTGAACGGGGCGTGCTGCTGCACGAAGGCCAGGATCTCGAACTGCTCGTCCTGCATCGTCGGCAGACAGCTTGTCGGGTCAGGCGCCGCGGGGTTCCGAGGCCAGACCCTTGACGACGGCCACCGTCGCGATCAGCAGCACGACGGTGAACGGAAATCCGGTCGATACCGCCATCGCCTGCAGCGCCACCAGACCCCCACCAAGGATCAGCGCAATCGCGACCAGGCCTTCGAACACGCACCAGAAGACGCGCTGCGGCGTCGGCGCGTCGACCTTGCCGCCGGCAGCGATCACATCAATCACCAGCGAGCCGGAATCCGACGAGGTGACGAAGAAGACGACAACCAGAACGATGGCCAGGAAGGAGGTGATCTGTGCCAGCGGCAACACGTCGAGCATCTGGAATATCTGCAGTGGCAGCGCCGCTTCGGCAGCCGCCTTGTAGCCTTCATTGACCAGTTGCGAGATGGCAGTGGAGCCGAACACGGTCATCCACAGCACACAGGCCAGCGACGGGATGATCAAGACCGAGATGATGAACTCCCGCACCGTGCGGCCGCGCGAGACGCGTGCGATGAACATGCCGACGAAGGGTGACCAGCTGATCCACCAGGCCCAGTAGAAGGCCGTCCAGCCCTGCGAGAAGTTGGCATCTGCGCGGCCGAACGGGTTGGACAGTGCCGGCAGGTGTTCGACGTAGGCGCCCAGGTTGGAGAAGAAGCCGGTGGCGATGGCCAGCGTCGGACCGACTGCGATCAGGAACACCAGCAGCAGCAAGGCCAGGATCATGTTGATCTCGGACAAGCGCTTCACGCCGGCGTCCAGCCCGGCCAGAACCGATGTCAGCGCGATCGCGGTGATGCCGATCACCAGCACGATCTGCGTCGTTTCGCCCAGCGAGATACCGAACAGGTAGTTCAGTCCCGCTGCAGCCTGCGAGGCGCCTAGACCGAGCGACGTGGCCAGGCCGAACATGGTGGCCAGCACGGCCAGGATGTCGACGATGTGGCCGGGCCAGCCCCAGATGCGTTCACCGAGCAGCGGATAGAACACCGAGCGGATCGTCAGCGGCAGGCCCTTGTTGAACGAGAACAGCGCCAGGCCGAGTGCCAGGATGGCGTAGATCGCCCAGGGGTGCAGCGCCCAGTGGAAGATGGTGGCAGCCATGCCCAGCCGTGCGGCTGCAGTGGCGTCGCCGGCAGCCGCCCCCAGCGGCGCCCAGTCGGTACGGACACCGTTCTCGATCGTGGTGCCTCCCATGGAACTGCTGAAGTGCGACAGCGGCTCGGAGACGCCGTAGAACATCAGGCCGATGCCCATGCCTGCGGCAAACAGCATCGAGAACCAGCCAAGGTAGCCATAGTCCGGTTTGGCCAGCGTGCCGCCCAGGCGCACCCGGCCCAGCGGCGAGATCGCCAGGCCGAGACAGACGATGACGAAGATGTTGCCGGCGCTGATGAAGAACCAGTCCAGGTTGGAGGTGAGCCAGCCACGCATCGCGCCGAACATCGGCTCGACCTGGGTCTGGAACATCAGCGTCAGCAACACGAAGGCAACGATGGAGAGGCCCGAGATCGCAAACACCCGGTTGTGGATGTCGAGGCCGAACGGCCCCAGTTTGAGGACGATGTTGTCCTGGCCGATCTTGTAATCGGTGTTGATCGCATTGACGGCGCCGTGCGGCACCATCGGATCATGTTTCTCTGCCATGGCAGCGTCTCCGAGTCTCCGCTGATCCTGGGTACAGGAGCGCAAACACGAAATGCCTGCACACCTATCGACCGCGATCAGCGATGGGTTGCGTGACGTGCGACCTTAACATGGATCAAATCAGTCGATGCAGCGTCGCCGCAGGGTGGGCAGGCACGCCAAGCATGGTTTCACGCAAGCGCGGGTGGGCCTACGCCACAGTGAATGAGGCGTTCAGAAACCCCCTGAACCGCGCCCGTGCTCCGCGCAGCGGTGCCTGCGTCAAGCGGTAGTCCGGAAAGCGCTGCAGGAAACGCCCGATCGCGATGCGCCCCTCGAGCCGGGCCAGGCTCAGTCCGGCGCACTGGTGGATGCCGAAGCCGAAGGCGAGGTGCCGGTTGTCGCGGCGCATCAGGTCGAACCGGTCAGCCTGCGGGAATTGCGCCGGGTCGCGGTTGGCCGCGCCTATGCACAGCGTGACCAGCGCGCCGGCCGGGAGGTCGACGCCGCCGACCTGGCAGGCCGTGGTGGCGCGGCGGTTGCCCAGCTGGTTCGAGGACTCGAAGCGCAGGAACTCGTCGACGGCGCTGTCCATGTGCTGTTCCAGTGCCGGCGCGTCGTCGCGATAGCGCTGCATGCGTGCCAGCAGACCGACCCGGGCATCGGGCCATTGCTGCAGGCAGACCAGCGCATTGCCGATCAGGTTGGTGGTGGTCTCGTGGCCGGCGTTCAGGATGAAGATGCAGTTGTGCAGCAGTTCGGCCTCGGACAGCCGCCCGCTTGAGGGACCGTCGCTGTCGGCCTCGCCCAGGATCAGGCGCGTCAGCACGTCGTGCTCGGGGTCGCCGGGGTGGCGCCGCCGATCGGCCACCAGCAGTTTCAGGTATTCCAGGAACTCCGATACGCTGCGGTTGCCCAGCGCCTCCTGCTCGGGTGTCAATGCAGGTTCAAGCGCGCCGAGAATAGCCAGTGACCAGCCGCGCAGCGGGGCGCGGTCGGCATGCGGTACACCCAGCAGATTGCCGATGACCTCGACCGGGATGGCGCTGGCAAAGTCCGCGATCAGGTCGCCGCCGCCGCGCTCCGCGATGCGGTCGAGCAACTGGTCGACCAGCGTGATCAGGCCGCCTTCCATCTCCCGGATCGCCCGCCGTGTCAGCGCGACCATGATGAGCTTGCGCACCCGCGTGTGCAGCGGCGGGTCGTTGAACACGAGGCTGCTCGTGTGGTGTGCGAACAGCGGCGCATCACCGGCGCGCGCGACATCGCCATGCCAGGGCTGGTGCAGGTACTTGGGCGCGAACTCGACCTTCTTGTCGGAGCTGAAGGTACGGGCGTCGCGGTACACCGCGACCAGGTCGGCGTAGCGGGTCAGGAACCAGCTGCCGTCGGGCATCCGGCGTACCGGATCGTGCTCACGCAACAGGTCATAGACCGGGTACGGGTCGGCGTAGAAGTCCGCCGGCAAGGCCCGCAGGTCGAAGCCGCTGGCGATCTCCTGCGCGCGCGCCGGGGACATCGCAGGCAGAGGGATCGGCGGCACGAACGTCATGCAGCCAGGAAATCGCGTATCGCGACCAGCACCGCATCCGGCGATTCGCCCATCATCTGGTGTCCGCCGGGCACCATGACGACCTTGCCATGCGCGGCCGCACGCACCAGCGACTGTGCGGCTTTCACCGGTGTCATCTGGTCGGCATCGCCGAGTACGAACAAGGTCGGGGCCGTCACTTTGGCCATCGCGGCGTCACCCCCGGCATAGCTGTCGCAGGCCTTGAAGCCGACATGGAACACATTGACCTTCGGGTTGCTGGCCAGCACCCGGCGCATCAAGGCCTTGCTGCTGCCATAGACCCAGGTGCCCGGGCCCAGCGTCGACGGTGGCGGCGCCAGTGTGGAGTGCGAGAAGGTATTGACCATCGCGATCGCCTTTTCCGGGTGGTTCAGCGAGGCGTCGAGCAGGGCGGGGGAGACTTTCATCGGAAACGCCGTACCCACCAGCACCAGGTGGCTGACGCGCTGCGGCGCACTTGCGGCCGCCTCGAGAGCGATCAGCGAGCCGAAGCTGTGGCCGATCAGCGCCGCCTTGGCGAGGCCGGCCGCATCCATCAGCGCCAGCACGAAGGCACTGGCATCCTCGACGCTTTCCGGTGGCTCGCCCGCGCTCTTGCCATGGCCGGGCAGATCAGGCGCCAGCACGTTCCAGCCGTGGTGCGCCATGTAGCGGGTCTGCAGGATCCAGACGCTGTGGTCGTTGAGCACGCCGTGCAGGAAGATCACGGTCGGTTTGGCCGCATCGAAGGGCTTGCCGCCGGTGTAGCAGAAGGTCTTGTGGCCGTTGACAGTGAGTTCCATCATGCACCTGCCTTTTCTGCGGCACGCAGTGCGCGCTTGAGGTCTTCGAGCAGGTCGGCCGGGTCTTCCAGGCCGATCGACAGGCGGATCGTTCCTTGCGTGATGCCACCGGCCGCCAGCGCGTCGTCGCTCATGCGGAAGTGGGTGGTGCTGGCCGGGTGGATGACCAGCGAGCGGCAGTCGCCGACGTTGGCCAGATGGCTGAACACCTGCAGGGCATCGACAAAGGCCTTTCCCTGTTCCCGGCTGCCCTTGAGGTCGAAGCTGAACACCGAGCCGGCGCCGCGCGGCAGCAGCTTTTGCGCCAGTGCGTGGCTGGGATGGGATTCAAGCAGGGGATGGCCGACCCGCGACACGAAGGGGTGGCTGGCCAGGTATTCGACCACCTTGGCGGTGTTGTCCATGTGCCGCGCCATGCGCAGGCCCAGGGTCTCGATGCCTTGCAATACCAGCCAGGCCGAATGCGGGCTCAGGCAGGCGCCGAAGTCGCGCAGGCCTTCGCGCCGCGCGCGCAGCAGAAAGGCGCCTACGGTCGACTCGTCGGTGAACACCATGTTGTGGAAACCTTCGTAGGGTTCCGCCAGTTCGCCGAACTTGCCGCTGGACGCATGCGCCGCGGCCCAGTCGAAGCTGCCGCCGTCGACGACGATGCCTGCGATAACCGTGCCATGGCCGCTGAGGAATTTGGTGGCCGAGTGGTAGACCAGGTCGGCGCCATGTTCGAGCGGCTTGAGCAGCCAGGGGGTGGTCAGCGTCGAGTCGACCAGCAGCGGGACGCCGGCCTCGTGGGCGATCGACGACACGGTGGCGATGTCCAGCACGTCGAGCCCCGGGTTGCCCACCGTCTCGCCGAAGAACAGTTTGGTGTTCGGACGCACGGCCGCGCGCCAGCCGTCGATGTCGCCCGGTTTGACGAAGCTGGTGTCGATGCCGAAGCGGCGCATCGTGTAGTGCAGCAGGTTCTGCGAGCCGCCGTACAGCGCAGTGGAGGCCACAATGTGCGAGCCCGCGCCCATCAGCGTGGCGATGGTCAGGTGCAACGCCGCCTGGCCACTGGCGGTGGTGATGGCGCCGATGCCGCCCTCCAGCGCGGAGACCCTTTGCTCGAGCACCGCATTGGTCGGGTTGCTGATGCGTGAATACACATGGCCGGCACGCTCCAGGTTGAACAGCGCCGCAGCCTGGTCGCTGGAGCCGAACACGAACGAGGTGCTCAGATGGATAGGCACGGCGCGCGCGCCGGTGGTGGGGTCCGGCGCGGCGCCGGCGTGCAGCGCCAGCGTGTCGAAACCGGGGTCGGAATATCCGGGCATGGGTTGTCTCCGAGAGTGTCAATGGGGGTGGCCGCGCGGTGCCCGCAGGCCGACGGGGGGCGTGCATGCGGTACAGGACCCCGGGCCGTGCGGCGCCAGCGCCACGGACCGGCCGCGAATCCTGCAGACCATCCCCATTATTGTGGGCTATATTCAGCGCGAGGAGAGCAGCATGAAAGTCAGCGATATTTTGCGGGTGAAGGGCAACACCTTGTACACGGTCAAGCCCGATGAGCGCCTGGCGCAGGCCGCCGTGGTGATGGCCGAAAAAGACATCGGGTCACTGGTCGTGATGGACCGGGGTGACCTGGTGGGCATGTTGACCTTTCGCGAGGTCATCCAGACCGTGGTCCGCAATGGCGGGCAGATCGGTACCGGCCCGGTGAGCGCCGCCATGGACGATGCGCCACTGACCTGCACCATGGAGACCGAACTCGACGAGGTGCGGCGCATGATGCTGGAGCAGCATGCCCGCTATCTGCCGGTGATGGACCGGATGATGCTGATGGGCGTCGTGAGCTTCTACGACGTGGCCAAGGCGGTCGTCGACAGCCAGAATTTCGAGAACAAGATGCTCAAGGCCTATATCCGCGACTGGCCCGATCAGGAAGGTATTCCCGGTACACCATGAGCGGAAACACCTTCGGCACGCTGTTTGCCGTCACGAACTTCGGCGAATCGCATGGCCCGGCGATCGGCTGCGTCATCGACGGCTGCCCGCCGGGCATGGCCTTGTCCGAGGCCGATATCCAGGGCGACCTGGACCGGCGCCGCCCGGGCACGTCGAAATTCGTCACCCAGCGCAATGAGCCCGATGCGGTCGAAATCCTCAGTGGTGTCTATGAGGGCCGGACCACCGGCACCCCGATCGCACTGCTGATCCGCAATACCGACCAGCGCAGCAAGGACTACGGCAACATCCTGCAGACCTTCCGCCCTGGCCACGCCGACTACAGCTACTACCAGAAATACGGCATCCGCGATCCGCGCGGGGGCGGGCGCTCGTCGGCGCGGTTGACGGCGCCCATGGTCGCCGCCGGTGCGGTGGCGAAGAAGTGGTTGTTCGAGAAATACGGCACGGTGTTCCGCGGCTGCATGACGCAGATCGGTGAACAGCCGATCGGCTTCGAGGACTGGGCGCATGTGCCGCGCAATCCGTTCTTCGCGCCGGTGGCCGATGTCTCGGCGCTGGAAACCTATATGGAGGCCCTGCGCAAGTCGGGCGACTCCTGCGGCGCGCGTATCCGGGTCAGTGCCAGCGGCGTGCCGGTGGGGCTGGGCGAGCCGCTGTTCGACAAGATGGATGCCGATATCGCCTACGCCATGATGGGCATCAATGCCGTCAAGGGCGTCGAGATCGGTGCCGGGTTCGCCAGTGTCGCGCAGCGCGGGACGACCCATGGCGACTCACTGTCGCCGGAGGGCTTTCTCAGCAACAATGCCGGCGGCACCTTGGGGGGCATCACCAGTGGTCAGGACCTGGAGGTCTCGATCGCCATCAAGCCGACGAGTTCCATCCTGTCTCCGCGCGCGTCCATCGACATCGAAGGGAACAGTACCGAGGTGATCACCAAGGGCCGGCACGATCCCTGTGTCGGCATCCGTGCGACGCCGATTGCCGAGGCCATGCTGGCGCTGGTGGTGATGGACCATGCGCTGCGCCACCGCGCGCAGAATGCCGATGTGGTGACCGCGCTGTCGCCGATCAAGGCCCGCACGGGCGCGTAGACCCGGCAGCTTGCTGCTGGCGAAGAGCCGCCGCGTCGCGGACCGCAGGCCGTGATGCTGGCTCAGGGCCGCGAGGGATCGGTCGGCGGGACGGCCTTGCGCCAGGGATTGAAGCCCGTCACCAGCACGGTGGCCGAGAGCACCAGCAATCCGCCAATATAGGTGGTTCCGGTGAATTTCTCGTCCAGCAGCAGATGGCCCCAGATGATGCCCGAGATGGTCGCCATGAAGGTCGAACTCAGTGCCGCGACCGGGCTGACCTTTTGCACGATGCGCATGTACTGCCAGTAGGCCAGGCCCGAGGTGCAGATGCCCATGATCGCCACCGAAGTGACGGCTCCGGGCGTGAAATTTGCAGCCGGAAAAGTCCATATCGCGCTGGGCAGCATCATCCCGAAGGCCAGTACATGCATGGCGGCAGTGATGGCCAGCGGCTCCATCTTCTTGGTCGCCCGCTTGAGCAGGGGGGCCGACGAGCCCGACAGCGCCGAGCCGCAGATCGCAATCATCGCGGCCACCACCAGTTCGGTCGTGGGGCGCATCGGGCCCAGTTGCACGACCAGCGCCACGCCTGAGAAACCGGCGATGCAGCCAATGACTTTGGATCGCGTCAAGGTGTCCTCGCGCAGCCAGGCTGATGTGAAGGTGCCGAACATCACCGAAGTCACGCTGAGCACCGCGCTGTAGCCGGCCGGCAGGTATTGTGAGGACCAGGCAAACAGGAAGTGCGGTCCCGCAATGCTCAGTGCCGCCAGCACGGTCAGCGCACGCCAGTGCTCCCACGGCCAGCGGTGGCGCGAGACGGCCATGATCACGGCCAGCGTGGCGGCGCCCAGTCCGATCCGGCCGGCGGCCGTCAGGCTGGGGCCGATTTCGGGTGTCGCGACCCGGGTGAACAGGAAGGTGGCGCCCCAGAGAATCGACAAGGCCGCCAGCTGGGCGAAATACTTGTTCTGCATGGATGACCGATTGTGGTGCATTGCCAGGCGCCACAGCGGGTCCGATGCGACCGGCGTCGTTTCATGTGCGCCGGCTGTGCAGCCGGGCCAGCGCAGCGCGCACTGATGGCCGCGGATCGACCCCCGAGACCAGCAGGCAGGACAACAGCAGGACGCCGCCGCCCAGATACAGGCCGCTGTCGACCTTCTCGCCCAGGAAGACGACGGCCCACAGTACGCCGAAGCCGGTGATCATGAAGGTCGAGCTCAGCCCGGCCAGCGGCGAGAGGTGCCGCATCAGCCGCGCGTACATCCACCATGCGACGCCCGAGGTGAAGGTGCCCATCATGAACACCGCGGCCAGTGCGCCGGGGTCGAAACGGGCGCGCGGCAGTTCGAACACAGCCCCGGGCAGCAGCAGCAGGAAGGCAATGGCATGCATGCCGGCCGTGATGGCCAGTGGCTCCATGCGCTTGACGGCGCGCTTGAGCAAGGGGGTGGACATGCCGGACACCGCGGAGCCGATGACGGTGATCGCAACGGCGAGCAGCAGGCGCGGTGTCGGCTGCACCGGGCCGAGTTGCACGACCAGGGCGGCACCGACGATGCCCAGCAGGCAGCCGGTCAGCTTCAGGCCGGTCAAGGCTTCTTCTTTCATCCAGGCTGATGCGAAAGCACCGAACAGCACCGCGCTCACATACAGCAGCGCCGCATACCCGGCAGGCATGTAGAGGGCCGACCAGGCGAACATTGCGTGGGGTGCGGCGACCCCGAGCAAGGCCAGCAGGCCCAGTTCACGCCAGTGCGCCCATGGCCAGGGCATGCGCAGCACACGCATGATGGCGGCCAGTGCGATGGCCGCCATGCCCATGCGCAATGTGGCCAGCAGGTTGGGTCCGAGCAGCGGCGCCGCAAAGCGCGTGAGCATGAAGGATGACCCCCACACGGCGGACAACGCGACCAGTTGCAGGTAATGGGAGGTCATGGATGGCCGGCATTGTCGGGGTTTCCGCGCGCAGTGCCATGCCGCCAGTCGGGCTGTTATGCGGAAGCAGTCAAAATGCCCGCAATCCTTCTCCAATTTCTCCGAAAGATAGTCCGCACAACATGAACCATCGTCCTTTCGTCGTCGCCGGCCTGATGGGCTGGCCAGTGTCCCATTCGCGCTCGCCCGACATCCACAACCACTGGATTGCGCAACTGGGTCTGCGCGGCAGCTATGTGCTGCTGCCGGTGGCCCCCGAGAATCTGGGCCAGGCCTTGCGGGCCTTGCCGGTGCTCGGCATCGCCGGCTGCAATCTGACGATCCCGCACAAGGTCGCCGCCATGGCGCTGGTCGACCACGTCGATCCGGTGGCACGGCGCATCGGTGCCGTCAACACCGTCGTCGTGCAGCCGGATGGCTCGCTGGCTGGTCGCAACACCGACGCCTACGGTTATATGGAGAGCCTCATGTCCGAAGCCCCGGACTGGACGCCTGCGGCCGGCCCGGTTGCGGTGATGGGCGCGGGGGGGGCCGCGCGCGCGATCATCGTGGGCCTGGCCGACAAGGGCGTCACCGAGATCCGGCTGTGCAACCGTTCGCCCGACAAGGCGCTGGCGCTGGCGCGGGAGTTCGGTGCGCCGGTGGTCGCCGTGCCGTGGGAAGACCGGCATGCGGCGCTGGAAGGCGCAGCGTTGCTGGTCAACACCACCAGCCAGGGCATGGGGGAGCAGCCGCCACTGGATCTGTCGCTGGAC
This sequence comes from Rhodoferax sp., assembly GCA_024235935.1. Taxonomy (GTDB): domain Bacteria; phylum Pseudomonadota; class Gammaproteobacteria; order Burkholderiales; family Burkholderiaceae_C; genus CAISIP01. Next base: position 60,671 of record JACKLL010000001.1, on the reverse strand, counting down.
CTGCTTCCTGCGGATGCGTTGGTATCCGACCTGGTCTATGTCCCCTTGCGCACGCCCTTGCTGGCGGCCGCGCAGGCGCGTGGCAACCGGACGGTCGGCGGGCTGGGCATGTTGCTGCACCAGGCGCGGCCGGCGTTCGAGGCCTGGTTCGGCGTGATGCCCCATGTCACACCCGCATTGCGAGCGCTGGTCGAGAAGAGCCTGTAGTGGCGCTGTCAACGCCAAATTGAAATGTCCCCTTTTGTGCCAGATTGAAATGTCCCCTTTCGGGTTGTTCGTTTTGAACAAGGTCTTGGCAAGCGTAAGCGCGTCAGGCCGAAGGCGAAGAAACGGGGAGCGGTGGGTAACTGAGGGACCGGCGTACTCGCCGGCTGTCCACACCCGTGTGGTGTGGGCAGCTCAGTTATCCGCGGCGGGCGCGGGTGCCCGGTGCGCGCGAAGAGCGACGATACCCATGCCCTTGGTTTGCGGAGACTTCGTGGATGCGTTATGCGAAGCCACCTGCTCCTTTAGTTTGCGTAGCCGTGCAGCCTCTTTGGTCAGCACCTCATCGACCCGTGCATTGATCATCTTGTCGTCGGCAACGCGAGTAGCACTCAGGTGCTGATGCCGCTCGAAAGTCTTGAAGGGTAATGCCTCGATGCCCCACAGAAGTTCCAGCTCACCGTCCAGGTGTTCGATGATCTTGACAGCTTGTCCTCGCAGCCCGTAGCGAGGCTGATCGGGCTTGGTGAGGATCACCAGCATGCGGCCCTTGAACTGGCAAGTGAGCGTCTTGGACAGCACGCGCGCGTAGTGGTGGGCGCACACACGAGCCAGATCGCGTGCATCGCCATCGAACGCTCGGTGGGCATTGGCGCTGTCCGCTGCCAAGCGCACAAAGCGAGCGTTGTGCTTGATCAAGTACGTGGGTAGCCAGGCATTGGCGGTCTCGATGGTGTTGATCCTGGCCATGCGCAGTGCCTTGACCAGGCGATCCTGCAGAGTCTGAAACGCACGTTCCACCCGCCCCTTGGCCTGGGGCGAGTAGGCCAGGATGGACTCGATATTGAGTTCGCCAACGGCGCGCTCGAACTGCGTGGGCGTGGGATCCTCGGGGTCGTGTTTGGTAAAGATGCTGTGCCGGTCGCTGTACAGCGCCAGCGGGCGGCCGTGAACAGCCACATAGCGCTGCAAGCTGTGCAGGTACGCATTGGTGGACTCCACGGGGTAGAAGCACGCCTGCAGCAACGCGCCGGTGGCATCATCGATGAAGGCGATGAGGCAGCATTTGCCCGCGCGCTCCTCGAACCAGGCATGTGGGCTGCCGTCAATCTGGACCAGCTCGCCCAGGCGGCTGCGCCGCTCTCGCGGGCTGTGAATGCGCCGCGCGCGCGAGCGCCTGGCCTTCCACAATCCAGCGTCCATCATCCAACCGCGCAGTGTCTCCCTACTGCCCGTGTAGCCGTGCTGGGCCGCCAGGTACTCGCACGCCAGAGTGGGTCCAAAGTCGGCGTAGTGCTCGCGCACCAGGCCGACAAACCGCTCTTGCACGGCTGACGAAATCCGTCGGTTGCTCGCAACACCCCAGCGCCTGGATACAACCCCTTGGGCTCCGTCCAGGCGTACTGCGCGTGCCAAACGCTTGACCTGACGCACCGAGATGCCCAGCCACAGAGCAGCATCTGACTGGCCCATCGTGCGTTCAACGACTTGTTGGATCACCGCGTACCGGTCAGCTTCCTTCAAACTCATCTGTACCACCTCGACCATGATCGCCCCTAAATACCAAAGGGGACATTTGAATCTGGCTAAAAGGGGACATTACGACTTTGCGCTGTCAAGCCTGTAGTGGCGCTTGACGCGACGGCGCAATCGCGGGCACACTTGACGCAGAGGGACTGGATGCGCGCCGAGGCCGCATGAAGTCCTGAATATCATCTGACAGGCAAGGAGACAAGACACCACTGAAACCCACCTTCGCGTGCGGTGCTCATCACCCGCGCCGGGGCGCACGCCCCATCCCTGTCCGATCGGCACGCTGCCGGTCCGGCCCTCACGTACAAATACAAGCAAGGAGCACAACGTGTCCATTTCCACCAAGACCCTGTCCGTCGTTTTCGCCGCCGTCGCATGTGTCGGCGCCGCGCATGGCCAGCAGGTCAAGTTGATGACCGGCCCCCAGGGCGGATCCTGGTACCCGCTCGGTGGCGCCATCGCCAACATCGCCGACAAGGCCGGTCTCAAGGTGCAGGTATTGCCGGGAGCCGGCATCGCCAACGTCAAGGGCGTCGACGGCGGCAAGGCCGACATGGGTTTCGGAAATTCCATTTCCACCGTCGATGGTGTTGCCGGCAAGGCGCCCTTTGACAAGCCCACCAGGAACGTCTGCAACGTTGCCAGCCTGTACCCGCAGTATTACCAGGTCGTGGCCAATGCCGACGCCGGCATCCATTCGATCGGCGACCTCAAGGGCAAGTCGCTGGCGGTGCAACCCAAGGGCAACACGGCCGAATTCATCAGCATGCAGTCGCTCGAGGTGTACGGCATGAAGTACCAGGACATGTCGCGCGTCAGCTATGTCTCGTACACCGATGCGGTCTCGCTGATGAAGGACAACAATGCGCAGGCGTTCACGCTGGGAACGACAGTACCGGCCTCGGCCATCATGGATCTGGCCTCGGCGCGCGACATCAAGCTCATCAGCATTCCGGACGACAAGTTCCAGGCCATGCGCAAGCTCAATCCGGGCTATACCAAGCTGGTGATCCCGGCTGGCAGCTATCCCAAGCAGACCCAGGACGTGCCGACGATCGGTTACGCCACACACCTGATCGCACGTTGTGACCTGGCCGAGGATGTGGTCTACAAGGTGCTCAAGGGCATGGTCGACAACAAGGCCGATCTGGCTGCGATCGCCAAGGCCATGGGGGCTGTTACGCCGAAGATGATGGCTGAAGACATTGGCGTGCCGCTGCACAAGGGTGCATTGAAGTTCTACAAGGAAGTCGGCGCGCTCTGAGCGTGCCGGTGGCGGGCGCCGGAGGCGTCCGCCATGCCTTTGTGGCACCCCGCTGACGGGTGCCTTGTCATCTTCTTGGCGCCTGCGGGTGCCGGAGTACCTGCATGCTGGCTCTGCCTTCGGTCGTCTCGCGTCGCCTGATCACCACCGTTGCGGTGGCAATGTCGGTGTTTCATCTGGTCGTGGCCTTCGTGGGCCCGCCCGACGCCTATGTGATGCGGGGCTCCCATCTGGCCTTCGCGCTGGTGATGGCCTTTCTGATCATGCCCGGGCGCCACGGCACGGCGGAGCGGGTCGGCTGGTTCGATGTTCTGCTGGTGCTGGCGGCCGCTGCCGCTGCGCTGTATCCCAGCATGAATCTGTCCTACATCCAGAACCGCATGTACTACGTCGACGATCCCCGCATCGCCGACTATGTGTTCGGGGGCGCGCTCGTCGTGCTGGTGCTCGAGGCCACACGGCGTGCGACCGGATGGGCCTTGCCGATCACCGCCATGGTTTTCCTTGCGTATGGTCTCACCATCGGCAACCAGTCGGTCGGCATCATGCTCGACCAGATCTACCTGACGACCGAAGGCATCTTCGGCATTCCGCTGTATGTGTCGGCCACCTATGTGATGCTGTTCATCCTGTTCGGTGCCTTCGTCGAACGCAGCGGGGCGGGGCAACTGTTCATGGACTTTGCTTTGGCGCTGGCGGGTCATACCTCCGGTGGCCCTGCCAAGGTGGCGGTGATCACCAGCAGCCTGTTCGGTACGGTATCGGGCAGCGCCGTGGCCAATGTCATGACCACGGGGACCTTCACCATTCCGCTGATGATGCGCACCGGTTATCGGCCCGCGTTTGCTGGCGCGGTGGAAGCAGTGGCTTCCACCGGTGGTCAGCTGATGCCGCCCATCATGGGCGCGGCGGCCTTCGTCATGGCGGAGTTCCTGGGCGTCTCCTATCTCACCGTGGCCGGGTTCGCGATTCTGCCGGCCGTGCTGTATTACCTGGCCGTGTTCATGGCCGTGCATTTCGAAGCCCGGCGCATTGGCCTGGTCGGACTGCCCAAGGCCGACCTGCCGCGCCTGCGCGAGGTGATGGTCGAGCGCGGTCACCTGTTTCTGCCGCTGGTCGTGATCGTGGTCGTGCTGCTGGCGGGTTACAGCGCCGCCTTCTCGGCCTTGTGCGGCATCGGCTCGGTCATTCCCACCACCTGGCTACGCGCCAGTACGCGCAAGACCTTCACGCTGCAAGCCATCATCGAGGCGCTGGAATCCGGCGCGCGCAATACGCTGGTGGTGGCGCTGGCCTGTGCCTGCGCAGGCATCGTGATCGGCACCATCACGCTCACCGGCCTGGGCCTGGCCTTCACCGGTATCGTGCTGGCGCTGTCGCAGAACTCGCTGATCCTGGCGCTGTTGCTGACCATGCTGGCCGGCATTCTGCTGGGCATGGGACTGCCGACCACGCCGGCCTACATCGTGCAGGTCGCGCTGCTGGTGCCGGCGCTGGTCAAACTGGGGGTGCAGGTCGAGGCGGCCCACCTGTTCGTGCTTTATTTCGCCGTGCTGTCGGCCATCACGCCGCCGGTGGCGATGGCGGTCTATGCGGCCAACGGCATCTCGCGCGGAACGCTGATGCAGACCAGCTGGGCTGCCGTCAAGCTCGGACTGACCGGCTACATCATTCCCTTCATGTTCGTGTCGGCACCGTCGCTGCTGCTGATGGGTGATGTGTCCACCATGGTGTCGTCGGCGCTGACCGCGACGGTGGGGGTCGTCTGCCTGGCGGGTGGTCTGCACTCCTACTTCTTCTTTGGCCCGGCGCGCTGGTGGGAACGGATCCTGCTGATCGTGGCTGCGCTGGTGCTGATCAAGCCGGGCTGGCAGTCCGACCTGATCGGCGTTGCCCTGATCGGAATCGTGTCGGCGGGGCAGATCTGGGCGCGCGGTGCGGCGGCCCGCACGTCCCGGCAGACCTCGTAGGACGGCGCCATCGGATCCGCTGCGCAGCGGATCCGATGCCGATAATCCATCCATCCCTTTCTTCAGGAGGCGCATCGCGCGAACCGACCCATGAGTATCCAGTTGTATGCCTTCGACACCCCCAATGGCCGCAAGATCAGCGTTGCGCTCGAGGAAATGGGCCTGCCCTACGACGTGCATGTGGTGGACATCACCCAGGGTGAGCAGAATGCGCCAGAGTTCCTGAAGCTCAGCCCGAACAACAAGATCCCGGCCATCGTCGATCCGCAGGGTCCTGGCGGTGCGGCGATCAGCGTATTCGAGTCGGGTGCCATCCTGATCTACCTGGCCGAGAAGTCGGGCAAGTTTCTGCCGCAGGACCCGCGTCGGCGCATCGCGGCGCTGGAGTGGCTGATGTTCCAGATGGGCGGCTTCGGGCCGATGCCGGGGCAGGTGCACCACTTCGTTGGCTTGAAGGACGAGGCGGAGCGATCCTACGGGCTGGCGCGCTTCATGGCCGAGACGCGCCGCCTGTATGGGGTGATGGATCGCCGGCTGGATGGCCGCGCGTTTTTCGCCGACGAACTGTCGATCGCCGATTTCGCCATCCTGGGCTGGGTCTGGCGCCATCCGCGGCACCAGATCGACCTGGCCGACTATCCGCAGGTACAGCGCTGGTACCAGGCCATGATGGCGCGGCCCGCCGTGGAGCGCGGCTTTGCGGTTGCGCTGCGCCGCAGCGCGGCCGGCTGACACGCCAAACCCTTGGCGCGTTCATGGCGCCGCTGGGCGGCGGCTCCGGTGACGTGGGCTGCGCCCCGGACTGCAGGAACGCGGGCGCCGCGTGTTGCTATCCCGGTCGTCGACTGGATGGACGGCCGCCCCAGCGCTGACGACGCCCCGAACCTCTGGATCACCCACCGCCTGGGTGAGCAACTGCGGCCTGCGTTCCGGTTGTTGTTGCATTTCACCTGAGAAATGTGAAAAAAGTGATTTAGTTATTGATAAATATATTAAAAATGATACGATCGCGCCCGTTGAATCGGTTTTATGCCGAGCCAAATTTTCAAGGGAACCGCCTTCATGTCCAAATCCAATGCGCCATCCGTTCTAGGGCGCCCCGGCCGCGCTACGGCAATTTCTGGCTATCTCGACAGCGCTTCGGCCGACGATGACAGCCACCTGCGCCAGATGTCGGCCTATGTCGTCGACCTTCGCATGGCGCTGAAAGAGCGGGATGCGGCCCTGGCGCAGGCGCAGCGGGCTGAAAACGCGCGGGTCAATTTCGTGCAGCAGCTCGCACAGCAACTCCGCCTGCCAGTCACGGCGCTGCGGGCGACAGCCCAGGCCTTGCAGGGCCAGCCCAAGCCAGCGCCCGCCGGCACTGTGGCCACGATCTGTGGCCTGGCAGACCATCTCCTGTCGCAGCTCGAAGCCATGGTCAGCAGCGCGACCCCGGTCGCCGAGGGCGTGGACGACAACTTGCCCACCATCGGATCCGAGGATCTGCTTCGTTTGACGGAGCGCCTGGTGGCGGATCACCACGCACAGGCGTCGGATCGGGGTCTGCGTTTGCAGACGCTGAGCCGAGGCGAGCCGGGCGTGCAACGCTGGCCGGTGGATGGCGCGCGTTTGCACCAGCTGGCGGACGAACTCGTGGACAACGCGGTGCGTCACAGTGGCAAAGGTGAAGTCACCCTGGTTGCCGATTTCTCTCCACGCCGTGACACCATCGCCCGCCTGCATGTGATCGATGATGGCTGTGGCGCACCGATATCGGACTTTGCACCCCTGACGGAGTCCAGCATGCGTGATGGCGATCTGCCGACCCCCCGCGGTGTCGGCTTGTTCAAGGCGCGCGCGCTGGCGGATCAGCTCGGTTGCAAGTTGCACGTGCGCAGCACCACGCATCTGGGCACCCGGATCACGATCGACATGCCGCAGCCCGTGCAAAAGGGCCGCAAGAAGGTCGTGACGGCGGCTGGCGCCATGGACAGCGGCGAGCAGCTGGTACGGCTGCAGAAAGACCTGTTTTCTCTGACCCGGGCACAGGCGCAGTCCGACAACAAGCTGCAGCTGGCGCGTCTCGATGGTCTGATGCGGCTGGTCGCTGCGGCCGAACTCAAGGACGACGACACTGGCGCGCATATCGTGCGCATGGGCTTCTTCTCCGCCTATATCGCGCGCAGCCTGGGACAGAACTCGCGCTACTGCGAAATGATGCTGCATGCCAGCCGCATGCATGATGTGGGAAAGATCGGTGTGCCCGATAGCGTTTTGAAGAAGCCCGGGGCCCTCACGCCGCAGGAGTGGGAGGTGATGCGCCGCCATCCGGAGATCGGCGCCGAATTGCTGCGTGGCGCGAATGACCCCATGTATGACATGGCCGCGGAGATCGCCCTGGCCCACCATGAGAAATGGGACGGCAGCGGCTATCCGAACCGGCTGGCCAACGTGGATATTCCGCTTTCGGCCCGTATCGTCTCTCTGGCCGACTACTTCGATGCCGTCACGATGGATCGATGCTATCGCCCGGCGATGACCGACGAGCAGGCGTGCAAGCTGATCCGCGAGGGCAGTGGCAAGCACTTCGACCCACAGGTCTTGGCCGCATTCTTTCGTGCCCTGCCGCACCTGCAGATGGTGCGTGAACGGATCAATCGCGGTGAAGTCGTCGAGCTCTGAATGCACCGCACTGCCACGCAGTGCAGGGGCGGGGATCGAGCTTTGTTGGCTTTCGGTCGCTCAGGGGTCCTGCAACCATTGGTCGACCGTATCGATCAGTTGCAGGGGGCTGAACGGCTTGGCAAGGTAGGCATTCGCGCCTGCGGCCAGTCCCGCTTCGCGATCCTTGATCTGGCCTCGCGCCGTCAGCAGCACGACCCGTATATCTGTCAAATCCGCGCTTTGCCTGATCTGCCGGCACACCTCCAGTCCGTCGATGTCGCCGGGCATCATGACATCCAGCAGTACCAGATCCGGCCGGATGACCTGTGCCAGATGCAAGCCGGATTCGCCATCGGTAGCTTCCAGAATTTCATAGTCGGCGGATTCGAGGGTCATGCGAACCAGTCTGCGGATGTCTGCGTTGTCCTCGACGATCAGTATTTTTTTCATGAACTTCCCTGCGGGCTGGGGCAGCCGCGATATTTTTTCAGGATAGCGGTACCGATGGCCGGCGTCCAGTGCCATGCGTTGGCTTTGCAGTGCGACATCGTAGTGTCACTTGCATCAATTCCACCTGTGCCATGGGTGTCCGAATCCCGTGCTGAAAGGCACTCTTGGCCGAATCTTCAGAATGAATCGGATGGATCGCAGAAAAATCTGCTTGCCATGCACTTTTACTCGTATGAAATCTGCAAAAATGCTTCGCATGATAGATCCTGCACCTGATACGCCTGACCGCGACCATTACACGACGATCGAAGTGGCGCGTATGCTGGGCCTGGCCGTGCGCTCGGTGCAGCTGATGGTCGACCGGGGCGAACTCAGTGCCTGGAAGACCGCCGGCGGCCATCGGCGCATTTCGCGCGCAGCGGTGGAGCAGTGGCGCTCGGGCCAGAACGTCACAGCCAGGGCTGCGCCGCAGCCCCAGTCAGGCGAACCGGCCCTGGCGGCCAATGCCGCGCGTCCGACGGCGGCGGCGAGCGTTCGCAAGGTACTGCTGATCGAGGACTCGGTGCATTTCCAGAACCTGGTCAGCCTCGTGGTGAGTCAGAAGTTCCCACAGGTACAGCTTTCGGTGGCCAATGACGGCCTGGCCGGGCTGGCGATGTACGGCAAGGTCGAGCCGGATGTGCTGATCGTCGACATCCTGCTGCCTGGCATCGACGGTGCCACGCTGATCACCACCTTGCGTTCGCACCCCCAGTTCGCGCGCAGCCAGCTGTTGGTGATCACGTCGCTGGATGCCGCGCAGCGCGAGCCCTATGCGTTTGCCTTGCAGGGGGTGACGGTCATCCACAAGCCACAACTGGTCAGTGCGCTGCCGCAGGCGCTCGAGCAGGTCTTGCGCCAGGCGCAAGGCGCAGCCACGGCACACTGAAAGGGTACAAGATTTCCGTCCACCACGTTCTGCTGATCGAGGACCATCCCGTCCTGCGCCAGCTGGTCGAGATTGCGCTGGAGCCGCTGCCGATGCAACTGCATGCCTGCGGCTCGGTCGCGCAGGCACGTGCCTGGCTCGACGCGCACGGCGCTCCCGACCTGCTGCTGACCGATCTGATGCTGCCGGACGAGACCGGCCTTGAATTCATATCTGCGCTGCGCGCCGGTGCCGACTGGCAACAGACCTTGCCGGTGCTGGTGATGACAGCCGGCGTGCAGCCCGAGAGCATGCAGCAACTCGCGTCGCTGAACGTGTGCCAGGTGCTGATCAAGCCGCTGGCCATCGATGCGTTGCGCGACGCCGTGCGGGGGGCACTGCAGGCCAGGCTGTCCATACCGGCCAGGACCGCTGTCGACACGCGTTTTGGCGGCGACACGGCCATGTTCGAGACCTTTCGCGATGCAGCGCTGGCGCAGTTTCCGGTGGACAGCCGACAGATCGATGAGGCATTGGCCCGCGCGGATGCGGGAGCGCTCGAGCGGGGTGCACACAGCATCAAGGGCGTGTTCGCGCTGCTGCGCGAAGACGTGGCCAGCGAGGTGGCGCGGCGGCTGGAGTGGGCGGCCCGGGAGCGGCGCACCGACGACGCGACCGCAATCTGGGCCGTGCTGCGCGTGTGGCTGGACTGGTACGTGCGCAGCCGGGGCGGTGAGACCGCGCAGTGGGCGGCGCCGTCCTTGCATTTGGCCACGTCCTGACGCCGGGCGTTGCCCGAAATCGGCATCAGATCATGTTGCGCATGGCGCGCGCGGTTTCCTGCAGCACCGGCAGAACACGGCGTACCGCGTCTTCGCTGCTCTCGTGGCCCATAGGCATCGACACGTTCAGTCCGCCGACAAGGTCGCCGTGCCGGTCGAGCAAGGGTACCGCAATGCCGCGGTAATTGAGTTCGAGCTGCTGTTCCGACATGGCCCAGCCATGGGCCCGGATGCGGGCAAACTCGATACGCAAGCGCTCCTTGTCGGTGATGGTGTGGGAGGTGTAGGGCTTGAGCGTGACGTTGGCGAGCCAGGCCTCGAGCTCCGCAGGAGCGCCCATCGACAGCATCAGCATGCCGGCCGCCGTCACCTGGGCCGGCACCCGTGCACCCAGCACGAAGCCGGTGTTCATGCTGCGGTTGGAGCCGTTGCGGGCGATGTACACCGATTCGTCGCCGTCGAGTACGCTCACATAGGCAATTTCCTGGGTGCCGGCGGTGATGCGCTGCAAAAACGGCTGCACGATGCGCGGCAGGCGCGCCGATTCGAGGTAGCTCTGGCCCAGGCGCAATACCCGGGGCGTCAACCAGAACAGCTTTCCGTCGCTGGCCACATAGCCCAGGTTTTGCAGGGTCAACAGATAGCGTCGTGCCGCAGTGCGCGTCATGCCGCAGCGCTCGCCGGCCTGGCTGGGTGTCATGCGCGGATTGGCGTCGTCAAAGCATTCGATGACGGCAAGGCCTTTCTCCAGGCCTGCAATCCAGTCGCGTTTGTCCAGCGGGGGCGGTGGATGTGCAGGCATCCAGGGATTGTGGGGAACCCGCATCAGGTCTGATCTGGGGTAAACCCTTGATTTGAACGATAAACGCACATTTGTGATCGATCATCGACCGCATTGGCTGAAAAGGCGTTCGCATTTGCGCTGGGAAGCATTAGATTCCAGTCCGCAGAGCGCTAGTTCGATCGATGAGCGATCAAATCGGCGATGGCTGTCGATCCCTACCACCCGTACCTTCGCAGGAGACAAACCCATGCAAAAGCGCAATACCCTCAAACTGATTGCTGCCAGCGCGCTACTGGCCTGTGCCGGCGGCGCGTTCGCGCAGGACGTCATCAAGATCGCCAACATCGTCGAGCTTTCGGGAGGAGGGGCTACCGCCGGTACCAACTTCAAGAATGGTGTCGAACTCGCGGTCAAGGAAATCAATGCGGCTGGCGGCATCCTGGGCAAGAAGATACAGACCACGACCTCTGATACCCAGACCAACCCCGGCGTCGCCAAGGGCCTGACCCAGAAGGCGGCCGACGACAATGTTTTCGCGATCTTCGGCCCGGTGTTTTCGGGCTCCATCATGGTCAGCATGGCGGAGAGCCAGCGCGCCGAGATTCCCAATTTCACGGGCGGTGAGGCCGCGTCCATCACGGCACAGGGCAACCCGTACGTGTTTCGCACCAGCTTCGGGCAATCCACCAGCTTTCCCAAGGTGGCGCGCTACATCAACACCAAGGCCAAGACGCTGGCCGTCATTTACGTGAACAACGATTTCGGCAAGGGTGGACGTGATGCGATCACCAAGTTGCTCGAAGGCAGCGCCACCAAGATCGTCGCCGACATCTCGACCGATGCCGGTCAGGTCGATTTTTCAGCCGCGGTCCTCAAGGCCAAGCAGAGCAACGCCGATGCGGTGTTCGTCTATACCAACGAGGAGGAGTCGGCCCGCGCCTTGCGCGAACTGCGCAAGCAGGGCTGGAGCAAGCCCATCATCGGAGAGACCACGTTGACGGGCCAGAAGGTCATCGAACTGGCCGGTGACGCCGCCAATGGTGCGATGGCCCACGTAGGACTGACCGTCGACGCGCCCCAGTTCAAGGCCTTCGGCGCCAAATACCAGCAGGAATACAAGTCGGTGTCGGACCACAACGGCATCAAGGGCTATACCGGCATGTACATCCTCAAGGCGGCGATCGAGAAGGTCGGCAAGCTGGATCGCAAGGCGGTGGCCGCAGCCCTGCGCGGTGCCAGCTTCAGCGTCAAGCAGCATCCCGGAATCCTGCTCGATGTCAGTTTCGACGACAAAGGCGACATGGACCGCGAGAGCTTCATGGTCGAAGTCAAGGGTGGGCACCAGGTCGTGACCGACACCTTGCCAGCGCTGGGCAAGAAGTAATTGGCAGCCAGGCCCTGACCCGCGCCGGGTCAGGGTTTTCCTGCGATCCTGCGCGCCCGACCGTTGGCGCACGTGCGAACCGATGGAGACGCGTCCATGACCGATTTTCTGCAACTGTTCTTCAGTGGCATGGCCACGGGCGCCATCTATGCGCTGGCCGCCTTGGGCTTCACGCTGCTGTGGCAGGCCAGCGGCACCATCAACTTCGCGCAGGGCGAGTTCGTCATGCTGCCGTCCTTCATCATGATCGCCTTCGTGTCCGCGGGGCTACCGTTGCTGGCGGCCTTTCTGGCGGCGTGCCTGGTGGCGGTGTTTCTGCTGGGTTGGGTGTTCAAGCGCGGTGTCGTCGACCCGCTGTTCAAGTACGGCATGATGCCCATCGTCGTGGCCACCATCGGCCTGTCGATCGCCATGCGCAACGGCGTTCGGGCCGGCTACAGCGCCGAAGCCCACCCGTTCCCGGCCCTGTTTCCCTATGAGTTGTACAAGATTGCCGGGGTCACGGTGACCCTGTCGGACATCGGCACCCTGGTGCTGGCACTGGTGCTGGTTCTGTCGACACAGGCCTTCCTGGCCAGGACCGTGACCGGTCGTGCGATGCAGGCGGTGGCGCAGAACACCGAGAGCGCCTCGGTACTGGGCATCAACGTGCCGCGCATGATCTTCTACACCTTTGCCATCAATGCGGTGCTGGCGGTGTCGGCGGCCTTGCTGGTAGCGCCGACCTACCTGGCCAAGTTCGACATGGGCGAGTCGCTCGGCACCAAGGCGTTCTTCGCCGCCATCATCGGCGGCTTCAACAACTCGCGCGGGGCGCTGCTCGGTGGCCTGATCGTGGGTGTCAGCGAGAACCTGGCCGCCGCCTACATCTCGCCGTCGTACAAGGACGCCGTGGCGCTGGTGATCTTCATGGTCGTGATCCTGTTCAAGCCGCAGGGCCTGCTCGGCCGCAAGGAAGAGAGGAAGGTATGAAGAAGTCCACCTGGATCGCGGGTCTGCTGCTGGCCATGCTGGTCGCGCCGCAGTTCCTGAAGAACTATGGCATCTACCTGTTGACCTATTGGCTGATCTTCATCATTGCCACCATGGGGCTGAACCTGACGGTCGGCTACGCCGGTCAGAAGTCGCTCGGCCACGCGGCGTTCTTCGGCATCGGCGCCTATACGGTGGCCATCCTGACCAAGGCGGGCATCAGCTTCTGGCTGGGCCTGCCGGCGGCGGCCGCGATCTGCTTCGTGGTCGGCATCATCCTGGGTTTTCCGGCGCTGCGGGTGCAGACCATCTATCTGGCCTTCGCCACGCTGGGCTTCAATACCGCGGTGTGGCTGGTGATGCGCAACGAGGAATGGCTCACCGGCGGCACCTTCGGCATCAACAACATCGCGCGCCCCAGCCTGGCCGGCATCAGCCTCAATGGCAACCTGGCCTACTACTACTTCACGCTGGCCATGACCCTGGTCATGGCGGCCCTGTTGTGGGGCCTGCTGCGCAGTCCCTGGGGCAAGGCATTCACCGCCTTGCGCGACAACCCGATCCGGGCCGAGAGCCTGGGCGTGGACATTCGCAGCTACACCTTGCTCAGCTTTGCCATCGGCGCGGCCTACGCGGGCATTGCCGGAGGCCTGTTCGCCAGTCTGGTGCAGTACATCGAGCCCGGGCCGTTTGCCGTGGGCGCGTCCATCATGATGTATCTGATGGTCGTGGTCGGCGGGCCGGGCTATTTCTTCGGTCCGTTGCTGGGCGCCGCCGTCGGTGTGCTGCTGCCGGAATGGCTGCGGTTTGCGCAGGCCTGGTACCTGTTCGTCTTCGGCATCGCCGTGGTGCTGCTGATGATCTGGCTGCCGGACGGGCTGCTCAGCATCCCGGACCGGCTGCGTGCGCGGCGGCAGTCCCGGCAGGCATCGGCGGCGCGGGCCCAGGCGGCGCTGGCTGCCAGCCGCAACGCAGGAGCAGGAACGTGAGCGCCCGCCACCACCATCGTCCGGATGGCCAGCCTCTGCTCAAGGTCAGCGGCCTGAAGAAGGCCTACGGCGCCATCCAGGCCGTCGGCGGCGTCAGCTTCGAGGTCCATCCCGGCGAGATCTTCGGCGTGATCGGGCCCAATGGCTCGGGCAAGACCACACTGTTCAACAGCATGCTGGGCCAGATCAAGCCGGACGCCGGAACCATTGCGCTCCATGGCGAGGACGTGACGCGGCTCGGACCGCTGGAACTGAACCGGAGGGGTGTCGGACGCACCTTTCAGACGCTGCAGGTGTTCGGCAAGATGAGCGTGCGCGACAACCTGATCGTGGCGGCGCAGGAGCACCGGGGAACGATGTTCAGCCGCATGTTCGCGCCTACCGATTCCGGTCTGGGCGCACGCGCCGACGCCCTGATCGACCAGTTCCGCATCCGCCATGTCGCGCACCAGCGGGCCGGCGAGCTGAGCTACGGCCAGCAGAAACTGGTCGACATTGCGATGGCCTTCATGAGTGAGCCCGCACTGGTGCTGCTCGACGAGCCCTGCGCCGGCGTCAATCCGAGCCTGGTCGGCGGCATATCGACACTGCTCAAGGCGTTGAACCGCAACCCGGCCCTGGGTCAAAAGAGTTCCTTCGTCGTGATCGAGCACAACATGGATTTCGTCATGGACCTTTGCCACCGCATCATGGTGATGGTCGAAGGGCAGGTGCTGGCCATCGGCACGCCGGCCGAGATCAGGGCCAACAAGCAGGTGCTCGACGCCTATCTGGGGGACTGACATGGCAAAAGACATCTGTATCGAATTCGACGACGTCGTGGCGGGGTACAAGGATTTCATGATCCTGAACAACCTGTCGTTCAAGGTTCGCCGTGGCAGCATCACGCTGCTGCTCGGGCCCAACGGCGCCGGGAAGTCCACCGTGCTCAAGACGCTGTTCGGCTTGCTCAAGCCACGCCAGGGCCGCATCCTGCTCGATGGCGAGAGCGTGGCCGGCGCGTCGCAGAAGGCCTTGCTGGACAAGGGCATCGCCTTCGTGCCGCAGGGGCGCAACCTGTTCGGCCAGCTCACGGTCTACCAGAACCTCGAACTCGGCGGCATCACGCTGGGGATGAAGACCACCCATGCGCGCATTCCCGAGGTGCTGGAATTTTTCCCGCGCGTCAAGGAGCGCATCCACAGCCAGGCATCGGCGCTGTCCGGCGGCGAGCAGAAGCAGCTGGAGATCGGGCGGGCACTGCTGCTGCGGCCCAAGGTGCTGCTGATCGACGAGCCCTCGATCGGCCTGTCGCCGCTGGTGGTGCAGGACGTGTTCCGCCTGCTGCGCAAGCTGGCCGCCCAGGGGACAACGATTCTGATGGTCGAGCAGAATGTGAAGAGCGCACTGAAAATTTCCGACGATGCGATCGCCCTCGAGTCCGGCCGCGTGGTGCTGCACAAGCCGGCTTCCGACCTGTTGGCAGACCCGAACATCGAGCGGCTGTTTCTCGGTGGCGCGGCTGCCGCACAGCCCGCGGCCGATGCCGTGTCCTGATATCCCGCACATTGCAATGGAGAACGCCATGACCCAGAGCCAGCCATCGGCCATCGAACGCGAAGCCGTCAGCGAGGGCCCCAATCCGCTCGGACTGGACGGCATCGAGTTCATCGAATACGCCACATCCAAGCCACAGGCCCTGGGCCAGGTGCTGGAGCGCATGGGCTTCCGGCCGATCGCGCGGCACCGCTCGCGCGAAGTGCTGCTGTACCGGCAGGGCGACATCAACGTGATCGTCAATGCCCACAGCAGCGGGTCGGAGCTGACCGGGCAGCCGGTGATCAGCGCGATTGCGCTGCGGGTGCGCGACGCGGCGGCGGCCTACCACCGTGCGCTGGAGCGCGGCGCGTGGGCCGTGCCGGCGCGGGTCGAGGTGATGGAGCTCAACATCCCGGCCATTCATGGCGTGGGGACCAGCCGCATCTACTTTGTCGATCGCTACCGGGAGTTCTCGATCTACGACGTCGACTTCACGCCGATTCCCACGGTCGACCAGAAGCCGCCCGCCGTGGCCGGCCTGCATTTCTTCGGCATCGTGCAATACATCGGCAACGACCGCACCGAGGACTGGACCGAGTTCTATGCGGCGCTGCTCGGATTCACCGTGCTGCCGGATGCGCAGCGCTTCGGCATCCTGCCCAAGGGCCGGATCCTGCAAAGCCCTTGCGACAGCTTCTTCGTGCAGCTGATCGAGCCTGAGCCGGGTGTGCTCGATGTCGAGGATGACGAGTGCCTGCAGCGCGTCGGCCTGGGCGCTGCGGATGTGCCCGCGGCGATCGAGGCCTTGCGCGGGCGGGGCGTGGAATTCGTCAGCTCCGGCGGACCCGAGCGCGATGCGCGCGGCGCGCTCACGCGCACGGTGATGGGCAGCGTCAGCTTCGAACTGGTACACAACGTGCGCGCCGGCGCGCAGGGCTGAACCGCCATGAGCCAGTTCGAAGGCAATTTCGACGACTTCGGGATGGACACCATCTCGCTGGCCGGGCCGCTGGAGGCCAAGCTGGCCGCGATCCGAAGCGCCGGGTTCAGCCAGGTCATGCTGGCAGCGCGTGACCTTGTCGGTCACGCCCAGGGCTGGCGGGCCGCGGTCGACGTCGTCAAGGCCAGTGGCCTGCGTGTGACCGGGTTCCAGGTGCTGCGGGATTTCGAAGGACTGAGCGGGCATCTGCATGCCTACAAGGTCGACATCGCGAAATCCATGCTGGAGATGTGCCACGCCCTCGACTGCCGGCTGTTGCTGGCGTGTTCGTCGACCTCGGTGCATGCCAGCGAGGACCCGCAGGTGCTGGCGCGGGACCTGCGCAAGCTGGCAATGCTGGCGATCCCGATGGGCATCAAGGTCGCCTACGAGGCCTTGTCCTGGGGCCGCACGGTGAACCAGTTCCCGCAGGCCTGGGATCTGATTGCGCAGGCCGACATGCCCAACCTGGGCCTGGGCTTCGATGCGTTCCACCTGCTGGCAACGAATACGCCTTTGCACGAACTCGAGCTGCTGGATCCGGACAAGATCTTCCTGGTGCAGCTGGCTGACTTCATGTGGAACGAGATCAAGTCGGTGGAGGAACGCATGGCGACCGCGCGCCATTTCCGGGTCTTTCCGGGCGAGGGAGTACACAGCCAGGACCTTGCCGCGCTGACGCTCAAACTGCACCAGCTGGGCTACCGCGGAGACTACAGCTTCGAGGTGTTCAACGACGACTACCAGCAGATGCCGCTGGAGACCGTGACGCAGCGCGCACGTCGCTCTGCCGTCTGGCTGGGCGAGCAGGTTCTGCGTCGCTCGGTCCCCATGCCCAACCGCATGCGGCTGAAGCAGCCGTCCCATTGATCAGACGCCAGCCATGAGCAGCATCTTCGAAGGCTTTCTGTCGACACCCGAGATGATGGGCGCGTTCGATGCGCGCGCGCTGGTGGAGGCCATGCTGCGCTTCGAGGCGGCGCTGGCGCGCGCGCAGTCGGCCTGCGGGCTGATCCCCGACGAGGCTGCGCAGTCCATCATCGGCACCTGCAAGGTGGGGCTGTTCGATGTGGCGCGCATCGTGCGGGACAGTGCCTTTGCCGGCAGCCTGGCCCTGCCGCTGGTCAAGGGGCTGAAGGAAACCGTCGGCCTGTTCAATCCGCAGGCGGTGCCCTATGTGCATTTCGGTTGCACCAGCCAGGACGCGATCGATTCGGCGATGGCGATGGTCAGCCGCGATGCACTGGCGCTGATCCAGGCCGATGTGCAGGTGATTCTGGACGCGCTGCTGGTGCTGGCCGACACCCATGCCGAGACGCCGATGCTGGCGCGCACGCTGATGCAGCCGGCCTCGGTGACCAGCTTCGGGCTCAAGTGCGTCGGCTGGGCGGCGCCGCTGGCCCGCAGCCGCGAGCGCCTGCGCACCGCGGCGCCGCGTGCCTTGCAACTGCAGCTCGGTGGCACTGTCGGGACGCTGGCACCCATGGGTGACCATGGCGAGACGCTCGTGCGGCTGATGTCCGAAGACCTGGGGCTGACGCGGCCGATGGCCTGCTGGCATACCCAGCGCGACGAATGGGTCGCACTGGGTTGCGAACTGGGTCTGCTGGCGGGCAGTCTTGGCAAGATCGCCCGCGATGTGGTGCTGATGAGCCAGTTCGAGGTGGGCGAGTTGGCCGAGCCCTATGAGACTGGACGGGGTGGACCTTCGCACATGCCGCACAAGCACAACCCGGTGGCCAGCATGGTGGCGATCGCGGCAGCGCAGCGCGCGCCGCAGCGCGTGGCGGCGTTGCTGGCCGCAATGCCGCAGGAACACGAGCGGGCCCTGGGTGCGTGGCAGGCGGAACTGGCGGAGTGGCCATTGCTGATGATGGCGGTGCATGGCAGCGCACGGGCCATGGCCGGCGCGATTCCGCAACTGCGCATCGACGCGCGGCGCATGCGCAGCAACCTGGACGCGATGCGCGCCAGCCTGGAGCCGCCGGCGGCCGACGAATGGTTCGATCCTGCTTTGGCACGGCGAGCGGCCAGGCTGGCCGGGGCGCAGGTTGTCGATCTGCGTGCGACGGTCTGACGCGGCCAGGGATGTCTCGCTGCCCGGCAAGCTCCGGTTCGCTGCGGCGCGATTGCCGGCCAGGCGACCGGCGCGGGCATCAGTCCGGCAATTGCGCCACCGCGCGCAGGTTTTCAGCCGTGGTGGTCGGAAAGCCGAAGAATTCCAGATAGGCGGGAATCTGTTCGAACAGCATGTCGGTGCCGATCTGAAAGCGGCAGCCGCGCGCCTGTGCTGCCTGCAGGAACGCGGTCATGGATTGCTTCATGACCACTTCGCCGACAAAGGCCTCGGGCGCGATCCGCGCCACGTCCATCGGCATCGGATCGCCGTCGCTCATGCCCAGCGGCGATGCATTGACCACGATGCCATGGCCGACCGGATCGTTGGAGCCGGTTCGCACTTCGAGTGCCGGATAGTGGCTGCGAAGTCGCTCGGCGAGCGCCAGCGCGGTTTCCGGGCGTGCGTCGAACAGGTCGATGGCGGCGACGCCGGCCGCCGCCAGCGAGGCGGCGATGGCGGAGCCGACGCCACCGCAGCCAACGATCAGCACCCGAGCACCCTCGATCTCGCAACCCTTGCGGCGTGCGCCGCGGACAAAGCCTTCGCCATCGAACATGTCGCCGATCAGGCGTCCGTCGGCACTGCGTCGCACCGCATTGCAGGCGCCTGCGATCAGTACCGCAGGTGAGGCCTCGTCGAGAAGGCCGACCGTCGTGATCTTGTGTGGCATCGTGATCAGCGCGCCGCGGATGTTCTCCAGCGTGAAGACCGCCTTCAGGAATGCCGGGTAGTGCGCAGCCTGGCAGGCCATGGGCATCACCACCGCATCCACGCCGGCCTGTGCGAAGTACGGGTTGTAGATCATCGGCGACTTGAACGAATGGGTCGGGTAGCCGATGTGGGCGATCAGGCCGGTCGACGCACCGATCATGGCCGTCTGGCTCACGCGGACGGGATTGCGCGCACTGCGGCGCGCAATCCGAGCAGGTAGCTGTCGACGCCAAACCCGCAGATCTGGCCACGCACGACTTCGGAAAACACCGACACGTGGCGGAACGCTTCGCGGGCATGCACGTTGGACATGTGCACCTCGATGATCGGGCATTTCAGGATGGCCAGCGCGTCGCGGATGCCATAGCTGTAATGGGTCCAGGCGCCGGCATTGATCACCACCGCATCGATCTTGTCGGCGTGGGCCTGGTGGATGCGCTCGCACAGCGCGCCTTCGAAATTGCTCTGGAAGCACTCGACCTGGGCGCCGAGTTCCTGGCCCAGCGCCTGCAACTGCTGGTCGATTTCCGCCAGCGTGACGGTGCCGTACTGGGCCGGGTCGCGCTTGCCGAACATGTTGAGATTGATGCCGTGAAGCACGAGTATTTTCATGGTCTGTTTCCTTGGGGGTTGGGGTTCATTCAGGGATGTTGACGGTGGTGCCGCTGGCCGCGGCCATGGCGATGGCTTCGGTGACCTGCAGATTGGCCAGGCCGTCACGCGCGCTGACCAGCGGGGCGACCTCGCCGCGCGCGAGCGCACAGAAGTGGGCCAGCTGGCGTTGCAGCGGGTCTGCACGCACCATGTCCACGACGGCGGTCTCGAAGGGCTTCCACCAGGACCGGTCTTCGGGGCGGGCATAGGTCTTCAGGCGCATGGTCGGTATCGCCAGGCTGCCCTGGGTGCCACTGACGCAATAGCAGTCTTCGTCATCGTAGCTGGCATAGGACGTATTCTCCCGCGCCGTCTGCTCCCAGCTGCGCGCGCTGGCGGCGGTGTCGGACAGCATGAAGGTCCCCAGTGCACCGCTGGCAAAGCGCAGGTTGATGCTGACCGTGTCTTCGACGGCGAACCTGCGCGTGGCGCTGGAGGCGAAGGCCTGCACGGCTGTGATCTCGCCGCACAACATGCGCAGGTTGTGCACCTCATGGATCATGTTGATCAGGATGGGGCCGCCACCGGTCTCGCGCCGCCACGGCGCATCGGTGAAATAGTGGTCGGGCTTGAAGAAGGTGGCGCTGCCGGTGACTGCCACCAGCTGTCCCAGCACGCCACTGGCGATGATCTCGCAGGCCTTCGCCATGATCGGGCTGTGGGCCCGGTGGTGACCAATCAGCAGCCGGGCACGGGCCTTGTCGACCGCGTCGACCACGATTCTTGCCTCCGCCACCGTTGACGCGATCGGCTTTTCGAGCAGGATGGCCAGGCCGGCGGCGATGCATTGCAGCGCCTGCTCCACATGCAAAGCGTTGGGTGTGGCCAGGATCACCGCATCCGGTCGGTCGTGCGCCAGCATCTCGGTCAGCGTGCGAAAGTGCGCCACACCGGCCCTGGCCGCAACGGCTGCACCCGCGGGCGCCGGATCGACGATGGCGACGAGTTCGCAGGCCGCATCCTGCTGGGCGACCCGGATGTGGGCCTGGCCGATCAGGCCGGCGCCGGCGATGGCCAGTCGGACCGGTTTCATGGTCAGCCCTTCTTCACGTAGCGCAAGACCATCTGCACGATGTTCTCGCGCCGCTTGGCCACATAGGCGGGCGAGTCGTTTTCCTGCTGAAAGATCAGTCCGAAGGTATGCCGGTTGGACACGTTGAAGAAACTCAGCGCCGAGATCGATGCGTGGATGTCGGTGGCATCCAGCCCCGCGCGGAAGACGCCGTCAGCAACACCACGCTCGTAGATGGTGCGCAGCATCGTGATGGCGGGCCGGTTCAGTTCCTGAATTCGCGTGCTTTGCGCCAGGTAACGGCCGCGGTTGATGTTCTCGGACATCACGATGCGGATGTAGTTCTCGTTGCCCAGGTGGTGGTCGAACGTCACCGTCACCAGGCAGCGCAGGGCGGTCTCCGGGTCCATGTCGTCGAGGTGCAGGCGCGACTCGCGGTCACGCACGCCGGCATAACTCTGCTCCAGCGCGGCCAGGTACAGGCCGTCCTTGCTGCCGAAGTAGTAGTAGATCATCCGCTTGCTGGTGTCGGTGGCCGCTGCGATCGCATCGATGCGTGCACCGGCCAGGCCCTTTTCGCCGAATTCCAGCAGCGCGGCCTGCAGGATGGCCTCACGCGTGCGCTCGGGATCGTTGGTCCTGGGTTCGGGCGCACGGGCAGAAATCGCCAGCGGCGGGCGCAGCGGCGCTTTCTGCGCCGAGGTTGATGTGTTTTGTACCATTTGGTCCATTTTGATTCCTGCTCTGTTGCCAATGATAGCTAGGGAATTCCCTGATGGCGTGCCCTCGTAGCTGCACGACAATTAACCGTTCGGTACAAAATGGATTGCGCATTGACTACGTGCTAACATGTCGGACCGAAAAACCCGTTCGGATCTGCCGGATTTCAACCTAGGAGACAACCACATGGAATTCACCCTCAGCCGTCGCCGCGTCATGGCCGCCGCGTCCGCAGCGTCTCTGGCGGCCTTCGCCGGATCTGCGTTTTCCCAGGACAAGCCCAAGCTGCGCCTGTCCTCGCCATCGTCGGCGACCGACCAGCGCGCCGTGGCCCTGACCACCGTGTTCGGCCCCGCGGTGGCGGACTTCGCGACCTTCGAGCCGCACTGGAATGCCGAGCTGTTCAAGCAGGGCACCGAGATCGAGGCGATTTCGCGCGGCAACCTCGAAATGTCGATTGCCTCGGCCCAGGAACTGGCCGAGTTCTTCCCCGAGTTCTCGATTTTCTCGGCCGGCTACCTGCACCGCGATGCCGCTCACCAGAAGCGTGTGTTCGAGTCTGATCTGTTCAAGCCATTCAAGAAAATGGTCGAGGACAAGATGGGCGTGAAGCTGCTCACCGTGATGTACCTCGGACGTCGCCAGCTCAATCTGCGCAACGACAAACCAATCAAGACCCCGGCCGACCTGGCCGGCGTCAAGCTGCGCATGCCGGGCTCCGAGTCATGGATGTTCCTGGGCCGCGCGCTGGGGGCCAACCCGACGCCGATGGCTTTCACCGAGGTCTATACCGGGCTGCAGACCGGTGCCATCGACGGACAGGACAATCCGCTGCCGACCGACAAGGACGCCAAGTTCTACGAGGTGACCAAGCAGATCGTGCTGACCAGCCACCTGGTCGACCTCAACTACCTGACCGTCAGCAAGAAGGTGTTCGACAAGCTGTCGCCCGCCAACCAGGCCAAGCTGCAGAAGGCTGCCGATGACGCCGCCGAATTCGGCCGCCAGAAGCAGCTCAAGCTCGAGGAGGAACTGGTGCAGTTCTTCAAGGACAAGGGCCTCAAGGTTTACGAGCCGGATGTCAATGCCTTCCGCAGCCACGTGCAGAAGATGTATCTGGAGTCCGATCTGTCCAAATCCTGGCCCAAGGGTCTGATCGAGAAGATCAACGCGCTCTGACCCGCTTTTCTGACCCGAAGGCCTTGCCATGCGAACCAGACTCGACTGGTGGCAGGCGAGGGCCGACGACGTGGCGGTGGGCTTGCTCACCGCCATGTTTTTGGCCTTCGTGCTGCAGATCACCGCGCGTTACGTCGTCAACTATCCCTTGCCCTGGTCGCTCGAACTGAGCCTGACGACCTGGTTGTGGACGGTGTTCTGGGGTTCGGCACTGTGCCTGCGCCATCGTGACCACATCACCTTCGACATGTTGTACAACCATGTGTCGCCGGCGACGCGCAAGGTGTTCGGCATCATCTCGTCACTGGCGATTGTCGTGGCCATGCTGGTGTCGCTGCCTGCCACCTGGGACTGGATCAGCTTTCTGACCATCAAGAAGAGCGCGACGCTGCGCATTCCGCTGGCCTATGTGTTCAGCATCTACCTGCTGTTCGTGGCCGGTACCGTCGGTGTCTACGGTCTGCGCATGTGGCGGATCTTCCATAACCAGGATGAGGCCGCGCAGGCGGGTCAAGGCCAGGTATGAGTCTCGCGTTCACACTCTGTCTGCTGGTGCTGTTTGCGCTGGCGGCCATCGGCACACCGATTGCGCACTCCATCATCGTCGGTGCACTGGTCTATCTGCTCGTCAAGGGGCAGGACATGGGCATTGCGGCCGAGCAGATCGTCTATGGCCTGTACGACAGCTTCGTGCTGCTGGCCGTTCCCTTGTTCATCGTGGCGGCCAACATCATGAACGCGGGCGCCATCAGTGACCGGCTGCTGACGTTCTGCGTCGCGCTGGTGGGGCGCTTCAAGGGCGGGCTCGGCCACGTCAACGTGGTGGCGAGCCTGATCTTTTCCGGCATGTCGGGCTCTGCGGTGGCCGACGCTGCCGGCATCGGCAAGGTCATCATCGAGATGATGACCAAGGACGGCCGCTATAGCCGCGGCTATGCGGCGGCGATCACGGCCGCATCGGCCACCATCGGCCCCATCATTCCGCCGTCGATTCCAATGGTGTTGTACGCGCTGGTCTCTGATTCGTCGATCGGCTACCTGTTCCTGGGCGGCATCCTGCCGGGCCTGCTGATGGGTGCGGTGCTGATGGCAATGAACAGCTATATCTCGCACAAGCGGGGTTTCGGTGCCGACAAGGTCGTTCCCCTGCGCGAGATCCCGGCACTTACGGCGCGCGCATTTCCGGCCTTGCTGATGCCGGTGATCCTGCTATACGGCATCTATGGCGGGGCCACGACGCCGACCGAAGCGGCCGCGGTCGCCGCCGCCTATGCGCTGGTGCTGGCGGGCGTGTTCTACCGCGCACTCTCGCTCAAGACGCTGCGCACGGTCATGCTGGACAGTGTCAAGTCCTCGGCGTCGGTGGGGCTGGTCATCGGTGGTGCGCTGATCCTGAACTACATCGTCGCCTCGGAGAACATTCCCAAGCTGCTGGCCGACGCCATGCTCGGCATGCAGATCTCGCCGCTGGCCTTCATGCTTGGCGTCAACGTACTGCTGCTGCTGCTGGGCTGCATCCTGGATGCGAGCACCATCATCCTGGTCATCGTTCCGCTGTTCGTCGTGGCCGCGCGGGCACTGGGCATCGACCTGGTTCACTTCGGCGTCGTGGTGGTCGTGAACTGCATGATCGGCCTGATCACGCCGCCCTATGGCATTTTGCTGTTCGTCATCAACGCCACGACCGGAATCCCGCTGATCGAGATGATCCGCGAGATCGGCCCGTTCCTGGTGGCCCTGCTGATTGCACTGGCACTGCTGATCTTCTTCCCGTCCATCGTGCTCTGGCTGCCGATGATGTTCGGCTACGCAGGCTGACCTGCCAGCCTGCCCGAAGCGCTGGACTTCATCCGGTGCTGCGGACCACCGGTATCGCCATATTCGTGTCGAGGATGCCCACGCGCCCCTTGCCCGCCTGCTTGCCGGCGTACATGGCAGCGTCGGCCTTCTTGAGCAGCGTATGGGTGTCCATGCCATCGATCGGTGCCATGCCGTAGCCCACGGTCAAGCCGATATGGCAGGTGTGACCTGCGGTCTGAATCGGCTCCTCGATCACCTTGACCATCTTCTCGCCCAGTTCGCGAACCTGGGCCTCGCTCTTGAGTCCGCTAGAGAGCACCAGGAACTCGTCGCCTCCCAGGCGCGACACGACGTCGGAACTGCGCAGACTGGCCTGCAGGCGGTGCGCCACCTCGATCAGCAAGGCGTCGCCGGTGTCATGGCCGAACTGGTCATTGACCTGTTTGAAGCCGTCCAGATCGAGCATGTACACGGCCACCAGTTCGTCCGGTCGGCGCGCTGCGATCGCCGCGGCCACCGCGAAATCCAGGATACGGCGATTCGGCAAGCCGGTCAGGGGGTCGGTATGTGCCATCGAATGCAGGTTGTCGCGCTCGCGCGTGGCCGCCTGCGCTGCCACCTTGTATGCACGGGTCTGCAGGCCCAGTACGCGCATGAAGATCAGCATGTCCAGGGTCGCGCCGAACTGGAAGGAATGCAGGGTCCAGAAGCTGGCGGCCATCTGGCCCTTGATGACCTCGATCAGAATCCAGGTGGTCAGGCCGTAGACCACCCAGGCCAGCAAAAAGGAGTGTCCGACCGGATCGCCGCGGCGCGCACGCTTGAGTGCGCCCGGCAGGCCCAGCAGGGACGGCGCCAGGCCCAGTGTGCTGACGATCAACGTGACCTTCGCCACGGTGATCAGGTCCAGTGCGTAGATCAAGGCGCTGAAAGTGGTCAGCCCGGCGCCGATCTTCATCAGGCGCGACAGGCGCGGGCCCATGTCCGGGCCTGCCAGCACCTGTTCGATGAACAGGAATGAGCCGGTGGCGGCGATCAGCGCCGACAGGCCGCCCATGTGCAGTTCGATCCAGGCATTGCCAGGCCACAGAAACTGACGACCGACACCGAACTGCAGCAGACAGAACAGGATGCTGCCGCTGATCAGGATCGCGTACTTCAGGAACAGCGGCTCACCCAGCATCATCCATTGGCCCAGGCTGTACACCAGCAGGCACAGGCCCAGTCCGAGCAGCACACCTTGCAGCATCTGTTCGGCGAGTGCCTTCTGCAGGAATTCCGGAGCCTTGGACAAGGTGATGGGCAGGATCATCGCGCCGGTGTTCTGCACCCGCAGGTACATCACGTAGTCGGTGGACGGCGTCAGCGTCAGCCCGAGTGACAAGGTGCGCGCGCGGACCTTGCGCTCGCTGGGGGGCACCAGATTGCCGATCAGATCCCGGCTGACCACCTGCCCGCCGGAGACCACGAAAACATCGATGCGATTGATGACGGGGTAGTTGATGTCCAACACCCACAATCCGCTGCTGTTGTTCGACACCGAGAACGGGATCCGCAGCCAGACCGCGTCGTCCCGCAGCCCGAGTGTGCGCGCTGCCGTGGCGGGAGTCTCGAATACCGGGGGATCGCGCAGGATCCGCTCGATGCCGGCATCCTTGTCGGCGTCAGCCCATATCTGGACCTGGGGCCAGACATCGACCGAGGGCACGCGGTCGTCCAGCACGACGGGCGCCGGCGAGGTCTGGGCGCCGGCGCTGATGGCAAGACCGCAGAAACATGCCAATACAAGGGCCAGCAGAGAGCCGACCAGCAGCCCCGCAACGGGTTGACGGGGCGATGCGCGGCTACGACAGAACGCGAATGGCGGCATGGGCCGAAGGGGGGTATGGGTCGTCGCTGCAAGGCGGCGGCGCAAATACTGGATTATTGCGCAGGCCGCATCCAGGCGGGAGCCGATTGCCGGCCGCCGCACCGGGGCATGGGCCGGGTGGCAGGCTGATGATGCTCCGATCTGGTGCACCAGCGGGCCGTGCCGTCACGCGGCGGCGCCCAGCTCCTGCAGCCGTTTGTCCTGCCGCTGCACCAGCCGCTGGATGTCGCTGACGTCCGATGCCGACAGCCTCGGCCCGGGGCGGCGAACCATGGCAGACGCGATGGCGCCGCGCGCGACCATCAGGTGCTTGCGCACGGCCAGCCCGATGCCGGGCTGCTGCTCATAGCGGGCCAGTGGCAGGTAGGCATCGAAAATGTCGTGGCAGCGCTGCACGTCGCCAGACGCATGGGCCTGGCAGACCCCGACCATCATCTCCGGGTAGGCGAACCCGGTCATCGCGCCATCGGCGCCCCGGCCCAGTTCTTCCGGCAGGAACAGGCCGCCGCCGTTGCCCGCCAGGATGGACACCCTGGGAATGTCGCCATTGGCATCGGCAGCCCGAATCGCCGAGAGCTTGGCCAGGCCCGGGCAATCTTCGTGCTTGAGCATGACGCAATGGGGCGCATTCTTCAGGATCCGGGTCACGACGCTGGCCGCCATCTGCACGCCGGTCGATACCGGGTGGTCCTGCAGAACCCAGGGCACCTGGGGGCCCAGCGTGTCGCTGACCATGTCGAAGTAGGCGAGGATCTGTTCGTCGGTGCGCAGTGTCGGCGCCGGAGCAACCATGACGCCCGAAGCGCCCAGATCCATGACGCTGGCGGTGAGTTCGCGCATCGGCGCGAAGCCGGCTGCCGACGCGCCGACGATGACGGGCACCCGACCTGCCACCCGGGCCAGGACCTGGCGCACGAAGATGCGCGACTCCTCGGCCGTCAGCTTGGTGGCTTCGCCCATGATGCCCAGAATCGTCAGCCCGGTGGCGCCGCGCTCCAGGTAGAAGTCGACCATGCGGTCGGTGCTGGACAGGTCGAGTGCACCGTCATCGGCAAACGGGGTGACAGTGATCAGGTAGACGCCCCGGGCGTTGCGATCGAGGGTTTTCATCGGACTCCTTGGGCCTTGGACGGTGGTGCAGGCAGGGACAGAAGCTTAGCATCGCGCGGGCGCAATGGCACGGAGCTCCCCCTCTTGCCAGGCAAACCATGCTGCGCCTGTGTACAGTTCCAGTCAGATGAAACCCGCACCAACACCCCTTCTGGTTCAAGAGTCGGAAGTCGACATCACGGCCGTTCGCGCGCAGGGCGCCGGAGGGCAGAATGTCAACAAGGTGTCGAGCGCGATCCATCTGCGCTTCGACATTCCGGCCTGCAGCCTGCCGGACGATGTCAAGCAACGCCTGCTGGCACTGCGCGACAAGCGCATCACGCAGGAAGGGGTGCTGATCATCAAGGCACAGTCCCACCGCACCCAGGACATGAACCGGCTCGATGCCTTCGCCCGCCTGCATGCGCTGGTCGACAGCGTCGCCGAGGCGCCGGCAGTGCGCCGGCCGACACGGCCGACCCGCGCTTCCCGCCAGCGCCGACTCGACACCAAGGCGCGGCGCTCGGAGACCAAGGCCGGTCGCGCCAAGCCACTGGACAGCTAGGGCCTGTGCATGCGCGCCCCCGTCGTGTGAACCGCCTCTTGCCGTTACAGTGGGGCCATGGACGCGATCCGCACGGAACCACCCCAGGCCTCTGGCGAAAACTTCTTTGCCGAACTGCCGCGATTGGCCGGTGCAAGCGATACGTTTGATACGGCGCGGTACCGCCCGGCCCCGGATGACTGGGAGCTGGTGGTCACCGATATCGTGGGCTCGACCAAGGCCGTGGCCGAAGGGCGGCACAAGACGGTCAACTTTGTCGCAGCGATGGCGATTGCCGCGCTCAAGAACCTGTGTGCGCCCACGCAGTTGCCATTCCTGTTCGGCGGTGACGGCTCGGTGGTGATGGTGCCGCCGCAGTCTGCCGCCGCCGCACGCCAGGCCCTGGCGCGGGTGCGCGGATTTGCGCTGCGCGAATTCGGCATGCAGCTGCGGGTCGGAGTCTGCCCGGTGCGTCTGTTGCGGGAATTCGGCAGCGACGTGGTCGTGGGGCGCTTCGAGCCGACGCCGGGCAACCACTTCGGCGTCTTCCAGGGCGGCGGTGTTGCGATGCTGGAGGCCGCGGCCCGTGGGCGCGGCGATGCGGCGCTGATTGCGCAGGTGGCGGTTCCAGAGACGCTGGACGACGGCGAAGCGGTCGACCTCGACGGGCTTTCCTGTCGCTGGAATCCGCTGCAGTCGGGCCGCGGGCGCATGCTGACGCTGATCCTGCAGGGGGCTGCCGATCCGGGCGCGATTCATGCGCGGGTGATGGCGCTGGCACGCCAGGGGGGCGCCGCTGCGCCGGTGCGGCCGGATACCTTGCGCACCGGCTGGCCACCCAAGGGATTCTGGCTGGAGGCCCAGGCGAGCCGGCGCGGCGGGGCGCTGTGGATTGCCGTGCTCAAGGTGCTGGCCAACACGTTGCTGGCGCGGCTGATTTTCCTGGTGGGCCGGCCGGTGGGGGGCTTCGACCCCGAACGCTACATCGCCGAGATCAGCAGCAATACCGACTTCTGCAAGCACGATGACACGGTGAGCTTCGTCATCGACTGTCCCCAGGACTGCATTGCCGCGATCAAGGCCTATCTGGACCAGCGATCTGCGGCGGGGGAATTGCGTTATGGGATGAACGTGTCCGAAACCGCCTTGATGACCTGCCTCGTGACGGCTGCCGCGGGGGGCCTGCACGTGCATTTTGTCGATGGTGGCGATGGCGGCTATACCGCCGCAGCCAAGACCATGAAGGCACAGGCCGCGCAGGTGGCCGCGCGCTGAGCGCCGGTGTGTGTCAACCCCTGCGCAAGGTGTGCTGCGGCCATGGGTTAACACGCGCATGCCAGCGGCCTATACTGTGCCGAGTTTCGAAGTGCGTGGTTCGCGCATGTGTCTGCCAGTACCGAGGGCTGGCGCCAACGACTGACAGGGATGCAGCATGATCGTCGTTCACCACCTCAATGACTCCCGTTCACAGCGCGTGCTGTGGCTGCTCGAGGAGTTGAATCTCAGCTACAGGATCCAGCCGTACCAGCGGGATCCGAACACCCGTCTGGCCCCTCCGGCGCTCAAGGCCGTCCACCCGCTGGGCAAGGCCCCGGTGATCGTCGATGACGGGCAGACGGTGTTCGAATCGGGTGCCATCATCGATTACCTGATCCGCCATCATGGCGATGGCCGCCTGCAGCCATCGGTGGGATGGCCCGAGTACGAAGCCTATCAGCAGTGGCTGCACTATGCCGAAGGATCGGCCATGTTGCCGCTGATGCTCAAGCTGTATGTCGGTCGCCTGGGTGAGGCCGGCGCTCCGCTGGCGCCACGCATCGACAGCGAGATTGCCAATCACCTGGGCTTCGTGGAGCAGTCGCTGCAGGGGCGTGACTGGCTGGTGGGCCGGGACATCAGCGGCGCCGATATCCAGATGAGTTTTGTCGGCGAGGCGGCGCGCGGCCTGCGCGCGCAATATCCAAACATCGACGCATGGGTCAAGCGCTTTCAGGCGCGGCCGGCCTACCAGCGAGCGCTGGCGCGGGGCGGCCCCTACGCGCTGGCCACCTAGCGGGGGCTACACCAGCATCAGCACGACGATGATCACCAGGCCGATGAACAGGTTGGCCAGCACCCAGACCCGGATCGCGCTCAGCGCCGCACCGCCGGCCGGCCAGTCGCTGCCTTCCACGGCACGCTGCAGGCGCTTGTAGAGCACGAAGCGGATATGGCCGAAGATGGCCATCATCAGCAGGCCCAGCGTGGCCATCACCATCCAGCTCATCGGCATGTGCACGCCACTGGCGGCCGCACCGCCGCTGGCGAACTGGCCCATCATCCACAGGCCGCTGACCAGCACGATGATGATCGCGGCCGACACCGCACCGAAGAAGCGGCGCAGCACGTCGCGCATCAGCGTGACACGCGCCGGCGGTTGCAGCGTACCCAGGGCCGGACGCAGGAAGAACAGCACGAAGGCCATGCCGCCGATCCACAGGATGATCGACAACAGATGCAGGGTCTTGAGGATGGCGTAGAGCATGGGGACGTGGGATGGGGACGGACGAAGCGGGCAGTATGACAGGGCCGCCGGCCATCCATCGCGAAAAGGGGATTAGACCAGTGGTTACGGTCTGCAGCCGACAGGCGCAGACCGTGCACACGCGGCGCGCGTCGGCGTTTGCCGCGCGCCGCGATCAGGCGTAATCCGCCACCGGCACACAGCTGCAGAACAGGTTGCGGTCGCCGTAGACGTTGTCGATGCGTCCGATCGGAGGCCAGTATTTGGACTGCCTCAAAGTCGCCAGCGGAAAGGCCCCGACCTCGCGGGTATACGGACGGTCCCACTGCGACGTCGTCACCGCCGCAGCGGTGTGTGGCGCATGCTTGAGCGGGTTGTTGTCCTGGGGCCATTCGCCGCGTTCGATCTTGCGGATCTCTTCACGGATCGCGATCATCGCGTCGACGAAGCGGTCGAGTTCGTCCAGCGTCTCGCTTTCGGTCGGCTCGACCATCAGCGTACCGGGTACCGGGAAACTCAGCGTGGGCGCATGAAAGCCGTAGTCCATCAAGCGCTTGGCGACATCCTCGGCACTGACGCCGGCGACGCCGCCGCTGCTCTCCTTGAGCGGGCGCAGGTCCAGAATGCACTCGTGCGCCACATGGCCGTTGGCGCTGGCATACAGCGTGGGATAGTGGTCGCGCAACCGCGCGCTGATGTAGTTGGCGCTCAGGATGGCGACCTCGGTCGCGTTCTGCAGACCGTCCGGCCCCATCATGCGGCAGTACATCCAGCTGATCGGCAGCACGGCCGCATTGCCCAGGGGCGCCGCGGAGACCGCGCCGACACCGTTCGAGGGCAGGCCGCCGGTCACATGGCCCGGAAGATAGGGAACCAGGTCGGCCAC
This sequence comes from Rhodoferax sp., assembly GCA_024235935.1. Classification (GTDB taxonomy): domain Bacteria; phylum Pseudomonadota; class Gammaproteobacteria; order Burkholderiales; family Burkholderiaceae_C; genus CAISIP01. The sequence continues at coordinate 29,202 of JACKLL010000001.1, read as the reverse complement.
CACGCAGACCGGCCCCACACCCGGCCCGCCGCCGCCGTGCGGGATGCAGAAGGTCTTGTGCAGGTTCAGGTGGCTGACATCGCCGCCGAACTCGCCCGGTGCCGCGACGCCGACCAGCGCGTTCATGTTGGCGCCGTCGACATAGACCCGGCCGCCGTGCTGGTGGACCAGTGCACACAGTTCCTTGACCTGGGTCTCGAACACCCCATGCGTGCTGGGGTAGGTGATCATGACGGCCGCCAGGTTGGCGCTGTGCTTCTCGCACTGGGCCTTGAGGTCGTCCATGTCGACGTTGCCGTTGTCGTCGCAGGCGGTGACCACCACGCGCAGGCCGGCCATCTGGGCGCTGGCCGGGTTCGTGCCATGGGCGCTGGACGGAATCAGGCAGATGTCGCGGTTGGCTTCGCCGCGCGCCGCATGGAAGGCGCGGATGGCAAGCAGGCCGGCATATTCGCCCTGGCTGCCGGCATTGGGCTGCAGGCTGATACCGGCGTATCCGGTGGCCTGGCACAGCCAGTCACGCAATTGCTGGTCGAGTTCGGCATAGCCCAGGCGCTGGTCGGCCGGCGCGAACGGGTGGACGTCTGCGAACTGCGGCCAGGTGATGGGAATCATCTCGCTGGTGGCGTTCAGTTTCATCGTGCAGCTGCCCAGCGGGATCATGCTGCGGTCCAGTGCCAGGTCCTTGTCGGACAGGCGCCGGATGTAGCGCAGCATGCCCGTCTCGCTGTGGTGGCTGTTGAAGACCGGATGGGTCAGGAAGGCACTGGTGCGCAGCAGCGCAGCGGGCAGCAGCGGATCCAGGCCCGCTTCGAATGCAGCGATCTCCGGCAAGGGCTTTCCGTCCCGGGCAAACAAGGCCCACAGGCGGGCGAGGTCGGCGCGGGTCGTGGTCTCGTCGAGCGACAGGCCGACGCAGTTGTCCTGCACCGGTCGCAGGTTGACCTGGTCCTGTGCGGCGCGCGCCAGCACCGTGGCGGTTGCGGCGCCGGTCTGCACGGTCAGGGTATCGAAAGCGCTGGTGTTGGCCAGCTGGTAGCCCATGCCCTGCAGCCCACGCGCCAGGATGGCGGTGTAGGTGGCCACGCGCCGCGCGATACGGGTCAGGCCTTGCGGGCCATGGTAGACGGCATACATGCTGGCCACGACGGCCGGCAGCACCTGCGCCGTGCAGATGTTGGATGTGGCCTTCTCGCGCCGGATATGCTGCTCCCGCGTCTGCAGCGCCAGCCGGTAGGCCGGGTTGCCGTGCACGTCGACGCTGACGCCGGCCAGCCGGCCGGGCATCGAGCGCTTGTATTCGTCCCGGCAGGCCAGATAGGCGGCATGCGGACCGCCGTTGCACAAGGGCATGCCGAATCGCTGGGTGGTTCCAACCACGATGTCCGCATTCCATTCGCCGGGTGGCGCGAGCAAGGTCAGCGCCAGCAGGTCGGCGGCAACGCAGAAGGCGGCCGCATGTCCGTGCGCCTGCTCGGCGAGCGGGCGCAGGTCGTGCACGGTGCCGGTGCTGGCCGGGTACTGGGCCAGCACGCCGAAATAGTCACCGCCGGCCATCAGCGCGGCCAGATCACCCACCCGGACTTCGATGCCCAGCGGTGCGGCACGGGTCTGGATCACCTCGATGGTCTGGGGATGGCAGTCGGCGGCGACGATGAATGCCTGGCTCTTGCTCTTCACGCTGCGCCGCGCCAGCGTCATGGCCTCGGCCGCGGCCGTGGCCTCGTCCAGCATCGAGGCATTGGCAATCGCCATGCCGGTCAGGTCGCAGACCATGGTCTGGAAATTGATCAGTGCCTCGAGGCGACCCTGGGAGATTTCCGCCTGGTAGGGGGTATATGCGGTGTACCAGGCCGGGTTCTCCAGCACATTGCGCAGGATCACGCCGGGGGTATGGGTTCCGTAGTAACCCTGGCCGATGAAATTGCGGAACAGCCGGTTCTTGTCGGCGATGGTGCGGATCTCGGCCAGTGCCGCGGCTTCGGTGATGGCGGCTGGAATCGCCATCGGACGGCTGCGTGCGATCGCGCGCGGCACGATGCCGTCGATGAGGGCGCGTCGCGATGCGGCACCAACCGTGCTCAGCATGAGGGTCTCGTCACAGGCGCTGATGCCGATGTGGCGGCTGATGAATTCGTGCTGGTTCTCCAGGGCGGCCAGCGAAGGGGCGGAGGGCATCGACATGTCGGTCTCAGTGGGTGGGGTTTCGGGGCGCGCCGGTGCGCGGTCCGGCATCGCAGCGCCCGCCGCACCGGGCGGCAGGAGGCGGGGTGGCGCAATCAGGCGTTGGCGGAGAAGCTCCCGTAGGCGGTCTCGTCCATCAGCGTATCGAGCTGTGCCGGCTCGGACAGCTTGACCTTGAAGAACCAGCCGGCGCCCAGCGGATCGGAGTTGGCCAGGGAGGGATCGGCGCGCAGCGCCTCGTTAACCTCGGTGATCTCGCCGCTGACCGGCATGTAGACATCGGCCGCGGCCTTGACCGATTCGACCACGCCGGCGATCTCCTTGGCATCCATCGCCTTGCCGATTTCCGGCAGGTCGACAAACACCACGTCACCGAGGGCGTCCTGCGCGTGGTGGGTGATGCCGACGGTCGCGATGTCGCCGTCGACATTGAGCCATTCGTGGTCTTCGGTGTATTTGATAGCCATGGTTTCTCCTGGGTTTGCGAGGGTGGGTTTGAATCGAAATGGAATGCGAATGCGGGACTGGCGCTGCGCTCAGCCGCGGTAGTAGCGGTTGGGTACGAAGGGCATGGTGACCACTTCCATCGGCACGCACTTGCCGCGCACCAGCGCGTCCAGGCGCGTGCCAGGCACGGCCAGATCGCTGCGCACATAGGCCATGGCGACCGGTGTGTCGAGGCTGGGTGCCAGCAAACCGCTGGTGACCTCGCCGACTGTCTGTCCGCCGGCGTCCTGCAGCACCGTGTGCTCCCGTACCGGAATGCGCTCGAGGGCCTTGAGGCCGACCCGCTTGCGGCCGGGGGCACTGCTGCCGCCATCGAGTTGCGCCAGCACGATATCGGCGCCCGGAAAGCCACCGGCACGTACACCCGCATGGCGGCGAACCTTCTGAATGGCCCAGTTCAGCTGTGCCTCGACGGGGGTGGTGGTGGTGTCCAGATCGTTTCCGTACAGGCAGAGACCGGCTTCCAGCCGCAGCGAGTTGCGGGCACCCAGGCCGATCGGTTTGACTTCCGCCTGTGCCAGCAACAAACGCGCCAGCGTGCCTGCCTGCTCCTGGTGCACGGAGATCTCGAATCCGTCTTCGCCGGTATAGCCGCTGCGGGTGGCAAAAATCTCGATCGTTTCGGGAGCGCCGCCGACACCGTGCCGGATGCTGAATCGGGCGCCGGTCATGAAGTGCAGTTGTTCGCTGCCCGGCGCAAGCCGCTGCATCACCCGCACGGCCTGCGGCCCCTGCAGCGCCAGCAAGGCCAGTTCGGGGCAGGAGATGACCTCGCAGCGCTGGCCGATGTGCTGCGTGATGTGGGCCAGGTCGGCGACCTTGCAGGCACCGTTGACGACGACGAACAGATCGCCGCCGCCCGCCAGGTCGCGGTTGACGAACATCAGGTCGTCCAGAATGCCGCCGGCCTCGTTGAGCAGCAGGCCGTAGCGCTGCTTGCCCACCGGCAGGTCGACCACGTCCATCGGGATCAGCGACTCGAGTGCGGCGGCGGCGTCGGCCCCGCGCAGCCGCAATTGCCCCATGTGCGATACATCGAACAGGCCGGCCGCTTGGCGGGTGTGCAGGTGTTCGGCCATGACACCGCTGGGGTACTGGACCGGCATGGAATACCCGGCGAACGGAACCATGCGGGCACCGAGTTCCAGGTGCAGCGCGTGCAAAGGTGTTTGTTGCAGTGTTTCTGCGGTGGTGGACAAGAGGCATCTCCAGGAGCATTGGACATCCATGGCAAGCCATGGGCTGCCCCGCTGTCCGTGGTACCTGAGAGATTCACCGCGGCAGACCGACCCGTATCGGTTTCTGCCGCGACTTGCTCCTTCGGTGGATTGCCAGCCAGGGCAACCTCTCTCCAGTGGGGAAACGCCGGTGGATATGGCTATCCGCGGGCGCTTGCCAGTCCTTTTGCCTGAGCGTTCAGCCGGCTGCGATCAGCCGGCATGCGCCTTCGGCGGCCTTCGCGCGGGAAGGCTCTCTCCTGACGACCGAAATTGTATCGCCGGAATGGCTGCTGGTCTGAACCGGACGCAAAAGATCCTTGGTGCGACTTTGTAGCATCGGCAGATTGCGCCAACCCGCGCAGCATCCGGAACAACGGCGTTCAGAGGCTGGATTCTGCGACCACCTGGTTGCGGCCGGCATGCTTGGCCGCGTACAGGGCCGCGTCGGCACGCGCGATCGTGAGTGCGCTGCTATCCCCGGGCCGGTGCAGCACCAGGCCGGCCGAGAACGTGACCCTGCACCCTGGCAGCGATTCCCATGCCGGGCTCTCGGTGCAGGTGATGCGCAGCCGCTCCGTGATGCGCTGGGCTTCGTCCAGAGACGTGGCCGGCAGCAGCAGCAGGAATTCCTCGCCACCCCAGCGCGCCAGCAGGTCGCCGGCGCGCAGCGCCGTGCTGAGCAGCCGGGCGAACAGCACCAGGGTCTGGTCCCCGGCCTGGTGGCCCAGGGTGTCGTTGATCTGCTTGAAGTGGTCGATATCGACCAGTCCGAAACACAGATGGGTGTTGTTGCGGGTGGCCTTGCGGGTCTCGAGGGCCAGCAGCTCCATCATCTGGCGGCGGTTGGGCAAGCCGGTCAGTTCGTCATGGGTGGCCAGTTGCTGCAGCCGGTCCAGCGCCGCACGCAACTCGCGCTTCTGCGCCTGCTGTGTCTCCCTTACGGCACTCAGTTCGCCCGCCACGTAGGCTGTGACCGGAAGCACCAGTGCCGCCAGCATGAAGTGCATGGCCTCTATGCGGGGCTCGAACACGGTGGGCTGGCTCCAGGCGCTGAACGCCATGACCAGGCCCAGTGCGGCGACAGCCAGCCATCCCAGCTGGCGGCAACGTGCCGGCGGCAGGATGAAAGCACCGAAGACCAGCGACATGGCGACGATCAACATGGCCATGCCCCGGATCGCGGGATTGATCGCGTAGACCGCCGCGAGGGCGACGATGCCCAGGACCATCTGGGGCATGGTCATGGCCGGGTCTTGGAATCGCAGGCTCCAGCCGGTGCGCAGCGCCACATAGACAAGTGACAGAGACGTGAAGGCCACGACCGAGAACAGCGCGGCCAGTGTGGCGTCGGTCAGACCCATCAGGACCGCGACGAACTGGATCGACATGCCGATGACACCGACGCCGGCGGCTGCCAGCGATCGGCCCAGCCGCAGCCGCATCCTCGAATCGGTACCCAGCAGCAAATCCCGCAAAGCGGACACCGCACGCATGAGATGTTGCCGCGTTGCCGTGGGCGTTGCCAGCGATCTTGCCGGGTTGTCTACATGCCGGCGTAGTTGGGTCCGCCGCCGCCCTCCGGCGTGACCCAGACGATGTTCTGGGTCGGGTCCTTGATGTCACAGGTCTTGCAGTGCACGCAGTTCTGCGCATTGATCTGCAGCCGGTCGGTGTTGTCCTCGTTCTTGACGAACTCATACACGCCGGCCGGGCAGTACCGCGCCTCGGGACCCGCGAAGGTGCGCAAGTTGACGTTCACCGGAACCGATGCGTCCTTGAGGGTCAGGTGGGCCGGCTGCTGCTCTTCATGGTTGGTGTTGCTGATGAAGACGCTGGACAGGCGGTCGAATGTCAGCTTGCCATCGGGCTTGGGGTAGGCGATGGGCTTGCATTCGGACGCTGGCTTGAGATAGAGGTGGTCAGGCTTGTCGCGGCGCAGCGTCCAGGGCACATTGCCGCGCAACACGAACTGCTCGATGCCGTTCATGACGGTGGCGACGCTCAGACCCTTCTTGAACCAGGTCTTGAAGTTGCGGGCCTTGTTCAGTTCGGCATGCAGCCAGCTTTTCTCGAAGGCTTCGGGATAGGCGGTGAGTTCGTCATGCTGGCGGCCTTCGCCAATCGCGTCGAACGCGGCCTGCGCCGCCAGCATGCCGGTCTTGATGGCCGCATGGCTGCCCTTGATTCGGCTCACGTTCAGGTAGCCCGCGTCGCATCCCACCAGTGCGCCACCCGGGAAGACGGTCTTGGGCAGGCTCAGCAGGCCACCGGCGGTGATGGCCCGCGCGCCGTATCCCAGGCGTTTGCCGGGCTTGATGCCCTTGGCCTCGTCGCCTTCGAGGTAATAGCGGATGTTCGGGTGGGTCTTCCAGCGCTGGAACTCCTCGAACGGGCTCAGATACGGGTTGGCATAGTCCAGCCCGGTGATGAATCCCAGCGCGACCTTGTTGTCGTCGAAGTGGTAGAGGAAGGCGCCGCCATAGGTGTTGTTGTCCATCGGCCAGCCGGCCGTGTGCAGCACGAAGCCGGGCTGGTGGCGCTGCGGGTCGATCTCCCACAATTCCTTGATGCCCAGGCCATAGGTCTGCGGGTCGCTGTCGGCGTCGAGCTTGAAGCGGGCAATCAACTGCTTGCCCAGGTGACCACGCGCACCTTCGGCAAACACCGTGTACCTGGCATGGAGCTCCATGCCGAGTTGAAAGCTGTCGCCGGGCTTGCCGTCCTTGCCCACGCCCATGTTGCCGGTGGCGACCCCCTTGACCGAACCGTCGTCGTTGAACAGCACTTCCGCCGCCGGAAAACCGGGGAAGATCTCCACGCCCAGTGCCTCGGCCTGCTCGGCCATCCAGCGGGTCACCGATCCGAGGCTGACGATGTAGTTGCCATGGTTGTGCAGGCAGGCAGGCAGCAGGAAGTTCGGGGTGCGGAACGAGGACTTCTCGCCCAGGAACACCATCGCATCGTCGGTCACCGGCTGGGTCAGCGGTGCGCCACGTTCCTTCCAGTCGGGGATCAGTTCGGTCAGTGCCTTCGGATCCATGATGGCCCCCGACAGGATGTGCGCACCAGGCTCCGAGCCCTTCTCCAGCACCACGACCGACAGTTCCTTTTGCGCCGCGGCAGCCAGCTGCTTGAGATGGATCGCCGTGGCCAGACCTGCGGGACCGCCGCCGACGACCACCACGTCGTATTCCATGGCCTCCCGGGGGCCGTGTTGCGCAATGATTTCTTCAGCTGTCATGGTCTGGACTTTCGGATGGTTCAGGGAAGGTGTCGCGTATGCAGCGCGATTTTATGCGGCCGGCAACACCGACCGCCCATAATGCTTCGATTGACCGCTATCAGAGGAGAAAAGCTATGGCTTACAGCATCGACTTGTCCGGCCGTGTGGCCTTTGTCACCGGCGCGTCAGGAGGCCTGGGCGCGCAGTTCGCGCGCACGCTGGCAGGCGCGGGCGCCGCCGTGGTGCTGGCCAGCCGCCGGGTGGAGAAGCTCAAGGCGCTGCGCGCCGAGATCGAGGCTGCCGGTGGCGACGCGCATGTGGTGGAGCTCGACGTGACCGACCACGACTCGATCAAGTCGGCGGTTGCGCATGCGGAGACCGAGGTCGGGTCCATCGACATTCTGATCAACAACTCTGGCGTCAGTACCACGGGCCGGTTGCAGGACGTCAGTCCGGACGAATACGATTTCATCTTCGACACCAACGTCAAGGGGGCGTTCTTCGTGGCCCAGGAAGTGGGCAAGCGCATGCTGGCGCGCGCCGCCGGAACTGCACCCGGAACCTACATCGGCGGACGCATCGTGAACATCGCCTCGATGGCGGGGCTGCGGGTGCTGCCGCAGATCGGCGTGTATTGCATGAGCAAGGCGGCCGTGGTACAGATGACCAAGGCGATGGCGCTGGAGTGGGGCCGCTACGGCATCAACGTGAACGCGATATGCCCCGGTTATATCGATACCGAGATCAACCACCACCACTGGGCCACCGAGCAGGGCCAGAAGCTGGTGAAGATGATGCCGCGCAAACGCATCGGCAATGTGGCCGATCTCGACGCCGTGCTGGTGATGCTGTGTGCCAAGCAAAGCCATTTCGTCAATGGTGCCGTGATTGCGGCCGATGATGGATTCGCTCTGTGAGGATTGCGATTCCCGAGCGCAAGCGGCTGGTGTACAGCTGCACGATTCCCATCCGCTGGGGCGACATGGATGCCATGGGTCACCTGAACAACACCAGCTACTTCCGCTACATGGAGACCGCCCGGATCGACTGGCTGCAGTCGATCCGGGCACTTCCGGACCCGTCCGGAGAAGGCGTCGTGATCGTCAACGCGTTCTGCAATTTCTATCGGCAACTGGAATATCCAGGTGACGTGCAGGTGCAGATGTATGCCAGCGACCCGGCGCGGACCACCTTCGAGACCTGGACCACGATGGCACGCAGCGAGGATCCGCAGACGATTTGCGCGGCCGGCGGTGCGACGACGATCTGGGTCGACTTCCCGAGCCAGAAGGCGAAAACCCTGCCGGACTGGCTGCGCGCACAGGTCAGCTGACGCTTGCGGCGGCGCCGCGCTTGTGCCTCAGGCAGAAGTGGCGGGTGTCGAGAATCGGGCGGCTTCGCGCACTTGCGCAAGGTCGCGTGCCAGCGGCATGGCGTGCTCGCACCGGGCCAGCGCCATGCGTGCATGGCGCGTGGCAGCAGCATGCATGCCTGGCTCCTGCAGGCGGGCCAGCGCATCCAGGGCCTTTTGCAGGCGCAAGGAGACATCGACCATGGCCGCCCCGTCCCGGCCTATGGCCGTGAATGCATCGTCGAACATGTCGTCGACCGACAGCGGCGGTACCTCGATGCGGTCGTGGTGCGCATGCTCGGCGCTCTCTGCCGCCTCGGCCAGTGGCTCGCTCCACAACACCATCAGTCGCACCAGCGTACCGATGGTGGCAATGGCGGTGCCGGGGTCGTTGATGCCCGGTGACAAAGCCCGCGTGCCGATTTCGGACAGCACGATCAGGCCGAAGCGGGGGTCATCGTCGAACAGGCGTTCATGGCCGATGACGAAGGCCTTGCGCAGCGCGGCAGGATCCACGTCGCCGTCGCCATCAGCGGTGTGCCGCACATGCAGCAGTGCCTGCCCCGGCGCGACGAAGGTTCCGGGCAATGCGGCCAGGACGAGCCGGGTGCCAGCCTTCTTGGCGCATGCCTGCAAGGCTGCCACGTCGACCTGCTGCACGTAGCCCACGGTATCGCTGAAGATGGCGTCTGCGTCCGTGTCCAGCGCAGTGCAGGGCTCGCCGTGCAGGTGCGGCGCACGCTTGCGCGCCCGCATCGCGTTGGCCGTGGCCGATTCGACCTTGGCAATCGCAGTCTCCATGCGTCCCAGCCGTGCGATGCTGTCGACCCAGCGCACGAACGTGAAGACGACGGTGCCCAGCACCATCAATGTCAATACAAAGATCGAAAACCTGCCTCCGACGGCGAAGAAGTCGTTCTTGACCGCGGTCAGCGCAACGATGCTGAAGATGAAGGCCCCGATGAAGGTCGACAAGGCGTTCTGCGAAACATCGTCGGCGACCACCAGTCGGAACGCGCGGGGTGTGGCGGTATTGCTCGCGGAGGCATAGGCGGAAACCATGGAGCCGACGGCAAAGGTGGCGATGACCAGCATGCTCGAAGCCATCACCGCGAGCAGCGATTCCACCGAATCGATCGAGATGCCCGGTACGAGTTTCTCCAACTCGTAACTGTCGGCAATCCTGGCCGACAACACGGTAGCGATCGACAGCAGGCACATGATCAGTGGCTTGACCCATAGCCGCTCGCGGAACCGGCGAAGCACAAAGAGGATGCGTTCGGCAGACAGAAATGTCGGCATCATGGAGATTCGCAGTGCAGGCGCATGCGGCGCGTCGCAAGGCAGTGAACCGCGATACCTTCTTCTTCGCCGTGATGGCGGCGTCGGACGGGGAGCAGGAGATGCCTGAGCATCGCCATAGTGTGCCTGAACGTCCGCGCCGACGCCCTTTGCGGCATCTGTCTAAACTGCATGACTGTCGAACGCGCAGTTGCAACCAGGAGATTGTCATGACCAGTGCCTTCGAGAATGGTGTTCGCCGGGCGGTGACCCGCTGCCTCTTGAAGGTTGCCGAGTTCAACCGCAAACGGCTGCCCGTGCCGGCGCAGCCGCACAATTTCCTGACCGGCATGCATGCGCCAATGGACGAGGAGCTGACGCTGGAGCAGCTCGTGGTTCGCGGCACCATCCCGCCACAGCTCGATGGGCGCTATCTGCGCATCGGCCCCAACCCGATCGGTACACCCAACCCGGCGGCGCACCACTGGTTCAACGGCGACGGGATGGTGCACGGGGTGCGCCTGCAGGGCGGGCAGGCGAGGTGGTACCGCAACCGCTGGATCCGCTCCAACGCGGTCAGCGCGGCACTTGGCGAGGCGCCGGCGCCGGGCCCGCGCAACGGACGTGGCGACACCGTCAATACCAATGTACTGGGCCATGCGGGCAAGGTCTGGGCGCTGGTCGAAGCGGGGGCCTTTCCGGTGCAGCTCGGCGGCGAACTGCAGACCGTGGCCCATGATCCTTTCGGCGGCAGCCTGCATGGTTCGTTCAGCGCGCATCCGCACCGCGACCCGGACACGGGGGAGTTGCACGCGATCTGCTACTCCAGCCCGGTTCTGGACGCCATCCGCCATGTAGTGGTCGATGTGCAGGGACAGGTGCGGCGCGAAGAACCGGTGGCCGTGCGCCACGGACCGAGCATCCACGACTGCATGCTCACGCGCCACTACGTGCTGGTGTTCGATCTGCCGGTGACCTTCTCCCTGAAGACCTTGCTGGCCGGCCAGCCTTTCCCTTATGTCTGGAATCCGGCGCATGGCGCCCGCGTCGGCCTGCTGCCGCGCGAGGGGCGTGGCAGCGACATTGTGTGGTGTGACGTCGACCCCTGCTATGTGTTCCATGCCTGCAATGCGTTCGAGACCGATGATGGCAAGGTGGTCGTCGACGTCGCCGTGCATGACACCATGTTTGCGCAGAGTGTGCAGGGGCCGGATTCGAACAGCAGCCGCTTCGAGCGCTGGACGATCACACCGACGGTGCGCAGTGTGCAGCGCGCCGTCATCGACGACCATCCACAGGAGTTTCCGCGCTGCGACGAGCGGCGGCTGGGCAAGCCCTATCGCTATGCCTATGCGGTGCCGCTGGCCGAGCGGGGTTCGGCCTTCGGCACCGAGAACCACCTCATCCGGCACGACCTGCACCGCGGTACGCGCGCCATCCATGCCTTTGGCGTCAATCGGTACCCCGGTGAGTTCGTGTTCGTTGCCCGCAGTGCGGACGCGGCCGAGGACGACGGTTGGCTGATGGGCTTTGTCATCGACATGGCCACGCAGACCACCGACCTGGTGCTGCTCGACGCATCGGATTTCGAGGCGCCGCCGGTCGCAGTGGTGACGGTACCGCACCGGATTCCGTCAGGTTTCCACGGCAACTGGGTCGGCGTCGACAAGGCCTGAGTCCGGTGCGCGCGGGCGGCGCACCGGGCATCGTTCACTTCTGCCGGGGCACCCGTCCCAGCATGTAGAACTCCGCGTTGGGCATCATGCCGCTCATGTTGGCGATGCGGTTGGACAGGCCGAAAAAGGCGGTGATCGCGCCGATGTCCCAGATGTCCTCGTCGTTCAGGCCGAAGACATGCAGGGCCTCGAAGTCGGCGTCCTGCAGTTCGTCGGCATGCTGGCAGACCTTCATCGCGAAGTCGAGGATGGCCCGCTGGCGCGGCGAGATGTCGGCCTTGCGGTAGTTGACCGCGACCTGGTCGGCGACCAGTGGCTTCTTCTCGTAGATGCGCAGGATGGCGCCATGCGCCACCACGCAGTACAGGCAATTGTTGGCGGCGCTGGTGGTGGTGACGATCATCTCGCGCTCGCCCTTGGTCAGGCCGGATTCCTCGCGCAGCATCAAGGCGTCGTGGTAGGCGAAGAAAGCGCGCCACTCGGCCGGCCGGCGCGCCAGTCCCAGGAACACGTTGGGGATGAAGCCGGATTTCTCCTGTACCTCCAGGATCCGGGCCTGGATGTCTTCGGGCAGGTCCTTGAGTTCGGGCGCGGGGTAGCGGCTCATGCGGTCTCCTTGTCGATGGCCACTGCGGGAATGCGGGCCAGGCCCTATGTTAGGGCTACGCTGATTAAGGTCCACCGAATCTGACGTTGATGCGTTATCAGATGATGAAGCAACAAACCCTTGCCATGGCGGCTGATCAAGAAGCGGCGTTTGCGAACTATCGCAAGCCCACGCGGCGCGACGAGTTCTTGAAGACGATGGAATCCATTGTTCCGTGGGCGGCGCTTTGTGAAGTCATCGAACCGCATTACCCCAAGGCGGGCAATGGTCGCCCGCCGATTGGGCTGGAGCGCATGCTGCGAATCCACTTCATACAGCATTGGTTTAACCTGGCTGACCTGTCGTGCGAAGAGGCGCTGTACGACAGTGTCAGCCTGCGCCGCTTCGTGGGTATTGATCTGGGATGCGAGCCGGTTCCCGACGCCACCACCATGCTGAAGTTTCGTCGCCTGCTCAATGACAACAAGCTGGGCGAATCTTTGTTTGCCAAGGTGGGAGCCGAACTACAGGCCCGCGGTTTCAAAGTCAATACCGGCACGATAGTGGATGCCACCATCATTGGCGCACCGAGTTCGACCAAGAATGCGGACAAAGCGCGCGATCCTGAGATGCACCAAACGCGCAAGGGTCAGCAATGGTATTTCGGCATGAAGATGCACATCGGCGTGGATAGCCAAAGCGGCCTGGCGCACAGCGCCGTGGTCACAGCAGCCAACGTCCATGACAAGCATCCGTTGCCCGATCTGCTGCACGGCAACGAGAACCGTGTTTATGGTGACTCGGCCTATGCCAGTCAGAAAGAACTGATCCGTGGCAAAGCACCCAAGGCCAAGGACTTCACGAATCAACGCGCGCGGTACAACGGCGTTGTCGATGAGGTGGCCCGCGCCAAGAACCGCAACAAATCGCGCATTCGGGCCCGGGTGGAACACGTGTTCGGCGTGGTCAAGCGGCTGTGGGGATTTGGCAAAGTACGCTATCGCGGTCTGGCCAAGAACGCCACACGGGCATTTACTGCACTGGCGTTGGCCAACATCTACCTCGCCCGCCAAAGGCTGATGGCACAGGTGCGTCCATGAGCCAGGTAAGCGGGCTAAACAGCCCGCAAAACAGGCCCACTGGGCTACAAAATCGCGTGCTTTCGACGATGTCTACGCAAATTCGGTCGGCAAATGGCTTGCGTCCACTTTTTGCTGGCACTTCTTCAGCGTAGCCTTAGGTCCTGCCACTGCGCGCCGAAGACGCGGCGCAGATCGTCGATCTGCAGCGCGTCCAGCGGCGGGATCGGGGCCGGTGCCGTGGCACACAGACGCGCCGTTTCTTCAAGCTCCTCCAGCGTGGCCATGGCGGCGGCCGGTGTCGTGTGCCAGACATTGGGGCCCAGGCGTGCCAGCATCACGGCACGCAGCTCGATACCGTGGGCGGCGTAGCGGGCCACGGTTTGCGCTACCTGCTCGGCCGCCTGCGGGTCGCCGGGAAAGTGGTAGGGGATGATCGGCACGTGGCCGACCTTCATGACGAAGTAGGGGGTGACCGGTGCCAGCAATTCGTTGCCGTGCGGTGCCAGCGTCAGCGCCACGCAATGGCTGCTGTGGCTGTGAATGACGCAGCGCGGGGCCGTCGCGAAGCCCTGCGTGCTCTGGTAGATCCGGGTGTGCAGCGCAATGGTCTTGCTGCCCTTGTCGCCGCTGACCTGGCGGCCGTCGGCATCGAGCCGGGCCAGCCGGGCCGGGTCGAGAAAGCCCAGGCAGGCATCGGTGGGCGTGATCAGAAAGCCGTCGTCCAGCCGCACGCTGATGTTGCCGGCAGTGGCATGGACATAGCCGCGGTCGAACAGGCTTTTGCCGACACGGCAGATTTCGTCTCGGGCGAAGGATTCGTTCATGGTGCGAGTGGACTCAACCGGCCATCAGCTTGTGGACCAGGTCGGCAGTGGTGGAGGCCGCGTATTTTCGCATCAACCGGGCGCGGTAAATCTCGACCGTGCGGTGGCTGATCGCCAGCAGCCGGCCGATCTGCTTGCTGGTCAGGCCGTCCATCAGGCTGGCGGCGACCTCGCGCTCGCGCGCCGTAAGTTCTGCCTTGACCGGACGGCGCGACGACAGGTCCATGAAGGTCCAGATGCCGGCCTCGTGCGGACTGGCGCGGTTCAGCGCCCGGCCGGTGACATGGCACCAGAAAGTCTCGCCGTTGCCGCGCTTCATGACGCGGTCATCGGCATAGTGGCCGCTGGCATTGAGGATAGGCGCGATGCGTGCGCCGGTGCGCTCGTACTCCTGCTGGCTCGGGTACAGCACCTGGAAGGTCTGGCCGATCAGCAGTTCACGCGCGATGCCGAACATCTCGGCCAGGCGCGCGTTGCAGTCGACGATGCTGCGGTGGCGCGACAACACCAGGCCGATCGGCGCCAGTTCGAAGGCCAGCCGGTAATCGATGTCGCTGGGTGGCACGGAAGGGAGCGCGGTGGATGACATGGCGGCGGCAATGGTTACGAAATACGGATACGAAATACTACGTATGTCGTTACGTAGTATCGTTCAGGACTCATCTTCAGGAGACGCATGTGAACAAGATCTATCCCTCCGCAGCCAAGGCGCTCGAAGGCATCGTCAAGGACGGCCAGCTGATGGCGGTCGGCGGCTTCGGCCTGTGTGGCATTCCCGAGGCCCTGATCGACGCGCTGCGCGACAGCGCCGTCAAGGACCTGACCGTCATCTCCAACAACGCCGGTGTCGACGGCTTCGGCCTGGGCAAGCTGCTCGAGACGCGCCAGATCAAGCGCATGATCTCCAGCTACGTGGGCGAGAACAAGGAGTTCGAGCGCCAGTACCTGGCCGGGGAACTCGAACTCGAGTTCACGCCCCAGGGCACGCTGGCCGAGAAGCTGCGTGCCGGTGGTGCCGGCATTCCGGCCTTCTTCACCAAGACCGGCGTCGGCACGCTGGTGGCCGAAGGCAAGGAACTGCGCGAATTCGACGGCGAGACCTATGTGATGGAGCGTTCGCTGGTGCCCGACGTGGCCCTGGTGAAGGCGCATCGGGCCGACAAGTCGGGCAACCTGCAGTTCCGCTACACCGCGCGCAACTTCAACCCGGCAGCGGCCATGGCCGGCAAGATCACCATCGTCGAGGTCGAGGAAATCGTCGAGACCGGTGCCATCGAGCCGGATCAGGTGCATCTGCCAGGCATTTACGTGCACCGCCTGGTGCTCAATGCCAGCCCGGAGAAACGGATCGAGAAACGCACGATCCGCGAGAAGGCAGCTGCCTGAACGACCCGAACGACAGCAACAGGAGATAACAATGGGCTGGACTCAAGATCAGATGGCGGCACGCGCGGCCAAGGAATTGCAAGACGGTTTTTATGTGAATCTGGGTATCGGCATCCCGACCCTGGTGGCCAACTTCGTGCCAGCCGACATGGAGGTCTGGCTGCAGTCGGAGAACGGCATGCTGGGCATCGGCCCGTTCCCGACCGAGGATGAGGTCGACGCCGACCTGATCAACGCGGGCAAGCAGACCGTGACGACGATGGCCGGATCGTCGATCTTCGGCAGCCACGACAGCTTCGCGATGATCCGCGGCGGCAAGATCAACCTCTCCATCCTGGGCGCGATGCAGGTCAGCGAGAAGGGCGACCTGGCCAACTGGATGATCCCGGGCAAGATGGTCAAGGGCATGGGCGGCGCGATGGACCTGGTGGCAGGCGTCAAGCGCGTGATCATCCTGATGGAGCACGTGGCACGCAGGAAGGACGGCGGCTTCGACCTGAAGATCCTGCCGCAGTGCACCCTGCCGCTGACCGGCGTCGGTGTCGTCAACCGCATCATCACCGACATGGCGGTGATGGACGTCACGCCCGAAGGCCTCAAGCTGGTCGAACTGGCGCCCGATGTCACACGTGAGCAGGTTCAGGAGCGTACCGGCGTCACGCTGATCTGAGGGTAGCTGGAGAGCCGCCGGCCTGCCCGGCGGCGCCATGCCGCACAGGCTGGCTCACGCCGACCCCCTGCGTGCATGTTGCCGCGCAATGGCCTGCGTCTCCTTGTGCACGACGCTGCGCAGCCACTGGAATGCCGGCTCGGCATGGTGGCGCTCGTGCCAGTATTGCTTGATCTCGAAGGATGCCAGCGCGAACGGTGGCGGAAACAGCTTGATGTCGAGCAGTCGGCTGAAGGTCTGGCCCAGATCCTCGGGAATGGTGACGATGAGATCGGAACTGGCGATCAGGAACGGAAGTGCCGCGAAGCGGGGCACCCGCAGGGTGACGTCGCGGCTCAGGTTGAGCCGCGCCATGGTTTCGTCGACCACGCTGTGCGGTGATCCGCTGGTCGCATACATGCCGTGCTTCGCGCTCAGGAACTGTTCCAGCGACAGGCTGTTGCCGATCTGCGGGTGGTTGGCGCGCACGGCGCAGACATAGCGCGTCTTGCGCAGCGTCTGCTGGCGGGCCCAGTTCGGCATGCCCAGGAAGTAGCCGATCGCCAGGTCGACGTGCCCGCGGTCCAGCGCCTCCACCACCTCGTCCGGTCGCAGGTCGATGATGCTGATCTTGGCATGGGGCGCCATTTCACTGACGTGGCGCAGCACCTGCGGCATCACCACCAGCATGCCGACATCATTGATGTAGATCCTGTAGTGGATGGTGGTGTTCGCTTGCGAGAAGGCCTGGGCCTGCCCGACGCCGCCCAGGATGTCCAGTGCACGCGCGATCGCAGCCGCCATCGTGTCGGCATGGGGTGTCGGTCGCATGCCATGCGAGGTGCGGACGAACAGGGGGTTGTCGAAATGCGTGCGCAGGCGTTTGAGCGCGGCACTGATGGCAGGCTGCGTCAGCCCCAGCTCGATGGCGGCGGCCGACAGACTGTGGTGCCGGTAAATCGCGTCGAAGGTCCTGAGCAGATTCAGGTCCAGCCGTGTCAACTCCACAGGCCGCCCCGACGCCTGGCCGGCGCTGTCTGCATCGATGTTGTGATATTCATCATGTTGATACTGCAGATAAACGGCGTTCGTAGCAATTTATATGAGATCCCACTAGACTGCAATCAAGAAATAGACAGCCTGGCAAGGATCCCGCCGGCACGGAGACAACATGCA
The DNA here is from genome assembly GCA_024235935.1 of Rhodoferax sp. Lineage (GTDB taxonomy): Bacteria > Pseudomonadota > Gammaproteobacteria > Burkholderiales > Burkholderiaceae_C > CAISIP01. The sequence goes on along the minus strand of JACKLL010000001.1, from coordinate 12,057 downwards.
GCCATCGTCAGTGGATGACGGATATGCCGATTTGATCGGCGAGCTGGCGCTTCACCACGCGCAACCGCTGTGGGACCGCTACCAGCGCGTCACCACACGCGCGCCGGCGGCACGTGATGCGCCCATGGTCTGGCCCTGGCACGCGATGCAGCCGATGATCGAGCGTGCCACGCGTGAAGTCGCGATGCAGGACGCGGAGCGCCGCGTGCTGTTGCTGACCCACCCCGCGTTCGGTGGCGCCGCTGCCACGACGACCAACCTGAGCGCGGGCCTGCAGACCCTGTTGCCGGGAGAGACCGCGCGCGCCCATCGTCATAGCCTGCAGGCGATCCGCTTCGTCATGTCAGGCGGTGGCGCGGTCACCACGGTAAATGCGCAGCGCTGCGCCATGGAACAGGGCGATCTGGTGCTGACGCCCGCCTGGACCTGGCATGAACATGTGCATGCGGGCTCGGAACCGCTGGTGTGGTTCGATGGCCTGGATCTGCCGCTGCTGCACCATCTGGACAGCATGTTCTTCGAGCTTGCGACGCCCGGGGTCGGCCATGTCCATCCACCGCCCACGCGTGCTGCCGCAGCGCCATGGAATGGCGCCACGCTGGGCCCCGATGGAACGGCACCCGGTGGCCTGGCCGACGACCGCTACCGCTTCGCATGGGCCAGGGCCTGCCAGGCATTGGATGGCGCCGCAGCAGAGGCCGACGGCAGCCGCAGTTTGCGCTATGTGGACGGAGTGTCGCAAGGCGCGGTATTGCCCACGCTCGACTGCTATCTGCTCGAATGCGCGCCCGGGCGACCGACGCGACGCCGCCGCACGACCAGCAATGCCGTCTGCGTGGTGGCCGAGGGCGAGGGGCGCAGCGAGCTTGGCGGTCAGGTCATCACCTGGCGGCGCAACGACGTGTTCACCGTGCCGCACTGGAACTGGGTGAGCCACACCGCGATTGGCGACCATGCGCGTATCTTTCTGATGACCGACCGCGAGTTCATGGCGTCCATGGGCTACCTGCGCGAAGAATACGGCCCCCCTGACGAGGAGAAGATATGAACGGATTGCAAGCGCGTATCGGCCGGGTGCTGTCATGAAGATCTGCCGATTCAACGGAGGCCGGCTCGGCGTGGTCGACGCGGGCCTGGTATATGACGTTACCCGCGTGCTCGAGCGACTGCCGCCGCAGCGCTACCCCTTGCCGCAGAAGGATTTGCTGATCGAGGCTCTGCCGCAACTGCGAGAGCCGATGCGCCAGGCCATGAAGGGCGCGCAGTGCCATGCGGTGGGCACCGTCGTGTTCGATTCGCCGGTGGCCAATCCGGGCAAGATCATCGGCGCGCCGATCAACTATGCGGACCATCTTGCCGAGTCCAAGGCCGATGCCGGCATTGCCCATGGTCGCAAGATCACCTCCATCGGCGACTGGGGCCTGTTCCTCAAGGCCGGCAGTGCGCTGATTGGCTGCGGCCAGGACATCGTGCTGCGTTTTCCGGATCGGCGCAACGACCATGAAGTGGAGCTGGGCGTGGTCATCGGCTCGGTCTGTCGCCAGGTGCGGCGCAAAGATGCCATGGCCCATGTGGCGGCTTATGCCGTGGCCCTGGACATGACGGTCAGAGGCACCGAGTTTCAGTCGTTTCGCAAGTCGATCGATACCTACGCGGTTCTGGGCCCGTGGCTGGTCACGGCGGACGAGATTGCCGACCCCGACCAACTCGACCTGTGGCTGCGCGTCAATGGCCAGCCGCGCCAGCAATCGAATACCCGGCATCTGGTCTACGACGTCGCGCGCTTGATCGAATATGCATCGTCCTTCTATACCTTGCAGCCGGGAGACGTGATCATGACCGGTACTCCGCAGGGCGTGGGCCCGGTTCTGCCTGGCGACCGTATCGAGGCTGGCGTACAGGACGTCGGCGAATTCGAGATCCGCGTCGCGCCAGCCTATGCCGGGGAAAGCGCCGCGGCATGAACCATCCATCGTGACCCCGGAACTTGACGCCATGACCCATCGCAACATTCTCGGCATCTGCGGCAGTCTGCGCAGTCAGTCGTACAACCGAAGCGCGCTGCTGGCGGCGAGCGAGCTCATGCCCCAGGGGATGCAGCTGCGCATCGCCGACTATCGGCAGATACCTCTTTACGACCAGGATCTGGAGCGCGCTGGCATGCCGTCGGCGGTGCAGCAACTGGCTCAGGATATCCGGTCGGCGGACGCCTTGCTGATCGCCAGCCCGGAATACAACTTTTCGATCTCCGGTGTGCTCAAGAACGCCATCGACTGGCTGTCCCGATTGCAGGAGCAGCCATTGAAGAATAAGCCGGTGGCCCTGATGTCGGCCACGCTGGGACCGGTGGGCGGAGCCAGGCACCAGTACGAGGTGCGCAAGATCCTCGGTTGCCTGGAGGCGCTGGTGATGCCGCGACCAGAGGTGTTCATCAATCTCTGCCAGCCGAAGTTCGATGCGGACGGTCGCCTGGTGGATGCGGCGGCGCGCAAGGCGGTGGCGGACCAGATGCAGGCATTCGGCAGCTGGACCGAGCGGATGCTGGCTCCATAAGCTGGCAAAAGAGCAAAAGAGCAAAAGAAGGAGAGAAAGAGAGAGCGGGTTGGGTCACTAACTACCAGAAGGAGACACGTCAAATGAATCGCACATTCCTGTTCACGAAGCGCGCACTGGGCGCAGCGGTCCTGGTGCTGGCCGCACCGCTGGCATTCGGTCAGAACACGATCAAGATCGGCATGATCACGGACCGGGTAGGACCGGCCAAGGGGTATGCAGAGCCCGTCGCGGCGGGTGCTGTCTATGCCGTCAAGGAACTCAATGCCAAAGGCGGCCTGCTTGGCAAACAGGTGGAGTTGCTGGTCGAGGACGACCAGGGCAAGCCCGATGTCTCTGCCACGGCCGCGCGCAAGCTGGTCGATTCCGGCGTTGCGTTCATCCTGTCGGTGTCGCTGACACCGGCCACGCAGCAGGCCCAGTCGGTGACGCTGGAGACCAAGACACCGCACATGACGCCATCCAACAGTGGCGATACGCTGACGACGCAGATCAACAATCCCAACTTCTGGCAGACCGGGCCTCTGGGCTCGACTCAGATCGCGACCTTGCTGTCCTATGCGCGCAACAAGAACTTCAAGAAGGTGGCCTTGCTGACCGACAACTCTGACCTGGGGCAGTTGACCAACCGCTTCTTCAAGGGGGCGCTGGAGAAGGCGCAGATCGCCATCGTCAGCGAAGAGGTGGTGCCGCGCGGCTCGACGACGGCCGATCCGCAGATGCAGAAGGTCCGGGCGGCCAATCCGGACGCGGTGTTCCTGGCCGGCGTGCTGACGCCCGAGAACGCGCTGATCCTGCGCTCCTACCGGCAACTGGGGCTGAAGATGCCGCTGCTGGGCAACTACAACTTCTCGATTCCCGTCTATGGGTCGGTGGCCAAGGGCCTGCTCGATGGCCTGGCCTTTGTCGATGCCTTCGATCCGGCCAAGCCGCAGACGCGCCAGTTCATCGAGAACTTCAAGAAGGACTCCGGCAATGAGCCCTACAACCTCAACGGGTATGGCTATGACGGCGTGATGCTGGTGGCCGATGCGATCAAGCGCGCCGGCGATACCGACAAGGAGAAGGTTCGTGCTGCGATGCAGGCCACGACGGGCTACGTCGGCGTAATGGGCGGCGTCGGTACGGCCTATGGATTCGCCGACGGCAAGCGCACCGGTTTCGATCCCAACGGCATGGTGGTACGGGTGTACGAAGGCGACCGGCAGGGAAAGGTCGTGCACGTCGGGGTGAAATGACAGCCCCCCATCCTGGCTGCGCCAGGCCCCCTGACGGCGCGCGAGAAGACCGGGAACTGCCGGGCATCGGTGCATGAGAGACTTTGTCGAACTGATCGTCGGTGCCATGGCCAGCGGATGCATCTATGCGCTGGTAGCCTTGTCCTATCTGCTGATCACCCGTCCGACCGGCGTCATCAATTTCGCGGTCGGCGAGTGGTCGATGCTGGCGGCATTCGGCGGCTTCCTGGCCTTGTCCCGGTTTGAACTGCCGTATCCGGTGGGCATGGCCATTGTCATCGGGGCCATGGTGCTGGTGGGCTGGTTGACCGAGCGCATGGCCGTGCGACCGCTGGTGGAGCGCGGCGCACCTGCGCTGGCTCCGATTCTGGCGCTGCTCGGCATGCTGGTCGTGTTTCGCGAGATTGTCTCGCTGGGCATGGGGCCGGACCCACAACCGGTCCCGCCGATGTTCGGCTACGGCCGGCTCGAACTGGGACTGGTTGCCGGCTCCTACCAGAGCTTCACGATCATCGTGGTGACGGCGCTGGTGTTCGGCAGTGCCTGGTACTTCTTTGAGCGCACGCTGGCTGGTCGCTCGTTTGAGGCGGTGGCCATCGACCGGCGCGCAGCCGCGCTGATGGGCATCAACCTGCGCCGGGTGACGGCACTGGCATTTGCCGCCAGCGCTGCCGTGGCTGGCATGGCGGGTCTGCTGGTGTCGCCGAATGTCTCTGCGCACTACATGATGGGCCTGCCACTGGCGATCCAGGGCTTCACCGCGCTGGTCATCGGCGGTGTCGGTCGGGTCGAAGGGGCGTTGCTCGGGGGGTTGATCCTGGCAGTCGCGGAGCAGTTCACGGTGCGCTACGCGCCGATCCCGCCGGGCCTGGCCCAGGGTGTGCCGCTGGTGCTGCTGATCCTGTTCCTGTTGCTGCGCCCGACGGGACTGCTGCGCGCCCGGGAGTCCCGCGCATGAAGACTTTTGCCGGATTTGCGCTCACCGCGCTGGTGCTTTCGGCGCTGGCATTCATGCTGGGCTCCTACCAGACCGACGTCTACCGCAAGTTGCTGCTGTGGGTGACGCTGGCGCTGAGCTACAACTTCCTGTTCGGCATCGCCGGACAGGTGGCGTTCTCGCATTTCACGTTCTACGGCATCGGCGCCTATGCGATGGTGATCCTGCTGTTCCAGGTCGGCCTGCCGCTGCCACTGGCGATCCTGGCCGGTATCGGCCTGTGTGTGCTGCTGGCGCTGGTGGTGGCGATTCCGGCCACCCGGCTCGAGGGCTTCTACCTGGCCTTGGCGACACTGGCATTTGCGCAGTTGTTCATCGTGGTTCTGAACGAAGGCGGCGCGGTCACCGGTGCGGCCGGTGGCCTGGCCAACTATCGTTTGCCCGACGTCTTCGGAATGCGCGTCACCGGCCCCTGGTACACGGTGGTCATCGTGCTGCTGCTGCTGGGGACGCAGGCCAGCTTGTGGCGGCTCGACCGGTCCTGGTTCGGCCGGGCCTGCCGCGCCGTGCGGGACGACCCGCAGGCGGCCCAGGCCATGGGCATCAACGTCACGGCGACGCGGATCGCGGCCTACACCATCACCAGTGCGATGGCGGGTGTGGCCGGCATGGTCTACGCGTTTGTCGACAACACGGTCAATCCGCCGATCTTCGGCCTGGAGAATTCCTTCCTGCTGCTGTTCATGGTGATCGTCGGCGGCAGTGGCCGGCATGCGGGCGCAATCGTCGGTGCCATCCTGCTGTACCTGTTGCCGTTTGTGTTGTCGCCGCTGATCGGTCATCACCATGCGCTGGTGTTCGGCCTGTTCATGGTGGCCGTGGTGTTGTTCCAGCCCAAGGGTTTGATCGGGATCTGGGACGGCTGGATGGCGAAAAGGCGGACGGTGCCATGACAGCTGCGCAGAATCTGTCGGGCCATCCCGATGCCGTGGGCGAGGGCATCCAAGGAGGGCGGGGTGGCGAATTGCTGGTCGTCAAGGGGCTGTGCAAGCAGTTCGGTGGCCTGCAGGCCGTGGCCGATCTGGACCTGGACGTGCGGGTTGGCGAGATCCTCGGGGTGATCGGCCCCAATGGCGCGGGCAAGAGCACGACCTTCAACATGATCGCCGGTGCACTGGCGCCGAGCGCCGGCACGCTGACATTCGACGGGGAGGTGCTGGCGGGACTGCCGGCGCATGCCATGGCGGCGCGCGGCATCATGCGTACCTTTCAGCACAACAAGCCGTTTGTCAGCATGTCGGTACGCGAGAACGTGATGGTCGGCATGCACCGCCGCATCCAGGGTCCTCTGTGGCGGGTGTGGGCCGGCAGCTCGGCCACGCAGCGCGCCGAGCGTGCGGCAACGCAGCGGGCGGATGCCTTGGTGGAGTTCGTCGGGCTGGGCGCGTGGCGCGATGCCGACGTGGCTACCCTGTCGTTCGGACAGGGCCGTCTGCTCGAGATCGCACGGGCGCTGGCAGCCGAGCCGCGGCTGATGCTGTTTGACGAGCCGGCAGCAGGCCTGACGCCGGCAGAATGCGAGCGGCTGTCCGACATCATCCGGCAGATTGCCGGTCAAGGTATTGCGGTGCTGCTGATCGAGCACGACATGCGGTTTCTGATGGCGCTGGCGGATCGGATTGCGGTGCTCAATTTTGGTCGCAAGATTGCGCAGGGCACGCCGGCAGAGATCCGTTCCGACGATGCGGTCGTCCAGGCCTACCTCGGCGATCTGGGAGCCATGGCCGATGCTTGAGATTACCGACCTGGCGGGTGGATATGGCCATGGCCCGGTGATCCACGGCGTCGACCTGCGTGTGGAGCGCGGTGAGACCGTGGCCTTGCTCGGCCCCAACGGCGCCGGCAAGTCGACGTTGCTGGCGGCACTGTCGGGCGTCCTGCCCATGCGCAGCGGCAGTGTGCGCGTGGATGGGCGCGAACTGATCGATCAGCCCAGCCACGAGATTGTTCGTCATGGCATGGTTCAGGTGCCGGAGGGACGGCGCATGTTTGCACCGCTGTCGGTGCGTGACAACCTGCGTCTGGGTGCGGTACGGCTGGCAGCGCGCAGCGGCGCTGGCGGTGGCGAGCGCGAGCGATTCGACTTCGTCTACACACTGTTTCCGCGCCTGGCCGAGCGCCGCACGCAGCTGACAGGCACCCTGTCCGGTGGCGAGCAACAGATGGTTGCGATCGGCCGTGCCCTCATGTCGCGACCGCGGGTGTTGCTGCTCGACGAGCCGTTCCTGGGACTGGCACCTCTGGTGGTGGAGGAGATCCGCAGCGCACTCGATGCCTTGCGCGCCAGCGGCCTCACGATGGTGCTGGTGGAGCAAAAGCTCGATATTGCGCTGCCGTTCACGCAGCGTGCCTATGTGCTGGTCAAGGGCCGCGTCGCACTGACCGAGCCGAGTGAGCGCCTGGCGCAGCGTCCCCATTTGTCGCAACTGTATTTCGATCTCGCCAAGGAGCCTGCAGCATGACCCAAGCCAATGCCGATTCCGTACACCAGGCGCCCCACGCGGCGCCGGTGTTTGCGCGTGGCCTGCACCATCTGGCGCTGAACACCGACGACATGAAGATGACGATCGACTTCTATGCGGGTGTGCTCGGCATGCCGCTGGTGCATGCGCTGAAGGTTCCGCCGGGCCTGGGTACCGGGCCAGGCAATCGCGGCAATCCGCCGTTCGAGAACCTGCGGCACTACTTTTTCGACATGGGCGGCGACAGCCTGCTCGCGTTCTTCGAGATGCCCAAGGGTGCCAAGGACAAGGGTGACCGGGATGCGCTGGCCGCCATGCAGCATTGTTCCTTCGCGGTGACGGAGGCGCACTTTCACAGCTTGTGCGGCCGCCTGCAAGCAGCGGGTGTGGCGTTGACCGGTCCGATCCCGGTCGGCGCCGACACCTGGTCGGTGTATTTCTTCGATCCCAACGGCATCCGGCTGGAGCTGTCGTACCAGGCGGGCGATGGCGCCGACATGCACGTGGTCGAGCGCTGGACGCAGACACGCGCGCAGGCGCTGGCGGAGTTGCGCTCGCTGTCCGAGGACACGCACTGGCTGGCGCATGTCACTGCCCACCTTCCTGCCGGGTAGCGCAGCCACGCGCCCGCCCGACGTCCCCCCATTTCTTTGCAAGGAGATTGACATGGCTGAACCCGTACCGGTCCATGGCCTGCACCATATCGCCTACCGATGCCGCGATGCCGAAGAGACGCGCCACTTCTACGAAGACCTGCTGGGTCTGCCGCTGGTGCACGTGGTTCGGGCCGACACGGTCCAGAGCACCGGCGAATCCTGTCCGTTCGTGCATCTGTTCTTCGAGATGACCGACGGCAGTTGCGTGGCCTTCTTCGACCTGGGGGATGGTGTCGCGGCAGAGCCGTCGCCCAATACACCGCGCTGGGTCAACCACCTGGCGTTGCGGGTGGGTTCTCAGGCCGAGGTCGACCAGGCCCGCTTGCGCCTGCAGCAGGCGGGTGTCGAGGTACTGGGTCCGGTATCGCACGATGGCTTCGTGCATTCGATCTACTTCTTCGATCCGAACGGCGTGCGGCTGGAGCTGACCCTGACGGTGTCGAGCGAAGAGGAACTGCAGGGCTTTCGTGCGCAGGCCCACGCAGCCTGCGCCGACTGGACGCAGGAGAAGCGCCGCCGCCTGTCCGTGTCGCCATGACAGCGCCGCGTGTTCCGCAGCCAGTACTACCAGGAGCCGATGCATGACAAACCAGGAACTGCGTTTCGACGTGCAGGCCGAATGGGTGCATGTGAAATATGCAGAGACGTCGACATTCAAGGAGGTGTACGGCTTCGCCGGAAACCAGGGGGTGGTCAACCTTGAGGGCATTCGCTATCTGCCGCGCGGACGCGAATCACAGACCCTGCTGATCTACATGCATCCGGCGTCGACGCTGCAACTGCTGCCGATGCCGCGCGCCATGGCCGAGCGGGGTGTGCACGTACTGTGTGCCGCGAGCCGGTATGCGCGCAACGATACGGCGCTGATCATGGAGAACGTCGTCGTCGATCTTGGAGCGTATGTACGCCATGCGCGCGAGGTCTGGGGCTACCGGAAGATCGTCCTGGCGGGCTGGTCTGGCGGCGGTTCACTGGCGCTGTTCTACCAGTCGCAGGCGGAAAAGCCGACAGTGACCCACACGCCTGCAGGTGACCCGTGCAACATCATGACGGCGGGACTGATTCCCGCCGACGGCTTCATCTTCCAGGCCGCCCACGTCTCGCGTGCGGTCGTGCTGTCGGACTGGATCGATCCGTCGGTGCTCGACGAGAACGATCCGGACCGGCGCGACCCGGAGCTCGATCTCTACCACCCCGACAACAGGCCACCGTATTCGGCGCAGTTCCTGTTGCGCTACCGCGCGGCCCAGCTGGCACGCATCCGCAGGCGCACGGCCTGGGTACGCGAGGTGCTGGAGCGGCTGCGCAAGCAGGGTGGTCTGGAGATGGAACGCGGGTTCGTGACCCATCGCACGATGGCCGAGCCGCGTTTTCTGGACGCCGGCATCGATCCGAACGACCGGCCCATCGGGACCTGCTTCATGGGCAATCCCGAAACGGTCAACACCGGCCCGGTGGGTTCGGCGCGATTCTCGACGCTGCGTTCCTGGCTGTCGCAATGGTCGCCGGACGATACGAATGCGCACGGCGAGAAGAGCGCGGCCCATATCACGGTGCCGATGCTGGCCATCGAACACAGTGCGGACGACGCGGTGCCGCAGCCCCACACCGGGCGCATCCATGCGGCCAGTGCAAGTGCGGACAAGACCATGGTCTGCCTGAAAGGCGCCACGCACTATTTCGTGGGTCAACCGGAATTGCTGGCGCAGGCTGCCAAGACCTGCATCGGATGGATGCAGGAGCGCAGTCTGCTCGAATGATCCATCTCGCGCAGCGGCAGCTGCAGCGGCCGCAACCCCAGCGGACCCGAATCGGCCTGTCCCGGGTCGCGATGGCCCGGCGACTCAGCAGCGTCGGGCCTTGCGCCGAGGTTCGGGCTCGCTGGCCTGTCCCGCTTCGTCCTGCGCCAGGTTGCCGATCATCGCCAGCAGCACCCTGCGGGCCAACGCCATGTCCGCCTGCGCGATACCGATGCTGCTGATCCGGTTGGTTTCCTCGGCCAGCGGAACCAGCACGTCCTTCAACGCACGCCCTTCGGGCGTCAGGTAAACGTACACGTTCTTCCTGTTGGTCGGCAACTGCTGGCGGTGGATATAGCCCAGCGCTTCCATGGCCTTCATGGCGGCGAAGGTCGTCGGCTCCATGACGCCGGCGCGCGCGCTCAGTTCCTTTTGCGTCAGGCCATCGTTCTCCCACAGGATGCGCAGGAAGCTCCAGTGGCCGAAGGGCACGCCGTAGGGCGCCAGCCGGATCTGCAGCGCACGGCGGAACGCGCGTTCGGTGTCGCGTACCAGATGCGCCATGCGGTCGTTGGGGACCGCCTCGCGCCAGTGCCGAAGAATGTCGTGGGTCGGGCGGGCCATGCCGCTAGTTTCCCCCAAGTCCGGTTTGCAGATGCATCTGCTGTGGCGTCCGGTCCCGGGCCGAGGCCAGGATGGCCAGGCAGACCTCGGTGGTAGCCCGGGCCCAGGCGCCATCGTGCACGGGGGGGCGACCCCGCACGATGGTGTCGATCAGCTCGTCGATGACCTCGCTGCGGGGAACCCGCGGCGCAGGCAGCGGCTCGAAGCGGCGCTGTGTGTCTTCCCAGATTTCGATGCCCGTGGGGGTGGGGCGCAGGTCGGCCTTGTCGCAGCTCACCAGCAGGGGTCCGAAATGCTGGTGGTGGGCGTCGAGCGCAGGCGCCGGCTGGTACAGGCTGCCGCCGTAGTTGCGTTCGGCCTTGAGCCGGCTCTCCTGCATGGCATGGGCCGTGTCGGCCAGGCGTTTGCGCGCGGCGCCGTAGTCCGCCGGGTCCTTGTGCCGACCCAGTTCACCGATGTCACCGAGCTGCGCGTCGCTGTCGTAATGCGCATAGCCGCTGTAGGTGGCACTGGCCATGGCGCCATCCTCGAATTCGAGCAGCGCCTGGTAGGCGCCCTCGGTCGGTCGGGCCGGGTCCCAGGCGCCGGTATGGGCGAACACGCTGCGCACCTTGCCGCCGCCCAACAGCCGCAGGATGTCGATCTGGTGCGTGGCCTGGCTGTGGATCACGCCACCACCGGCCGCCGTGTCGAGCTCCTCCGGACGGCGCGGACGGTACAGGAAGTCGGTGTAATTCATCGCGGTCATCATGCGCACCGCGCCAAACCGGCCGCTGGCAATGAGTGCGCGGGTGTGCAGGACCGGTGCGTTGAAGCTGTGGCTGTGTCCTACCAGCATATGCACGCCCGCGCTGCGCGTGGCCTCGATCATGGCCGTGCACTGCGCCAGCGTGATGGCCATGGGTTTCTCCACCAGCACATGCTTGCCATGGGCTGCGGCAAGGGCGACATGGTCGGCGTGGAACTGGTGTGGCGTGGCGATGTACAGCACCTGGACCGCAGGGTCTGCGCACAGGGCTTCGACGGTGGCGTGGCTGCTTGCGCCGAAATCGCTTTCGAACTGCCGTCGGGCGGCTGGCAGCGGATCTGCGGCGGCGACCAGCCGGACCCGCTGGTCGCGCGTGAACGTGGGCAGCATCAAGGTGAATGCGCGGCCGAGCCCGGCCACACCGATGCGCAAGGGCGAGGGGGTCATGACGCGTCTCCGGTGGATCGGGTTGGCGGGGGCGCGCAGCGCGGGTGGGCCCGACTCACAAGGCGCACCTCGCGCGCCATGCTGCGGTGCGTGGCTGCCAGCGGCTGTACAGTTCGGCGTTCACAGGTCCAGCACCAGTTCCCCGCCGCGTGCACGGGAGACGCAGACCATGATGTTCGTGTGCTTCTCGTCATCGCTCAGCACCATGTCGCGGTGCTCCACGTCGCCTGCCAGCAGCCCGGTGCGGCAGGAGCCGCAGGTGCCACTCTCGCACGAACTGGTCACGTGCCGGCCACTGGCGCGCAAGGCCTCCAGGATGCTCTGGTCGGCCGCCACGGGAATGGTGGTGCCCGAGCGCTGCAGTTGCACGGTGAAGGCCTCGTTGCTGCTCCAGGCGCTGGCGTCGACGCCAAAGCTCTCGAAGTGGATCGATCCGGACGGCCAGTGGCCGGACATGTCGGCCACCGCGTCCATCAGGCCGCGCGGGCCGCAGCAGTACACGTGGGCATTGCCGGGCGTCTCGAACACCGGCCAGAAATCGTAGGCCTGCTCCGGGTCGCCATGGTCGTGGTGCAGTTCGACCAGCCCGGGGA